>NZ_AEUV02000002.1:0-1208925 GCF_000187975.2 Streptococcus criceti HS-6
TCCCGTAGGAGTCTGGGCCGTGTCTCAGTCCCAGTGTGGCCGTTCACCCTCTCAGGTCGGCTATGTATCGCAGCCTAGGTAGGCCTTTACCCTACCTACTAGCTAATACAACGCAGGTCCATCTGATAGTGGTGCCATTGCACCTTTTAAATCAATAACATGTGTTATCCATTGTTATGCGGTATTAGCTATCGTTTCCAATAGTTATCCCCCGCTACCAGGCAGGTTACCTACGCGTTACTCACCCGTTCGCGACTCTTCTTCCTTGTGAGTGCAAGCACTCGGTAAAAAAGAAGCGTTCCACTTGCATGTATTAGGCACGCCGCCAGCGTTCGTCCTGAGCCAGGATCAAACTCTCATTAATGCTAGTTTGTCCGGCTAAGCACTCTGGCTTATCCGTTTATTGTTCCTTGACAGGTTAATCTCTTAACCCGCACGTCTTGGTTCGTCTCTATTCAGTTCTCAAAGGTCTTGTGCTTTCTTTTAAAGCAACTCTTATAGTTTACTATCTTTTTAAAAACTTGTCAATAGTTTTTTAAAAAAATTACAAACTATTTTTTCTAACTTTAAATTTGGAAAGTTCTAAAATGAAGTTAGCCACCTAAGAGTATCAAAAAACATCTCAGAGAGATATAATTGTAATCACCACAATAACAATTAGAAAGACTCTGAGATGCAAAACTATTATACACCAAAAAGTAAACATTTGACACTAACTGAACGTAGAATAATTGAACGTTGGCTTCAAGAAGGGCTCTCAAATCGTGAAATCGCTAGGAGATTGGCTAAAGCTCCTCAAACCATTCACAACGAAGTCAAACGTGGTCAGGTTAGACAACAAGTGCGTAAAGGAAAATTTGAGGTGATCTACTCAGCTGACTTCGCCCAAAAAGCCTATCAAAACAATCGTAAACGTTCTGTTAAACAAGTCTCCCTGACCAAGGGACTCAAAGAAAAGATAACTCACTACATCAAACAGAAATATTCTCCTGAGATGATAGTAAAGGCAAAAGGATTACCTGTTCCCATCTCCACTATTTACTACTGGATTCATCATGGACACTTAGGATTGACTAAAGCTGACATGCTTTATCCTCGCAAGGAGAAAACTAAGAAAAAGCATGCCAGTCCCAACTTTAAGCCAGCTGGAAAGTCTATCGAGGAACGACCAGAAAGCATTAACAAGCGTGAGAATGTTGGTGATTTTGAAATTGATACGGTTATTCAAACTCGGGCAAAAAACGAGTGCCTGTTGACTCTAACGGATAGAAAGAGTCGTTATCAAATCATTCGACTCATTCCCGATAAGTCCACGTCTTCAGTCAATCAAGCTCTGAAAGCAATCCTCAGGGATTATCAAATTAACTCTATCACAGCTGATAACGGGGCTGAATTCAGTCGTTTAGCAGAAGTTTTTGACCCTGCTCATATCTACTATGCCCACCCCTATTCTTCTTGGGAGCGTGGAACTAATGAGAATCATAATAGACTCATCCGGCGCTGGTTGCCTAAGGGAAGCAAAAATGCGACTCAACAACAAGTCGCATTTATTGAAAACTGGATTAACAACTATCCAAAGAAACTATTCAATTATAAATCTCCTAAAGAGTTTTTACAGACTGGCTAACTTGAACTTGAAATTTAGTAACTTTAGAAAGCTAAAATTTAAAGTTAGTCTAAAGTTTAACATCAACTAAAAAAGCTGTCAATAGAACTAAGAAAAAAACTCCAGAAATATTTTCATTCAAAGGACCTGGTCCTTATTTTTGAATGTGGTTTTTATTCCTAGAGTTTTTATGTAAATTTTTTCAAGAAGATTTATTTTGCTTCAATAAGACCAAAATCGCCATCCTCACGGCGATAAATAACATTTGTTGTTCCATCTTCAGCATCAGTATAGATGAAGAAATCATGTCCAAGCAAATCCATTTGAAGGATAGCTTCTTCCGCATCCATTGGTTTCAAATCAATGTTTTTGGTTCGAACAATTTTTGCCTCAGGAACTTCTTCAACTGCTTCAGCAACAAATTCTGCTGAGAATACTTCGCCAGTCGCAACCTTTTCACGGTGTTTCTTAGCAATTTTGGTCTTGTTCTTGCGAATTTGACGTTCAATTTTATCTGAAACAAGGTCAATTGAGCCATAAAGGTCTTGCGAGACATCTTCTGCCCGCAAAGTGATAGAACCAACTGGAATGGTTACTTCCACTTTGGCTGTTTTTTCACGATAGACTTTCAAGTTTACTTTAGCGTTCAACTCTTGTGATTGATTAAAGTATTTTTCGATTTTAGCTAATTTTGATTCTACGTAATTGCGGATAGCATCAGTAACTTCAATGTTTTCACCGCGAATACTAAATTTAATCATAGGCTTCCTCTTTCTTGCGTTAAAACGCTTTCTTTTCTTTTATTTTACTATATTTGGAATTTTTTGCAAGGATTTTTAGCGTGCCAATGAAAAAGTTTTTACAATTTTCACGCCACTTTCAATGAGTAAATCTTTAGCTAGAATCATTGTAGCCCCTGTCGTATAGATATCATCCACCAATAAGACTTTTTCTGGAATCTTTTGAGTGGAATCAATCACAAAAAACTGTTCAGTCTTTAGTCTTTCTTCTCTTGTCTTACTAGATTGAGTTGGTTTTCCTTCTATACCAATTTTTAGGAGATTGCAATATGTCAGAGCAGCAGCATCTAAAAATCCAGTAACCTGATTAAATTTTCTCTTTTGAAAGCTTTCATTACTTAGAGGAATAGGGACGATTTTGTACTCTTTATAGTCAGCTAAAACTTTTTTCATAATATGCGAGAATACTTTTCTTAACAAATAATCTCCTTGAAATTTGTATGTAGAAAAGTATTGTTTCATTGCCTGATTGTAGGTATACAGTGCTCTGTGATTGATTTCTTTCCCTTTCTTCTGCCAATAAAGGCAATCTGGGCAAACACCATCAATCCCAGATTTGTAACAACTCGGGCAATGCTTCGAGTGAATTGGTTCGAATTGGTCCCTACATTCGTCGCAAAGGTAGACTTCATCCTGATAGGTAAAAAGGAGCGAGGTAAATTTAATGTCATTTTGAATTTGATTACGACATATCAAACATCCCATTTAAAAGCCTCCTCTTTTATTCATCATTTTAATATCAGAAACTGCTTGCCGCATAGCTTTTGTAACACCCCTATGATAGAAGCGCAATGAGCCAGTTGGTCGCTCGCTACTTCGACCAACTCGGCCAGCAATTTGGATCAGAGAAGATTTGGTATACAATTTATGGTGGGCATCCAAAACAAAAAGGTCTATTTTTGGAAAGGTTACTCCTCTTTCCAAAATCGTCGACGAAACAAGGAGGTTTATTCTACCGTCACGAAAATCTTGAACTAAGTCCAATCGCTGATCTGTTCGACTAGAAATAAAGCCAATCTTCTCTTCTGGTAAATAATTTTGAAGAAGCTGTGCCAGCTGCTGACCTTCCTTAATGGTGGGATAAAAAAGCAAGAGAGGATAACCAGTTTTTCTTTGTCTTTTGATATCACTGAGCAATTTAGCGGGTAGCTTTCCTCCTTTTACCTTCACATCCAAGTTTGCCAGCCAAATTAATTTAGGAAGAACAAGCGGATGGGCATGGAAGCGCCTAGCTAGGTGAACTTCCTTTATCTGTTTTTTCCTCACCGCTTTGTCTAAATTATCAGTCGAAGTTGCTGTTAAAAATATCTTTGCCCCCTGAGGCTTAAGAGCATTTGCCACGGCTTGGTAAAGGCTCTGATCATCTACATAGGGAAAAGCATCGACTTCATCGATAATAATAAGCTCAAAAGCCTGACGAAACTTAAAAAGTTGATGGACAGTTGAAATTAAAAGAGGTGAGCGATGATAATTTTCCGACCCTGAGTGTAACAATGAAATCGGGCATGTAAAATCACGTCGAAAACGCTGATAGAGTTCGCGACAGACATCAATTCTTGGGCTAACTAAGGCAACTGCCTCTCCTTTTTGGAGGACTGAGGCAACTGCCTGATAAGTCATTTCTGTTTTACCCGAACCCGTTACAGCATGAACTAGGATATCTTCCCTTTTCTCAACAGCAGAGACAAGTTTATCAGAAATTTCCTGCTGATAAGAAGTTAATTGTCCTTGCCAGTTTAAATAGGAGGCGAAGGAAAAGGCTTTTTGTTTAAAATAACACAGTTGGTCTGTACTTGTGACCCTGCCGAAGGCAATACAATTTCGGCAGTAATAAGAGCCATCTGGCAGCACCCAATCTGGTAACAAGTAGCTGTTACAACGGCTGCAATAGATCTTCCCAGACTTTTTGAATGTAGCCGGTACAGTCTGAGCATGTGCTTTCAATGCTGGAGATAACTGCCAAGATAAAAATTGGCGACCATAGTAATTTTCTAAGTTTTCCATCTATTTATCTATTCGCATAAGTTTTGAAATATGATAAAATTTTTTCATGAATTATAAAACAATTGCCAAAGATACTACCAGAGAAGACATCATTAAAAAATCCCGCTTTATCTGCCAGATTAAACGAGTAACCAGTGAAGAAGAGGCACGTACCTATATCGCTCAAATCAAGAAGGAGCACCACAAGGCTAACCATTCCTGTTCTGCTATGATTATCGGTCAAAACTCTGAAATCAAGCGTTCAAGTGATGATGGGGAACCTAGTGGAACGGCTGGCGTGCCAATGCTCACCGTTCTAGAAAAGCAGGGCCTGACCAATATCGTTGCTGTTGTGACTCGCTATTTTGGGGGAATAAAATTAGGTACAGGCGGCCTTGTCCGTGCTTATTCCAGTATTGTCGCTGACACTATTAAGAAACAGGGGGTGGTTGAGGTCAAAGATCAAGCAGGTATTCAAATCGAACTTTCCTATCCCCAGTATCAAACCTTTGCCAACTTTTTAGCTCAAGAGGTCCTGCAAGAGCAAGATACAGAGTTCTCTGATAGGGTCCGAACCACCATTTATGTCGATCCTGATAAAATAGAAGCTACTTATTCAGCCTTGGTTGAATTTTACCAGGGTAAGGTTACCAGTAAGAAATCCGGCAGTAAAGTCGTCGAAGTTCCAATTAGCTGATAATTATTCTTTATCACTTGATAGAGAATTTGTATTTTACAAAAGTTCTTTTGACATCTATACTATTAGCAATTCTAAGATTCTTTTGAGAGGTGAAAGTATGACAAAAATCTATAATAATGTTACGGAATTGATTGGCAATACTCCCATTGTTAAATTAAACAAGAGCGTCCCCGAGGGGGCAGCCGATGTCTATGTCAAATTAGAATCCTTCAACCCTGGTTCTTCTGTCAAGGATCGGATTGCTTTATCAATGATTGAAGACGCCGAACAAAAGGGCCTCTTGAAACCCGGCGGTATCATTGTTGAGCCAACTAGTGGGAATACTGGTATCGGTTTAGCTTGGGTTGGAGCTGCTAAAGGTTACAAGGTTATTATTACTATGCCAGAGACCATGAGTGTTGAGCGTCGCAAAATCATTCAGGCTTACGGTGCTCAGTTAGTCTTGACACCAGGCAGCGAGGGGATGAAGGGAGCCATCCAGAAGGCTAAAGACTTAGCTACAGAAATCGGAGGCTGGGTACCCTTGCAATTTAATAACCCTGCTAACCCCGCTATCCATGAATCCACTACAGGTGCAGAAATTATTGAAGCCTTTGGTCCAAGTGGTTTAGATGCTTTTGTTGCTGGTGTTGGTACAGGCGGTACTCTTTCTGGTGTTTCCCATGCTCTAAAAAAAGCTAATCCATCTGTTAAAGTTTATGCTGTAGAAGCAGATGAATCAGCCATCCTTTCTGGAGATAAACCTGGTCCTCATAAGATTCAAGGCATTTCTGCCGGCTTTATCCCTGAAACCCTAGACACCAAGGCCTACGATAGTATTGTTCGGGTGAAATCCGATGATGCTATTGCAACTGGTCGCCTTATCGGTGGCCTAGAAGGCTTCCTCCCAGGCATCTCTTCATCAGCCGCTATCTATGCCGCTATCCAAGTTGCCCAAGAACTAGGTGTTGGTAAAAAAGTCTTAACACTTTTACCTGACAATGGTGAACGCTATCTATCAACCAGTCTCTATGACTCTGAAGAATGAGTATAATTACAACTAACATAAACTAGAAAAAGGTTGACATTTGGTATCAGTCAACCTTTTTTCTATTAAGGTAATCTAAACCTTCTTCAACCCATATTTCCATATTGTCTGCCAAAGGTTTAAATCCAATCTTATAACGGCTGTTCGAAAAACGATGGCGGTGAGAAAAATGGTACCCTTCTTCCTCTAAGGTTCGCATAGAGAGACTGGCTTTTTCACTGAATTCATCGTAGTCCAAAACTTGGACAAGTACTTCTTGATCAAGCTTGAGAGTGTCAAAAATATTTTCAATATAACCGGTCTTGATTTCTGAAATATGAATCAGGCCAGTCGTCCCGTTCTCAAGGGCAACAAAGGCCCCGTAGGGCTTGACACCTGTAATGACTCCCTTATATTTTTCACCAATCTTCATCAATCCTGAACCTCAATTGTTTCAATAAGGACATCCTGAATCGGTCTGTCTTGAGCACCAGTTTCGACAGCGGCAATGTTATCCAAAACATCAAAAGATGCCTCATCCGCCAACTGACCAAATACCGTATGACGGCGGTCTAAATGCGGGGTCCCGCCTGTCACATAGGCATCTGCAATAGCTTCTGGCCAACCACCACGTTTTAGCTCCTTAGCCGAATATGGAAAATTCTTATTTTGGACGATAAAAAACTGGCTACCATTGGTATTTGGACCCGCATTGGCCATCGACAGAGCTCCACGCAAATTGTAGAGTTCTTCTGAAAATTCATCTTCAAAACGTTCCCCATAGATGGATTCACCACCCATGCCAGTGCCCGTTGGATCGCCACCTTGAATCATAAAGTCTGGGATAATACGATGGAAAATGACACCATCATAATAGCCATCTTTAGCTAGGGCAATAAAGTTGGCAACGGTTTTAGGAGCCTGATCAGGAAAGAGCTTTACCATCAGATCTCCTTGATTTGTCTTGATAGTGGCAACGGGACCACCGTGATTTTCTAAATCCAATTGTGGAAAGTGTAACTCTTTTTCAACCAAACCTAATTCCTCCAAGGCATATAAAATGCCATCTTCTTCTACTGTTTTCGTCACAAAGTCTGCTTTTTCCTTCAACTCAGGAACAGCATTCCCCATAGCAACCTTAAGACCAACATAGTCAAACATTTCTAGGTCATTTGGACCATCGCCGAAAAATAAAATATTCTCTGGCTTGAGATTTAAATACTCTACTAGTTTTGAAACACCTAGAGCTTTGGAGACATCCTTGAGCACGACATCAAAGGAATGGTCATGCCATCGCACTAATCGTAAGTGCTCAGACAAATACTCTGGTAAATCCAAATCCTCTAAAGTATCTTCAAAGGTCCACATTTGATAAACATCATGATTCTTATCAAAATCAGGGTTAACATCTAAATTGGAATAGACAATGTCAATAGCATCACTAATCACATCATTACGGTAGGACAAGACCGCTTCGTGACGACCTGCTAAGCCGTAATAAATACCAATTTCATCGGCCCAAGCCTTAAAGGCCTTAACCAAGTTCGCAGGGATTGGGCGCTGAAAAATAATATTCTTATCCTTGTCCTTGACGTAAGCCCCATTCAATTTAACACAGTAATCAGCATTTAGGTCCTGTACCTCTTTAGGAACGCCATAGCGAGCTCGCCCAGAAGCAATACCAGTGATAATTCCTTTTTCTTTTAATTGTTTGAAGACTTTTTTAATAGACTCTGGCATATAACCAGTGTCTTTAGTCCGAAGGGTATCATCGATATCGAAGAAGACAGCTTTAATCTTTTTAGCCTTGTATTTTGTTTTTGCGTCCATAACATCACTCCTATTGTCAATACTATTATAGCAGAAACTTTAGGAAAGGTAGCGTCAGAATGGTTATTCACTCAGAACCTTCAGGCTATGGTGAACAGGGACGCACAATCAAGTAGAGGCTGACTCTTAGAACTTGTATTCACATTTTTTGACAGTTAGCCTTATGTGGTAGGGACGCAAGCGACCTCCTAACGGAGTTCCATTGCTCATTTTCAAGCCTAGGGTCTTGAAAATCCCCTCGACGATTGATTTAAATAGAGTCAATCGTCTTTTTACCACGGCGGCAACTGTCTGTTTTGAGCGACCTTATGGTCGCTTTTCCCAGCTGACGCTAAGAATTTAAAGTTGTGAATACAGTTTCTTAGTCCCTACTCACACCACCGTATATGCTGTTTGGCATAACGACGGTTCAACTTATCTTCCGTTTTAAATAGTAATCAGCCAAACGTCTGACCGGTCCTTATTTTGTGAAAGATAAGTTTTGAGTATAACATGCCTGTCGTACAGAAAACATATTAAGCAAGACAATCTTTTTGCTCATCTTCTTTCATTAAAATTTATGGGTTAACTTTCGGTCGGGGAAGCTCCACCAATAATCTCTTATTTGAACTGACTCACTATTCGTTAGGTTCAATACCTTCTTTCCATCCATTCGGTAAAAATAATTATAAACTGCTTCAGTAAGCTTACGAGATGGCTGGACGTTCAGTTTATTCCCTAAGATTTTTGCGAATACCAAGATGCCTCTCTCAAGCACAACATCGATTGTTTCTTCTAAAAACCGATCATTAGTGGTCATGCTCTGTTTTTGCAACCTATGCAAATAGCTTGATGGTTACTTGGGGTAACGAAGTCAAAAAGTACGGTGACATCTCTCGGCTGCAAAGCAATTTTTATTGATTGTCTTGTGAAACCAGATTATGTTGGAAAGCGTAGACCACTGCCTGCGTACGGTCTTCAACATTAAGTTTAGCTAAGATATTCGAAACATGGGTTTTAACCGTCTTGAGCGAAATAAAGAGTTCATCAGCAATAGTTTGATTGTCGTAACCCTTAGCCAAGAGAGCCAAAACATCACGTTCCCGTGCTGTTAAGTCATCATGCAAGTCTGGATGCTGGTCATGATATTTGATTTTCTTATCAACCTCTGTCTCAATTGCTACTTGGCCCTGAGCTACCTTGCGAATACTGTTGAGAATCTCAGCAGCACTGGAAGTTTTGAGCATATATCCTTTGGCGCCTGCCTCAATAACTGGATAAATTTTTTCATTATCCAGATAAGAAGTCAAAACGAGGATTTTAGCAGCCTTCCACTCCTTGAGAATGGCCAGAGTGGCTTCAACCCCATCCATCTCAGGCATGACTAAATCCATAACAACAACATCTGGCCGTAGATCAAGAGCCATCTCAACTCCATCTTTGCCATTGTCAGCCTCACCGATAACCTCAATATCCGGTTGCATATTAAAGAAACTTTTCAAGCCCAATCGGACCATCTCATGATCATCAACTAGAATAATTTTAGTCTTTTCCATCGTTTTCATCCTCAACTTTCTCTTCTTCATCGTAATCATCTAAAATTGGCAAGCGGATATCCATCGAAACTCCCTTGCCCTTGCTACTGAGCATCGTTACAGTCCCTGCTAGATCATCAACTCGATCTTGGATGTTTTTGAGACCGTAACTGAGTTCCCGACTGGCATCCACATCAAATCCCTGCCCATTGTCAATCATCTTAAACTGAACTTCATTTTCAATTTGGTAGAGATAAACTTCCAGACGGCTGGCATGGGCATGCTTAAGGGTATTGGAAATGAATTCTTGGGCAATCCGAAAAAGATTGTCCTCAATCACCTTAGGTAGCTGGTCAACCTCCTCGTTAAAGACTGTCTCAATGTTACTTTTGTCCTTAAGTTCCTTCAAAAGCATGGATATACCTTCTGAAAGTGTGCGATCTTGCAGCTCAGTTGGCCGCAAGTGCAAGAGCATTATTCTCAAATCATTCTGGGCACTGATAAGGGTTGTTTCAATTAAATTTAATTGTTCTCTGAGTTTGTCTTTATTTAAGTTGTCTAAATTTTGTGCTACGCCAGACAACATCATGGAGGAAGCAAAAAGCTCTTGACTGACTGTATCGTGTAAGTCACGGGCAATTCGTTTACGTTCCTGAGTGACAATGGTTCGGCTATTGGAAATATAGGCATTCTCAGTTTTTTGCAGATTAGCTGTTATCCGGCTCATCTGCTTTGATAAACGCTCAATATTTTTTCCGACCTCTGACTCTGGTTGTTTGCCGACTGCTTGATTATTGATAATTCGCCGCAAGCTTTTATTTAAGTGACGCTTACTATTGTCATCAACCACCAACCAGACCAAAATCAGGAGAAAGCTGACAGAGAACATGAGCAAAGTCACCGAAAAGATAAACTGTTCCAGAACCCTCGGATCAGCAAAAACCAATCTAGCATCTAGATTGAGACTATCAAAAATAATAAAGATGATAAATCCCACGGTTACGCAAACATAGAGAAAAATTAACAAAAAATCATTTCGCTTCATGCTCGCACCACCTCTATAGAACCAGCAAAGATATTAACAACCACCTTAACCGACCGCAAGAGTTCCTGGTCATCTTTTTGTTCTAACTTGATCGATTGATTGCGGAGATCGTATTCAGGAAAACCCAGATAGGAAACACTCGCATAAATAGCACTAGCATCTAATTTAACCGCAATATCCCGTGGAACAATAATCTTAGTCGGCCCATAAATTTTTCGGATAATCACGACATTATCCCGCCCTGTTACGATAACCTTAGTTAAATCAATAGTGTCAGAGCCACTGATTCTAATAACATTGATATCATCAAAAGTATAAAAATCCTGACTGATATGGCGACTGACACCGATCCATTGGTTGGGCTTGGGGGTAACTGAGAGATGGTCCTTTTCAAATTCTATGACAGCGTAGCGATTGCGATGCTTGACTTCAGAAAAATGGTTAACAATAGTATAGGCCACCGCTAACAGAACTGCTGCAATCATATAAGGATTGAGCATAAAGACTAGGAAAAGAAAGAGGGAACTGACCGTCAGTAAAAAGCTCCCCCGATTATCCTTGTTAAAGAACAGGAGGGCTAATAGAGTCAAAGCCAAGATTAAAATAAAGGCTGTTAAGCTTTCTGACAAGATGGTCAAGAGGGCCATGCTCAAAAGCAACGCCTCCACCAACAAGAAAAATTGGAATTTTTTCATGGTTTTCCTTCATCAAAAACTAGACGTTCGCACCTAGTTCCCCTATCTGATATTACCTGCTCATTGTACCAAAAATCCCTTGAAATTGCAGTAGGATTTGAGCTATCAGCTTTAAAGATAGGTCTAGAGACTGAAAATCCCCACTCAGATGAGCGGGGAACTTGGGTTATATTGATTTGTTTTCTTTACCTTTAGGTGGCATCATGGCTGTGATTGCGATGATTCAGAATCCTCCGAACCGGATGACGTACTACTGTCACTTGAATCATCCTCTTCATCACTTGCGGAATTTGACGAGCTTGACTTTGATGAGCTCGATGAGGCATCCTGCACATAGAGAATGATATCATCATTGGAAGACAAATCTAGGCTGGCTCCATAATAAGGATTCTGACCAGAAATAATACTGGAAGACGATGGCGAAGTTTCAGAGCCAGTCGATGAAGAATAAATCTTAATGCGTGATGATTTAATACCAATCGCCGTTAGCGTAGATACAGCCTGAGAGTAGGTCATACCCGTCAAATTTGGCATCGTTGTCGAACCAGAGACAGCAACTGTAAATTTGATTGTATCATCACCAGATGGATTAAATTTATCTCCCTTTGATGGGCTCTGACTGATAATGGTTCCTTCTTCGTAGTCAGTCGTAGAAACTTCGGTAACTTCTATCTTTGATTTATCAACACCATAATTAGACGTTAAATCTTCTACAGCATCGTCAGAATTTTTTCCTGTATAGTCCTTCATCTTGAAGCTACCACCACTGCTGGACACATAGATATCAACAGACGTCCCCTCTTTTTTTGAGGTCCCGGCAGCTGGGTCGGTTCGAACAACCTTTCCCTTTTCAACAGAATCGCTCTCCACCTTAATCACTTGGCCTACTTTAAGACCTGAATCTTTAATTGCAGTCCTCGCAGCTGATAGTTCCTGACCAGATATATCAGGCACAGAAACTGTCGATGGATTTCGCAGCATTAAAAAGGCAAAAATAGCGACTAGGACCAGCACTAAGGCAATTGCAACCTTGCTAAAGATACTGTAGCTCTTGTGCTTACGCTTGGGCTTGACCTTTTCATTCGGCTTGGGCACAGGTTTTACTGGTGCCTTGACCTTTTTATCAGTCGCCTTGAGCAGTTGCTCTGTTGAAGCATTTGCTGTATTAGTATCAATTTTCGGTAAGGTTTTAGTATCTGCTACATCTGAAAAGACGAGCTTAGCTTCCCGACTGCGGTTATAGCTGAGACTGGACATGAGGTCTCGGCTCATTTCATAGGTTGATTTGTAGCGATCATTCAAACGCTTGGCTGTTGCCTTAATAACAACATTTTCCAGTGCTTGAGGAACGTCAGGATTAATCTCCCTAATTGACGGTAGAGGTTTTTGAAAATGCTGCAGAGCAATGGTCACAGCGCTGTCACCATCATAAGGAATGTGCCCAGTCAGCATTTCAAAGAGCATAATCCCCATAGCATAGATATCCGATTGCACCGTTGCTTTGGAACCACGCGCCTGTTCAGGCGACAAATAATGGACACTACCCAACATGGAATTTGTCTGAGTTAAGCTAGTCTCCGCAAAAGCCACAGCAATTCCAAAGTCGGTCACCTTGACCGTGCCATCTTTAGTTAAAAGAATATTCTGAGGTTTCAGATCACGGTGAATAATGCCTTTTTCATGAGCCAAAGTCATGGCTGATAGGACTTCTTCCATAATCCTGACAACTTCAGAATTAGATAAGGGAGCCTTATCCTGAATATAATGTTTGAGGTCTGAGCCATCAACGTATTCCATTACAAGGAACTGCTGCCCATCTTCTTCTCCAATGTCCCTAATTGAAACAATGTTGGGATGGCTGAGTTCAGCCATGGCACGCGCTTCTCGCTGAAAACGCGTCACAGCTACTTGGTCAGTCTGATAGTTGGTCCGAAGCACCTTGATGGCAACTTCTTCCCCTTCTAAAATCAGGTCATTAGCCAAGTAAACGTCAGCCATACCACCTCGACCGACGGACTTGAGAATGCGATAGCGACCAGCAAATAATTTGCCAATCTGGATCATAATGCCGCCTCACCTTCTACGTGCAAGAGTCCCACGGTAATATTATCTAAGCCACCAGCCTTATTGGCTTGGGCTATTAACTGATTAGCTTTTTCTGGAAGACTTTCATCATCAGCCAGCAGAACATTAACGACAGTCTCATTGGAAATCATATTGGTCAGACCGTCGCTGTTCATCAAAATGAAATCCCCTGGTTCCAGCTGTTGAACCCCCAAATCAAGCTCGATTGGGCTCTGTTGACCAATGGACTGAGTGATAATATTTTTCTGAGGGTGGATGGCTGCCTCTTCCTCAGTAATTTGACCAGCTCGAAGCAACTCATTGACTAACGAATGATCTGTTGTCAGTTGCTGGTACTGGCCATTTCTGACCAAACCAATCCGAGAATCCCCTAGATGGGCATAGAGAACAGCGTTATCGACAACAGCAACAGCTTCGATGGTTGTTCCCATACCACGGTAAGATTCTTCTTTTCCGAGCTCATGAATCTTTTGATTTTCTTTTTCAATAACATCAATCATCCAGTCACGGATTTGACTCAAATCAGAAAAATCGGTTTCTTCCCAAATCTTTCCCAGGTCTGTCACCGTCAGCTCGCTGGCAATATTGCCGGCGCGATGCCCACCCATGCCATCTGCTAAGATAATAAGGGGTGTCCCTGACTTGTTACTAAATTGGTTGATGAAATCCTGATTTTCAGACCTCTTTTGACCGATATCAGTACGCAAAGCAATTTCCATGAATTGTTTAACTGTCCTTTCAAGCTAATAAATCCGCTTAATCTGAGCAATAAAGAAACCATCTGTCTGATAGAGTTCTGGTGTGATACTAATAAATCCATCTGTCAGAATATCTTTTTGCCTATGTTCCAGTTTTACCTGCTCAAAATTCGGGTGGGTCTCAAGAAATCTACTAATCACGTCCTGATTTTCCTCCCGAAAAATGGTACAAGTACTGTAGGATATTATACCATTTTTGCGCAAGGTTTGACAAACACTGTTCAAAATAGCCAACTGGATGTCTGATAAAGCCTCAAAATCCTGACTATCCTTGCTGTACTTGATATCAGGCTTACGTCGAATGAGGCCGATACCTGAACAAGGTGCATCGACCAATATTTTATCAAAACTGTCGGGGCCAAACTCTTGATAGACCTGACCTGCATCCAACTTACGCGTTTGAATCTTGTCAGCCACATGCAGGCGGCGAGCATTATCTTTTATCAAGTCCAACTTATGATCGTAAAGATCTAAGGCTGTTACACGCCCTGTTGTCAGATAGGAAGCTAGATGGGTCGTTTTTCCACCAGGAGCCGCGCAGGCATCCAGAACCTGCTCATCCCCTTCAAGCTTTAAGGTCGGCGCTACTAGCTGACTAGATTCATCTTGGAGGGTTAGCTCACCATTTTTAAAGTAATTCGTCCCAGCAAAATAGCCAGATTTTTTAACCAAACCAACCGGTGAGAGGCAGGATCGTTCCGCCCCAGTCACTGCCTGAATCTCTGCCATTTTAGCCGGATTAGTCACCCGAACACTAGCCTTGTTGCGGACAAAGAGACTCGCAAAAATTTTGATAGCGCGTTCTTCACCGTACTGCTCAATAGTCTTCTTGACTAGCCAGACAGGCAGGGAATATTGAACCGAGTAACGCTTATTCTTTCGTTTAATACAAGCTGGATCAGGCAGAGGGCCCTTGGTTAATTTACGCAGGACAGCATTGACTAATTTGTCTGCCCCCTTCTGACTACGGCTCTTAGCCAATTCAACCGCTTCATTAACTATGGCATGGCTGGGAATTTTATCCAGATAAAGTAGTTGATAAAGGCTGAGCAGCAGTAAGGTGTACACCCAAGGCTCTAATTTATCACGATCCTCGATGACATGTGCTAACTGCCATTCTAGAGTAATCTTTCTAGCCACTGTCCCATAAACTAATTCGGTCACCAAAGCCTTGTCCTGCTGACTAAGGCTTGAGCCTGAGAGTCCATGATTGAGAGCAAGGTTGGAATAGGCCCCTTGCCGGAAGACCTCTTCAAGGATTTGTAAGGCTAGACCGCGGGCAGACCTTCCTTTTTTAGCCGCCAAAGAAATCACCTACTTTAAGTTTCTGACCAGATCCATTGAGAAAGTCAGTAATGTTCATTTTAGGTTTGCCTGCTGGCTGCACTTCGATAAGAGAAAGGGCCCCCTGGCCTGTTGCGACGACTAGTGTTTTCTTGGTCTTTTCAATAATTTGACCAGGCTGGCCCTGTCCCTCTAACTCTAATGATTGGGCCTGATGGATTTTAAAACGCTGACCATTTAAAAGCGTATGCGCAACTGGCCACGGATACATTCCCCGGATTTGGTTGAAGAGGGCACGGGCCGACTTACTCCAATCCAAGCGTTCCTGTTCAGGAGTGATATTAGGCGAAAAGCTCACTTGATCTGGATCTTGAGGCTGAGGCTGAAGCTTGCCTGCCAAGTAGTCCGGTAGGGCTTCCAGGAGCAAGTCACGTCCAAGAACAGCTAATTTTTCAAAGAGGCTGCCGACATTATCCTTATCCAGTATGGGAAGACTAGCTTGGGCAACCATATCACCGGCGTCCATCTCCTTAACCATCTCCATGATGGTTACACCAGCCTTGTCATCGCCATTGATGAGAGCATGGTGAATCGGTGCGCCTCCGCGATACTTGGGCAGGAGGGAAGCATGGACGTTGAGGGCAAATTCCATTCGGTCAAGAAGCTTGCTGGGTAGAAATTGGCCATAGGCTGCAGTGATGATACCATCAGCTCCTAGAGCCAATAAATCTGCCATCTCCTGAGAACCAGACAGTTTTTCAGGCTGATAGACTGCTAAATTATTGGCTAAGGCCACCTCCTTGACAGGAGTCATACGAATCTCTTTCTTACGGCCGACTGCTCGGTCTGGTTGGGTAACCACAGCTAAAATTTCGTAGGCCTTGCTAGCAATTAAGCCTTCTAGAACAGTTGCCGCAAAGGCGGGCGTTCCCATAAATACAATTTTTTTCATCAATTTTCTTCGGCCTAAGGGCCTTCCTTTCTAGCTTAGACAAAACTTTGCGGTTCATGGTCAATAATCAGACGTAAATCCTTATTGCTTTTATCTTGGGTCAAGTCTAAAATTTGGTTGAGGACAGTCTCTAACTTATCTTCAAAGCGGTACTTAATCATAATTTGATAGTGATAGAGATTGTGAGTTCTGGCAATGGGCTTAGGAGTTGGCCCTAAAATTTTAACCCGATCACTGAGTTGTTCTTTTAACAAATGAAGTACTTCAAAAGATTTCTGAACCAAAACTTCCTCACTTTTATGAGAAAAGGTCAAACCAACCGTATAAAAATAAGGCGGATAGGCCAGCTGATGGCGAACCTTCATCTCATAGGCATAAAAAGCCTCGTAATCCTGTTCCTTAGCCAATTGGATGGCATAATTTTTAGGATTATAAGTCTGGATGATGACCTCCCCTTCTTTTTCAGCCCGTCCTGCCCGACCAGCAACCTGAGTTAAGAGTTGGAAAGTTCGCTCTGCCGCACGAAAATCCGGTAGGTTGAGCGAAGTGTCGGCATTGAGCACCCCAACTAGGGTGACATTAGGAAAATCCAGACCCTTGGCAATCATTTGAGTTCCCAGAAGAATATCGGCCTTCCCTTGGCCGAAGTCTTGGAGGATCTTTTCGTGAGCCCCTTTTTTTCTTGTAGTATCAACATCCATCCGCAGCACTCTGGCTTGCGGCAAAATTTCCTGCAATTCATCATAGGCCTTCTGAGTTCCTGTACCATAGTAGCGAATGCTACGGCTGCCACAATTAGGACATACTCTTGGAATGCCCTTTTGAAAACCGCAGTAGTGACAGTTCATCGTCTTGGTATCCATGTGCAGGGTCAGGGAAATATCACAGTTAGGACAGTCATCCACATAGCCACATTCGCGACACATAATAAAACTGGAAAATCCTCGGCGATTGAGCATAAGGACAGTCTGCTCCCCTTTTTCTAGGCGGTCCTTAATTTTATCGACTAAGGGCGGGGTAAAATTGCTGACTGCCTGTTTACCCAGAAAATCCCTAAAGTCAAGAATTTGGACCTGAGGAATTTTAGCCATAGGATTGGCTCTTTGCGTCAGGCGGATAAAATGGTAAACCCCTCGGCTAGCCCTAGCCCTACTCTCAATACTCGGTGTCGCTGAGCCCATAACGAGAACTGCTTTATGGTATTTGGCCCGAAGGAGAGCGACATCACGGGCATGATAGCGCGGATTAGATTCTTGCTTATAGGTGGCTTCATGCTCTTCATCAATAATGATAGCCCCGATCTTTTCCAAGGGAGCAAAGATAGCCGATCGTGCACCGACAACAACCTTGGCCTGACCTGATTTTATTTTCCGCCACTCATCATACTTTTCCCCATCAGACAGACCCGAATGCATAATGGCAACCTGCTCACCAAAACGGGAAATAAAACGATTGGTCATCTGGGGCGTCAAAGAAATTTCTGGCACAAGGACAATGGCTGTCTTTCCTAGTTTAAGCACATGATCAATAATATGCAGGTACACTTCTGTCTTGCCCGAGCCTGTGATTCCTTCGAGTAGGTAAGGCTTGTTGGGCTGACCAATATCTGACACAATGGTTTTAACGGCATGAGTCTGCTCTTGATTGAGCTCTAAAAAGTCCGTTCTTTTCACCTTGTCAAAATAATCCTGACTTCGATTGACAGAAACCTCATTTATTTCTAGAGCTCCCGCTTGAACAAAATACTTAATCTGGTCACGAGAAAAGAGCTGTTGCAAATCAGATAGAAGCGCTCGCTCAGGCTTGGCCAAGAGGTAGTCTTTCAATTCCTGACGCTTTTTAGCCCGTTTGGAAATCTCCAAATCCGCTAAAACTTCTGGTTTGGCCTGATAATATTTAACTGTTTTGAGCGTCTTTTTATCCTTAGCTGAATAGGTAGCCTTGATTTGCCCCATGCGCACCAACTTAGCAACTCTAGCTTGACGCTCCTTATCCAAGCTTACATAGGAAACCTTATCATGCCTAGCAAAAATCCAGTCCCTGTCCGAATCAGACAGATCCCCTCGAGCCTCTAAAATGCGATCATAATTAGAATTGAGCAGGCTGGGAATCATAGATTTGAGCATGGAAATCTTATAGGAAAAAACAGTATGTCGCATCTGATCAGCCAAGTCCAGTTGCTCTTGATTTAGAACTGGTTCAAAATCTAGCACAGCTGTGACAGGTTTAAGATCTGTCATTTCTCCATCTGCTAATCCTACGACAAAACCTTGTAACAATCGATTTCCCTTACCAAAGGGAACATGAACCCGGCTGCCTAGACTGATACTGTCTGACAAATCATCTGGAACTCGATAGGAAAAGGGCTTGTCCGTCTGCATCAGTGGGACATCTACAATAATTTTGGCAATTTTCCCCATTTTTCCTCTCCCTTTCTAATCGAAACCCATTTAAATCAAGCCTTGATACACTTCTAGTGAGTGGGATCACTCCAAAAATTGAAAATTTTGGTTCATATCCCACCCCGCACAGCTCAAAAGATCCTCCGGACCTTTTGAGGCTGGAAATAAGATTAACAATGGTCATCATATTCGTTTAGGGTTTTCCGCTTTGGCCTTGCGGCAAAAGGAAAACCAGCCAGCAGTGGACAGTGGAGTCTGGGGCAAAAGTCCAGACTCGTTAACACTGTTCTAGATTTACCAGATTGACGCGTGGTTGGGAGTAGAACTTATTGGCTAGGCCTACCCCTAGTTACAGTTCATAGGTGCTAAAGCACCTATGAACCACTGCTGATTGACGGTCCTTATCTTGGGGCGCAGTCCCATTTTGGACCCACCTTAAACAGTCCACTGGACTATTTCACTACTATGCAAGTGATGGCAGCCAGCCATTACGCCAAGAGTTTATTCAAAAATGGGAATACTGGATGAGTTTTTGCTCAGCCTTGGCAGCAAAGAAATCCTAATTTAGTAAAGGCTATCCTAGCTTCCTGATTTCAAGTAGGTGTTTCAATAAATATGGGCTGAGCATTCATTTTTGCTCAACCCTATTTTTTTCTAAATCACTAACCCAATTTCACTTAGATTTTTTCACCTTCTTCTTCTTTTTCTTTGGCGATTTGCTCTTTAATCTTACGTTCCTCTTCCTCTTTGGCTAGACGTTCTGCTTCGGCACGCGCACGAACTGCCGCACGTTTAGCTTCAGGATCTGGATGGATGGTGACATTACCAGACTCAATCTCTTCAAGTGCTTGCAGGGTCGGTTTGACAGACTTGAATCCTTGAGTTGGCTGTGCTCCTTCTTCCAATTCATGTGCCCGCTTAGCTTGTAAAATGCAGAGGGAATATTTTGAAGGAATATGATCCAATAGTGTGTCAATAGAAGGTTTTAACATCATAAGGCAGTATCTCTTTTCTAACTTAAATATCTTTAATCATCTTGTTGTAGTGGCCAATAACGCGATCAACTCGGTAGTGCTCTGCTTCGATAATCCGCTTGACACGTTCGGCAGCCAGAGGCACTTCATCATTGACAACGGCGTAATCATACTCACGCATAAGAGCGATCTCTTCCTTAGCCCGCTCAATCCGCTGGGCAATAACCTCATTGCTGTCTGTTCCACGGCCAACTAGGCGGTCTTTCAACTCATCCAAATCCGGCGGGGTCAAAAAAATGAAAACACCATCTGGAACTTTTTTCTTAACCTGTAAAGCTCCTTGGACTTCAATTTCTAAGAAGACATCAATCCCCTTGTCCAGCGTTTCATTGACATAAGTCAAAGGAGTTCCATAGTAGTTATTAACATATTCCGCATACTCAAGCATTTGACCTTGACGGATAAGATCTTCAAATTGCTCTCGAGTGCGGAAAAAATAATCTACGCCATCCTTTTCACCGGGACGCTGACTACGGGTTGTCATTGAGACCGAATATTCAAATTTATGGTCTGGTGTGGAAAAAATTTCCTGACGAACCGTTCCCTTGCCAACCCCTGATGGCCCGGAGAAAACAATCAACAATCCACGTTCGGACATAGCAGACTCCTTAAAATTTCTTATGCTTTAGTTTAACAAAAATAGCAGGTTTTATCAAGCACTCAAGTGAAAGCCACACCGTAAAAGGGCGCTAGGACAGGGCATTTTCAGGCATAATTTTTTCTGCAAAACTCTCCCACAAACAGGCGCTTTTGTAGTATAATGATATGGTGTGCCTTAAAGGCAAAATCAGTAACACGAGGAGGGGTTCTCATGAAACAAATGTTTCTTTCTGCAAACAATCAACTCAGTGAAATCGAAACATTCGAGCCCGGTGCTTGGATTAATCTTGTAAACCCTTCCCAGGAAGAATCTGTTCGCCTCGCCGAAGCATTCAATATTGATATTACCGACCTGCGAGCACCGCTGGATGCAGAAGAAAGTTCTCGGATTAGTGTCGAGGACAACTACACCCTGATTATTGTTGATGTTCCAACTCAGGAAGATCGTAACGGTAAAAGCTATTATGTTACCATTCCGCTTGGTATCGTGGTTACAGAAGATGCTGTGATTACAACCTGCTTGGAGCCACTGATTCTTTTTGATAATTTTCTCAACCGCCGCGTGCGTGGTTTTTATACCTTTATGAAGACGCGCTTCGTATTCCAGCTACTCTATCGCAATGCCGAACTCTTTCTGACCGCTCTGCGTTCCATTGACCGGCAGAGTGATCGTATTGAAGCACAATTGGAAGACGCCACACGCAATGAACAACTGATTGACATGATGGAGTTGGAAAAATCCATCATTTATCTAAAAGCGTCCTTGAAAATCAACGAACGAATTGTTAAAAAGCTGAGCGGCAATGCATCCAGTCTTAGGAAATACGTCGCCGATGAAGACCTGCTGGAAGATACCCTAATTGAAACCCAACAGGCCATCGAGATGGCTAGCATCTATGAAAATGTCCTCAATGTCATGACCGAAACGTCTGCCTCAATTATTTCTAACAACCAAAACTCGATTATGAAGACTCTGGCCTTGATGACCATGGCTCTGGATATTCCCACTGTTATCTTTTCAGCCTATGGGATGAATTTCAAAAATAATTGGCTGCCTCTCAATGGTCTGGAACACGCTTTTTGGTTTATTGTGGCTATTGCCGCCGCCTTGAGTGCCATAGTCGTGATTTACTTCATCCGCAAACGCTGGTTTTAAGCAAAATTATTACTACTACTTAAGAAAGAGAGTCCTGTACGACCATGGATTTACAAGAACTGACTAAGAAAAATCAAGAATTTATCACCATTGCTCGCCATCAGTTAGAAGCAGATGGCAAAACAGAACAAGAAATCAAAGACATTTTTGATGAAGTCCTACCAATCATCCTAGAAAATCAGAAAAAAGGAAATACCGCCCGCCACTTGCTCGGCGCTCCGTCAGCTTGGGCCAAGTCATTTAGTGATACCGCTATCGAAAGTGGAAGTGTAACTAGTGATACTAATAAAAATCCTTGGCTCATGTGGCTGGATAGCAGTCTACTCTTACTTGGTTTCTTTGGCCTGCTCTACGGTATTGTCGGACTCACCAATAAAAACTATAGGGCTAGCTATGGTATCTTGACCACGGTTATCATCGCCTTTACGGGTGGGGCTGTCCTCTATGCCCTCTATTATTTTGTTTATCAACATGCTGGTAAACCCAAGGGAGAACGTCCAAACCTTTGGAAATCTCTAGCCTATATGGCAGTGTTTACCCTGCTCTGGATTGGCATTGTCGGACTGACAGCGCTTATTCCAAAACAATTGAATCCCATTCTGCCGGGGCTGGTGACACTGGCTATCGGTGGGGCTAGCTTTGGACTTCGCTACTATCTCAAGAAGCAATACAATATTCAAAGCGCTTTGGCAACCCAAGCTCCTGAAACTTCTAATAAGAAATAAATGTTATAACAAATAAAGCTCAGCCAAATTCGGCTGAGCTTTTTAATCTTCATTTACAAATGGCATAAGTGCCATCACGCGAGCACGTTTGATTGCTGTTGTTACCTTACGTTGGTTTTTAGCTGACGTTCCTGTTACACGACGAGGAAGAATTTTTCCACGTTCTGAAACGAAACGGCTAAGCAATTCTGTATCTTTGTAATCAACGTATTCAATCTTGTTAGCTGCGATATAATCAACTTTTTTACGGCGTTTGAATCCGCCACGACGTTGTTGAGCCATATTTATTCTCCTTTATATTATTTTTTGACTTGTCTGCGACAAGCCCTTGTCTTTTGTCACTTAGAATGGAAGATCGTCGTCGGAAATATCCATTGGATTTGAATTACCAAAGGGACTTTCGTCACGGCCAAAGTTCGGTGTTGTTTGCTGCTGGGTACTGCCAAAGTTTGACGAAGTATTACCACCAGCATTATAAGAACCTGTACCATTAGCTTCACGCGTTGCACGGCTTTCCAGCAGCTGGAAATTATCAGCGACAACTTCAGTTACATAAACCCGTTGACCTTGTTGGTTCTCATAATTACGGGTCTGGATACGGCCTGTAATCCCAATCAAAGCCCCCTTCTTAGCCCAGTTAGCCAAATTTTCGGCTTGCTGACGCCAAATCACACAGTTGATGAAATCGGCCTCACGTTCACCGTTTTGGTTTTTGAAATTGCGGTTAACAGCCAAGCTGAAGGTTGCAACAGCCTGATTGGACGGGGTGTAACGAAGCTCTGCATCACGAGTCATGCGTCCCACGAGTACGACATTATTAATCATAATCTACCTTCTTAAGCGTCAAGCTTAACAATCATGTGACGAAGAATATCGTTGTTGATCTTTGACAAACGGTCAAATTCATTAAGAGCATGCGCGTTGTCAGTTTCAACATTAACGATGTGGTAAAGTCCTTCACGGAAATCTTGAATTTCGTAAGCCAGACGACGTTTTTCCCAATCTTTTGATTCAACAACAGTTGCACCGTTGTCTGTCAAGATAGCGTCAAAGCGTTCTACCAAAGCGTTTTTAGCTTCTTCTTCAATGTTTGGACGAATAATATAAAGAATTTCGTATTTAGCCATTGATGTTTTCCTCCTTTTGGTCTAATGACCCCCAGTCTCTGCAAGGGGTAAGTGAGGGATACTCACAAGGTAATATTATACAGGAATATAGCCATCAATGCAAGGAAAAACGGTCAAGCTTTCACTGTTGATTTTCTCTAAAGGGCACGCTGTCCGATTCAGCTCCCCACCTCAAAAAGTCAACTTAGAATAATACTAAAAAGCCTGTCTATCCCTAGTAAAGAATAGATAGGCTTTGAGTATCTCAATAGAAAGTTGCTTAACACTAATTTTTAATGATATAGCCTTAAACTCAGTCAGACTAGTGGGAGAAATCCACGCTAGACTGACCTCTTCTTAGTTATTGACACTTAATAGTCTGAAAGAGCCCCAGCACCAGCTCCTACCGCTAGCCCAGCAAGTGCACCAATACCAGAATATGGATCTAGATCTGGACCTGGATATGGAGGAATTGGTGGGAATGGTAAAAACCCTCCTGAAACAGCGGTCAAGCTGTCTGCCTTTATTGTTTCAAATTCTTCAAATGCGATTGTATTCATCATAATCTCCTTTTTGCTATAATAGTTAGGATTTGCTTAAGATATTCAGATAGAATTATACGTCATTATCGTACTATTCAATTGTACAAGCATCCGCACTACCATTTGCTAGCAATGACCCCCCAAGAGTAGCGAGACCGACAAGGGCAAGCCCTCCCCAACCAATTGGACCACTTGCTAGACCTAAACCAACAGCTGCTGCACTACCTGCAGCAATTCCTCCGCCTTCAGTAGCCTCAAGACAGCGAAAATCATCTTTGTATCCACCATTAAAAGTGGTCAAGCTTTCTGTGTTCATCATTTCAAATTCTTCAAATGCGATTGTATTCATGCGAATACCTCCTTTATTTAACTTGGCCTTTCATTTACTCCCTGTAAATCTGACCTGATTTTTATCATCAATTGAAACTATTTTCAATTGATATTATTTAGTATAAGGGATGGAACACCTATAAGCAAGTGATTTTTAGCGGTTTAATCAAATCAAAATATCTCTGATAACTACGACTAAACTTTCTATTTATTTTCATTTGAAAATAAATAGAAAAATTCGATCCTAGAAAACTAGAATCGAACTTAACTATTTTTTAGTCTTATTTTGATCAATTACTGAAAGAAGGATGTCAGAACCAACCTTCAAGTTTTCTTAGCCGAATGCACACTGGTCTATTACGAGACGATGATTACATCTTTTACAAATGAATATGCATTTTCAACAGCGGTAATAACTGTATCAACTGTATCAACGAAATCCGTGACACTATCAAAGAAGCCGCCTCCTGTGATAGTGTTCAAGTCTTCTGGGTTCATTTCTTCAAAATTTTCTAAAATGTTTGTATTCATGTGAATCTCCTTCTTGTTTTTTGCACGGTCGTCTACTACTTCATGTAAACTGACCTGTTTGGTTATTTATCAATCAAAATTATTTTCAATTGATGGTAATCATTGTAAGGGATAAAAGACCTAGAATCAAGCGATTCCGAGCGGTTTAATCAAATTAAAAGGTCTCTGATAAGAGCTGCTAAATTTTCTGTTTGTTTTCATTTGAATATAAATAAAAATCCAACTCAGTTGGAGTTGGATTAATGATGCTCAGAGTAAATTTTATAGAATCACAAAGTATTGAGTTTGATTAACAAACCTCTTGTATAGCTATCCTGGGACGGAAGAGCAAGCATCTGCACTACCAAATGCCAACGAACCGCCACCAGCAGCTCCCAACAAGGTAACTCCTGCAATAAGCGCTCCAGCACCCCAACCTACTGGTCCGCCTGCAGCAGCCACTAAACCAGCTGTCCCGAGGCCTGCAGCCAAGCCACCGCCAATTACGCCACCTTCCGTAGCTGCCACGCAACGGCCATAGTCTTTGTACTCGCCACCTGCAAAAGTTGTCAAGGCTTCTGTTTCCACGTTATCAAATTGTTCAAATGCCAATGAATTCATATAAATGGCCCCCTTATTTTTGTTTCGTCTCTTACTGATTCAGTAAATCGACCTGATTTTGTTAACAATCAAATTTATCTTCAATTGCTAGTAATTATTTTAGCAGGCATCGGTTTGCTTTGCAAGCGTTTTCTTAAATTTTAATTAAATAGATAAAAAACAGATATCTTTGGAATTATTAGAATTTCAAAATAAAAATCCAACTCTGTTTGAGTCGGATTGTGAATTGGACCTAATTCTCCATTTTATGCAGAAGTTTGTCTTTAAAGTAGTCAAAGTAGGTCTTCTTATCAATTACCGTAACGGTCTTACCAATCATGCCGTATTTGACGAGCTTGCTGTCCTTTTTGGAGAGCTTAGCCTTGGCCGTCACCTTAAAGAGATTTCCCTTTTTAGTGGACGTGGCTGAAGAAGCAACCTTTGTAATCTTACCTTCAATCATCATCTTGTCATTGCCTTTTTTCTCAACTGTCAAGCGTGTCTTTTGTCCTTTTTCCATTGAGACCACATCGTCTGATGACACGTAGTAGGTAATCAATACCGTCTTGGTCTTTTGGATATCAGGATAAATTTGGGCAATTTCTGACCATTGAGGAATGACATGAGCCCCTTCATATTTAGGATTGGTATGGATAATGCCATTGTCCGGCGCAAAGAGGGAGATATGATCGGTTTCTCTTTTATCTTTCTCATCGCGCTTTTTCTTCTTAGCATCCTTTTTCTTTTTGGCCTTCTTTTCAGCTTTTTTTCTGGCCTTTTTAGAGAGCTTTTTGTTTTTTTTCTTGGTCTTCTTTTCTTTCTTCTCTTCTATTTTGTCCAGACGCTTATTGCGTTCCTTTATGGCTTCTTTTTGCGAATTCTTTTGTGCAGGGGTTGTCTCCTCGTTATATCGCACCAAAAGATCCCCTTTTTTAACCTTGGTGTTATCATCCAATTTGTTTTGAGCAATGGAAGCATCACTGCCAGACTGGATAATGGCTAAAACCTCAGTCGGGGCCACCTCACCTTGAGAGATGACCGTGACTTCCTTTTTAGCAAAACAAAGGAAGACAACGATGAAAACAATCAAGATAACCAAGGGCACAATCAGCACTGTCGCAAAATTATGGTAGCGGCGGCGGTAAAATTCCGCACTTTCGAGTAATTTTGGATTCATGATAGCGTCCTCCCTTAGTTAAACAGTGTGTAATAGAAGCCTTTATTCGCCAACAGTTCCTTATGGCTACCGGTCTCTACAATCTTTCCTTGATCCATCACAATAATACGCTCTGTCCGCTGCGCAATACTCAGGCGGTGCGCCACAAAAATAATCGTCTTATCGGTCATGGCCATGAGGTTATCGACAATTTTCTTTTCCGTCAGAACATCCAAACTACTGGTAGCTTCATCCAATATCAAAACCGGAGCCTGAGTCAAAAGAGCACGAGCTAGGGCAATCCGCTGTTTCTGACCGCCCGAGACACCTGCACCATCAGACAGTTCGGTCTGATACCCCAGAGGCATTTGTTCAATATCTGAGCGGATCTCAGCGAGTTCACAAGCTCGGATAATATCTTCCTGAGTTGTACCTTCCTTGGCTCCCAAGGTCAGGTTGTCCATGATGGTCCCACTAAAAACATAAGCCTGTTGAGGAAGGTAGCTGATGTGCTGCCGCAGGGCTGTCTTATCAATAACCTTGAGGTCGTAACCATTGATCCGAGCGATCCCGCGATTGGGCTCATAGAAGTTGACCATCATCTTCGCTAAGGTTGTCTTACCGGAACCGGATGGTCCAACCAAGCTGATTTTAGAGCCTTTCGCTATGGTCAGGTTGATATCTGACAGCGTATCACGGCCATAGCCATACTTATAGGACAGCTTTTCAAAGGAAATATCCCCATCTAAGAAGCTGTCTTCAGAGAGCTCACCATCATTTTCAAACTCGGACTCCACCAGATAAACCTCATTGAGACGGGTATTAGCCACGCGGGCTGATTGGAGCTTGGTTTGCAGGCTGATAATATTTTCAATCGGATTTTGGAAATAAGATAAGAGGGCGTTAAAGGTAATCAGTTGCCCGACAGAAATCTTACCATCCATAACTAACTGAGCCCCGTACCAGAGGATAACCACATTGAGAATGAGCTTGGCACCGCTCTTAAGCGAGGTTTGAATGGCATTCATCTTCTGGAGCCTGAAATTTTTCTCCAAGTAATCGACAAATTCCCCATCGATATTTTGATAACGATTGGTTTCGCTGGTCAAAGATTTGATGGTTTCCATCCCGTTAATATCTTCAATGATAGAAGATGATACTACAGCATTGGCTTCCATGACCTCATGATTCATCTTTTCAAAAGGTTTGAGGAAGGCCGTGATGATAATGGCATAAATCGGGATGGACAGCAAGGTCAAAAGGAAGAGGTGGTTATTTTGCACCAAAAGAACCCCACCGACTACCAATAGCATAGTCACATCTAAGAAAATTGAGAAGATGGTGGACGCTACGGCATTAATAATCTGATTGGCATCAGAAAAACGGGAGGTAATCTCACCGGTCCGCCTCGTCGCAAAGAAGGACATAGGGAGGGTAAAGATATGCTTGATATAAGAAAGAATAACATCAATGACCAGACGCAAACTGAGAACATTGAGCAAGTATTCCTTGGCAAAGCTCATCAGCTGTTGGATGATATAGGTGATGATCAACCCAATAGTGATAATCCCCAGAGTCGAAATCAGTTGGTCTGGAATGTATTCATCCAGCATCCCTTGTAAGTAGTAAGAGCCAACAATATCAATCAGGGTGACAATCAGACTGGCTAGGATGATATAGGTCAGCAGTGCCTTTTGCCGCAGAATAATTGGGACGAAGCTCATCAGACCGTTTTTCTCATCCTTCTTAGGCTGATAGCTTGGAGTCGGCGCCAAAAAGATCGCCAGCCCTGTCCACTCCTCCTGAAAGTCCTTTTTAGACAGGCGAGTGACCTTGACATTGGGATCGGGGTCTCCGATAATCAGGCTGTCCTTTTCATTGGCATAAACTACATAATAATGCTGGAGACGCTTATTCTTGAGCACATGAACGATAAAAGGATAGGTTAAATCCGTATAGTCAAACAGGCTCATGTCAGCCTTAATGGAGCGGGTTTCAAAACCGATAGCCTTAGCGGCTTCCACCAGCCCCAACGCAGTCGTTCCTTGCTTATCGGTCTGAGAGAGTTCCCGCAGATGGGCCAGAGAATAGTCAGAGCCATAATGCTTAGCCACAGAAGCCAAGGCCGCCGGCCCACAGTCTCTGGTGTCTACCTGAGGAACAATCTTGTAGCGTCTGCGGAAAAATAGGCTGGAGGAGCCAGAAGCTTTAGCTGCGGATTGAGAAACTGGAGCTGCTCCTCTGGATCTAAAGTAGCGTCTAACAGCCTCTAAAATAATATTAATTGCTATGACAAGCGCTACAATTAAAATAATATAAGTGACTTGTTCTTGTTTCATAAGATTCCTTCCAAAGATACAAGTGCAGAGTATTGCTAAGGTATTTCTACCTTGCTCTACTACGCCAACTACTATGATAGTTAGCTATGCACTTTACTATTGCGAAACTTCTGTATTTTCGACCGAAGTTTCTTCATGTCGCTAAGCTGTTTAGAGACTCAAAGAATTTTAGAAAATAGACAGCGAAGCATCAAAGCTTCTAGGGCATTTATCTAATTCACAGAGTCGTAGGCGAGGTTAATTTTTCTTACGTTAGGGGGTTAATAAAAGACCCCGACACCATGATGGAGGCGGGGAACATAGAAGTAGGTAAGTAGGTAACTGTGTTAGATTACAAACCGTTATTTAGACACTACTTTACTTCTTAGGCACTATAATCCAGAATTATAACGTAGCCTGTAAAAATATCAAATTTTATGGTAGCAGCAAGTTTAAAAACCGAATCAATAAATAAGTGCTCTGGTAGAAATCATTGGTTCGTTACCATAGACTGATTAGCTGTTACACACTACTACTACGCTAAATTTGCTTACGAGTATAAATTAGTTAAATTTTATAACACCGCAAAGATATAAAATTATAAATAGCACAACCGCTGAGACTATGCCAACGATATAGTACTTCATATTAATCTCCACCGCTAACAAGGTAATTTGCTGCACCAGTGACCATTCCTCCAATTCCACCGATAATTCCTCCTGCGGCTGCACAACCTCCTGCGCCAGCCACGGTGCCTACACCAGGAAATACCATGGTTCCACCAGCCGCTCCTGTAAGAGCTCCTGTTGCAGCTCCTCCTGCCATTCCTCCAATACCAGCTTGACCTACTGAATCAAAAAATCCACCCCAGCTATAATCTCCAGCTTCAATGTCAGCTAGGTAATTCATGTCGGCTGCTTCAAAGTTATCAAAGACCGTTGCGTCTAATGCTACTGTGTTCATAACAATTCTCCTTTAATTTTGCATTTGCTAATAGAAATTAACAATGGTTAGTTTAGCGCAATTATTCTCAGTTGGCAATAACTTTAAGGGGATTTTAATTAAATAAAAATAAAGATGATATGCCATGAAAATTTTTCTGATAATTCACCTCAACTATAATTGATGCTACTTTCAAAATACTAGAACGCTAAAGGATACAATTATCCCCCAGTGAACGTATGTTTTTAGGCTTAAGGGAAAGCTTTAGGGTTTAACAAAAGGACCCAGCTTTTAAGCAAAACAAAAGTCGAGTCCCAGTTACATAAATAAATAAATAGAAACTCATCTACTGTAGATAAAAGTCCTAACGTCAAGATTTCATAAAAATATTCGACATTGGCTCATTTATCAATTTTATTAAACTTTGTCGGAATATTTTCCATCCTCACTAATGCAAGAACTAATAGAGGTGCGTAGCTATGATATAAATGCATTCGATAAGGAAAATTACAAAACAAGCAATCTTGATAGGGGTTTTTCTATGATAGAGACCAATGCTATAATGATAAGGCTCAACAATATCAAAACAAATCTCGACATAAGCTAACACAACCTTTTTCTATACTTTCAACCACTTGTCTTGATGTATTACAGGCCTCGCACAATACTCCTATTATGCACTTGCTGGAGCTTACCTATTCCTACGACAAGCTGATAAGTTATAGCTTTGAGTGACTGATCCTAATATTAATGCATAAAAAAATCCGATTCTTGCACGCTTAGAATCGGATTCTACGTTTCTATTTCACTTTCAGTCACTGGCATCACACCTTTCATTTTCTCATAAGGAGGTTAAGGTAAATCAGTGTCTCCATTTTTATAACGACCTAAATTCATCTTTAGCATAAGACCACCTCTTCAACAACATTAATATTACGCTCTATGAAGACATCTATTTATTAGCTATATTGGCTTTCTGGCAAACAAATCACCTACAAACTAAACTGACACCGGGCCTTCAATCGAGCATGAACTATTAAGATTACATTGGCTTCACTCCTTAAGCTATTTTAGACGACAACTTAAGTTATCTCCGTTTTTATAACGACTCAGGTTAAACTTCAACATAAGCCTTCCTCCGACACTTTGGCAAGTTTTAAAAACTGATGATTAACTACTGTTAGGACTGTGAGCTTCACTTTAAAAATTTTCTTATCACTTTTTCTCAAACTAGAACAAGTAATCAATCATGGATCGAATGATTTTGCTTATTTTCATTAAAACGACTGTCTCCATTTTTGTACCGAGATTTATTCATGTTAATCATTTCTTTCACCACTTAACACAATATCTCATACGAACTAGTGACAATACCTACTGTAAAATTAATCTTTTTTGCCTACCGTCTAAGGCCTGTCACCGTTCTTGTACCTTGAAACGTTTTGTCTAATCATAGAGAATTCCTCCTTGATTAAGTCTTATCTTGTTTACACTCTTATTATATTGTAAGCGTTTTCTTTTGTCAAGCTTTTATTGCTTTTTTAGTTAATATTTTTGTTATAATTTTTTCTATGAAGAAAAAGCTGAATTTACGTGATTTTGGTATTGAGATGTGGGATCCTCAGACTATTCGGTCTTTTCGCCGAACACTTTTGACCTGGTATGATCAGGAAAAAAGGGACCTCCCCTGGCGGCGGACTAAGGATCCCTACCATATCTGGATTTCTGAAATTATGCTCCAACAGACTCAGGTTCAGACAGTTATCCCCTATTACTTGAGATTTTTAGACTGGTTTCCAAGGGTTGAGGATTTGGCCCAAGCACCCGAGGAGAAATTACTCAAAGCTTGGGAGGGCTTAGGTTACTATTCCCGCGTTAGGAATATGCAAAAAGGGGCCCAGCAAATTATGAGCGAGTTTGCTGGAGAATTTCCACAGACCTATGGAGACATTCTGAGTTTAAAAGGCATCGGCCCCTATACTGCTGGAGCTATTGCCAGCATCGCTTTTGATCTGCCCGAACCTGCCGTTGATGGCAATGTCATGCGGGTCATGGCCCGTCTCTTCGAGGTAGATTATGACGTCGGCAATCCCAGCAATCGCAAGATCTTCCAAGCCATTATGGAAGAACTGATTGATCCCAAGCGTCCCGGCGACTTTAATCAGGCTCTGATGGATCTGGGTACGGATATCGAATCGGCTAAAAATCCCAGACCTGGCGAGAGCCCCGTCCGGGCCTTTAATGCCGCCTATCTGCACGGCACTTATGATAAATATCCGATTAAATTGCCTAAGAAAAAACCTAAGCCGCTGCTGTTTCAAGCCTTTGTCATTCGAAACCAACGGGGGCAATTTCTTTTGGAAAAGAACCATCAGGCTGGACTTCTGGCTGGCTTTTGGTCATTTCCGCTGATGGAAACTCAGCTTCTATCTAAGCAACTCAGCCTCTTTGAAGACGATAGCGAGCAAGTTTTGGAGACTGTTTCTTTGCAGAAGGTTTTTGAAGAGGACTACGGTCTCAGCCCTATTTGGTCCAAGGAAGAGCTTCCTCTTGTCAAACACACTTTTAGTCATCAAAAATGGCAGGTACAATTGTTGGAAGGTCGAGTTGTGCAAGCAGACTTAAAGGGAGATAGAGACTTGCGTTGGGTAGATCCTCAAGACTTTGATAATTATCCTATGGCGACACCACAGAAAAAAATGATTGACGCCTTTGAGAAGGGACAGGAATAGATGGGAAAAGCAACTTAGTGTACTGAATTCTGACCATACAAAAGGACTGGCTCCACTGGAGCTCAGCCCTTTTTTCGGTTTTTCGTAGCTGTCTCGATAATAGCCACTTCTTGCTCATCAGTTGGTTGTGACTTAGTCGTTTGCCAATTGTATTTTTTACTGATATAGGCCAAGAGAAACCAGAGGCCTGTTACCACTCCTTCAAGGACAAATATAGGCACAGCTTTCTTGAGCTCCATCTTCCAGACAGGGCCTTGTACCAGTCTGTATTTGCCATAGAGGCCAATCGTCGAGTGACAGCCCCAGATAATCAAAGCGAAAAAACCATTTCCCGAGAAATAATCCTTCCACTCCTTTAGACGTTCACTTTTAGACGGGCGAAGAATATTAACATAAAAGCTAAAAATGGGGACCACTAGAAGAGCAAGTATTGGAATAAAATAATCACCATCTTTTAGGACTTGAGACAAGATACCCCCTAAGACAATAGTCGGTCCCAAAAATATCACCCAATCTACTATAATTCCAATCCATTCGTGTCGCTCAAGAAAACTCTTTTTCCCATCCATAACATAACCCTCACCCTTTCTGAACACTAGTCATTGTCTTAATTGTATCAAAATAAAAAGTCATTTGCGAGTGTCAGTCGAATGCAAAAAAATAATGATTGAAACCTTTGAGCAGGTGCAGACTTAAAGTGCTATAATAACCCTATTGATATAAAAACACGTTGCAGTTGGGTAGTCTGCAAGCACTTGCGGAATGATAAACTTGGAGAGTCTTCAAGTCAGATCTGGAAATTTCCAGCAGTGAGCCAATTCATGCTCGGTCATTGCTTTTGTTTATCTTCAATAAGTGTCAGTAACCTTCCCTCCAGGTCGTCCCTTATCAAAATTTATTTTTCGGAGGGCTGGCATGAAAATGACAGTATTTTTTGACGGCGGTTTCTGGTTTGGTTTGATTGAATATCAGGACAGACAGCTGGGTTATCAAGCCTTTCGCTATCCCTTTGGCAAGGAGCCCAAGGACAGCGATATTCTTGATTTTATCCATCTTCATTTGACCGAATGGATGCAAAAACAAGAAAGGCTGGGCCTAGTCAGTGATGAACCAGATACATCTCTTGTGCATAAATCCATCAATCCTAAGCGAATGCAAAGGGAAATTAGCAAACAGATGAAACAGCCTGCTCTATCCTCTAAGGCTCAACAGGCCATGCAGGCTAGTCATGAGCTGCTGAAACTGGAAAAGAAAGCCTCCAACCGGCAAAAGCGACAGGAATATAAGGAGAGACAGTTTCAGCTCAAGCAGGAAAAACGCCGCAAAAAGAAAAAAGGACACTGACTTAGTGTCCCTAAGAGGCTGAGAAAAAAGTTCTCAGCCTTATTTATTTTATTTGCTAGGCGCAGCGGTTGGAAGAAAGACTGGTTGGCTCTGCCAAGGAGTCTTTTCCCTGTACAGTTCATTAGGTGCTTTAGCACCAATGAACCACTGCTGGTTGGATATCCTTATCTTGGGGTGCAGACCCATTCTCAGCCCCCCCTTAAACAGTCCGCTGGACTGTTTAGCGACCAGACAAGTGATAGTTTCAACAGTTTGGGGAACTGTTGGAGGATATCTAATTCCATTAATGTGGGACATCTTATTTCCAACCTCAAAAGGCCTCCCAGACCTCATGTGATGAACGCTATTCATCTTAAACCTTCAAAGTTTGGAAGTGGGTGGAGGTGGGCTAAGTCCGGGACAAAAGTCCAGACTCGTTAGCATTATTCTAGATTTACCAGATTGACGCAGTGGTTGATTGGCAGTCCCTATCCATTGCTATGCAAATGACTGCGGCCAACCTAATCAACTGTGCGGAGGTGGGATTGAAATGCTCCAGTGGAGGATTTCTACCTGAGCCTTAAAATAAGAAAGCGAGGGCAATCAAAATCTTCGAATGATTGATTTCTGTCCCGCTCTCTTGTTTTATTCTGCTACTACCAGCATTGATTTAACAGTCTTGCGATCCGCCATATCTTGATAAGCTTGATTAATGTCATCTAGGCTATAGGTGTCTGTGAAGACTTTGCCCGGATTGATATCGCCATCCAAAACAGCCTTAAGCAAGATTTGTTTATCATAAGTTGTAACAGAAGCTGAACCACCTGCGATTGAGATGTTTTGAGCAAAGGTTGAACCGATGCGATGATCGCCATAATGAGGCACACCGACAGCGCCGATACGGCCGCCATTATGCAAGACACCGAGAGCTTGCTCGAGTGCACCTTCTGTACCGACACATTCCAGGGCAACGTCTGCCCCGCCGCCAAGAATTTCGCGAACCTTAGCAATACCTTCTTCTCCGCGTTCAGCAACAATAGCAGTTGCACCGGAAGACAAGGCCATTTGTTGGCGATCTTCATGACGGCTCATCAGGACAATCTGGGAAGCTCCGCGCATTTTAGCAGCAATAACCGCACATTGGCCAACAGCACCATCACCAATAACGACAACCCTATCACCGGGAGCGACATGAGCAACTCGTGCTGCGTGGTAGCCTGTTGGCATAACGTCAGCAAGAGTCAAAAGTGACTTAATCATGCCTTCTGAATAGTCTGATGGCTGACCAGGGATCTTGATAAGAGCCCAGTTAGCATAGTGGAATCGAAGATATTCAGATTGAAAACCGCCGCCCCAGTTAGTTGGTGCTGGATGGTTATCACAGGTACCATCAAATCCAGAACGACAAGCATCACATTCACCACAGCCATGGGTAAATGGTACGATAACAAAGTCCCCCGGTTTGACATTAATGACATCAGGCCCTACTTCTTGAACGATGCCAAGTGCCTCGTGACCACTGTTTACAGAGTGTTTTTCGCGTTCGTCGCCGTGTGAGTATGACCAGAGGTCAGAACCACAGACACAGGCACGAACAATTTTAATAATGGCGTCATCATCAGCCTGAATTGTTGGCATTGGTACTTCTTCAACGATCATTTGACCGGCTTTTTCAAAAATAGCAGTTTTCATGCTTTACTCCTTAACTATGTTAGTTTTCATTTAGTGTAACAGTTTGGCCAGCCATAATCAAATACCTAACGTTTATAGATATTATACTTGCTAGGTATAGCTGGCAGTTATACGCTCAGCAAAAACAGCGAACCTTACGGGCACGCTGCTTTATAGTTATCCTACTTCAGCTAGAATTTGCTTGATTTGGTCTTTGGTATGAACACCTGCTACTTGTTTAACCACTTGGCCATCTTTTTTGAAGAGAAGAGTAGGAATTGACATGATGCCAAATTTACGAGCTGTTTCTGGATTTTCATCGACGTCCATTTTAAGCACGCGCAATTCGTCTTCATCATACTCTTCAGATATTTGCTCCAAGATTGGTGATTGCATGCGACAAGGGCCGCACCATGTTGCCCAAAAATCTACAAGGACAAGACCTTGAGCCGTTTCTTCGTCAAAGGTTTTATCTGTTACGACTTCTGCCATAATTAGATCTCCATTTCTTTTGATTATAGTGCCATTCTAACGGAAAAAAATGGCTTTGCCAAATATTTGCTACGAGAATTAAATTTCACTGCCTAATTGATAATTCGTCCCTTTCAAGGCGTGCTTCAGCGACCATTTCCAGGCCTTGCCTTCGATGGTGACTTGATTTTTTTCAAGATCAACAGTAGCTGATTCGACACCCTTAACTGCTGAAAGTTTGTCAGTGACTGTTTGAGCACAGCCATCACATTTCATTCCTGATACTTGATAGGTTTTTGACATAATAAACTCCTTTTATATAAGATATGGCAGAGGCTTGTTAACTAAATGCTTCGTACTTGATAGCAAACGCCAAATACTAGGGTGACTTGGCTACCTCTCCCACTAACTGCATTTGGTTAGTAAAATCGACTAAGCAAACGCAGGATCACTAAGCCGTTAAGCACTCCAAAGAAAAAATAGGGAACCTGCCGATGAATCACTAAAGATCCCAGGAAGGTGAAATTTAGAAGAAGGAGCCCAAAAAAGCTTTTTTTGATTGATGATACTGCTCTGATGGTTATGCTTCATAGCTGTTTCCACACGTATTATACCTTTCGATATTTCAACCGAAGGCTATTGAGAACTACTGAAACCGAGCTAAAGCTCATGGCAAGCCCTGCCAGCATAGGATTCAGAAGCGGTCCTCCAAATAAGTATAACACACCCATGGCAACGGGAATCGCCAAAACATTATAGATAAAGGCCCAAAAAAGATTTTCCTTAATGGTTTTAATAGTAGCCTGACTGACTATCATGGCCTTAGCAACGTCCATTAAGTCCGGCTTCATCAGCACGACATCAGCTGATTCAATCGCGATATCGGTACCAGCTCCCATAGCTAAGCCAACATCAGCTGTTGCTAAAGCTGGTGCATCATTGATACCATCACCGACCATGGCGACTTTTTTACCTTGAGCTTGTAAATCACTGATTGTTTGGGCTTTTTGATCGGGAAGCACTTGGCTAATCACGTGGTCAAGTCCAGCTTTTCGAGCAATAGCTTGTGCCGTTTGCTCATTATCTCCTGTTAACATAACGAGATCAAAACCACGTTCTTTAAGCTGGCTCAAAGCTTCTTGACTGTCTGGCTTAAGCTGATCAGCCACTCCTAATAACCCCATTAACTGTCCTTGACTGGCAGCGTAGATTGGGGTCTGTCCTTGCTGTGTCAACAAATCAAAATCAGAGCGAGCCGGAGTGAGAGCAATAGAGGCCTGCTCCATTAGATTTTTATTACCAATTAACCACTCTTGCCCATTGATTTCGCCCTTAAGTCCAAAACCAGCTAGGTTCTCAAACTGCTCTACATCTAATAACTGAAGCTGGTCTTCTTTAGCCTTAGCAACGATTGCTGAACTGATAGGATGACTAGAATTGGCCTCTAGACTAGCTATGACAGTCAGTAAAGATGCCTGATCTAAATCGCCTGCATAGTTGTAAACCGATAGCAGTTCTGGCTTCCCTTGGGTCAGCGTTCCTGTCTTGTCAAAAACAATGGTATCAACTTGATGAACCAATTCAAGACTATCACCAGATTTGAAAAGAATACCATGTTCAGCTGCCAGGCCTGTCCCAACCATGATTGCAGTCGGTGTTGCCAGCCCCAGAGCACAAGGACAAGCTATCACTAAAACACTAACGGCCACAGTCAAAGCAAAAGTAAAGGACTCTCCACCGATGAAGAACCAAACCAGACCTGTCACAAGGGCGATTCCCATGACAATCGGTACGAAAACGCCTGAAACCTGATCGGCAATTTTAGCAATCGGTGCCTTGGTTTCTTGCGCCTCCTCCACTAACTGAATAATCTGTGAGAGCAGTGTATCTTTGCCCAATTTTTCAGCCTGAACGGTTAAAGCTCCCTGACTATTAATAGAACCACCATAAACTTGATCACCGACAGTTTTTTCAACAGGGATAGATTCTCCTGTCAGCATGGACTCATCAATTGAGGATTGACCAGTCACTATTTGACCGTCGACTGGAATTTTTTCACCCGGTTTAACTAAAACGCGATCGCCAATGACCAACTCCTCAATAGGCAGCAGTATTTCCTGATTATCTCGGATCACCAAGGCTTCTTTAGCCGAAAGGTGCATGAGTTTTTTAATGGCTTCAGAGGTACGACCCTTAGAAAGAGTTTCAAAAAACTTTCCGAGAGTAATCAGGGTCAAAATAACCGCAACAGACTCGAAGTAGAGTTGATGGATGTGGTGGTGATGTCCCAAAATCACATGGTAGGTGCTATAAAGACTGTAAAGAAAGGCTGCGCTGGTTGCTACTGCAACTAGGCTATCCATATTAGGATGAGCCTTGCTCAGAGATTTAAATCCTGATCTGTAAAAATGCCAGCCCAATACCATAACTGGTACTGTTAATAGAAGCTGACTCAGAACAAAAACCAGTGGATGAGAGTGATGATCTAAAATCTGCGGTAGGGGCAGTCCCACCATACTTCCCATTGATATATATAATAGAGGAAGGGTAAAGATTGCAGACCAAATCAAGCGGACTTTCATACCAGCAAGGCGCTTTAGCTCTCGCTCTTCTTGGCTGGCATCTTTCTTTTCATCAAAAACATGGGCACGGTAACCCGAATCTGCAACCGCTTTTGCTATCCGATCAGCATCTAGTTGTTGCTGATCGTAGGTCACTGCCATCTTTTCAGTAGTTAGATTAACAGCGCAACTTTCTATACCTTTTAATTTTTTGACAGCTCCTTCGACTGTGGCTGCACAGGCTGCACAGACCATTCCATCAACAACATAGGTTTCTTTAACCATGAAAAATACCTCCTTACTAATTGATTAGGCTGCACCAGTTTCGTGACAGCGACACTGACCAGGCGTGCAGTCGCAGGTTACTTCGGTAACGGCCTGTTTAGCAGACAAGATATCCTGCAGCGTCTTGATATCTTGCGCCGTCATAGGTGTTTCTACTAGCAATTTTCCCAGAAGGTCTGTATGCTTGGTGACACAAATCTTATCCAGCTCTCCTTTCAGGCAAGCTAGGTTTGCATCATCTTCTGATACTTCAGTCCAATAAAGATAGCTGCGTCCCTCGCGGCGGCTAAGCAAAATGCCCTTATCAACTAAACGGCCGATCAAAGTTTTGATGGTGGACTCTGACCACTCCTTCTTATTAGCCAAAACAGCGATAATTTGTTTACTGGTGACCTGCCCTTTTGTCCAGACGACTCGCAGGACTTCCCATTCTGCATTTGAAATCATGGACTCCACCTCCTTCTTTTTAAATCCATCTACATTTGTAGATATATTATAACAGAATCGTTTACAAATGTAAATTAAAATAACCTGTAAGAAGCAAGTTATCAGGGTTAGCTAACAGTCAGTTTTCAATTTTTAGCTGTGGCCACTTAGATTGCCAATTTTTCTGAGCTATGCGGCTACGATAAACAGCCATTCTATCTTGATCTATTTGAAAATGAGGAGTGGGTCTAACCTTGAAAGACAGAATATCCTCTATCCCATAAGGCAAAAATAATTCTATGTGTTGGTCGTTGTCAAGCCTAGCCCCAATTGCTGTACATCGCTCAGGATATTTGCTGATGGCATCTTTGGAACTAGTATAGGGGCGGGTGTTAGGGCTATGGCTATGCATATCTGCTTGATTTCTCAGCTCCCAATTATAAGTTGAATGCTCTTTGCGGATTCTCTTTTCTATTTCTAATGTCTCTTCATAGGTTATAGTCTGATCAAAGAAAACAACATCAACATCTGTCTCTTTATCAAAAGCTGGATAACCAGACAACTGGTTCCAGATAAAATTTCGTAAGGTCCCTGCTGCCAGCCATGAATCTGAAAGTCCCAGCTGGTCCACAATCGTTAAAATTCTCACGATATCCGAATCTCTTTCAAATAGCCCCTTTATATCCATTCTATTCTCCTATCTGTCTTCAATTTGCTGCTGAATGTAAGTATGAAATAAAAGACTGATGACAGCATTTTAAAAAAACGAACAAAGTTAGTTTCCTAATGATGAAAATTCTAATTTTGCTCGTTTTTTGATTGTTTGTATCAAGAGACAGGGATTGCTGATAAATGATTCCACAATGAAAATGGTTTTACGAGAGTTGGATAGAAATCGGTAAATCCACCATAAAATAGCGACTTCATTTTTCTTCGCTCTTCCATTTTAAGGTTCGAATGGAAATAGATTGCTATCCCCTACGCAGTTTCATTAAGGTATAGCAAGATTTTTTGTCTCAATGCTCCACACTGATAACTACTGCCAATCACTATAGCGAATTATCAGTCTCTCCCAGTCTCTAACATTTATTTCTTACTTTCCAAATCTCGTAACATCTGGTCAATCTTATTACCATAGGCAATAGATTCATCCTTGATGAAGGTTAAATCTGGAATTTTATACATTTGGAGATTCTTACCAAGTTCCCGTTTAATAGTTCCCTTGGCTTTTTCTAGACCCGTTTGGGCCTTTTGATTATCCGAAGCTAGGTCACTCATAATGGTGTAGTAGACCTTGGCCATGGATAAGTCTCCTAGCATTTGGACATCGGTGATGGTTACAGCAGAGACACGGGGATCACGGACCTTCTTTTGCAGAATTTCATTGACTTCCCGCTTAATCTCCATTCCAACCCGATCGGTACGAAATGAATTAGCCATGCACTCACTCCTTCTTTCTTTGTATAGCGAGAGGCTTAGCGCTCAATTTCTTCCATGATATAGGCTTCAATAGTATCATCTACTTTAATATCATTGTAGCCTTCAATCATGAGACCACCTTCTTGGGCATTACCAATCTCTTTGACATCATCCTTGAAGTGACGCAGGCTGGCCAGCTTACCATCGTAGATAACGACACCGTCACGAATAACTCGGACGCTAGAGTCACGAGTGACTTTACCACTGGTAACCAAGAAACCACCGATAGTGCCGACCTTAGATACCTTGAATGTTTCACGGATAATAGCCTCACCCACAATCTTTTCTTCGTATTCAGGGTCCAGCATTCCCTTCATGGCATCTTCAATTTCTTCGATAACCTTATAGATAATGCTGTGAAGACGAATCTCGACTTCATCACTTTCGGCTTGAGCACGAGCTTGCGGAGTAGGACGAACATTGAAACCAATGACAACCGCATCAGAAGCCTCTGCCAGAGTAATATCAGACTCATTGATGGCACCGACAGCTGAGTGAACGATGGTGACTTTGGCACCTTCCACTTCAATCTTTTGCAGGGAAGTAGCCAGGGCTTCAACAGAACCTTGCACGTCAGCCTTGATAATGACATTAACAGACTTAACTTCACTGTCTTTCAGAGTATCAAAGAGATTTTCCAGACTAACGCGATGGTTAACTTGACGCTGCTTAAGCAGGGCCCGCTTAGCCCGTTCTTCACCGGCGGCCCGAGCAGCTTTTTCGTCTTCATAGACGGCGAAATGATCACCAGCCATGGGTGCCTCATTAAGACCAGTGATAGAAACTGGTGTCGATGGCAAAGCAGTCTTGACACGTCGGCCCAAATCATTAGCCATAGCACGAACTCGACCAAAGGTATTGCCTGCAACAATTGGGTCTTGGACATGCAGCGTTCCTTGTTGAACCAGGAGGGTAGCCACAGCACCTTTTCCTTTATCCAATCGTGCTTCGATAACCGTACCGATGGCACGGACGGTTGGATCCGCCTTGAGTTCTTCCAATTCTGCAACCAGAAGGACAGTTTCTAAGAGTTCATCAATATTTTGACCAAATTTAGCCGAAATTTCCACGAACTCTGACTCACCACCCCAAGCTGTAGAAATAACTCCATGTTCAGCCAGTTCACCGATAACTCGCTCAGGATTGGCTCCTGGCTTATCAATCTTGTTGATGGCTACAATGATTGGGACACCCGCAGCCTTAGAGTGGTTGATAGCTTCGATGGTCTGTGGCATAACTCCATCATCCGCTGCCACAATCAAGATCGTGATATCAGTAACAGAGGCACCACGCGCACGCATTGAAGTAAAGGCCGCGTGTCCTGGAGTATCTAGGAAGGTGATTTTCTTACCGTTGGCATCAATCTGATAAGCCCCGATATGTTGGGTAATACCACCAGCTTCACCAGTTGCTACCCGAGAATTGCGCAGGGTATCCAGTAAGGTTGTTTTACCATGGTCAACATGTCCCATAATTGTTACAACTGGGGCCCGTTCAACTAACTGGTCCTCATTGAGATAGTCATCATCGACAAAGAAACGCTCGATGTCAGCATCGTCAACTTCAACTTTTTTCTTAGGCTCAATACCGTAATCAACCATCAGGAGCTCAATCGTTTCCGCATCCAAGGATTGATTTTGAGTAGCCATCACGCCCATCATGAAGAGCTTCTTAACAATTTCAGCGGGCTCGCGTTTGATACGTTTTGCAATGTCTGCAACCGTCATACCTTCAGTATATTCAAATTCCTTAGGCAACTCATGGAATTTACGCTCGGTGACTGGCTTTGGAGCCACATCCTTATTGCGGTTATTCTTCCCTTTTTTCTTCTTATGATTCCAATTACTATTTCTTTGATTTCTCACTTGATTTTGATTATTCCACTTCTTATTTCTGCTTTGCTTTGGTCCATCTTCATTCTGATGTGAAAAGTCACGTGATTTGTCTGAACGATTGGATTTCTTGCGACGAGCATCCTTAGCTGGAGCTGGCTTGGAAGCGACAGCTGCTGGGGCAGGGGCCGCTTGAGTCGGTTTAGCAGGCTGAGCCTGAGCTTGATCTTCTTGGGCTGTTCGTTTATTTTGACGGGCTTCTTCTTGTTGGCGAGCTATCGCTGCCTTATTTTCCTGCTCTTGGCGGAAACGAACTTCACTTTGGCGCGAATATTCCGCATTTTGTTCGGCCTTGAGCGCAGCAGCTCTAGCTTTGAAATCAATCCGCGGACCCTGATTGGTCTGATTGCGACTGTTCCTTTGATCATTGCGATTGCCTGAGCGTTTGTCGCGACGGCGATCATTATTGCGACGATCACCGCGATTATTCTGCTTCCCCTTGCTTCCTTGATTTTGTCGGCGCTCTGCTTCTGCCTTGGCCTTAGCCTCGCGTTCTGCTTTAAAATTACGAATTTTGGGCTTTGGCTTGGCAGTCGATTTAACTTGAGTCGCTTTTTCTAAGGCTGGTTTAGTCTCTTGAGCTGGCTTAGTTTCTGCTTCAGACTTAGCTGGTTGATTCGACTTAGTCGTAACCTTACCGTCAGCTTGATCAGCCTTTGGCGTTACTGCTTTTTGGGCTTGGGGCTTTGGAGCCGATGAAAAACTACTGGCAATGCGTTTGGCATCGGCATCTTCTACACTAGAAGCATGGCTCTTAACATCCAAACCTAAACTCTTAGCTTTTTCCACCACATCTTTACTTGGTTTGCCGAGTTCTTTGGCAATTTCGTACAATCTTTTCTTAGACAAATCATGTCCTCCTATTCCTTTAGTTCATAAGAGTCCTCATTTTCTTTGCAAATCCAGCGTCGGTCACAGCCAAAACCTTTCTGGAACGACCGATGGCAACGCTTAATTCCAGTGCCGAAAACACTGTGGAGACTTCTATATCGTAATATTGACATTTATCAGTTACTTTTTTGGTCAAATTTGGAGCAGCATCATGTGCTAGAAAAACTAATCTGGTCTGATGCTTCTGGATGGCCTTGATAACCAAGCCTTCACCAGAGATAAGCGCTCCAGCTCGCTGGGCTAGGCCCAATAAATTTGATAATTTCTCTAAACTAGTCAAGGCCTAACTCTCTCCTTTTGACCTTGTGATCCACATAAGCAATCAACTCATCGTAGAATTCTTCGGGAATGGGCATAGAAAAACTATGGTTAAAAACCCGCTTTTTTTTGGCCAACTGGGCTTCCTCATTATCTAGTTTAATATAGGCTCCTCGACCATTTTGCTTCCCTGTTGGATCAATGAAAACTTGACCTTCCTTATTTTTAACAATTCTAAGGAGGTCTCTCTTATCAATCACTTGACCTGAAACAACCGATTTTCTTAAAGGTATTTTTCTTGTTTTAGCCATAAAACACCTTCCTTAACTTCTTATTCTGCTTCAGCTGACTCAGCGCCTTCAGTCTGGGGCAGTTCCACATCAAGGCCAGCCTGATCAACCTCTTCTGCTTGTACTTGGTCAACTGTTTCCAAATTTGTATCTTCCGCCAAGTCATCAGCCTCGGTTTCATAAGCTTCTTCTGCTTCCATAGCTGCTTCGTATTCTGTCGCTGACTTAATATCGATACGATAGCCAGTCAGGTGAGCGGCTAGACGAACATTTTGACCACGGCGGCCGATTGCCAAGGACAGTTTGTTGTCTGGAACAACCACGGTAGCATGCTTGCTATTTTCATCATCGAAGATAACATAGTCAACTTCCGCTGGTGCAATCGCATTGTAGATAAATTCAGCTGGATCTTCTTCCCATTGAATGACATCAATATTTTCTTCGACAGGAACAGCTAAACCTGACTTAGGATCTAGGCGAACTGGGTGGAATTTGCTGACAACTTTCTTGATATTAGCACCACCACGACCAACGATAGTTCCAATAGCATCCACATTGGGGTTATGGCTGCGAACCGCGACTTTGGTGCGATCCCCAGCTTCCCGAGAGACACTCATGATTTCAACGGTACCATCAAACACTTCAGGAATTTCTTGCTCCATGATGCGTTTGATGAATTGCGGATGGCTTCGACTAACGAAAACATTAACACCGCGAGGGTTGTTTTCCACCTTATAAACATAGACTTCAATACGATCGTGGGATTTGAAAGTCTCACCAGGAATTTGGTCTTGGTGGGACAGCTGAGCTTCGATCGAACCTAGGTTGACATAGATGAAACGTTGGTCGAAACGTTCAACCGTCCCAGTCATGATTTCACCTTCATGCTCTTTGTACTCATTGTAGGTAATCTCCCGCATCTGACGACGCATTTTTTCCATGATGGTTTGCTTAGCAGATTGGGCAGCGACACGACCGAATTCTTTAACGGATTCTTCAAACCGAATCTTGTCACCCAGCTCGTAGGCTGAACTAATCTTGAGGGCATCCGCTAGACTGATTTCCAGACGGCTGTCAAAAACTTCTTCGACAACTTCGCGTACACTATAGACTTGAAAATCCCCTGTCTTTTCATTAAATTCAACCTCACAGCTGTCAGATTGGCCATAGCGACGTTTGTAAGCAGATTTAAGTGACTCAGTCACTGCATCAATAATGTCATTTTTGTCGATATGTTTTTCTTCTTCCAGAACACGGAAGGCTTCTAGCATTTCTTTGCTCATAAGTGTTTTTATCCGCCAATCAGCGGAACTTCTATCCTTTCTATGTTTTTCAATACACACTTGGATTCTTGGTAATATCCAAATTTGATAAACTATCTTGACTCGGCCGTAGACAGGCTTAGTATAAAGCTTGTAGGCCAACTGGCTTTCTGATTAATCCGACTAAAGCTTAACAGCCAGACGAGCCTTAGCAACTGTTGAGTAAGGGATTTTTACTTGCTTTTTGCGAGTCTTATCCAGATATTCCAGAGTCAAGTTTTGACCATCAAAATCCAGCAAATCTCCCTCAAAAATTTTGACCTTGTCAATAGCCTTGTAAAGGCTGACATTGATGTAGGAACCGATGGCTGCCTTGAGACTTTCAGCCGTTTTCAAGGGCCGCTCTAAACCAGGACTAGAAATTTCCAGCATATACTGGCTGGGGAAAGGATCCGGCTTGATGGTATCTAAGAGCGGACTGATAATATCCGTCAGCTCAGCTGTATCATCTACCGTAATGCCTTCTGGTTTATCCACTAGAATGGACAAGACATAATCAGCCCCCATCTTTTCATACACCACATCAACCAGTTCGAAGGGCTGTGGAATGGCAGGAGCAACGACCTGAGTGACTGTATCAATAAGCGTTTGATTAGCGATAGCAACTACCTCTACTTTCTAGTTTCTACTTAAAATAATGCAAACAAAGGTCTATACATAGATAAGAGGCGAAGTCATTCAACTCCGCCCCTTTCTGTATTGTTTTCTAAAGTATAGCACACCAATCCTCTAATTGCAAGGGATTTGTTGCTTTTTGGCAATTGTGAGAGAAAACCATCTTTCCAATGCGGTCAGTCTCTTCTTTCCCACGGAAATATTCCTTCACCAACGTACCTTTATCTCTAAGGAGAGGAGGGGATTCGAACCCCCGAGCCCCGTTAAGGACTACACGCTTTCCAAGCGTGCGCACTCGGCCACTATGCGACCTCTCCGTGTTAATGTCAACGAGTGACATTATAACATGAATTAGCATTTTTTTCAAAATGATTTTCACAAGTAGAGCCAAATAGACAACGTCGTTTTTCAATGGTATTTTGATTATTCGCCCAGTTTATCATAACCAGACGCTTTATCCTCCATGGTTTGGTGAATAGATTTGGATAACTTCCCCTTAATACTGCTGTCCATCTTCCCTGCTACTGCCTTCAAATTTGATTTCGTTTCACTGGCAATCTGTTTAGCATATTCATCGAAAAAGTTCTTAGCATCATCCCGTTCTCCTTTTCTAATGGGAGCGTGGATATGTTTTATCGATTCTTTATTTAAAGCTTTCAAAGCAGCCTTACTATTTTGAACAGTGGGATCTTTCGATGCTTCATCACATATATAATCATAGCCATCCGAAACGGCCTCCTTAAAATCACCCCAGTTATTATACCAAGCCATTAATAGGATTCCTTCTTTTCTTCTTGTTCTGCTAAGTCGATCTTCACAAGCTCCCAATGCAAAGCATCTATTTTATCTTCTTGCTCACTATGGGCTTTACGGTACGCTTGTTCAAACGCTTCCTCTTCAATTTCTAGTTTATCACGATGATAAACAAACTGATCCTGATTATATTGAACAGCTTGTTCCGTCATATTAATAAGATTTTGGCGGGCTTCCTCAAAATGAGGATTATCACCAATTCCCTGAAGCATCGCTAGAGAACCTTCATAATTCTGCTCTATACCATTTTGTAAGAGCAAGCGAAAGTCATCCAGCCGATTGTAGCGCTCTTCAAAGGACCGTTTCTTAGCATAGTAGCTATCTTCCATCTCTTCAAGAATCGTACGCTCATGCCATTGTTTAGCACTCACTTCATCCCATTTTTCAGCCCACTTATCCTTCATTGATCATCCCTGCTATCTCACTGTCTGTTTGTACCATGGTTGTAATCGCGTTCGCAATCTGGCCTTCTAGCTCGCTGAAATCATCTGCCAAGTCTTGAAACTTTTGCTTAGTTTTGGAACAATGCCGCTCAACATTACCAACAATACTATCGTAAGTACAGCCCGCCTCCGCATAAGCTTCCTTGACCTCATCAGGGGTCAAAATCATGCCAAAGGGAACATCGTTCAATTTATCATAGGTGTCCTTGGCTTTCTTGAGAGCTTTGACCTCTTCGGATGCTACTTGTATAACCGCCTCCTGCGAAACGCTCGTCAGTCCTTGGCTAACCGCTGCTGCTTGTTCGGCATCCAGAAAAATCTGTTCCGAACCGGTCAGACCGCCAGAAGCATACTTCTTTTCCATGGTCTTGACCGACTTCATCTGACTGTCTACAGCCTTCAGCGTTGCCTGAACCCTTTTTACAGAGGCCTGCTCTGAAAGAATGACTTGAATCTGTTTCATTTGTTCAGGATCTGCTACAATGTCACCCATCTTATGACCGCCAGAATCATCTAAAATGATTTCTTCTCCCAAATAAACAGCACCAGCCCGATTGGCAGCCGCATTGAGCGGATCGCCTTCTGTCCGAATCCGAATCACTTTGCCCGTAAAGGTCTTGCGATCCTGCTTAATATCATTGATGTTATCTGTTGTAGACAGCGTGACCAGTAGGGTCAAGGCAGGATTAGCTTTCATAGCCTGGGTCACGAGCGGAACGTAAAGGGGAGCAGCGTTATAAACAACCGTCGATTGGGCATTCTTTTTAAGAGCGACCCGTTGGGCAACATTACCGCCCAGAGAATGACCGGTCAGAGTGATAGTATCAGAACCATATTTCTTGGCCATCTTGTCATAAAATTGATAAGCAGCCTCATAGTGGCTCCCAGTCCCGACAAGGATATCGACGGCATCGGTCTTGACATCCTGAACAGGGTCAGCATTAAGATTGGTCCCTGTGTAGGCTATGATAATTTCATCGGTGTTTTTATCCTTAAAGGCGGTCCCGCTGGTGCCAGTGCTGGCATCTCGGAAGCTGTCGACATACTCGAGGTTGGAGGGGAGACTTTGCTTATCATGTAGTATGTTATTAGTAGATGTTTTATTTTTATTTGGATCAACATCATCGTTAACTCTCATGTTTTCTACTTCATATGTAGCTTGTGAAGCATAGGCTGTGTCTTGACTGCTGTTAACTACTTTACTTTTAGGCATAATATCTCCTTAATTATTTATTCAATCGATTTATCGTCTCGCCAAACTCACTATTATCACTAAAAGTAAAACTAATAGCTCGGTTATAATAATCTTCTCCTGATCCTGTTATTTCAAAATCAGTAATCTTTTGAGTGTCCTTTTTTAGCAATTTGTTTACTCTAGGATCTGTTAACTTATAATTAATATGAAAAATCCCACTATTCGAATTATAACTATGCTTTTTTTCTTTTAATTCATTAAGATAAGCTTGATTAATCGTTAGATGTTGAAAGAGAAATCCCTCTAAGAGCCAGTCTTTCTTAGCTGTTTCATTAGAAAAGATAATTTGTCCATCTTCAACTGTCACATCTGATAATTTTTCTCTTTTATCATCTGAATAAGGTTCTTTGACAAACTGTCCTTTTATTTTCCCTGTTTTAGCATTGCCTTCAAATTCTATGTGATAATAAACACCGTTCGAATTTGTATAAAACTGTGTAATATTAAACCCATCTGGAAAGACCTTAAATAAATCTTCTGGATCCTTGGTCGGATAAACCTTGTAGATATCCGAAACTCGATTTTTCTCAATCCAAGATCGGCTGTCTTTGTTTAAGCCGCAGGCGGATAAGCTTGCTAACCCCATGATGATAAGTCCTCCTAATATGACGATGATGAATGGTAATCGTTTTTTTAGTGCCATACCTACCTCCTAAACAATGAGGGCTATGCTATAACACGCCCTTCTCCCAGATAAACAGCACCGGCTCGGTTGGCAGCCGCATTGAGCGGATCGCCTTCTGTCCGAATCCGAATCACTTTGCCCGTAAAGGTCTTCTGATCATGCTTAATGTCATTAATGTTATCTGTTGTAGACAGTGTGACCAGTAAGGTTAAGGCGGGATTACTTTTCAGGGCCTGAGTCACGAGTGGAATGTAAAGGGGAGCGGCGTTATAAACAACCGTCGATTGGGCATTCTTTTTAAGAGCGACCCGCTGGGCGACATTACCGCCTAGAGAGTGACCGGTCAGAGTGATATTGTCAGAACCATATTTCTTGGCCATCTTGTCATAGAATTGATAGGCGGCCTCATAGTGGCCCCCTGTACCGACAAGGATATCGGCAACATCGGTCTTGACATCAAAGGCCATATCACCTTTAAGATTAGTCCCTGTATAGGCGACGATAATTTCACCGGTGTTCGTGTCTTTAAAGGCGGTTCCGCTAGTGCCTGTGGACTTATCATAAAAGCTATCTACATACTCTAGGTTGGAGGGAGAGTGAGAATCTTCATTTTCACGTAAATATCTCCTAATCTTAGTCTGGCCTTCTTTAGTAGATAAGTCAATATTATTTTTAACGGCATAAGTTTCAACATCGTAGGTTAACCTAGATGCATACGCTGTATCCTGTGCACTGTTAATTTGTTTTTCACTCATAATAATCACCTAAAAAACTTATTCAATAATTTTATTAATTCCTTCAAAAAATTCTACTCTCTGTGTAAAATTTAATTTTATGGTTCTTTGTCGATATTCCTTACCCCATCCACTAATTTCAAATTTTTCAATTTCCTCATCCTTGAGATTCAAAAATTTATTAATAGCTGAGTCAGATAATTGATACGCTATGTTAAAACTGCCGCTTTGGCTATTATAGCCATGATCTGTCGATTTCAACTTGTCCAGATAGGCTTGATTAATCGCTAAATGCTGAAAGAGAAACTCATCTGTCGGCCAATACTGTTTAACAGACGGATCTGAAAAAACTAGGTGACTGTCTTCTACTCTTACATCACTGACTTTTTGTGCGTCATCAATGGGATCTCTGACCAAATCCCCTTTGATTTCTTTAGTATTAGGATCACCTTCTACATTTAATTCATAGGTCACACCATCTTTGCCAGTATAGGACTGCCTTATGCCAAACCCATCCGGGAATACCTTAAATAAATCCTTTGGATTCTTGGTTGGATAGACTTTATAAATATCCGAAACGCGATTTTGTTCAATCCATTCCCGACTGTCCTTATTCAAACCGCACGCGGTTAAGCTTGTTAATCCCATGATGATAATCCCCCCTAGCAGCAGAATGACAAATGTTATCCGTTTCTTTAAGACCATACTTACCTCCTAATTGGAGACTGCCATCTTGTCATAAAATTGATAAGATGAATCATAATGACCGCCTGTACCGATTGCAACATCAACAACATCAGTTTTGACATCAGTGACGATATCACCTTTAGGATTGGTCCCTGTATAGGCGACGATAATTTCTCCAGTGTTCTTATCCTTAAAGGCAGTCCCGCTGGTACCAGTGCTGGCATCTCGGAAACTGTCGACATACTCGAGGTTGGAGGGGACTTTAATATTTTTACCTGTTGTTATTTCTCGTTTAATCTCTTCTTGACCTGCTTTTGTTGATAAATCTAAGTCATTTTTTACGGCTGTTGTCTCAACATCATAGGTGATACTAGCAGCATACGCTGTATCTTGTGAGCTATTGACTGCTTTATTCTTAGTCATAATATCTCCTTATTTAACTTTTCTTTCAATAGTCTCTGTAAAACTTGTATCATTTGAGAAATCAAATGATACTGTTCGTACAAAATAATCTTTTCCATTGCCTGAGATTCCAAAATTAGTTATTTTAGTATTTTTTAAACCGAATAGGGATTTTAACTTAGGGTCATCTAACTCGTAATCCATATAAAAACTACCGTTTTGACTATTATAACCATGATCTTTCTCAGTTAATCCACTGATAAACTTCTCACTGATGGTAAAATTCTGAAAGAGAAAATTGCCCAACGGCCAATTAAAATCAGTTGTTTTATTAGTGAAAATAAAATGTCCATTTTCATATATAACATCTGCTACTTTTTTTGTGCCTTTTATATTTGGATTTTGCACCATCTCTCCGCTGATAACTTTTGAATCAGGTTCCCCTTCTAAATATATACGAAAAGCCCGTCCTTTTTCATCTATATAAGATTGTTCAATATCAAACCCATCTGGAAACACCTTAAACAAATCTTCTGGATCCTTGGTCGGATAAACCTTATAGATATCTGATACACGATTTTTTTCAATCCATTCTCGGCTGTCCTTATTCAAGCCACATGCAGATAAGCCCGACAAGCCTGCCATAATTAATCCTCCTAATATTAGTATCATTATTAATGACAGAGTTATCTTTAATTTCATGCTTTGTACCACTTAATCTCTATTAAGAGAGCTCTTTTCAATTTTTCTCACCCTAAAATCTCGCTTCTACTCGATAGATGACCTGTCCTTTGTTGGAGAATTTCTTTTCATACTCTGTCATGACATTGCCTTGAAAATCACTGGCATGAAGGTTCAGCCAGACCTGTTTAAGGACCATGCCATATTGAGAGAAACTGGCTAAGCTGTATTCAAAGAGGCCGCGGTTATCGGTTTTGAAGTGAATCTCACCATGCTCAGGTAAAATCTGTTTGTAGGTATCTAAGAAGGTCTTGTAGGTCAGACGGCGTTTAGCGTGCTTTTTCTTAGGCCAAGGGTCTGAGAAATTGAGATAGAGCAGGTTAATCTCCCCATCTGCAAAATAATTTGTCAAGCTGGAGCCATCAACTTGCAGGAGGCGAATGTTTTCCGCACCACTAGCCAGCACTTTATCCAAGGCATAGCTGAGCACTGAAACTTGAATGTCAATCCCGATATAGTTGATATCAGGGTTCTGCAGGGCCATTCCCGTAATGAAGGCTCCCTTACCAGAACCAACTTCAATATGAATCGGCTTATCATTACCGAAAATTTCCTGCCATTTTCCTTTGGCATTTTCGGGATTCACAATTACGTAATGAGGGTGATTGGCTAAGTGTTCTTCGGCGCCTTTACGTTTTCTAACTCGCATTTAATTTTTTCCAAGAATATCACGGAACTTCCGCAAATCATAAATTTCCTGATTAACGTGTTCCATATCATTTTCATCGTAACATTTAAGAATTTGGGTCAGGTAGGACAGTTGACCGAACCAAGCCACCTTTGCCATAACCAAATCATTGGTCTTGTACCCATAATAGCTAAGCCATTCATTCCAGTGTGTATAAGGAATGTAGTGGCTGAGCATATAAGCCACATCATACATGCGGTCGGTCAGGCGAACAGAGTCCCAATCCACCAAATAGATTAGACCGCTAGTTGTGATGACCCAATTGCTGTGGCGCAAATCACCGTGGACAATCGTAGCCTTGTCTTGGTCAAATTCTGGCAGATTATCCTTCAATTCCTTGGCAATGGACTGTAAGAAAGAGTTGGCTCGCAGTTGTTCAGGAACATTATTTTCCCAGTCCGCAATCAGATCATAAGGTTTTTCAATCCGATAGTTGAGCTGCATGAGCTGGTTGACCAGAGTCCTTGAGCGGTGCATCCGTAGAAGAATTTGGATAATTTGCTTGCTGGTCATATCCTGCTTATTGAGAATCCGACCGTTGAGCCATTCTTGAGCACTCATGACATCTCCATTAGACATGCGCTTAGCCCAGAGGAGCTGAGGAGCTATTTGTTCCTTGGCCAAAGCAGCCAGAATCGGGGTCGTATTCATTTTGACAAAAACTCGGTCCCCATTGGGATAGGTTCCCACATAGGCCTTACCGCTCTTGCCCCGCAGGGGTTTTAGCGTTAAATCTGAATCAGTTATAGCCAAATTTCTTTCCTCCATATATTTTTTAATCTAGAGTAAGCACTCCCTGCCACTAGGCTAGCGGGGACTATTAATCGCTCTCTTATTTTACTGGTTTTATCAAGCCTAGTCAATATTAAGCTAGACTGTTTTTAGACTCACTCAAGCAAATAATTTATTCAACTTATAAGGCAGGTAAACTTCAACCAGCAGAAGGCTGATCCCTAGCAGAAGGCCCAGATTTTGCCACGAGAAGGCAAAAATAAGCAAGAAAATCCCTTCAAGCAGAACCAGACCATAGAGAATCCCGCGCAGCACCTGCTTGAGATTGATCTTTCTCAAATCCGATCCTAGGGGGAAGAGCTGAGTTAAATATTGATAATCGTAATGCTTGGTCAAGGCCAGCAGTTGAAAGAGCAGGAGATAATTAAAAAGCAGAGTCAAGGCTAGGGCAACTAATCCCGCCTTAACGAAGACCAAACTGAGCAAGCTGAGAAGCAAGAGTCGCAGGGTCAGGGCCAGATAATCTCCACTGCGTAAATAGGCTCGCAGGTAGAGATTAGACCAGAGCTTGGACTGCTTCTTCGCCAGAGCAACTAAGAGGAAATCCAAATAGGCCCGCCGCTTTGTTTGACTGGAAATTCCCTTAACATTGGTAAAGAGGGAATAGAATTTTAAAATGGCTTGTTTTCGTCCTTGTTCTTGAGCTAGCGCCTCTTCCCAATTTAAGTTTCCCGCCACAAGGAGCTTGCGGCTTTTGAAAAGAACCAGAGTCCCCTTGGCAACCAGCATCAGCACCAACAGAGTCACGAAGCCTAGTTTCGACAAACCTAGTGCTAAAAAGAGAGGGGCTAGAATCAGTAAGAAAAGGGTCTGAAAACTCCCCCAGACCAAAAAGTTACGCCATCTAGCCCGCTTGATTTGGGCAATTAAGCCAGTTTCCTGAGTTAATAAGAAAACCTGATCGGCTGGCTCTAGATAAGTCGCAACACGTCCCAACCAGAGCAAGACTAGGCTAACCACTGCCAAGCCAGCAATGATAGGCCAATGATTTCTAGGAAAATGCTTAAGCAGATTGCTATATTGATAGAGAATGAAGCCCAAAAGGAAAATTAGAACCAAGACAAAGTGGTCATTGAGCACATAGCGAAGGTATTTGAGACACTGCTGATTGAAGTCGAAGCGACGTTTGACAAATACTTCTTTCATATTAGACCTCTTTTGTCAAAGCCATGTAGATGTCGTTGAGGCTGGCATCTGCTTGACTAAAGTCAGCTCGCAAATCCCCCAAGCTCCCCTGAGCCCTGATTTGCCCTTGGTGAAGGATGATAAAGCTATCACACATCTTTTCAGCCGAATCCAAAACGTGCGTGGACATGAGGATGGATGTCCCCTTAGCTTTTTCCTCCTCCAAGAGATCAATCAAATCATTGATGGCAACCGGATCCAATCCTAAGAAAGGTTCATCCACAATCAAGAGCCTAGGCTCCACGATGAAGGCACAGATAATCATGACCTTCTGCTTCATCCCTTTGGAAAAATTAACTGGGAACCAGTCCAATTTATCATCCAAACGAAAGATTTTGAGGAGCTTTTGGGCCCTATCCAATGCCTTATCAAGTGGGATATCATAAGCCATGGCCACCGTTTCCAAGTGCTCTTTCAGGGTCAGTTCTTCGTAGAGACTGGGTGTTTCAGGGATAAAGCCTATCTTTTTCCGATAGGCTTCCTTATCCTGATCTAGGCTGAGGTCATCAATAGTAATCATCCCTTGATAAGGGGTTAAAAGACCGATAATCTCCTTGATAGTCGTTGATTTTCCGGCCCCATTAAGGCCGATAAGACCGACCAATTGGCCATCAGGAACCTCAAAAGAAATCTCTTTTAGGACAGGGATATTGCGATAGCCCCCTGTCATCTTGTCTATTTTTAACATAACGTTCTCTTCTAAATTTTGATATAATCATTATATCAAAAACTTGATAAGCTTTGGGGTTTATCCCCTTTTGAAGCTGACAGAAAGCAGAGGAAAAACATGTCTGATTGTATTTTTTGTAAAATCATCGCTGGAGAGATTCCCTCATCAAAGGTCTATGAAGACGATAAAGTACTAGCCTTCTTGGATATTTCTCAAACTACCCAGGGCCATACCTTGGTCATTCCTAAGGAGCATGTTCGCAATGTGTTAGAAATGTCTGACCAAACTGCAGCTACTGTCTTTGCCCGCCTACCTAAACTGGCCCGGGCCGTCAAGGTAGCGACTGGTGCCAAGGGTCTCAATATTGTCAACAACAATGAAGAGATTGCTGGTCAAACCGTCTTCCACGCCCATATTCACATCATCCCCCGCTACAACGACCAAGATGAAATTGCTATCACATTTACCGAACACGAACCCGACTTTGACGCCCTCGGTCGCTTGGCCCAAGATATTGCAAAAGAGGTGGAAGCATGAAAATCACCCATATAGCTATGGTCGGCCTTGCAGCCTATACCAGCTACAAAGCTTATCAAAATCGAAACAAAATCAAGGCAGACTTTTCAGAAGCCCTAACGGCATTTGACAGAGCTCAGATGGATTCTGAAATTATCCAAGATCAGCTGCAAATCATTGCCCAGCAAGCTGATTTAATCAATAGCTATAGGAAAGATTTAACCTACAAATTTAAGCTCTTTAACAAGGAAGCTCAAGCTCGTCTCAACGAAATCGATCGAAGAATGGAAAGCTGGCGGTCTGGTCAAGTTCAAGCGTAATGCGGTTCTGACAGAAGGCTATAAAAGCCCTGCGCGTTAATTAGATAGAACAGTTTAACGCAGGGCTTGGAAGTTTTTATCTGGGAGGCATTCTCATTTTCCTCACTGCACGCAAAAAGGGAGTGGAACAGAAGTCAATTAGATAAATCGATGTCGTCGTCCCACGTCTGCACAGTTAATTAGGTTAGCCGCTAACTAACCCTTGCTCCGCAAGGGTTAGGACCTCCAATCAGCAGTGGTTCATTGGTGCTAAAGCACCTCATGAACTGTGCAAGGGTAAGACTTGTTGGCTGAGCCAACAAGTCTTACCCTCAGCCAGTGCGTCAATCTGGTAAATTTAGAACAATGCTAACGAGTCTGGACTTTTGTCCAGCCTCTTTTATTTTTATTCGCTTATATCCCAAAAAATTCAAGGATAGACAAAGCGGGTCCTTAGTTAAATCCAGTAACAGCGGATTTAACTAAGGACCCACTAACTCGCCTACCGCAATAACATCGATCGCTACGGCTCCTGTCACGACAACATGCAGACTGAACTTTGGTAGGACATTGCTCCAGTGATTTATCTGAGCTAAAGAGTCTTAATAGCCAGCCGTGCCTCCATTGTAGACATCATTACCACCAGTTGTACCAGAGCCGCCAGATGGCGCTGGAGCGTAACCACCAGTATTGCCCCCAGCACCGCTGTCGCTATACCCATCTACAGTACCATTGTTTCCGCCAGCTGCTCCCGAATCATAGCTACTGTAACCACTGCTGTAGTCGCTCGTTCCTGAACCATCAGAAAGATCTGAATAGCCTTCTCCATAGATGGTCTCATAGAGAATTGCATTGGTTTTCAGGGTTTCCTTAGTCCCTTCCTTCCGGCCCAACTGTTTTTTAATACGGTTTTGAATCTTGAGAATACCTTTCACATCTGCCAGCTGGTAAGAACCGCCATTGATAGAAGCATCTGTTCCTTTAAGTTGATAGGTCTTAACATGCCCAATAGCATCTTTGTAGCCCAAGAGGTTACCCAAGTTATCCGTTGATAGATCAATGTCAGTCTGCATATTTTTGCTGACCGCCCTGAGAATCTTTTGGTAGTTACCTACACTGCTTCCCATGTCTAGCAATTTAGCAACCACCTTCTGAATAACTTCACGCTGACGCTTCTGCCGGCCATAATCCCCTTCAGGATCATCGTATCGCATCCGAGCATAAACCAAGGCTTGCTGACCATTAATATGGTGGGTTCCAGGTTCAACCTTAGCTGTGTACTCAGGTTCATTCTCTTCAATCGAAATAGGAAAATCAAAATTATTGGTGACCTTGATACCGCCGACAGCATCCACTAAGTCAACCAAGCCCTGCATATTGACCTGCATATAGTAATCAATATCAATATCGAGGAGACCACTGATAACTGATAAAGCTTTCTTGGTACCACCGTTAGCATAGGCTGCATTCAGCTTTGCCTGCTCTTCTTCGCTAGAATCATCCGCCAGATTAACCAAAACATCCCGCTCTAAGCTGGTCATGGTCGTCTGATTGGTCTTGGGATTGACAGTGACCAGAATCATGGTATCACTGTTTCCTTCCCAGGTTTCCTTACGTTGATTATCACCGGTATCAACCCCCATCAAGAGAATAGAGAAAGGCTTAGTTTGTTCAATAGCAGAACTGTTTTTCCCAAATTGCTTGAAGGTTTTTCCTAACTGGTTGTTGGAAAAATTAAGGGCATTTCCTGTGTAGACAAGCACTGCGACAAAGGTTGTTACAAAAATTGTTAACAACATCAAAAGTATTTTTCTTCCAAGTTTCATATAAGTCCTTACTTTATTAATCTAGACATAGTATAGACATCAAGCGTATTGTTCTCTCTATTCACTAAGGCAGCTTGCTGGAGACTGTCAATGTTAAAGCCAAACTTCTGATAGATATGGAGGGCCCTTTTATTGCGAACTTGAACCGTCAGTATCAGACCATCTAAAGTCTGCATGGTTTCTGCCCAGTCTAGAACCATTTCTAAGAGGGTTTGACCGATACCGTAGCCCCAATAAGCCCGACCAACAACTAAGAAAAGATCACCAAACCAGTTGCCATCTTTTTGGCAGGCAACTACATTTAAGGTGCCAATCACCTGTGAATCTAGTTTAGCCAAGAGGCAGATAGCTCTCTGATTTTCTGCTTGCTTGAGCAGAAAATTTGTCATTTCAGCTTCAGTCAGTGCTGGACCCGTTTGACTAATCAGATCTGTTTCAGCTGTTACCTGAGCTAAAAAATCAACTAATTGAGCGGCATCGCTGGACTGGGCTTCTTCAAAAAGCACCTCTTTTTCAGCCATTAATAGACCCCAACAGTTCTTTTGAGCGCTTCCCCCTAGTTTTAAAGGAAACCTGCCGGCCGTCCCCCGACTTATCAATGATAACTTCCAAGTAATCGCTCGGTAAATTTTTAGCCAGAAGCTCCCCCCATTCAATGACGGTAACCCCGTCACCAAAGAGAAAATCATCTAAGTCAATCGAATCTGGGTCATCACCGATACGGTAAACATCCAAGTGATAGAGAGGTAAATCCCCTTCATATTCTCTGACAATCGTATAGGTGGGACTCTTAATCATCTGCGAAATACCAAGGGCTTTGGCAATTCCCTTGGTGATAGTTGTTTTTCCAGCACCAAGATCTCCGGTCAAAATAAGGACATCCTGCGCTTGCAAAGATTGCCCTATCCTAGAACCAATAGCTATCAGCTCGGCTTCATTATGACTATAAAACATAAGAGTATTATATCAAAAATGCCTCAGCCTTCCAATTGTTTACCAGTATTTCCTTTTGGAAATAGCTAAAAAAAGCTATCGCAATAGCTTTTTCTGATGAATTTATAGCAGAGCTAAACTGATAAAGTCAAGGATAAAGAGGATATCTAAAATCCACAGGATAAGATGAATATCTCTGGCTTGGCCCTTGATAATTTTGACCAAAGTATAGGTAATGAATCCAGCTGCGATACCGTAAGTAATACTGTAGGCAAAGCCCATGAAAACTGATGTAAAGAAGGCCGGTACCGCTTCGGCCAAATCTTCCCAGTTGATATTTTTGAGATTAGACAGCATCATGATCCCCACAATAATGAGAACAGGAGCAGTTGCCTGTGTTGGTACGATAGAAACGAGAGGACTAAAGACGCTTGAGATAGCAAAGAGTACTGCTACGACTAGGGCAGTCATCCCGGTTCGTCCACCCGCACCGATACCAGCTGCGGATTCAACGTAAGTTGTAACGTTTGAAGTTCCGGCAATAGCTCCGACAGATGTCCCGACCAAATCAGAATAGAGAGCACGATCTAGACCCACTGATTCATGAGTTTCTCCAGTTGTAGCGATGATACCAACCTTTTCACCAGTTCCAATCAATGTTCCGATAGTATCAAAAATATCGGTCAAGGAGAAAGCCAAAATAGTCATCAAGACACCAGGAATTTTAGCTGGTACCGCAAAGAGAGAACCCAAGCCCTTACCGCCTAGAGCAGCGCCAAAAAGTGTTTTAAAATCATGGAAAGACGCGCCAAGATTAGTTGTTTTCCAGCTGATGGCATCCAAATCAACCACCCCCATAAAAATCCCAACGATAGTGGTTAAGGCGATGGAAATAATGACACCACCCTTCATCCCCTTAACGATGAAGACAATAGTAATAGCTAAACCAATCAAAGCCAAGATGACAGCTGGATTATCAAAGTGGACCAGGCTTGGCGTAGCCGCTGAGTTAGCAGTGATTGAAGCCTGGGCCCCTTTCAAGGAGCCAGCTGCAGTGTACTTACCCGGGTCGATAGCAAATTGGATCAAACCAGCATTCTTAATCCCGACATAAGCCAAGAAAATTCCGATACCTGCTGAAATAGCAGATTTTAGCGAGGAAGGAATGGACTCAATGATCATCTTGCGAACCTTAGTTAGAGTGATAATAAGGGAAATAACACCACACAAGAAGACCATGGCCAAACCTTGCTGCCAGGTATAGCCCAATGAAAAGACAACCGTATAGGTAAAGAAGGCATTGAGCCCCATACCTGGTGCTTGAGCGTAAGGCAGATTAGCATAGAGAGCCATCATGAGAGTACCAGCGATAGCTCCGATAATAGTAGCTAAGAAAACACCTTGAGCCGGCATACCAGTTTGGCTCAGAATAGCTGGATTGACAAAGAGAATATAGGACATGGCAAAGAAGGTAGTCAAACCTGCCATAATCTCTGTACGAATATCTGTTCCGTGCTCTTTCAATTTGAAAAATTTTTCCATTGGAAATCTACTTCCTCCAAAAGATAGTAATTTTGCAGGTAACTTCATGGTTATCTGCTAAGTTCGTTCGATTATTTTGAACGATACAACTATTATATATGATAAATGTTCGGAAATCAATATTTTTAGCCAATTTTTTATCCCCTTTACTTATCAAGATTGAACGCTCCCTGCCAGCAGACAAAAAGCCGCTCTGATTCTGAAAAATTGCCGAGCTTTGGTCCCAGAAAGCTTTTCTGCTATAATAGGAGACATGACTAACAAGATTATCGCCTTAGATTTAGATGGAACACTCTTACGCAGTGACAATACCATTTCAGACTATACCGTAGAGATCCTCAAGCAGGTCGCAAGCCAAGGTCACCAAGTTATCATTGTAACAGGGCGGCCTTATCGAATGTCCATCGCTCCCTACAAACGTCTGGGGTTAGGTGGTCCTATGATTAATTTCAACGGTGCCCTAACCCATATCCCTGAGACTAAATGGGCTGGGGAGTTCAGTAGGAGAATTGATAAACAATATCTCTTTGATGTACTGGAGAATTATCAAACCTTTGAAACAGATTTTCTCGCCAGTGAATATCGTAAGCACTTCTATATTACGATGGAAAATCGCCAGCTGATTCCGCCAGAAATCTTTGGGGTCAAAAAAATCATCGATAAAATGGAGCTTAAACCTGAGAAAATCACCCGCGATCCCAATGCGCTGCTCATGCAGACTCACGCTGCCGACAAGTATCAACTTGCTCAGGATATTCGTCAGCACTTCGATAACCAGTTAGAAGTGGATTCCTGGGGCGGTCCCCTTAATATTCTGGAATTTTCTCCCAAAGGCGTCAACAAGGCTTTTGCTTTAAAGCACCTGCTTGAGCGGCTGCGCAAAGACAAGAACGATCTTATTGCTTTTGGTGACGAGCACAATGATACTGAAATGCTGGCCTTTGCCGGTACAGGCTATGCCATGAAGAATGCCAGCGATACCCTCCTCCCCTTTGCGGATTTTAGGACAAAATACAGTAACGATGAAGATGGCGTTGCCAAACAGTTAGCAGAACTCTTCTTGTAAGTCTCATCAAATATGCGAATATCCAAAGTCAGACTCCTAGAAACTGGATCTGATTTTTTTAATGGGAATATTATTTTTATTTAAATTCCTGAATTTTTTTGATGTTTTTTGACTGTTTTTGGAAAATATAGCTAAATATACCTATTTTTCTTAAGATTTTATTGCTTTTTAGCTAAAAGCTATCTATAATGGAAGTATTCTTGGATTTCTGAGAGAAAAAATCCAAAAGAACTCTCAGAGAAACTACATAAAGGAGGAAAATCAAGAATGGGTATCGGTATTATTATTGCCAGCCACGGAAAGTTCGCTGAAGGTATCCACCAATCTGGCTCCATGATTTTTGGGGAGCAAGAGAAGGTTGAAGTTGTCACTTTCATGCCAAATGAAGGTCCTGACGACCTCTATGAACATTTCCAAGATGCTGTTGCAAAGTTTGAAGCCAACGATGACATCCTTGTTCTTGCCGATCTTTGGTCTGGTTCACCCTTTAATCAGGCCAGTCGTCTGATGGAGGAAAATCCTGAACGCAAGATCGTTATCATGACAGGTCTCAACTTGCCAATGCTGATTCAAGCCTACACAGAGCGCTTGATGGCTGCTGATGGAGGTGTTGATGCTGTTGTCGCAAACATCTACAAGGAAACCAAGGAAGGTGTCAAAATCCTTCCGCAAGATCTCACGCCAGAAGAGGAAAGGGCTGAGGCAGCACCTGCTGAAAATTCAGTCCCTCAAGGAAGCATTCCAGAAGGAACTGTCTTAGGAGATGGAAAGATTGATTACGTTTTAGCGCGTGTGGACACCCGTCTGCTTCACGGGCAGGTAGCCACAGGCTGGACGCACTCCACCAATCCAAATCGTATTATCGTTGTATCTGATACTGTTTGTCACGATAAACTGCGTACTAATATGATTAAACAGGCTGCTCCAAGCGGGGTGATGGTTAATGTTATTCCTATCAAAAATATGGTTAAAGCTAACAACGACCCTCGCTTCGGTGATACACGTGCCATGCTTCTTTTTGAATCAGTAGAAGATGCTCTAGCAGCTATCAAGGCTGGAGTCGAAGTCAAGGAAATCAACCTTGGTTCTTCTGCCTATAAAGAAGGGAAAGTCAACGTCACCAAGGCCTTATCATTTGACCAAACCGATGTTGATGCTATTAAGGAATTGCAAGCTATGGGCGTGGCATTTGATGTTCGCGGTGTACCAGCTGACAGCCCTGCAAATATTGACGCTCTTATTCAATCGGCTGAAAAGAAATTAGCCGAAAAATCATAATCTTGGAGGATACATAAATGAGTACCATACAAATCATTTTAGTCGTTATTGTCGCCTTTATTATCGGGTGTAGTTCTGTTAACGACCAAATTGAAACCTACCAACCCGTTGTTGCTTGTTCACTTATTGGATTGGTAACCGGTAACTTAGAACTCGGTGTCATGCTAGGAGGAAGTCTCCAGTTGATCACCATGGGCTGGGCCAATGTCGGTGCAGCTATGGCACCAGATGCCTCTCTGGCTGCCGTCGCTTCTGCCATCATTCTGATGCTTGGTGGACAAGGGTCCAAAGGAATCGGAACTGCTATCGGTCTGGCCGTTCCTCTGGCTGTTGCCGGACTAGCTTTGACTATGTTTGTTCGGACTGCTACGGTCTTCATCGCTCACATCATGGATAGCCGTGCTGAATCGGCTGATATCGCTAGTATCCAACGATGGCACTTTATCGGTATGGCCCTGCAAGGTCTGCGTGTTGCTGTTCCAGCCCTTCTGCTGATGTTGATTCCAGTAGGTGTCGTTCGTAGTGGACTAGAAGCTATGCCCGATTGGCTCACAACAGGGATGACCCTAGGTGGAGGAATGGTCGTAGCCGTTGGTTATGCCATGGTTATCAATATGATGTCTAGTCGTGAAGTTTGGCCATTCTTCTTCATTGGTTTTGCTTTGGCTGCCATCAAACAACTCACCCTGATCAGTTTAGGTATCATCGGTGCCTGCCTTGCTCTCCTCTTCCTCGCCCTCGAAGCTAGCGGATCTAATGGATCTTCAAACAGCGGCGGTGGTTCAGGTGACCCACTCGGTGAAATTTTAGAAGACTTTTAATGAGGAGGACCTATAATGGCTGATAAAAAAATCACTCTAACAAAATCAGATCGGATTAAAACATTTATCCGCTCATACTTTCTTTTGAGTTCTTTCAACTATGAACGGATGCAAAACGGTGGGGTTGCTTACACTTTCATCCCTGCCATCAAGAAACTATACAGTTCTAAAGAAGACCGAGCTGCTGCTCTTAAACGTCACTTGGAATTCTTTAATACCCATCCATTCATGGCTAATCCAATCTTCGGTGTTACCTTAGCTCTGGAAGAAGAACGGGCTAATGGGGCTAATGTAGATGACGCTGCTATTTCTGGGGTTAAAGTCGGTATGATGGGACCTCTTGCCGGTGCTGGTGACCCACTTTTCTGGTTTACTCTTCGCCCAATCCTTCTCTCTTTGGGAGCAAGTTTGGCCGTTTCCGGTAACGTTCTCGGACCCATTCTCTTCTTTGTTCTCTGGAATGTCATGGCAGCAGTCGTGAAATGGTACACTCAAGAGTTTGGTTACAAAGCCGGAACTGCTATTACTGATGACTTGTCAGGGAATCTCCTCCAACAAGTAACACGTGGTGCTTCTATGATGGGGATGTTTGTCATCGGTGCCCTTATCGAACGTTGGGTAACCATTACCTTCACACCTGTTGTCTCAACTGTTAAACAACAACCTGGAGCTTATATCGACTGGAGTAAAATCCCATCTGGTGCTAAAGGAATTAAAGAGGCCCTTATCCAGTATAATCTAGGTAATGGTAAATCCTTGGATATCAACAAGGTAACCACCCTGCAAGACAACTTAGACCAATTGGTTCCGGGTCTTGCTGCTCTTGGATTAACTTTCTTGTGTATGTATTTACTTAAGAAAAAAGTTTCTCCAATTCTGATTATCTTGGGAATCTTTGTTGTCGCTATCGTTGCCCATGTTATCGGTTTAATCTAATTGGAGACATCCCATGGTTAAATCGCTGAATACAAAAATGGATCACACCTCAAAGGGCACTTGGTTCCGGGAAGGGCCTATTTACGGCAATATCATGGTCGGCGATCAGGCTTTTGAGTTTTATAACGAGACTAAATTACAGGATTATATTCAGATTCCTTGGACAGAAGTTACCTATGTGGTTGCTGATATCTACTTTGGTGGTAAATATATTCCACGCTTTGAGGTTCGTACCAAGCACAATGGGCGCTTGCGTTTTGCCAGCCGTCAAAGCCGAGAGACACTCAAGGCTATTCAGCAACGGATTCCTCGTGAAAGCCTAAGAAAGGCACCCAGTGTCGGCGCAATTTTGAAACAACGATTTAAAGATCTTGCTCAATTGATCATAAAGAAAAGGTAAGATTGTAAGGGATTGGAAATCTCAATTGATTTTCAATCTTTTTTATTATCACAACACATATCAGTGATAACCTTTTCTTCCATACAGACGAGAAAGTGGGGAAAATCAATTTCTTCGAAGTACTGGTTTGTACTGGTTTCTGTTCGACTCTCAATCCATCACGAATGTGAGTCGAGCCAGACTGTTAGGAAAACTTTCTTGTAAGAATTTTCAAAACCTATCATAAAGTTAGCAAAAATCAGTCATTTATATGAAAATGGCTGATTTTATATTCCCTGAGATTTTCTTTCATTTGAAAGCTTTTGGCGTTTTTTGAAAATATGTGATTTTTTTCATCAATTAACCTTGACTTTTCTCTGAAAGCGTTTTACAATAGACTTGTTCTTGACTGTCCCTAAGCTCTGAGAGAAAAGTCAAGGGAGAGATTAGTGAGGAGTGCGGGGACAACTAAATAAAAAGGAGGAAAATCAAGAATGGGTATCGGTATTATTATTGCCAGCCACGGTAAATTCGCTGAAGGTATCCACCAATCTGGCTCCATGATTTTTGGTGAGCAAGAAAAGGTTCAAGTTGTGACCTTCATGCCAAACGAAGGGCCTGACGACCTTTATGGACACTTCAACGATGCTATCGCACAATTTGAGGCTGACGATGAAATTCTAGTCCTAGCTGACCTCTGGTCTGGTTCACCATTTAACCAAGCCAGTCGTGTCATGGGTGAAATGACCGATCGTAAGATCGCTATCATCACAGGACTAAACTTGCCAATGCTGATTCAGGCCTACACAGAGCGCATGATGGCGGCTGATGCAGGTGTTGATCAAGTAGCGGCAAATATCATTAAGGAAGCAAGAGATGGTATCAAACCGCTTCCTGAAGAGCTTAACCCTGTTGAGGCTCCGGCAGCTGGTGCTGCAGCTCCAGCTGGGCAGCAGCCTTCTGGTGCTATCCCAGAAGGAACCGTCATTGGAGATGGTAAGCTCAAAATTAATTTAGCGCGTGTGGACACACGTCTCCTACACGGTCAAGTGGCAACTGGTTGGACACCATCTTCTAAAGCCAATCGGATTATTGTTGCATCCGACACAGTTGCTAAAGATGAGTTGCGTAAAAGCTTGATCAAGCAAGCAGCACCAAACGGCGTGAAAGCCAATGTTGTTCCAATCAAGAAGTTGATCGAAGCAGCTAAAGACCCTCGGTTCGGTAATACGCATGCACTCATTTTGTTTGAAACACCACAAGAGGCTCTCGAAGCTATCGAAGGCGGGGTGCCAATCAAAGAACTCAATGTTGGCTCTATGGCTCACTCAACTGGTAAGACTGTTGTCAACAACGTTTTGTCGATGGATAAAGACGATGTAGCAACTTTCGAAAAACTACGTGACCTCGGTGTTAAATTTGATGTGCGCAAAGTGCCAAATGATTCTAAAAAAGACTTGTTTGACCTTATCGAAAAAGCTCACATCCAATAATTAGCTTTATCATACATAGAAAACGAAAGGAACTAGAATAATGTCAGTTATTTCTATTATTTTGGTCCTCATCATCGCCTTTTTTGCAGGGCTTGATGGTATCTTGGACCAATTTCAATTCCACCAACCCTTGGTATCATGTACTTTAATCGGCCTAGCAACTGGTCACTTGGAAGCCGGTTTAATCCTTGGTGGTGGGCTGCAGATGATTGCCCTCGGTTGGGCTAATATCGGGGCAGCAGTAGCACCAGATATTGCTCTTGCTGCTACTGCTGCTGCTGTCATCATGGTTAAGGGGGGCGATTTCACTAAATCTGGTGTCGGTGTTGCTCAAGCGGTAGCTATTCCACTTGCTGTTGCCGGCCTTGCTCTTACCATGGTTGTCCGTACAATCTCAGTTGGTATCGTTCATGGTGCTGATGCTGCTGCTAAAAGAGGCAACATTGGAGCAGTTGAACGTTCTCACTTTGTAGCCCTTTTGCTTCAAGGTCTCCGTATCGCTGTCCCTGTCGGACTTCTGCTTGCTTTGCCAACTTCAACTGTACAAGGAATGTTGAATGCTATCCCAGCTTGGCTGAAAGATGGTATGACTCTCGGTGGTGGTATGGTTGTTGCCGTTGGTTATGCAATGGTTATCAATATGATGGCAACCCGCGAAACCTGGCCATTCTTTGCTCTCGGTTTTGTCTTTGCTGCTGTTTCTGACTTCACCTTGATCGCCCTTGGTACAATCGGTGTTGCTATGGCACTTATTTACCTCAATCTGTCTGATATGGCTAATAAAGGCGGCGGCTCAACCAGTGGTTCTGCTGGTTCTGGCGACCCAATTGGCGACATCTTGGAAGACTACTAGAAAGGGGCATCATCATGACTGAAAAAATTCAATTATCACAATCTGATCGTCGTAAAGTTTGGTGGCGTTCGACTTTCTTGCAAGGTTCTTGGAACTATGAACGGATGCAAAACTTGGGCTGGGCTTACTCACTGATCCCAGCCATCAAAAAACTATATAAATCCCAAGAAGATCGTTCTGCAGCTTTGGAACGTCACTTGGAGTTCTTTAACACCCACCCTTACGTAGCTGCTCCTATCATTGGGGTAACACTAGCTTTGGAAGAAGAAAAGGCTAATGGTGCGGAGATCGATGATGCTGCTATTCAAGGGGTTAAAATCGGTATGATGGGGCCTTTAGCTGGTATCGGTGACCCAGTTTTCTGGTTTACCGTTCGCCCTATCCTCGGTGCTCTTGGTGCTTCGCTTGCTCAAGCTGGTAACATTGTCGGACCATTGATTTTCTTCTTTGGTTGGAATATTATCCGTATGGCCTTCCTCTGGTATACGCAGGAATTGGGCTATAAGGCTGGTTCTGAAATTACAAAAGACCTTTCAGGTGGTATCCTTCAAAAGATTACCAAGGGTGCTACAATCCTTGGTATGTTCATCTTAGCGGCCTTGGTTGAGCGCTGGGTAAATGTTAAATTTACTGTCGATCTCCCTGCTACAAAGCTATCTAAAGGGGCCTATATCGAATTTCCTAACGGTGCTGTTACTGGTGGCAAGCTCCAAGAGATTCTTGGACAAGTGGCTAATGACCTTAGTCTTACCCAGAATAAGCCTAATCCCCTACAAGGCCAGTTGGATTCCCTTATCCCTGGTTTGATGGGACTTCTGCTTACCTTCCTTTGTATGTGGTTGCTCAAGAAAAAGGTTTCTCCAATCGTTATCATCTTGGCTCTCTTCGCCGTTGGTATCGTTGCCCATGTTATTGGATTGATGTAAAAGCACTAAAAATAAAGAGGGCTTCAGCTCTCTTTTTCTATGGTATAATAGACAAAAATACATAAGGTAGGGGCTATGGCACAATCACTTAATCACACGGTAGATTTAGCAACAACTGGTGTCTTTTACATGGGCATGGGTAACAAGGTCGGCAAGTATATGGTTGGCGACAAGGCTTTGGAATTCTACAACGACAACAATCCAGAAGACAATATTCAAATTCCCTGGGCATCGGTAGAAAAGATTGGGGCTAATGTTTCCGGTCGCAAAATCAGCCGTCATTTTCAAGTTTTTACCAAACAAGGAAAATTCCTCTTTGCCTCAAAAGATTCAGGTAAAATTCTTAAACTCGCCCGAGATAAAGTGGGGAACGATAAGATTGTCAGACTCCCTACTCTCTGGCAAAAAATTTGGGAAATCCCCACAAGGTTCTTTAAGAAAAATAAGAACTAAGTAAGGCAGAATGACTTTTCTGTAAGCTTTACATTTTAAGTCTTTTCTTATATAATGGGGACAGCGGATAAGTAGGTCAGTCAGCTTTTCCAGAAAGTCTGCGGATGCTGCGAGCAGATAAAGAGGTTTGATCGAAATTCTACCGTTATCACTCAATTAAATAGCAATCAAGTGCACAGCTAGTGAAGTTGGATGGAACCGTGCCTCAGGCACTCCAACAAAATACTGGCTGTGCTTTTTATTTAGAAAGAAGGACTTATGTTAGATTTAAAACGTATCCGACAAAATTTTGACGATGTTGCTAAAAACTTGGCCAGCCGTGGGGTCAAGGCTGAAACTTTGGACCAGCTCAAGGAATTGGATATTAAACGCCGTGATCTGCTAGTTAAATCCGAAGAACTCAAGGCACACCGTAATATCGCTTCTGCTGCTATCGCTCAAGCCAAACGCAACAAGGAAGATGCTTCCGAGCAGATTGCTGAAATGCAGCAAGTTTCAGCTCAAATCAAGGCTATTGATGCGGAACTAACTGAGGTTGACCAAGAACTCAACGATATCGTTGTAACCCTGCCTAATATGCCACACGCGGATGTACCAGTTGGGGCAGACGAAGATGAAAACGTTGAAGTTCGCCGCTGGGGAACACCGCGCAACTTTGATTTCGAGGTTAAAGCTCACTGGGACTTGGGAGAAGGCTTAGATATTCTGGATTGGGAACGCGGGGCTAAAGTCACTGGTTCACGTTTCCTCTTTTACAAGGGGTTAGGAGCTCGTTTAGAACGGGCTATCTACAACTTTATGCTAGATGAACATGCTAAGGAAGGCTACACAGAGGTGATTCCTCCTTACATGGTTAACCATGATTCCATGTTCGGAACGGGACAATATCCAAAATTCAAAGAAGATACCTTTGAATTAGCCGATTCTGACTATGTTCTCATTCCAACAGCTGAAGTTCCTTTGACTAACTTCTACCGTGATGAGATTGTCGATGGTAAAGATTTACCAATCAAATTCACAGCTATGAGTCCATCCTTCCGCTCAGAAGCTGGTTCTGCTGGTCGAGATACACGCGGACTGATCCGTCTACACCAATTCCATAAGGTTGAAATGGTGAAATTTGCTAAGCCTGAGAACTCTTACGATGAACTAGAAAAAATGGTAGCTAACGCTGAAAGTATCCTTCAAAAATTGGAACTCCCATATCGTGTGATTACACTTTGTACTGGAGATATGGGCTTCTCAGCTTCTAAGACCTACGACCTTGAAGTCTGGATCCCAGCACAAAATACCTACCGTGAAATTTCATCATGTTCAAACTGTGAAGATTTTCAAGCTCGCCGGGCGCAGATTCGCTACCGTGATGAAGCTGATGGTAAAGTCAAGCTTCTCCATACCCTCAATGGTTCAGGCTTGGCTGTCGGTCGTACCGTCGCTGCTATCCTTGAAAACTATCAAAATGAAGACGGCTCTATCACGATTCCAGAAGTACTTCGTCCATATATGGGTGGGGTTGAAGTGATTGCCCATAATAGTTAAAACCAGTTCAAGCAGATTTCCAATTGGGAAGTCTGTTTTTTTAATCAGACGCTTACAAAGTTTACAAAAAAAGATGGAGCAAGCAACTGCTCCATCTTTACTTTTCTTATAGAAACCCTTCGTAACACAGCTTAGCATTCACATCCTTGAAAATAGATTTGAAAATCTCTGCTCTTCTCTAGGTTCAAGATAAATAATATCTTTTATCTGATACCCTCTTGATCTAGACAAGCATCTTAGCCTATTTTGCCAATAATATAATCAATTCGCTTCTTTTTGTTTTTCATAGTTAAATTGAAGTATGGCAACTAAGCGTTAGTGCTGTGTTTACTTGGATTCAACCACTAATACTGAAGTGGTCAAATTAATAGTTGGAATTCCAACCAGATTTGCCACCAGTAAACCATTGGGCGGGGATATTGTTTACAAGAGAAGTAATCAAGCGGCCAGTGTCTACCCAGCAACCTTTATCTTCGCTGCAATACAGTCCATTACCATAATATGTTGATCCATCATCTTCAACTGTGGCTCCACCTTCAATAGCAGCCAGTTCTTGAACAGTCATTGCGTCAAATTGTTCCAATGTTTGAGTTGTCATAAGATTATACCTCTTTTATTTTTATTTGCCAGTTTTTTACCTGACAGCCGTTATTATAAAATTTTTTAGCTGGCCTGTGAACCCCTAAAGCGTCATTGTTAATGAAACTAAATACTTACGTTATTGCCCCCTAAAGAAAAAGAATTTTTAATTTCAAATGAAAATAATGCTACAGATTATGCTATTTCTGCTATTAATGGAAAACTGTCAATATTATTATTAGCTATGCACATGAGAAAAAGCCAGACGTCCTAATGACCGTCTGGTTTTTTGATAGTCAGCATTCTTATTTAAAGATACTTGCTGCCTTCTTTTACGCTTAAGGAAGACATTTGATTTCCATATTTCTCGATGAACCGCCTGACCCAATCTGGATTGGTCTTTGAATAATCCCGCAAGGCCCAGCCTATAGCTTTGTTGATGAAAAATTCCTGACTACTGAAATTGTTAAGGAGAATTTTTTCCAGCAGGTCTCTATCGGTCTCTTCTTTTAGACCAAGCTGATGCTCGATAGACGCCCTTCTGATCCAAAGATCTTCATCCTGCGACCAACTTAACATTAAAGGAGCCACCCTGTCATCTCTCAAGCCAATACTGCCGATTACCTTGCATAGAAAATCAATGGTGTCCCACCACGGCTTGTCTTTGATATAATGACGGATATGAGCAATATCCTCATAGGTTAAATACTTGTTCAGTGCCAGCAGGTAGTCATAAACAAAATACTGGAGTTCTCGGTGGCTATCCTCGTAGCATTGATCCAAGAACTGCCAGTCTGGTATTTGTTTTTTCTTTGCTTCTTTAAGAAAGCCCTTGTAAAGAGCCCTCCTATCAGCTGTTTTCAAACCATAAAAACGAAACTGATTGCGCATGTATTTAGCCATGGCAAGGGCATTTTCAGGGTCTTGGTGGGCTTCAAAAAGAGCTTTTAATTCTTTATAATCCATTTATTTCTTCGTAAATTCTAGTTTTTCGTTGCATCATAGTAAGGTAGAACCCGATCAACCCCCAAGGTCAGCTGATCTGTTAGTGAATCTAGAGACGTTCCCACTTCTATAGGAATATCATATTTGACCAGTACCTTTCGGACAGTTCCTGATTCGACAGCTTCTTGCAGCTTGGATCGGTTTTCTTCATTCCCCTCCACTTTTCGGCTAACACCAGCTTCTTGGGCAAAATAGTAAAGAGGTTCAGCAATTGGCACTGCCAAGACCTTGTTTTGTTTGGACAAGGTATCTTCTGATTTTTTGCGCTCCACAAAGCTGACCTCCACCGAGATACCAAAGTTATCCTTGCGACCATAGAGGCGAATGGCTATAGCTACATCCTCTGGGCTATCAGAAGGTAGACGATAATAACACCAAAAATGAGGCCGACAGACCTGAGCTTGATTCATCCATTGACTGACCCGTTCAGGTTCAAAAGGTGCTACTCGCTGAGCAAGTCCTTGACTGATTTCAGCGAATTCCTGACGAGCAGCTTGAGCCAAGATCCGCAAATCCTGCATAGCAGAAGCTTGCGTCCCTGATTTTTCAGGTTTGATATATTTTTGGCCTTGATAAGCCAGATAGTTATTGATTGCGGTTAACATAGGTTTATTATAATACTAGGAGGCGATAAAAGGAAGTGGGATCAACCCCAAAAATTTAAAATTTTGGGTCTCAGCACTTCTTAATCTCTAGGCAGTGACCTGGAACGGCCTCTTTCCAGACCGTTTCATTTCCTGTGAGAGCCTAGGACAAAAGTCCAGAGTCGTCAGTGTCAGTATTGTTCTAAATTTACCAGATTGGCGGTCCCTTATCTTGGGGCGCATTCCTATCTTCAGGCGCCCCCTTAAACAGTCCACTGGACTGTTTAACTGCCATGCAAGTGACAGCGTCCAACCTAATCAACTGTGCGTAGGTGGGATTGAAATGCTCCAGCGGAGGATTTCTACCTGAGCCTTAAAATAAGGGAGCGAGGAAAATCAAAATCGTAATTCTACCACGATTTACTGATTTTTGTTCCGCTCTCAACCACTACGCCAAAAGTTTATTCCAAAGCAGAAAGCCTGAACAAATTTGCCCAGGCTTTTTTTGTTTCTTATTTTAATTAGAATTTTCTAAAGCGTTGATAACGTTCTTCCAACAACTGGTCTAAAGGAAGTTGACTGAGACGGTCCAATTCTTCAACAAGACTGGTTTTAATATTTTCAACAATCTCGCTGGTGAAATAGCCATGCTCTGGAATAACCTTGTCAATAACTTGTCTATTGTAGAGTTCACCAGCTGTTAACTTCATCAATTCAGCTGCTTCGGTGGCTCTAGAGCCATCTTTCCAAAGAATGGAAGCGAAGCCTTCTGGGCTGAGGATAGCATAAATCGTGTGTTCCAGCATCCAAACCTTGTCAGCGACGGCCAATGCTAGTGCTCCTCCAGAGCCTCCTTCACCAATGATAATAGCGATGATTGGGACCTTGAGATCACTCATTTCCATTAGATTTTTAGCAATAGCCTCTCCTTGTCCGCGCTCTTCTGCGCCGATGCCTGGATAGGCACCCGCTGTATTGATAAAAGTCACAACAGGACGGCCAAATTTTTCAGCCTGTTTCATTAAGCGAAGGGCTTTGCGATAGCCATCAGGATTGGGTTGTCCAAAGTTACGGTTGAGGTTATCTTGGAGATTTTTCCCTTTTTGAATACCTACCACTGTTACAGGTCGACCATCTAAATAGGCCAATCCACCAACTACGGCACCATCATCAGCAAAATGACGATCTCCGTGAAGTTCAAAGAAGTCATCAAAAACTTCTTTGGCATAATCCAGCGTCGTCATCCGGCTTTGATCACGGGCTTCTTTTAAAATACGGGCAACATCACTCATTTGGCACCTCCATGAAAGGCTAATAATTTAGCAATGGTTTCCTTCATTTCTGTCCGCTTGACAATAGCATCAATAAAGCCATGCTTCAAAAGGAATTCAGATTTCTGGAAGCCTTCTGGCAGGGTTTGACGAACCGTAGTTTCAATCACACGACGACCAGCAAAACCGACAAGAGCCTGAGGTTCAGCGATAATAATATCTCCTTCCATAGCAAAGGAAGCCGTGACTCCACCGGTCGTTGGATCCGTCAGCACGGTTAGATAGAAGAGACCCGCATTGGAATGGCGTTTGACAGCAGCCGAAATTTTAGCCATCTGCATGAGGCTCATGATGCCCTCTTGCATCCGAGCACCACCTGATGCAGTGAAAATAACAACTGGAAGCTGATTTTCTGTTGCATATTCAAAGAGGCGGGTGATTTTTTCTCCAACAACAGTTCCCATAGAAGCCATGATAAAATTAGAGTCCATAATAGCTAAGGCCAAGTCTTGGCCACCAATCTTAGCCGTTCCAGTCATAACAGCCTCGTCTAGGCCAGTCTTTTCCTTGGCAGCAGCCAGTTTGTCCTTATAGCCTGGGAAGTTGAGGGGATCTTTGCTTTCAAAGCCCGTGAACATTTCCTTGAAGCTACCGGAGTCAATCGTCAGAGCTAAACGCTCTGAGGCTGAAATTCGAAAGTTATAGCCACAGGCTGGACACATCTTTTCAGCCCCTAGGTCCTTTTGGTAAATCACATGTCTACAGCCGGGACACTTAGCAAAGAGTTCATCTGGAACTTCCGGTTTAGCCTTCTCAGGTGTTCTCAAAGACCGATTAGGATTAATTCGAATATACTTATCTTTTCTTTTAAATAAAGCCATAGAGTCTCCTAATCCTCTTGATTATAAGCTGGTAAAAATTTCTCCATCAAGAACGAGGTATCATAATCCCCAGCAATGACATTTTGATCAGAAATCAAATCCAATTGGAAGTCGGCGTTAGTCAGGACTCCATCAATTTCCAATTCGTAGAGGGCCCGCTGCATCTTCATCAGAGCATCGAAACGATTTTCCCCATGAACGATGATTTTAGCAATCATACTATCATAATAAGGCGGAATGGTGTAGCCGGGATAGACAGCTGAATCTACCCGCATACCGACACCACCAGCTGGCAGATAGAGATCCGTAATCTTACCAGGACTTGGGGCAAAGTTGAATTTAGGATTTTCAGCATTAATCCGACATTCAATAGCATGGCCGGTGATTTTAATATCATCTTGGCTGTAAGACAGCTCTTGCCCATTAGCCACCTTGATTTGTTCCTTGACTAAATCGACATTAGTAACAAACTCGGTAACGGGGTGCTCAACTTGAATCCGGGTATTCATTTCCATAAAGTAGAAATTGCCAGAATCCTCGTCTAACAGGAACTCAATGGTCCCAGCATTTTCATAGCCGACTGCTTTAGCAGCTCGAACAGCAGCGTCTCCCATTTTCGACCGTAGGCTGGAACCGATAGCGATGGAAGGACTTTCTTCCAAAACCTTCTGGTTATTACGCTGGAGGGAGCAATCGCGTTCTCCTAGGTGGATAACGTTACCATGGCTATCTCCCAAAATTTGCACCTCAATATGACGGGCAGGGTAGATAACCTTCTCGATATACATGGCTCCATTGCCAAAGGTTGCCAAAGCTTCTTGAGAAGCTGATTCAAAGGCTGAAACTAAATCTTCAGATTTTTCTACCTTCCGAATTCCCTTACCACCGCCCCCAGCAGAGGCCTTGAGCATAACGGGATAGCCTATCTTATCAGCAATCTTCAAGGCATCCTCAGCAGTCATAACCTCACCGTCTGAGCCAGGAATAACAGGGACCTGCGCCTTACTCATCTCAGAGCGGGCATTGATTTTATCCCCCATTTTATCCATGATGGCTCCAGAAGGACCGATGAATTTGATATTCATTTCTTCACACATGGTAGCAAACTTAGAGTTTTCACTCAAGAAACCAAAACCAGGATGGATGGCTTCTGCTCCTGTGACAATAGCAGCTGATAAGACCGCATTCATATTAAGATAGGAATCTGTCGAACGAGCTGGTCCAACGCAGATAGCTTCATCAGCTAGGAGGACATGGAGGGACTCTTTATCAGCTTCTGAATAGATGGCAACAGTTTCTACGCCCAATTCACGTGCCGCTCGGATGATCCTCACTGCGATTTCGCCACGATTGGCAATCAAAATTTTCTTAAACATATTCTGCCTTTCAGTAAGATGCAAAACTTAAGCGTTCGTATTGAAAAAGAAACTAGCTGGCTAGGGCTCCCTATCTTTGGAATCCTTTATCCAGCCAGTCTCTATTTGTTAGGTTGAAAAATCTTTTCGCTAATCTTTCTTTTCAGTACTTGAGTTTTTCATGCTTAGTCAAGAGCCGGCTAAAAAGCCAACTCACGACGATCATTTGCCTAGAGCAAAAGTCAGGGTACCGCTAGCTGCTAATTTACCATCGACTTCTGCCTTGGCTTCAACAACAGCGATAGAACCACGGCGTTTGATAAACTTAGCGGTCATCACCAATTGATCCCCTGGTACTACTTGCTTTTTGAATTTAACCTTATCCATACCAGCATAAAAGACTAGTTTACCATGGTTACCTTCTTTAGAAAGCTCCAGAACCCCAGCGGTTTGAGCAAGAGCCTCCATAATCAGGACTCCTGGCATAACAGGATATTCTGGAAAGTGTCCTTCAAAGAAAGGTTCATTGCTAGTGACATTTTTTATGGCCACAATTTCTTCCTCAGACATCTCCAACACTCGATCAACCAAAAGCATTGGGTAGCGATGCGGTAGGGCTTCTTTAATCTTGTTAATGTCCATCATTTGATGCGTACCAATCCTTTTCCAAAATCAACCACTTCTTCGTTGGTGACAAGAACCTCCGTTACCACACCGTCCTTAGGTGCCGGAACTTCATTCATAACCTTCATAGCTTCGATAATCAAAAGGGTTTGACCCTTTTTAACACGATCACCAACTGAAACGAAGGCTGGTTTATCAGGAGCTGGAGCAAGGTAGGCAACCCCAACCAAAGGACTTTCGACTAGGTCCCCTTCCGCAACTGATTCAGCTGCGGGTGTCGGTACCGGCTCAACTACAGACTCAGCTGAGGCTGGGCTAACCGATGTTGCCGAAGGAACAACAGGCTGAGTCTCTGGAGCAGCAGACTTAGTATCGTTCTTACTCAAGACCAGAGATTCACCATTATTACTGTAGGCAAACTCGCGCAAACTTGATTGGTCAAATTGACTCATCAAATCCTTGATTTCTGAAATATTCATCTTGAATTAGTCCTCCCAGCGTTTGAATGCGAGAACAGCGTTATGACCACCGAATCCAAAAGTATTTGAGATAGCATACTCAACATCGGCTTTGCGGCCTTCACCGTAGATGACATCGGCTTCAATGTCATCTGACAGTTCCCTAGTACCAGCTGTCATTGGCAGGAAGCCATGGCGAATTGCTTCGATTGTCGCGATTGCTTCAACACCGCCAGCTGCACCGAGCAAGTGACCAGTGAAGGATTTGGTAGAAGATACTGGGACATTCTTACCGAGAACAGCGACAATAGCTGCACTTTCACCTTTCTCATTGGCCTGAGTTGAGGTCCCATGGGAGTTGACATAGCCAACTTGTTCAGGCATAATTCCAGCTTCATTGATGGCTAGACGCATAGCTTTAGCGGCTCCAGACCCATCTGGAGTTGGCGTTGTCATGTGGTAAGCATCATTGTTAGCACCGTAACCGATAATTTCCGCCAAGATAGTGGCACCACGTTTTTGAGCGTGCTCCAAGCTTTCAAGGACCAAGACACCAGCACCTTCACCCATGACAAAGCCGTTGCGATCTTTATCAAATGGAATTGCTGAACGAGCTGGATCTTCAGTTGTAGAAAGGGCAGTCAAGGCATTGAAACCACCGATACCAATCTTAGTAATAGAGGCTTCAGCACCTCCAGCAAACATGACATCGTGCATACCGTATTTAATTTCACGGAAGGCTTCACCGATAGCATCATTGGCAGAAGCGCAAGCGGTGGTAACAGATTTACTTACACCGCGAGCACCAAGCTTCAGTGAGATATTCCCCGCAGCCATATTTGAAAGAGCCTTAGGGATAAACATTGGCTGAATCCGTTTCATACCACGTTCGTGCATCCGGATGATTTGGTCTTGCAATTCTTGCAAGCCACCGATACCAGAGGAAACAATAACACCTGTCCGGTCACGATCGACTTGATCCATATCCAGCTTGGCATTTTCAAGTGCTTCCATAGTCGCGTAGATAGCATAAAGAGAATACATATCCATACGGTTTTTGTCTTTCTTGACAAAGTATTTATCGAACGGGAAATCTTGGATTTCACCAGCATTATGGACAGGAATTTCTGATGCATCAAACTTAGTAATAGGTTTGATACCGATTTTCCCATTTTCCAAACTATTCCAGAATTCTTCTGGGGTGTGTCCGATCGGTGATGTGACACCGTAACCTGTTACAACAACACGATTAAAAGTCATAATTCTTCCTCAATTTTCTTGGTTTTTATAATAATTGGACAAGCTATCTAGTCATGCGACTAGCCTTGCATGGTCATACCACCGTCAATGGCGATGACTTGACCTGTGATATATTCTTGACCCGCCAAGAATATTGCCACATCAGCAACTTCTTCAGCTTGGCCAATTCTTTTCATGGGAACTTGACCCAGCATAGATTCTTTGGCTTTTTCAGGAATAGCATCGGTCATATCTGATTCGATAAAGCCCGGAGCGATAGCGTTAACTCGTACATTGCGGCCAGCCACTTCACGGGCAACCGACTTGGTTAGGCCAAGCAAGCCTGCTTTAGAAGCAGCATAGTTAGCTTGACCGACATTACCCATAAGGCCGACAACAGATGACATATTGATAATTGCTCCTTGACGGGCTTTGCTCATCGGTTTCAAAACCGCCTGAATCATATTGAAGGTCCCAGTCAAATTAATCTTGAGTACCTTCTCAAAGTCTTCTTCGGTCATCTTGAGCATAAGTTTATCATTGGTGATACCGGCATTGTTTACCAAGACATCAACTGAACCTAGGCTAGCAATGGCTTCATCAATCATGCGTTTAGCATCTGCTGAATCAGAGACATCTCCTGAAATGGCTACAACCTTAACGCCATAGCCAGCAAATTGAGCTAAGAGCTCATCCGAAATTGCTGAACGGCCATTAAGAATAATATTTGCACCTTGTTTAGCGAACTTATGAGCGATAGCTAAACCGATACCGCGGGTTGAACCCGTAATAAATACATTTTTATTGCTTAATTCCATAAGAATCTCCTATTTTTCTAACAGGGCTTGAAGGCTAGCCAAATCTTCAACTTGGGATAGGTTTGCAGCTTTATCAATTTTCTTCATGAAACCCGAAAGAACCTTTCCAGGACCAATCTCAATATAAGAAGTCACACCTAGCTCTTGCATGGTCGCAATTGAATCATAAAAACGAACTGGTTCCATGACTTGGCGGGCCAAGAGAGACTTAATCTCTGAGTGATCCATAACCTTGGCTTCAGTATTACCAACCAGAGGAAGTTTAAAGTCAGAAAAGGTAACTTTTTCTAACTCCTCAGCTAACTGATGACTCGCAGGCTCTAAAAGAGCCGTATGGAAGGGACCTGAGACCTTGAGCGGAATCAAACGCTTAGCACCAGACTCTTTCAAATTTTCAACAGCAGCATCTACCGCTGCAGCATCGCCACCAATAACGATTTGCGATGGTGTGTTATAGTTAGCGGGTCTGACATATCCCTTGTCAGAAGCTCGTTGGCAGGCTTCTTCTATAACCTCTACAGGCGTATTCATGACAGCGACCATCTTTCCAGTACCTGCTGGTGCGGCTGTTTCCATAAATTCACCACGCTTCGCTACGAGAGCTACGGCCTCTTCAAATGGCAGGGCACCTGCAGCTACCAAGGCTGAATACTCTCCTAGAGAAAGCCCCGCAACTGCATCGGGTTCATAACCTTTTCCCTTCAAGAGGCGGTAAATCGCAACCGATGTTGTTAAGATGGCTGGCTGCGTATAGCGGGTTTGATTAAGTTTTTCTTCATCGTGATCAATCAAATCGCGCACATCATAACCCAAAATTTGACTAGCAGTGTCAAAAGTCTCCTTAACAACCGGATAAGTATCATACAAATCTCTGGCCATGCCGAGCTTCTGAGCTCCTTGACCAGCAAATAAGAATGCTGTTTTTGTCACAGTCTTTCCTCCAAGTTTGGCTAGAGATAGTTGCTAAGCTAAGCTTAGTCAGCCACCTAAGGTCTTCGCTTGATTAGTCTTCTGATACGTCTGCCCAGCGTTCAGCCTGTTCCTTGATAACATTAGCAGCGCCATAGTAGAGATCCTTCAAAATTTCTTCACAGGTTTCTTCCTTACGAACTAAGCCGGCAATTTGACCTGCCATGACTGAACCGTTTTGCACATCGCCATCAACGACAGCATTGCGAAGGGCGCCCGCACCAAGTTCTTCAATCTCTTGAGCAGTAATCTTTCCAGCTAAGAAATCTTTTTCAGCTTGAGCGTAAGATGAAGATAATTTATTTTTGATAGCCCGAACTGGGTGACCAACAACATTGGCAGAAACGACTGTGTCGATGTCCTTAGCCTTGAGCAATTTATTCTTGAAATTTTGATGGGCGTTAGATTCCTTAGCGACAACAAAACGGGTTCCCACTTGGATGGCTTCGGCTCCCAGCATAAATACTGCTGCCGCACCATGACCATCTGCCACACCGCCTGCTCCAATAACAGGGATATCAATAGCTTCAACCACTTGACGAACCAGAGTCATGGTTGTCAGTTTACCGATATGACCGCCTGCTTCCATACCTTCTGCGATAACCGCATCAGCACCTAGTTTTTCCATACGTTTGGCAAGGGCAACACTCGGAACTACAGGAATCACTGTAATACCAGCATCGTGCAGACGTTCCATGTATCTACCTGGATTGCCAGCACCTGTTGTTACTACCTTAACCCCTTCTTCAATAACAAGGTCAACAATATCATCAGCAAAAGGAGACAAAAGCATGATGTTGACACCGAAAGGTTTGTCAGTAATAGATTTTACCTTATCAATATTAGCTTTGACAACTTCTTTTGGGGCATTACCACCACCAATAATTCCAAGTCCTCCAGCATTGGAAACAGCTCCTGCTAAATCGCCGTCTGCTACCCATGCCATACCCCCTTGGAAAATAGGGTATTTAATATTCAATAATTCTGTAATCCGAGTTTTCATATAATTACTTACCTTCTTAATAAGTTGCTAACACTCCAATAACTTTGAGCGTCAAAGTTTGAGTATCAAAGTATCGGTCTAAAGAAGAAGGCGGATGAGTTTCCTCTTCCACCTTGCAGCCTTGCGAATTATTCAGAAGAACCAAGACGATTCAAGGCCACATCTTCGTGACTAAAGCACAAAAATTCAAAGGCTGGGAAAAGCTCCCAGTCCCTTAAAGAACTTATTTAGTTTTTTCTTCTACGTAGGCAACCAAGTCACCAACAGTATTCAAACCATCTTCAGTTTCGATTTGGATGTCAAAAGCATCTTCGATTTCTGAGATAACTTGGAAGACATCAAGTGAATCAGCATCAAGTTCGTCAAATGTTGTTGCCATTTGAACCTCTTCTGCTTCTTTACCAAGTTCTTCAACGATGATTTCTTGTACTTTATCAAATACTGCCATTTTAAAATTTCTCCTTTAAAATAAAAAATAATATTTATAAATACTGTTTGTCACAGTTATCTATCTAAATTTTAACAATTAGACTGCCCCATGTCAATCCCCCACCAAATCCTGATAGGAGCACTGTTTGGCTACCGTCAAGTCTAATTATACCATTTTCGACCGACTCTGCCAGCAAAATTGGCACGCTAGCAGCGCTGGTATTACCGTAAGACATCATATTAGCCAGAAATTTGTCCCGCTCAATACCAATCTTTTTAGCCATCTTGTCCAAGATCCGAATATTAGCTTGATGAAGCAGAGTATAGTCCAAATCATCGCCAGAAATTCCTGAAGTCTCCAAAAGCTCTTTAATGCTGGAAGCTACATCTCGGATAGCAAAGTCAAAAATAGCTCGACCATCCATCGTCATGAATGGAGCATCTTCACTAGACTCAGAATAAGGCGAGTTAAGGCCCGACTTTCCTGAGCGCAAGCTGTCGCTTCTGCTGCCATCTGTGTTAAGGGATTCAGCAAGGAAATGCTCTTTCTCACTCGTTTCGAGAAGGACACCACCTGCACCATCTCCAAAAAGAACTGCTGTACGGCGGTCTGACCAATCCAGAGTCTTAGATAAGACTTCGGCTCCAATAACAATTCCTTTTTGATAGGCACCGGACTTAATCAGTTTCTCCGCTGTGGACAGTGAGAAAATAAAGCCGCTGCAAGCAGCAGTCAAGTCGTAAGCAAAGGCATTGGTTGCACCAATATTGGCTTGCACACGTGCCGCTGTCGTCGGCATCATAGAATCGGGTGAGATAGTAGCTACGATAATGAAGTCAAGTTCCTCAGGCTGACTGCCTGATTTTGCCAACAGTTGCTTGGCCACCTCAGTAGCCAATTCACTTGTTTCTTGATTGCGGCTGATACGTCTTTCTTTGATACCAGTTCGGCTGGAAATCCATTCATCACTGGTATCCATAATTTTGGACAGATCATCATTGGTGACAATCTGCTCAGGTACATAGTAGGCTGTTTGACTGATTTTTGCAAAAGCCATTATTTTAACTCCTCAAGGAATTGATAGAGCTTATGCAACCCGCGTTCTAAGGTTTTAATCTCTATCTCATCCATTCCTTCTGTAATTTGTGTCACCATGTTCTTGTGGAAACGGTTATGGAGGCGATAAATCAAGCGCCCCTTTTTGGTCAGATTGAGGTGAACAACACGGCGATCAACCTTTGAGCGATGGCGTTCAACATAACCCTTTTTTTCCAATTTATTCAGGCTAGTTGTTACCGTTCCCAAAGTCACCATCAGCTCTCGGGCAATATCGCTTGGGGTTGCGTCCGGAATATGACCAATAATATCAACAGTGTGCATTTCCTTCATGGACACATCATTAAAACGGCTGTTTTTTAAGCTCATTTCCTCAATGACTAAGACATTGTTGAAAACTTTGGTTAGATATTCATTTACTAGTTTATAATCCAATTTATATCTCTTATACCTCGATTCTCAAATAATTTGATATTCAAAGTATATCAGATGCGAAATCCATTTGCAAGAAAAATGAAATATTTTCTTAACGATCTGGCAGGCTTTCAGCTTATACTAAATTTCAAGTTCAAGTTAGCCAGTCTGTAAAAACTCTTTAGGAGATTTATAATTGAATAGTTTCTTTGGATAGTTGTTAATCCAGTTTTCAATAAATGCGACTTGTTGTTGAGTCGCATTTTTGCTTCCCTTAGGCAACCAGCGCCGGATGAGTCTATTATGATTCTCATTAGTTCCACGCTCCCAAGAAGAATAGGGGTGGGCATAGTAGATATGAGCAGGGTCAAAAACTTCTGCTAAACGACTGAATTCAGCCCCGTTATCAGCTGTGATAGAGTTAATTTGATAATCCCTGAGGATTGCTTTCAGAGCTTGATTGACTGAAGACGTGGACTTATCGGGAATGAGTCGAATGATTTGATAACGACTCTTTCTATCCGTTAGAGTCAACAGGCACTCGTTTTTTGCCCGAGTTTGAATAACCGTATCAATTTCAAAATCACCAACATTCTCACGCTTGTTAATGCTTTCTGGTCGTTCCTCGATAGACTTTCCAGCTGGCTTAAAGTTGGGACTGGCATGCTTTTTCTTAGTTTTCTCCTTGCGAGGATAAAGCATGTCAGCTTTAGTCAATCCTAAGTGTCCATGATGAATCCAGTAGTAAATAGTGGAGATGGGAACAGGTAATCCTTTTGCCTTTACTATCATCTCAGGAGAATATTTCTGTTTGATGTAGTGAGTTATCTTTTCTTTGAGTCCCTTGGTCAGGGAGACTTGTTTAACAGAACGTTTACGATTGTTTTGATAGGCTTTTTGGGCGAAGTCAGCTGAGTAGATCACCTCAAATTTTCCTTTACGCACTTGTTGTCTAACCTGACCACGTTTGACTTCGTTGTGAATGGTTTGAGGAGCTTTAGCCAATCTCCTAGCGATTTCACGATTTGAGAGCCCTTCTTGAAGCCAACGTTCAATTATTCTACGTTCAGTTAGTGTCAAATGTTTACTTTTTGGTGTATAATAGTTTTGCATCTCAGAGTCTTTCTAATTGTTATTGTGGTGATTACAATTATATCTCTCTGAGATGTTTTTTGATACTCTTAGGTGGCTAACTTCATTTTAGAACTTTCCGCTTTCAGCTTATTTTCAGGTCCCATTTTACCAATAAATCAACTGACCGGAACTTATCCTTGACAAAACTGGCTCAGTTGCCATATTACTAATTAAAAGCAAATTTAAGGTTTTTCGGCAGTTTAACGTAATGATAAGCTTAAGACGAGAAAAGAGCTGGATTTTTTCCCAAAAATTTGGGCCCTTGAAACTGAAGACTCATCCAACTCTTGAATTTAGAAAAGTGCACTCAGGTATTTAATACCTCTATTACTTTTTCTAAAATTCTTTGTTGCTTAACATCCATCTACTGTTTACTTCCCAGTGAATTTCGGCCGGCGTTTGGCACTGAAAGCATTAACCCCTTCTTTAAAGTCTTCAGTAAAGGCTAACGATTTCTGCAGGGCTAGTTCAAGGTCAGCATATTCTTCCCAACCGGCAAATTCACTCTTCCAAACCATCTCTTTAATAGCCCTAAAGGAGTTGGGGGAACTGCGTTTCAGCCGCTTAATCAAGCGATCCGTGTCACGTTCTAATTTTTCAGAATCAGCTAGACGGTAGATAAATCCCCAGTCTAAAGCTTTTTCAGCATTGACAGCTTCACCGGTCATGGTAATTTGCGTAGCACGATTGATACCGATTGAACGGGTTAAGAGGAAGAGGCCTCCGGCATCGGGTGCTAGGCCAACACCAACAAAGGCCTGAATAAATTTAGCTTTTTCGGAGGCAATGGTAAAATCTGCCGCCAAGACCATGTTAAAAGCTGCCCCTGCAACCGGTCCATCAACGCTCATGATAACAGGCTTGGGCAGGCGTTTAATCATGAAGGAAATGGTGTTTACCAATTCCGCAATCCGTACGAGTGATTGAACATCGTCCGCATCAACAGCCTTTTGCATCTGGTCTAAATCTCCACCAACCGAAAAGACCTTTCCACTGGCATTGATAAGTAAAATTTGCACAGTGTCATCCTTTTCTGCCTGACTAATGGCCTCGATGATTTCCTCACAGATAGGGATATTGAACCCGTTAGAAACCTCAGGACGATTGAGGGTTAGAGTTGCTACACCATCTTCGACACCGTAAAGAATGGTTGAGAAATTCATAAGATACCTCCAATTATTTTAATATTCAAACAAAAATAAAAGTTTTGTCGTATTCCAACTTATTATAGCTGAAAATACGAGTTTGACAAGGAATTACTGTCTTTTATCTTTGTTATATTTGTAATAAAAGAGGCTGAATGTCAGATCCAGCCTCTCACTTACCCTTATTTTATCCTTCCAATGCAGGTACTTGGAGGAGATCCATAGCCTGATTTAGACTGCTTATCAGACGGTCTGCCTGACTCTGGTCGAGACCAAAACGTTTGTCCTCGAGAGCCCAAACTTCAATACCCGCCGCAACTCCGGCAGCGATGCCTTTTTCGCTATCTTCAATAATCAGCAAGTCTGTTTTGGCAAAGCCTAGGAGATCTGCCGCGGTATTGTAGATAGCTGGATTCGGCTTGCTTTCTGGGAATTCTTCCCCCGATAAAATAACATCAAAATAGGCAGTCAAATCCGTATCCCCCAGAGCTTTCAAGATATCTGACTTAGTTGAACTAGAGGCCAGACCGATTTTAAGTCCAGCCTTTTTCAAACGCTCCAAACTTGGGCAAACGTCTGAAAAAATAACTTCTTGGTAGGGGAGGGGATGGGCGATCTTATAGGCTGTATAATCTGCCTGCAGCTGGGCAATATCCCAGTGCCCATAATCTTGGCCTAAAATTTTTTGCCAGACTTGCTTCATATTGCCGCCGATAAAAAAACTAAGGGGCAGATGGTCAATCGAGATGCCCAGGCCCGCTAAAAAAGTTTGGCGGCGACTGTAGTAGAATTCCTCGGTATCAAAGAGAACACCATCCATATCAAAAATAATTGCTTGCTTCATGAAAAACCTCAGCCTCATTTTACCATAAAGAGTCTGTCTGGACAAAGTTCAATCAAGCATCGGACAGGCTGACCGATGCTTGATGGGATTAAAACTGAATTTGAAAAGATGTCTGAATTTTGCTATAATTTTAGGCAATCTCACAAGGAAAGATAGACGGAATTATTATGAAAGTCATTAAATTTGGCGGAAGTTCGCTGGCTTCTGCGGAACAGTTAAAAAAGGTTCTCGATATTGTCCGATCAGACTCTGAACGACGCTTCGTAGTTGTTTCAGCACCAGGAAAACGCACCCCTGAGGATACTAAGGTTACCGACGCCCTCATTAAATACTATCGTTCGTATACCAATGAAGATGATGTTTCAGCAGATCAGGATTGGATTATCAAACGCTACAAAGGTATCATTGATGAACTAGGCCTATCTCACAGTATCCTCGATAGGATTACTGCTTCAATTACAGAATTAGCCACCCTGCCCATTGAAGGAAACGATTTCCTCTACGATACCTTCTTAGCGGCTGGGGAAGATAACAATGCTAAATTAGTAGCGGCCTACTTCCGTAAGAATGGTCTGCCTGCCCGTTATCTGCACCCTGGTAAGGCCGGTATTATTGTTTCTAGCGAACCCGGCAACGCCCAAATTCTTCCTTCTAGTTACGATAAACTGGAAGAATTGCGAGATAGCGATGAGGTACTGGTCATCCCTGGCTTCTTTGGCGTGACTGTTAACAAGCAAATTTGTACCTTCTCCCGCGGGGGGTCTGATATCTCTGGTTCTATTGTTGCTGCCGGTGTCAAGGCTGATCTCTACGAAAATTTCACTGATGTTGACGGTATCTTCGCAGCCCATCCAGGTGTTGTCCATAAGCCTCACTCTATTAAGGAATTAACCTATCGGGAAATGCGGGAGCTGGCCTATGCTGGTTTTTCTGTCTTGCACGATGAAGCCTTGATCCCTGCCTATCGAGGACGGATTCCGCTGGTTATTAAGAATACCAATAATCCTAGCCATCCAGGAACCCGCATTGTCCTAGAACATAGTAAACAGGAACTACCTGTTGTAGGGATTTCAGGCGATGATAAATTCGTCAGCATCAATATTTCCAAATACCTGATGAATAGAGAAGTCGGTTTCGGCCGTAAGGTTTTGCAAGTTTTGGAAGACCTTAACATCCGTTGGGAACATATTCCAACTGGGATTGACGATATGTCCATCATTCTGCGGGAAAGGGAACTGACCCCCATCAAAGAAAGAGAAATCCTGACACAGCTGACTCGTAACTTGGGTGTCGATGAGGTGGAATTTGAAAGAGACCTCTCCATCATTATGATTGTTGGAGAAAACATGAAAAATCAGGTTGGGGTTATGTCAACTGCAACCAAGGCCATGTCTGACAAGGGAATTAATATCGAAATGATTTCCCAAGGTTCCAGTGAAGTCTCCGTCATGCTGGTGATTAAGTCCAGCCACGAAAAAACAGCAGTTCGGGCGATTTATAAGGCCTTCTTTGGTCAGGAAGATGAAAAGAAATAAATAATTTTCAAAAGCTCTCAGCTCGAGGGCTTTTATCTTGCCTCATCTAAATTGAAGGCGTTCTTAGCCTTAATCAGATTGTCATCTTGTAACCCTAGCATTTATGATATAATTAGGGAGATTGTTTACGGGAAATATATCTTGACACGTAATAAAAGGGTGGGAAGGTAAAGACCTCTTATTTTTTGATTGGTGTTCTTTTTTCTGTACCCGCCTACTTTAAAAAGGAATGATTATGAAGAAATTTTTTATTAGCCTCTTAATGACTCTTGCTCTAATCCTTGCTGGAAATCTAGTTCAGGCTGATGACTTCGAGGCTCCCGCTGAGCATGCTATTGCTGTTGACTCTTCAACTGGGAAAGTACTCTACGAAAAGGATGCAACCAGTCCAGACGGCATTGCTTCAATCACCAAAATTTTAACCGTTTATATGGTTTACAAGGCCATTGATAATGGCAAACTCTCTTGGAATACTAAGGTTAAAATTTCCGATTATGCTTATGACCTAACAACCAATTCTGAAGCCAGCAATGTCCCTATGGATGACCGCGAATACACGGTCAAGGAGCTAGTCAAGGCTGCTATGATTGCCAGCGCCAACAGTGCAGCTATTGCCTTGGCTGAGAAAATCGGGGGAGATGAACCGACCTTTGTTGATATGATGCAGACCCAGCTCAAGGAGTGGGGAATTAAGGATGCTAAACTGGTTAATGCCTCTGGCCTCAACAATAACTATCTTGGCGACCATATTTATCCTGGCTCTAAGTCTGATGATGAAAATCTCATGAGCGCTCGCGATGTCGCCATTATTGCCCAGCACCTGATTAAGGACTATCCTGATGTTCTGGATATTAGTAAGAAAACCAAGGCGGATTTTCATGGCACAACCATGACTACTTTTAACTTTATGTTAGATGGAATGCCTTATGCTCGTGAGGGGGTCGATGGTCTGAAAACAGGGACAACTGAACTAGCTGGTCAGTCCTTCGTTGCAACATCGACTGAAAATGGTATGCGAATCATCTCGGTCATTCTCCATGCAGACCATGCTGACACCAATGAATATGCTCGATTTGATGCTACCAATAAATTACTCAACTACGTAGCTTATAATTTCCAACTAACCAACCTAACGGTAGAAGGAGAGGCTTACAAAGCCAGCAAAGCTCAAGTCTTGGATGGTAAATCAAAAAACGTCTCTGCGGTTTCCAAAGACGATTTCCGTGTGATCACTAAGATTGGCTCCGACCATAAACCAAGTGCTACAGTTAAAACCAAGCCCGTCACAGCAGCAGTTAAAAAAGGCACCAAGGTTGGTACTCTGACCTATGATGACCCCGATTTAATCGGTACAGGCTATCTAGACGGTCCACCGCAAGTGACCTTAGTGGCTCAGAAACCTGTCAAAAAGAGCTTTTTTCTCAAGGTATGGTGGAACCACTTCGTCCGCTATGTCAACGAGAAGTTATAAAGTAAGATACGAAAGGAGTGGGATCAACCCAAAAATTGAAAATTTTGGGTTGTATGCCCACCTCTGCACAGCACAAGATGTCTAGAGAGACCTTGTGAGGTTGGAAATAAGATGAACGATGATCACGTTTAAGTTTTCCGCTCTGGCCTTGTGGTGAGGTAAAAGGGAAACCAACCAGCAGTAGTTTATTGGTGCTAAATCACCCAATGAACTGTGCAGGGGAGTGAGTCACAAACTTGCTGCCAACCACTGCGCCAAGAGCTTATTCCAAAACAAGAAGACTGGACAAATTTTTGCCCAGCTTCTTGTTATAAGTTAATTCGTTGATCAGAAAAAGAATCTGGAAAATTTCCTCACTTATGCTTATATTGACGTCCCCTTGTCAAGTGGACCGCTAATAATAAAAGATTAGACAACGGCCTTGTTCCTTATTGCCTTAACTGCCATCGTTCAACGCAATGGTTGACTGTGATAATCCACTCCGCGCTTTAACGTCTAGCCTACCACATGTCAGCAAAATAGAAATAAAATTGAACACCTCACTAAGCAGGTCAAGCAACTATTGAGACATTCAAATCAAGCTTGTGCTGGAAAGTCTAGAGCTGAACTATTCTTTCTGCAGCAGATCATTTTTAAACGCTGTGGTGTTTTAAAAGTGAGACTTAGGAAAAGATGTCGGTCGTTCATGGCATACATAGTGTTGCTGTCGCAACTTTTTGAGCTCTAAAACGAGGGAGTTAGACTCAATTGATAGCTTTGCCCTACCGATTGAGACTAACTCCCTTATTTTTTCGTCCTATTTTCTTCGACATAGCTGATACACCAGCCAACCAGTTCCTCCAGTCGGGTGATTTGCTCAGTCATGTGAAGATACCCCATAATGGCTTCAAAACCGGTTGACATCTTGTAGGTGATGATATCAGTATTTTTAGCTTTGGTATGGCTATGAGCATTGCGCCCCCGTTTATAAATAGCCACTTCTTCCTCTGTTAAAAGATTGTGGTCCAGCATGGCCTCAATCAGCATGGCTTGAGCTTTGGCTGATACATAGTTAGTAGCTAGGCGATGAAGCTGATTAGGCTTAGTCTGCCCTTGAAAAATCAGATGGCGGCGGACATAGAGGGAATAGACCGCATCCCCCTCGAAAGCTAGGGCAATACCATTGATGAGGTTGACATTGACTTTAGTCACGGGTCCACCTCACGCCATCTTTGGTATCCAGCAATTTAATCCCTTGAGCTGCTAGATCATCACGAATCTTATCCGCTGTTGCAAAATCTTTTTGTGCCCGAGCGGCTTGGCGTTTTTCAATTAGGTCCTCAATTTCGCTGTCTAAACGTTCTTCTTGGAAGACGATACCAAAAACTTCCAGCATCTTGGCAAAAGATTCCTTTATAGTTTGGTTATAATGACCTGAATTAATCCATTTGGCCAATTCAAAGATAACCGTAATACCATTAGCGGCATTGAAATCATCATCCATAGCATCCTTGAAATCTACTAGGAACTTATCCAATCCAGCTTGATCAGCCTGCTCACTCAGCGGAAGGGTATAGGTGTTCCTGAGATACTTGAGATTAGCCTTGGCATCATGGATAGCCTTCTCGGTGAAGTTGATAGGTTTGCGGTAGTGCTGGGTCGCTAAGAAGAAGCGAAGCACTTGACCATCAACAGTTTTGAGAAGGTCATGGACAGTTACGAAATTGCCCAGAGACTTGGACATTTTTTCATTGTCAACATTGACAAAACCATTGTGCATCCAGTAGTTAGCAAAGGTCTTTCCCGTCTTGGCTTCGGACTGGGCAATTTCATTGGTATGGTGGGGAAACTCAAGGTCTGCTCCACCACCATGAATATCAATGGTGTCTCCCAGAATAGTAGTCGACATCACCGAGCACTCGATATGCCAGCCTGGCCGGCCGGGCCCCCAAGGGCTGTCCCAAGAAATTTCATCCGGTTTAGCAGATTTCCACAAGGCAAAATCGAGGGGGTCTTCCTTGAGCTCAGTCTCACTATCAGTTCGGCCGCTGGCTCCAACTTCCAGATCAGCTAGAGTTTTATTGGCTAAAGCTGCATAATTTTGCGATTTTTGCACACGAAAATAAACATCTCCCGCAGTTTCATAGGCAAAACCTTTATCTATCAGGACTTGGACGAAGTCAATGATGTAATCCATAAAGTTCATAACCCTAGGATTCTGCGTAGCTGGCTTGATCCCTAATGCCTTGGTGTCGGCCATAAAGGCTGCAATGAACTTATCAGCCAAGTCCTTTGGCGTCATATCAGCTTCCTTAGCCGCCTTGATAATCTTGTCATCGACATCGGTGAAATTGGAAATATAGTTAACCTGATAACCGGCGTATTCAAAATAACGGCGAATAGTATCGAAGGCCACACTGGATCTAGCATTACCGATATGGATATAGTTATAAACAGTTGGTCCGCAGACATACATATTGACTTGATCCTTATGCAAGGGGACAAAGTCGCGCAGACTTCGCGTCATCGTATCGTAGATTTTTATCATAATGTTTTTCCTCATGAAATAGTAAGAAGGTGGGACAAAAGTCCCTGCCTTCCATTAACTAGTTTAGATAGAGCAATTTGACGCAGTGGTTGGGAGTAAGACTTGTTGACTATACCAACTTAGCCTTGCCATTAGGTGCTTTAGCACCAATGAACCACTGATATCTTGGGGCGCAGTCCCATTCTCAGCGCCCTCTTAAACAGTCCAGTTGACCTTGGCAGTCTGGGGATAGCCTGCCATCTCAAAATAGGAAAGTGGCAGAAGCCTAAGCCTTAAAATGGGAAGCTAGGAAAATCGAAATCCCCATTTCATGGCGATTTACTGATTGAGTCCCACTCTCATAATGTTCTCAGACTTCTAAAAGCCCACTGCCATCAAGAACGAAACAAGCATTTACCTAACAAGCGTGACCGCTCGGAACTTAAGCCTAGCCTATTTCCTTTTTGACCCATCATCTTTGATAATAAAGGTCAGGATAACCCAAAAGATACCGATAGCCAGCCAGATATAGGCATAGCTGTGGCTGCCATAGAGCCATTGCTGGCCAACATTGAGGAAGGCCAAAATAATGACCAGTAAATTTAACCAATTTTTCTTAATAAAGTTCATTATTTTCCTCTTTTACCGTGCTTCCGAGCTGATGGAACTTCTTAAATCTAGGTCAGCGCTAGTGGCTAGCCTAGAGATGGGATGAATGATAACTAGCCTCACGAGCTTCTTGCAAGGTCTTGATTGCCACCTCATCCTTTCGCCCATGAACTCGGACAACCTTGGCTGGGACACCAACTACGGTAACATCTGCTGGGACATCCGATAGGACAACAGCGCCTGCGCCTACTTTGGCATTGGGGCCAATCTCAATGGGACCAATCAGTTGAGAATGGGCAGAGATTAGGGCACCTTGGCGGATAGTGGGGTGTCGTTTGCCAACATCCTTACCGGTTCCACCCAGGGTAACACCATGATAGAGCATTGCTCCTTTTTCAACGATAGCTGTCTCTCCAATAACTAATCCCGCCCCGTGGTCAATAAAGACCCCGCTGGCTATCTGAGCTCCTGGATGGATCTCAATATTTGTCCAAAAGCGCCAAAATTGACTGTGCATCCGAGCCAGCAGTCGCATGTGGTGTCGCCAGAGGAAGTGAGAAATCCGATGAGCAGCAAGGGCTTTGATTCCCGGATAGGTTAAAATCACCTCTAGGGAAGTCCGGGCCGCTGGATCCTGTTGCTTAACAATATCTATTGATTCTTTCCACCAACCCATAGGCACCTCTCTTATTTTTCGATACTAGCCCAATCCACCAAAGTTTGATTTTCGTTGAGCGGATCAAGTACCACTCCCTTGGTATCACCAACACCACTCTCACCTTGGGCTGGATGGGCAATCTGATCTACGGTCCAAGTCATAACCGTTCCCTTAGCTAGGCGGAAAGGATAACCTAAATCCCCATCATTATACCATTTGGCAAAGCTGGGAATGCTAGAAAAGGCTGGAATGTAAGTTCCGTTTTCAATCGTCAAAGCTGGGTAACTGCGTTGATAGCTACCATCTTCACTGGTCAAGATAATGACAGGGACAAAGTATTGACGTTGTAGGCTATCTCGGCCCTGATTTTCTTCCCCCAAGACATCGTTCAAAAGCTTGGTGTAAGTATTGATGAGTTGAATCAATTCACTGCTCTTGAAAATAGTGGAGTTGGCAAAGTCGCCAGCTTTTTTAATATTGAAGACCAAACCATGCAAACGGTTAGTCACGGCCTCTTCTAAAACTTCAATGCTGGGGCGTTCTACCCAATCCTGCGTCTTAGCACCAGGATGTTCTTTCTTGAAATTGTCCAAATCATTCTTATTACTGAAAACAGGGATAACTTTTTGACCTTGCATAGCAACAGCATAGGGCTGGGCAGCCGCTATTACTGGAATAGAGTGAAGACAGTTAACTAGGGTCAACCCATCTAAAAAGTTTTCTGGATTGGCAATAAAATTACGTAAGGCAAAATCGAGTTCTGAGTTAAATTTATTCATGATGACCTTCTTTGGATTCTACTACTTGTTCTTCTTGTTTCTTAGGTTGGTGAGTGTGGTCAACCTTGCGACGACTGTATTCATCTTTTCCAGTCATTGAATGCTTTCCTGCTGACTGGTGATTCCGTTTCTTATGATGGTGCTTTTTAGTCTCCGGTCTTTCATCTCCTTCAGGTTTTGGCAAGAGAGCCTTAATGGAAGCATTGACCCGACCCTTGTCATCTATTTTAATCACTTTAACATCGACTTTATCGCCGACTTTAACGATATCTTCAACTTTGTTGGTTCGTTCCCAAGCCAATTCTGAAATATGAACTAAGGCATCGGTCTTATCAAAAAGATTGACAAAGGCACCAAAGCTTTCGATCCGGACAACTTCGGCATGGTAAACCTCACCAACCTTGGCTTCACGTACCAGATTGGCAATGATTTCCTTGGCCTGAGCAATGGCGGCTTGGTCAGGAGAGTAGATTTGGACATTTCCTTCTTCGTCGATGTCAATCTTGACTCCTGTTTCCTCGATAATTTTATCGATAGTTTCGCCACCTCTGCCGATGACCACCTTGATTTTATCGACATCAATCTTAATAGTGTCAATCTTAGGAGCGGTTGGAGCCAATTCAGGTCGCGGAGCTGGGATCGTTTGTTCAATCAGGTCGAGAATTTCAAAACGGGCCTTTTTGGCTTGAGCCAAAGCCTCCTTAAGAATCTCTGGGGTAATCCCTGAAATCTTAATATCCATTTGCAAGGCTGTAATCCCTTGACGGGTTCCGGCCACCTTGAAGTCCATGTCACCAAAGTGATCTTCCAGACCCTGAATATCTGTCAAAATGGTATAGTTGCTGCCATCAGAAATCAGTCCCATGGCGATTCCTGCTACAGGAGCCTTGATAGGGACTCCCCCTGCCATCAGAGCTAGAGTCCCAGCACAGATAGATGCTTGGGAAGAGGAACCATTGGATTCCAGTACTTCTGCTACCAGACGGATAGCGTAGGGAAAGTCTTCAAAACGCGGTAAAATTTGAGCCAAGGCTCGCTCACCTAGAGCACCGTGACCGATTTCTCGGCGGCCAGGTGCTCCATAGCGACCGGTTTCTCCAACAGAATACTGAGGAAAATTATAGTGGTGCATAAAGCGTTTACGGTACTCTGGATCTAAGCCATCGACAATCTTGCTGTCACTCATAGGTGCCAGAGTCAAGACCGACAGAGCCTGAGTCTGGCCTCGGGTAAAGAGTCCTGAGCCATGCACTTGGGGTAAGAAATCTACTTCAGCATCTAGAGGGCGAATCTCATCGACCTTGCGGCCATCTGGACGAACCTTATCCTCGGTAATCAGGCGACGAACTTCAGCATGTTCCATTTCTTCTAAGATTTCAGCAACATCACGTAAGATGTGCTCGAGTTCTTCGTCTTCAGCATAGCGTTCTTCATAGATTGCCAAAACTCGGTCCTTGATTGCCTGCGTTGCTTCTTCACGAGCCAGTTTTTCTTCAACTTGAACAGCTTTTTGCAGATCACTGTTATAGGCTGAAATAATTTCAGCCTGAAGCTCAGGGTCAACCTGCAAGAGCTCGACCACTGCTTTTTCCTTACCAACCGCAGCGACAATTTCTTCTTGGAAGGCAATCAATTCCTGAATGGCTTCATGTCCCTTGAGCAAGGCCGCCAACATAATATCTTCGGATAATTCTTGAGCACCCGACTCAACCATATTGATGGCCGCCTTGGTCCCAGCCACCGTCAACTCCAGACTGGAGACTTCTTTTTGTGCAGTTGTAGGATTAATGATAAAATCACCGTCTAGGTAGGCAACCTGAACGCCTGCAATCGGTCCGTTAAAAGGAATATCAGAAATACAGAGAGCTAGAGAACTGCCAAACATGGCTGCCATTGGAGCAGATGCATCTGGATCGTAGGACAAGACCGTATTGATGACCTGCACCTCATTGCGGAACCCCTCGGCAAACATGGGCCTAATAGGACGATCAATCAAACGGGCTGTTAAAGTGGCATCGGTCGAAGGACGACCTTCCCGTTTCATAAATCCACCGGGAAATTTACCAGCGGCATACATCTTTTCCTCATAGTTGACTTGCAGAGGAAAAAAGTCAGTTGTAGCCATTTTTTTGGACATGGTTGCAGCGGAGAGGACTGTTGAATCTCCATAACGCACAATAGCAGCACCATTAGCCTGTTTGGCTACTTGACCGATTTCAACCACTAGGGGTTTCCCTGCAAAAGTCATTTGAAAAGTTTGTTTTGCCATGAATCTACCTCATACTCATGGATAAGCAAGAGCCTCTTTCTAGGCCAAGAGCCTGACCCTCGCTAATCCTTGAATGTTCTAGTTAAAATTGATACCCGTTTTTTACAAAATTAAATGAAGATGAAGCTTAAACGTTTGCTGCAAGATCTCTTGACTTAATTTTGTATAAAACCATGGTATCGCTTATATTCTACCACAAAAGAAGGCTAATGATAAGATTAGGAACAGGATTAAGGCTAAGAAAAGGTTTCAAAATATTCCTTTGAAATCTATAGCCATAGAAAATCAAAATCAGGTTAGGAAACAAGCCACAGACAGCTTGAGAGTGAAGATAAGGCAAACGACAGCTTGTAGCACTGAAAAGGCAGCAAGGCGAAAGCAAAGACATATCATTTGACTTTTCAAAGAGCGTTAGAAATGATTAAGCATCTGGGACATGATTACTAAGGCCAAGAAAAACACGACAATAATTCCTAAGCCAGAAAATCCGGCTTGAATCCTCTTTGATCTAGTTAAATTTAGTGGCAGTCCTAAGCCAAAGAAAAAGGGACCCAGAATAAAGAAGCTATAAAAAAAGGTATCATTTTTTAGATAAAGGCTGTAAAAAGATAGGGCAAAGACAAGTCCCCCAAAAGGACTGAGCCAGATCAATCTGCGGTAGCTTGGGGCTAGGGCTAGACCGATAAAAACTAGGCCTAGGGCTGGCATGGCTAGTATAAAAATAAAGAGAAGCTGAACTAACATGGCCCTATTATAGCATAAAGCTTGAAAAGCCAGACATCCAAAAAAGACCTGAAAAATTCAGGTCCTTCTAGTCTATCCGATTGTCACTTAGAATTGATCAATCAAGAGTTGTTTCATATCTTCAATGTATGGCTGACGTGGGTTGGCTGGCGTACATTGGTCATCATAAGCCAAGCTTGCTAGACGATCAACAGCTGCATCAAAGGCTTCCTTGGTAACTCCGTTAGCTGAAAGTTTTGGTTCAACGCCTACTGCGTGCATCAATTTATCAATGCGTGCGCAGAGTGCTTCAACCAATTCAGCATCGTCTTTGCCTTCAAGTCCAAGAGCTCGGGCAATATCTGCGTAATCACGCTGTGCACGGTATTCTTCATAACGTGGGTAAACTGAACGTTTGACATTTCCTGCTACACCATTGTAGCGGATAACATGCTGCATAGCAATTGAGATAGCAAGACCGTGCGGAAGTCCGAATTCACCGCCAGTCTTGTGGGCCAGTGAGTGGTTAATACCAAGAAAGGCATTACCGAAGGCCATACCAGCAAGCGTTGAAGCATAGTGCATGTTTTCTTTGGCTTGTTCACCACGAAGTGTTGGATTCTTAGGATCATAGTTATAAGCATCTTCCAAGTTTTCAATGATTAACTTGATAGCTTCAAGTGACCATGGACGTGTGAAGTCCGATGCCATAACAGATACATAAGATTCAAGGGCGTGCGATAAGGCGTCAAGGCCTGACCAAGCTGCTGTACGTTTTGGTACAGTCATCACAAACTCTGGGTCAACGATAGCCACTTGTGGCGTTAATTCATAGTCGGCAAGTGGGTATTTTACATGTGTGAAATCATCTGTGATAACAGCGAACGGCGTTACCTCTGCACCTGTACCTGATGTTGTTGGAATACAGAAGAGACGAGTTTCTGTTTGATGCTTGAATTTCACAATACGTTTACGGATATCAATAAATTTTTGTTGCAATTCAAGGAAGAACTCACTCACATTTTCATAAGCATCAAGCCATCCTTCTTCACGGTCAAGAGACACTTCATAAATCAAACGGGCAATCTTAGAGGCATCAATAGCGGAACCACCACCGATAGCAATAACGGTATCAGGCTTGAAGTCACGCATTTGTTTAGCAATTTCAATGGTTTGACCAAGAGTTGGGTCTGGCTTGATGGTGCCGTAAAGCGATGTCACCACTTTTTCATCACGTAGGGCTAATTGTGCATAAACCGTATCAACGAAGCCAAATTGAACCATACCTGGGTCTGCAACAATGAGGGCGCGCTTCATTGGTTCATATTCATCCTGAAGGTAAGAAATAGCGTTCTTTTCGTAGTAAGTTTTTTCTGGCAAACGTACCCATTGAGGACGATTACGGCGTTTCGCAACAGTTTTCACGTTCAAGAGGTCGCCAGTAGATAGGTTGTGTGACAATGAATTTTTCCCCCATGATCCTGTTCCAAGAGTTAGGCTGGCTTGCAATGCATCTGTATAGACATCGCCAATACCGCCGACTGAGTCTGGTTGGTTAACCAAGATACGAGATGAATTAAGGGCATCTCCAAATTCTGCAACAAACGGGTCTCCTTGTGAACCAATTTGGATGGCACAATTGTGACCGGCACCTTGGTAGTCAAGCAAGGCAGCGACAATCTCGATGCCGTCTTGGCGGTCTTTCGCTTTGTAAACCGAAAGGAGCGGAGAAAGCTTCTCTGAAGATAATTTTTCACCGATATTCTTCTTGTCCAATTCAAACAGGAGTACATCTTTACCTTCTGGTAATTTCACACCAGCTTGTTCACAAATCCAAGCAGCTGACATACCAGCAACTGGACCGTTCACACCGTGGTTGTCATTAAAGACGAAATCCTCAAGTTTTTTATAGTCTTTCTTAGGTACTAAGTAAGCACCTTTTTCTTGCATTTTAGCTAACCATTCTTTGTAGATCGGTGCTTCAACCACTGCTGAGTTTTCAGTCGCACAAATCATACCATTGTCAAATCGTTTTGACAAAAGAAGGTCTTCAACTGCACGGTCAAGGTGAGCCGTAGCATCTACATAAACAGCACCATTACCAGCACCAACCCCCATTGATGGGTTACCAGATTTAAGAGCGGCATTAACCATACCAGGTCCACCAGTTGCTAAGATTGATGCAATTTTCTTATTTGAGATCAAAGCATTGGTATTAGCGATCGATGGTGTCTCAATCCATTGTACAATATTCTTAGGAGCACCAGCTGCTACCGCTGCATCGTACAAAATTTGAGCCGCGTGTGCAGAACATTTTTGCGCTGCAGGGTGGAAAGCAAAGACGATCGCATTGCGTGTCTTTAAAGCAACCAAAATTTTGAACATGGTTGTTGATGTTGGGTTTGTTGTTGGCACGATGCCAGCCAAAACACCAAGAGGGGCTGCAATCTGAATACTGCCAGCTACTTTATCTTCGCCAATAATGCCAACAGTTTTTTCATTTTTAATACGTTCGTAAACATATTCTGTCGCAAAGTGATTTTTAGTATCTTTATCTTCGATAACACCGCGGCCTGTTTCCTCGTGTGCTTCTTTCGCCAATTCAAGAGCAGCTTCCGAACCAGCAAGTGCCATAGCTGCAACAATTTTATCAACTTGCTCTTGAGAGTAAGTTGCGTAAACACGTTCAGCTTCTACGGCTTTGTCTACAAGTTCCCCCGTATACTGTTGCGCCAATTCTTCAGCACTGAGTTCTGCAGTTTTAGTTGCTTTTGCCATAAATTTATCCTCCAAAGATAATCATTAACGAATGGTTGACTAAGAAGATGATCACTCGTAAAAATTCAAAAAAATTAGTTTGTGATTTTCTTCACGTTAATATTGTAACCCTTTTCGAAATAATGTCAAGCACTTTTGTGATTTTTTTCACGATTTTTTGGTTTTATACCACAAACAGCTATTTCGCTACTTTCTTTCCCATAAAAAAGCTACCAGTCCAAACAACTAGCAAGTCTGTGAAAAAAAGAGAAAACAGGCTTGAAGTATCCTGCTTCATTGCCTGTTTTCCTTTTTTCTTTGAGGATGACAGCCTATGAAAATAAGCTTAGTTGCAAAACCAAGCTTAGTCATTCGAGTTCGGGCTAAAGGTTAGTGATTAGATGGCTGTCTTCAGAAATTAAAAGTTCTTGACCAGCCTCTAAGATCATATACCTTTTTCAAGGCCCTCAGCATCATTTTATTACCGGCGAAGTCCGAGTGATTGAATGAGATCACGGTAACGGTTAACATCAGTACGGCGAAGGTAAGCCAAAAGGTTACGACGGTGACCGATTTTTTTCATCAAACCACGGTAAGTTGCGTGGTCTTTTTTATGTTGCTGAATATGCTCATTAAGATGGTTGATTTCCCAAGTTAGGACTGCAACTTGCACCTCAACGGAACCAGTATCGCCTTCGTGACGAGCGTATTGAGCAATGATTTCATTTTTTTTCTCTTTTGAAATTGCCATATTTTTTCTCCTTTTATTGCTTCATCCGAGTGGTAGGTTTTGGCAAATCCTACAACCAAGAAGAAGTTAGTTTGTCTTTGCGACTCTTATATTCTAGCAAAATGGGTGAGGTCTGTCAAAGTATTTTAATTTGGTCAGAATAAATGCTAATCCCTTAACAAGTTATCCTGAGAATGAGTCTGGCCCGGCTTTCTCACTTAGGTAATAATTTTTTCCTCTATCTGGGGATAAAAAATCCAGAACAATACTATTGGGATCAATATCATCACCATACCTGACCTCTAACTTATAGCTTAGGGATCCTTTTTTTGCATCTGGAGAAGTCTCATCATATTCAAATAGATAGTGGGCAGAGTAAGGATGAGGATGAGCTTTCTGGATAGTCTTCCAACTTGTCCCTCCCTTAGCTTGGTTTTCATAGTCACCTTCAATCAGCTGGTTAAATTGTTCTCGTGACCAACCGATTATGGGGTTTTCTTGTTTGACAGTTTCGATATCATCAGCTACTAATCCCCCATCAACATCTGTCAATTGGTACTTGTTAAATACATTTTTCTTGAAGGTTAAATGGACATCAACCTGCCAATCATTGTCGTTACTATTGTAATCCAAATATATTTCACTATTATCCTCATCGTAACTACTGGCTTGTGAGGCTTTCCCATGTTTCTTTAGCACTTCATTGAGACTGGTTTCATTGATTTTCAATTGCTTAACTTCCTTTAGTGTCCAGTCAAACTGATAGTCAGCATCCATATATTCCTCAATATCATGAGATTTTGGCTCAGTCCAAAAGTAAGAACTTTTTGCAGAACTAGACTGATGTGACTTCATTGAGACAGGCTTTATAAGGATATAGTAAAGAGCAAGCGTTAAAATTCCAAGAAAGATCAAGCAAATTGAGCATCCTCCCAACAATGACCAGCCTAGGATTGCTAGTGTTCGATTCTTTTTGACACTTCTTTCTACCTGATTATCTTTTATTTTAGTCATAATTCCCATCATTCTTAGCTAGAACAGTCAGTTCTTCCTGTCTTTTCTCTTCAAAATTTTTCGGTTCTATCTTTTTCATTTATTTCCTCAAATTCAATATTTTATGCCATGGTATTATAATTAAGAAAAATTTAAAAATCTCAAATCTAACAGTCATTGAAAGAGTCTGGGCAAAACTTGTCCAGTATTCCTGTTTCGGAATAAACTCTTGTCGCAGTGGGTGGGAGCAAGACTTGTTGGCTGCACCAAGAAGTCTTACCCCTACACAGTTGATTAGGATTAGGTGCTTTAGCATCAATGAACCACTGCTGGCTGGCCCCCCTTTTGCCACAAGGCAGAGCGGAAAACCTAAACGAATGTGATGACCAGCGTTTATCTTATTTTCAACCTCAAAAGGTCCTCCGAACCTTTGAGCTGTGCGGGAGTGGGTTAAAAAGGTCTGGGAGACCTTTTTAATCGGGAAATGAAGCTTGCAAAGCAAGTGTCAAAAACATTCTCTCCCCAGACCGTTTCAGGTTACCACCTGAAAATCAGGACGCGGTGAGACCCAAAATATTCAATTTTTGGGTTGATCCCACTCTCTAAGTAAAATATTTTTTTAATAGAAGAACCAAACCTAAGCCCATACTCAGGCCTCCAAAAATAGCAAAGGCTGCTGCTGGTCCGCTGGCAAAGAAGCCAAAGAGGCGCAGGACCAGCGAGGCACAAGCTCCGCCCAGATTACAGCCCAGAAGAACCAAGGTGGTAGCTGTATGGAGGTGGCGCTTGTGAATGGTTTCAGAGATGAGGTTGAAGACATAGGTGACACCTAGGCTATAGACAAAGCCTGTCAGAAGAGCCCCTAAGCCCAATATAATAATATTGGGGGCCAGCCACATGATAAGAAGTCCCAAGCCCAAAATGAAGACAACTAGACTCATTAAAGAGCGACCTAGGAACTCCACTAAGCTGCTAAAGAATGTTCCCGCCACAATCCCCATCAGCATCATCAAACTGAGAATCAGGCTGGCCTGCTGGGCACTGCCCAATCCGTACTGGGTCACAACGAGAGGAATTCTCAGAGTATTAGCCGAATTAATAAGGATAACAAAACCTGCATAGAGGGCAAGGGATAAAATATACAGCAATTGACGAGGACTTAAATGATCAGTTTTTATTTGCTTTTTATCTTTAACAGGCTCTTGCTGGACAGGCGTTAACTCAGGTGATCGAGGAACAAATGCCAAGTAAAGCCCCAAGATAAGGAAACCTAGCGCATAAATTGCAAAAGTTACCGACCATGTAAAATTCAGTAATTGACCTGCTATAAAGGTCAAAAGAGCTGAGCCTAGGACTTCTGCTGATCCACGAAGGCCCAGCATTTTGATGCGGTCTCGTCCTGTAAAGCGTTGACTGATAATACTGATAGCACGGGCATTGATGAGACCAATCCCAAACCCCAAAACCAGGCGTGAGAGAAAAACCAGGCTATAGGTTTGATTAATTAAAGGGAAAAAGCCTCCCAGCGAAAGCAAACAAAGACCGCTGACAATAATCAAGCGTTCAGAAAAGACCCGACTGATCCAAGGCGTTATCAATAGGACCGCAATAATAGCAAAGGAAGGCAGGGAAACAAGCAGTTCCACTCGGTCAGGACTAATCCCTCTCTGGCTGTAATAATGAATCATCTCCGGTAGGGCTGGAGAGATCGCATAGGTTGAAACCAGCATCAGGGATAAGGCCAAGAGGCTGATTTTCTCCATCGTCATTTTCATAATAATTCCTTCTTGAAAAACAGTAATGATACCAGTATAATGAAAATTAGAAAAGAAAAATAGGACATAGGTCCTAAAAAGAGGTCGCTATGGCAAAAAAGTCCTTAGAATACTACCTAAACAAATACCAGCTAGATCGTATTTTCCCTCAGCACTATATTAAGCAACTCCAGATTGTGACCTACGACAAGGGACAGGCTATCTGCCAGCAAGGGCAGGACTTACAGCATCTCTTCTATTTTATCGAAGGCCACATTAAGATTGTTCGGCGGCTCTTTAATGGTAAGGAACATATCTTAGAAACTCAGGAACAACCAACCCTTATCGGTGATATTGAGCTGATGACTAGCGAGGTCAGTGTCTCATCTGTCATAGCCCTAAAGCCTAGCCTAATCATCCAATTACCCCTGACCAATCGTGATCAGCTCTACCAAGATCCTCTCTTTCTCTATCAGATCGGTCGCCAGCTTGCTCAAAAATTGGAGCAACAAAACATCATCTCTTCGACCAATATTTCCTATTCCGTCAAGGAGCGCTTGGCTACTTATATTCTGACTCAGGAGGTCGATAACATCTTTCAGTTACACCCCAGTGTTTTAGCCGATGTCTTCGGGACTTCCTACCGCCACCTCGGCCGAGTGGTCAAGCAATTGCAGGATCGAGGCATTATAAAAAAGATTGCTTTTAAGACTTATAAAATTATCGATCGTTCACAGTTAGAAATAGCTAGTATTCGAAACTAGTGTCCCAATCTTTCTTTCTCCATTTTTTCGTGCTATACTGAACTCAAGTATAAATTTTACATTTAAAGAGGTTTAATCATGTCACCACAAGAAAAAATCATTAAGGCCAGTCATCTGATTGATATGTCCGATATTATCCGTGAAGGAAATCCAACATTACGAGCAGTTGCCAAGGATGTGGAATTACCGCTCTCTGATGAAGATATTATTCTAGGCGAAAAAATGATGCAGTTTCTCAAGAATTCACAAGATCCTGCTATGGCTGAAAAAATGGGCCTTCGAGGGGGGGTTGGTTTGGCAGCTCCTCAACTAGACATTTCTAAACGGATTATCGCTGTTCTAGTCCCCAATCCTGAAGACGAAGAAGGCAATCCACCAGCTCAACCCTATAGTCTGCAGGAAATTATGTACAATCCTCGTATAGTGTCCCACTCTGTACAGGATGCAGCCTTAGCCGACGGTGAAGGCTGTCTCTCTGTCGACCGTGAGGTCCCCGGTTACGTTGTTCGCCATTCACGGGTGACTGTTGAGTATCTTGATAAAGACGGTAATAAACAAAAAGTCAAACTTCGAGGCTACAACTCCATGGTGGTTCAACACGAAATTGACCACACTAACGGTATCATGTTCTACGATCGCATCAATGAAAACAATCCTTTCGAAATAAAGGAAGGCATGCTGATTATTCAATAAAAAAGCAAACAAGCTCTGGCTAATAAAGTCAGGGCTTGTTTTGGGGTTCACTTAAATAAGTATCTATAATTAGGTAAAGGCTGTCGATACCAGTCTTTTTTATCTGTTCAAATTCTTTTGGGCTATGATCATGGTAGAGTAGCTCATCAACCAAGGCGGATATAAAGTCAAAGACTACAAGTGACAAGGTTTTGAGACTAATATCTGATTGCTTGTTTTGGTAATCCAAGAAACATTGATAAGTCAGAGTTTTTATTTTCTCATTGTGCTCTTCAAGAAGAGATTTGGCTTGAGGAACCGCATAAGCCAGCATTTCGATCTGGGCATGAAATTTTGTATCCTCTACCCGCAGCAATTGCTCTACCAGAGAATGCAGCCATTTTTTAGGAGCCTGAGCAAACAGGTCTAAAGACTCCTTGGTGCTGAGTTCCGTAAAAATCTTATCGATAAAGGCGTGATTGTAGCGTTCCAAGAGCGTAATTAAAATATCTTCCTTGCTGGCAAAATAAGAATAGAGAGTCCCAACAGACAGACCAGCCGTCTTGGCAATTTCGTTGGTTGTCACATTAAAATAGACTTTTTCTGAAAACAGCTCCTTAGCTATCCTTAAAATTTTTTCTCGTTTTTCAATGCTTCTCTCCTGCCGAGGAGAGCGAACCTTTTTTTCTATCATGTGATTTCCTCTTTATCAAAGCTACTCCTATTATAGCACATGATGGAGCTACTCAAATACCTTAAAAACATGAGCATTGACTCATTTTTTGTCTTGACAAGATTCCTAAGTGAGACTATAATATGTCTAAAATATGAGCAATTGCTCATATTTGTGTGAATACAAAAAGGAGGTCATTATGACTAAATTGAAAAAGATTTTACTGACACTGGCCATGTGTCTGGGAGTTTTTCTGGTGATGCTAGATACCACCATCATGAATATCACTATTCCAGCTATTCAGAAAAGTTTTAACATCGGCTTGGACAGACTGTCTTGGGCTATCAATATTTACACTATTATTTTTGCCAGTTTTACTATCCCCCTAAGTAAGCTCGCCGATATTTACGGCAAGGGACATTTCTTTGCACTTGGTCTCTGCCTCTTTGGCTGCGGCAGTTTAATATCTGGTTTTTCAGCAGGGTTTAATTGGCTGCTAGTCGGCCGTCTCATTGCCAGTTTTGGAGCTGCCATTCTCTTGCCCGTTGGAAATACCTTAGGTATTTCCACTTGGTCCATTGAGGATCGGGTTAAGGTCGTTGCTGCCTTAGGCCTGACCCAAGGAGGAGCTGCCGCTATCGGTCCTACTCTCGGTGGATTCTTAACAGATAGTCTGTCTTGGCATTGGATTTTCTTTATCAATCTCCCCTTTGTTCTATTCGCTTTTTTGCTTATTTGCTTTACTTATCATTTTCGCAATGACGAACGAATTTTAACCAAGATTGACTGGATAGGTAGTCTCCTTTCTATGATGAGTCTCTTTGCTGCTTCCCTTGGTATCATTAAAATTCGTGACTGGGGATTTTGGGATGTTAAAAGTTTGGCATGTTTTCTTGTCTTCCTCATAGCTCTTATCATCTTTATTTCTCTGGAAAAGCGGATTGAGCACCCTATGATTAACCTTAATCTATTTAGATTCCGAGAGTTCTCTGCCTCCACCTTTATAGCCACGGTCGTGCAGTTCTTCTATGTCGGTGTGCTCGTTATTCTCCCAACCTACTTCACCAACGTGCAAAGTAAGGCGGAGCTTGGTGCAGCTCTCATTCTCTTACCTATGTCCATCATTGTCTTCATCTTTGGTGGTCTAGGAAGCCTGCTCATCAATAGGCTAGGCCCACGGATTTTGGTCCTAATCGGTTTGGGGAGCATCCTCCTTTCCTATGGCTTACTAGTCACCGTTAACCCTGCCAAGACTTGGGAAATGACTGCTGCTACTATTATTCTCGGTATCGGCTTTGGGACTATTGCTGGTCCTGTCAATGTCTTGGCGGCCTCCAGTCTGCAAGGGGAGCTCTTAACTTCCTCCCAAAGTGTTCTTGGAGTTGTCCGTCAAATCGGCTCTGTTCTAGCCGTTTCTGTCTTCATTTCTATGGCGACCAATAATCTTAAGGCCCTAAAGCTCTATACACCAAGCACTATGGCAGATGCCTATATCTCCATCTACAAGATTTGGATTCCTTTCATGATTCTGATGCTGGCTTTGACCCTCCTCTTCCCTAGGAGAAAAGACTATCTAAAAGGGACAGCTGATAAAAAAATATCAAAAACTCTCTCTAGAAATAAGATAAAATAGCTTGTCCTAGTCCCTGCCTTTCTCGTTCTTGACTACTTGGTTTAAATTCTATTTATGACTCATGAGCACTTATCACAAATTGAACCAGCTTTAGTCGCTAGTTTGAGTTCAGTCGTCTTTGCCGCCCTAGTTTGGTTGTTTCTCTAATTATTACAAGGACCTAGAAACTTTAAAAAGCTTAGATGGAACATACATGGTCTTTACGTCTTTGGTATCGCGGTGTTATTAGCTGTTAAATTTATCTATCGGTGGCTTTGTGGTGATGATGGCTAGCCCTACAACGACCTCGGCTAGTCAGGCAGCTATTATTAAATTTGGCATGTCCTTTGCCTTTACCCCATCTTTTTTACCTGTGATTTGCTCCTATAGTTGAAAAAGATATTTCTGCAATGCCTTCTAAAAAGGCTTTTAAGTTGTGATAGCTGGCCAAAATGATTGGAGGGTGGGGGCTTTGCCTCTCTACTTTTTGGTTTTCTCCAACTTTTCATCACCCTTTCTTGTTTCCTGCTCCAGAAGTTCAGAGTATTTACGAAGACAGGAGATTTGTGACTGGTTTTGTAACTGTGATGAATAGGCTACAGCCTCTGTCTTTTCAATAATCTAGTAGCTATCTTGTTTACCTTTCTTATGTAAAGCAATAAAGTAGAGGACGTACAGTACCCATTTGATGGTTTCAAAAATCTTAAAATCTTTCTAATTCTGCTTGCTGGAAGGTGTTTTCAACTTTCAAAAAGAGGCTGGAAAAAAGTATTCCAGCCTTCTATTTTTTCAGTAATAACAGTTTGACGCAGTAATTGGGAGTCCTTACCCTGGCATTTCAGGCACCCTCTTAAACAGTCCACTGGACTGTTTAACTACGCCGTAATTGTTAGCGGTCTTCCTAATCAACTGTACGGAAGTGGGACGACGAAGTCAATTTATATAAAAAATCGACTTCTGTCCCACACTCTTTTCTATTGCTTTAGTATCAGTCAGCCAAAGCTGCTAGAAGAGCATCAGCCTGTTTGTTCAGCTGTTCCAGAGTTTCTTGCTCAGCAACGAATTGACCATCCGCCCAAGCCGAATCATTAACACGAGAAGTCGTCACTTCGTCAACGAAATTAGTACGGATGAATGGCAAAAGGTTGCGGTAAATTTCTGCTGTCTGGTCAGTACCACCGTTAGCTACGAGAGAAACTGTTGTAACTTTATCCTGAAAGACTGAAACACCTGTTGTATCTGAAAGATCTTTAGCACGTGACAACCAGTCCAAAAGGTTCTTAATAGAACCTGGGATTGAGAAGTTGTAAACTGGTGAGAAGATCCAGATAGCATCTGCTGCTTCAACGGCATCGCGAACAGCTTGAACAGCCGGCAAAACTGGTGTTTCAAGATCCTGATTAAACATTGGCACTTGCGACCAGTCAAGATAAGACACCTTAGCTTTTTCAGCTAAAACTTGTTCAGCTTGTTCAGCCATTTGATAGTTGAAGGATCCTTCACGAAGCGAGCCAACGATAAAAAGAATATTTTTCATTTTTTTGGTTTTCCTTTTGAAATAGATTTTTTAGTAATGCTTGACATAAAACTGCCCTGCATATTATTACTATGTAGTAATAATAGCATTAAATTAAAAGACTGCACAGTAATTTGCTCAGTCCTTATCATTAAGAGTTTTGAATTTCTTCAAAAGTTCAATTAATTGGTTTTGCTCATCTTCAGTCAAAACGCTAAAGGTTTCTTCAACGGCCTCAATATGAGCCGGTAGGGCTTTTTCTATAATGCGTCGCCCTTTATCTGTAATCGAGATAATATAGGCGCGATGGTCCTTTCTGCTGACCCGACGTTGGACCCAGCCATTTTTTTCCATATTTTTAATGACAATGGTCATATTGCCTGACGTTGATAAGATACTAGAAATCAGATCACCAATACGCAGAGGACCCTTAGCATAAAGGACATCTAAGACACTAAATTGAGCAGGTGTTAAATCAAAATCACGGAAAGTTGCGGAAACTCTGGTATCAATAGTTCGAAATGCCTTACGCATTACAACCATACTCTTGACAGCAGAATTCTTAAATTTTGTCATGGACGTTCTCCTAAAACCAACAAAACGAGACAGAACAACCTAAGCAGAAGAGGCATTTAGCCACTAAGCTTTAGAATCTAGACTTCTCGGAATTGTGAAAAATCTAGATTCAGGTTATAGAGGGTCTGTTAGGGAAGGCTTCCTTTCTACGTTCTTCTCTGCTCACATGCGCAAATTTGACTCAAATGCGCCAGCTATTAAGCAGGGTGTGATTATTGTAGAGCGAAAGAATTTTCCTGTCAAACGTTTTGCACTAATTAGTAATTCTTTCCTAAAATGACATCCAATCTCATTCATTGTAGCACTAAAAAGTACGTCAAGCAAGCGAGTTGACTTCTTGAGGCTTTCGAGGCTGGAATAGACATCTTTGAGCAGCGTTCTCACAGACAATATCATGTGCTTCATCAGTTTATACTTTCTGAAAATCACAAAATAGACAAGGCGGGGCCTTGGTTAAATCCGCTGCTATCAGGCTTAACACGTCAGGTCCTGTGGAACCTTGACGAAAGCAAAGCCCCTACTAACTTACCTTGTTTCCTTACTAACCTGTTGCTTTACTTAGTATCGTCTGAAGCAACGGCCTATCGTTTTGACTTTCAAAGGGTATGACGCACCATAATCCGACAGTAATATTAAAAACCGAACACGATTAGATTTTTAAAGGTGAAAATTCTAATGTGTTCGGTTTTACTTTTTATATCAAGAAGCTTGATGTAATGACAAATAAATTTCAAAATAAAAATTGTCTGTCCTGACCACTTTATGCTAAATGTTTAGTGGTGTTTTTAGTGTTTATTGCTGTATATAGCTTTCAAACATTTTCCTAGAATAACTGTCCCACAGATGACTATGGTTACCCCAAAAGCCTGCTTACCAGAAATTTCTAAATGGTAATCAAAATGTTCGTTTTTGGATTTGTCATCCCATTTGATATCTAATTGCATTGAAATCTCCCTTCTTGTTCGACCTTCGTACTGTTTTCCTTTCGCGAGTTAACATTAGCTGTCATACTTATATAGATTTTTATGCTAGATGGTTTCCCTAAATTTTATAAGTTGTTTAACAGCTGATGGGATGAAAGACAACCGAACAGTGTTGCATTTGGCTATTAGCGAAGGAGTTGCACCCCACTGAAGCAATCGCTGTAAATAATCAAAAGAAATCATCAAATAAAGATAGCTGATTATCTTCTGGCATATCACCTAAAATACCCATTTCGTCCATTTTTTCGACTAGGGTTGCTGAAACACCACCGCGCTTACGCAGCTCGGTTTTAGACAGGAACTCTCCTTCTTGGCGGCTAGCAACAATTTGTTTAGCAACATTTTCACCAAGACCATCCATAGCGACAAATGGCGGAATCAGGGTATCACCTTCAATCTTGAATTCAGTTGCTTCACTATTATAAAGATCTAGCTGACCGAATTTATAGCCGCGCTCCAACATTTCATTGACAATTTCTAGGGTGGTGTAAAGGTCAATCTCAACGTTAGAAGCTTCGTTATTCCTGCGTTTATTCGCGATATCTTCCATGCGAGCCTTAACAGCATTCAGTCCGGCACTCATAGTCTTGAGTTCGAAGGCTCTAGCCCGAATAGAAAAGTAAGCACAATAGTAGTAGATAGGATAATGCACTTTGAAGTAAGCTACCCGCAGGGCCATCATAACGTAGGCCGCTGCATGGGCCTTAGGGAACATATATTTGATCTTACCACAAGATTCGATGTACCAATCTGGAACATTATTATCCCGCATCGCTTGAATATAGGTGTTGCGCTCTTCCTCAGAAATCTTAAGCCAAAGTCCCTTACGAACCCGCTCCATAATCGTAAAAGCCATTTTAGGCTCAAGGCCTGCGTGCATGAGGTAAACCATGATATCGTCACGACAGCCGATAACCGTTGAAAGAGTAGCAATGCCTTCTTTGATCAAATCTTGAGCATTGCCCAGCCAAACATCCGTACCGTGGGAGAGCCCAGAGAGCTGGAGCAATTCGGCAAAGGTTGTCGGGTGCGTTTCATCAACCATCCCTCGAACAAAGTTAGTACCAAATTCTGGGATTCCCAGCATACCCGTAGGTGTACCAATTTGTTCCTCCGTAACGCCAAGGACTTCCGTGCCTGAGAAGAGTTTCATGACATCTGGATCGTCGGCCGGAATGTCTGTAGGATCAATCCCTGACAGGTCCTGAAGCTTACGAATCATGGTTGGATCATCATGGCCCAGAATATCGAGTTTGAGGACATTTTCATCAATATCGTGGAAATTAAAATGGGTCGTTTGCCATTCTGCCGAGGTATCATCAGCAGGGTATTGAACCGGCGTAAAATCATAGACATCCATATAGTTTGGAATAACAACGATACCGCCAGGGTGCTGACCTGTTGTCCGCTTAACACCGGCTGACCCCATGGCAAGACGGTCAACTTCAGCATCACGGTAAAATTTATTGTAATCGCGCTCATACCCTTTGACAAAGCCATAGGCTGTCTTTTCCGCGACAGTACCAACGGTTCCGGCCCGAAAGGCATATTCTTCACCAAAGATATCGCGAACATCTAAATGGGCAGATGGCTGGTCGTCCCCAGAGAAGTTAAGGTCTATATCAGGAACCTTGTCACCATCAAATCCCAAGAAGGTTTCAAAGGGGATATCGTGACCATCCTTAATCAACTTGTGACCGCAGTTTGGACAATCTTTATCTGGCAAATCAAAACCTGATCCGACCGAACCATCGGTGATGAATTCTGAATACTGACAATTTGGGCAGATGTAATGGGGGGGCATAGGGTTGACCTCGGTAATCCCAATCATGGTCGCCACAAAACTAGATCCAACAGAACCACGCGAACCGACTAAATAGCCGCGCTTATTGGAACGGTCAACCAACATTTGGGAAGCCAGATAGATCACAGCAAAACCATTCCCTAAAATAGAAGTTAATTCCTTTTCAATACGGCGATCAATAATGTCCGGCAGAGGATTGCCATAGATTTCGAAGGCTCTGGCGTAAGTTTTTTCCGCAACAGTTTCTTCAGCCTTATCAATGTAAGGCGTATAGAGGTCATTCTTGACGACTTCCACTTCTTCAAACCGTTCAGCAAATTTTTGCGTATTGGTTACAACGATTTCGTAGGCTAAGTCTTCACCCAAGAAGGCGAAATCATCCAACATTTCATTGGTGGTTCGAAAATGGGCATCGGGCAGGGGGGCTGGTTTGGCATCTTCACCTCGACCAATTGGACGGTTAATCATTGCCCCCGGTCCCAAACTGCGAACGATAATTTCTCGGTAGAGCTGGTCTTCTGGCTCAAGATAGTGGACATCGCCTGTTGCCAGAACTGGCTTATTGAGTTTGCGTCCAACCTCAATTAAGTCACGGATAACCTGCTGAATTCCCTCTTCGTCTTTAATAAGCTCACGGGCAACCAAGGGGCGATAGATAGCCGGTGGCATGACCTCGATAAAATCATAATACTTAGCTACTTCAAGAGCTTTATCGACCCCATGGGAGAGAACAGCATCGAAGACTTCCCCTTCTGAGCAGGCCGAGCCTAAAAGCAAGCCTTCTCGATATTGATCTAGCACCGTTCTGGGAATCCGAGCCACACCCTCGAAATATTTAACATTAGACAGACTGACCAGCTTGAAAATATTCTTAAGACCAATCTGATTTTGCACGTAAATAGTGGCATGTTTGACACGGGCTTTTTTGTAGGAATCTTCCGATACTAATTTTGTATTAAGGTCGGCTAAATTATTAATGCCACGATTTTCACGCGCTTCCTTAATGAAGATAAAAAGCAGGCGCCCAGTTGCTTCCGCATCGTAGTTGGCCATGTGGTGGTGATCCAGAGCAACTTGGAAGCGCTTAGTTAGGGGGCCTAGACCATGGCGCTTATACTCAGGATAGAGGTTGCGAGCAAACTCCAAGGTATCAATAACAGGCTGAGTAATGATAGGTAGGTTGTGGCGTTCATAATTAGCATTCATGAAGCCGACGTCAAAGGTGGCATTGTGGGCCACCAAGACAGTGTCTTTACAAAATTCTTGAAATTCTTGCAAAACTTGCAAGAGGGGTTTGGCATCTTTAAGGTGGTTATCCGTAATCCCTGTCAAATCAGTCGTAAATTGGCTTAAAGGATGTCCAGGATTGATAAATTCATCGAACTGTTCAATGATATTCCCCTTGTGCATCTTGGAGGCTGCAATTTGAATCAGGGAATTATTAACAGCAGATAACCCCGTGGTTTCCACGTCAAAGACAACGTAGGTCGCTTCATGCAAGTCCATAGAGACTTCATTATAGGTGATGGGCACTCGGTCTTCAACGATATTGGCCTCTAAACCAAAGATGGCCTTGATGCCAGCCTTTTTGGCCCGATGATAACCATGAGGGAAGCTCTGCACATTTCCATGATCGGTAATAGCAACTGCTGTGTGCCCCCAACTAGCCGCCTTGTCAATCAAGTGTTCAACCGTAGGCAGGGCATCCATGGTAGACATATTAGTATGAGCGTGAAATTCAACCCGCTTCTGTCCTTCCGGCATCAAGTCTTTTCTGTCCTTATGGACAATTTCCTTCACGTCCTGCACATTCATGGTCAGAGTCTTGGTCCATTGGTTATTTTCAATATTTCCTCGAACTCGGAGCCAGGCTCCTTTGGCAATGATGTCGTACTTTTTGAGATCATTATCGTCTTTGGCCCACTTCTGCATAGCAAAGGAAGAAGTATAGTCGGTCATCTTAAAGCTGATGATGTGCCGGCCGGTCCGCGTCGTCCGACGTTCCACATCAAAAACCATTCCCTCAAAGACAATACGGTTTTCCTCAGTTTCAATCTCAACCATCGGCGTAATTTCCGCCTTATCAAAACTAGCCTGACGTTTGGCCGCTCTTTCCTTGTAATCAAATTGAGGAGCCGGCGCTGACTCTTCCTGAGATGGCATAGAGGCTTCCAGAGAAGCAACTGCTTGGGCATTTTCTTCCTGAGCCTGCTCAATCTTCTTATGTCGGCTGGACTCAAAGGCTTGAGTAAGCTCTTGAGTCTTATCCTCATCAACCTCAATGGCAAAAGAAACCGGACCAAAACCAAATTGAGCAAACTGCTGCTCCAGCTTAGGCAGATGGTTTTGTTTAAAATGGTCATTATTCAAAAAGTCTGGAGCATGGATAAGAATCTGTTCCTTGGTTTGATCATAAGAGACCGTCAGATTTGAAAAGCTCGAGCGAAAGCTGGCACTGGAGCAAAGGGGGTGGTTAAAACTCTCTGCATAGTAGGCCTGTAATAAATCAGAATCAGAAAAATCCCTATTTTCTACCTCAATGGTAAAGGTAGCTTTAATGTCTGCTGCCTTAAAGGTCGAAACAAGGCGATAAGCCAGCTCTTGATAGAGCTCAATTGGTAAAATTTGCTCAAAACTAAAATGAAAATCCCATTGACGACTAAGGGCATGAACCTTGACTTCCTTGATGTCGGCAGACAAAAAGGCCTGAGACTGTCTCATCTCAAGCGGCATTTCAATCTGTTCCATCAATTTTTTAAATAGCTCTGACATGACTTACTCCCGTTTTTTCCTAAAAATGACGAGGCTCCTGATGATACTTGTAGCATTTGACCTAGACCTTTAACTTAAATTTCAACCCAGCCTTGGCCAATTAGCCCTTATATTATAGCATATTTAGGCCATAAATTCCCTTAGTCAAGGCAAAAAGAGGCTGGACAAAGTCCTGCCTCGTTAACATTATTATAGTTCGAACTAGATTGACGCAGTGGTTGGGGGTAAGACTTGTTGGCTAGGCCAAGAAGTCTTACCCCTGCACAGTTTATTAGGTGCTTTAGCACCAATGAACCACTGCTGATTGGCGGTCCTCTTGGGGCGCATTCCTATCTTCAGGTGCCCCCTTAAACAGTCCCCTAGACTGCTTAACTGCCATGCAAGTGATAGTGGCCAACCTATATTTGTTCATCTTGTTTCTAACCTCAAAAGGTCTCTCAGGCCTTTTGAACTGTTCGGGGGTGGGATTGAAATGCTCCAGTGGGCTTTGGCAGTCTGGGGATAGACTGCCAAAGCCTGTCACCTTAAAATAGGAAAGTGGCAGAGGCCTGAGCCTTAAATGGGAGAGCGAGGAAAATCAAAGGAGTGGGAAAGAACCCCAAAATTGAAAATTTTGGTTCGTATTCCCACCCCCGCACAATTGGCTAGGTTTTCTGCTTTGACCTTGTGGAAAAATGGAGTTCAACTGTCTGGGAGACAGTTGAAGATTGTAGATAGGGCTAGCAGAGCTAGTCTCACTGCCAACCACTGCGCCAAGAGTTTATTTCAAAAAAGGAATACTGGAGGATTTTTTGCCCAGCCTCTACTGATTGAGTCCCACTCTCATGTTAACTGCCTTAAATAGGGTAGATTGACTGCAACTGTCTACTCCATTCCTTATAGATTTAGTTTTAGACAGCTTGATTATCTTACCTTTTCACAAATACAAAAGGTTTAGATAATCACTTACGCTTCTTACCTTTTTTCTTTTTAGCTTTGATCTTAGGTTTTTTAGACGTTGAGTGATAAACCTTGTCTAACTTAGATCCTGGCTTCTTGGACGATTGACTGGCCTGCTCTCTTGCCTCTTTTTCAGCCTCAAGGCTTTTCTTATTAGATTCTTTTTGAACTTCTGGTTTAGAATCCTCTACTTTTTCCGCTCGTTTTTCTGTTTCTTTGGATTCAACCGACTTCTTATCAGCTGTCTTAGTTTTTTTAGATGTTTTCTTTTTAGGATTTTTAGCTTCTTTTTCTTCGCGCTCTTTGCGCTTCTCGGCAACCTTTTCACGGCGTTTTTCTTCACGTTCCTTCTTAGCCTTCAACTTTTTGGCCATCTTTTCGTCGTGAGCCTTTTTCTTATCAGCCTTACGTTCGGCAATACGGTCATTATAGTCCGACACAGCTTTGTCAGCATCTAACTTAGCATTGGCTAGTTTTTCTTCAAGCTGGGTAATTTCTTTTGGCAGTTCCTGATGAATCAAATCCTCATAGAAAGCCGCTTGAGTTGTTGCCACATAGGGAATCCAGATAGCTAGAGTAAGGAAATAGCAAAGGAAGATGAGAGTGCCCCAGACTAATTGCTGATTTGCGAAAAGAAAAGCTGACAGAGCAGCAAAGATTGCCGGTACCAAGAACCACCCCAAAAAACTCAAGATAAGCACGAAATAATCCTTCTTGTGCCCTTCCATCATCAATTTACTTTTGGTAATAGCAGAGGTTGTGGTAATTCCCTTACCTGCTTCCATATCATCCTTAAGGATGAAAAGACCTTGGGAGTAGGACACGGCTTTCATATAGCCAGGGATAATCAAAAGCACCATCCAAAGCAAAGTATAAATGGCAGTCATCAGAACGACCCCAAAAATACTATCGAAACGCTGCTCTTTGAAGGCATAAGTCGCCGCTTCTCTAAAGGATTGCTTACGGCCACGAATCAAATCCAAGTAGGCATAACTGGCTCCCGTACCGATACCAACAGAGGCAAAGAAGGTAAAGAGCACCAGCAACAAGAAAGCCATTACGATAAAAATCAGGACAACATTAGATGTGGCGGTAAGGTCTGATGAGGCTGCTCTCCAAACGAGAGCCAGCACTCCCAGCAAAAAGGTGAAGATGAGCCCCAGAATGATAGTCGGAACCCAAAGGACCCCAACTGCCCAGGGCCAATTCCCTCGAAGGGCTGTTTTCGCTTGCTCTTTTAAATCTTTCCTTGTTTTCACAGTAAACTCCTTCACTATTGTTTTCAAAGGGCAGATAGACTAATCTTTTAAACCCTTTTGTTATTTTACAGTTTAATACCACTATTCTATTACGCTTGATGGGGGTTGTCAATGTAAAAAAGTCGCCTGACCACAAAGGACGGCGACATATCCTCAGAAAAAAGCCTTTCTAAGACTTACGACCTTCTGAAATTTTATGAAAACGCAGAAAAACAAGGGTCGCTACTAAAACCTTAAGAGTGTCCCCAGGAATAAAAGCGAGACTGCTGGAAACGACCGCTGTAAAAAGCGACATTCCTGTATAAACCGCCAAATAGAGGCCACCCAGTAAGTCAACGAAGAAAACACCAGTCAACCAGATAACAATAAAACTTGTCAAGGCCGTAATTTTTCGCAGATGAGACAGACCACAGTCGAGCAAGAGGGGGACAAATAGCCAAGTCCAAACATAACCAGCAGTTGGACCAATAAGAACTTGGATAGTTGTAGTAAAACCAGAAAAAGCTGGAATGGCTAGGCCGACTAAAAAGAGTAAGCAAACCGACAGACTGCCTTTTTTACCGCCTAGCAAACATCCAGCCAACATGACCCCTAGATTCTGCAAAACAATGGGAACAGGAATAAAGCCCAAAGGAATTCCTGGAACATAACTGAGAACGACTAGAAGGGTTGTCATCATGGCAATTGAAGCCAAATCTTTAGTCTTCATAAGACTTCCTTTCATAAGATACTAAACCATTAAATACTCCCCAAAAACAAGGAACCTAACAATAAATCACATAGATTCAAGGACAGTGAGTATTTTACAGAGTGGGGGCGGGTTCAATTACTAAGATACACAGAGCACCATAGACACCGCTAAAATAGGAGATTGGATGCTGAGTCCCAAAGACTCTGGGAGAAGCTAACTTTTAGCCCGCATTCTATTAACAGGGTACTAAGCCATGAAACAACTCAAAGAAAAATCGTAACTGTGGCAAAGATACACTGACACCTAGGAATGATTATCTGTTCCCACAGAATCGTAAGCGAATTTATTCTATTCAAAATAAATGGCGTGATGGCGAGAACAGTTAGGATTAAAAGCGTGCTGACAAGAGGGACAGGCTCCCGTCTGGTAATCCTGCCAATTCAAGAGGCTCCGGCAATTGCCACAAAGAACCAACTCTACTTCTCGTTTATCCATAGCTTTAAAGGGATGATTGCAAAGAGCATCATGGCATTGGTAACAGGCATAAAATCTCTGACAGTCCCTGCACTTCAAAGCAAGAATATCATTGAGACCATGGTAGTGTTGACAACGGCCTGCTCTATCTAAATCTAAGCCTAAAATTTCCAGCATTTTCTTCTCCTAAGTATAATCTTATACTACCATCTCAGTTTCAGTTTGTCAACCTATTTTTTTATAAAGGTTGACAAAGAGAGTGATAAAAAGCTCCCCTTGTGAGGAGCGGCTATTCCCCTAGAAATTGCGGCCATTTTTACCATAACCATAACGGTCCATGAAATCTTGACGGAATTCCAGCAGGTTATCATCCTTAATAGCTTGGCGAACTTTCTTCATGAGATTAACCAAGAAATAAAGATTGTGGTAGCTGGTTAAACGCAGTCCAAAAGTTTCATCTGCCTTGAGCAGATGGCGAATATAGGCTCGACTGTAATGACGACAGGTGTAACAATCACAAGCTGGATCTAAAGGTCCAAAGTCCTTAGCAAAGGCAGCATTTTTGACCACAAGACGTCCCTGACTGGTCATGCAGGTGCCATTACGGGCGATACGAGTAGGAAGCACACAATCAAACATATCTACTCCTCGGATAACCCCGTCAATCAAACTATCTGGTGCTCCGACGCCCATAAGATAACGCGGTTTATTTTCTGGCAGGAGCTGGGTGGTGAAGTCCAGAACAGCATTCATCTCTTCGTGACTCTCTCCAACAGCTAAACCACCGATAGAATAACCAGGAAAGTCCATGCTGACAAGATCAGCTGCCGATTGACGGCGCAGATCTTCAAATCCTGCTCCCTGCACAATCCCAAAAAGGCCTTGGTCATGCGGGCGGCGATGAGCCTTGAGACCACGCTCGGCCCAACGACTCGTACGCTCAATGGATTTTTTGACATAGTCATAAGGTTGGTAGAACTGAGGACACTCATCAAAAGACATCATGATATCTGATCCCAAATTATTCTGGATAGAGATGGCTTTCTCAGGTGAGAGAAACATCTTAGCCCCATTGAGGTGATTTTTGAACGTAACGCCTTCTTCTGTAATATTACGACTATCAGCTAATGAGTAAACCTGAAAACCGCCACTATCTGTCAGGATAGCCTGGTCCCAATTCATAAACTTGTGGAGACCACCAGCCTCAGCAATCAGTTCGTCTCCTGGACGCAGCCAGAGGTGGTAGGTGTTGGAGAGGATAATCCCTGATCCCATTTCTTTCAGTTCCTCAGGTGACTGGGTCTTGACCGTCGCCTGAGTCCCCACTGGCATAAACATGGGAGTTGGAAAGGTGCCATGCGGGGTGATAATCTCCCCTAGGCGGGCACCTGTGTGTTTTTCTTTTTTAATCAGACGATATTTAATCGGTACATCAGTCATTGATATTTCTCCCTTGTAAGCCCCTTGCAAGGGCGATTTTAGCCCTACTATTCTATCAAAATATAAAAAAGATGTCACTCGGATTTGCATCTAAAAAAAGAAGTCGGCCAGCCCGACTTCTCAAACATTCTTTCTTGAGGCTCACCGTTCAGCAAGCCTTTTTCTTGATGGACTTAGACTTTCTCTTAGATCTCAACCTTAGCAGCTAAAGCCTTAGCTGGTTGTTTGCCTAAGTTTTCTAGGGTAACAGATTTAACTTCTGCCGCATTCGTGAAGACAACAATGACAGATTTTTCTTTACCTGCAGCTTCTAGAGCATCTAAATCAACTACTGCTAAGAGATCACCGGCTTCTACACGTTGACCATCTGTCACCTTAGGCGAAAATGGAATGCCATTAAGGCTAACAGTATCAATACCAATGTGAACCAGAACTTCTAGGCCTTCATCAGTCAGGAGCCCATAAGCGTGTTTCGTAGGGAAAACACTCGTAACCACGCCAGCTACTGGTGAGTAAATATGGCCATCTGTTGGTTGAACAGCGAAGCCATCACCCATCATCCTACCAGAGAAGACTGGGTCTTTAACTTGGTCGATTGAGATGATTTCCCCTTCAGCAACAGAGAGTACATTTTCCGTCACGCCTTTGAAGGTATTTTCAGGGGCAACAACGTCTTCTTTTTTAGAGAAGTCAACAATTGGGATACGAGCACCTGAATCAAGCAAATCTTGGATATCAGATTTAAGACCGTCGGCCTTAGGCCCATAAACGGCTTGAACACCATGGCCTTTGACAACCAGACCGAGGGCACCAGCCTTCTTCCAGTCATTTTCTCCGCCAACCTGTTCTGGGTCTTTAACCGTTACACGCAAGCGTGTCATACAGGCATCAACATCGTCAATATTGTCTTGACCACCAAGTAGATTGATAATTTGAACGATTTGTGAATCAACAGAAGTGTTAGCATCCCCATTGTTGGCATGGATGGCTTCATCAACTTCTTCGCTGTCGTAATTACCGTTACGTCCAGCAGTGGCAAGATTCATCTTTTGAATCATGAAGTTCCCGATAAAGTAAGTTATCAGGCCAAAGAGGACAGATACCCAAATAAAATTGATGACATCTACACCCAGACCAGCCTTAATAGCCATTGGGGTACGAGTTAAGAGTTCGATATTACCAAAAGAATGGAGGCGCAAATGAACAAGGTCAGCCATAGCGAAGGCACATCCTTGGATAAAGGCATAGACAAGGTAGAGTGGCATTGCAGCAAACATGAACATGTATTCGAGAGGTTCCGTAACCCCTGTTAAGAAAGTGGCCGCTGCTGCCGAGATGAACATTGATTTGTATTTTTTCTTCTTATCAGGGTCAACATTGCGGTACATAGCAACAGTCATTCCCATCAGAATACCGGACGCACCAATCATTTGACCCACTTTGAAACGAGCAGGTGTGACGTGAGTCAATAAATGTTGGTACTGACCAGGGTGAGAACCTTTGAGGTGGATCAAGTCAGTTACCCAAGCCAACCACAGTGGGTCTTGACCAAGGACATCTTTACCCGTTGTGATTGAGTGATAGGTACCACCAAGCTGAGTATAATTCATAGGAATGGTCAGCATGTGGTGCAGACCAAATGGCAGAAGCAGACGTTCTAGAGTTCCATAAAGGAATGGTGCCAAAAATGGAGCGGTATCTTGTGAGTTAGCCAACCATTGACCAAAGTTGTTAATCGCTGTCTGGATCAGTGGCCAAAAGATAGCCATGATAATACCGACAATAGCAGAACGCAGGATAACCACAAATGGTACGAAACGTTTACCATTGAAGAAGGTCAAGACATCTGGAAGCTTACGGAAGTTGTAGTACTTGTTGTAAGCAGTTGCACCAACAAAACCAGCGATGATACCAACAAAGACTCCCATGTTGAGGGCCGGTTGGTTAAGGACATTGATAAAGTAGTCAGCAACTCGCATGGTTCCGCCAAAGATATTATGAACAACCGCTTTATCATCGGCTAACATATCAGTGGTTACCCCATAGAAGTTACCTGTAATTAAGTTAATCAGAATGAAGGAGATACCTGCAGCAAAGGCACCGCCAGCTTTTTCCTTAGCCCAGCTGCCGCCAATGGCTAGAGCAAAGAGCAGATGCAAATTATTGAGGAACCCCCAACCAATTTGAGATATCAGGTTAGTGACTTGTGTCCAAGTTGTATTATCTGGGGCAATCAAAGCAAGGGAGTTACCGATAGAAATCATTAGACCCGCAGCAGGCATGACGGCGATAACAACCATTAAACACTTTCCGAATTTTTGCCAAAATTCGAAGCTAGCTAAGCTTTTAAGATTTTTCATTTAAAACTACTCCTTTATATATATGATACCGAGAACCATTTCGCCTTGCGAAAATTTCTGTAAAAAATAGAAAACTAGTGCAGTATCAGCGAGGCACAGGGGCGTTTATCTTTTTTTCTAAGAAATTAGGTTCGGGTTCCGTTACATTAAAAATTTAGGATGATGGGAAATTAGGAGCCCAGCGAGAAAACTAGAATTTGCTGACTAAGCTCTCTCAGGGACTTTTCACTTGAATTTCCGTCCGTTAAATCTCCAAGGTCACTTCTAATCCGAAGTGGTCGGAAACGATTGGCTTGTTCTGGCCATTGAAGATAACCCGACTGGACTGGACTGGAATTTCTTGGTTGACGAAGACATAATCCAGACGCTTGCCCTGATTTTGACCCTTCCAACCGTCAATAGATTTGGAAACTGTCACACCAGAATCCTTTTCCTTGGCTAACTGGTAAGTGTCCAGCAGCCCCTGATTAAGGATGGTTTGATAGTCCTCTGGATTGCCTAGGGCATCAGTATTAAAATCTCCCATAAAAATTTTAAGTCCAGAAAAATGAGAATGGTCAACTAATCTTCGCAAATTATCAATCTGACTTTCCCTTTGACTGGTTGGTAGGTTCATGTGGCAAGAATAAACTTCCAAGGACCGATTATTAACTTCCAGCTTGAGCCGAATAATTTTCCGCGAATCAATGGTATGAATATCCTGACTTTTTGAGGTGTAAAAGCCTTCAGCTTCTAAGACCTTGTACTTGGTCAGGATGGCAATCCCTTCATCGTAGATACCATAGCCAATATGAGAAATCGACCAATAGTAAGAATAAGCCGTTAGTCCTCTTTGCCTAAGCAAGTCAAGCAGAACCAAGCCGTAGTTATCCTTGCCCAGCTCTCCGCTAACCTTTGGTGCCGAGATCGTCTGATTGACTTCCTGCAGAGCTATCACATCGTAATCTTTTTCAGTGATAGTCTCCGCCAGATGTTCAAGCTTTTCATCTTGATTTTCTTCTAACCAAGCATGAACATTTAAGCTTAATAGGTTCATCTCCACACTCCTTCATAAGGGAATCAATAAATAATTCCTGTAATCTCCTTAAGACTTTTTTATTATACCGTAAGCGCTTTCCTTTGTCAATATGTTTTACGGATTTCTTTTTATTTTTTTGTTTTAATTCCGAAACAAAAATCACTTTATCACTATATAGCATTAAAAAAGCCAGAAGCCTTGGCCTCCAGCCTATTTATTTTCCCCCTTGTAATCAGGGATTAATAGCTATGCCAAATGTCTTCGTTGTACTGAGCAATGGTCCGGTCAGATGAGAAGAAACCTGCTTTGGCGATGTTGTGGATAACCTTACGGTTCCAAGCTGCTTGATCTTGATAGTCTGTCAACATTCTTTCCTTGGTAGCAATGTAGTCTTTTAGATCAATCAAAGTCATAAACCAATCCTTAGAAATCAGTTCCTGATGCAGGCGGTTGAGCCGCTCTTCATTACCGATTGTCTTGAGTTCAGGACTGACAATAAAGTCTACAGCTTCTTTAATTTCAGCGTCCTTATCATAATAATCTTTAGAAACATAACCAGACTTAGCATAAAGATCAATGATGGTATCGGAATCTTTACCGAAGCTATAGATATTATCCTTACCAGCCAGCTCAGCAATTTCGACATTGGCTCCGTCCATGGTTCCCAAGGTCAGGGCACCATTGAGCATGAATTTCATGTTTCCCGTACCTGACGCTTCTTTAGAAGCCAAGGAAATTTGTTCTGAAATATCAGTTGCTGGAATCAGGTGTTCGGCCACGGTAACATTGTAATTTTCCACCAGATGTACATTAAGGTAAGGACTGACCTCAGGGTCATTATTAATCAGCTCTGACAGACTGAGGATAAGATGAATGACATCCTGAGCGATGGTGTAGGCCGGTGCTGCCTTACCACCGAAGATGATGGTGATTTTCTTCTCAGGCAAATGACCTCGCTTGATTTCCAAGTATTTGTGGATAACATAGAGGGCATTCATCTGTTGCCGCTTGTACTCGTGGAAACGTTTGATCTGGGTGTCAATGATAGAATTTTCATCCAAATCAATCCCCTTATTTTCCCTGAGGTAACGCTTAAGGGCCAGCTTGTTGTTGAATTTAATCTCAGCCAGACGGTTTTGAACCCTTTCATCATCGACAAAGGCCAAGAGTTTCTCCAATTTCGTAGCATCAGTCAGATAGCTATCGCCAATGAGTTCCTTGAGATAGGCCGCTAAATCTTGATTGGCAAATTCCAACCAGCGGCGAAAGGTAATACCGTTGGTTTTGTTGTTAAATTTCTCTGGGTAAAGCTGATAGAAATCCTTGAGTTCACTAGTCTTCAGAATTTCTGTATGAAGGGCAGCGACCCCATTGACACTGGTCGAGTAATGAATATCCATGTTGGCCATGTGGACGCGCTGGTCCTTATCAATAATGTGCACAGTTGGGTTGCTGTACTTGTCTCGGATCAAGGCATCCAGTTTTTCAATAATAGTCACTAAATGGGGTACTACCTCATTGAGATAATCCAGAGGCCATTTTTCCAAGGCTTCAGCCAAAATAGTGTGGTTGGTATAGCCGACCATCTGAGACACGATCGTAACGGCTTCCTCAAAATCAAGACCATGTTGCTCAGTCAAAAGACGGATGAGCTCTGGAATGACCATAGACGGATGGGTATCGTTGATTTGGACATAGGCATAATCCGCCAAATCATGGAGGTTAGAACCACGTTCCAAGGCCTCATCAATCAGAAGCTGGGCCGCATTTGAGACCATGAAGTACTGTTGATAAATCCGCAGAAGTTCACCGCTCTTATCTGAATCATCAGGATAGAGAAAGAGGGTTAGGTTCTTTTGGATTTGTGTTTTATCAAAGGTAATGCCATCCTCAATTAGGTCGTAGTCCAAACCGTCGACATCAAAGAGATTGAGGTAGTTTTTGCTGCCCTTGTGGTAGCCCAGCACATCAATGCGATTTAGACGGGACTTTAGGGTAAAGTCCTTAAAAGGCACGTCATAACTGATATCTGTCGGCACCAGCCAAGAGTCATCTTCAATCCAGTAGTTAGGCTGCGCTTCTTGCTGATTATCGTGGAAGACCTGTTTGAAAAGACCACAATGGTAGTTAAGGCCAACACCTTCACCATTAATACCAAGATTAGCCATAGAATCGATGAAGCAGGATGCCAGACGCCCCAGTCCGCCATTACCTAAAGAAGGTTCCAGCTCTTCATCTTCAATCTGAGCGATAGATTTCCCAGCTGCCGCTAAGGCTTCTTTGGTTTCCTGATAGATCCCTAGATTAATAAGGTTATTGGATAAGAGCTTCCCAATTAGAAACTCCGCTGAAATGTAGTAGACCTTGCGTTTTCCTGTATTTTTAGGAAGCTGACGAGCCCTTTCCTTAACATAGTCCATCAGAGTTAAATAGATGGCCTTGTTATCCAAATCGGCTAACTTAGTCCCTTGTTTCTCTTCTATATACTGTGTAACACTCATTTTCTTATCCTCTTTTCTTATCCTCTGTGATAGGTTTCTGTAATAGTCTTTAAAAATTCTTTCTTATCATCCGTTAATTGGTCGGCTGTCATCCGCCATCGCCAGTTGGTACCGACGGTATTTGGCGTATTCATCCGACTGGAAGCCGGTAAATCTAAAATATCCTGCATGGTCGCTATAGCTATATCGCTAACCGTCGCATAGAGTGTGCGAAGCAGTGCTTGTGTCACGGGTTCTCCTGGTGCCCGATGGGTGTAACGGTCTGTATAGGCTCTCGTTTCTTCGCTTAAGCCTTGATACCATCCGCGCACTACTTCATTATCATGGGTGCCTGTATAAGCCACTGAGTGACTCGTGTAGAAGTGCGGCAAATCAAAATTGCTTTCATTCGGCCCCTGTAAACCAAACTCTAAAATCTTCATGCCCGGGAAGGCTGTGTCTGCTAAAAGTTTCTCAGCCTTCTCATCAATATAACCTAGATTTTCAGCGATAATGGGTAAGTCGCCAAGTGCTTCCTTGATCGCTGCGAAGAGCTCATAACCAGGGCCTGGCTGCCAGGTCCCATACTTAGCCGTATCATGACTAGCATCAACCTGCCAAAAATCAGAAAAACCTTTGAAGTGGTCAATCCGAATAACATCATAGAGCTTGAGGGTTTCTTCCATGCGGTAAATCCACCAAGCATAGCCAGTCTTCTTATGGGCTTCCCAATCATAAATAGGATTGCCCCAATATTGACCTTCATCGCTGAATTCATCGGCAGGTACGCCCGCTACATAGAGTGGTTTACGATTATCATCAGCCTTGAAGAGTTGGGGCTGTGTCCACATTTCCACACTATCAGCCGAAACGTAAATAGGCATATCTCCGATAATTTCAATCCCTGCTCTATTGGCGTAGGACTTAAGCGCCTGCCATTGTTCAAAGAAGAAATACTGAGTCACTTTATGGTAGGCAATGGTATCTGCCAAGTTTTTACGTAGCTTGGCTAGGGTTTCCTTATCACGTTGGACAGCTTTTTTATCATCCCATTCTTGCAGGGCTTTGAGTCCAAAATGCTCCTTAATGGCCATAAATTCCGCATAGTCAGCTAACCAGGATTGATTATCCTTTTCAAACTTAGCCAGAGCCTCTTGGGCATTTTTATCCACTAAAAAGGCTTTTACAGCCTTTTCCAAGAGGGGACGTCGAACCTCAAAAAGCAGGCCATAATCAACCTTATTAGGATTGTCTCCGAAATCAAGGCCTGCTAAATCTTCCTCTTCTAGCCAACCTTGGTCAAGCAAAATATCTAAGTCAATCAGATTGGTATTACCAGCAATAGCTGAAAAGGATTGGTAGGGAGAATCTCCATAGCTGGTCGTAGTCAGTGGCAGAATTTGCCAATAGGTTTGCTTGGTCTCCACTAGAAAATCGACAAAATCATAAGCTGCCTGCCCAAAGCTACCGATCCCTCTGTCTCCTGCCAGTGACGTAATGTGCATCAAGACACCGCTTTTTCGTTTTCCCATAAATATCCTCCATAATTACCAGATTAGAGCTTTGTTTAAACTCGCCGGGATGGCCTTAAATCTCATTTTACAGTCTTCATTATAGTGGAAGCGATTTCCTTTGTCAATAGTTTTACGTAATTCTTTTTTTTAATTTTTCTTTGATACGTATTAAACTAGTTTTTAACGACAATTTATGATAGAATAATTGTATAAAACTGAAGGATATAGTGATGATGAGCAAGTACAAACAGGTCTATGAAGATATTAAAAAACAAATTGAAGAGGGCAAGCTCCAGCCCAATCAAGAATTGCCAACTGAAAATGAATTGATGGCCATTTATGGCTACTCCAAGGATACCATTCGCAAGGCTTTATCACTCTTGGAATTAGATGGCTATATCCAAAAGATGCGAGGCCGCAATTCCATTGTCATGGAGCACGGTCGCACTAAAAACAACTATCTCTCTGAAATCAAAACCTCTGATGAACTCAATCGTGATGAGCACCTTGATATCAAAACTCAGCTGGACAATCTCTACATTGTTCAAGGGGAACAAGAGTTAATGGATATCTTCAAGGTTGATGACAGCGTTGACTTTTACCGTGTTAGCCGCAGCCGTCTGATTGATGATGAAAGATTGGAATTCGAGCTCTCTTACTTCGACCGTCGGGTAGTTCCCTATCTTAATAAAGAGATTGCTGAAACGTCCATCTACCAATATTTAGAAAATCAGTTGGGACTAAAAATTACCCACTCTCGTCGAGAAATTTCCTTCCGCTACGCTACTCAGGAGGAAAAGGATAATATGGATCTCGGCGACTTCAATATGGTGGCGGTTGTCACCAGCCTGACCTATCTCTCAAACGGTCAGCTCTTCCAATACGGCACCATTAGCTATCGCCCTGATAAATTCACCTTTGTCACTATGGCTAAGCGGTAAAAAGAACATCTCATTAGATAAATTACTTTATAAAAAGGACTGAATTCTGTGCGGAATTCAGTCCTTTAATTTATATTGGTTCGTTTTAATTGTCCACTCAATAAAGATAACCGTTTCAATTTATTGATAATTTCAAAGTTTAACTTACAGCTCTGAGATATCCTTCAAAGGTCTCGTAATCTACCATTTCTAAAATCGATGTTATCCCAATTCCTTAATACCTGCCATCATCCTCAGTCTCAGGCGCATAGGTATACTGCTTCAAAAATTCTTCCTTGGTACTTGGGATTTTTTTATTCGATTTATAATAATGATCATAAGGTTTAGAGCCACTCGCCAAATAATAGCCATTTTCCCCCAGCTTAATGCGGACAGGATCCTTATAATTTCTAACTTCATCAGAAGTTCGATAATATTTACCGTCCTTAAAATTAGCTACAGTTGAGAAAACCATCATGGTTTCAGTGCTACCACTTCCAATATAATTGTCTCCTTTTTTCGTATAGTGGCAATCATAAAAATATAAGAGAGGATGAATAGACTGCTCGCTATCACGACTAGCATCCCTTAAATCTTGCTCTGTCTTATATTGGGAAGCTGCATCATCAAATAAAACATAGGTATCCTCATCAACTATTTTAAAATAGACACCGTCATCACAGATATAGGTCTGACCAACTTCAAAAGAGGTGACTCCCTTTGAGGAGTTTTCTTTTGACTGATGCTGGCTAGAACTAGGCTTTTTACTATCTTTTGACTGACATCCTACCACTAATACGAGGCAAGCTATGAAACTGACTAAAGGAACTATCTTTTTCATGACTTGGCCTCCTTAACATCTTCCTCAAAGGCCTTGCCAGCACCCTGAGTGGCTTCTTTGACGCTTTTGCCATCTTGGGCAAAACGGCCATCTTCATTCGCCCAGCTATCTGCGTATTTAGAGGTACCATTGCACTGGTCATGTTTATCGGCCCGTTCATCATGTTCCTTAGCTTTCTCACCAGATTTGTAGGTTTCATCTGGATCGTCTGATAGGTTCGGCTTCTCGTAATCATCAGACATATTTTTACGAAACTCAGGATCCCAACTCGTGACGGAATCTCGGTCTAAGCGATTGTGCTGAGCATCATTTCCTGAATCCGCATAGTTAAAGCTGGAACCATTGATGACATCATTGTCAGTACGATTTTCAGTATCTAATTTTGATATAAAATTACCTATCGTCTTTTGTTGAAGGATCATAAGTATACTGTTCTAAAAAATCTTCCTCAGTATTCGGAATAGAATAATCAGATTTATATAATTTTAATACGACATTCTCTTTAGTATTGTATCCATTTTTCTTTTTTGTCCACACAGTGTTACTGTTATGATTTTGTTGTTCTATCGAATAATATTTCCCATCTTTGACATTAGCAACTGTACTAAAATAAATAGCAGTTGAGCTATTTGATGTATATTTTATATCATTTCCATTAATTTTATATGTTCCTGTACGATAATGAATACTAGGAGTTACTGCCATTTCCTCTTCATTTCCTGCCTTATCTAGATCTGCTTGAGTCCTATAGATATTAGCACGATCTTGAACCACAATGTAGGTTCCATCAGATTTTAATACTCTATAGTAAGTAGCGTAAGTATCACTTTCTTTATAAACCTGATCCAACTCAATTGTTTTTTCATAACTTTCCTGTTTATGAGAGGAAGAGCTGGGAGGGGCTGAATGCGAGGACTGCTTGTTATTTCGCATCACTAAGGCAGTCATACTGATAGCTCCTAACAAAATTGCTACTAATAAAATACTTATTGCCAATTTCTTTTTCATTGCAGTCACTCCTCATAACCATCTACCATCTCATTGAATGCTTTAGCTGCCTCGTCAGTTCGATCTTTAGCATAGCTACCCTTTTGGATTTTTAAAGCTTCTTTTCCACCCTTTTTTTCCTTCATTTGCTTTATTAGGAGAAGCATAATCTTCTGATTGTTCTCTTCTAAACTCAGGATCCCACTGTTTAGGCGTATTGACGTCTAATCTATCATGGGATGAGACATAGCCTTTCTGTTTAGCAGTGCCGTCATCTTCATCAGCTTTATCTTGCTGAAAATCCGCATAGTTAAAGCTGGAACCATTGATCACATCATTTTCAGTATCTAATTTTGATATAAAATTATCTATCATCTTTCGTTGAAGGATCGTAAGTATACTGATCTAAAAACTGTTTTTCCGAATCAGGAATGAAATAGTTGGATTTACGAAGCTTTATCAAATCACTATTTTGATCTATATATCCCTTACTAGAAATTTTTAGGCTATTTTGGATATCCAATTTTTTTGACTCCTTTTCAAAATATCTGCCACTTTTAAAATTAATAACGTTTTTAAAATACAATATAGTTGAATTTTTTAAGGTCGTAGTATAGTTCTTCCCATTGGATGTATAAGTGCCTATAGTGTAATTTACGCTTGGATAAATTACAGATTCTTCTTCATTTTCTTTTTCCCCCAAGTCTGCTTCGTTTTCATAAATACCAGCTTTATCCTCTATATAGATGTAACTACCATCAGATTTTAAAATGAAATAACAATTAATTTCATGTATGGTGTATTCATAAACTTGGTCCAATTCAATGGTTTTTTTGTAACTTTCTTGTTTATGAGAAGAGGAGCTATGGGAGACTGAATGCGAGGACTGCTTGCTATTTCGCATCACTAAGGCAGTCATACTGATAGCTCCTAACAAAATCGTTACTATTAAAATACTTACAGTCAGTTTCTTTTTCATAGCAATCACTCCTCATAACCATCAACCATCTCATTGAAGGCTTCAGCTGCCTCGTCAGTTCGCTCTTTGGCACTCTTACCGTCTTTAGCATAGCTACCCTTTGGATTCTTAAAGCTGTCATTCCAGCCATCATCACCCTTTTTATCCTTGTTGGGAGAGATGTAGCCTTCTGATTGTTCTTCTCTAAACTTAGGATCCCACATTTTCATAAGAGATTAATGGCTAGGAAAGGGGCAATTTTACTTTCTTGTGCTCGGATCATAAGTATATTGGGTTAGAAATTCCTCTTCTGAGTTAGGAATAACATAATTTGATTTTTGAAACTTTAGAAGAGCTCCATTAATATAGTAGCCCTTTTTACCTTTTTTCCAAATTACTCTTTGGTTATAATGTTCGTGCTTTATCGTGTAATATTTACCTCTCTTGTAAGTTTTAACATCATTAAAATAAATTTCAGTTGATTGCTCTATTTTATATTCAATATTATCTCCATTAAATTTATATGTTCCTATATTATAATAAATATTTGGAAAAATTCGTGCCTCCTCTTCATTTCCTGCTTTATCCAGATCAGTTTCTGATTTATAAATGCTAGCTCGATCTTGAATAGAAATATAAGTTCCATCTGATTTAAAGATGTCATAGTAAATAGCATCATCATTTTCTTCTTTATAAACCTGATCCAACTCAATTGTTTTTTCGTAACTTTCTTGTTTATGAGAAGAGGAGCTATGGGAGACTGAATGCAAGGACTGCTTGTTATTTCGCATCACTAAGGCAGTCATACTGATAGCTCCTAACAGAATTGCTACTAATAAAATACTTATTGCCAATTTCTTTTTCATAGCAGTCACTCCTCATAACCATCAACCATCTCATTGAATGCTTTAGCTGCCTCGTCAGTTCGCTCTTTGGCACTCTTACCATCTTTGGCATAGCTACCCTTTGGATTCTTAAAGCTGTCATTCCAGCCATCATCACCCTTTTTATCTTTGTTGGGAGAGATGTAGCCTTCTGATTGATCTTCTCTAAACTCAGGATCCCACTGTTTAGGCGTATTGACGTCTAATCTATCATGGGATGAGACATAGCCTTTCTGTTTAGCAGTGCCGTCATCTTCATCGGCTTTATCCTGTTGGAAATCCGCATAGTTAAAGCTGGAACCATTGATAACATCATTTTCGATCCGATTTTCCGTACTAGTTCTGACACAAAATTACCTATCGTCTTTTGTTGAAGGATCGTAAGTATACTGCTCTAAAAAATCTTCTTCTGAACTTGGAATAACTTTTGAGCTTTTTTTCAATTTAATCTTGTTCATTTTATTGTTAATTCCCTTTGTCTGGTAGTAAAGGCCTTTCCAAGAAGAAATAATTTTTCCCCCTGAATTTAACATAAGTTTTTTATTTTCTTTTTCAAAATATTTTTTTTGATGAAATACTGAAATATCATAAAATCTGATTATAGTAGAGTGCTGAGGTTCCAAGGAGATATAATTGCCTGTTTTTTTATAGTTCCCTTGAGTAAAGGTCAATTCAGGATAAATCGCTTGTTCTTCTAAGCGCTCTTTCTCTTTCAGCTTCTTATCAGATAAATACGTATATTTCTCAATATAAATAACATACCTATGATTCTTAAGAAGTTTAATTTGACTATTACGTACACCGTTACTATCAACATGGTATTGGTAGGTTTGATTCAATGCGACGTTATGACCCTTTCCATTAGGAGCAGTCTCCCTACTGTCAGAATTTATTTTCCATACTAAAATTATTAGTGATAATAAACTGACTGCTCCTACGAGATATAATAAAAGTTTCTGGGATTTTTCTCTTTTCATAAATATCTCCTAACTAATTTGATATTTGCCTTAAGTGTCGATGCTTATCTAGGATTGATTTTTTATCATGTCTCTAAGTTCATCTCTAGCTTCTTCAACTCTATCATGAGCGCTAGCACCATTTTTTGAATAGTACCCACTATCATTCCAATAGCTGTCATCCCAATTTTCACCATTGCCATTTTCCCAATAATCTTCCCAAGCATCTTTTGCTCTACTCAAGATATCACCACCTATATTATTAGGAGAAATATATTGTTTGGCAACCTTACTGTGATATTCTGGATCATAAGGCTTAACTGAGTCTACATCAAGTTGCTTATGTATATTATCATTCTCATTGGCATAATTAAAACTTGCTCCATTAACAATACCATTTTCAGTAGTACCTTCAGAATCTATTTCATTTAGAAAATTTCCTTCACTGTCTATAATAAATTCTGAGCGGAAACCAATAGTTACTTTATAATTAGCAGTAGAACCTCCAGGATAAGACACAGAATCAGGTTCTCCATCTCCATCAGAATCAACTAGCTTTCCTTTATTATGCAAGCGTGAGGACTCATCAAGCTATATTCACCAGAATCGTCTCCTTCCTTCAAAGTAGAGAGGTAAGCAGCTAAAGCTTCCTCGTCTGTCATGCCGTCCTTCTTATAATTATCTCGTACCCATTGAGCCTGTTGGGCAGAAATCACATAGCGGAACTGGTGAACCTTATAAGTGATAATTTTAAAGAGTTTTTACTAAATCATCTAGGATAATCGTTTCTCGTTAATGGATCATAGGTATATTGCGAAACAAAGTCATCCTTGGAATTTGGGATTTTCTTATTAGATTTATGATAATAATTTTTTATAGGTCTTGGTCTTACAAAATATAATCCTTGACTACTGTATTTTACCCTGACGGTGCCAGTAGACTTTGTATAATCAACTCTGAAGTAAATCCCTTTTTTATAGTTAGCCACACTTGCAAACAATAAGTCAATTTCAGTTTTATCCTCTAAGATAAGGTCTGTCCCTTCTTTTTTGTAATGTCCCTGATAGAAATATAAACTTGGATACTGTCTGGCTTCTTCCTTGTCGGCCTCGTTTTTTAAATCTTCTTCTGTTTTATAAATAGAGGCCTCGTCATCATACATGATATAAGTACCCTCATCCACAAGCTTAAAATACAACCCATTATCTTGATGGTAGGTCTGTCCTATCTCAAAATGAGTGATTCCTTTTTTATCTTTTAGCGAGTCCGTAGTGTTACTCATTATTTTAGAACAAGACGCTAAAAATAGAAAGCAGAGGCAGCATATTAGCAGTAAATATTTTTTCATACAATCTCCTGTAGCTTTAAAACTTAGTACAATACTCATTATCTTAATAATTTTTAATCATTTTTCTAAAGTTTTCTCGTTCCTTTTCCACTCTATCATGGGCACTTATACCATCTTTACTGTAAGCACCTCTACTATTCCAATAGCTGCTATTCCAATCTTCTCCATTACCACCTTTACCTTGTACAGATCCCCAAAAATCTTCCCAACCGTCTTGAATATTACTGTTAAGATTGTTAGGAGATTTATATTTACCCGCTATATCTCTAAAACTTGTGTCTAAATACTTCGCAGTATGAACATCCATCTGGATATGAGTACCATCATTTGCATTCGCATAGTTGAAACTTGCTCCGTTAACAATACCATTTGTATTATCCTCGATCTCCTTATGGGAATCAATCTCATTTAGAAAGTTCCCATTTTCATCAACGATAAACTCGGAATGACCGCCTGAACCTAGTAAGACCTTATAATTCATCTGATCAGAGTTACCATCTGCGTATTCCATCTCGTGAGTATCTTTATTATATTTAGCTTTATTATGCAATCGAGAAGATTCATCAGCGGAGGAAACTTTGACATCCGAATCAGCCACATAGGCGACCAGTTTATCCCTATCAGTCATGCGCTTAGCTTGATCGGCACCATATTCCTTAATAGCCCAATCTCGGATATACTGCACCTGCTGCTGTGAAATGACGTAGCGGAACTGATGAGCCTTTAAAATCACTCTAACTCTTCTGGCTGATAGTCGTACTGAGCTAAAAAATCATCAATTGAATTTGGGAGTTTTTTAGCTATTTTATAAAGAGAGAGGGAATTACCTTGATTATTTTCGACGTAGCCGCCATCCTCTTTGACAATTGTTAGTGTCCTACCAGCCTTATCTTTATCACTTAATCTTTTGGATGCGATAATCTTGTCTTTAACATGCTGGGGATCTTTAAATTCAGTGATAACTCTCTTTTTTGGAGTTAGAGTGATATTTTCACCCTCTCTAGTATATTCCCCTTCCGTAAAGTGGATGACGGGATAATAGTCAACAGAATCCTCATCAGCATTTATTTCATCTAATTCATCTTGAGTATAATGACTGTGGTCAATCATATAAACATAATGCTTGTCGTCAGTCAATTTCACGTAAAAAGTATTCAAATCATTAAAATCATCTCCAAGTTTATAAGTGATACCAACTTCTAATGTCTTAGCTTTTTCTAAGCGCACAGTTTCTGATTGTTTAGGCTTAGAAGAATTTTTTGGACTTTTTGCCTGACAGGCAGCTAATAAGAAGGTACAGAGTACCATACAAATAACAATATATTTTTTCATTCTTCACCTACCTTCTCTTTAAAGTTATCTTTTTGCGCCTGCTCTCTATCATACGTTGACTGATTATCATTGCCCTTTTTAAATCCAAAAATTTCGTTTTTAGAATCCTTATAATCTTCCATGTCTGGTGATCTAAATTTATCACCACCATTATCAATAATATCCGTCCTAAATTCTGGGTCATATTTACTTGGTGTCTCAACATCCCAATGATTGTGACCTTCTTCATCTCCATCATTCGCATAATTAAAGCTGGCTCCGTTGACCACACCGTTTTGGTTCTCTGAAGCATCTTTTTCAGGGTCAATTTCATTGACAAAACTACCGTCTTCACTGATGATAAACTCTGTGTGGAAATCTTTAGACAAGATTTTATAATTGACCTGCTTCTTTCCCCCAGGATAAACACCATTGTCTGTTACTTTGTTATGCAGGCGGGCGGTATCATCGAAATCGTAATTGGATTTATGACCGTCATTCAGGTAGGCAGCTAGAGCCTGTTCATCACTGATATCATTGCCATACCTTTCCCTTGCCCAATCCCGTACCCATTGCGCTTGTTGGGCTGAGATGACATAGCGGAACTGATGAACCTTCTGTTTCAGTGCCTCATTGCCGCCTTTATCGCCTAAGGCGTTAGCACCTTTTTTATCCGGATAAGCCACCTGCACTGTCCCCGCAAAGTCATCCCAAAAGTCATCGTCTGGCGCTAGGCTGTCGGACATCTTGTCCAAGATAGCCTGCGTCTGCTCGGCACTGCCATCAAGCTCTTGAGGCATGCCCGTATACTTCATGGCAATCCCCAGAAGCTTCTCAGCTGCCGCCGAGTCTTTATGGTTCTTGGCGGTCTGATAATCAATCCCCCACATCTTCTGGAAGATACCTGAACCAAAAGTGTGGGCATTATTGAAGTACTCGCCCAGCTGAGTGGCAATGCTCATCTCCTTATTAGGATCATAAGCCACATTAACCGTGTCAATATAGCCGTCCTTGATGGCCTTCTTGGTCCAGCCGTCTGATTCCAAACTCTGGACTTGGGTCCGAAGGGTGCTGACATACTCTTTAAATTCGGCATCCGACATTCCTTCTGGGCGGTGGACATCATACCTTAACACAAAGAGGACATCCCTTGTTAGTTCTTGGATTTGGCTGCTGTTCATCAGATCCATCCCTCTGAAATCAACGCTGGCAAATGTTTTCGTCTGCGGATTCCAAGCAGCCTGTGTGAACTGGCTCATCGCTTTCAAGGAAGCAGCCAGTTCGTCTAAGCCCTCAAAGATTCTGGGCGAGCTGGCATCAAAAGCCAGCAGCCGATCCAGCTTATCCTGAATCTTGGCCTTGGCCTGCTTGGCTATATCAAGACTTGCCTGCATATCACCGATCCGCTCTTGGGCGTGATCCCCGACAGGGTGGGCCTGCATTTCGGCTAAGAGGGCCTGACCATCACTGATCACGGCGTTGCATTGTTCTAGCTGAGCTTCTAAATCGGACTGGCGCAGACTCTCAGGTCCCACCTCTTCCTGATAGGCTTCCGGAAAGCGCCGGACCGCTTCTTTAACCTCTTCCAGATAACGGCGGGCACCATCCTTGTGAGGAACAATAACGGTTTCCACATGGTCACGCAAGGAATCGTAACTCATTCCCTTTAATTCCGATCCGCTCTCTAAAAGGCGGTTGATGGCACTGTCCAGCTGATCCAAAGCTGATAAGGCTTGGTCAACCATCGCAGCCACACTGTCTGCCTGTGCCAGAGACAATTCTAAATACATATCAATACTCATGATGAGACCTCCCCTGTGATGTTAATCCGACGGCGTTCCCTGTCTATGTCGTCCAAGCGTCCAAGTATTTGAGAACGGTCTTTGAACAGGGTCTCACGGTCGGTTTCTAAAGCCATCGATAGTTTTCTGTTGTGTTTGGTCCAGCTATCTGAAAACTCCTCAAAATCATAGGACAAGGTCAAAAGCGCGGAAACCTTGCGTTTATAACTGTCAAACCACTCTTCCTGAGATTCAACATATATTTTTTTCGCGCCCAAATCACTTTCTTTGGTCTCAAGTGCGATCTTTTCTTGTCGGAGTTCTTCCAAGCGGTCGGTGCTGGCCTGACGCTTTTCTTCCTTGGTCTGGGCTTTGGCATAAGCTTTTTGAGCAGCAGTTAATTGGTCTGCTGACTGAGCACCAGTCTTTTGGGAAGAGGTGGCTTTGGCATAGTGAGCCTGAAATCTTTCCTTGTCCTCCTTTAAACGCTGGGCCATCCACTCATTCCAGCGTCTGGCTTCCTCAGGGGTCGGCATCCGAACCCCATCATCTTCCTCATCAGGAACGTTTAAAAACGGCGGCTTAGCCGGATTGGGCTTGGATGAAGCTGAGGGTTGCTTAGACACTGAGGAAGGCTTCGACAGGACTGGTGCTTGATCCAATTTAGATGATGATGACGAAACGGATGAGACAACCGATGTTGGTGACGGAACAAGCTGAGGATTTGATGGTATAGAGACAGCTTGGACTGGCGAGGCCGACTGAATCGGGATGGTACCTACAGCCGATACCGGAGAACCATTTCCGCTATTTATCGGATAACTCTCTACTGGCTGGCCGACGGTCAGCTCAACTGACCGATTGGCCGGTTGAGACACTGGGGAAGCAAAGGCAGATTGAGCGGTCCAATACTGAGAAGGCTGGGCAGAGCTTGAAAGCGGCTAACCAGTCTGGCCCAGTCCTTGAACAGATTGTGGAGCTGGTTTCATCTGTTGGGGTTGGTGAAAAACTGGGTACGGGCCATTAGGGGTGACAGCTGAACGTCGGAAGAGTTGTTTCAAAAACTGAAACATAGGGCATTACCTCATAATATTTGGGCATGGAGACTCTGAGTAGCGGATTGATCGGCACTCTCAAAGCCTGCCGCAATACTTTTAAAACTGTCAGAGAGAGCAGATAGGTTGGTGCTGAGCTCCTTAACAGTCGCTGCTGCTTCTGAAATGGCTTCATGGGCTTTAGCGTTGCCAGAAACGGTGGTTTGATCATCGGTTCCGGCTTCATTGATACCGCTTAAGTTCCCTTCAACACTGTGAAGAGCGCTGGTATGGCTGTTGACAGCGGCCATGTGACTTTGAATCGTAGACATCGCTTGTTTTCCTTCCTTAAAAAAATATTATAGTTTTATTTTACCGACATCTTTCTATCTGTCAAGAGATTTAAGGAATTTGGAAGATTTGATTTAAGAGAAAATAGGATATTAAAAAATGCAGATTCTATTAAGAACCTACATTTTATTAAGCCACATTAAATATTCGCCCACACACTATCTAAAATGTTGGTTTGGTCGCGGTCCGGTCCGACTGAGAAAGTCGAAATGCGGACACCGACCAATTCACCGACACGGCGAACGTAGTTGCGAGCAGCTTCCGGCAGTTCATCGAGACTGCGGCAACCAGTAATGTCTTCTGACCACCCCGGCAATTCTTCATAGATTGGCTGACAGCGTTTGAGCTGTTCCAAGCTAGCTGGGTAGTGGTCAATGCGTTCACCGTCTAAATCGTAAGCGACACAGATTTTCACCGTATCTAAGCCCGATAAAACATCAATAGAATTCAGCGAAAGATTGGTAATCCCTGAAACCCGGCGGCTATGGCGCATGACAACGGAGTCAAACCAGCCAACCCGGCGCGGGCGACCTGTTGTTGTCCCATATTCATGGCCAATCTCCCGAATACGATCACCCGTTTCATCATTTAATTCTGTCGGGAAAGGACCATCTCCGACACGACTGGTATAAGCCTTGCAGACTCCGACAACCTTGTTAATCTTGCTTGGTCCGACACCAGAACCGATGGTCACTCCTCCGGCAACGGGATTGGATGAGGTGACAAAAGGATAGGTTCCTTGGTCGATATCCAGCATAACTCCTTGTGCTCCTTCGAAAAGAACGCGTTTGCCGCTGTCAAGGGCATCATTCAATATGACAGAAGTATCTGTGACATAGTCCTTAATGATTTGACCATAGTCATAGTATTCTTGGAAAATATCCTCAAATTGAAGGGGAGAACATTCATACATCTTTTCAAAGAGCCGATTTTTTTCAGCTAAATTAACTTTTAAACGTTCTGCAAAAATGTCTTTGTCTAAAAGATCGGCAATACGAATCCCGACACGGGCCGCTTTGTCCATATAAGCAGGGCCGATACCCTTGTTGGTTGTTCCGATTTTATTATCTCCCTTAGCGGCCTCCTGCAGCTGGTCCAATTTAATATGATAAGGGAGAATAACATGGGCCCGATCCGAAATGCGTAAGTTATCAGTGCTGACACCTTCTGCATGAAGATAATCTAACTCTTTCACCAAAGACTTAGGATTGATCACAACACCATTGCCAATAACTGCCAGTTTTTCTGGGAAGAAGATTCCTGATGGAATCAAGTGAAGCTTGAACTTCTTGCCATCAATCACAATAGTGTGACCAGCGTTATCACCCCCCTGATAGCGGGCGATGACCTCTGCATCCTGACTCAAAAAATCTGTAATTTTTCCCTTACCTTCGTCTCCCCACTGGGTTCTGACGACTACTACTGATGTCATATAAATACTTTGGAGGGGCTGAATAAGACCCTCTCACCTTTCTGGAAAATAGACGATAGGACTTTCACCTATCAGCTTTCTACAACATCTTATTATAGGAAATTTCTGACTTTTTTTCAAGATTTGGTCAATGAAATTGGCTAAAAGTGAAGGAAAAACTTTTTATGGAAAGTTCTAAAATGAAGTTAGCCACCTAAGAGTATCAAAAAACATCTCAGAGAGATATAATTGTAATCACCACAATAACAATTAGAAAGACTCTGAGATGCAAAACTATTATACACCAAAAAGTAAACATTTGACACTAACTGAACGTAGAATAATTGAACGTTGGCTTCAAGAAGGGCTCTCAAATCGTGAAATCGCTAGGAGATTGGCTAAAGCTCCTCAAACCATTCACAACGAAGTCAAACGTGGTCAGGTTAGACAACAAGTGCGTAAAGGAAAATTTGAGGTGATCTACTCAGCTGACTTCGCCCAAAAAGCCTATCAAAACAATCGTAAACGTTCTGTTAAACAAGTCTCCCTGACCAAGGGACTCAAAGAAAAGATAACTCACTACATCAAACAGAAATATTCTCCTGAGATGATAGTAAAGGCAAAAGGATTACCTGTTCCCATCTCCACTATTTACTACTGGATTCATCATGGACACTTAGGATTGACTAAAGCTGACATGCTTTATCCTCGCAAGGAGAAAACTAAGAAAAAGCATGCCAGTCCCAACTTTAAGCCAGCTGGAAAGTCTATCGAGGAACGACCAGAAAGCATTAACAAGCGTGAGAATGTTGGTGATTTTGAAATTGATACGGTTATTCAAACTCGGGCAAAAAACGAGTGCCTGTTGACTCTAACGGATAGAAAGAGTCGTTATCAAATCATTCGACTCATTCCCGATAAGTCCACGTCTTCAGTCAATCAAGCTCTGAAAGCAATCCTCAGGGATTATCAAATTAACTCTATCACAGCTGATAACGGGGCTGAATTCAGTCGTTTAGCAGAAGTTTTTGACCCTGCTCATATCTACTATGCCCACCCCTATTCTTCTTGGGAGCGTGGAACTAATGAGAATCATAATAGACTCATCCGGCGCTGGTTGCCTAAGGGAAGCAAAAATGCGACTCAACAACAAGTCGCATTTATTGAAAACTGGATTAACAACTATCCAAAGAAACTATTCAATTATAAATCTCCTAAAGAGTTTTTACAGACTGGCTAACTTGAACTTGAAATTTAGTGAAAAACTTTTTATAATATCATTTTGTAAGTAAAAACCGAACTTTCTAGTTTTTTCTTCCTGATGAAACCATTTCTCCTGCCATAAGAAAAAACTATGACTAATCTATAGCCAACGTTTGAATGCCAAGGTATTTCGTTGTATAGTGGGGATAGACTGATTATTTCATTTAATAGGATATAAGAACTGCTAGAAGAGGAGATTTTATGACTGTCGACCAAATCCTACAAAATAGCTCCACCAGCCTTCCCATTCTCCAAGGGACTTTTGGACTGGAACATGAAAGTCTGAGGATTGACCGCCAAAGCAACCACCTGTCCCAAAGATCCCACCCTGATCGGCTGGGCTCACGCAATTTTCATCCCTATATTCAGACCGACTACAGCGAGCCTCAGATTGAACTGATTACACCAATCAGCCAATCGACCAAGGAAGCACGCCGCTTTTTGCGGGCTATCACAGATGTCGCTGGCCGTTCCATCGCTAAAGAAGACTATCTCTGGCCTCTATCTATGCCACCGCAGGTTAGCGAAGACGAGATCGTTATTGCTCACTTAGAGGATGCTTTTGAACGGGAATATCGGGAGCATCTCGCTAAAGTCTACGGTAAAAGATTGCAGACTATCTCAGGTATTCATTATAATTTTGGGCTGGGAACGGATTTATTGAACCAGCTTTTCCAGCAAAGTAATTATCAGGATTTGGTTGCCTTTAAAAATGATCTTTATCTCAAGCTGGCCCAAAACTTTATCAAGTACCGCTGGTTCCTGACCTATCTTTATGGAGCAAGTCCGATTGCGGAAAAAGGCTTCTTTGACCACGATTGGGATAGCCCTGTTCGCTCTATTCGCAACAGTTCACTGGGTTATGTTAACCATGAATCTGTCAAAATTTCCTACAGCAGCCTAAAACAGTATGTGGCAGACATCGAGGCCTGTGTGGCTGATGGGCGGCTGATTGCAGAAAAAGAATTTTACTCGCCGGTTCGCCTGCGCGGATCAAAACGCAGCCGAGACTTTTTGGAACGAGGGATTACTTATTTAGAATTTCGCTGCTTTGACATTGATCCCTTTGACCAGCAGGGAATTGCTCAAGAAACATTGGACACCGTTCACCTTCTGGTCCTAGCCCTGCTCTGGTTGGATGGTCCCGAAGCTGTTGATAAGGAACTGGCTGCTGCTGAAAAGCTAAATGAACACATTGCCAAGGCAAATCCTTTGGAGCCCCTGCCTAATCAGGCCCCTATCGAGGACCTGCTGCAGGCCATGCGAGCCGTTATTGAACACTTTAGCCTACCTCCTTATTATAGCCAGCTGGTCGACCAGCTGGAAACCCAATTGGCGGATCCTCGTTTGACTATTGGCGGCAGACTAGCTAAGGAAATCAAAGGGGCCTCTTTAGAAGAATTTGGCCGCAAACAAGGACAGACTTTCAGCAATCTAGCTTGGCAGGCGCCTTATGCTCTCAAGGGTTTTGAGACGATGGAACTATCAACCCAGCTTATCATGTTTGATGTCATTCAAAAGGGGATTCAGCTGGAAATCTTGGACGAAAGTGATCAATTCCTCAAATTGACCCTTGGCGATCATACCGAATATGTCAAAAATGGGAATATGACCTCTAAGGATAGCTATATTGTTCCCTTGGCCATGGAAAATAAAACCGTCACTAAAAAAATTCTGCGACAGGCTGGCTTTCCAGTTCCAGAGGGGGCCGAATTCCATTGCTTAGAGGAGGCTCTTGATGATTTTGCCCGTTTCAGTCATACGAAGGGGATCGTCATCAAACCTAAGAGTACAAATTTTGGGCTGGGTATCTCTATTTTTAAAGACAATGTCAGTCAAGATGATTATACCAAGGCTGTGAAGCTGGCTTTTGCGGAAGACGACAGCATTTTGGTTGAGGACTATGTTGCTGGAACTGAGTATCGCTTCTTTGTTTTAGAAGGGGAGACATTGGCTGTTCTTTTACGGCAGCCAGCCAATATCATTGGCGATGGACACTCTACCATCAAAAAGCTGGTTGACAAGAAAAACAGCAATCCTCTGCGCGGCACTGGCCACCGTTCACCCTTAGAAAAAATTGAGCTGGGAGAGATTGAACGGCTCATGTTAGAACAGCAAGGTTACACGCTTGACAGTATCCCAGACAAGGATAGCCGCATTAATCTGAGAGAGAATTCCAACATTTCAACTGGCGGAGATTCGATTGACATGACCGAGCAGATGCATCCCAGTTACCTAGAATTAGCTGCTCAAATGGCAGAAGCTATGGACGCCTGGGTCTGCGGTGTGGATCTCATCATCCCTGATTATCGAGAGCCCTATTCCAAAGAGGCTGCCAACGCTACCTGTATCGAGCTCAACTTCAACCCTCTCATGTATATGCACACCTACTGTGCTCAAGGGCCCGGACAGATTGTTTCAACTCGAGTTATTGAAAAACTTTTTCCAGAACTATAAGACCGCGACGCTAATATCATAAACAAAAAATTCCTAGCAGTTTGATGAACTGTTAGGAATTTTTATGATACTTATAGAAAGGGACGGAATGTAGGCACCCTTTTATAGCTTTGCTTTAACCCATAAAATCTTTGATATCTTCTGGTGTTAATGATGAATCACAAACGACTTTTACAGAACCATTTTGAGAGACCAAAAGTCCGGGTACTGTGGCTACGCCGTGGCGATTGCGAAGGGCCTGAATATCATCGATTTGTGACATATCCTCACTGTGCAAGTAGTAAACTTCAGCACCTGTCTCTTGCACTGCCTGACCCAGCTTAGGCGCAAAACGCCGGCAAAATGGGCAGGTCGGACGGCCGATAAAAAGGATAAACTTCTCTTGAGCAGCAATACGATTGCGGGCTTCTGCCGCAGAAATAGGTTCCATAAGCGATACAGCTTGATCAAAACTAGACATAAGATTCCCTCACTTTATTCTTTTGTCCCTATCATAAAACAAAACTAGGAGCCATGCAAATTTTGGCTATGAAAAAAGCCCGCAAGTTTGCAGGCTTATAAAAGAGTTCTAAATCAAGCACCTTGCTCTTCTTTCAAAAGTTTTTGGTCATAACGGCGGATAAATGGCCAATAAACCAAGAAGGCTACAATGGCACAGACGAAAGCTACAGGAATAGCTTTAAGGTCTGTTGTACCAAGAAAGGCACCAATACCAATTGGCGTTGGCCATGGTACTTGGGCAATGACTGCATGTATAAAGTTTAATTTCATTGACAAATAGTATACAGACATGGAAGCAATCGGTGCCAACATGAATGGAATAGCTAGAGCTGGATTATAGATGATTGGCAAACCAAAAATCAGGGGTTCATTGATATTGAAGATACCAGGGACAATAGCTGCTTTACCGATAGCACTAATCTGTGCTGATTTTGCCCGGAAGGCACACCAGATAACTAATCCTAAGGTTGCACCGGAACCACCAGCGATAACGAACATATTTGAAAATTCACCTGCAACAATATAATGTGCTCCTTTAGCATTGGCTGCCATGTTAGCTAAGATAATCGGATTGATGAAGGCAGTAATAATGTTTGCACCGTGGATACCCACAATCCAAAGACATTGCATCAGGAAATAAATAACAACGAGACCTAACCAAGTATCAGTCAGTTTCGTAACAAAGCTAAATGGGATTCCAATTACTTGGAAAATATCTGTACCAAATATAATTAGGATACCGTTAATGACGATAACGGTGAAAGCAACAACAAATCCTGGAATAAGGGCAGTAAAACCACGGGCTACCCCTTCAGGAACGGATTCTGGCATTTTAATAACCCAGTTATTCTTCACACACATGCGATAAAGGAGAACGGTGACAACGGCCATAATGATACCCGTGAAGATACCGCTTGTACCAAAGCGGGTAACACCATTAGCCATAGCCCAACCATCTGCAATAACGGAATCTTTTTTTAAGCTGACGACAGCATTCATCACACCACCCTTAAAGACGATTTGAGGGACTGTCATGATAAAGGCAAAGAGAGCCAAGAGAGCACCATTGAGAGGATTGAGATTCAATTCTTCTTCATCGGCATAAATTTTTGTCAATTCGTAAGCCATAGCTAGGACAAAATAAAGAGACAGAGATCCCATAGTGGCGTAGTTAGCTACCATATAAAGTGGCGTAACTTTATCAAAGGAAGCTGCAAACACATCAGCTACGACTGGCCAGAATGAAAATGCCTGAGGCAAGATACTCAATACCAAGAAGGCTGATCCAACGATGGTGAAAGGCACTGCCGCCATACCCGCTGCCGTGATAGCACGCACTACTTTAAACTGAGCAATATAACTCATAGGGCCCATCAGATATTTATCTAATAAACCGAAGAATCCTTTTTGTTCATCCATAATGAACTCCTTTCAAAAAATTAAATGGATTTCCCAAATGTTTGTTGGAAGCGAAGGTAAAAGCGGTCAGTCTTTCTTTCAATCCGACCAACCTTCCTCAAATTGAGGAGGACAACCGCTAGTCCAAGCCCCTGCAAGATTATGACAAAAATTTTACCTGTCAGGTTATCTGAAAAGATTGGAAAAACGGTTGAAAATTGATTTGGAATAAAAATCAGTGCCAAAGCTAGAAAATTGGTGATTGTCTGAAATTGGAAGGCACGCTTAGTCCAAGTCAGGATAGCTTCTTTTTTACCATATAATCTTAATTGCTCAGCACTCCCCAAAACAATCAAGATGATAGCTAAGAGCGGTACAACGATGACTGGGCTAGAATGATAAACTAGAATCATAGCCCAGTAAAGATTGGAAAAGAAGAAAAGGGCCAAAGAATACCGCAATAAGATATAGCGAGCAAATAAATTATTCTTCCACGCCATTTCCTTCTTTAGCTGTGGGTCAGGTATCCGCTTGTTTTTCTGCTTTTCTGCCATATCTTCTCCTCTAGTCTTTACTTTTTATCAAGCTTTTTATACAACTCAAGCATTTCAAGCGCCACTTCCCGTAGGGTCATGGTTGTCATTAGGTGATCTTGGGCATGGACCATGATAATTTCTACCTTGATTTCAGTCCCGCCTGCATATTCTTGTAAAAGTTCTGTCTGTGATTGATGAGCCTTCAGAAATTCTTCATTAGCTTGGTCGAGCTTTGTTTCCGCCAAATCATAGTCACCCTGTCGCATGGCGTCGAAGGCTTCATGAACGATAGCACGGGCATTCCCCGAATTGAGGATAATTTCAAATGCGGCAACCTGTAGCTCTTCTGTATTCATATCGTTATTTCCTTTCTTCTAATTGTAAAAACAGCTCTTTAAACGCTTCAAAAGTTTGGCAAGCTAGGATTTTAGTCTGTAATTCAGGCCTGTCTACTAAGTCAACGATACTGCTGGCAATAACGGGCAGACCGTCATTTTCATAAATTGACATGGAAGTTAGAAAAATCAACTTAATCATTGGATAATCGTCGTTCCATTTTAAGCCCTGATGGATGATTGCTACGGCTACTCGGTGTTTCGTTCCCACTGCCTTAAGCGGATGGGGAACAGCAATGCTGTCACTGAAGACGACAGAACTCATCAGTTCTCTTTGCTTAATCATCTCCTGCATACGGCTTTCAAAATGTTTTCCTTCACAATCCGCCATACTGTGGATCAGCTGGGCAAGCACCTCATCTTTATCACCCTTGTCAAAAATAAAGAAGGTCTCTTTTGTAAAAAACTCATCAAAAACCTGCCCTAGTGAAAATCTCTCATTATTAGCATAGTGGGCTAGGCGACTTTTGGTGTACAAACTGGCTATTTCTTGCCTGATATGATTAATTTCCTCATCATCTAAAAATACCGATACTGTAAATACGGGGATATTAAAAATCAAGGTTGATAAATCAATAGATGAAATGATAAAATCAATATCTTTTAGCTTTTCATCGCTGATTTCATAATAGCCGATCACATCAACGACACGAACGATATTCCCCAATTCATTTTCAATACGGCTTTTGAGCATTTGGGCACTGCCATAACCCGTCGCACAGATAACGAGGATATTATATTTTTTATGTTCCTTATAGCGCTCTTTAGCTGCCATAAAATGAAGAGCGATATAGGCCAGCTCATCTTTTGACACAGAAAACTGGCTGAAGGTCGGCATGAGTGACAGGGTCTTTTCAGCCAGTTGATACATATCTGGAGATTTTTTCTCAATCTCATCCGTCAGCGGATTATCTAAAATCACCTCATTTTCCAAACGTATCAGCATGGTTGAGAGGTGGGATAACAAGCCTTCAATCAGCTGAAAATCATTCTTGACTGCTGGATTTAAGGTTTCAATGGCTGCCAGCAATTCCTGACGGAGACGATCTTCTTGCTCCTGCACGAGGTGATTAGCAGTGGCTTGTTTTTTAGTCACTAGATGCAAGGTAATATAGTCGACTTCTTCACTAGGAAAATCAATACCTGTCACTGAACTAATTCTGTCAAGGATACGCTGAGCAATCTTGCGTTCATACCAATCGGCTATGTCAACTGCCTCGCTGAGCTTACTAATCTTGAATCCTTCCGTAATCCGCCGAATAGCCAAAGCAATATGAATGACTAAATTTTGAATAACGTAATCGGAGAGTTTTAATTTCCCCTCACGGCACTCATCTAAGACAATAATGGTGAGTTCTTCAAAGCTGATTTTCTGGCTGAAAAGATCATTATCAACATAGGTATGCATGGTATTGACAAAACCCGAACTGATAAAGTAATCCATAATAAAGCGTCTCTTATCACGCTCACTGCCGGTAATATAAACCCCTTTATTAGGCTTACTTTCAATTCCTAGATGGTAGGGAATAAACTTTTCACGAATTTTCTTAAAGTCACTTGACAGCGTTGAACGGCTGACATAGAGTTCATCCGCTAAATCATCAAAATAAATCTCATTTTGCTCGAAGAGAAGCTTGTTAAGCAAATAATTATAACGATCGTTAATATCAGAAATTTCCTTATAGGGGAGCTGAGCTAGATTCAGATGATTTTCTTCCAAGAAGGCAGAATACTGATCATCATCGGAAATGATAAGTTTGTAACCATGTCCTTGCTTTGAGGTCAACTCTAATTTGGGATAGGGTGATAATTTATCCACTAAGGATTTGCAATAGGTTCTAACTGTCCTATCTGAACAGGCTAATTGATCAGCCAATTCCTGACTGGTCATATAATGATCCTTATTTTTAATAAGAATCTGGAGAATCTGTCTTTCACGTTTATTCAGCATAAGACGCTCTCCCCTCATCAGATTTAGATATTTTCCTTGACCAAGGCAGCCATCTTTTCAATTCCCATCGGAATAGGAATATAGGCTTGCGGCGGAATTTGAACGATAGGTTTATTCTTTTTAGCAGCAGCATCAGCCAGCTGTTTGAAGTTCATTTTTGTCTGCGGACTGACTAGATAAAGATCATATTTGTCTGCTTCAATACGTTTTTGACCTTCTGGTACGCCTACCGCATCCATTTCAATATCTTCTCCCTGCTCTTGCAGCATAGTCATTGTTTTTTTAGCAATCATCGAAGAAGACATACCGCCTGCGCAGATAATCAATGCTTGTTTTGCCATAATATTAAACTCCTTTATTAGTTTATTTCTGCCTTTATTATATAACAGCGTTTTCAATATGTGCATGGCTACTTTTTCCGTATCTCAACGGAAAATCTCTCTATGGATACGGAAACTATGGAAATCTATTTCTTTAAAATTTCCGCAAAAAAAGACCAACCTTACAGTTGATCTCCTGTCTTTATAGATAAAGCCCAACCTGACGGTAAGTTACAATAACGTTTTTGAGCTTCAATTGATATTCCTGCATGATTAACTGCCGCAATTTAACATCATTAATGGTTGATGCGACTACAAAACCATCCGACGTTTCATATTTTATGGATAAAATATCCATCAGTTTGGAATTTTGGCGAATATCTGGCTTATCAGTTCCCTTAAAATTAATGAAATAAGTACTAGCTGTTTTGCCATTTTTCTCCTGATAGGTAGGCGTGGTTATTCTTTTTCTTACCCCAAAAATAAGGTAAAATACCAAGCCTATTATAGCAACGGTAACCAAAATTCCTAAAATATTATACCACATAAACGTCACCTTTCTTTCTGTAACAACATCAAGAGCCTTTTTACATGACATGGATTTTCAGCCCTTAGATATAGCAACTAGGCTAACAGCCTATAAGTTCTCTCCATTTGAAGCAATAACTTTCTTGTACCAGTCAAAGGACAGCTTCGGCGAACGAGCGTAAGTTCCTGAACCGTCATCGTGCTTGTCCACATAGATGAAACCATAGCGCTTGCGCATTTCACCTGTTCCAGCAGATACAAGGTCGATACAGCCCCAAGGCGTGTAGCCCATGAGGTCAACACCGTCTTCATCGACAGCCTTAATCATCTGTTCAATATGAGCTTTAAGGTAATCAATCCGGTAATCATCATGCACCATACCATCTTCTGCCACTTGGTCGATAGCGCCAAAGCCATTTTCTACGATAAAGAGCGGCAAGTGATACATATCAGTAAACCAGTTGAGGGCATAGCGCAGACCCTCAGGATCAATCTGCCAGTCCCATTCAGATGCTTTAACATAGGTGTTTTTGACTAAATCTTCGGTTTCCAGATAGTCATAATGTGGGTTATTTGGACGGTGGCTGTCAATAGCAAAGGACATATAGTAGCTAAAGCCGATATAATCTACTGTACCAGCCAGCAGGGCAGCCTTATCTTCTTCTGTCACATCAACTTCAATACCTTTACGTTGCCAGTATTTTAGGATATGTTCTGGATAATAGCCATGCACATGCACATCAGCAAAGTAATAACGTTTTTGCATAGCCTTTTGCGCCATCAAAACATCAGATGGCTTGCAGGTTGCCGGATAGATCGGGCACATGGCAATCATGCAGCCAATCTGCAAATGAGGATTAATCTCGTGACCAATCTTGACTGCACGCGCAGAAGCCACCAGTTCATAGTGGGCAGCCTTGTACATGATGGCTTCACGGTCATCGCCTTCTTTATAGACAATGCCTGAATTGGTAAAGGGAGCAAAATCTTCTTGATAGTTGGCTTGGTTGTTGATTTCATTGAAGGTCATCCAATATTTAACCTTGTCTTTATAACGACAGAAGCAAACTTCTGCGAAACGGACAAAGAAATCAATAACCTTGCGGTTGGTAAAACCGCCGTATTCAGTTACTAAATGGTAGGGCAGTTCAAAATGCGACAGGGTTACAACCGGCTCTATACCATATTTCAAGCACTCATCAAAAAGGTCATCGTAAAATTGCAGGCCTGCTTCATTGGGCTCAGTTTCATCCCCATTGGGAAAGATGCGGGTCCAGGCGATGGACGTCCGGAAACACTTAAAACCCATCTCTGCAAAGAGTTTGATATCTTCCTTGTAATGATGGTAGAAATCAATAGCTTCATGATTGGGATAGTATTTGCCTTCAATCACACCATCAGTGATTTCACGCGGGACACCGTGTCGGCCTGCTGTCATGACATCAGCAACGGAAATCCCCTTGCCGCCTTCCTGCCAGCCGCCTTCCAGTTGATGGGCCGCTACCGCACCGCCCCATAAAAAGTTGTTTGATAATTTAGACATAATCTGCCTCCTTTATTTAATTTAAGATACAAAGGGACGGTTCGCTTTAGCGAAAATTCCCGACAGAAAAATAGAAGGTTGACCGGAAATCCTGATTTCCGAGACAAGCTATCTTTTTTCCAAGGGAATTAGTCCCGTGTTCAATTGACAAAGTATCGCTAAGACCTTAGGTCTTGCTCTACTACGCAAACTACTATGGTAGTTTGCTATGCCAATTACTAACTTCAAACCTTCGGTATGATCGACCGCAGGTTCGAAGTGTCGCAATTCTCAAGATACGGCAGAGGCTGGTTATCTAAGTGCTTTGTACTTGATAGCAAATGTCGTAGCGCTGAGCCCTTAAACAGCCAAGTTTTTGAAGAAGCAAGGCCACTAAAGATACTTGATCTGATTTCTGAACAGTCACCCACTTATTCACTTACATTATAAGAGGGGAGATGAAAAATGACCAGTTAAACTTTTTCCGCACCAATAAGGAAAACGGTTTCGGTTTATTTTGAATCCACTTGCCACTCTAAGGCGTTCAGCAAGCTGGGTAGAGACTGTTGAAGCTTGGTTCCTAAATTAAAAAGCAACAATTAATACGAAGAGTCTGGGACTGCTTTTGTCTCAGGCTCTGTGCAGAGGTAGTGGGGAAGTCTGGGGATAGGCTGCCAAAGCCTGTCACCTAAAAATAGGAAAGTGGCAGAAGCCTGAGCCTTAAAATGGAAGAGCGAGGAAAATCAAGGCCATGATTTTATCACGGTTTACTGATTGAGTCCCACTCTCTTGTGCCTTTCATTGAACTTGCTGGGCAAGCGCTATTTCCTACTTCCAATTATCCACTGGAGAATAGAGCGTTTTTGCACTTTAAAAGCCCCTGTATCAGCACTGATGCCAAATCATCAAACAGCCAAAACATACTGTTTTCTTAAAATTAGACATCTTTTCCAGATTTGTCCAAGAACAAATCAAATCTTTTACGCTCAGCTTCTCCAAGAACTATAATAGGACTAACAATAGAATTGGAGGTTTTTTGTTCCATGATGGATAACTTAATTGTTAAGCAACTCATAAAAAACTCATTCGATATTCCGCTGCAGGTTACCTACCCTAATGGCAAAACTGAAGTTTATAATGGCGAAAATCCACGGGTCAAAATTAAATTTAATAAGAAAATTTCGGTAGCTAATCTTACCCAAAATGCTTCTATTGTTTTAGGGGAAGCTGTCATGGATGGCGATATTGAAATTGAAGGTTCGATTCAAGAATTGATTGTGTCGGCCTACCGTGCCTCTGATAGTTTTTTGAAAAATAGTAAATTTGCCCGCTTCTTGCCGAAGCAATCCCATACTAAGAGTGATAGTAAATCCGATGTCCAAAGTCATTATGATATTGGAAATGATTTTTATCGCCTATGGCTGGATAAAACAGCAACCTATTCTTGTGCTTACTTCAAACATGAGGATGATAGCTTGGAAGACGCCCAAATCAATAAGGTCCACCATATTATTAAGAAACTGAACCCTAAGTCTGGAAAAACATTATTAGATATTGGCTGCGGCTGGGGTACTCTCATGCTGACAGCCTGTGAAGAATATGGCTTAAAAGTCGCAGGTATTACACTTAGTGAAGAACAAGCCAACTATGTCAATCAACGCATCAAAGAAAAGGGCCTAGAGGATCGAGCAAAAGTCATTCTCAAAGACTACCGCGATATTGAAGAGGGGCCTTATGATTATATTACTAGTGTTGGCATGTTTGAACATGTCGGTAAAGAGAATTTAGGCCAGTACTTTGACACTATCTCTCGTTACCTTGCAGATGATGGCCTAGCTCTGATTCATGGGATTACTGGTCAAGCTGGAGGAAACCATGGCAATGGCTATAATGGCTGGATTAATAAATATATTTTTCCTGGCGGTTACATTCCTCGGCTAACTGAAAATCTAGACCATATTTCTGATGCAGGACTTCAAGTTGCTGATATTGAATTCCTGCGTCGTCACTACCAAAAGACTCTTGAGATGTGGACAGAGAACTTCCACAAGGCCCTGCCAGAGGTTCGGAAACTCCACGACGAACGCTTCATCCGAATGTGGGACTTATATTTACAGGCTTGTGCCGGCTCCTTCCAAGCAGGAAATATTGATGTTGTTCAATACTTGCTATCGAAAGGCAAAACAAAATCTACCATGCCCATGACTAGGGACTATATGTATAAATAAACAGACAAAAAGCTGAGTCTAGGAGTTTTCCTAGGCCCAGCTTTTTAATTTTAGCGATTTTCAGACAATAATGCTTTGCTTGGTTCGTGACAAATGAAAACGCGACAGCCAAAACGCCTTCTTGATGGACTTAGTAAGGAATCCCTTGGCAGAGAAAAGCCTTGCTTCCTCACACTTTAACTCGTTAAACACTTTGATGCAGTAGAGGGGAGTAAGACTTGTTGGCTAAGACAACTTAGTCTTACCCCTGCAAGTGATAGCTAATAATTGAACACGCCTACAATGCTGTAGAATTAGAGACATAGTTGTCCCACCTCCGCACAATTGATTAGGATGGCCGCTAACAATTGCGGAGTAGTTAAACAGTCCAGTGGACTTGTTTAAGGGGGTGCTTGAAAATGGGACTGCACCCCAAGATAAGGACTCCCAACCACTGCGCCAAACTGTTATGACTGCAAAAATAGAAGGCTGGAATACCTTTTTCCAGCCTCTTACAATATGGCTGCTGACAGTATAAAATCTCCTTGGTGTTTTATCACCTAGGAGATTTTCTTAAATTCCTTTGCCTTGCTTAACGGCTTTGTATCTTAGTTCGATTGAGCTCAGGTAAAAAGACCAGTGATTTAGATGTCTTCTCTCTAAAATCAGGATTTTTTGAGAAGCCCTTAAAATCATACATCTTTTTTAACGCCCTTAGCCTCTTAATTTAATTCTGCAATTTGGTAGAGCTCGACTTCAGCGGCTGTTTCAGAACCAAACATGTTGATCATGATTTTGACTTTGTTATTTTCAATTTCAATAACACGCCCCTCTTGTCCCATGAAGGCGCCGTCGATAATTTGTACGACATCACCAACTTTGATATTGGTATCAATCACGTCAACGGTTTGTCCCATAGAAACAAGGATGGCACGGATTTCCTCCTCCAAGAGTGGCGTTGGTTTTGAACGGTTCCCGTGGGAGCCGACGAAACCGGTAACATTAGGGGTATTACGTACGACAAACCAAGCATCATCGGTCATTACCATTTCTACAAGGACATAACCGGGGAAGCGATTTTCTTCAACTTCCTTAACCTTACCATTCTTTTCAACATTAACGGTTTGGGTTGGGATTTCCACGCGCAGGATATTTTCTGTCATGTTGTAGGTTTGAGCGCGCTGCAGAAGGTTTTCCTTAACCTTGTTTTCGTAACCAGAGTAAGTTTGCAGAACAAACCAGCCCTTATCAAATGAATCTAACATCTTAATTTTCCTTTCTTTCCTTCTTAGCTAGCTAAGAGCAATATAAAAAAGCCTTTCTTGGGCTTTGCTTCCTCACTATTATAGCATATTTCTAGACCTTGCAAAGAATTTTTAGCAGATTTTCAAAATTTCTTAAAAAATGATATACTATTGCTATCTAGCTCTTTTAGAAGAAAATTTAACCAAGGAGACCATTGCTATGATGAATGAAAAAGAATGGGCTGAGTTTTTTGAATTAACTCAAGGACGAAAACCTCAGCCTGAGGATTATCAAAAAGCTGCTTTAGCTGGCGAATATCAGCCTGACCAAACCGTTGTTGAGCCGGCTAATCAGACTCCTGCTGAGGGGCTGAACAAACAACAAGAGCCCAGCAATCCCGTATCTGCTACAGGTTCGACTGAGCAAAATACCCAGCCAATGACAGCTGCAACAGGAGCAACGTCAATTCCCAGCCAGCCTCAAGTCACTCCCGCCAATGGACCAGCGTCACCTGCTCCTGCGATGGCTCCAATAGCTGCCCCAGCTAAGCCATCGGTTTTCAAAAAAATGGGCCAAGCCTTCAAGAAAAAAGACGGCCATAAAGGTTGGCCTCTCTGGCTCAATATTGGCATTATGGTGGTCATTGCCTTGGTCCTCTTAATTTTGGGGATTTTTGGCCACAGTGCCCAAGAGAAAGCTTCGCAAAAGGACATCTCTGGTGACTGGCAGCTGACTGAAACCGCCTACTATAAGAGCGACGACTGGACGACCTTCTCTCGGGATGGCAAGATTGTTGACGGCGACTCTCAATCAGATTATGAAAATGTTCAATTCGATACCTATCTAACCAGCAAAAATGGGGGCCTTGTTTCTTATAACGCTACTACGGTTTCAACCTATAATGGGGATTATATTTTTGCCTTTGCTTCTCCTGCCCACCCTTCTTTGACTTTCAACATTAATAAAAAGGGTCAGGCTGTTGAGGTCAGGATTGATGATGATGACTACTTCAACTATTACCCTGCTAAAACGAAGGATCATGTCCCATTCGATGATTTGAAGGCTAAGTTCTTTGTCAAGGATCAAGAGCTGACTATTGTTTATTACGATGATGATCAGCCTTATTTCAAGGAAACTTACAAGTCAATATCAGGTGCTCGCGCTAAAAAAGCTAAGCGCAATGCTAAAGACTACTACATTTCCTACAAAGATTTCTACAATAAAGTGAATGGCGATGACTCAGATGACTATTCAAATGTTGATGACTCTGATCACAGCGATTTCCAAGCTGGTTAAGAAGCCCAATCCTTGAGACTCTTCTCAAGGATTTTTTAGTAGAGCAAGCTAAGTTAATCGAGCCACTTGCTTCTCAGTCAAATACATTATCGATTCGTTATTTTTTAAAATCATAAAGAAAAAATGGAATGTTTTTGTTTGACCTGAAACTTTTTATACGTAATCTTCAAAGATTACAATGTTTTGTGAGTGAAAGCGAAGCCATCATGGCTGTTTGTCCCAGACTCTTCTTAATTTCTAAGCGGTGACCTGAGACTCTCTTCCCAGACCGTTTTTGACACTTGCTTTGCAAGCTTCATTTCAGGCACCTCCTTAAACAGTCCGGACTGTTTAACTACTCTGCAAGTGTTAGCGGCCATCCTAATCAACTGTCTCACTCTCTAATGAACTGTGCAGGGGGTGCTTCTTGGCCTAGCCAACAAGTCTTGCTTCCAACCATTGCGCCAAAAGTTTATTACAAAACAAGAAGGCTGGACGAGTTTTCGTCCAGCCTCATTTCTTTTATTTGCTAAATTTTCTCCTAGAAAGGTAGGTTCACATGATTGAGCAGGTAATTAACTCCCCAATGTAAAGCTAAATCACATGCGTAAATGATAACGGTAAAGAAGAATGTATATTCTAAGATAGCCAGAAAATCTTTCCAACGCTGCTTAGGCGTTGGCCAATTAGTGTGTTCTAGGATTTGAAAAATTCCTGCTAAAAATTTCACGATGTCTCTCTCTTTCTGCTCGACTGTTAGCGAGTTTCCTTGTGTAGGGTATATTTTTTACAATGTTTACAATATTTATTGACTTCCAAGCGTGTCGGTTTAGGAGTAGAACTCACAGCAATTGAATAGTTTCGTGAGCCACATTCCGAACAGGCTAGGCTTGCTTTTTTTTGCGCCATAGCTGCCTCCCCTTTTAATCCAAACTATTTTACCATGATTTTAGCTAGTAGGCAAGCTGAGGCACTAGGCAGGTAGGGGGCGTAAATTTTGTTCAGGCATTTTATTAAGCATATCCACACGGACTTGATGACGGCCACCATCGTAGCAGCTTCAACATAACTTTTAACAATATTCTTAGTCAGTTCATCCCCGATGTTTTCAGCACCTGCACTTCTTAACACTGTTCAGCTTGCTGCTGACGGCTAGCCCTTTATTGGAACCATCCTTTGACAGTATCCCAAGCATCTTTGGCTTTATCCACCAGACCAGAATCATCAACAGCCTTGTTGACCTTATCTTTAGCATTCTCTGCAGCATCTTGAATTTTATCAATAATATCTTTGGATTCATCGGAATTACTGCTGCTATCTTTATTACTAGCATCGTAGGTTAGACTTTGACCGTCCGAAGCATAGGCGTTCCGCTGCGTAAACTCCGTTCCCTTGGTATAAGGGAGGATATAACTCGCTGTCTGGCTAAAGACATTGTCCGAAGCTCCGTAGTCATCAACGATATAATGATTTTCATCGGTATGCTCGAAGCCCATCCATTGGGCAATGACTACATCAGGAGTATAACCAATAACCCACTCATCACCAATCAGATCTTCATTAAAGCTGGTTTCGGTTGTCCCGGTCTTACCCGCCATGGTATAACCATAGGCATTGGCACTGACCGCCGTACCATTGGAGAAAGTACCCAGCATCATGCTGGTCATCTTGTCGCTGACCGACTTGCTGATAACACGAGAAGAGGCTTTCTTGTATTCCGCTACAGGTTTTCCTGAGGCTGTTTCAATCTTAGTAATAAAGTGGGCCTCGTTCATGACTCCATCATTGGCGAAGGTCGAATAAGCTTGTGCCATTTCCAAAGGATTGGTCGTTACACTGCCACCCAGAGCAACTCCCAGATTTTTCGGTACTTTATCCATATTTAGACCAAACTTCTTACCATAGTCAAAGGCAGTATCCACTCCCATTTCATGCAAGAGGTAGACGGCTGGAATATTGTAAGAGTTGGCTAAGGCTTGATACATAGGGATTTTATCAGACTCGATGCCTGCATAGTTAGATGGGGCATAGCCATCGTAATCCTGAACCGTATTGGGTAGGTCTTCGTCAATATCATAACCCTCTGATATAGCTGGAGAATAAACCACCAAGGGTTTAATAGTTGATCCTGGACTTCGCGACGATTGAGTCGCATAGTTGTAGCTCCTAAAGGTTGGATCTTCTGTCGAATTAAGGCGACCAACCAGACTGCGGACCCCACCAGTCGACGGATCGACAGCAACACTAGCCGATTGGGCTGATGAGCCATCATAAGGAGAAGTTGGAAAGATCGACGTATCTGAATAGACCGTCTGCATTCCTTCTTGATAGTCAGAATCTAATTCTGTATAAATTTTATAACCATTATTGAGGATATCTTTCTCAGACACCCCATATTTATTGATGGCTTCATTGACCACAGCATCGAAATAGGAGGGATAGTTATAGGACTCATTCTTACCTGAGTAGGTATCTTGCAAACGGCTGGACACATCCACCGCCTTAAAAGACCTAGCATCAGCTTCCTTGAGGAACCCGGCATTGACCATATTCTGCAAGACAGTATCACGGCGATTGGTCGCATTCTCTTTTGAGTAGAGAGGGTTATAAATTTCCGGCCCCTTGAGCATGCCTGCCAAGGTTGCTGCTTCATCAGTGGTCAAATCAGCAGCCGAGGTGCCAAAATATTTTTGACTGGCATCCTCTACTCCCCAAACCCCATTACCAAAGTAGGCATTGTTGAGGTACATGGTCAGGATTTGCTTCTTGGAATATTTCTTATTGAGCTCAACAGCCAAAAAGAATTCTTTGGCTTTCCGTGTAACTGTCTGCTCCTGACTAAGGTAGGCATTTTTAGCCAACTGCTGGGTAATGGTTGAGCCACCGCCAAACCTACCAGCTGTAAAGACTGCCAAGAAAAAACGCTTGTAGTTGATCCCATGGTTTTTATAGAAACTGCGGTCTTCCGTTGCAATAACTGCATTTTCCAAATCATCGGAAATCTGATCCAGTTCAACATAGGTACCCTTGTTCCCCATAAGGGTACCTGCTTCCTTGCCCTTGCGATCATAAATAACCGTTGAGGACTTGAGGGCATCCTGAAGGTCAGAGACATTGGTCGTCTTAGCCAGATAAAAGAGATAGGCCGCTGTAAAGAGGACAAAAAGACTGACCCCCAGCAGTAAAATCCGGCTGAGATTGTAACGGCGCCAGAAACGACGAATCCAAGACTGCTTGTCAGGAATAATAAGCTTGAGAAAGGCTAGTCTAGGATACTTCTCAACTAACTTATCCAGACGGCTCTGATGATGAGTTCGACTACGATGATAATCACTTTCACGAACTGGGACCGACTCCAGCTTTTGAGTCATGGACAGGCCATTATCCTCATCAGATGGGCTGGCCTTAACAGATGATTGTCTATTTTGTTTTTTATTCGAAATCAGAGTCAAGAGCTTACTGCCAAGTTTCTTGACCCCCTTTTTAATCATTTCTAAAAACTTCATAGCCCTATTATAGCAAGTTTCTTCTAAAAACCTAGAGAGAAAACGTCTTTTGTGTTAAAATCGAAAGCATGAAATTTCATATCAAACTTCCAGTTTCCTTTCCGCCAACGACTGTCAAAGACCTCTTGGAAAATCATTGGCTGGTCCCGCGAAAAATCCGTCATTTTCTTAGAACTAAGAAACATCTCTTAGTCAACGGTCAAAGCATTCACTGGCAAGGCCAAGTTCAAGCTGGAGACAACATTAGTCTGATTTTTGACGAAGAGGATTATCCCAAGAAGAGTCTCCCCATGGGTCAAGCTCAACTGGTGGACTGCCTCTATCAAGACCAACATTTGATTATTGTCAATAAGCCCGAAGGAATGAAGACGCACGCTAACCAGCCCAACGAAATTGCCCTCCTCAACCACGTCTCAGCCTACGTCGGAGATACCTGCTATGTGGTCCATCGGCTGGATAAGGAGACCAGCGGTCTGGTCCTCTTTGCCAAAAATCCTTTTGTTCTGCCTATTCTTAACCGACTGCTGGAGGATAAGAAAATTTCTCGACAATATTGGGCTCTTGCTCAAGGATGGTTACCAAAAGAATCTATAACCTATCGTGATAAAATTAGCCGGGATCGCCACGACCGCCGAAAACGTCTGATAACCGCTAAGGGCCAATCTGCCATCACCCATGTCAAGAGCCTCAAAGAATATTGTGGACCCAAGGGCCCCTATAGCCTAGTCAACTGTCAGCTGGAAACCGGTCGCACCCACCAAATTCGAGTCCACCTAGCCCACCACGGCCACGCTATTATCGGGGATCCTCTCTACAGCAAGGTCCCTGCTGAACGGCTCATGCTTCATGCACATGAACTCAGTTTTCTCCATCCTTTCAGTCGTGAAAAAATCACTATCAAGGCTCAATCCCCTAGTTTTGAAAAGGGCTTGCCCAAATAAGGCAGGCCGTTTTTTACTTCCAGCAGATTTCGATTTAGGAGAATTTTTCAATTTAGGGCTTTACAGATTTCAGGAGATCCATTATAATTATTGTAGTAAGGAAGTGGTTCAATTATACAATGATACTAAAAGAAATTACGCTATCGTTACTTCCCACAAAAAAGTTAGCGTTCAAAGGAGAACAATCATGAAACGCAGTGAATTAAAATCCCGAGCTAAACAAAAGCTTTCTGGCAATTGGAAATGGGCTATCGGGGTTGTTGCCATCGTTTGAATTATTCAAATTTTTCTTCAAGTGAATAGCATCCATGATATCCTAACCACAAAGGAAATGCTTACTCATCACAATGGCCTTATCACTGGTGTACATATCACTTTTTATATTTCACCCTTGGTACAGACCGGAGGCCTAGTCCTTGGCCTGATTGCTGCTAGTACTATTCTGGGCTTCCTGCACTTCATTGACAATCGTAAGGATGAAAATGTTCTGGCCAGTGTTTTCGCAGGATTTACGGAAGGTCGTATTTGGGCCTTCATTCTGACTTGGATTCTTCAATATATTTTTACACTACTTTGGACTTTGCTCCTCATTATTCCTGGCATCATCAAAGCTTATTCTTATGCCATGTCTATTTATATCGTTGATGATCTTAAACGGCAAGGAAAAAATCTATCCGCTACTGAAGCAATTACCAGATCTAAGCATTTGATGAAGGGACACAAATGGGAACTTTTCGTCCTTGATCTCAGTTTTCTTGGTTGGTGGTTCTTAGCAACCTTAACCCTTGGAATCGGCTATCTCTGGCTCTACCCTTACATCCTAACGACACGCGCCGAGTTCTATCGTGGCCTCATTGCTCAAAATCCAACTGTCTTAGCAGATTAAAAGCTACTCCCATATTGAAAAAACGGAAGGTTCAGATGAGCCTTCCGTTTTTATAAGTTAGTGAGGAATATAGTTCCTTCATCATAGCAAGCCAGCCTAATCTTTCAGCTAATGTTGATAACTAGAAAGCCATTAACCTTACGATACGAAAAAGAGACAGCTGATAACACTGTCTCTTTTAAATGATTAGTAAGAGAGATTGAGGCTGGACAAAAGCTCGTCCAGTATGCCTATTCAACCTCTTGACACAGAGGGAGAGTGAAACGGTCTGGGGAGAGACCGTTTCAGGTCACCGCCTAGAAATTAGGAAGTGGTGAGAGCCAAAATTTTCAATTTTTGGGTTGATCCCACTCCCGTTAACTATCAGGTGTCTTTGCTGCTTAGATAGTTTTTTTCTATTACATCATGCCGCCCATCATACTTGGATCCATTGCTGGGGCAGCTGGAGTTTTTTCTTCTGGATGATCGGCAACAACGGCTTCAGTTGTCAAAATGAGGCTAGCTACAGAAGCTGCATTTTGCAGGGCTGAACGACTAACTTTGACAGGATCAATGATTCCTGCTTCAACCATATCTACCCAGCTTCCATCGGCTGCATTAAAGCCTGTACCAACAGCGCTAGCTTTAAGTTTTTCGATGATAACGGAACCTTCATAGCCAGCATTACGGGCAATTTGACGAACGGGTTCTTCAAGCGCACGCAGAACAATGTTACGGCCAGTTGCTTCATCCCCTTTCACATCAAGAGAGGCAACTTTTTCAATGACATTAACAAGGGCTGTACCACCACCGGCAACGATGCCTTCTTCAACGGCAGCGCGGGTTGCATTAAGGGCGTCTTCAATGCGAAGTTTCATTTCTTTTAATTCTGTTTCAGTCGCAGCACCAACCTTGATAACTGCAACACCGCCAGATAATTTTGCTAACCGTTCTTGCAATTTTTCACGATCAAAGTCTGATGTTGTTGTTTCCAATTGTGACTTAATCACATTGACCCGTTCTGCGATTGCATCAGCTTGGCCTGCTCCTTCAACGATAACCGTTGAATCCTTATCAATAGTAATTTTAGCAGCTTGACCTAGCGAAGCGATGCTGGCATCTTTGAGCTCTAATCCAAGATCTTCCGTGATAACAGTACCGCCCGTTAAAATAGCGATATCTTCCAGCATAGCCTTGCGGCGGTCACCAAAGCCAGGTGCCTTAACGGCTACGACATTAAAGGTACCACGAATCTTATTAAGGACTAAGGTAGGCAGGGCTTCACCATCAACATCGTCGGCAATGATTAAAAGCGGACGGCTGGTTTTAAGCACTTCTTCTAAAAGAGGAAGGACATCCTGGATATTTGAAATTTTCTTATCGGTAATCAAGATGTAAGGATTGTCAAGATCAGCAACCATCTTTTCGTTATCGGTTACCATGTATTGAGAGAGGTAACCGCGGTCAAATTGCATACCTTCAACAACGTCCAGTTCAGTCTCCATACCGCGAGACTCTTCAATGGTGATGACACCGTCATTGCCAACTTTTTCCATAGCTTCTGAAATGTATTCACCAACTTTTTCAGAACGTGAAGATACAGCAGCAACTTGCGCAATAGCTTCTTTACCAGAAACTGGTTGAGCGATAGCTTTTAGACCTTCAACAGCTGTTGCAACAGCTCTTTCGATACCGCGACGGATACCGATTGGGTTAGCTCCTGCTGTTACATTTTTAAGCCCTTCGCGAACGATGGCTTGGGTTAAAACGGTGGCAGTTGTTGTACCATCACCGGCAATATCATTGGTTTTTGAAGCAACTTCTGAAACCAATTTGGCTCCCATATTTTCAAAATGATCTTCTAGTTCGATTTCCTTAGCAATAGTGACACCGTCATTCGTGATCAAGGGTGAACCAAAGGATTTTTCCAAAACAACGTTACGACCTTTAGGGCCAAGCGTTACCTTAACGGTATCAGCCAAAACATCTACACCACGCACCATTGCAGAACGCGCATCTGCTGAAAATTTAATATCTTTTGCCATTTATGATTACCTGTCTTTCTTGTTTATATATTGCTTAGGCTAGCTACTTTAGGGGAGGATAGGCTTCAGGGCCCTTTAAGTTTTTCACGTTCGGGAGCACCTAGGACATTAGCAGCTTCTCCTCAATGAGAACTAACCTAAGAATTTTTTATCTTAACTTGCTAGTAGCTAACAATTTTGAATGAGGTTCAGTCCTACTCCTAGCTAAGAATAGCCAAAATATCAGATTCACGGACGATGGAAACTTTATCATCACCATCTTTAACGTCCAAACCAGCGCCATTTTCAACCAGAACCTTATCGTCCTTAGCTACACTCGGAGCAATCAAATCTCCATGCAGTGTCCGAGAACCTGGTCCAACGGCTAAAACGGTTGCTGTTTTCGTTGCTTCATGCGAGCCACCTGCCAAAACAAAGCCACTAGCTGTGGTTTCTTCTACTTCTTCAAATTTTACAACAATACGATCACCTAAAGGTTTTAACATTGTCTTACCTCCATTAATTTTTTAGCACTTTATCAGTGCGAGTGCTAATTACATTTATTATTTTAGCATTTGGTCAAAAATAGTCAAGAAAAAACTCTACCAAATTGGTAAAGTTTTTCCACATGCTAAAAGTTAGAAACTGTATTCACAAGTTTAAATTCTTAGCGTCAGCTGGAAAAAGCGACCATAAGGTCGCTCAAAACAGACAGTTGCCGTTGTGGTAAAAAGACGATTGACCCTATTTAAGTCAATCGTCGATGGGATTTTCAAGACCCTAAGCTTGAAAATGAGCAGTGGAACTCCGTTAGGAGGTTGCTTACGTCCCTACCACATAAGGCTAACTGTCAAAAAAATGTGAATACAAGTTCTTAAAAAACCAGCCCTTTAAATAGCATCATCCCAGAATTCTCCAGAAGAACTTCTCAGAGAATTTCTTCTTGCAGTACTTTAGCGATGCCATCGTGGTTATGATCCAAGGTAACCTTGCCAATTCGATTCTGCAGAGCTTTGGGAGCATTGCCCATGAGGACGCCATAACCGACAGTTTCCAACATTTCTAAATCATTATAGTTGTCGCCAAAAGCCAAAGTCTCAGTTATAGGAACTCTGTAGTAGTCAGCTAAGGTTTTAACAGCCTGACCTTTATCAATTCCTGCTGCCATGACCTCAATCAGATGAGCAGCAGATTTGGCAATGGATAGGTCCGGATAGCCCTGCTTGAGAGCCTGCAAAACTTGGTCAGTCCGATTAGGTGGACACATGACTAAAACCTTGTGAGCTTCTTTAAGACTGGCTAACTGTTCAAGATCGGCAACTTGCGACTCTAAGTCAACCACCACTTCTTCATTGTGAACCAAATCATGACCTTGATGGGATGAATACCAATCACTATAGCTATAGATGTTCCAGGCCAGATCCTGCCCCAGATTTTCAACCGTATGGCAGACTGATAGGACCTCAGGCATGGCTATGGTCTTGCTATCGACAACTGTCCCGTCCTGAGCCTGAATCAAGGCACCATTGTAAGCGATGATGGGACTAGAAATACCGATGTTATCAATGATTGGGCGAATGGCTTCAGGCATCCGAGCAGACACTGGCACAAAATAGAGGCCCTTATCCACACACAACTTGATAGATCGGGCAGTCGCTGGGGTTACCTGATGATCTTTATTGAGAAGAGTACCGTCTATATCACTGAAAATTATTTGCATAAGTCAGCCTCCTTAAACCTAACTATCCCCATTATAACATTTTCTAAGCTTGTATTTCGTATGATTTCTAAAACAAACAAAAACCGCCCCAGACAAAGGTACGGTTGTATCAAAATAAGGAATGTAGGATTTAAAAAGGGAGTTCTTCCTCTTCGAGCACTAAGTCTGTCAGGTCGCTGGTGCCATTATTTTCACGTAAGGCTCGTTGAGCACGGCTTTCCAGTAATTGAAAGGACTGGGCCAGAACCTCGGTTACATAATGGGTCTGTCCATCCTTTTCATAATGGCGAGTCCTAATTTCACCATCAATAGAAACCAGACTGCCTTTGCCAGCATAAGAGACAAGCGTTTCAGCCAGTTTACCCCATAAAACGACAGTGACAAAATCAGCTTGGCGCTCTCCGTCCTGAGTTTTAAAACGGCGATTGACAGCTAAGGTCACGCGAGAGACGGATTTATCCGAAGGAGTCTTAACCATCTGGGGAGTCGCTGTCAAACGGCCGATAAGAATGACTTTATTATACATATCTTCACCTCCTTATTTTTTTATTCGTAAAAGAAATTAAAAAGGAGGATTAGGACAAACAAATTAAAAAGCGAACAAATTAGAATTTTCGTAGTAGAAATCTAATCTCATTCGCTTTTTGATTTTCCGTATCATGTATGGATTAATGACAAAGCATTTCCCAGAAGCGAGATTGAAATGCTCCAGCAAGGGGATTCCAACCTAAGTTTAGAAATTAAAGTGTAAGAAAAATCAGGCTGTCATCTATAGATTTTTATACGTCACCTTCAAAAAAGATCGTATTCTATGGGTGAGGAGTATGGCACTCATAGCTGTCTGTCCCACTTTCCTGATTTCTATAAATATCTCCAGCAAATTGAAATTTGGACAGGTCTAGTTTTGCCAATGCTTGGCTGGGTCAAAAGCTTCGCCGACCACGGCAGTATCATGCAGTTCAATGATGCCGCGCTTTTGCGGAGCGTTTGGCAAGGCTAGTTCCCGAGGGGCACACATCATGCCGTAACTATCCACTCCTCGAAGCTTCCCTGGAAAAATCAGGCTGCCACTGGGCATCATAGCTCCGGGCAGAGCTACAATGGTCTTAAGGCCAACAGCAGCATTTGGAGCTCCAGCTACTATTTGGATGGTTTGGCCTCCGCCAATAGCTACCTGACAAATATTGAGGTGATCGCTATCGGGATGAGGCCCCATATCTTTAATTTGTCCAACAACAAAAACTGGACTAGGAGTTACTTCTAAACTTTCCTCAAAGCCTTCCTTGGCTAATTCTTGATTGAGAATCTCTATATCCTTTTCGCTTGGAAAGACTTGACCATTACCAGTCAGCTCTATCAGGCTGGAAACTTCAAAAATATTCCAAGCTAGGGTACGCCCGTCTTTTTCTGCATAAATACGGGCGATCTTGCCCTTGCGTTCAACTTGACGGGCGACTGGCTTGGTATCTTGGAGGATGACCATAAGGACATCGCCGACTTGTTCTTTATTATAAGCAAAAATCATGGGTACTGACTTCCTTTCGTTTAATGCAATCCTGCTAAAAAACTGTTAATCTCCTGCTTGGTCTTGCGAAGCTTATTGACCAGGCGCCCAATCTCCTGACCATTTTCCACGACAATCAGACTGGGAATCCCAAAAATATCCCATTTTTGAGCCAAGGGCATAAAGGCGTCACGATCTACTTGAATAAAGGTGACATGGGGATTGTCGGCTTCTAACTCATCCAAAAACGGATAGAGAAACTGGCAATCGGGGCACCAATCCGCTGTGAATAAGAAGACAAAACGGCCGTCTTGTTCTAAATAAGCAGCTAATTCTTCGTAAGTTTCTGGTTTAAGCATTTTCTTGACCCTCGCTGTAGGAAATATGGCCGTCATCATAGATAAAATCAAGGACGCGGCCATCTTCAAAGACCAGACCGCCCGATAAACTGGCACCTTGTGTCTCATAATCCTTGATATAGAGAACCTGAATGTCCCCCATTTTACTAAAATAAGCGCGGATTTCAGCTACAATGCGGGCCTGCTTACGGTCAGCCATCTTTTGTTGCAGACCATAGCCCAGAGCTGTCAATCCAGCTAGACCTGCCAGACCCGTTGTTAGCAGTAATTTCTTATGTTTCATGCCTTTCATTTTATCATAAATAAGGGCCTTTGGCGACAGGCAAAATCGGACAAGGACAGCCATCCAACTAGCTTTATGCTAAAATAAGACTAAGAAAGTGAGGACGCAATGACAGACTTATTTACAAAAATTCAAGAAGTGACAAATCTTAAAGGTTTGGCTGGCCATGAAGGTCAAGTGAGAGACTACCTGCGTCAGGCTATCGAACCTCATGTTGATAGAATTGAAACTGACGGGCTTGGAGGACTTTTTGGGATTAAAGAAAGTACAAGGTCTGATGCTCCGCGAGTCATGGTGGCTGCTCACATGGACGAAGTCGGCTTTATGGTTAGTGACATTAAGGAAGACGGTACCCTGAGGGCTGTTGCCATAGGAGGATGGAATCCACTGGTCCTCTCCTCGCAGCGTTTTACTTTAATCACGCGCTCGGGTCAGAACCTGCCTATTATTTCGGGATCCCTTCCGCCACATTTCTTGCGAGGACAAAATGGTCAGGCCAGCCTGCCAGCAGTTGCTGATATTATCTTTGATGGGGGCTTTAGTGATAAAAGTGAGGTTTACAGCTTCGGTATTACTCCTGGTGACATTATTGTGCCAGACAGTCAAGCAATCCTGACAGCCAATCGGAAAAACGTCATCAGCAAGGCTTGGGATAATCGCTATGGAATTCTCATGGTGACTGAGCTCTTAGACAGTCTGAAAGCAAGCCAGCTGGACAATACCCTGATTGCTGGCGCCAATGTTCAAGAAGAAGTTGGCCTGCGAGGAGCTCATGTTTCAACAAACAAGTTTAACCCTGAACTCTGTTTTGCCGTTGATTGCTCACCTGCAGGCGATGTTTATGGGGACCAAGGTAAAATCGGTGATGGTACCTTGATTCGTTTCTACGATCCAGGTCATATTATGCTGGCTAATATGCGAGACTTCCTTTTGACAACAGCTGAAGAAGCCGGCATCAAGTACCAGTACTATGCAGCTAAGGGGGGAACTGATGCTGGAGCTGCCCACCTGCAAAACAGCGGGGTGCCGTCAACGACCATTGGTGTTTGTGCTCGCTACATCCACTCCCACCAAACTCTCTACAATATAGACGACTTTTATCAGGCTCAAGCTTTCTTGCAAGCAATTATTAAAAAATTGGATCGCTCAACAGTCAATCTGATCAAAAACTATTAAGGAAAGGGACTTTGCTAACGCAACTGGTGTTAGTCTGCGGGCTGCGAAGTCTTGGTTATCAGCTATGAAAATTGGATTTATCGGCCTTGGAAAGATGGCAACAGCCATCATCAAGGGCCTAGAGAAAACAGACTTTGATATTTTAGCGGCCGGACGTGACCCGCAAAAAACAGCCCGTCAAGCTGAACAATTGGGTGTCCGGGCCTTGTCAAATCAAACAGATCTAGTTGCGGAGGCGGACCTCATCATCTTGGGCGTCAAGCCTCAGGTCTTACCTACCGTTCTTGCACCCTTGGACTTTCATCAACCCATCATATCCATGGCAGCTGGGGTCAGCCTAAAGCGTTTGGCCGAGCTAACCGACCCTAGCCTACCTCTGATTCGGATTATGCCTAATATTAATGCTCAGATTTTGCAAAGTACTACAGCCATCTGCGCCAATCAGCATGTGAATGAGCAAGTCTGGGACTTAGCGAAAACCATCACCGATTGTTTCGGAACTACCTTTGAAATTGCTGAGAAGGATTTTGATACTTTCACAGCTCTGGCTGGGTCAAGTCCAGCCTACATCTACCTCTTCATGGAGGCCTTAGCTCTGGCTGGTGTCAAGCATGGCTTTCCTAAGGATCAAGCCCTGAGCATTGTTACACAAACTGTCCTAGCCAGTGCACAGAATCTCAGTCAGGGACAGGAAAGTCCCCATGATTTAATTGATAAGATTGCCAGCCCTGGCGGTACTACCATCGCAGGCTTGGCAGATTTGGAAAAGACTGGTTTAACCGCTTCTGCCATTTCCAGCATTGATGCCACTATCGCTCGAGCTAAGGAGCTCTGAGCCTGACTTAATGTTAATACTCCCCGTTTCTACCTTTGGCTAAATGGGTAGAAGTGCGCCCAGTCTATAAGGGCCTTATGACACGAGCCCTAGCAATCAATGTTTTGTCATCGGTGTGTTTTAATGGAGGCTTAGACACGATCCTATAAAACTTGACGTGTTAAATTCAGAGACAGCAGATTTAACTAAGGTCCGCTTTGTCTATTTTGATTTTCTTTAGATATTATCTTTAACAAAACTCCTCAGAAATACTGGTTTCTGAGGAGTTTTAGTATTTTCCTGCCATCAGGCAAGCATCCCGTAAAGTTGGGACTAGCAGGGTTACCAATGCGATAGAGCCTAGAATCAGGCGTGCCAGCTATCAATTACATCTAGCCCGCTTAGTCGGACGTTCGCCTTTCAGCTTTTTTCTTTAACCCTTATTGACCTAAGGTCATCAAAATCATGATGAAGGTAGCGTAAGCATTCATAAACATGTGAATAGCGATGCTATATTCAACCCGCTTGGATTGCATCGCCACAAAACCAAAGACCAAGCCCATACCTCCATAGGTAATCCAACCGCCAATATTAGCAGGATCCCGAATGAGATGAATGGCAGCAAAGAGGACGGCCGTCACCAGCCAACCAATCCATTTCCAGTAGCCCTCAAAGCCAAAAACCTTTTCTAAGAGGCACTTGCGGAAAATCAATTCTTCAGTAACAGGAGCGAAAATAACCAAAAAAGCAATCGCTAAATAAAAGGGCATCCCTAAGTTCATCAAGGCATTTTGGTTGGCGCTGGCGCTAGAATGTGTTAACAGTTGTTGAACCAAACTGCCAATAACATTGGTGATAAAAACAGCTGGCAGGGCTAATAAATACCAAGCAAACTTAGTGCTGGCCAAGGATTTAATGGACAGAGGTTCTCTCAAAAACTTAAAGAGTAAAAACAAAAGGAGAGTGGCCAGTAAAAATACAAGTGTAGCCGTTAGAGAGGTTCCTGTCTTGCTTAAGTTTTTCCCAAGGATAAACCAAACTTGGAGAGCATTATCCAGATAAAAAAGTAGGAAGGCTAACAACAGCCATTTCAACTTATTAAAAGCAATTTTCATATCTTTTCCTTTCCCATTTAATTACTAACTTGACCTACCAAGGAAGGCTAATCATTTGGTACATGATTAAAACAGAAATAAAATTATTGAGGATATGCAGAGCAATACCATATTCCAGCCGTTTGTATTTAAAGGCAAAGAAACCTATAACAGCTCCCATACCAATGTAAGCCAGCGCTGCTCCCCAAGAATCAGGGGTATGCGCCAAACCAAAAGCTAGACTGCCAAAGAGATAGCCCAGCCAAGGATTGCGAAAGAGCTTTTGCTGAATAAAGCCACGAAAAATTAATTCTTCAATAACCGGTGCTGTGATAGCCACCGCAATAATCATAAAGAAAGCTGGAACGTAGGACAGCATACTTTCTACAGCCTGTTGGTTGGAAGTATTGGTTTTGTCTTCCAGCTGCATGACAAAACTAGCCACCTGCTCAATCCCTAGCACCAAAGCATAAGAAAGAATAAGACCAAAAACTAAGATTTTCCAGTTCAGCCCTTTCTTCTTAATAAAATTCCACCTATAAAGGAGCCAAACGGCCAAGGCCAGAGCTCCCAGCTCCACTAGGACAGCTAGACCAACACCAACTGGGCCAGCCGGTAAAAGATGATTGGAATCGGCTTGTCGGCCATATTTTGCTATTGTTTTAACAACAGCCGCAAAACTAATAACAAATACTCCTGCCTGCTCGGCCAGAAAGAGGCCAAGAGCAAGACCAATCCATTTGAGTTTTTCTAAAAATATTTTCATAGTATCTCCATTTTACAGTAAGTTTTCGTCTGAGCGAATGGTTTTATGAGTAAGCATGACATAGATCAGAATACAGAAATTGATGAGTACAATGACATCAATTAGAGCAGCCAGCCAAAAGGGAAGATGAAAAATCTGATGTAAGACTACCAAGATTATGTTACCCATGTTGAAATTACTCCAGCGAAAGCGAAATTTTCGCTCCTGCGGTGACATTTCCTCTGGCCCCAGTTGCTCCCAGCCTTTTCCCAGCAGTAAGAGAACCACAAAGATCAGCATTACTATCATAAAAATCCCTGTTAAAACCATTAAAAAGTCATTCTGAATGGATTTTGGAGATGTGGAACCCTCACTAAATAGGGTATAGATTACGACAGCAGCTCCTAGCAGTGTTACCAAACCGGTCAAGACTACAGTAGCTTTCTGCCAAAGTTTTAGGTGACCTCGTTTGATCTTTCCAGACATCATTTCCTCTCCTTGTTTTTTCTTGTTTAACAATTTAGAACCTCGCTGACTTCTGCATTACCTGGATTTTCCAGAAATTGGGTAGAGCTCCTCTAATTTCTTACAACACAGGAGGACAAAAAGTAAATCAAGGCAAGACTGGTACAAACCAGTACGTTAACACGTATACCGCTACTAAAGCTAAGACCTGAAAAGTTACTGCCTATTTGATTTTGCTTATGGCAGGACTTCTTCCTTACTCAAATAGCCTAGAATCAGGACTATAAAAAGATACCCTTCAAGAATACTCGCTGCAAGACCAAAGGATAAGGAAGATGCCAACAAATCTTGCGATGAAGGTAATTTCTCCTAATAAAGAGGACACGATAAGGGGACAGACAGCCGTGATTGCTGCGCAATTACCCATAAAATATTGTAAGCTCTGAAAATTGCGTATAAAACTAGCTTACTTGTCGTCAAAATCCAATAGCACCTTCGTACAGAACTATAAATTTCTCACTGAAAAAAAAACAGCAAATAAGAAGGAGGGCACCATCTTGGACAAGGGCAATCAAATAGCGATAAAGCAACCCAGTCCTCGTATGAAGATTTCAGTAACGACCAGTATTTCCAGACTAACCTAATAGACATGCGCGGTTTTTACATTGCCATAGTATTCTTTTCTTAAAGCTTCATTTAAATTTTGTACCATGATAACATAACAAAGGCGATTCTACAAGGTCATTTTCGTAAAAAGAAAAAATAAGTTCCTGAACATTGTGGTTCAAGAACTTGAATTTTTTTATGGTTAAAGCTCACCGTTTACAAATCAGTCAAAACCATTTCGCCATCGAAAATTGTCAGTACTGGCCCGCCTAGCGAGGTTCATGGCCAATCGTAAAGATGGCTAAGGTCTTAGGGCCAACATGGGCCGAGATAACTGGTCCCAGCGGCATCATGAGTACCTCAGAAATAGCGGAATTTTCCAGCAATCTAGCCTTGAGATCTTGGGCACTGGCTTCATCGTTAGAATAGGCGACAACAGCAGTGCTGGTTTCCACATCCTGAGTTGCCCGAACCAGCATTTCCTTTATAGCCTTCTTACGCCCCCGCAACTTTGCTAAGGGAACTAGCTTGCCCTCAGCATCCAGCCAAAGCAGGGGTTTGATATTAACTAAACTGCCAATCAGAGCAGAACTCTTAGATAGACGCCCCCCTCGCATAAGGTGATAAAGGTCATCTACTAAAAAGAAGGTTCGCAAGCGAGGCAAAACATCAATAATTTTTGCCTTGACCTCCTCAAGGCTAGCCCCTTGGTCCCGCATTTGAGCGGCGAGGATAGAAAGATAGCCTTCCCCTCCAGCAGCGGCCCTAGTATCAATAATTTCAATGACTGCTTCTGGATAGGTCTCTAGGACCAGATCTTTAGCAATCTGGCTGGACTGGTAAGTCCCTGAAAGAACCGAGGAAAAGGCTAGATAGAGAATTGGCCGCCCTTCTTGGGCATAAGTTTTAAAACTAGCTTCAAATTGACCAACATTAACCTGACTAGTCGTCGGCTGAGCACCAGCTTTCATGGCCTGCAAAAGAAACTCACTTGTCACGCGTTCAGGACCAACCGTGGGATAGGTTTTATCGTTTAAGGTAATGGTTAATCCGAGAATATCAATATCTTGGGCCTGAGCCCAGTTTTCGTCTAAATCGGCAGTCGAATCAGTAATGATTTTAAAAGTCATGCCAACCTCCGTTTTTATGATGGTTCTCTCTCCAAAGACTAGCATAACCGACTTTGAAGCATTTGTAAATGATTTTCTTTCATTAAAAAGCACCGTGCCAATAGTGTTGATTAAATGAAAGAAAATCGGCTTACTCTTCCTGCTCTCCAGTTAAAGATCGTCCAAATAAGATCGGAGTTTGGCGAGCTGTTCGTTATCTAGAGATCCTAGTCGAGGGGTATAGAGATCAATATTTTTAGACATCTTGTCCAAGTTTGACTTGACCACATTAACCCGTTCTTCAAGTTCTCGAGCAGAGACTCGCAGAGCCCCTTGAGAAAAGACCGTCCATTGTTCATTGAGGTCGCTAGTAGCTACTTCGACCCGATTGAGGGGACTGTTCAACTCAGCAGCCGTCCGCTCGATATAGGAGTCAGCTGTCTCATCTTTCTCGGTAAAGATAACTGTCAGAGCGTAGTCATCATACTTCTGGCGACTGCCAGGAACATACTGGGCGTCAAAGACACAGATAATTTCCAAACCTTCAAAACTGGCATAATGGCTGAGTTTTCGTAGCAGAATAGTTCTAGCTGCATCCAGCTGGTTGGTTTTAAAGAGACGATGGGTTTCCTGCCAAAAGGCAATCATATTGTAGCCATCAACTAAAAGAATTTTCTTTTTCACGAAAAGGCCTCCTTTTCTTAGGGAGCTAAAAAGGAGTGGGGAAAATTGAAATGGCGATTTCAATTTTCCTTGCTCTCCCATTTCAAGGCTTAGACTGCTGTCGCACTCTTGTTTTAAGATGGTAGGCTTTGTCAGTCTATCCCCGACTGACCAACTCCACTGGGGCATTTCACGCCCACTTCCGCACAGTTGATATTGGTTTTCTCAAACAGTCTCCCAAACTGTTTGCCCCATCTCTTGCTAAGCAACCACTGCGCTAAGAGTTTATTCCAAAAAAAGGAATATTGGACAAGGTTGTGCCTGACCTCTAAACGGATGGAGATCAGATTTCCATACTTTGCTTAGAGCTTATGCCGAAAAACCTCGTACATGAGGATAGCCGCAGCTACGCTGGCATTTAAACTTTGCACATGACCAGTCATAGGGATAGTAATCATTTCATCCACTTGCCTTTTGAGGTTGGGGGAAATCCCCTTGCCCTCATTGCCGATAATCAGGGCTAGCTTGCCAGCTGTATTCCACTTTTGGCTGGGCGTGCCATCCATATCAGTTCCAAAAATCCAATAGCCAGACTCTTTCAGTTTATCCAAGGTTTGACTGAGGTTGGTCACACGGGCAATGGGGACATGTTCTACCGCTCCTGTTGATGTTTTGGCAACAACTGGAGTAACGCCAACCGCCCGGTGCTTAGGGATAACAACACCAGCAACGTCAGTCGCATCGGCTGTTCGTAGGATCGAACCGAAATTATGGGGGTCCGTCAAACCATCTAAAATCAAAATCAGCGGATTTTCTTCCTGATCTGCCTTGGCTAAAATTGTCGTCAAATCACTGTAGGCAAATTCTGAAACCCGCAGGACAAAGCCTTGGTGAACAGCTCCCTGGGTCATCTCGAACAGAGCTTTCTTGGAAGTCCAAGAAATAGCAACCTTTTTCTGAGCTGCTAAGGCCTTGATTTTATCAACATTCTTGCCCCTCAGGTCGTCTTGAATATAGAGTTTATTACCTGTATTAGCTTGCAGGCTTTCGGTTACAGCATGGACACCATAGACAATGTCGTTTGTTTGTTTTTCTATCATGATTTAAACACTTTCTTCAGAACTTCCCCGACTGTTGAAACTCCAATGACTTCAATGTTTTTGGGGATATCAATCCCATGCAGGGCATTCTTGGGTGCATAGATTTTGGTAAAACCAAGCTTGGCAGCCTCATTGATGCGTTGCTCAATTCGATTGACACGGCGAATTTCTCCTGTCAAACCGATTTCACCGATGAAGGCATCCTGAGCATTAGTCGGTGCTTCCTTGTAGGAAGATGCAATAGCGACTGCCACCGCCAGATCAATAGCTGGCTCGTCCAGCTTGACCCCACCAGCTGACTTGAGGTAAGCATCTTGATTTTGCAGGAGGAGACCACAGCGTTTTTCCAAGACGGCCATAATCAGGCTGGCACGGTTGAAATCAAGTCCTGTTGTGGTTCGCTTGGCATTGCCAAAAACCGTCGGTGTGACTAGGGCTTGAACTTCAGCTAAAATCGGGCGTGTCCCTTCCATAGTGACGACAATAGCCGAACCTGTCGCCCCATCCAAGCGCTCTTCCAAGAAGAGCTGACTAGGGTTGAGGACCTCGACCAGACCACCCGTCTGCATTTCAAAAATCCCGATCTCATTGGTTGAGCCAAAGCGGTTTTTCACTGCCCGCAAAATCCGAAAGGTATGGTGGCGTTCCCCTTCAAAATAAAGAACCGTGTCTACCATGTGCTCCAGCATCCGCGGACCAGCTAAGGTCCCTTCCTTGGTCACATGACCCACGATAAAGGTGGCGATATTATTGCTCTTGGCCAGCTGCATAAGCTCAGCCGTCACCTCCCGCACCTGAGAAACGGAACCCTGAACACTGGTAATTTCAGGACTCATGACCGTCTGGATAGAGTCGATAATTAGGAAATTCGGTTTCAGACGCTCGATTTCAGAGCGGATATTTTGCATATTAGTTTCAGCGTAGATGTAAAATTCATTGTCAATATCGCCTAGGCGCTCACTGCGCAGCTTGATTTGCTCGGCCGATTCTTCCCCAGAAACATAGAGCACCGTTCCCTTATTGGCCAGCTGGGTCGAGACCTGCAGCAAGAGAGTTGACTTCCCGATACCGGGATCCCCACCGATAAGGACCAGACTGCCAGGTACAACACCGCCGCCGAGTACTCGGTTAAACTCCTCCATGTTCGTCTTGGTTCTGGCATAATCAATAGAGGAGACATCTTTTAACTTGGTTGGTTTTGTTTTTTCCCCTGTCAAAGACACTCGAGCATTCTTGACTTCCTCGGCCTCCTTTTCTTCAACGAAAGAGGACCAAGAGCCACAGTTAGGACAACGGCCCAGATACTTGGGAGAATTGTAACCACATTCCTGACAGACAAAGATTGATTTTTTCTTAGCGATAGTCCTTATCCTCCTTCTACCTACTTATCGGCCTGTACTGCCAAAACCACCTGAGCGAACTCCCTCTGCCTGATCGCCATCTGCTACCAGATAAGGGGCAAAGACAGCTTGGACAATGCGCTCACCGATCTCCAAAGTCACATGCTCTTGGGTGATGTTTTGCATTTGGGCAAAAATATGCCCCTCATTATTGGGATTGCCGTAGTAGTCACCATCGATAACCCCAACCGAGTTAATGAGGACCAACCCTTTCTTTCGAGGATTGGAAGAACGGTCGTAGAGATAGAGAACCTCTCCTGGCTGCATATAAGCCTTGACCCCTGTCGGCACGAGAACAATTTCCCCCGGTTCAATTTTGGTGGTTTCTGCCACCTTCAAATCATAACCAGCTGCATGAGCTGTCTCACGCTTGGGTAAGAGATCTTGATTGCTGTAAGAGCTGACCAGCTCAAAACCACGAATTTTTGCCATTATTAACCTCGCATCAGTTTTTACTGTTTTCTATTATACACTAAGATATTCGTCATTAAAAAGGAAAAAACCAGCCTAGTCTATGAATTTCTCAAGAAAATCTTCGAGCAAGCTGGATTAATTGTCGTTGAGTTGATTGGACTAAGACCTTGTGAAAACTAGACCCTCGATTTTGCGGTCTAAAGACAGACTGCCAAAGCCTGCCGCCTTAAAATGGGAGAGCAAGGAAAATTGAAATTGCCATTTCACAACGATTTACCGGTTTTTATGCCTAATCTTCAGGGATGACATTAATTTGTAGATAAAGGCAAAACCATCATGGCTGTCTGTTCCACTCCCCCTAGCAAGTCATTTGAATTATTTTAACTTGCTTTGTCCGTGGTATCTTCATTTTATGTTATAATGAAAGCGATACTATGATATGGAGACCTATTATGACAAAACAAAAAGTTGCTGTCTTGGGACCGGGCTCTTGGGGGACTGCCCTCGCTCAGGTACTTAATGACAACGGGCATGAGGTCCGTATTTGGGGAAATATCCCCGAACAGATTGATGAAATCAATGATCAGCATACTAACACCTTGTATTTCAAGGATGTTGTGCTGGATGGTAAGATTAAAGCGTACAAGGACTTAGGACAAACTTTGGATGGAATTGATGCTATTCTTTTTGTAGTGCCAACCAAGGTAACACGTCTAGTGGCTAAGCAGGTGGCTGATATTCTCGACCACAAGGTTATCATTATGCACGCTTCCAAAGGCTTAGAGCCTGGTACCCATGAACGCCTATCAACCATTCTGGAAGAAGAGATTCCTGCTGATTTACGCAGTGAAATCGTGGTTGTTTCTGGTCCAAGTCATGCCGAAGAAACCATTGTCCGTGATATCACCCTGATTACAGCCGCTTCTAAAGATTTGGAAGCTGCCAAATATGTTCAGGCTATCTTCAGTAACCATTACTTCCGCCTCTATACTAATCAAGATGTCATTGGAGTAGAAACAGCTGGAGCTTTGAAAAACATCATTGCCGTTGGAGCTGGTGCTCTTCACGGTATGGGGTATGGTGACAATGCCAAGGCAGCTATTATCACTCGTGGCTTGGCTGAAATCACCCGTCTGGGCGTTAAGATGGGAGCCAATCCTCTGACCTATAGCGGTCTGTCTGGGGTCGGTGATTTGATTGTTACGGGGACTTCTGTCCATTCTCGCAACTGGCGGGCTGGTGATGCCCTAGGACGCGGTGAAAAATTAGAAGATGTTGAGCGCAACATGGGGATGGTGATTGAAGGCATTTCAACGACAAAGGTGGCCTATGAATTAGCGCAGCAACTCGGTGTCTATATGCCGATCACCACAGCTATTTATAAGGCCATCTATGAAGGTGCTGATATTAAGGAATCCATCTTTAATATGATGTCTAATGAACTGCGTTCAGAAAATGAATGGCAGGAAGATAAAAAGTAAACTAAAAGAATAAATGAGAAGGAAATGAAAGACAGTATGACTAAAGTAAGAAAAGCCGTCATTCCAGCTGCTGGGTTAGGAACTCGTTTCCTGCCAGCAACCAAGGCCTTAGCTAAGGAAATGTTACCGATTGTAGACAAACCGACTATCCAATTTATTGTTGAAGAAGCCCTCAAATCAGGGATTGAAGACATCTTGGTGGTAACTGGTAAAGCCAAACGCTCCATCGAAGACCACTTTGACTCTAACTTTGAATTAGAATACAACTTGGAGCAGAAGGGCAAAACTGACCTACTTAAATTGGTTAATGATACAACAGCTATTAACCTCCACTTTATCCGCCAGAGCCACCCACGCGGTCTTGGGGATGCTGTCCTGCAAGCCAAAGCTTTCGTTGGAAACGAGCCCTTTGTCGTCATGTTGGGGGACGACTTGATGGATATTACTGATGACAAGGCTATTCCTTTGACTCAGCAACTCATCAATGATTACAAGGAAACTCATGCCTCCACCATCGCCGTTATGCCTGTCCCTCACGAAGATGTTTCTGCCTACGGGGTCATTGCTCCCCAAGGTGAAGGGCGCAAGGGACTGTACTCCGTTGAAACTTTTGTCGAGAAGCCAGAGCCTGAAGATGCCCCAAGTGATTTAGCTATCATCGGGCGCTACCTCCTGACACCAGAAATTTTTGAAATCTTGGAAACCCAAGCACCGGGAGCAGGTAACGAAGTTCAATTGACCGATGCTATTGATACCCTCAATAAGACCCAACGCGTCTTTGCACGTGAATTTACCGGTAAACGCTATGATGTCGGCGATAAGTTCGGCTTTATGAAAACCTCTATTGATTATGCTTTACAACATCCACAGGTTAAGGATGATCTCAAAGATTACATCATTCAACTGGGTAAAGAACTGTCTGGGAAGCAAGCAAAGTGAAAAACTATAGTAAATCCCTATCCTTTAGGAATAAAGCCTAGAGGGCTTTTTTACGCTCTTTTTAAATTGTAATTTTATAATATTATATTCATATTTATGTTAATTTTTAAAATTTTTATTATTTTATTAAAAAATAACTTATATAATAGTTTTGTAAATACTATTATTTCATATAGGAGAGGATTCTATGAAAAAAATCACTTACATATTAGTAGCCTTATTAGCCATTGTTGCTTTTAGCGCTTGTAGCGATGATTCAACTTCAACCAATCATCCGGCTAAGTATTCTACAACTTCAAAAAGCTCTTCTGAAAGGGCAGACTCTTCTTCATCAACTCAGGAAGGCTCCTCTAGTGTGCAGTCAGAGCCATCACAGACAGTGCCTCAAATATCAGATGAAGAACAGCCAAGTCAAGAACAAGACCGGATAGTTTATGTGGCTCGTGACGGGACGGCTGATGTTTACTGGTACTCAATGGATAATATGCCCGCAAATACGAATAAAAGTCGAGTTGTTCAAATGAAAGAAAGCGACGCTATTGCAGCGGGAAAACGGCATACGACGAAAGAATACTAACCCTCTTCAAAAACAGCTCCACTTTAACAATGGGGCTGTTTTTTAGTATATGACGGTATTTTCTCTTTGTTAAGGGATTGGGATTCCCTATTTCAAAGAAATTCAAAATAGATAAGGTACCAAAGTGCAGGCAAGACTTTGTCCGATAGTGTACAACGTACCATTTGGGTTTCCAAAGGGGGAACCGCAAATTATAATTTGGCAAGGTAGGACAAAAGGTCAGTGTAATCAACCCTTGCGAAATCGCTGACATCAAATTCAAATAGTTGACCTAATTGAAAATGATTGTAATCTCTCTTCTTGAGGATATCCCAAAATTCGTTTTTTGTAATATGATTATCTGCTAATTCACGCTGGAGTAGCTGATCGCCGTAGTGATAATGTGTCATAATATGGCTCAGATGCCTACTGATTTCGCGATCTCTGTGATAGCGTCTTTGCCACAGAACCTCAAAATCAGCCACCAAGCGAACGGTAATGATTTCGTATGAATAACGGCTCGCTAAAGCTAGCAAAGCAGGCTTTTGTTTATCGGAAAAAGGATACTCACTGACAACAATCTTTTTACCAACCATCATATAAGCCTCCAAGGCTTGATAATAAGATTTCCAGACAATGATTTCCAAAGCTGCCTTTTCTTCTAAACTGTTAAATCCTTTACTGTCAGCAATTGCCTCTTTTAGTTCATCAGGTGTTATTTTATATAAGGTTGGCTGAATTTTTTCAATTAAACCGACTAAATAAGATTTTCCTGTCGCCGGCGGACCAGCTATTAAAAGTAAGGTTTCTTTCATTGACTCCTCCTATTTTAGAGGACTGTCACTATTCATAAAGAGGCTTAGTTTGTGTTTGACAATTTCTTTGACCTTATCATTGCATGGAATAATATTGTAACGCAGGGATTTATTAACCTCAGTTGCTCCAAATGTTTCCTTAGCAACCGCTGTCCAGCCGACCAGTAGCTCAGTCCCGACATTAAATTTTCTAATGCCATTATTAATTAATTCTGGATAATCCTCTTCTTTAACACCAGTCCCTCCATGTATAACGAGCGGAACATCAACAAGACTATGAATTTCTTTTAGCAGAGGTATCTTGACATTGGTTTTAGATTTGAATTGGCCATGGTTAGTCCCAATGCCGACTGCTAAGGCATCAACCCCAGTTTCTGCTAAAAATCGAACAGCATCATTAGGTCTCGTATATTCCTTATCATCCTCAGAAACCGAAATGCCTTCTTCTGTTCCCCCAATAGTGCCCAGTTCCCCTTCTACCGAAACGCCTCTAGCATGAGCATAATCAACGACTGCCTTGGTTTTTGCAATATTTTCTTTAAAGGGCAGGTTTGAGCCGTCGAACATGACACTCGAATAGCCGGCTGCAATAGCAGCTCTAATCGCGTCAAAATCTCTGGCGTGATCCAAGTGAAGGGCGACATCAACCAAATCATTATTAGCTAACTGCTTACATACGGCTACAATAACGTCATAGCCAATGTATTGAGCCGTGGCTACACTGGTTTGAATCACAATTGGGAGACCAACTTCTTGGGCGCCTCTGATCATGCTGGGGAGCATTTCTAAATTGTGCATATTAAAGGCTCCGACAGTCATATTTAATTTATCTGCAGCATCTGTAATTTCTTTTAAGGTTTTATACATCTCTAATCCTCCTTGGCCGTTAAGGTCACTTTTTTAGCGATATTTCGCATATCATCCATTTTTCCCATATAGTACGCTATCAATTCATCATCCTGAGAGCGGGCCGCTTCTTTTCTTTTTTGATTGTACAGCGACATCAGCTTTTTATAACCGTCCCCATAGATAATTTAATGGACAGGCTCTTTTCAAGATTTTTAATCGCATCCTCTTCTTGAGAAACTTGGGCATAGAGCAAGCCTAACTTTTCAAAGTATTGGGCATCTTCTAGGTGCTCTTCTTTTACCTGCAGCAAGTTTTCAAGTTCCTGCTTAAATTTTTTAAGCTCTTCCTCACTGTATTTTGGAGGAGCTGTTTGGCTTTCCGAGCTGGGTTTGGTTGTTTTCTTTAAAAATTTGAACATGGCTATCCTCCTTCCTTAAATTGATAGGTTAGCTAAAACATTTTGAAAATGGGACTTAGTATCCAGTAGTAGAGGAGCGCTGCAGTCACCGTATCAACATCAGTAGCTGTTGCATTGACAAAGCCCAATGAACTAAAGGCTGTGACCAATAAAGCTGGTAAAAGCGTGATGAAAAAGCCATGAGCAATTCCTCCAATAATCGCTCCTCTGCGTCCGCCTACAGCATTTCCAAATATCCCAGCGGTACCGCCAGCGAAGAAATTGGTCAGCATTCCTGGAAGAATCATGGCTAATCCAAATACTGGTAGGACAAACATGGCCACGATAGTACCAATGGTGGTTGTAATAAAGCCTAGGATAACAGCGTTAGGAGAATAGGGGAAGAAGACGGGGCAATCCAAGGCGGGAATAGCATCTGGAACCAGCTTCATCGCAATACCGCGGAAGGCAGGAACAATTTCTCCGAGTAAGAGTCGAACACCCGCCAGCAAGACATAGATCCCAACAACAAACTGAATGGACTGCAAGAAAGCATACATCAAATAGTTTTGGCTACCCGTATTAACGGCTCCTGATCCTGCAAAGGCTGCTGTAATGAGGTACAGTGGAACCATAACAACCATTACAGATAGGTACGTATCTTGCAAAAATTCAAAGGACTTGGGCATTTCAATGTCTTCAATAGACCTCTTTTTGTCTCCGCGTTCTCCAAATATTTTTGCGACACCGGCTTCAAATAAATAACCAATAGTGCAAAAATGTCCCAGAGCTATATCATTATTACCAGTGACTTTACGAATAATCGGCTGAGCTAGAGCAGGCATGGCGACTGTAAAAATTCCACCAACAATACCGCCAATTACAATCAGTAAGAGACCTCGTAAGCCAGCAAAATAACCAAATACCGTGGTCATGGTAGCCATCCAGAGTAAGGCCTGACCAGTTAAAAAGATATAGTTCCATTTTGTAAAACGGGCAATTAAAATATTAACAATAAAGATAGCTAGAAAGGTTAAGGCAATCTCTCTACCCAAGCCCAAATCATTCATGGCTTGACCATTAATGGCTTCGATTGAAGGAACAATGCCGTGGGTATGAAAACCCTTTTGAAAAATCTTGCCAAAGTAGGTCAAACTAGCCACAATGATGTTAGAACCCGCACTCAAGACTTGAAAACCGAGCAGCGTTTTTAGCGTCCCTGAAATAATTTGACCTATGGATTTTTTCTGCAGGATCAGCCCAAGCATAGCAATTAAAGCAATCGTAATTGAGGCTTGGGTCAAAATATTATTGATAATAAAATTAATGATTCCCATAGTATTACCTCCCTTATGGTAGTGACCTAAATGAAGTTACGTTCTCGCAAAACCGGCAGTAATTTTTCTTCTATCTCCTGACTGGAAACAATATTCTTCAAAAAAACTAAGGCTGTTTTTTCTGGGTCAATTGAAAACTGAGCAAATTGTTTTTCAAAGTTCTGAGCAGTAATGATAACATCAGGGCCAACCGAGGCGGCTGTCGAAATATCAACGTGATCTAATTTAGCATCTATACCATATTTATTGAGGACATCCTCTGCAGCCATTTGAGCAGCAAAGCTAGAACCTAATCCTGCTCCACAGACAAACAAGATATTTAATTTTTTAGCCATATTATTTTTCCTCCTCCGAATCATCTGTAAACAAAATTTTTTTAACCATTTGAATATTTGAGGCGTCAGCTAATTTTTTTATATTGTCCTCCTTTCTAATCAGGCTGACTAAACTTTTCATAATATTTAAATGCGAATAGGAATCCACCGCAGATAGGCAGAAAATAACTTTCACAGGGTCGTTGAATTCATGACCAAAGCTGACAGGTTTCTGGAAAATAGCCAGACTTAACCCCAGCTGATTTGCACCGTCTTCCGGACGAGCATGTGCTAAAGCCAGATGGGGACCGATCACAATATAAGGACCGTACTTTTTAACATCCTCTATCATGGCTTGAACATAGTCTTCGGTGATATTCTTTTTCCTCAATAATGGCTTGGCGACCTGCTGAATGGCCTCCTGCCATGTAAAATCTCCCTTTTCAAACAAGATATTATCATCAGATAGCACATCTTGAATCATAGGCTGTACCTCCTTTTGGTTGATTGTTAGCCCATTTTTTCGAAATAGGTTTTCCAAATCGTTATAAAAATTTTTAGTCAACTTTCCGAACTGGGATTCTATCGTTTTGAGTAGAATTTGAAACATTTCTGTATAGTCGCTTTTTCGAGTAATCAACCTCTGATGCTGTCGATTCGCTTCTAGAAAATTGTGGACCATCAGCTTCGTTTCCTCATTGAAAATAGTATCCATAATCATGATGGGCTTAGCTTTATAGTTAAGCTTCACTGTTGAAAAAACTAGATCAACATCAAATTTTTCGACTAAGTCAATTTCGCGGCTGCTTAAAACTGCTAGAACTTCTATATTGAAGTACTCTTTCAGGTTTTCTGCCAGCAAACGACCTGTTGCTATCCCATAGTTACAAATCACAATGGCACGGTACCAATACTGGTTATTTTGGTTGATTTCGCTCAAGGCTGTCGAAAAATGAATCGTCAAAAAGGCAATTTCATCATCGGTAATAATTCCGCCGAGTTTGTCCTGTTCTCCTCTTAAAAATTTTTCAAGACCAGAATATACCTGACCATAGGCTTGCTTGATTTTATCTTTAAGGGGATTGACCAATTGGAGGCCGTTTTTAATGCGGTCAACCATGCCAATCATGTGGCCGTATAAGGCTTCTTGTAGCTGGGCTTCCTTTTTATTAAAGGGGATTCCCGTTTCTTCCTCCACAAACTGAATAAGCTGCATGATTAATAGCTGAAGATCCAACCAATTGGAGGGATGATAGGCTTCTTCTTTATTCAGGCTATTCAGCAAAAAATAAATATACCGCTCTTCTTCTGTGCTCGATTCGATCTTAAACTCACGCAAAACCTGACTGATATAAGCTGAAATGCGATCATTTTTCTCTCTGCGACGCTCGCTTTCATTGGAAGGCGAAATGTAATGACCACGACTGAGACGATTAAGCCAAATATAGGTCAAAAGGTTAAAGTTTATCCGATAAGGACTTACTTCTACTTGCGAAATGCAATTACTATATATAGTATCTAAATGATGCAGCCGTTCTTTATCAACATACTTATAAACAAGCTCTTTTTTCCCTTGCTCCTCAGCTACTAAAACTGAACTCACCATTGAAAAAAGCATGGTCCTGATAAATTGTTCTTTGGCTTGAAACTTTAGACCTTGCTTAGGTAGGCTAACAACTTCTACTTGGTAATAGGCTAAACTTTTTCTGACCTGCCGAATATCTTCATCAATAGAAGATTTTGACACCTGATAACATTCCTCCTTTTTCTTTAAAAAGACGGGCTCTTTTCCAAAGGCTATATCCAAAATTAAATCTAGTACTCTCTCTTCTCGACTAAGATACTTGAAGCCTGAATGCTGGCCAATAAAGGTTATTAGCCGTTCTCTATCGAGCTGAGATAGATTTAACTCTAGTCCCTTGGAGCGGATGGCATCTACTAAAGGTAGCTGGCACTGTCGCAATAGCTCGTTTATGGCACTTATTTCATTCCGAATGGTTCTTTCACTGACCTTAAATTCTGTCGAAAGGTACCTTACGGTTAGCGGAATTTCAGAGTCTAACAAGCGATCCAAGATGGCATGCGTTCTGTCCTTCATACGATTCTTTCTCCCATCTGTTTCAATTATAAAGCGTTTTCATGGTATTAAAAAGTAGATGTTTTTTCCAAAATAAATGGCAAAAAACTCCACCTCCTAATTGATGAAGATTAACTGAACATAAAAGAAAATCAGGCTTGAATGTCAAGCCTGATTGACTGTATTATTTTTAATCACTAAATAGCTGGATGATTGAGCCCGATCTCAGCTGAACCTTGTCTGGAGCAGAAACATGCAAGGTGCCAGGTAGGCTACCTTCTTTATCACCATCGAAGGAAATGGTGATATGCCCTAGGTTGACGAGATTCTTCTCAACAACCTCACCAACAGAGGTAATGGGAAAGGTTTCTCCATCAACAACTAGGCGGCCGCCAACTTTTATTGAACCAGTTAAATTCTTATTATCAATCATGAAGCAGTATTCTGCTAAATCCTGAGGAGCTCCTTCTCCAAAGAGAATCATCATATCAGCCCCATCAATCATCCCTTGAGCTTCTGGACCAACTTCAAGTACTTTTGTTTCAAATATCTTCACCATGCGGACCTCTTTTCTAACTTATTTTCTCATTGATACAGACCAATGCTGGCCAGCCAAGCGACGATAACACGGGGAACACCGCTTAAGAAACGAGAATACAGGACAGATGGTACCCCGACTTCAACCGTTTCAGCGTTAGCTTCAGATAAACCGAGGGCTACTGGAATAAAGTCACAGCCATTTTGAGTATTGATAGCAAATAGGGCTGGCAAGGCCATTTGAGGAGGAATATGGCCCTTACCAATTTCAACACCAATCAGGGTACCGATAATTTGGGAGATTACGGCCCCTGGCCCTAGAAGGGGAGAGAGGAATGGCAGGGAGCAAATAAATCCAATTAGAATTAGCCCCCAGATATTTCCAGCTAGAGGTATCATCAGCTTAGCAATCCAGTTCCCGATTCCTGAACCATTGATAATACCAATCAAGAGGGACACAAAAGCCATGAAAGGGAGAATGGTATTCAACATAGTTTGGATCGCTTCACGCGCAGCCTGATTAAAGACAGCTACAACCTTACCAGCTCCCATACCAATTCGGGCCACAAGGCTTGTCTCAGCCCGTTGCTCTGTAATTTTTTTACTGGTATCATAAGTACTTGTTGACGAGCTTTCAGGACTAGCAGCGACAGGCTGGCTAGCTTCTCCAACTTCATCGGTAGCAGTGATTTGATTGAGACCTACGGCTGAAACATAGATATCTTCTGTAATGTATTGGGCCAGCGGACCGCTTTTACCAGTGGCCACAATATTGATGGTTGGAATGCCCTTCTTTGGATAAATACCGCAGCGGAGAGTTCCGCCACAGTCAACAATAGCAAGGGCGATTTCTTCATCTGGAATAGAAGTCTTAAAACCATTGACAGCTTCCATTCCGGTTAATTCAACGATTTTATCCACAATGTCTGGCTTTTCTCCGCCACCTGTAATATAGATAAATTTATGCTTTTCATCCGTTGGGGTAATGATCAGAGGGCCACCAAAACCACCATTCCCCTTGACGACTTGTATACTTCTGTAACTCATAAGAAACCTCTTTCTCGCTCACATCAACTGTTCAATGACTTGCTCAAGCTAACACCTTGTTGCTTACAAACCCAAGCGGTTGTAAAGTCCGTAATCCAGCCAGCAAGGAAATTCATAATAATCCCTACCAGCATATAGCGGATTGCCAAATCCATCTGGCTTAATCCCAAAGTTTTGATTCCCGAAGCAATCCCTAACCAAACAAAGAGTTCACCTGGATTGATATGAGGGAACACACCGTTCGAGGTATGACAGAATTGCATTTGTGAGGCAACATAGCTAGGCTTGTAGTATTCCGGCATGAAGCGTCCCATACTAATTGCCATAGGATTCCCCAGCATGAAAGCTGAGATGAAGGGTAGGATCATGTAACGACTGATCGGGTTACTGGCAGAAATCGCAGCCAGCTTATTAACCCTCTCCTCACCTAGGAGAGCAATCAAGGCATTCATGGCGACCAGAAGCATGAGGACAACCGGAACAATACTTGTCATCCAAGACATGAAGGTTTCACCGCCTGACTGGAAGAGCTTCATAAAGCCCTCAGCAAATTTCGTAACGTAATTCATAAGAAACTCCTTATATGATCTTTTAGTCTTATCAGTAATGATTTTTAAAACTTAGTTGCATTTACTGTGTATGATTTTTCAAGCGGGCCAAGAAGAGCTTAGCACGCAAGCCGAGATCTGAAAACGGACTCGATTGTGGAGCATCGCGATAAACACCAGCCTCTGTTTTTAAAAAGATATCCCGAGCATCTTCAATGGCTGCCTGCAGCAATTTATTCTCTTGGCGAACCAAAGGATTATAGTGATCAAAGTAATGAATGTCCTGACCAAGATAAGCTGGCATGGGTTTAAATTTAGCTGCGATTGTGACCCCTTGCATTTTTTGTGCCTCTAGGACCGTCCCCTGTTTATCAATAGCAAACATGACAATGGTTCCAGCCTTAATCCGCCCCGAATTACGGCCAATCGCAACACGGCCTTTTTGCCGTAAGCGGGCATAAACTTGGTTGAAATGTTTGAGCTGTCGCAGGCCTAAGATTACTTGCACAAGGTAGGCAAGTACTACAAAGGCCGCAAAAGTATAGATATAATTCATTAGAATACTCCTTTGCTTTTAGCTAAATCGAGAAAATCTTCCTGAGTCTCAACCAACTTCAACTCATCCTTGATGGACTGGTCACTGGCAATGCGGAAAATATCATCATAGAGATCTAAGAGCTCTGCCTCGGTTCGTTCATCCACCTGCTCAGAAATAGCTACCATGAAGATGAAATCGACCGAATAATTATCACTCTTGTAGGTCTCCTCTAGTACACCTAACATTAAAATTGTTTGCCTACTCGCGTGATTAATAGCATGGGGAAATGCAATATCATTACTAAAAATGGTTGACTGCCTTTGCTCACGGCTCAAAATGCGCCTTTTAAAGTCACTATCGACCAATCCCTCATCAGCAAGTAACTGACACATCGTTTCTAGATAGTGCAGATAGGACTTGCTGGGAGCCAGTCTGACAAATCTCAGCTGGACTGTCTCCAAACGACTTTTATGGTAAGCGTTAATCTTCTGCCATTCCTCCCGCAACCATTGGTCATCAAAGAGGTTGCTGATTTTAATAACGGGAGATTTTAACTGTTCCAGTTTTAAAGGAATGGTTGTAAAGATAGCAAAATAATTATCGTCATTTTGCGGATTAAAGTTTTCCTCAGAGAATTGAGTAATCTCGACATTATTTCCTAGAACATGTGTGAGTTGGTGACTAATCATCGCTGCTGTTCCCCGTCCAGTTGTACAAACAACCGCAATTTGGGGACGGGGAGCCGTTGATTCTAAATCCCGTTCATTTAACACTAATTCGAAGTACAGGGCAAGATAGCTGATTTCTGAGGGAGCAATCGGATACTTAAAATAAGTCTGCAACTTTTCAACAGCTACTCGTGACATTTCATAGGCAAAGGGGTATTTTAAACGAATCTCACCATGGAAAATATCATTAGCCTGAGCATGAAAAATCAAGCGATTAATCATGAATTTAAAATGTGTTTGTAAGTTTTGGAAGAGCTTGTTTTGATCAAAATCAATATCAAGTGTCTCTTTTACATGGTCAACCATGGCCTGATAAATGAGCTTTAAATTACTAGATAAAGAAGATTGATAATCCAGTCCGTCAATAAACTGAATATTGAGCGGATAACTGAGGAAGTCCTGCTCGTATTGACTTAAGGAAATTTGATAAATTAATTCCACATGGTAAATTAACTTCGCCATAATCTCGGATTCTCTCAGCTCATTAGTGAAGTAAGGAATCTCATCGGGTAAGAATCGTTGACGACTGATACGCGAAACTGTGATGGCTAAAACCTTTTTGAGCAAGTCCTCAGTGTTTTTAGGGAGAAAATAGTCTTCTCGGAGTTGATCTAGGAATAATTGGGTCTCATCTTTTAGGTGACTGGATTCAAAATAGGTATAAACATTATCAATGTAAAAGAGTCTGAGGCTGAGCTCTTTTCCTTCCGCTTCTAGGCCTCGATTAGGGGTTCCTGTGATGGTGACCTGATAATCGCTAGCCAGCCGCTTAACCTTCTTTAAATCCTTATTAATGGTTGAGCGGCTGACCCCCATATCCTCAGCCAAATCATCAATGAGAAGGGGCTGAGCTGTTTGCAAAAGGCGCTTAATTAAATAGGACACCCTCTTGCTGGAGGAATTGAAATCTGTCTCTTTTCTCAATTGCCCCAATAAAATATCTTCTAAACGAGCATAGTCAAGCACATTTAGATAAAGAGTATTAGCTTCTTGTCTAATTTGAATATCTCGATCTAAGATATCGTTTAGTTGCTCAATGCTGCTTTGAAGCGTTTGAGGACTGACTCCGAGTATCTCCAGCATGTCATCTACCGAAACATGATGTTGAGCAACTAGGACATCTAAGATTCGATACCAGCGATTAACTACTGCCACTTTTCCTAATCCTTCTAATTTAATTGAACACGGGCTGCGGATTGTGCCAAAAAGATGGGGCTTCCTAGAATCTTTAGGGATTCGTCGTCGCACTCCCTAATTTGACTTTATCCGCGGGCGCCCTTTGTATCCTGTTTTTAATTATCCACGAGTCTTACCTCCGGCTACATTGGTTGTAATTCCAGTGATATAACTCGAACGATCTGAAATATAGTAAGCAACTAAATCAGCCACTTCACTCAACTTACCGCTACGACCAAGTGGCGTTGTACTCGTTGAGGCATAGCCAGCTCGGATATCATCTACTGTTTTTCCTCTAGTATAACCAAGAGCTTCTTCGTATGCAAGCGTTCTCAGTCCGGTTGCTTCCATGATTCCTGGGGCAATTCCGACAACTCTAACACCATGCTTACCAAGTTCTTTAGCCCAAGATCGCGTATAGCTATAAACAGCTGCCTTGGTTGCTGCATAAGCGCTTTGACCTTCGGAACCCTCGAGACCTGCTTCAGAAGCCATATTGATGATTACCCCTTGTTTTTTATCTACCAAGATACGACCGACAGCCTGACTAACGAGGAAAACACCCTTTTGATTAATCATGGTAATCTTTTCAAAGGTCGCATCATCCAGTTCATACTGACCGTGAGGATCTTTAGGATCGACAAGGAGACGAGGAACATTAATTCCAGCATTGTTGACAACTGCATCAACCGTACCAAAGCGCTCGAGCACTGCTGTCACACCTGCCTCAACTTCTTGACGCAAAGTCACATCAACTTTCACAAAGAGATAGTGGTCATGCTTGACAGCATTGTCAGTAATATCAAAGTTGGCAACATTAACCTCTAAATCAAGCAATTCTTCTACAATGGCGTGACCGATTCCAGATGAAGCGCCTGTAACAATAACAGTTTTTCCAGCGATATTTAACCAATCTTTCATCTTCTTACTCCTTTATTTAAGATATAAAGAGCTTTAAAAATCTATATAAAAATAGGAAACTGACATCGTGCCACTAAGGCACAAGGAAGTTTATCTTTTTTATTAAGATTTCAGCTCGTGCTCAATTAACAGACAACAAGATACTAAACCGTGAAGCACTCCAAAGAAAAATAAGAAACCTGACGATGAATTACATAGATTCAATGGACCTTTTTTCACAGAAGTATCAGCGATTTCAATGTATCAGTTGCTTTCTAATCACATTATAAAGCGCTTACAAAAAATAATTAAGACACTCTTTTTTGCAAGCTCATAAAAAATCGTGCACTAATTGCCACCAAAAAAGCAGAACCCCAAGGGAACTGCTTCTGATTAGTCTTAATAAGGAGATACTTTTACAAACGGGCGTTCAATTCAGCGCCTAGTTCTTCAAAACCTGGTTTACCAAGCAGGGCAAACATGTTTTTCTTGTATGCTTCTACACCTGGCTGGTTAAATGGATTGACACCATTGAGGTAACCAGATAGACCGATAGCCAGCTCAAAGAAGTAAATAGTGTAACCCAGCGTATATTCATCCTGTTCTGGGAGGGTCAGATAAGTATTTGGAACACCGCCATCTGTGTGGGCCAAAAGCACACCGTCTGTCGCTTTCTTGTTGACATAGTCAACATCCTTACCTTGGAGATAGCCCAGGCCATCAAGATCTTCTGTCATTTCTGGAACTGTGATATTCTTGCGAGGTTTTTCAACACGGATAACTGTTTCAAAGAGATTGCGCATCCCTTCTTGGATAAATTGACCGAGTGAGTGCAAATCAGTTGAGAAGTTAGCAGATGTAGGGTAGATACCCTTTTGGTCCTTACCTTCTGACTCACCAGCCAACTGTTTCCACCATTCGCTAAAGTATTGAAGAGATGGTTCATAGTTAGCCAAGATTTCAGTCACATAGCCTTTTCTGTAAAGGATATTACGAATAACGGCATATTGATAAGCTTCGTTTTCTGCAATTTTGTCTGATGAGTAAGCCTTGCGAGCTGCATTAGCTCCTTCCATCAATTTAGTGATATCGGCTCCTGAAGCAGCAATTGGCAAAAGACCAACTGGTGTCAGGACGGTAAAACGCCCCCCGACACTGTCTGGAACGACAAATGTTTCCCAACCGTTGGCATCTGCTTCAACCTTAACGGCACCCTTGGCACGGTCTGTTGTCGCGTAAATGCGCTTATTAGCTTCTTCTTGACCATACTTTGTAACCAAGAGCTCCTTAAAAACACGAAAGGCAATAGCTGGCTCTGTTGTTGTACCAGATTTAGAGATAACATTGACAGAGAAGTCTTTATCAGCCACGTAGTCAACCAAATCGGCTAAGTAATTTGAAGAAATGGAGTTCCCAGCGTAAAGAATTTGCGGTGCTTTACGCTTATCAGCTGGCTGCAAGTTGACAAACGCGTTATTCAAAAAGTCAATGGCAGCACGGGCACCGAGATACGAACCGCCAATACCGATAACGACGAGTACATCGCTATCTGATTGAATTTTAGCTGCTGCTTTTTGGATACGGGCAAATTCTTCCTTATCGTAGGTTTCCGGTAAGTTAAGCCAGCCTGTCATTTCTCCGCCTTGGCCTGATCCATCGCGCAACATTTTATCAAGCGCTGTTACTTGTGGCTGCATATAATCAATTTCCTGAGCTGCCACAAATTTATCAAGCACTTTTGAATAATCAAATTTAATATGTCCCATTACGTACTCCCTTTTAAAAACAATATTTCCTATACAGTGTACCCTTTTATCAATGATTTTTCAACCTTTTTGGTAAAAAAAGAAAACGGTAACAGTCGTGCCGCTTCCTTGTCAAAATCATTAGTATAACACATCATATCGACCTTTGTCTTTTTCATAAACCTTAATATCATGGTAGAAAAATCAAGCTAAAATCAAAGTGTCTCTTTTACCCGCATCCTAAACTGCGAAAACGAGGGGGGCTATCTGGATTGTCTTTTGCTTTGTCTCATTTATTTTGCAATACACTATAAAATCCCGTGAAGCCTTGATTTCATAGGTTTTTTCTATACGTAAAAAGAGCACACACTTAGCATCGCTTAGGGCTGCTGGATTCCTCCCCTGACCCACTTCACGCGAAAGTGTCGCTCCGGTGACTATTATAGCATAATTTTAACAGCCTGCAAACTTGAAAATTAAGTCCGGCTAAGATTGGGCTGGGATTTCTTCTCCCGTCGTTTGCGAAAGAAGTCCTGCATAATCCTAGCACAGTCTGCTTCCAGAACACCAGCCTCAACTTGAACGCGATGGTTGAGGCGCTGGTCGCTCAAAATATCATAAAGACTGCCGGCGGCTCCAAATTTTTGGTTAGGAGCCCCATAAATGACCTGAGGAATCCGAGCCAGCCCGATAGCCCCGCTGCACATGACACAGGGCTCAATGGTAACAAAGAGGATCGTGTCCAAAAGCCGCCAGTTGCCTTCTGCTTGGTTGGCTTGATTGATAGCCATAATCTCGGCGTGCATGATGGCTTGGTTGAGCTCCTCACGCGCATTGTGACCTCGGCCGATAACTTGGCCGTTCTTAACAATAACACAGCCGATGGGAATTTCTTCCTTGGCTAAAGACTTCTGCGCCTCCTTGAGAGCTTCTCGCATGAAGACTTCTTTTTGATTCTGGGTAAACTCCGTCATCAGTTAGCTCCCAGATTCCAAGCCTTGTGGGGTTCAGCCAATTCTACTGGGATAGCCCCAGCAGATCCCTGAGTTTGCTCCTGCAGAATTTCTAGGTGCTGATCGGGATCGATCTCTTGCGGTGGTAGGGGTGGGACATGTGTCAGGACTAGCTTTTTGACACTAGCTTGCTTAGCCATCTCACCAGCTTCCTTAGAAGTCAGGTGGGCTGGGTGATTTTCATTTCCTTCGTAAAGATAGACATCCGCTAAGAAGAGATCCGCTCCCTTGGCAAAATCAGCTAGACCATCGAAATAACCCGTATCTCCCGTGAAGACCAGAACCTGCCCAGTTTCTCTTTCCAAAATCCTAAAGGCATAACAAGGCACAGGATGGACTGTCTTGATAAAACGAATATCAAAAGGACCGATTTGCTGAGTACCTGTCACATCGTAGGCATGACCTTGAGAGACTCCGTCCATGGTCAGCTTGGCAAACTCATAATTGTCTTCATCATGACCATAGATGGGGAGCACCTTTGGCTCCCAAAGGTGTTTGGGATAGAGTTGAAAATAATGACGCAGCACACCCAGATCAGCCACATGGTCGGGATGATAATGACTGATGATGACCGCATCCAAATCCAGCGGACTGATTTCCTTTTCCAGCTCGGTTACAGCCCGACTGCCACAATCCATGAGTAACTGAAAACCATCATGGCCGGTCACCAAATAGGACGTTGTTCCTCCGTCTTGGTAGGGATAGGCTCCCCAGCGCCCTAAAGTCGTTAGTTTCATAGAATCACCTTCTTTTCTTAGTAGGTCTATTATAACAAAACTCAGATGAAAAATAGGTAGCAAATCCAGTACTGATTTTGCGATAAAAGGCCATCACTGAGCGATGACCTTTATTTATTTTATAGTTAATCCGCATCCTTCGTTAGGATTGGCAGGGTTTCTAAGAGATTTTCGGCATTAACTTCAATGGTATCTCCAGTCGCTTTGATTTTGACTTCAACAACACCTTCGGCAGCCTTCTTGCCAACGGTAACACGAATTGGCAAGCCAATCAGGTCACTGTCTGAGAATTTAGATCCAACCCGCTCGTTGCGGTCATCAGTCAGTACTTGATAGCCAGCTGCTGTCAGCTGAGATTCCAACTTAGCTGTTAAATCTTGAGCTTCCTGATCTTTGATGTTAACCGTAATCAAGTGAACATCAAATGGCGCCAGCTCTTTAGGGAAGTTAATTCCCCATGCCAAGCGGTAAGATCCTTTTGGTGTCTTGTTGACAAAGAGGCGGGCATGCTGCTCGATGACCGCTGAGAGAATTCGACTAACACCAATGCCGTAACACCCCATAATGATTGGGACTGAACGGCCATTTTCATCGAGAATATTGGCTCCCATGCTATCTGAATAACGAATGCCCAATTTAAAGATATGACCGATTTCAATACCACGCGCAAATTTAAGGGTGCCTTGACCGTCTGGTGACGGTTCTCCCTCTTTGACTTCGCGGATATCAACATAGTCTTTAGGCGTAAAGTCACGACCTGGGTTGACACTAGTCAAGTGATAGCCATCCTCGTTGGCACCAGCGACAGCATTAGCCAAGTCTTGAATTTTACGGTCAGCGATGATTGTCACTTCTTCTGGCAGACCAACCGGCCCCAGTGAACCGAAATGAGCTCCAAAGGTAGCCTTAGCCTGTTTTTCATCGGCTGGCTCAAGGAAATCAGCCCCCAGATAATTCTTGAGCTTAACATCATTGACTTGGTCATTACCAACCAGAAGAGCGACAACTGGATGATCATCTGCCATAAAGAGTAAAGTCTTGATGGTTTGCGCTTCATCAACCTTAAGGAAGGCAGCCACTTCATCAATAGTTCTACAATCTGGGGTTTCAACTTTGGTCAAGTCTTCCTGAATCGTGACAGCCTGACTGGGTTTGTAAAGGCTAGTAGCCATTTCCAGATTAGCCGCATAGTTGGACTGGTTAGAGTAGGCAATTGTATCTTCTCCTGAAACTAACCAATTATTGAGTTCCTCCCTGATTTGGAGCAGAACATCTTCTGGAATTTCATCCACAGAAGCAATGGATTTATCCAGCACCAGCCAGTGCTCTAGATCAGTTCGGTCAGGGGTAACCGCCATAAATTCTTGGCTATCCTTACCGCCCATGGCACCGCCATCACCAATAATGCCCTTGAAATCAAGACCAGCTCGGGTAAAGATGGCTTCATAAGCCTGGCGGTAATCTTCATAGGTATCGTCCAAGCTGTCATAGTTGGCATGGAAGCTGTAGCCGTCCTTCATGATAAATTCACGTGTCCGTAGGAGCCCATTACGGGGACGTTTCTCATCACGATATTTAGACTGAATTTGGTAAAGATTTATTGGCAGCTGCTTGTAAGATTTCACTGCATCTCGCACTATGGCTGTAAAGGTTTCTTCGTGAGTTGGTCCTAGGATAAAATCAGCCTGATCGCGATTTTTCAACTTATAAAGGTCTTCACCATAAGTATCGTAACGACCTGACTCCTTCCAGAGGTCCGCTGTCAGAAGAGCCGGTGCCAGCATTTCCACTGCACCAATCTTATCAAATTCTTCTCGCATGATGGTTTTGAATTTCTCAATAACCCGATTGGCCAGAGGTAGATAAGAGTAAACACCAGAGGTAACTTGTTGGACATAGCCAGCCCGAACCATGAGGGCGTGACTGATAACCTGAGCATCACTTGGCATTTCACGCAAGGTTGGGATCAACATTTGAGATTGTTTCATGAGTTTGTTTTGCCCTATCGCTGGACAAGGCTTTCCTTTCAACTAGAGTAATGACTGTAGGGAAACTAATTATTTTTTAGAAGAAGGCCCGCATGATGTCGTTCCAAGTGACGGCAACCATGAGTACCAACATAATAGCCACACCGATTAGAGTGATATAGGTTTCTGTTTCCTGCCTGAGGGGTTTGCGACGAATCGCCTCAATGATATTGATGAGAATCTTGCCGCCATCTAAAGCTGGGATTGGGAAAAGGTTGACCACTCCCAGATTCATAGACAGCATCCCCATGAGAAAGAGGACATCCACAAGACCTGAGTGAGCTGCCTGACCGACCATCTGATACATAGCAACAGGCCCCCCTAGCTTATTAAGACTAAAGTGGAGAATAATATTTCCCACAGCTCGAATCAGTTGGGTCATGGCGGTCAGAGCTAAATTGAAGCCACTGATTAGTTTGCTCCAAAAATCGGTTTTTATAGCTTGCTGAACACCAATTAGGTAGCTGCCATTAACCTTTTTGGGCTTGACCTGCACCTTTTTAGTGTGCTTAGATTTATCTTGGATGGTAAGGCTAATCTGCTCGCCCTTTTTTAACTCCTTGGTTGAGCTGGCGACTGCCTCAGTTAGGTCATCCCAATTCTCGACCTTTTTATCCGCAATACTTAAGATTCTATCGCCAGACTTAATTCCAGCTGTTTGAGCTGGTCCACCGTCAGCAACACGGATAGCGTTGGTATTGGGATTGGGTGCTCCTCCCTGTACGAAAGCCATGATGATGAGAACCACAGTTCCCAAAATAAAATTGTTCATGGGGCCAGCAAAGTTGGTAATCATCCGTCCCCAGACACTGGCATTCTGATACTGAACATCCAGCGGAGCAATCCTAATTTCGGTCCCGTCTTCTTCAATAATTGTGGCATCGTGATCAACCGAGTAGGTTCTGGTTTCATCGAGAACCAGACCTGTGATGTGCAGCTGATCTTCCAAATCATAGGCAGTCACATTCATGGGCAGGCTGTCAGTATCCAGTTGTTTGTCAGACAGATTAATCCGACTGACAAGGCCCTGATCATTTAAAGTCAGGCTGACGGGTGTTCCTGTCTTAATTTCCGTCTTGTCGTCGCCCCATCCAGCCATCCGAACATAACCACCAAGGGGAAGCATGCGGATGGTATAAGCCGTACCATCCTGCCCGATATGGGCAAAAATCTTTGGCCCCATCCCGATGGCAAATTCACGAACTAGAATGCCAGATTTTTTAGCAAAATAAAAGTGACCAAATTCATGTACCATTACGATGACACCAAAGACGATGATAAAGATAATAATGTTTAAAAGCATTGATAACCTCTAAATAATGCTGGGTAGGTTTAACCCACCCAGTGCTTAGAATAATCCAAAGAAATGCATGATTGGGAAAACAAAAATCATACTGTCGAAACGGTCCAAGATTCCTCCGTGTCCAGGAATTAATTTCCCTGAATCCTTAACACCAAAATGACGCTTGATGGCACTTTCTACCAAATCGCCAAATTGGGCAAAGATACTAAAGACAACAACTAAAATCATGGTAACTAGGAAGGATTTGGGACTGTAAACAGACTTGTCCACCAACATGAAAATCAAGGAGACAGCCAAGGCTGAGAGAATTCCTCCCAAACTCCCCTCAATGGTCTTGTTGGGGGATACCTTCGGCATGAGCTTATTCTGACCGAATTGCCGACCAATCATGTAGGCACCGATGTCGGTTGCCCAGACAATAAAGATGGCGAAGAGAACCTTATTGACACTATCCAGCCGAGCATTGACCAAATTTTGGAAACCAAAACCAATATAGACCGCTGAAGCAATCGGGAAGACCGCATCATCGAAAGAATAAGTATCACTATTAAGCACTGTCCCAGCCAAAATTATAAAGCTGAGTAGGCCAAAGCAGGTCCAACTAGCATCTAGAGGCAGGAAGGTCAGATAGGTCCCCATAGGAACCGTCAGGACAAAGGCTGCCAACATAGCTAGAACTCCCTCAAAAGAAAAAATTTCTAACCCCTTCATCTTGAAAAGCTCGGAGATGCCAACCATAGCCAAAACTCCGACGAATAATTGAAAGGGGAGATGCCCCAGCACTAAAAAGGCCAGGAAGATAGCACCCGCAATCCCTCCGTAAATCACACGTTCACGCATACTTGTCTCCTTTAGACACCACCAAAGCGTCTTTGGCGGTGGTTGAATTCTGCAATAGCCTTGACTAGTTCGTCTTCATTGAAATCAGGCCAGAGCACCTTGGTAAAATAAAACTCACTGTAGGCCGCCTGCCAGGGCAGGAAGTTACTAAGCCGCAGCTCTCCACTCGTTCGAATAATCAGATCAGGGTCGCGATACAAATAAGGAAGGGCCTTAGTCATTAAGTGCCTAGCGATCAGGTCTTCATCAATAGCTTCCGGTTGCAAGTGACCATCTTTCACTTCTTGCGCCAGAGCCTTAACAGCTGTTGTAATCTCTGCTCGGCCACCGTAGTTGAGGGCAAAATTTAATATCAGTCCTGAGTTATGTTGAGTCTTAGTACAGGCCCGCTCCATAGCCTCAAAAGTAGCCTGAGGCAACTTACTGGTATCCCCGATAACCTGAACCCGAACATTGTTTTTATGGAGTTCTGGAACATATTTATCAAAAAATTCTACCGGAAGATTCATAATGAATTTAACTTCATCAGCAGGCCGTGACCAATTTTCTGTTGAAAAGGCGTAGACCGTCAGGACCTTAACACCAAGCTCAGAGGCCTTGATGGTCACTCTTTGCAGGGCATCCATTCCTGCCTTGTGGCCCATGACACGTGGTTGCAGGCGTTTCTTAGCCCAGCGACCATTGCCATCCATAATAATCCCAATATGTTTGGGAATTTTTTCCAGAATTTGCGTCTCTTGTTTTTTCTTAAACTTAAATACAGCCATACTCTTAGAATTTTACCATAAATCAAGGGAGATTGCACTTCTAGTTGTGACACGCAATCAGCAACTTCAAAAAGCTGTCTGTCCTGCTCTTATAAAAAGTCCACCGACAGCATTAAAAAACGAACAGAGTTAGAGTTCTGGTGAAGAAAATTCTAATTTTGTTCATTTTTGACTTTTAGTATTAAGAAACATGGAATGGTGGCAGAGAAATTCTAAAATGAAAATCGTTTTGCCCAGCAACAGCGAATCTTAGACTTGACTATTGACTGACTGGAATAAGAATCAATTCAACAGCAGATAAAGGAACTTGATGAACAAATCCTAGTGACCATAGCAAGAAAAAACTCTTAGCCAAAGCCAAGAGCTTAGTAATGCGGACGGTTTGCATCGCAATCCCGATTCTTTAGGAGCTAACGCCTCAAGGACAGTATCGAAGCCTGTTGAGAGTGAGAGTTCTCAACCTGATTTTCCTACCATTACTCCCCTGCATTTTACCACTCAGGGAGAGTATAGGTCAACAATTAAATCGGGCTATCACGTTATCTGTAAGCGAGAATTGAGTCGCTTTAATAAGTTTACGCCGAGTTTGCAGTCAACAGCTCAGTGGTGATAGACTGGGCAGCTCTAGCTTCAAAAGCGAGATACTATAAATTCCTTAGTCTTCAATAGCTGATTCTGTTTTATCATTATCCTCCGCTTGGTCATCCGTTGACTCAGCTGAAACAACTGAAGTATCTGCTGGTGAGGCATTGACTTTTAAAATCGAACGGCTCAAGTCGAAAGTCAAGTAAACGCCTTCGACATCGAGAACGATACGATTGTTGGCTTGGTCGACTTCATCCACGGTCGCAATTAAACCACCGATAGTTTCAACTTCCGCTCCCTTGACTAGCTTATTTTGCATATCATCACGCGCTTGTTTTTGTTTTCTTTGAGCGCGAGAATTAACAAATATCATTCCTCCGAGAAAGATGGCTAAAATAAGAATGGTTGTGTATTGCATAAAAAATCCCTCCAAGAATATAACTAACCATAACTATATCAAATTTTGCCAAGGCGGGCAAGAAAACTTGCTGGATATAACCAATGTAAAGCTCCAAAGTCAGTACCGTTTGTAACGGTCTGTTCCACTCCTTTCTCATATCAACCGGACCCTTTCAATCTCTGTTTTATGCTATAATAGAGGCATTATGGATAAACTGATTAAAACAATTGCAACATCTGGCTCTTTCCGGGCCTATATCTTGGATAGTACCGAAACTGTTCGGGCTGCCCAAGACAAACACCACACCCTGTCATCATCAACTGTCGCTTTGGGACGAACCTTGATTGCCAATCAAATTTTAGCTGCCAACCAAAAAGGAGAGGCCAAGGTGACGGTCAAGGTTATCGGTAACAGTTCTTTTGGTCACATCATTTCTGTCGCAGATACGGCTGGTCATGTTAAGGGCTACATTCAAAATCCCGGTGTTGATATTAAGAAAACTGAGACCGGTGAAGTCTTGGTGGGACCTTTCATGGGTCAGGGACAATTTGTCTCCATCATTGACTACGGAACAGGTCGTCCTTATACTTCGACAACGCCATTGGTTTCCGGAGAAATCGGCGAAGACTTCGCCTACTACTTGACCGAAAGTGAACAGACTCCGTCTGCTGTAGGCCTCAATGTCCTCTTGGATGACAAGGACCAAGTCAAGGTGGCTGGAGGATTTATGCTTCAAGTCCTGCCAGATGCCAAAGAAGAAGACATTACCCGTTTCGAGAAACGTATTCAAGAGATGCCTGCTATCTCTACTCTTTTGGAGTCCGACAATCATACACAGGCACTGATCGATGCCCTCTATGGTGACGACTCTTACAAGATTTTGGCTGAGGAAGTGTTGAGTTTTGCCTGCGATTGTAGCAAGGGGCGTTTTCGGGCTGCTCTGGCCAGTTTGGGTAAAGATGAACTACAGGCCATGAAGGATGAGGACCATGGTGCTGAAATCACCTGCCAGTTCTGTGGTAAAACTTACAACTTTGATGAAAAAGATCTGGAGGAAATTATTGATGACCAAGCTTAATTCGTCCTTTATGATTGGGAATGTAGAAATTCCCCACCGTACAGTTCTAGCTCCCATGGCTGGTGTAACTAATTCAGCCTTTCGTACTATCGCTAAGGAATTTGGAGCCGGCTTAGCTGTTATGGAAATGGTTTCTGATAAGGGAATCCTCTACAATAATGAAAAAACTCTTCACATGCTCCACATTGACGAAGGTGAACATCCTGTTTCCATCCAGCTTTTTGGCAATGATGGCGATAGCTTGGCGCGAGCTGCCGAATTTATTCAAACCAATACGGAGACTGACATAGTTGACATCAATATGGGGTGCCCCGTCAATAAGATTGTCAAAAATGAAGCTGGTGCCATGTGGCTCAAGGATCCCGAAAAGATTTATCAGGTGGTAAAAACTGTTAAGTCTGTCCTCAATATCCCGCTGACTGTTAAAATGCGAACAGGCTGGGCTGACAGCTCCTTGGCTGTGGAAAATGCTCTGGCTGCAGAGGAAGCTGGTGTAGCTGCTCTGGCCATGCACGGTCGGACCCGTGAGCAGATGTACACTGGTCGCTGTGACCATGAAACCTTAGCTAGGGTAGCTGAGGCCCTCAAAACGATCCCTTTCATTGGTAATGGGGATATTAAGACTGTTGAAGACGCTAAGTTCATGCTGGAAGAAGTCGGTACCGATGCTGTTATGATTGGTCGTGGAGCCCTCAACAATCCTTATCTCTTTACCCAAATCAACCACTACTTCGAGACTGGGGAAGTTCTACCTAATCTTACCTTCGCTAAAAAGTTAGAGATTGCCTATGACCACCTCAGCCGTCTGGTTGGCCTCAAGGGCGAAACAATTGCTGTACGAGAATTCCGTGGCTTAGCCCCTTACTATCTGCGAGGAACCTCTGGTGCTGCTAAAATCCGCGGGGCTGTCGCTCGGGCTGAAAGTTTAGCCCAAGTCAAAGAAATTTTTGATGGTATTCCAACCTAAGGAATTCTGTTCCGAAGCATTTGAATGGGGAAAATAATGAAAAGTAGACTGCCATTGGCTCTGACAGGGCTTTTACTGGGACTGACTGCTCTGACGAACTTAATTTTCAAATTTGTCAATCCGCTCGCAGCTCAGGGGCTGCTCTTTCTAAGTCTAGGGCTGTGGCTTCTTTTAACGGTCTATTTCTGTCTGGAAAAAGAAGACTGCCAAAAACAATTGACCAGCCTCTTAACAGCTTCAACTTTTCCAACCTATTTCATGGCCATGATGCTTTCGCCTTTGGTTCTTCCTCTAGCCAGGCCTTACCTACTCAGCATCTGGGCTATCGGTTTAGTTGGACACTTAGTTTTTCTGGGGATGTTTAGTATCAGGGCTAAAAAACAAGCAACATGGAAGCAGGTCTATCCAGGCTGGTTTGTTATCTATGTTGGGCCAGCTGCTGCTTCTATAACAGCCAGAGTGGTTGGACAGATTCTTTTAGGGCAGATGATTTTTTACTTGACCTTTCTAGCCTATCTGATCCTGATGGTTGCCTTGTTTTATCGGTTATCTAAGTGGCCTTTGAGTGAGCAGGAATTGCCCAACATGGCCATCATGGCAGCTCCGAGTTCTCTGTTACTTTTAGCCTTCTTGCAACTTTACCCTTGTGGACATTCTGTTTTTCTAACCCTCCTACTCTTACTATCGCAAGGATTTTATTGGGGAACCTTTCTCTACCTTGTATGCCGTATCAAAACTTGGTTTGCTCCCAGTTTTCAGCCTTTACTTTCCCCAGTGTCAGCACAGCAACGGCCTTAAAGTTAGGTCTGATTAGACTACATCTGACTCAATACTGGTTTGCTGGTCTGAGTATTTTTGAAATTAGTTTAGCTACAGTTATTGTTGTCTATGTTACTCTTGCTTACTGCTGCTATCTCCTTAGATCTAGAATCTAACCTAGATTCAAAAACAATTTTTAGGAATAGTATAATTCTTGGCTTGAGCTATATGACTTTAACTGCGGTCGGTTCTTAACCATCAATGTTTATCTCATTATCCAGCTTTTTAAATCTGATTACTGATTTTAATAATAATCGTAGTTTGGAAAATGGTTCAATGGAAACACAAGAGTCTTTTATCAGTTACATCGATAAGGAGAGTGCGATTTACCCGCAAGCATCCTCACTCTGATTATTCAGAGAGGCTGGCACAAACAGATTTTCCATGACTCAGTACTTTTTATAGCTATGGCGCTTCTCCGATAACTAATACTAAACAAATTTCAAAAATAGCTATATAATGGTTGTATGAAAAAAGAATTTACCGATTTACAAATCCAAGAGTTAGAAAAAGCTATTAAAGATAAGAAAAATAATACTCATTATCGCAAATTGCATGCCCTCCTCCTTCGTTCACAAGGAATGAGCTTAACAGCAATCGGCAAAGAGGTTGGGCTCGTTCACCAGTCTGTTCGCAACTTAATTACCCGTTATCAAAAGGGGGGACTAACAGCTCTATTTAAAGAAAATCGCGGTGGTCGTAGACGTGCTTATATGACCATCGAAGAGGAAGAAAGATTCCTAAACCAACAACTAGAACGGGCATTAAAGGGGGAGCACGTAACTGTTCAAAGCTTGTTTGAAGCCTATCAAGCTGAAGTTGGAAAGTCAACCACTCGTGAGGGATTCTATGCTTTATTAAAACGCCACGGATGGCGAAAGGTAACTCCTCGTCCAAAACATCCTAAAAAAGCAGACGCTAAAACGATTTATGCGTCAAAAAATAAAATCTATATTCAGGAAGACAAGAAAGCGCTTTAAGCATAGCCGACGTTACAAGAAAGTCCGTCTCATGTATCAAGATGAAGCGGGTTTTGGTCGTATCAGTAAGCTAGGAGCTTGTTGGGCACCTAAAGGTTATAGGCCACATGTAGCCAGCCACTACATTCGAGAATACCGTTATTGTTACGGAGCCGTTGATGCCCATACAGGAGAATCTTTTTTCCTCATCGCAGGAGGTTGTAATACTGAATGGATGAACGAATTTTTAAGACAATTAAGTCAAGCTTTTCCTGACGATTACATTGTTTTGGTTATGGATAATGCCATTTGGCATAAATCAAAGGCTTTAGAAGTTCCACATAATATAGACTTTGCTTTTATTCCGCCTTATACTCCTGAAATGAATCCTATTGAACAGGTCTGGGCTGAAATAAGAAAACGTGGGTTTAAAAACAAAGCCTTCAAAACTTTGGAGGAGGTTATTAATCAACTTCAAGAGGTTATTCAAAGTTTTCATTGGAAAGAGTTAAAAACGATTGTCCATAGAAAATGGACTTCGGCTATGCTTGATTTTCTTTGAGTATAAAGAGAGTCATTTAATCTCTATAGGCAAAAAGGCTGGGAAAAAGTATTCCAGCCTTCTATTTTTGCAGTAATAATAGTTTGATGCAGTGGTTGGGGGTCCTGATCTGGGACGCTGTCTTATTTTCAGGCCCCCCTTAAACAGTCCACTGGACTGTTTAACTACTCCGCAAGTGTTAGCGGCCATCCTAATCAACTGTGCGGAGGTGGAACAACGAAGTCAATTTATATAAAGAATTGACTTCTGTCTCACTCTCTTTTTATCTTATACCAGATTAAATTTCAAGGTTCCCTTATGGCTGCCAATTTTCAAGCTCGCACCTGCTTTTAATTGACCTGACAAGAGCAATTCAGATAACTTATCTTCAATTTCTATTTGGATGGTCCGACGTAGCGGACGAGCTCCCATTTCAGGGTCATAGCCATGCTCTGCCAAAAGTTTGAGAGCAGACGGCTGAACCTTTAGAACGATATCTTTTTCAGCCAAGGTAGCTTCCAATGGCTTGATCATTAGCTTAACAACTTGACGCATATGGTCTGGTGTCAGACTGTGGAAAACAATCTTTTCATCAATTCGATTAATGAATTCCGGACGGTAGGTTTTCTTGAGTTCTTCCATAATCCGACTCTGCATAGCTTCATAGTCATGACTGATGGCTTTGGCTCCAAAACCAACAGTCTTATCATCACGCAAAGCAGTTGCCCCCAGATTACTGGTCATGATAATGATAGTGTTAGAAAAATTGACCTGACGACCGCGACTGTCGGTCAATACTCCATCATCCAAAACTTGCAAGAGGACATTAAAGATATCTGGGTGGGCCTTTTCTACCTCATCAAAAAGAAGAACAGAGTAGGGTTTCTGCCTAACTTTTTCAGTCAACTCGCCACCTTCTTCATAGCCAACATAACCTGGAGGTGCCCCATTGAGACGGCTGGCAGCAAATTTTTCCATGTACTCAGACATATCGAAGCGAATCAAGGCTGACTCATCGTCAAAGAGAAGTTCAGCCAGAGCCTTGGCCAACTCAGTCTTACCGACTCCAGTTGGCCCTAAGAACATGAAGGAGCCGATTGGGCGCTTGCCTGTTCGAATTCCCGACCGGTTACGGCGAATCGCCCTAGAAACAGCAGAGACGGCATCCTCTTGGCCAATAACTCGTTTATGGAGTTCCCTTTCCAGATTAAGGTAGCGTTGATTATCGGCCTGAGTCATCTTCTCTAACGGAATGCCAGACAGCTTACTGAGGGTCCGCAGGATATCTTCTTCTCCGACAGCAACAGGCTTGCGAATCTTTTGCTTATCCTCCACACGAAGTAGATTTGCGACCGCTCCTAGATTCCCCGATAAGAGGGCCTGGTCGGCTGAACTTAGGAAGGTTGGCAGAGAACGTTTAACCGTATTTTGCACCATGGCACTAGTCTCATCCAACAAATCGACGGCTGAATCCGGAAGATTCTTACTGGTCAAATAGCGGTGGGCTGACTTTACAGTCGTCAAAACAGCTTGATCAGAGATGGTAACATTGTGGTAGGCCTCATAACTTCCTTTAAGTCCCAAAAGAATCTGATAGGCCTCGTCAACTGAAGGTTCTTCAATCAAAACCCTGGCAAAACGACGCGAAAGAGCTGCATCTTTTTCAATGTGCTTAGAATATTCTTCCTGGGTCGTTGCCCCAATCATGTGGAGGGTTCCTCTTGAGAGGGCTGGCTTGAGAATATTGGCAGCATCTAGAGTGCTATCAATACCACTACCAGACCCCATGATGGTGTGGACTTCATCAACAAAGAGGATAATATGACCATCAGTTTCGATATCAGCAATAATCTGATTCATCCGCTCTTCAAAATCCCCTCGGAAACGGGTACCAGCCACAACTGACATCATGTCTAATTCTAAGACTCGAAATTCAGCTAATTCATAAGGAACCTCTCCTTCAACAATCCGCTGAGCTAGGCCGTAAGCTAGAGCAGTTTTTCCGACACCAGCATCACCAACCAAGACTGGATTGTTCTTAGTCTTGCGGCTGAGAATTTGCAAGATACGGGTAATTTCTTCATCACGGCCGATAACCCTATCCAATTGTCCTTGAGCGGCTAGGGCTGTCAGATCTCTTGTGAAATCAGCTAGATCCCCAGCAGTGGGCTGAGGTCCCATCATATTGCTAAAATTGTTATTACCAGATTTCTTCGGTTTAGCCAAGTCAAAAATGGCTTTAACATCTTCCTTAGAAAAACCAGCATAACGTTCTAAAACCTTACGCAGATCAATCAGACGGAGAGTATCCTTGCCTTCGTCTTGAAAGCGAAAACCAACCTGTTCTAAAATCCGAGCTGCTAGATTATCGCGGCCAAACATCATAGACAAAAGAACATGTTCACTGCCAATCTCAGGTGACTTAACCGCCTGAGCAATCCGACCAGCATGAGTCAAAATTCGCTCCAAGGCTCTTGAAGCTGGTAAAATCTCTTGGACCTTGACAGCTTTAAGGGGCTTGCGACGAACTACCAAGACAGCCGCATCCTCATATTCGTCCAAATCAATTTGATCAGCAAAATCCATTAGAGCTAGGTGGGCCACTGTCTCATCAGTATCGACCATAGCCAAAAGGACATGCCAAGTTTCCAAAAATTGACTTTGAAAACGAGTGGCCTGATACTGGGCACGGCTAAAGATTTCTTGCATTTTCAGGGAATAATCAGTCATCTGGATTTCCTTTTCTATCTACTCGTTGAATAATTCTCTTAAGCATTCGGGCGCGAATCCGCGCCGCATCAGCACCTAGGACATCATCAGAGGATGAAGCTAGGATAATATTTCCTTCCCGCTCGCTAATAATTCCTTGATCATAGAGCTGTTGGATAAGATCATCAAAGACCTGACTGCTGATAGCTTCTCCAATCGAGTTTGCCAGAGCATTAAGTAGGTGGTGCTTGTCCGAAAAAGCAACCTTGGCAATACGGATATACCCACCGCCACCTCGCTTGCTTTCAACCACATAGCCACGACTTTCAGTAAAGCGAGTCTTGATGACATAGTTAATTTGGCTGGGGACAACATCGAATGAGTCCGCTAGGTGGGAACGTTTAAGTTCTACAATCCCCGACTGGGCCAAAATGTTTTTAATATATTCTTCGATACTATCCGAAGTATTTTTCACAGGCATAGACTCCACTTCCTTATCTTTGACTAACTTTGACTATTATACCCTAAAAGAGAAAATTTTAAAAGCTAAAAGCAAGAACTCAGAAGTCAATAGCAAGATTAACATAAGAACCATTAAACACAGCGGGTAAACCATCTTCCTTTTTATACTTGAAAATTTATACTTGAAAAAATTCGACTTACATCTAGTTACAAGTTAGTTACCGATGTCCAACAACGATAAAACTTCCCGCCAAGTGATGGCAGCACTAAAGGCTGGTGACACTCCCAACCTCGCTTGGCTAACTAAAAAAAGAAAGAGTTCTTAGAAGAACTCTTTCAAGTGATATCTCTACTCCGCCAGTAGGACTCGAACCTACGACATCATGATTAACAGTCATGCGCTACTACCAACTGAGCTATGGCGGATCAACGCTAAGCGACTCCCTTATCTCACAGGGGGCAACCCCCAATTACTTCAGGCGTGCTAGGACTTAACTGCTGTGTTCGGCATGGGAACAGGTGTCTCTCCTAGGCTATCATCACTTAACTATGAATGGGTTAGGTGGGAAACGTCGTTTCCTGATTCCCCAACCCAAACAATCCTCTGGATTGTTTGTGCACTCAAAATTGAATACCTATCTATTGTACCAAGCTCAACCTCTCGCTGTCAATACCTTTGGATAAGTCCTCGAGCGATTAGTATTGGTCCGCTTCACATGTCACCATGCTTCCACTCCCAACCTATCTACCTGATCGTCTCTCAGGGCTCTTACTGATATAAAATCATGGGAAATCTCATCTTGAGGGGGGCTTCACACTTAGATGCTTTCAGCGTTTATCCCCTCCCTACATAGCTACCCAGCAATGCTCTTGGCAGAACAACTGGTACACCAGCGGTAAGTCCACTCTGGTCCTCTCGTACTAGGAGCAGATCCTCTCAAATTTCCTTCGCCCGCGACGGATAGGGACCGAACTGTCTCACGACGTTCTGAACCCAGCTCGCGTGCCGCTTTAATGGGCGAACAGCCCAACCCTTGGGACCGACTACAGCCCCAGGATGCGACGAGCCGACATCGAGGTGCCAAACCTCCCCGTCGATGTGAACTCTTGGGGGAGATAAGCCTGTTATCCCCAGGGTAGCTTTTATCCGTTGAGCGATGGCCCTTCCATGCGGAACCACCGGATCACTAAGCCCGACTTTCGTCCCTGCTCGAGTTGTCGCTCTCGCAGTCAAGCTCCCTTATACCTTTACACTCTGCGATTGATTTCCAACCAATCTGAGGGAACCTTTGGGCGCCTCCGTTACCTTTTAGGAGGCGACCGCCCCAGTCAAACTGCCCGTCAGACACTGTCTCCATTGACGTTTAGCCAATCGGGTTAGAGTAGCCATAACACAAGGGTAGTATCCCAACAGCGCCTCTGCCGAAACTAGCGTCCCGGCTTCTATGGCTCCTACCTATCCTGTACATGTGGTACAGATACTCAATATCAAACTGCAGTAAAGCTCCATGGGGTCTTTCCGTCCTGTCGCGGGTAACCTGCATCTTCACAGGTACTAAAATTTCACCGAGTCTCTCGTTGAGACAGTGCCCAAATCATTACGCCTTTCGTGCGGGTCGGAACTTACCCGACAAGGAATTTCGCTACCTTAGGACCGTTATAGTTACGGCCGCCGTTTACTGGGGCTTCAATTCATACCTTCGCGTTACCGCTAAGCACTCCTCTTAACCTTCCAGCACCGGGCAGGCGTCACCCCCTATACTTCATCTTGCGATTTCGCAGAGAGCTGTGTTTTTGATAAACAGTTGCTTGGGCCTTTTCACTGCGGCTGACTTTAAGCCAGCGCCCCTTCTCCCGAAGTTACGGGGCCATTTTGCCGAGTTCCTTAACGAGAGTTCGCTCGCTCACCTGAGGCTACTCGCCTCGACTACCTGTGTCGGTTTGCGGTACGGGTAGAGTATACATTAACGCTAGAAGCTTTTCTTGGCAGCGTGACATCACTCACTTCACTACTAAACTTCGCTCCCCTTCACAGCTCAACGTTACAGAACTAAGCATTTAACTCAGTTCACGCCTCACTGCTTGGCCAGACACGTCCAATCGTCTGGTTGAGTTAGCCTTCTGCGTCCCTCCTTCACTCTATACTCTAGTACAGGACTATCAACCTGTTGCCCATCGGATACACCTGTCGGTCTCTCCTTAGGTCCCGACTAACCCAGGGCGGACGAGCCTTCCCCTGGAAACCTTAGTCTTACGGTGGACAGGATTCTCACCTGTCTTGCGCTACTCATACCGGCATTCTCACTTCTATGCACTCCAGCACTCCTCACGGTATGCCTTCATCACACATAGAACGCTCTCCTACCATCCCTTTCGGAATCCACAGCTTCGGTAAATTGTTTTAGCCCCGGTACATTTTCGGCGCAGGGTCACTCGACTAGTGAGCTATTACGCACTCTTTGAATGAATAGCTGCTTCTAAGCTAACATCCTAGTTGTCTGTGCAACCCCACATCCTTTTCCACTTAACAATTATTTGGGGACCTTAGCTGGTGGTCTGGGCTGTTTCCCTTTCGACTACGGATCTTAGCACTCGCAGTCTGACTGCCGACCATAAATACTTGGCATTCGGAGTTTATCTGAGATTGGTAATCCGGGATGGACCCCTCACCCAAACAGTGCTCTACCTCCAAGATTCTCAATGTCGACGCTAGCCCTAAAGCTATTTCGGAGAGAACCAGCTATCTCCAAGTTCGTTTGGAATTTCTCCGCTACCCACAAGTCATCCAAGCACTTTTCAACGTACTCTGGTTCGGGCCTCCAGTGAGTCTTACCTCACCTTCACCCTGCTCATGGGTAGGTCACCTGGTTTCGGGTCTACATCATTGTACTCACTCGCCCTATTCAGACTCGGTTTCCCTACGGCTCCGTCTCTTCAACTTAACCTCGCACAATAACGTAACTCGCCGGTTCATTCTACAAAAGGCACGCTCTCACCCATTAACGGGCTCGAACTTCTTGTAGGCACACGGTTTCAGGTTCTCTTTCACTCCCCTTCCGGGGTGCTTTTCACCTTTCCCTCACGGTACTGGTTCACTATCGGTCACTAGGGAGTATTTAGGGTTGGGAGATGGGCCTCCCAGTTTCCGACGAGATTCCTCGTGTCTCGCCGTACTCAGGATCCTGCTAGGCTTATAAACGATTTCAAATACGAGGCTGTTACTCTCTTTGGCGACCCTTCCCAGAGTCTTCTTCTATCATCTATAAGTCCTCATTGCAGTCCTACAACCCCAGAATGTAAACATCCTGGTTTGCCCTCTTGCCCTTTCGCTCGCCGCTACTCAGGCAATCGCTTTTGCTTTCTCTTCCTGCAGCTACTGAGATGTTTCAGTTCACCGCGTCTTCCCTCAACTAATCTTAACAATTAGTGATGACAACCTGTAGTTGCCGGGTTCCCCCATTCGGATATCTCTGGATCTCTGCTTACTTACAGCTCCCCAAAGCATTTCGTCGTTAATCACGTCCTTCATCGGCTCCTAGTGCCAAGGCATCCACCGTGCGCCCTTATTAACTTAACCTTATTAATTAACTCATTAAATATTTACAGCGTTTCGGTTTATTTTCTTGTTACTATTTGATAGATATTCAATTGTCAATGGACAAGTGCATGATATCAAGATCCGGTGCGACCTGTCGCAAAACTTGCGTAGAATAAGGAGACAACCAACGACGTGTCGCTAAGACACTAGGTGGTTTTGACTTATTCCTAGAAAGTTTAGGATCGTATTCTAATATCAGCTTATCTAGTTGAACACGAGATTAATTTCTTAGGAAAAAAGATAAATCTCCTTGTGTGCAAGACACACTGCGTCGATTTCCTATTTTTCTACAGAAATTTCGGCAAGCCGAACATCTCTTTGTATCCTAGATAATGGAGCCTAGCGGGATCGAACCGCTGACCTCCTGCGTGCAAAGCAGGCGCTCTCCCAGCTGAGCTAAGGCCCCACAAAACCTCTGAAAACTAAATAGACACTCCCCAAAACGTGCTTCCGTAGCTAAATAAGGGTACCATTAACCTTATCGGCTAAATTGTACTCGGGCTAAAAGCTTGTGATTTAGATAAACCACCTTGTATGCAAGCATACTGCCTTGGTTTCCTAAAATCAAGTCGCTTTTAAACGCCCTCCGTTACTTAGTTTTTCCTTAGAAAGGAGGTGATCCAGCCGCACCTTCCGATACGGCTACCTTGTTACGACTTCACCCCAATCATCCGTCCCACCTTAGGCGGCTGGCTCCCGAAGGTTACCTCACCGACTTTGGGTGTTACAAACTCTCGTGGTGTGACGGGCGGTGTGTACAAGGCCCGGGAACGTATTCACCGCGGCGTGCTGATCCGCGATTACTAGCGATTCCGACTTCATGGAGGCGAGTTGCAGCCTCCAATCCGAACTGAGATTGGCTTTCAGAGATTAGCTTGCCGTCACCGGCTTGCGACTCGTTGTACCAACCATTGTAGCACGTGTGTAGCCCAGGTCATAAGGGGCATGATGATTTGACGTCATCCCCACCTTCCTCCGGTTTATTACCGGCAGTCTCGCTAGAGTGCCCAACTCAATGATGGCAACTAACAATAAGGGTTGCGCTCGTTGCGGGACTTAACCCAACATCTCACGACACGAGCTGACGACAACCATGCACCACCTGTCACCGATGTACCGAAGTAACTCCCTATCTCTAGGGATGGCATCGGGATGTCAAGACCTGGTAAGGTTCTTCGCGTTGCTTCGAATTAAACCACATGCTCCACCGCTTGTGCGGGCCCCCGTCAATTCCTTTGAGTTTCAACCTTGCGGTCGTACTCCCCAGGCGGAGTGCTTAATGCGTTAGCTCCGGCACTGAGTCCCGGAAAGGACCCAACACCTAGCACTCAGCGTTTACGGCGTGGACTACCAGGGTATCTAATCCTGTTCGCTACCCACGCTTTCGAGCCTCAGCGTCAGTTACAGACCAGAGAGCCGCTTTCGCCACCGGTGTTCCTCCATATATCTACGCATTTCACCGCTACACATGGAATTCCACTCTCCCCTTCTGCACTCAAGTTTAACAGTTTCCAAAGCAAACATTGGTTGAGCCAATGCCTTTAACTTCAGACTTACTAAACCGCCTGCGCTCGCTTTACGCCCAATAAATCCGGACAACGCTCGGGACCTACGTATTACCGCGGCTGCTGGCACGTAGTTAGCCGTCCCTTTCTGGTAAGATACCGTCACTTGAGTAACTTTCCACTCTACTCAACGTTCTTCTCTTACAACAGAGCTTTACGATCCGAAAACCTTCTTCACTCACGCGGCGTTGCTCGGTCAGGGTTCCCCCCATTGCCGAAGATTCCCTACTGCTGCCTCCCGTAGGAGTCTGGGCCGTGTCTCAGTCCCAGTGTGGCCGTTCACCCTCTCAGGTCGGCTATGTATCGCAGCCTAGGTAGGCCTTTACCCTACCTACTAGCTAATACAACGCAGGTCCATCTGATAGTGGTGCCATTGCACCTTTCAAGTCATTAACATGAGTTAATCACTATTATGCGGTATTAGCTATCGTTTCCAATAGTTATCCCCCGCTACCAGGCAGGTTACCTACGCGTTACTCACCCGTTCGCGACTCTTCTTCCTTGTGAGTGCAAGCACTCGGTAAAAAAGAAGCGTTCCACTTGCATGTATTAGGCACGCCGCCAGCGTTCGTCCTGAGCCAGGATCAAACTCTCATTAATGCTAGTTTGTCCGGCTAAGCACTCTGGCTTATCCGTTTATTGTTCCTTGACAGGTTAATCTCTTAACCCGCACGTCTTGGTTCGTCTCTATTCAGTTCTCAAAGGTCTTGTCCCCTGTCGAGGACAGCTCCTTTATTCTAGCAAACACCTACCGCTCTGTCAATACTTTTTTATTATTTTTTTAGTGATTCCTGTTCAAAGTTATGTCAAGCCCGGCTGGAAAAGGGACAAACCGCCTGAAAGATTAACGAGCTGGCGACAACCATGCACCACCTGTCTTCAGTGTTCCGAAAAAAATCCTATATCTAGGATGGTCACTGGGATGTCAAGAACTGATAAGGTTCTTCGTGTTGCTTTGAATTAAACCACATACTCCATTTTTGTAATAGGAAACCAATAGAAATCATCTTTTTAGTTTCTGACAGATACTCAGGGTGCAGGATGATTCCGCCTAGCATCTGTGCATCTAACTCTCCCAATTGGGTACAGTCGACTATTAATGTCAAAATTCCTTAATAGACTCGCATCGGGTCATTGTGACTGCAAAAAGTGAGAAAGTTTATGGAGCTTTTAGAAACAAAAGAATGAATAGACACCCGCGTACTTCCCGTACAATCACGTCATCTATAAGATAGTGGATCAGAAATACGTGGATAAAGCTCTGATTTCCCTTGTCCTTTAATGTATAAGATTGGATCAAAACCTTACATTGGAGCCTTTCATTTCTACCTCCAGTTTATTATTAGGTTGGCCGCCATCCACTTGCGGTAACGAGAAATGAAGCTTTCTAATTTTCCGCTATGTCAATTTAATGCTACATAAATCATGGGAGTGGGAAAGAACCCAAAAATTGAAAATTTTGATTCGTATTCCACTCCCGCACAGTTGGCTAGGTTTTTCGTTTTGGCCTCGTGGCAAAAGGAAACCTGCTAACCACTGCGCCAAGAGTTCATTCCGAAACAAGGATACTAGACAAGTTTTTGCCCATATTGCCTCGCGCCAACGGACGTGAGACGGACTTGTAAGTCAGTAGTCATAACCACCGTCAAACGGGTGGTTTGAACAAGGGCTATAAGCCCACATCACCAGCCAGCGCCTAAAGACGCTGGCTTTCACTTTGTTCAAGCCTCATTGCTCTTGACTCGTCACAAACCTCTCAAAGAGGTGCTAGTATTACTTGCCACTATCCCTAAAGGGATCTTCATATTCTTTCACACTCAGTTTATCAAGTGCAATATCATGCTTTTCCTGTTCTTGAATCTATTTCTTTATTGTGGCTTCATTAAGACCGACTGTACTCACGTAATAGCCCTCTGCCCAAAAAATGGCGATTCCCAAACTTATATTTGAGATTAGCGTGTTTGTCAAACATCATAAGTGCACTTTTACCCTTTAAGTACCCCACAAAACTTGATACACTGATTCTTGGAGGAATACTAACCAACATATGAACATGGTCTGGCATGAGATGACCTTCAATAATGTCAACACCTTTGTAGCGACATAAACGGTGGAATATCTCGCCTAGACTGCTGCGGTATTGATTATAGATAATTTTTCGTCTATACTTAGGGGTGAACACAATGTGATAGTTACAATTCCACTTTGTGTGTGATAAACTATGCGCCTTTTGTGCCATACTTTTCTCTTTTCGCTTTACAGTGGGCTTGAACACCTCTATTGTAACGCGTTTGGAGTTTTTGGTATAACCTCCTTTGCGCACCCGCATAGCGGGTGGTTTATTTGTCTCGCACCTTACGGAGCGAGACGGACTAAAAGTCACATAATTAAAGGAGCTTGGGACAGCAATCCCAAGCTCCTTCAATATTTGTACACGGACTAGTTGGGCTGAACTAAGGTCGCCCTCCCACTCTTTATTAAAAAGGATAAAGTGGAATTGGAGCCCAATACCCCTTCGCCTGTTTTTTATACCTTGATTTTTTATTTTCAAGTTTGGTTAGAGGGCCTATCTAATCCTTTGAGCCGCTAGTAACTTAGCTTGTTACTTGTTTAGCGCTGCAGCCATTGTTGCAGCTACTTCGTTTTCAAAGTCGTTAGAAGCTTTTTCAATTCCTTCACCAACTTCAAAACGAGCAAATTCAGTAACTTTAGCGTTTACTGAGTCAAGGTAAGCTTCAACAGTCTTGCTGTCGTCCATGATGTAAACTTGAGCAAGCAATGTGTATTCTTGATCAACCTTAGTGTTGTCTAGTTTGAAGCGATCCATCTTACCTGGGATGATTTTATCCCAGATTTTTTCTGGTTTGCCTTCGGCCTGCAATTCAGCCTTGATATCTGCTTCTGCTTGAGCCAGAACTTCATCAGTCAATTGACCTTTAGAACCATACTGCAGGTGCGGAAGAGCCGGCTTGTTAACCATTGCACGGCTTTCATTGTCCTGATCAATTTTGTGGTTCATTTGAGCCAATTCGTCATGAATAAATTGCGAGTCCAGTTCCTTGTATGATAAAACTTTTGGATTCATTGCAGCAATGTGCATTGAGATTTGTTTAGCCAAGGCTTCATCGCCACCTTCAACAACAGTGATAACACCGATACGGCCACCGTTGTGTTGGTAAGCACCAAAGTGTTGAGCATCTGTTTTTTCCAAAACTTGAAAACGACGGAAAGAAATTTTTTCTCCGATTGTGGCCGTTGCATTAACGTAGGCATCGGTCAAGGTTTCACCTGAAGCTAATTTAACGTTTTGAGCAGCGTCGTTATCAGCAGGTTTTTGTTCTGCGATAGCTTTAGCTGTTTCATTTACCAATTCAACGAACTGAGCGTTTTTCGCAACAAAGTCTGTTTCAGCGTTAACTTCAACAACTGCAGCTACGTTACCAGAAACATAAACACCAGTCAAACCTTCAGCAGCAACACGGTCAGCTTTCTTAGCAGCTTTTGCCATACCCTTTTCACGAAGTAATTCGATGGCCTTGTCCATGTCTCCATCAGTTTCAACCAAGGCTTTCTTAGCGTCCATAACGCCTGCACCTGATTTTTCACGCAATTCTTTAACCAGCTTAGCTGTAATTTCTGCCATGAGTTCTCTTCCTCCAAATTATATAATGAAAGAAAGGGACGAGGGCTAGGCCGGCCCCGCCCCTTTCGTAGTTTTACAACAATAAGACAATTCAAAACGATTACCAATGAATCATTTCTGAATTGTAATAGCACAAAATCCTAATGAAAAAGGAATAAGGTTAGAGTTCTAGCTCTTAAATCTATAACTATTTAGATATAAACAGTCTTAAAAAAACCAAAATTCTCCATCAGTTTCCTATCATAAAGGTTTTTGCTACTCTATTTACTTGTTATCACCTTCGACAACTTCAACTAATTCCTCAAGAGATTCAGTTGAGGCAGCCTGTTCGGTCATTTCTTCTTCAACTGAGTTGTCTTCGCCTTGTTTACCTTCAATAATAGCATCAGCCAATTTAGAAGTAATTAATTTGACAGCACGGATAGCATCATCGTTTGCTGGGATGATGACATCAATGTCATCTGGATCGGTGTTAGTATCAACCATAGCAACAACCGGAATACCAAGCTTCTTAGCTTCTTTAACAGCGATTTGTTCTTTATGTGGGTCAACAACATACATCACGTCCGGAATCCGTGGCATATCTTCGATACCGCCCAAGAATTTTTCAAGACGGGCACGTTGCTTGTTAAGAAGAGCAACTTCTTTCTTAGGAAGCACTTCGAAAGTGCCATCAGCCTCCATTTGTTTAATCTCTTTCAAACGGCGGATACGCTTTTGGATAGTATCCCAGTTAGTCAAGGTACCACCCAACCAACGGTGGTTGATGTAGAATTGACCAGCACGAGTTGCTTCTTCAGCGATCGCTTCAGCCGCTTGCTTCTTAGTACCAACAAACAAGATGACGGCATCGTTAGCTGCAGCATCACGAACAAATTCGTAAGCTTGATCAGCCAATTTTACAGTTTGTTGTAAGTCGATGACGTGGATACCATTACGTTCTGTGAAGATGTACTTAGCCATCTTAGGATTCCAGCGACGAGTTTGATGGCCAAAGTGAACACCAGCCTCAAGCAATTGTTTCATTGAAATTACTGACATGAGTAGTTTCTCCTTTTGTTTTTTTCCTCTCTTAGATTTCAACTCGCAAGTCAACCTCAAAGGCAACAGACCCACGATTCGTCCAAGATGAGTATTATCGCAGACCGCGACTTCATTATCGTAACAGAAATCTCGCGTATTTGCAAGTCATTAACTACTCTTTTACACTTGGAAATTTTCGAAGAGAGTATAGATTTGGTCCCGTTGATGAATAGCCATCTTAAGATAGATATTATGGATATGTGCCTTGACTGTTCCAATGGATAGATAGAGGCAATCAGCAATTTCCTGATTATTTTTATGCTCGAGTAAGAGTTGACAAATTTCACACTCTCTATCTGTCAATCTATAGTAACTGAAAAATTGTTCCTCTTTCTTTGTTAATTGATTGGTATTCCCATTAGCCAGATGTTTTTTCTTGGGATAATCGAATAAGAAGTAATGATTAGCGATCAGACAAATAAAAATACTAAAAATGTCCTCAGAGAAATTTCGATTCTGAATTTTGATGTTCAAGGAGTGGTAGCTATCAACATGGAAAATCACATAACTATCTTCCAGCAAAATTAACAGGCCAAAGACTAGACTGATGAGGCTTATCCAAGTCAAGTAGGAGGGAACTAGAAAATTCTCGCCTATTAGATCTTTTTTCTGATGCCAAGCTAACCAGGCCAAGTAGATTAAAAACAACTAATTAGGCAAGTAGTAAAGATAAACGGTAAAAGCTGAGCTACTAGAGAGAGGGATGAGAGACATCCAAGCTGTTATAAAAATTAAAATGAGCCATTGAGGAATTTGAACAGATTTCCCCACTAAGCGCCTTAAAATCCAAACTTGGCAAAAATTATTAACTGTATAGATTAGGGTTTTGGCAAAGGGCATTCCCATAAAGCCACTATTATAAACATGGGCAAAACTGGCAAAGATTTCTGTCAAAGAGACAATCAAATTGTCAAGAATGAAGAAAAGAAGATAAATTCCCAGCACAAAAAAGAGCTGACTTCGGGCTTTTTCCTTCTCTTTGAAAGCATAATTAAATGCCAGAGCCATTGTGATGGAATAAACAATTAACAACAGGGTGTTGTATAAGTAATTAACAATTGCCATATTTTCTCTCCTAATCTCAGGTTTAGTATAACACAAGCGCTTTCATTTGCCTCTAATCCCTGAGTCTAAACTTATCTAAACTCCACTATAATTTCATCTTATAGACCTAATAAAACCGGGCTATTAGAAGAAGTTTACATTTTTATAACTGAATGTTTCTGAACAGTTTATTGTAAACCCTTCCAAACTTTATTAGACTAACATTAACACATCAAGAAAGGGGTCTCTTCCTATGGCTAAAAGAGATTATATTACAACTGAAACCTATAGTAAGGAAGAATTGCTGCATATCGTTGAACTCTCTCTTAAACTCAAGGCCTGTATCAAGAACGGCTATTACCCTCCTCTCTTAAAAAATAAAACCCTAGGGATGATTTTTCAACAGTCATCCACAAGGACACGGGTTTCTTTCGAAACGGCTATGACCCAATTAGGGGGGCACGCGCAATATCTGGCTCCTGGCCAAATTCAACTTGGGGGACATGAAACGATTGGAGACACCGCTCAAGTCGTTTCTCGGCTAACCGATATAATCATGTCTCGCGTTGAACGTCATAAGAGTGTAGTAGACTTGGCGAGATTTTCTTCTGTTCCTGTTATCAACGGAATGTCCGACTACAACCACCCTACTCAAGAACTAGGCGATCTCTGCACCATGATCGAACACCTCCCTAGAGATAAGAAGTTGGAAGACTGCAAGGTGGTATTTGTTGGAGATGCTACCCAAGTCTGCTTCTCTTTAGGATTGATAACGACTAAGATGGGTATGGAATTTGTTCATTTTGGTCCAAAGGGTTTCCAACTCAACGAGACGCACAAGGCCAAGCTAGATGAAGTCTGTACTATTTCAGGCGGAAAATATACTATTACAGATAATGAAGATGCAATTGTCGGTGCCGACTTTCTCTATACGGATGTTTGGTACGGACTCTATGAAGCTGAACTTTCTGAAGAAGAACGGATGAAAATTTTTTATCCTAAATATCAAGTAAATGCGGCCATGATGAAAAAAGCTGGTCAAAACTGCCAATTCATGCATTGCCTGCCTGCCACTCGAGGCGAAGAAGTCACTGATGAAGTTATGGATGGCCCGAATTCCATTTGCTTCGACGAAGCTGAAAACCGTCTAACCTCAATTCGAGGTATCCTCGTTTATCTTCTCAGGGACTACGACGATAAAAACCCTTATGACTTGGACAAACAGGCTCAAGCTAGGAAAGAACTTGAGTACTTCTTAAATAATTAGTTAGGGACTAGAGACGAGGCCTATTAGTCTCTCATTGGGAAGGATGGCAACTATGGATGGCAAGAAAAAATTTAGCTTATTTAGTGCAGTTTTATCTGTTATTTGTGTCGTTTTTGTGGCAGAGGCTGCAGCTCCAGTTGCCGCAATTGGTAACTCTCAATTCTTTTGGTGGATTTTCCTTTTGGTAGCTTTTTTGCTTCCCTATGGTCTCATATCTTCAGAGCTGGGCACTACCTATATTGGGGAAGGAGGTATCTACGATTGGGTTACTAAGGCCTTCGGTCATAGATGGGGAGCTCGAGTTTCCTGGTACTATTGGATTAATTTTCCCCTGTGGTTGGCCTCTCTAGCCGTCATGACTCCTACTCTTATTGAAACGATAACTGGCTACCAGTTTTCTATTCTAGCCAGTATTGTGGCTGAGTTAGTTTTCACTTGGATTATTATCTGGATTAGTTTTTATCCAGTCAGCGACAGTATTTGGATTCTCAACGGGGCTGCTGTCATTAAGATGATACTAGCTCTCTTAGTTGGCGGACTAGGGGTCTATGTCGCCTTAACCAAGGGAATGGCCAACAAGATGACCCTAAGTTCTTTATTGCCAAGTTTCGATCTCAATAGCCTATCCTTTATTTCAGTCATCATCTTTAACCTATTGGGATTTGAAGTTATCTGTACTTTCGCTGATGGTATGGAAAAGCCTAAGAAGCAGATTCCTCAGGCCATTATTGTAGGTGGTTTAGTGATTGCTGCTATCTATATTTTCTCAGCTTTTGGTATTGGGGTAGCTGTTCCTACCAGCGACATTTCGACTAGCAGTGGAATGATGGACAGCTTTAAACTCCTGACTAATTCAAGTAGAGGATGGTTCATTATGTCCATGGCCTTTCTCTTCTTGCTAACTCTCTTTGGTAATATGCTTTCTTGGTCACTCGGTGTTAATAATACCGCCTGCTATGCTGCTGAAAATGGGGATATGCCAAAATTCTTCGCTAAACGCAGCCAGAAAAATCAAATGCCAATTGGATCAGCTATTATGAATGGGGTTGTAGCCAGTTTAGTTGTTATTATCGCACCATTTCTTCCTAATCAAGATTTGTTCTGGGCTTTCTTCTCTCTTAATCTAGTCATGTTCTTACTCTCCTATGTACCTGTTTTTCCAGCCTTTTACCGCTTGCGACAAATCGATCCAGATACCCCTCGTCCCTTTAAAGTAAGTGGCAAGGATGACTTCTTAAAATTTTTAGTTCTTCTCCCAATGGGGATTATCCTAATTTCCTTAATTTTTACAGCCTTGCCTCTATCGATAAATGAACTTGGCGAAAAACTTCCAATTACTATTGGTTCCATTATCTGCATCGCCATCGGCGAGGCCATTATTTTGATGAAAAAAATTAAAAAGTAGTGCTCCTACAGATTATTGAAAGGATTTTATTATGGCAAAACGTATTGAAACCACTACTCCAAAGCAAGATGGATTCCGGATGCCAGCCGAATTCGAACCTCAAAAACAAATCTGGATGGTATGGCCAGAACGACCAGACAACTGGCGTTGGGGAGCTAAACCAGCTCAAAAGACTTTCGTCAATGTAGCAACAGCTATCAGCCAATTTGAACCTGTTACTATGTGTGTAAATCCAAGTCAGTATCAAAATGCTAGAGCCCAGCTACCTAGTCAAGTCCGAGTCATTGAAATAGCCAGCGACGATTCCTGGGGGCGGGATTCAGGCCCCACTTTTGTGGTAAATGATAGAGGTCAAATGCGAGCTAACGACTGGACCTTCAATGCTTGGGGTGGTTTAGTAGATGGACTTTATTTCCCTTGGGATAAGGACGACCAAGTGGCCCAGAAGATTTGTGAAATCGAAGGGGTAGATAGCTATCGGACCGATGATTTTGTTTTAGAAGGTGGATCGATCACAGTTGATAGAGAAGGCACCCTTATCACAACAGAGATGTGCTTGATCAGCCCTGGTCGCAACCCGAGCATGACCAAGGAAGAAATTGAAGCTAAATTAAAGAACCATCTCAACTTGGAAAAGATTATTTGGATTAAGGATGGCATTGATCCTTACGAAACCAATGGGCATATTGATGATGTCGCCTGCTTTATTCGCCCTAGTGAAGTTGCTTGTATCTATACCGAGGATCAGAACCACCCCTTCTACAAGGTCGCTCAGGCGGCCTATGCAACTTTGAGTCATGCAACAGATGCCAAAGGTCGAAAGCTAAAAGTTCACAAACTTTGTGTCACGGAAAAGCCTTGCTATCTTAAGGATGCTGATACCATCGACTTGGTGGAAGGGACTCTTCCTCGTGAAGAAGGGGAAATTTCCATTGCTTCCTATATGAACTTTCTTATTGTTAATGGCGGAATTATCTTGCCTCAGTATGGCGATAACAATGATGACTAAGCCATCCAACAGGTTCAGGCTATGTTCCCAGATTATAAGATAGTTGGTGTTAGAAGTGAAGAAGTTGCTTACGGGGGAGGCAATATTCACTGCATCACTCAACAACAGCCAGCTATTTAAGAAACTGTATTCACAAGTTTAAATTCTTAGCGTCAGCTGGAAAAAGTCTGGAAAAAAAGTATTCCAGCCTTCTATTTTTGCAGTAATAACAGTTTGACGCAGGGGTTGGGAGAAAGACTTGTTGGCACTGCCAAGAAATCTTTCCCCTGCACAGTTCATTAGGTGCTTTAGCACCAATGAACCACTGTTGATTGGAGGTCCTGACCTGAGATGCTGTCTTATTCCAGGCGCCCCCTTAAACAGTCCACTGGACTGTTTAACGACTCCGCAAGTGTTAGCGGCCATCCTAATCAACTGTGCGGAGGTGGGACAACGAAGTCAATTTATATAAAAAATCGACTTCTGTCCCACTTTCAAAACAGACAGTTGCCGTCGTGGTAAAAAGACGATTGGCCCTATTTAAGTCAATCGTCGAGGGGATTTTCAAGACCCTAGGCTTGAAAATGAGCAATGGAACTCCGTTAGGAGGTCGCTTGCATCCTTAGCACATAAGGCTAACTGTCAAAAAAATGTGAATACAAGTTCTAACTCCAGCACATTTTATTAGGGAAAGCTACTTAGGAGGAACGGTATGATACATAAAAAAGCAGTTATAGCCCTTGGTGGCAATGCTATCTTATCCAAGGACGCCTCTGCACTTAGTCAGCAGCAAGCAGTGGCTGACTCTGCTGAATACTTGACTGACTTAATTGAAGAAGGCTATGAGCTTGTTATTACTCACGGTAATGGGCCCCAAGTTGGAAATTTACTTTTGCAGCAGATGGCTGCTGATTCTGAAAATAATCCTGCTATGCCGCTCGATACTTGTGGAGCCATGACTGAAGGAGCTATTGGCTACTGGCTACAGAATGCTTTAGATAATGTTTTGAACCGCAGAGGAGTTAACAAGAAAGTCGCTGCTTTAGTGACTCAAGTTGAGGTTTCTGCAAAAGACCCTGCTTTTACAAAACCCAGCAAACCAATCGGTCCATTCTTAACACATACAGAAGCTCTGAAAGAGGCTAAGCGTAGTAAATCTGTTGTTTTCAAGGAAGATTCTGGCCGGGGATGGCGCAAAGTTGTTCCTTCACCTTTGCCTATTTCCATTAAGGAAAGTCCAATTATTGAAGACCTCCTAAATCTTGGAATAGTTACAATAGCTGCTGGAGGGGGCGGAGTTCCTGTTGTCCGAACTGACACAGGAGATTTACAAGGAATTGAGGCCGTAATCGATAAAGATTTTGCTAGCCAAACCCTAGCTGATCTCATTGATGCTGATTTATTAATAATCTTAACTGGGGTGGATTATGTATATATCAATTTCGGCCAAAGTAATCAAATGCGACTGGAACAAGTGACAACATCTGAATTGATGGACTATATTGATCAAGGACAATTTGCTGCTGGCAGTATGCTACCAAAAGTATCTTCAGCCATTCTTTTTACTGAAAACAATCCTAAACGACAAGCCATTATTACTTCTCTCCAAAACCTTGGCACGGCCATTAAAGAAGGGGTAGGAACTTGGATCGTTAAAGGCTAGATATAAACTTATAATTTGAGATCCATTTCTTAATCGTTAATATTCACTTTGCCGTCTACTTGACGAAGTAGCATTTTTAAGATAGAATAGTCTTCGTTATTGGGCGGTATAGCCAAGTGGTAAGGCACGGCTCTGCAAAAGCTTGATCGTCGGTTCAAATCCGTCTACCGCCTTAAATATCTATGAGGCTGGACAAAAACTCGTCCAGTCTTCTTGTTTTGTAATAAACTTTTAGCACAGTGGTTAGTTTTCCTTTTGCCACAAGGCCAAATCGGAAAACCTAGCCAACTGTGTGTGGGGGAGAACCAAAATTTTCAATTTTTGGATTGATCCCACTCCCATTTTAGTCTTGCTTTTTATCTCTCCATTTTATTAAGATTAAGTTAAATTTTTGTCTTTCTGCAGATTTTTTCTTGCCTTCTATTTGTGCCTCTAGTATAATACAAGTTAAGGAGATATAAATGATTATGAAAAAATTGACCTATCTAACCTTGTTAGTGGCGGTAGCAACAATTTTAGCCGTTATCATCAATCCTAACCGGGTTAAGACTAGCGCTACTGCTATTACAACTAATCAAGCGTCGACGAGTCAGGCAGTGAGTCAACCATCAACAAGCAGCAGTGAGGCTGTCCAGTTGGAGACGACTATTGTCAAGGCTAAACCTGGTCAATATAAGACCAAGGATGGGGCTCAAGTCACAGTCAATGAAAATCAAACCCTTAAAGCCAACTATCAAGATGGTTCAGTATTGACTACATACGCTGATAATACCTATGATTTCAAAACTAGAGATGGGGCCGAAGCGAGAACCTATGCAGATGAGACTTACTTCCTAACAACTGCTAAGGGAATTTCTTTAACCACCTACGAGGATGGCTCCTATCAAGTAAACCTAACAGATGGGACAACCTTGGATCCTTCCAATTCAACAGGGCTTGCCAGCCTGCAAAGTCAATATAACCTCCCCAGAATTGACAATTACAATAAAAAGGTCAAAGATTTGGTGGATGAACTCAACCAACAATAATATTTAAATTCAAAAATGCTCAGCTTTTGGCTGGGCATTTTTTATGATTAAAGTGATAATCTAGACGAGTCGAGTTTAAGTCAGCGGAGCTATATTAGGTCCTGAGCTCTACCAAAAGAAACCAGCTAAATCAAAACTCTTTCTTGACAATTAAAAGTACGGACGGCCTGCATACGCAGCGGAGTCATTAGAAAAAATTGTTTGCTTGGATATAAAGAAAGAACCTGACCAAACGGTCAGGCACTCTCCGGAGATTATGAAAAAGAAAAGTTTATTTAGGATTAACTATAGTATAACTGGGATCACTTAAAGTGACCTTAATAACTGTTGCTGAAGAAAAATTTTACCAAATAAGGATCCGTTCCTCTGGAGCTCGCCACATGCCATCACCTTCTTTGACCTCAAAGGTACTAAAGAAATCATCAAAGTTAGCCACTTGGACATTGGTACGGAGCTTACCTGGGGCATGAACATCAATGGAAATCAGAAGTTGTAGGTACTCTTCTCTTGCCTTCATCCGCCAGATGGTGGCAAAGTTGATGAAATAACCCTTGGCTGAAAAATCTGCATCCTTTTTAGCTGCTTCTAGGGCGCAGGCCAGACCTCCTAAGTCAGCCACGTTCTCTGAGACAGTTAACTTCCCATTAATCTTGCCGCCAGCAAAGTCAATCCCGTCAAACTGCGCAACTACCTTATCTGTGCGCTTCTGGAAGGCTGCATAGTCTTCCTCAGTCCACCAGTTCTTGAGACTGCCGTTTTCGTCAAATGAAGCCCCATTGGTATCAAAAGCGTGGGAGATTTCGTGAGCGATGACAGCTCCGATACCACCGTAGTTAGCCGATGAGTTTTGCTCCAGTGAATAAAATGGCGCTTGCAAAATAGCTGCCGGGAAGACAATTTGATTCTGCTGCGGATCGTAGTAAGCATTGACCATGTGGGCAGGCATGTGCCACTCACTGCGGTCTACCGGCTGGTTCCACTTACTCCAAGCATGGGCAATAGAAATTTGAGCCAGCTTTTGAGCATTTTCTACTAGTGACAAGCTTTCGTCAATAATCTTTTTCTCGTAGGTTTCTGGTAATTTTTCAGGGTAGCCAATGTGTGGCGTAATAGCATTGAGCTTGGTGATAGCCTTATCAATCGTAGCCTTTTGGAGCCAATCATTCTTAGATAAACGTTCTTTGTAAACTTCAATCATGGTCGCGACTTTAGTTTCTACGTCTGCTTTGGCTTCAGGGGAGAATTTTTCACCCGCATACCAGAGCCCGATAGCTTGATTGTAAGGTGTTTGAGCCAAATAGTAGGCTGCTTTTTTCTTGTCCATGGCTTGCGGAGTTCCTGAAAGAGCACGTCCAAAGGCTCCTGACATCACACGAATCTCATCGGTTAGGTAGGAATTGTAAGAACAGGCTGCAGAGCGAACCAAGACAGCCTTAAGAGCCGGCCAGTTAGCTTGACTGTAATAATCTTTTGCAAAATCAATCCAAAAGCGTTCTTCAGGCACAATGACCTTGTCTGGAACTTGGCCCAAGATATCCATAAAGATAGTATCCAGAGGCAATTCGGGAACCAGCTTGGTGAAATCAGTCCAGCTGTATGGGTGGTAAAGCTTAGCATACTCTGAAGATTCCTCGTTAGAGAGGATGTACTTGGCCAACTTGGCATCTAGTTCCAAAATCTTGTCCAGCATGTCAGCGATTTCTTGTTTTGAGAAACCAAACTTAGGCAGGAGGTCTTCTTGACACTTACGCCAGAGGGCTAGGAGCTCCTTGCCCTTATCATTACCTTCCGCATAGTAAGTAGTATCCGGCAAGATAGTTTTTGGCGCTTCTGCCCAGAGAACATTAGTTCTGGCGTCCAGAAAATCAGGTGAGACACTGAATGGCAAAAGATTTGGCTTGCCCAACATTTCTAATTTGCCAGCGTCTTGGGCGAATTCCGAAAAAGAATTATAAGCTTGATACTCTTCAATCAAAGGCAAAACAGGAGCCACACCTAGAGCCTCGCGTTGATCATAGTCGGCTACTAATTTGTGGAACTTAACAAAGTTGGTTAGAATCTGGTCGCTAGGTAAATTTTTACCCGCTAACCACTCATCTGTGGTCGCCAACATCAAGGCTTCAATCTCATCGGATAGATCAGAAAAACCGCCAGTACGGGGCTTATCATCGGGAATCACAGCCGTCTTTTCCCATTCACCATTGACCGCTTCAAAAAAATCATCTTGTAAACGTACCATAATAATACTCAACCTTTCGTCTATCTAGTGGAAGTGGGGGCAATATTCATTATCTAGTCTACCGACTGACTTCCACTTTAAATTTTCTATAGAAACAACAGAACAGGTTTATTGTAACAAAAAAGCAGCCATTTAGACTACTTTTAACATATTCTCAATGTACTTTTTGTCCAACGACATAAGTTAAGGTGCTTGCTTGAGGGGCTGAGAACGTCCGATAAGAGATGACGCCAAGTCCCATGGCATTGGACTCAGAAATAAGGATAGAGCCATCGGATTTGACCTCTTCGACAATAGCCACATGGCCATAGTTAGGATCGGCTCCGGCTTGTCCTGGTGCAAAGGAAACGGCATAGCCAACTTTTGGCGTATGTGTGGTTTCGTAACCAGCCTTATGCTGCCAGTCTCCACCATTTCCCATATAAGAATCATAACTATAACCCAGTTCTGTAGCGCGGTTATATACATACCAAGTGCATTGCCCCCAAGGGTAAGAAGCCGCAAGGTAGCTGTCTGTATGCATTGGATGTGAAATCTGATAGCCTGCCGGTACTATTTGTGTACTGGTCCCACCGAGGTGCTTGAGTTCCTCTGGAATAGGCGGTGTCCCGCCATGCTGGTCAATCCAAGTATCCACCTCCTGCATGATTTGTGCCCGGCGCTTGCCAGTACCCGAGGTGTCCGTAAAGTAAACACCACCGTCAATGACAGCATTAAGCTGACCCATAGCATTCTTTTTTGCCTTATCATCCTGAATCTTGAAAGTCCAGTTTTTATTTTGAATGATGGTCTCAGCTGTCATTTTGGTAATGGCCTTATCATCAGAAAAGTTAGCTGCATTATCAGGGTTCGTATCAAAAGCACCATAGCCAAACATATTAGAGCCTTGAATGGTGGCAACACCTGCAGTTCCAAGAGAACTTTCAGCCATAGCAATAGCGATAATCGCCCGAACATCCAAACCACTATCCTTTTGCCATTGCAACAAGAGTTTCCCATTAATCCGATTATGATCGTAAGCGACTCCCAGAGAGTTCAAATAGCCATCCAACTGCTCAGCCGTAATCCCGTAACGATGGGCGAGGAGGTTGGATGTGTAGGCAGAGTCACCAGACCAGTGCTCAACATAGGCGGTATAACTTGGCGGTGTTGTCGGAATATTATCAACAGGTCCAGACCAATCAGCTTGATGGGTTTGTGTCGGGCCACTCACTGAGCTTGACGGGAGCTTGAAGTCTACTTGAAGAGAATTTAAGACAACTTGCCTTTTACTTTCAGCTGAACTTTTATCTATGTTAGTTTTAGGCTCTTCCTTAGCGGGTGTATCGTTTTCCTTCGAACTTGAAGGACCAGTCTTTGTCCCCTCTTCACTAGACGATGATGCAGAACTTTCAGTTTTAGACTGATCATCAGATTCATCTGAGCTAGGTTCAGTCGCCGAACTGCTTTGAGAGCTTTGCGGACTCGAAGCAGCTTGAGACTGCCCCTGGTCAGTGCCTGTCTCTTGGCTAGAACTAGCTTCAGAACTTGATGAGGACTGCTCCTCTTTGGCATCTAAATCATCAGGGATACCGTTTTTATTGGCATCCTCTTCGTCATCTGGGACACCGTTATGGTTCTTGTCTTCCTCATGGTCGGGAATGCCGTTATGATCATTATCCTCTTGAGCTTTGGAAGACTCTTGGGGCTGTTGCGAAGCGGTTTCGCTGGATGGCAAAAGACTATCATTCGTTTGTGCTAGAACTAAACTTGGTGCTAGATAAGGCCCCGAAAGGGTCACCAGCATGGCTAAAGATAGCCATTTAGGGAGTTTCATAAGTGATTATCACTTTCCTTTCTTTGTAGAATACTAAAGGCGTCAAGAAAAAATAAGAGAGTAAGGCCATGTCTTTGAAGATAAGAGCGGTAATCTTTTTCTTGAAGCTTTTAGTAGAGTAGATGCTCTGCTCTTGTAATAAAATACTAAGTCTGTGAAAAGGACTACGCTTTTAAAAAGTGGCTCTTATCACTGGTATATAAACAATTTTATGCCATTGGGTAGCTCTTTGTCAATCGATTGAGCTCAAAATTGCTATATTTCTGGCTCTTTTAAAACAAAGGTTCATCCATATAGAAACTTGGAGCGCAGGCGGACTGTTTTATATCTGAAAGCTTTGATTAACTGCTTTATCTGGCTGCTATCCGCCCATCCAAAAATTAATATCTGACAATTTTAATTTCTTGATTATCTTCTGTAATCAGGATATGATCGCCTTTTGTAATTTCTTGATAAATCAAAAGTTGAGATAGCTTATCTTCAATTAGACGGGCAATCCCTCGTTTGATTGGACGAGCACTGTTGATAGGATCAAAACATGCCTTTGCAATATAAGCTGCAACTTTTTCATCAAAATCAGCTTCAATTCCTTGCTGTGCCAGTATAACTTGTTCCTGCTGCAGCAATGATCTCTAAAATATTATCATCATCCAAAGGTCTAAAAACAACTGTCTCATCAATACGATTTAAGAACTCTGGTCGGAAATAATCTTTAACAGCCGATTGAACATTATCATGAATATATTGATGGTCTCGAGCTGCCAACTCTGTAAAACCAATTCTTTAATCTCATTTTGTCAGCGATTCTTTGTATTTTTTCGACTTTGGACCATACCACTCTTCAATAGAATAACCCGATAATTTACGATAGTCTTCTAAATATTTTTTGAGATAATAGCCTTCGATACTTTCACTTACTAATGACAAGGTAAAATAAATCCCCAGAAGGAATAGCAGCGGCATAAAAGCTAATCCTAACATCCTAGTGAAATCATTATCCTTAGCCTGCCCTGGCAAGAACCAGCGAATAATAAGGATAAAAAGAACAACACCCCCATATTTTTTAGAAAAGGCAACGAATTTCTCCATAAAATCAGATTGAGCATTAACAAATTTTTCTTGATTATATAATGCTTTTAAAGTGGAACGTTTAAACCAGTTAGCACGTTCTAATAAGAGAATTATTAGAAGAACACCGTATATCAAAGTAGATAGTATCGGTCCCAAAGCTATTGATGATGCTGCAATAAATAATACTGCCGCTTGTAAACAAAATAAAAATGTCAACAGATAGGCATAGATATTATAGTAATAATAAGATAAAATTCGATTGTTACGAAGCCTAAAAATAGAATAAAAATAAAGGGTTATTGGAATAAAGCCTAAAACAAAGAAAAACTTAGCTATATAGGATGGGGTTATGAATAAAAAGGTGACCTTTAAGCCATCTACTATATTTCCTACCAGACAGTCTAAATACATGAAAAAGAGTATCGTGATAAACCCTAAAACTTTCCGTTTAACCCCTTTTTCATTGATATCCTCCATAGATGTCTGAATATACTTATCAGTGACGAGGTTCATGCTCTCCTCCAGAGAGGCGTTAAAAATTGTCTGCTTCATCTGAATCACCTCCTAGCCGAACCAGCCGCCTACTGCGGAGGCCATTTTTGAGAAGCCCTTGCCAGCCGAGGAAACGACATCACCAACCTTGGCAGCCGCTGCCTTACCGGCCTTGGAGACGGCATCAACAGCGCTGTAAAACCAATTCTTTAATCTCATTTTGTTAGTGATTCTTTGTATTTTTTCGATTTTGGCCCATACCACTCTTCAATAGAATAACCCGATAATTTACGATAATCTTCCAAATATTTTTTGAGATAATAGCCAGAAAAACTATCTATTATTAGTGCAAAAGCAAAGTAAAGACCAAATCCTATAACAATTGGAAATCCCAATAATCCAATAGTTCGAGTAATATCATTTTGATAAATATTATCTGTCATAAAAAATCGCAAAACTATGATAATAAGCACAACAAAGCCACCATATCGTTTTGATATCTCTGTAAAGTTTTCTAATACACTCATAAGTTTATTAGAAGCTATTTGTTCACCGTACAGGGTATTCATGAAATCTTTCTTTATAGATAAGTAGCGTTCGATAAAAATAACTAAGTAAAATACTCCATAAATGATCGTCGACCATATATTACCTAATACAATACCAGCCCCAGCAATACTAAGAACAGCTATTTCAAGTGCCAAAAAAAAATGCCAGCAGAGAAAAACTTTGCATATAGTAACAATAGGATAAAATACTATAATTCTTGACTGAAAATAATTTATAGATATAGCTAATAAAAACACTAAATGCGCATAAAATCAAAAACCAAAAAGATATATTGACATCTAAAAATAGGAAAGTTACTCCCTCTGCTCTTGCATAAACTTTCATAAGTGAGAATAAGTACATGACCAAAAGGATAAACAGACCACCAAATATTTTTTTTATTATCTTTTTATGCTTAGATTCCTCCATAGATGTCTGAATATACTTATCGGTGACGAGGTTCATGCTCTCCTCCAGAGAGGCGTTAAAAATTGTCTGCTTCATCTGAATCACCTCCTAGCCGAACCAGCCGCCTACCGCTGAGGCCATTTTTGAGAAGCCCTTGCCAGCCGAGGAAACGACATCTTTATCGAAAAGGATTTGGTTACTTATCATATTATCTTCTTGGATCTGATTTTTAGGTAATTGCTGACGTTCTTGTTCCATTAGATAGTCTCCTTCAAATATTGCTTGGCTTCTTTAACGAAGAAAAGTCTAGGATTTTCATTAGACAGGCTTGTATATAGTTGTCTGACTTTATTTACATCGTCTCCTTCAAGCTCAGCGTTTAGAGCACTGTAATAGAGGTACTGCAATTGCTGTAGTTTATTTTTAGGGGTATGCTCGTCAAAATAGGTATTGTTTGCTTTGTTATGCACGATATCATATAGTGCTCGATTTTCTTCTAATACCTGCCGTTTCAAGGATTGATTGCGAACTTTCAAACTATTCATCTCTTGTTCGATCATCTCAAAATTAATCTCCTGATGCGAAAAAATAGAAGACATAAACTGATAGCGATAATAGAGAAGTTTTAAATCAACACCTGAACGACTTTTATCTCTCTCAATATTAGAATATACTCCTGACAGTCTATTTAAGCAATCTTCAAAATTTCCTTCTAAAAAGTCCAAGGAAGCTAGGCTTAGCTCCTGTTGATTTCTTCTTTTTTTAGTTATAAAGGCTTTTGTCTCTAAATAAGCACGATAATCAGCCAATGCAATATGTTCCAGCAATACGTTGTTGATAGATTTTAAATAATTAAGTCTAGTCACACGTATAACAATGAGTAGAACTATAAATGTAATTGCACCCAAAATTTGCGGAGTGGCAATAATTTTAGCAGAATACAGTATAAAACCAATCATCGAAAAAAAATAATATCCAACAACGATCGCTAGTGATACCCAAAAATATTTTCTCTTTATTCTACTGATATGATTCATTTTACATTATCCTTCCTCCTGCCACTGCGTCCCCCGAAGCTGGTCATAAACCATAGCCTGGGGTGCCAAGCCGTACTTGTCGATCAGCTCCTCATTACTCATGGACTTGGCCGCTTGGATCTCCTTATTGGAAAAGCCATTGGCTTCGGATTTCTCTAAAGTTCGCGACTCGCGTATCGTAGACCGCCTGCGTCGCCTTGATCGGACTCTTCTCATCTGAAAGCAGGTCGTTTAAGCTGTAGTGCTCCGTCGTTGTCTTTGACAGATAGGTCTCCGTCTTATAGCCCCCGTTGGGCTGCGCCACTTGGTAGCTCCCATAATGCTTCTTCTCATAGGAAAGGTGCTTGGTCTTGTAGGCATTCTTACCGCTGTTGATGTCACTGGTATGACTCAGACTAGTATCCAACCCCTTGGTGTATTTCTTATCCATACGAAGAACGACCTCCTCGTGAATCCGACGGGCTGAAGCCATCATCTTCATCACCTTGTCACCGGAAATCATAAGGAGTTGGAGATTCTACTTTTTCATAAGTGTCAAATTCTTCCCATGTAACATTTGTTAAACTCATATCAACGTCCTCCTAACTGTCTGATAGTATAGTTGCCCCAAGGTATCTCATCTACCTCTCGCCTACTACTGTATCATCTGGAAGGATATTTGAAGAGGATAAAATTATTTGTCCAAAGGAGAAACATAATCATCAGGCAGTTTACCTTTCCAATCAATCCGTTGCTGTTCTGCGATTGGAATGAGTTTCTCAAGTTCTTTTTGTGTAAATAATTTTCTAAATTTTGGTATATCAATTAAAACGGTGGGACTGTTTTCTACTGATTTTTTTTCTGCCACTTTTTTTCCTCTTCTGTTGGAGGCCAACTATTGTTTTGGGCTTTAAAATCAACCTCGCTAGCTGTTCTTTTCCCAGATAAGTAGTCATTAAAATCTGAATTATCAATTTCAAAAACTCGCCGAACAGAAGCAATTCCAAATTCTCCAAACGTATAATATTTGCCATCATGTATACGGAAATCATACGGAGTTGGAGATTCTACCTTTTCATAAGTGTCAAATTCTTCCCATGTAATATTTGTTAAACTCATATCAACGTCCTCTTAACTGTCTGACAGCGTAGTCTCCCCAAGGTACTTCATCTAACTCTCACTTACTACCGTATCATCTAGAAGGAGATTTGAATGCGATAAAGTTATTTGTCTAAAGGCGACACATAATCATCTGGCAATTTACCTTTCAAATTTATCCATTTCTGTTCAGCGATTGGAATTAATTCTCTCAGTTCTGCTTGAGTGAAAAGTAATTGATTTTTAGGATTTGAAATTAACGTAATGGGTCTTTCTTTAGCTCTTACTTGTTTTATATGTTTTTTCTCTTCCTCTGTTGGTGGCCAAACATTGTTTTGAGCTTTGAAAAGAATATCAGATGATGAACGCTTCCCAGACATATATTCTTCAAAATCTTTCGCCTTGATATCAAATATACGTCTAACCGATGCAATACCAAGCTCAAACACAGTGTAGTACACACCATTGTGTTCTCTAATATAAAGTTGATCTGGTGTATCTACTTTTTTGTATGTTTCATATTCTTCCCATGTAATATCGGTAATTCCCATTTTAATTTCCTCCTAAACGTCTGAATGTATAGTCTCCCCAAGGTACCTCATCTACAACCGCCTCTGGCATATCACCTGGATAAGTACGACCACCTGGTTTCCAATAACCATCAAATGCAGATTTTTCATTATACTCAATGAAAATCAAGCATAGCCGAAGTCCATTTTCTATGGACAATCGTTTTTAACTCTTTCCAATGAAAACTTTGAATAACCTCTTGAAGTTGATTAATAACCTCCTCCAAAGTTTTGAAGGCTTTGTTTTTAAACCCACGTTTTCTTATTTCAGCCCAGACCTGTTCAATAGGATTCATTTCAGGAGTATAAGGCGGAATAAAAGCAAAGTCTATATTATGTGGAACTTCTAAAGCCTTTGATTTATGCCAAATGGCATTATCCATAACCAAAACAATGTAATCGTCAGGAAAAGCTTGACTTAATTGTCTTAAAAATTCGTTCATCCATTCAGTATTACAACCTCCTGCGATGAGGAAAAAAGATTCTCCTGTATGGGCATCAACGGCTCCGTAACAATAACGGTATTCTCGAATGTAGTGGCTGGCTACATGTGGCCTATAACCTTTAGGTGCCCAACAAGCTCCTAGCTTACTGATACGACCAAAACCCGCTTCATCTTGATACATGAGACGGACTTTCTTGTAACGTCGGCTATGCTTAAAGCGCTTTCTTGTCTTCCTGAATATAGATTTTATTTTTTGACGCATAAATCGTTTTAGCGTCTGCTTTTTTAGGATGTTTTGGACGAGGAGTTACCTTTCGCCATCCGTGGCGTTTTAATAAAGCATAGAATCCCTCACGAGTGGTTGACTTTCCAACTTCAGCTTGATAGGCTTCAAACAAGCTTTGAACAGTTACGTGCTCCCCCTTTAATGCCCGTTCTAGTTGTTGGTTTAGGAATCTTTCTTCCTCTTCGACGGTCATATAAGCACGTCTACGACCACCGCGATTTTCTTTAAATAGAGCTGTTAGTCCCCCCTTTTGATAACGGGTAATTAAGTTGCGAACAGACTGGTGAACGAGCCCAACTTCTTTGCCGATTGCTGTTAAGCTCATTCCTTGTGAACGAAGGAGGAGGGCATGAAGTTTTCTATAGTGTTTATCATTTGCTTTATCTTTGAGTGCTTGTTTTAGTTCTTGTGCTTGTGCTGGTGTAATTTCTAGTGTCATGACTATATTATATCGCTATTTTTGATTTTTGTTAAGTATTACCACTTGGTATTCGAACATTATGCAAAGATTCTGCTGGAATATCAATCACTACTGGGGAGTCGCCTAAATCACCAGGATGTAAGCCCAATAAATCTTCGAGAAGTCTTGGATCTCCCTTACTCACATCAAGTAAGGTTTCTCCCACCTCTTTTGGCATGACAAAAGCAACATGATCCCCAGGATTTCCGATAGCACCATTGTTGAATCCACCTTCCTCAGGAGTAAATTTCTGGAATTTTATAGCTCCATTTTCAAATTGTTGTCTATGGGCTTCAATATAGTCTGGATCAAGATAATCTTCAACATCTGGTCGGAAAATACCTTCATTAGCATTAGGCTTAATATCAAGTATTTCTTGCCTTGTATACGTATCCTGAAGATACTCCACCTTCGGTGCCTTCTCAGAAATCTCAAGCACTCGAACACGATCTTCCAGACTGATGCCAGCTTCCGCATACTTGTTCCACTGCTCATAGCGCTGGGCGTCTGCTTCTGACATCTGATCTGCGAATGGTACATAATCATTCGAGTTGGAATCAACAGTTTCGGTTGCCTTAGCTCTGGTTACATCAGAACCCTTTGCACCAGTCACCTCACCAGCTCTGATCGGTGCGTCCGTCTCGCTGACCTTGGCTCTTGGAATATCTGAAGCTTTAGCACCGGCTACCGCGCCAGCAGCCCCGGCTTCGAGATCGTGAACCTTGGCGTGTGGGGTGCTGCCTGTGCCAGAACCTCCATCAACCTCTGCCTTGGGCGCTTTGGCATCGAGAACGCTGGCCTTACTTGGTGCCACATCCGGCGCATGACCAGATGTCCCCTCATGCACTGTGGAGATGTGCCCTGATTGACTTGGCAAGTCAATGTCAGCTGGGTTGACGTGAGGACTGTCGATATCCGATAGTTGCTGGCTCCTAACCGGAGAAGCCGTAAAGTCCATGTCGCCTGCCTGAGCTCGGGCCTCTCTGATATTGGCATTGTGATTGTTTACCGCACTAACTCCCAGAGATGCCAAACGTGTCCAGTCCGGATCTTCTTCTTTGACTATCTTATTATACCCCATCTGGGTAATATTGACCCCGTAATCCGCATAGTTCGCGGCATTCGAAACAGCTCGGGCTGTATTGATTTGACTACTGACGGCACTCGTGTCTCCCAAAGCGGCTGCGGCATCATCTGCTTGAGCGGTGGCTTGACCGATGTGCTACCAAAATTGAGTCGCCAGTTGCGTATCTGCCGCCGCTTCATTTAGAAATTGGTTCTGCCAACTCATGACCCTACTATCAGCCAGAAGCAGCAGAGACGGTTTGAGCGGACAGGCTGCATCACCGTTCCAAAAAGCGCTTGCCCGCAGCTTTCATGCTGTCCCAAGTCCCCTCAAGGTCGACCGTCTCCCAGCTTTGGACGGATCCAGTTGGACAATATCTGAAATAGCTTCATAAATCGCTAGGATTTTGAACTCACATTTCGGTAACTTATAAAATTAACCTAAGCTTTTCACTTAGGCTAAATCATCTTGGAAATTTCCAATATATCTTTTTTGCTAAAATGAATCAATTCAATTCCATGGCCTTAGTTCTCTGTGTCTGTATCAGAAGCTTCATGAGCTTTTTTCAACAGCCTTTCGAACTCATCTTCGCTAAATAAGGATCGACTGGCTTCTGGATTTCTTAGTAGCACTTCTGGATATTGACGAATAAAGGAACGATCAATAGCATCTTGGTCGTGACTGGGCCATAAACCGGTCGTCAAATAAGTCTTGACATCATAGGCATCTTGATCCGATTGAAAGGCTTTATCCATTAGCTCCTTGGTGATAGGATAAACAGCCTCCCGTGAGTCGTGACTCCCTGTCTGCCAGCGCATTTCATAGTGTCCATCTTCTTCATAAACAAGGAATCCATTTCCTTTATGAGTGATCACATTTGTTTCATTATAATGATCCAATTCTCCCTCTTTTGGCCATCGACCTTTTTCTGCATAGAACATGACTTCTAATTCATCTTTACTTGAATTAGCTAATTTTCCAGCCAGTTCAGCTGTTATGGAATAAGAATAGTGCTCTTTTCCCCTTGTCCAAAAGATAATATATCTATTTTTTTCTACATTTTCCTCAATTGAACAATAATTGTATTTTTTATATTTCAAAGACATCAAGCATCACCTCAGTTAATAAACATCGTCAACAGTATAATGGCCCTCTGGTAATTGATCAATAATTGCTTCCGGTGTTCCACCCTTGGTGTAACCACCTGGAATCCAATCACCTTGATAGGCGCCTGCTTCGTTACCAGATGGCATACGAAGTCCTGTAAAATCATGTGATTCAATTACTTTTGGAGCATCTCCTAAAGAGCCAGGTTCCAAAGTTAGCAGTTCTTCTAATACTCTTGGATTTCCATTTGAAGCTTTAACGGCCTTTTCGTAGACAGATTTAGGCATAACAAATTGTCCATTAGGAGCACCGATTGTGGTTCCATAATTATCCAAGTCTGCACGATATCTCTCACCGCTTACTACTTTCACTATGCCATCTTCAAACATAGAAAGGTGTTGATTAATCTCATCTTGTGAATACACACGGTTGACATCTGGACGTTTACCATTCGGAGTCCCAACAATACCATCTTCAACCTTTTGTGATAAATCAATATGAGGTAATGATTCCATATCCTTCCTGAAATCAGTGACAGTATAATCTTTTGGTTTCTCAACGGCTTCCACCTTAGCTCTGGTTACATCAGAACCCTTGGAACCAGCCACCTCACCAGCTCTGGTCGGTGCTTCCACTTCACTTGGCTTAGCACTCTGTACTTTAGAAGCTTTAGCCCCAGCCACCGCGCCAGCAGCCCCAGCGTCAAGGTCGTGCACCTTGCTTGGTGCCACATCCGGCGCATGACCAGATGTCCCCTCATGCACTGTGGAGATGTGCCCTGATTGACTTGGCAAGTCAATGTCAGCTGGGTTGACGTGAGGACTGTCGATATCCGATAGTTGCTGGCTCCTAACCGGAGAAGCCGTAAAGTCCATGTCGCCTGCCTGAGCTCGGGCCTCTCTGATATTGGCATTGTGATTGTTTACCGCACTAACTCCCAGAGATGCCAAACGTGTCCAGTCCGGATCTTCTCCTTTGACTATCTTATTATACCCCATCTGGGTAATATTGACCCCGTAATCCGCATAGTTCGCGGCATTCGAAACAGCTCGGGCTGTATTGATTTGACTACTGACGGCACTCGTGTCTCCCAAAGCGGCTGCGGCATCATCCGCTTGACTGAAACTCCCAAGATACCGACCGGCACCAAAAGTTGTAACCGCAACAACGGCACTGGCGGCCGCAAATACCTTCTCATCCTCTGACATAACTTGACCTGTCATAAAACTGCCGCCTGTCGTGTAGGCACTGGCGGCATCGGCAACCGCTAAGGTCGTCCCTGCAACTGCCGCTCCTTCTGCCGCTGTCGCAACGACGGCTGGTAATGCCGCTCCTCCAGTACTGGCAATCGCTGCAACCGCTGCAACGGCTAGTAAGGTATAGGTGACCCCTTTAGCAACAAAGTCCAGAGTTTTCTTGTTATCCTCGTACCACTGATTGCTTCGCAACTGTTCATAAACAGTATGCTGCGGGGCGAGACCGTACTCCTTGATGGCCTCTGAATCACTCATGCCTTTGAGCTTCTTGACCTCTTCTTCCGTATAACCATTGGCCTCGGTCAGCTGCTGCCTTAGATTTTTTACTCTGTCTTTATAAACCTCTTGGGTCGCCTTGATCGGACTCTTCTCATTAGAGAGCAGGTCGTTCAAAGTATAGTGCTCTTTCGTGGTATAAGTATAGGTTTCTGTGCTAGATCCTCCATTGATTTGTGGGGTCGTATAGGTACCCGTATGCTCCTTATCATATGTCATCTTATCAGTCTTATACTCATTTTTCCCATCGTTGATCGCACTGGTTTTTGAAAAACTCTTATCCAAACCATGTGTAAACTTTGAGTCAATGCGTTGGACTACTTCATCGTGAATTCTAGCCGCTGCTGATAAAATCGTCTGGACACTTTCATGAGCATTGGTAAAAGTATTCTTAGGCATATCTTTGCCCAAGCTAGCATCACCTACCTGCTTATAAAAGCTGGAGCAGTCATTGTCTTGGACAACCTTGGTAACCGCGTCAATTTTGTCTAGCAAGCGTGTTATCTCGCTCTCACTTGTGCTGCTGGTATTGCTCCCATAATTATTATACATAACTGAATAGCTTCCAGAAGTGCCTGAACCTCCCGAGGAGCGTGAAAAGTCATCTTTATTCGTATAGTACTTAGTCATGACTGCCCTCCCTTATCGTTCAAGGCTTTTTCCACAGCAGTAACGGCTTCTTCTGGATGTTTCCGAATATAATCTTTATCTGCCGCCGAAGTGTTAGGATCATTGAGCATGAGATTCGCAACCTCAGTCGCCAAGACTCTGTCCTCGTTCACAAACTTTGCCATGGTATCCATTGCAAATTGGTGCAGCACTTCCGCTAACGTCTGCATTTCTCCAGCACGAGTTTGGTAAATGACAAAGCTATTTTTATCTAGAATATACTTGTGAGCTATCCCTTCGGAAGTTGTATTCGGCAAGGACTTAGCGATATTTGCCATCGACTGACTGATTGTAGTGGCATTGCTAACAACATTCCCTAATGCAACAATCATAGCCTCATGATCATTCAAATTGATTTTGATTGTTTTTGTTGCCATCCCTTTCTTTCCTTTCTAAATCTCCACTTTCATCTGTTCAATGAGATGATGCTTTAGCTCATCAGGAGCCAATGAACGAATTTTTTGTTCCATCAAATTATACTCAATCAAACCACTTTGCTCTGTTTTTACAAACAAATTATCCTTAATGATTCTTCCCAATTGCTCTGATTTGATCCTAATTGCCGATCTATCTCCATAATAAACCATAAATCTCATATAGGAATAGACTGACCACACTGATTTTAAATAATTTTTTTCGAAGTCATCAATATCTTTCAAAGCATCATGTTCTCCTATTAGGATACTTAAGAAGATAAAAGTTGTTGTGTAGTCTACTATATAAGCATTAGCACCTACCTTAGTAATCACTACACACATACGGTTATACTCATCAACCTGAGGCGCACAATAAAAGTTTTCATCAACTTGGATATGATAAGTGACCTTACAGTACTCTGATAAATAAAAGCCAAGATTTACAAAATCTTCTGTGGGTTCACTCCCTTTTAGAAGTCCCACCTCTTGCAAATCTTTATAGCCTTGTTTCAGGACCCTAGTCAATGATTCCTTGCGTGTCTCCTCTTCTTGAGCTTCTAAAGGAAGAAATGGGATATCTCGTGAATCATCATTCATAAGCATCAAGGTATAGAGTGCTTCTTTTGTTACTGGTTTTTCCATCATGCGTTGTCAATCTCCTTTAAAACTTTGGCACTAGGAATATCATCAATTAAAGTATTCAAACCATCAACTGTCTCTTGCAGAGCGTTAACTGCATCTTTAAAATCATCATGATACTTGTCCAGAAATGTCATTAAGTCGGAATAGGTATCCTTAGCTTCACCTTTCCAAGAAACATCATAACTTTTCACTTGTTTAACGAAACCAGCCATATCATTTAGAGCCCCTAAGGCAGACTTAATTTGGCTTTTAATAGAAGAAATACCACTATCGTCATAAGTTATTGTATCCTCCGAACTGCTCCACATTCCAGCTTCAGAATTGATATTGCTATCCATTATATCACTCATTACGGTCTCCTTATATACAGTTCTTACCAAAAATCATAAAAACGAATTCGATCGCCATCGAACATACCATGATCTTTATTATAGGCATCAGCATCAGCATGCATTTGGGAATCTAAGCTGTCAATCTCATCGCTTAAATCCTTATACATTTGTTTAAAGGCTTTATTTGAATCTCTTACAAAATCACGATAGTTTTTTAAGACTTTACGCTTTTCACTCATTTTACTGCGAAAATTTGCAAGATAGGATTGGTAACCTGCGTTGCCATCAATTTTATCTATATAGTCGTGAAGCTTATCTATAAGATCATTAATTTGAGTTAGGCTATTTTCTGAATCTAAACCATGATTAGATATGCTATCTCGGACTTTTTCGTATTTTTGCTTTTTTGCCTTTTTGGCAAAAAAGTCTTTTTTAAACTCTCGTCTGCCATCACTAACCTCCTTGTTTTGACGAACTCTATGGAATATTTAAGCTTGTCCTTCACCTTATCTAAATTGGACTTATCGGTATTACTGCTTCTTGATTTAGGGACATCGCTTTTTGTTTATGATTATACTGAGTAAGCTTTGGTGCTGCATCAAAATTGTTAAAATTGAAAAAGACAATGATAATCAACAGCTACACCCTAGTCCTAAGAAGTCTTGAGCTATACCTTTATTGGAATAAGGCGTATGTCCTTACTCCATTCTTTTCGCCAACGCGAATTTGTGTTTTTTCTTTAGGGGATAGCTAACTCGAAAAAAATTTATCTCAATAAAATCCTATCAAGCTAGTACCGTTGAGGAGATAAATTACTAATACTAGAAAATATAGCATCGAACGGTTAAAGACTTATTCTAGAAAGAAAGTTTTAGAAAGTATTTTTATCTAAAGGAGTTTTAACTATCCTTTTCAAAATTTTCTACTGTCTTTTTTTGAATTATCATTGTCTAAATTTGTAAGAAAACTCTCCTTATTTTTGCAATATCACGTTTGGATTATTTTTAAGGAGGAGTTTTTAGTTACTGCTTTTAAAGTTTTCATTAATCATTCATTAAGATGTTTACTTCCCTTAGGGATATCATTGCTTGGATTATATTGCTTATATTGTTTGTATTGCTTTTCAGGATCAAGCTTTGTATTTGGACGATAGTAGCTAGAAAATACCGCAAACACAAAACCTGCCAATATTACTGTAATTATTAAGGCAATCATCTGATCACCTGTATTCAGATGAACTTTTCCTTTCACCGCTTTACGCCACCCTGGATAGTTTTTATCAACTTGACTAAATAATCTAGCTTTAGGTGTAATTCTAAATCCTAAATATGCAAATAAAATAGGTGTGCTAAACATCATATACTTATTACTATAGGCACTTGAAACTTGATTAACTTCCATCACAATCATCAGAATAATGGATAAGACGACTACTAACCCGAAGCCAATACTTTCCCAGTGAGATTTTTGACGCTGTAATTCAAGGTCTAAGAGATAGGCCTGATTATCCTTCGTCAATGTTTTGAATACAATTTGTTTTTGCGATGCTTCTTTTTTTTCTTTATTCATAGCTATCTCCTTATCTGGTTATCTTAATCAGAGTCTGTTCATCCTGATGATGGTAATATACTTGATCGCTGTCCATAAAGCCTTCAGAACGACTGTTAGATTTCTTATAGAAGCTCTGTGAGCCCATCTTCATGGCGATGAGGGCATCTCCAGCTTGTTGCTCAAGATAATTTTTAATGACGCTTGAACGGTTGACAAATGAAAGATTCGTCGCATAGATTAAGTGAACACCAACCTTAATACCCTCTTCATACATGAGGGCAAAGTCGTTGTCATCTAGATTGGTAATAGATAGCAACTGAGCTAAATCTGTAATGAACACAAACCTATCCTGATAATATTTATTTTGACGATCCCTAATAATGGTATCCTTCAAGTTATTAAAGGCTTGTCTAAATGACTCGATCTCATTATGATGATGGTATGCTTGCCAATCATAGTCATCTAAATCAACATCAAAGACATCAGCTGTGTCAAAACAGATCAACTCATCTCGACTTGGTCTTGCTTTAACCATTTGATAGAGATGCTCAAAAATCAGACGTCGTACCGTTTGTTTCTCCCAAAGAATGTGAAGATGATAGATTTGGCCTTTCTGTATCGAAACTGTTGAAACATCTTCATATTCAAGACCAAGTGGTAACCCTCCTACTTGAAGGATCGTCTTGGTTTGGTTTCGATTAATAAAGTCTGGGACTCTCAATACTTCTGGTACAATCGGAACAGCTGTCGGGCGTTTGCCTGTCCAATAGTCATCTAAGGTATCAACTTCATCACGTAAGTTATTCAAGACAGCCATATCATCTTCGCCAAAAACCGGCAAAGCCACCTGCATGATTTCAGGATTATCCACTTTAACGAGTCCTCGACCGGGAATATCTTCCATAATCAACTGGTGTTTACCAATAAGACCTTTAGTCTCGCTGTCGTCAGTCATTTTTAGGGCTAAGCGACTTTTTATGCTAGCTAAGATAGCATTTTGAACACTGGACGAACGCCCAGTTGTCATGAGAACAAATAAGCCAAGACCAGCCCCCTCACGGGCAAGATTTGTTAAGAAATGCGAGAACAGATCCGATGCTACTGTTTCTCTAATGCCTTCGTAGTTATCGATAACCACAAAAATCCTTGGCAAATGGTCTTTTGTTTCATATTCGTAAGCTGAAAGGGTGGAGACTAATTCTCTAGCAAAAAGAGATTTCCGCCGTTTGATTTCCTTATTGATCCGTTCAATGAATTTCTGAATTTTTGAAATATTATCCGTGTAAATAATATCTGCAGAATGTGGCAATTTTAGCAGAGGCAGTAAGCCATTTGTCCCAAAGTCTAAAAGATAGATATGGAGATCCTCGGGACTGTTACGCCGCACAAGATCCATGACAACCGTCTGCAGGAAAGTGGTCTTTCCCATTGCTGGTCCAGAGAATAGGACCAAATGTCCCTGTTCCTCAAAATCATAGGTTGCAGATATTTGTTTTTGTCCACTTGGAATATCAATGGTTCCGTATGTTACTTTGTAATTAGCTGGCAAATCCCAATTTTTCTGAGCAAGAGAAACCTCGGAAAGATAAATCCGCTCTTTCAAGGGGGGGAGCCAAGGCTGAGCCAGCTGGGCAATTTTCTTATCTTTGGTTACCTGCTGGATATACTGGACCACGACGTCTAACTCTGTAGGGACTTCACGAATGTCCGTTACTTCATCAAGCCCTGACAGATCTGGATTGAGTGCCTCATACTGTCCTAACTCATTAATCGCGAAAATCGTATTATCTTCTATGCCTTGGTCGCCTTTATCAGACTGGTAATCCGCCCCTGACCATGCACTTTGGAAAAGTTCATAGACTTCATTATTCCCAACCTGCAGATATGCCCGTCCCGCTTGGTTAATCTTGGCGGCATCCGGTGTGTGTAACATCTCTTGTGAGTCAGCCTTATCCGCCACCTTAAGAGCGATCCGGAAGTTAGAGTTGGACCATATCTGATCATCAACCACTCCAGAGGGCTTCTGTGTGGCTAAGATGAGATTAACGCCCAAGGAGCGCCCGATCCGAGCAGTCGACACCAGCTGTGTAATAAAGTCTGGCTGCTCGTTCTTCAGTTCCGCAAACTCATCGCTGATGATAATCAGATGAGGCAGGGGTTCTGACACTTCTCCTTGCTTGTACTTTTTCTGATAGGCATGGATATGGTTGACCCCTGCTTCATTAAAGAGGCGCTGGCGACGCTCATTCTCAGCCCTAATAGACGCTAAAGCCCGCATGGACTGGTTGCCATCCAAGTTAGTAATGGTCCCTAACACATGGGGCAGGTCTTTAAAGAGATTGGCCATGCCTCCACCCTTATAATCAATCAAGAGGAAGGCCACATCATGCGGATGGAAATTGACGGCCAAACTTAAAATGTAGGACTGAATCAACTCTGATTTCCCAGAACCAGTCGTCCCTGCAATCAAACCGTGGGGACCGTGCGCCCGCTCATGCAAATCCAGCTTAACATAATCCTCAGATCCGCGCAAACCCAGATAAACCGCCATAGACTGGTGAGGAGAGTGAGACTGCCAGCGTTCAAAAATCTTCAGCTCTTCAACTTTATCGACTTGATACATCTCAAGAAAAGTTACAGCTTCTGGAATAGCTGATTTTAGTGTTTTGAGGTGGTTTAGAGGAGCTAATCGGCGGCTTATCCGCTCCTTATCATAACCTTTTGGAAAATGGTCTAGAGCGAACTCATGATTTTTGAGTTCTCCTTTTTCCATGACCAACTCACCGGTGGCTTGATCTTTCAGCTTGATGACCGTCTTGACATTCTCAGATAGAGAGCGCATGACATCCTTCACAAAGACGAGACTGCAACCCAAATCTGTCGGATCTCCGGCGAAGAATTCCATGATAACATGGTCCGTAATCAGGGTATCATCTGTCACCAGCACCACATAGTGGGGCAGGTGGATTAGCTGTTGATTTCGACCAGCCTCTTTTTGTTGGAGCTGCCGCTGTCTCAAGGTCTCCATCAGTCGGTTGAGGATCTGATCACGGGTTCGCTCATTGTAGATAAAGCCACGGACGTTAACGTCCTGCAGAGTAGCATGAGGCAGCCAGCGCATCCACTGCCATTGGTCTTTTTCGGACTCAGGCATGATAGTGATAAACTGCAGATCATGATAGGACTGAAAGACGGCCAACTGGTGAACAAGGAGCTGGAGTTGCTCCAGTACTAGCGAACGTTCTCCAACATAGCCAACTGGACCTCCCTTAAGATTGGCCAAAACCGGCATATCATCTAGTTTTTTATGAGACTTATAGAGCTCAAACCCTTCCACTTCCAAAGGATCTTTAACACCAGAGCGCTCCTTTTGAGAATACTCTAGTTGATAGCTAGTTGGCACCTCCCCTAACCCCAAACGGTAGTAAAGAAAGTCAAAATCTTGGGAGGTCTTTTCATAAATACGGTGGGAGTAATCTTGAGTCAACTGGTCAAGTTGAGCCAGAGCAGGATAATGATAAAACTGGCCGAAACGCTGTTCCTGTGCCAACTCTGTTAGTTGAATAGACTTATCTGAGAGATAAGCATGGTAGGCCGAAATCCGATCGGCCAAGCTCTGCTTATACTCCCGCTTGTTACGAAAGTAGTTCTGAATAGAGAAGATCGCTGTTACGATACTCATAGCCACTGACATGAGGATGTAAAGCCCTCGCGGCTGAAAGACTGTAATCAGGATGACCACACCGATCATGACCAGAGGCGGAACCAACATTCTGAGCAATTCATTACGAGGTTTATTGGGTTCTTGCGGCGGTGCATTGACCGTCATCCTGTCTTCATTGGAGCGGTAGACCAAACGCGGCGAGCGGTGGTAGTCCGGATAGCCTTCATAGTAATGGTAAGCTGAAACAGCTACCTCAAGTAAGGTCACATTTTTAACATCACCTGACACCCAGATTTCCTTGGGAAAGACCTTGAGCAGGCTGTTACCAAAGGCCACCTCTGCCCCAAAGGGAAGCTTTTGGTTTTGGCTAGTGAGATGATTATTAAGATAGACGGGCGCTCCGAGATTTTGAAGCTGCCAGCTGCCTTCCTCAGCCTTGGTTAGTAGCAGGCTAATAGCCTGACTTCCCGACAGAAGATCGCTCCCAGCTAGGGTGCCAACAACTACACGGGATAGGCCATCGATGCTGTAACAACGCTGATTATCAGGCTTGGGATAAACAGCAAAATCCCCTATGCGAACGGCTGTGCCGAGGGGAGCTTCTTTTTCCTTAGTTTGATAGATCAAACCATCATCAGTTTGCGAGATGCTGAGGTGATCATCGAGACGCAGGGCGCCTTTTTTAGGGACCATCAAGATCTGACGGTAGGTATCACGAAGTACAATGATATCCATAGTCTTTTTAACTTTCCTTTTCTTTTCATAGGATAGAAGGGGACAAGCTTTTAGCCTGCCTTCCCTTACCATTATTTTTGCTTAAATCTACTTCTCTGACGCAGAGCCAGAGCTAGCTGACGTGGTAGCAGTACCATCATCATCCTTTCCAGATAGAGCATCTTTACGATCTTCCCAGTACTGATCGTATTCAGACTGCAGGCGAGAGAGCTTTTCATCGCGTTTTTTACCAGACAGATGGCTGTCCTTACGAGTTGCCGTAATCTGCTCAGCTAGGGCGTAGAGGATTAAATCCACATCATCCAAACGCTTAGCTGTATCAACGGCATCACCGTGATCGCCGCGGCCAATTTGAATCCAATAGTCCAAGTAGAGTTCATCTGATTTGAGGGTGATATTATTCATGACGACCTCACGCTGGTCAGCATTAAAATCCAACCCTTGGATGTAGGCATAGGCCAGTTCATATTTCTGCGTATAAGGAATCTTGTCCAGCTTGACCCGCTCCATATCATCAATTAAGCCGGTATAGTCTTCCTTGAGAAAAGATTTATCGGCTTGCAGCATCTTAGCCTGGAAAGGGCTTTGGAAAAAGACCAGATAGACTAGAGGGACACTGAGCAGGACGGCAAGAGCTGCCAGCCATATCGTCGTGTACTTATAAACAGCAAAGCGGCGCTTAGAGACCAAGCTTTGTGTTTTAGCTTCCTCAGCGACCTTCTCCTGATAAAGGGTGTGCAGATACGCTTCTAAATCTGGTAAGGTCTGAGCAGCGCGGACAGACTCCAAAAAGGCTGGTAGTTTGAGTACTTCCAAGCTACCATCGTAAAGGCCGGAGAACTCTTCTCTGGTAAAAAGGCTGACGATAAGAGCCTTAGCCTGCCTCAAAAAGTCCTCAGGTGTGAAGCTCACCGGCACCATAACGCCCAAAAGACTGCGATAAGCTAATTTTAAGGTTAAATCTTTGGTAATAAAGAGATTAGCAGGATGGAGAATCAAGCCGAAAGGATAGCTGGTCACCTGATTGAGCTCAAGGATATTAAGCGAAAAACGCAGCTGCTCTGACATGGGTAACGTTTGAATCTCTCCAAAGGTACGTCCTAAGGTTGGTACTGCATAAGTCAGGGTCACCACTTCCTCATCAACCTGATAAGTTTGCGGCAGCAGCTGGGGAGCTGGGGGCGCTAAAAGATCCAGCTGATCCGAGTTAGCCAGATTGATTATAGAGCGCCTGAGCGTCAACTGCCAAGTACTCTGTTCTTTAATAAGTGTAAACTCTTGTCCTAAAAAGTGAAATTGCTCTTCCATGCTTTAAAGCTCCTCTAAACGCAGATAATCTCCAGTGGTAATCGGATAATCAGACAGATAAGCGGCTTCCGATAAAACTAAACCTTTATTGACCACCAAAAGCTGGGGGGAGGTGATCATTTTCGGCAATTGGTAAATCTGTCTTAATTCTTCATATAATTGTCTAACCGTTAGGCGGCAAGGGATTCTGAGGTCCACTTGTCGCTTGCCTAAATCAATCGTCACGTTAATCACCTGCATGTGTTTGTTCCTCTTCTTGTCTAGTATGGCGGGCCACAAACCAGCTTATGGTTCCTGCCGCTCCTAGGGTCACTAACATGACCCCACTATACAATAGGACCGCTGTTATGTTCCAGCGGTCTTCATCTTGTCCGGCCTTAATATCCAGCGTATGGGTAACACTAGCCTGAAAGAGCGGTGTCTGATTCTGTTTGCGGCTGGTTCTCACTGCTTTTGTTGTTTGAAAGAGCTGGCGCTGCTGACCAGAGAGGGCTGCCTTGCCATCTTTACGCTCATCCAGCTTCTGTGTTTCCTCTGGATTGAAGAGTTTCCTGACCTGCTTGGACTGCTGCCCTAGGGTCTCATTTTGATCCTGCGCCACCCGATTGGTCTGAAACTGCAAACGGTTATCTTTTACCGTTACCCCTGAAACTCTCAGTGAAAATAGGAAACTGCCCGAGATAAGAGCCACTGCTAAATATCGTTTGAAGCGGCACTGCTTTAATACCGTTTGAACTAGCAACCGCATTTTCACTAAAGCAAGCATCACAATCTCCTTACGTCTTTAATCTCTATTTTTTGCTAGGCTTTCTCTGACACCTCTTGAGAGCGTACCTCCCATGGGAAGCGTACCAGCATATTTAAGGCAATGACTACCACAACGGCTAAAAGCAGGAGGACAATTAATTTGCTGTCAGCCGTGATATGGTCAACATAGGTCGCCAAGGTCTTCTCCATCAGTGATAGGAAGTTCCAGTGTTTGAGTTGACGCATCCAGCCAGTCAAACCAACACTGGCACCAAGCGCATTAGAGAAGTATACAAAGCTGACTAAGTTGTAGAGCACTAAGCCCATTCCCAGTGAGCGCAGGTGCTTGAGTACAAAATACTGACCGTGCAGCAGTACCAAGCTAAAGAGCACAAAGATTAGAATCCAAGAAGGCACCAGATCCCGATCTAAAGCCATAGATCTAGCTGAGGCAATCCCCAGAGCCATCCCTTCAATTAGAGCTAGGGCACTCAAGGTACCGACATTGAGCGGATCTGTATCTGAAAAGAGCCCTTTGGTAAACTGATTCTTCACACGTCCAATAAGATCCTGCGTGGCAAAGAGATAAGCACTAAATAAACTAATAACAGCCAGCAGTAAGATCCAAGTAAAAGGCTTCGCAGTCGTCACACGAGATTTGTAGGAGCTTGAGCGCGAGACAACAGGACTGGATAGAAATTCCAAGAGGGCTTCATTAGGAACCCCGTTATCGTAAGCATTGTCTAAGACATCCTTAAAGGATTTGACAAAATCATTAGTCTCGGATAACTCTTGATTAAACTTCGTCATCAGAACCTTGGCATCCGCAGACAGCTTCTTGCCATCATCTTGGGCTTTTTGCGCTGCCTTATTGAAGGAATCAAAGGTCTTGGAGACAGAGGAAGCTGCCTTAGCGTTGGATTGAGCAGAGGATTTGAGGGCTTGGGATTGTGAGATAAGTTTAGCCAGTTTTTTCGATAGATCGGATGACTTATCCGAACGCTCCTTGGCTGCCTTCTCATCAACCTTGCCTGCACTGCCTGTTTGAAGCTGCTTTAGGAGGTCTAAGGTTGCACTAATATCTGCCTCTACCTGATTATTGGTGGAGATGATTGTTCCTAACTTATCCCTTAAAGTCTGGCGACTTTCTTTCAGGGTTGTCAATGCTTGATCAACTTCTACATCAGACGAGTAAGTATTGAGAGCATTTGAAATCGCAGGTGTTAGCAAACTGACTAAGAGGTCTGTTGTACTTTGATTGAGAAAATCGTCAGTCCCTGACTGGTCAGCACCATTTGGATAGTAGGCTTTAAGCAGGCTGCCCGTATGATTGTAGGCTGCCACTACAGCCTGAGCTGCTTGAGCATAGGCTTCAACCTTTTGGGCATAATCCTTGACATCAATGGTCTTACCTTCTGTTTGATTCACAGAAACGCCGCCTAGTTTGACATTCACTACTCCGCTTTCTTGAGCTTCGCTGTTGGGTTTGATATTGTAGTGGAAGGTGTTGTTCTGGCTGAGATCAACCGTGATCGGGGTGTCTGGACTGACAGGATCAGTTTTGGTACCATCTTCCTTGGTCACATACCAAGAGTCAATAGTCACCTTGTCCTTATCCCAGCTCAAACTAGCTTGAGTCTCGGTCTTGACTTCTGTTGAGGCCTTAACATCTTCAGTATCGTAGTCACGGACAGCCTGGGCGGCAGAAGCCAGATTGGATTTAAGTCCAGCAGCGTCTCCGGTACTGTAGCCATAGTTAGACGCTGATGAATCATCAGTGTACTGATTAATCTGACTGCTGTAATCTGTCTCTGTGACCCCTTTCAGATCACCAGCCACATCGGCCACCTTATCGGCTGGCAGAGCGCTCACTGACTGAGAAACCAAGTTCTTGAGACTGGTTAAACGGGCTTGATAGGTCTCTAAGCTCTGATTTAAGCTAGGATCTTTTGCCAAAAGATCCTTAACTGTCACTTGCTCAAGGGCTTTTCCATAGTATTTTTCTAGTTCTTCCCTGACCACATCTTCAACGGGTTTGGTCTGATCGCTATTATCATTTTTTTCCTTGACCGATCTTAATTGCGTCTCTAGTTTATCCAGTTGGGCGGAAGCTTGTTCTAAAGATTCTTGGTAGTTTTTTTCCTTGTCACTACTGTCATCAGTTTCCCTTTGGCTATCATCGATAGTTCGACGATCATCTCCTTCTGGGTGATTTTTCTCATTATTATTAGCTCGATCAGGGTTCGATGCATCGCCCTCTGCTTCTTCAGACGGTACTGTTCCAAGGAGGCCGGAGACACTGGATCGATCTTTTTCCAAAGCATCGATCATAGCAGACAGCTGGGTGGATAGTTCCTTGGTTCCCATCTGCATTGTACCTTGAGTGTAGTCCTTAGCTGATATCTCTCCTTGGCTGTAGTCAGCGATCAAGCTTGTCAAAGTCGGCATCATATCTGAGGTATCAACCCCATCTTGTTCCGCCTTTTGAGCCGCTTCTGACAAAGCTTTTGAAAGACTCAAAGAAGACTGCAGGCTGCTGTTGGAGAGACCCGTCAGACTCGGAAAGACGTTTTCAAAATTAATAACCGGCTGATAGAGTGTTGCTTGGTAGGTGCCGGCTGTCTTGTGCTGCAATCCAGAAACTGTTTGGGCGTTTTGCTGAGCCGTGTAAAGATTGCCCAGAACAGAAGCCATATACATATTGACCAATCTACTGTTGAGGTCAGAAACAATCTTATCACCAGCTTGTTTAGCCTTTGCTTCTACCCGCTGGCTTCCCTTGGCATTGATTTTATAGGTTACAGTTGCTTTATCAACTAAAACATTGTTAATATCCAGAACCTTGGACGAGAAATTACTAGGGATATAAACTGCTAATTGATAGCGACCTGATTTCAAGCCTGATTCTGCTGTTGAGCGTGTCGTTACTGTCCAATTTTGGCTGTCATCTCGCTCCAGCGTTTTGACATAATCATCACCCAGGTGATATGTCTCCTTTTTATCCGTTACATTTCTGTCTTCATTAATAACGGCGATATTTAGGCGATTAGCTTCAGCTACCGCCTTTTCTCTATGAACCCGCTGCAGCCAGATATTCAATCCTAAAATTCCAAAAAATAAGGCAACAATAAGGACTATATTTCCAACAAGCTTCAGAGCTTTTGGCACTCTTTTTTTCACGACAGTCATTCCTTCTAATTTTTTATTTATTATGTGAGCCAGCAGTTAGTTAAGATTACTGAAAACTACTAGCTTACATAATAAAAGCAGGGAGGGACTGGCCCTTCCTGCTCCCTTCAAACCCTCTATTAGCGTCTAATTTGCGAAGCTATATTACTATCAGTCTCTTCAAGAGTACTAGCAACACCATTCAACTGCGTGTTGATAGATTCAAGCAATTCTGCAAATTGACGAACTTTAGGGGACAATTCGTTGAATTGCGTTTCAAAGGCATCAAAAGCAGTACCATCCCAGTTTTCTGAGATAACAGCTTGTTCATTCGTCAGAGATGTCAAAACATCTTGGACACTTTGTGAACCTTGCGTATACTTCTGAGCTGATGTGCGCAACTCATCCGGCGTCAATTTAATTAATCCAGCCATAAATAAACCCTTCCTTTCTTTAAGATTATATTAACAGTTTATCAAAAAAAATGAGAGAATCAAGTATAAATTAAGTAATCAAATATTACATTTCTGTAACATATCTTTAAAATTAACGACATATTTTTATTCCTAATACAGGTGACTCAGCTCTTAGTTCAAATCGCTTTCTCCGATTCTGATAAAACTGGGCTACGATTTGAAACGTTTTGAACTTCGCACTAAAATGCTCTATGTCAGTCCTTATCGCAGCTATTTCTTTATTCAATTGCTTCTGTTAAACGATAATACTTGAAATTCTTGGTAGGAATAAAAGTGTTCTCATGAAGGTTCAAAATGTTCAAAAGCCCCCAAATAACCGAAATCAACAAAGGCAAGGGAGCCTCTGATAAACTATGACCAATACTCCCTTTAAAGAGGGTAAAATCATGTGTGTCCATCTGCAAAAGCCAGCTGGCAAGCCCGATAGCTCCTTAGATCAAGGAGCACTTGTGTTTTAGGGTGGGGCGTTTCTTTGTACCAAAATGATTTCGGCTTTGGTTTTTTGAGAGATGCTGAATCGGACTTTCGGTCATATCGATAGCGACAAAGGCATTTGGAGCTTCCAGATGAACCAAGTCAAAACCGCCAGAAGCCCGCAGCATGTCCTCTACCCATGTTAGGGTCGCATTAACAGTAGTGACACCAGCCTTAAACTTAAAAAAGGATATATTTGGAAAATAAAAAAGCGCTCTGATTAGTCAGAACACTTTTCATATATGATTCTTTAGTTCTATTAAAAGTTTACTTCATCTGGTTTTGGAGCTTCACCAGCTTGACCCTTGAGGGCATCAATAATCGCCATATCATCTGTTGTCAATTCAAAGTCAAAAACTTGGAAGTTTTCGACGATACGGTCTTGGTGCACTGATTTTGGCAGCGGTAAGAATCCTTTTTGCAGGCTCCAGCGAAGAACGACTTGGGCAACGGTTTTGTTATATTTAACTGCTAGTTCTTTGAGAGAGTCGATGCTAAAGATTTTACCAGTTCCAAGTGGGCTGTAAGCTTCGCTGAGGATGTCGTGCGCCTCATTATAAGCCACCAACTCTTCTTGCTGGACGCTTGGGCTGAGGTAGATTTGGTTGACAACTGGTTTGATCTTAGCTGTTTCAAGCAGAGCATCTAAGTGGTGAGGTAAAAAGTTAGAAACACCGATAGACTTGATCTTACCAGCTTCTACAGCTTCTTCCATGGCACGCCATGCACCGGCGTTAGCTTCTTTCCAGTTATCACGGAAGGCTTTTGGATTTGGCCAGTGAATGAGATAAAGATCCAAGTAATCGCAGTCCAGCTTAGCAATAGACTCATCGATAGCTGCCTTGGCAGCTTCGTAAGAGTGGTTGCTGTTCCAGAGTTTAGTCGTAATGAAAAGCTCCTCACGAGGTACACCAGCAGCTTTGATACCACGGCCGACAGACGCTTCGTTGCCATAGATAGAAGCTGTATCGATGTGACGGTAACCAGCCTCAATAGCAGCTTTGACAGAACTTTCAGCTACATCACCGTCCGGTGTCTGCCAAGTTCCAAAACCAAGAGCAGGAATTTTTTGGCCGTTAGATAAAGTATAATCAAACATAGATTCTCCTCCAATCGACATTAAGATTGCAAATCTTCAAAAGACTCTAACTACGATAGTAGTGTACCACTTGGAGTTAACTCTAAGTCAAGTATAAGCTATGGGAAGGTCTGTATTACGAAAAGGTTTTAGCAGAAAAATTAGGAGAAACACAAGAATCAATATCCTATAAGAATAGATTTCATCACAGTTTCCGCACAATTGATTAGATTTTATATCCAGTCAAAACTGAGATAAACAGTCATGATAGCTGTCTGTCCTACTCTCACTTTATGTGACTTTAATTCTGTCTCGTTCTGATAGGAGTGATGTAAATTGACCACCTGTTAAACGGGTGGCCATGGTTACTTTTATTCTTTTTCCTATTTACCTTAGCCTTTGGTTAAAATAGCCAAGGTTTGATAAGGCTTGAGAGTGATGGTCTTTCCTAATCCATCGCTCTCATAATTGCTGAGGAGTACTTGGCCATTTTGATAGACTGGTTCTAATTCCAATGTCACCTCTTGGGCGTAGAAATTATTGACGACAAGCAGACGCTCGCCATCAAGCTGACGCTCAAAGGCATAAACCTGCTGACTGTCCTTGTAGGCCGCCTTATAACTTCCTTCTGCTATCAGAGGCATGGTCTTGCGTAGGCGAATCAGTTCTTTGTAGAAGGGGTAGATCTTCCCCGTTTTTTCTTTTTTTACATTGATGTCAGGGTAAGACTTGCTGACCTTAAGCCATGAAGTGCCAGTAGTAAAGCCAGCATTAGCAGAATCATCCCACTGCATGGGAGTGCGGGAGTTATCACGTGATTTGGCCTTGATAATGGCAAAGGCCTCTTCTGCTGTCTTGCCCTGTTCCATCATGATCTGATAGGCATTGATGCTCTCGACATCTACATAGTCATCCATGCTGTCAAAATCGGGATCAAGCATACCGATTTCTTCGCCCATGTAGATATAGGGAGTCCCACGTGATAGGTGGATACTTGCTGCTAGCATGGTTGCACCTTCGTTGCGGAAGTTCTTAATATCAATAAAACGGTTGAGGGCACGCGGCTGATCGTGATTATTCCAGAAAAGAGCACTCCAGCCATTGGCTTTACTCATTTTTTCGCCCCAAGTATGAAAGAGGTCTTTGAGAGTTTCAAAGTCAAAGGGTATAAGGCTCCATTTTTGACCATCTTTATAATCAACTTTGAGGTGATGAAAATTGAAAGTCATAGACAATTCATGACGGTCCTCGGCTGAATAAAGCAGACAATTTTCAATAGTGGTAGAGCTCATTTCACCGACGGTCATAAAATCATCGTCTTGACCAAAACTGGCCTCGTTCATCATACGCAGATAGTCATGAACGATGGGTTTGTCTGTGTAGGCTGGTTTTCCATCATCTACTGGACAGTCCGCCAGAAGCTCATCCTTACCAATCAAGTTGATAACATCGAAGCGAAAGCCTTTGACTCCCTTATCCCGCCAGAAATTAACAATTTTAAAAATTTTCGCACGAACATTTGGATTACGCCAGTTGAGATCAGCTTGGGTTTCATCGAAAAGATGGAGGTAGTATCTGCCTGTATCTCCAAATGGAGACCAGGCAGAGCCGCCAAACTTAGAACGCCAATCCGTCGGCTGATCGCGAATAATAAAGAAGTCCTGGTAGTAGGGATCGCCGGCTAAGGCTTTTTGAAACCACTCATGATCTGTCGAGCAGTGATTGAAGACCATATCCAGCATGAAGTCGATATTGTGACGCTTGCCAGTGGCAATCATCTCCTCAAAATCAGCCATAGTCCCAAAATCAGAATTGATAGCCGTATAATCTGACACATCATAACCATTGTCCCGCTGGGGGCTTGGGTAGAAAGGATTGAGCCAGACCATATCCACTCCTAGATCAGCTAAATAGGGCAGTTTCTCAATGACGCCGCGCAAATCTCCGGTACCCTTACCAGTTGTGTCTTTAAATGATTTTGGATAGATTTGGTAGACGACTTTTCTCTTATCAAATGTCATATATTTCCTTTCCCTTTATATAGTTAGAGAGGTTGAGACAATGTCCCAGCCCCTCTGATTTTCAAAACAACTTCTTAAACCATATTTATTTTAAATGTAGACGGCCAGCCACTGTAGTGATTGATGCTTGTTATCAAGTACTGACTCCTTAAATAACAAACAAGCCTCTGCCGTATCTTGTTAACTGAACACGGGCTGCGGATTGTGCAAAAAAGATAGTTTCTTCCTAGACGCAAGCGTCTTCGTCGAACCTCCTATTTTTGCTTGATCCGCGGACGCCCTTAGTATCTTGTTAATTGAACTCGCCTACGACTCTGTGAAATTAGACTCGCCCTCCTAGAATCTTTAGGGATTGTTCGTCAAGCTCCCTAAATTTCTTTGAGTCGCTTAACGGCTTTGTATCTTGATAATTGAACACGCCTACGTTCCTGTGGAATTAGATAAATGTCGCTAGATTCTCAGTGAATCGTCACTCCATTTCCTAAATTCCTTTGGAACGCTTAACGGCTTTGTATCTTACTAATTGAACATGCCTACGACTCTGTGAAATTAGACTCGCCCTCCTAGAATCTTCAGCGATTCTTCGTCAGGCTCCCTAAATTTCTTTGAGTCGCTTAACGGCTTAGTATCTTATAGTTTACTTGCCGTTAGGATATCATCACCGCGTTTGACAGCGTGTGGTAGGCTGCCTAGAGCATCTGTTTGGAAGTCATTTTGATTGGTTACGATGACAGGTGTTGCGACAGGATAACCAGCAGCTGTGATCGCTTCAATATCAAAGCTGATAAGTCTATCGCCTGCTTTGACTTGATCCCCTTGGTTAACATGAGCTGTGAAGCCTTGCCCATCAAGATTAACGGTGTCCATACCAATATGCATGAGCATTTCCAAGCCTTGATCTGTCACCAGACCAACCGCATGTTTGGTTGGGAAGAGTACAGAAACGGTAGCATCCACAGGAGCGACTAGTTCTCCCTCACTTGGTTCAATCACGACACCTTGGCCCATCACCCCTTGAGCGAAGACTGGGTCAGGTGCCTGACTGAGCACATCTACTGTCCCTTGAAGCGGACTGTGAACTGTAATCAAGGTACCGCTTTCAACTTCGGTTGTTTTCTTTGCTTCTGCAACGGCATCAACTTGAGGAGCTTTGACCGTTGCATCTTCCGTCTTAGTGAAGAAACCTGCCTTGCGGAAAAATATGGTTAAAGCAAATGGGACAACAATAGCGACAAGCATCAGGAAGGCAAAGATGATCATGTATTTAGCCTGAATAGACAAAATCCCTGGCAAACCACCAATACCGATGGCGTTAGCCGTAACATTGAAAGTCGTACAGAGAAGACCAGCAATAGAAGAGCCAATCATTCCGGCAATAAATGGATAGATATATTTCAGATTGACCCCAAAGAGAGCTGGTTCGGTAACTCCCAGATAAGCTGAGATAGCAGCAGGTAGGGAGATTTGTGCTTCACGTTCATCGTGACGGTTCATCCAATAATAAGAAAGAACAGCTGAACCTTGGGCAATATTAGAGAGGGCAATCATTGGCCAGAGGCCTGTACCACCGCTATCTGCAACCAATTGGGTATCAATGGCATTGGTCATGTGATGAAGACCTGTGATAACAAGCGGTGCATAGAGGGCACCGAAGAGAGCACCAAAGAGCCATTTAACAGGGCCCGTTAAACCAGCCAGAACGGCAAAAGAAATTCCCTTACCGATAGTCCAACCGATTGGCCCCAAAACCGTATGAGCCAAAATCAAGGCTGGCATTAAGGATAGAAAAGGCACAAAAATCATAGAGACAACTTCTGGGATATGCTTGCGCCAGAAACGTTCCAGATAAGCTAGGGATAAACCAGCTAAGAGGGCAGGTAAAACCTGAGCTTGATACCCGACTTTCTCAACGGTAAAGAAACCAAAATCCCAAGTCCATTTAGAAGCAATCTCAGCAGCTGAGGTTGAAGCAAAATCATAGGCGTTAAGCAATTGATTGGGAGAAATCAAACAGATCCCCAAGACAATTCCCAAGATTTGGCTGGTCCCCATCTTGCGGCTGACTGACCAAGTAATTCCTACTGGCAGGTATTGGAAGATAGCTTCACCCGGTAGCCAGAGGAAATCATTAATCCCATGCCAAAAGGTAGAAACCTCTACAATGGTCTTGCCATCAAGAGCTGACCACTGGACCCCTTCCAAGATATTGCGGAAGCCGAGAATCAGACCACCAACGATGATGGCAGGTAAAATTGGTGTAAAGATTTCTGCCAGCATAGATAATGACCGCTGCAACCAATTTTGATTTTTCTGGGCTGCTGTTTTAGCTGCTTCCTTAGAAACACCCTCTATTCCTGAGACAGCCGTAAAATCATTGTAGAAAACCGGTACGTCATTACCAATGATGGCTTGAAATTGACCAGCGTTGGTAAAGGTTCCCTTGACTGCTGGGATTGCTTCTAAGCGCTCAATATCTGCCTTACTTTCATCATTTAAGACGAAACGCATACGAGTTGCGCAGTGGGTAACCGCAGCAACATTTTCCTTGCCCCCGATTGCTTCCAGCATCTCGCGGGCATCTTGTTCAAATTTTCCCATGTTGACTCCTTTTGTGATAAAAATTGTTTACATACAAGATTGATTAGTTTAACAGTAAGATTATAAGTTATCGAAATCGTCAATAAAGCTTTGCAAGGCAAGTCCTCATGACCTCTCAGCGTGCGGTCAATAGGCTACCATATTAGTTTCATTCCAACTTCTAACAATCTATGGCTCGTTTGCCAAAATGTCATCAACCTTGCGAAGCTGAGAGCTAGGATAACAAAATCAACGATTAAGTAATAGTGATTATTATCCCTGCTCCTTTTTTCTGTTTGCGCTTTCATTTTATCTTATCGAGCTATGCTCATGCAACTTGTCTGGACAATTTCTTTGATTTTTTAACCTTTTTTCTTAACTTGTATGGTAAACTAAAAACAAGCCGAGCTAATTAGACGGGCTGCTCTCTTGTGAGAAAAGTTTTACCTGCCTAGAATCTCACTGATTCTTCCTCAGGTTTCTTATTTTTCTTTGGAGTGCTTAACAGCCTTGTATCTTATAGGAGAATTATTGATGAAAAAATACCAAAAGGTTTTTCAGGATTTGGAGATCAAAATTGCAGAAGGGCTCTATCCTCCCGAGACCGCATTGCCTAGTGAAAACACTCTAACGAAAACCTATCAAGTCAGCCGCGATACGATCCGAAAGGCTCTAAAATCGTTAGAAAAGGCGGGCTTAGTCCAAAAATCTCAAGGAAGACAGACGCTGGTGCTGCGCCATCAACACTTTAATTTTCCGGTGTCTCATTTAACCAGTTATCAGGAGCTAGTCAATACTTTAGGAATGGACTCTCAGACTAACGTTCTAGCCTTAGATCGACTGATTGTTGATCAAAAATTGCAAGAACTCACAGGTTTTCCCGCCAGCAAGCAGGTCTGGCGTATCATACGGCAGCGTCTTGTCAATGGCACAGCTTCGGTTGTTGATACTGACTACCTACTGATTGATTGCGTTAAGCAGATGACCAAGGAGATTGCCCAGCACTCGATCTATGATTACTTGGAGAACCAGCTACACCTTTCTATTGAGGGGGCTAAAAAAGAAATTACCATCGAGCAGATGACCAATCAGGATAAAATTTGGCTTGATGTGGGTGCTGAACACCATGTTGTATCTGTCAGATCCCGTGTTTATTTGGCCGACGGCCGGCAGTTCCAATTTACTGAAAGCCGACATTTGCTTGAAAAGTTTCACTTCGTAGACTTTGCTAGGCGGAAGAGGCAAGAGCCCTAAAGGTACATGACTGTCTGTTCCTCTCCCCATCCTTATACAAGAATAACCCCTGAGCCTCTTTTATAGGGCTGGTTTTCTTTTTGGCAAAAAGTTAGAAATAAATCACATTTTATCTTGTCCCCAACCGGAAAATGTGATATATTTATAACGTAAAGAGGTGAGGTATTTCTAACAAATCCTCCATCAAATCAATTATTTAGAAAGCAGGTGGTTATTATGCAAAAAACTGGTAATTATAAATGGCCTGTCCTTATTTTTATGGCCACTACGACGGCTGGCATCGCCTTTGGGGTTTTCGCTAGCCTCGGTTTCAATCGTCCACTCGCTTATTTTGTCCTCCTTGCCGCAATCATCGGAGATTTATTGGGTCTCTGGGGATTGAGGTATCAGTTAAGAAAAGACAGGGAGGCCAACCATACTTAAAAATAAGAAATGGCTTTACTGGATCTGGCTCCCCCTCTTAATCCTCGTCTATTTTTTGACTCCGGCCAGTCATCCAGTTTGGATTAAGAGGCTTATTTTTACGCTTGTCAGCCTCTTTGAAATTCTAGTATTTGGCCTTATGTCTAAAGTAAGCCCAATCAGCAGGAAAGAGCAGGGGTTCGGTCTGACAGAAAAAATCTATTTGCCCACAATCTTTTTTGCTATGGCTGTCTACACTTTAGGCATTGGGATTTTAACTCCTGACAGCCAACCAGCTTGGATTAAACAGCTTTTTATTGGCGGAATGTTCTTTTTGCTCTTGCTTCTTGGTGGCTATTTCTGCTTTAAAAAAACCATAGAGCGACCCGATGAGCGCTTTTACCAAGATTTAGCCAAGGCAGCGACTTTATGTCTGGTCTTAATGATCGGCTCGCTCCTTGGTCTGACAATCATCACCAGCTGGTTTCCTTTCTCTCTGACACCAGGAGCTCTGCTTATCTATCTTGGCGCTTTGCTCAACCTTTTTGATGTCTGCTTCTGGATTTTTGAAAAGGGTGATTAGGTATGGCTAAAATTATTACTAATTTAAAAGAAATACGCGAAAAAGCGCAAATGACCCAACAGGACCTAGCAGATGCCGTAGGCGTTCGCAGGGAAACCATCCTGCATTTGGAAAATAATCGTTACAATCCCTCACTGGAATTAGCCTTCAAAATCGCAGAAGTTTTCAACTTACAGGTTGAAGATATCTTTCAAAGAAATAAAGGAGCCGATTAAAGGGAGCGGAATCAACTTAAAAAATGAAAATTTTGGTTTTCACCACGTCCTAGTTTTAAGGTGGTGACCTAAAACGGTCTCTCCCCAGACCGTTTCACTCCCACTCCCTGTGCAGGGGTAATACTTCTTGGCGTAGCCAACAAGTCTTGCTCCCAACCGCCGCACCAAGAATTGATTCCAAAACAAGAATGCTGGGCGAGTTTTGCCCAGCATTTTTTATACATTTAATTAGCTTAATTAGTTGGATAACGCGAAAGATAGCTTGATAAACGAGAAACTTTTCTTTTCAAAATTCTAATCTACTGATTTGAGGGCTTCCAGCATATCGACGTTTTTCAAACGATGATAGACGACCCAGCCCAGAACGATTAAGATAAAGGTAATCACTGCCAGAGGCACTAGATAGACATAAGGATCTACCTGAGTAGGATAAACTGTATCTTGGCTCATCATGGCAATAATCACACCATGGAGATAATAACCACCGACCAGACCTAGAATCATGCCAATCACCGATAGCAAGATGGTTTCGCGATAGATATACATCATGACCTCTCGGCTATGAAATCCCAGAACCTTGATGGTTGAGAGCTCCCGAATTCGTTCGGCAACATTAATATTGGTCAGATTATAGAGGATAACAATGGCTAGAGCAATAGATACCACAATAAGAATCGTCATGGAGGCATTGAGACCATTAACGGCTGTCTTCACCATCGTAATCATGGATGAGTTTTGCGTCAGAGAAGTAACACCTGCTAAATTCAACAAATGACTAGATTGCTTAGAAATATCTGACTGGGAGCTATCCTTCAGCTTAATCAGTTCACCATTATGAGTTGCTTTTTTGCCAAAAACGTTTTGGTAGTAACTATCCGACATAAAGATGTAGTGGCCAACATTCATATCTACTAGCCCCGCTACCTTAATAGTGTAAGAACGGCCCTGATCATCTTTTACAGAGAACGTCTCTCCTTTTTTGACACCATAATAAGCTGCTAATTTTTTGGAGATTAAAGCACCTTTATGATCCAGAACAAGCGATTGATTAGTTTTGGGATCACGCAGGCGGATAAAGGAGCCAAAATCTTTTTGGTCCGTTGACATGATGGTAATGCTTTTCTTCTCATCCTGACCGCTGATTTTTTCATCTATGGTTTGCGCATGGAGGGATTGATAGTCCCTTACCTGATCAGAATGCAAGTAGTCATCGACTTGCTGACTCTCGGCTCTGCTGGCCTGTTCATTGCGCAGAATCAGCATATCGTAAGGGGTCAGCTGATTAAACTGGCGCTCTACGATTTTTCCTAAGGACGATTGCAACCCCAAACCTGCAAAGAGTAGAGCTACAGAGCCGACAACACCAAAGATGGTCATGACCATGCGCTGTTTGTAGCGGAAGATATTTCTGATCGTAACCTTTTGGGTGAAGCTCAAGCGCCGCCAGATAAAACTGATTCGCTCTAGTAGAATCTTAGAGCCACTGACTGGAGGTTTAGGGCGCAAGAGCTGGGCGGGTTTCTCTCCTAATTCTCGTCTAGCGACCAGAAGAGCTGGCAAAACAGCACTGATAAGGGCTAAGAGCAGGGATAAAACAGTATAAGACCAGTAAAAATAAAAATGCGGCTGGCCCAATGTTGTCAATTTTGCAGGATTCTGAGTCAAGATATAAGGTAACAGATAATGCCCACCCAGAACACCAATAAGGGTTCCCAATAAGCCGGCAACAAGCCCATAGATGACGAATTTCTTAAGCACATCGCCATCGGAGTAGCCCAGAGCCTTTAGAACACCGGCGTTGTTGCGCTCTTCATTGACAAAGCGAGTCATGGTCGTAAAAGTCACTAGGGCAGCCACCAGATATAGAACAACGGGAAAGATGTCACCGATGCGATCGATATTACGACTGATATCACCATAGGTCCGATAACCGTTACTTCCGGGTAGAGTCGTACGGCTGTAAGAGCTGTAGCTAGGAGTTGGCATTGCTTTGAGGGCGGCCTGAGCGTTTTGGATACTGGCCTGACTTTTAGCCAGCTTGGTCTTGCCTTGACTTATAGCAGCCTCCGCAGCCTGCAATTGCTGACCGCTTAGGTAAACCAACTGTTGCTCTTGCGCTTCCAGCCGACTCTTAGCTTGGTTGATCTGAGATTGGGATTGAGCAAGAGCTGCTTGTTTATCCTTTTTAATAGTAGCTAAACGCTGTTTCCCGTTATCCTTAAGGATTTCATCTAGAACTTCCTGTTTTTCCTCCAATTTCTTCTTGTAAGTAGCAGAATAAGGATTCAAGGTTTGTAAATCCTGATAGCGTAAGCGGGCTAGATTGTAAACAGCACTTGCAAAGCTGTCTGCTGTCGTGACAGCATAAGCAGCTAAATTGCCATCTCCTGCTGTGGAGGTTCCGAGATTTTTTGTCGACCAAATCTCAGAAGAATTGACAAAACCTACAATCTTGTAAGTTGTATGCTTTAGGATGCCTTGTGATTTTTGAGTGAAGTTAATCTTATCGCCTAGCCGATAATCCTTTTTTAAAGACGATGACAGAGCTATCTGAGCAGTCTTATCAGGTAGTTTTCCTGATACTAGCTTGTAAGACGATAATGTATCAGTTTTGGAAAAGATCCGCACTGCATCGTCTTTTCCTTTGATGCTGACATCTGACATGTAGCCATATTCGACCTTGGCTCCTTTGATCTTATCTAGCTCTCGTTGGTCCGTCTGACTGAAGCCAGCGCTAGCAATAACCGAGAGATCCATGGTATGGTGGTTCTGCAAATAGTCACTAGCCGTTCGCTCCATATCAGGGGTAGTCACCTTGAGACCAACCAAGGCAAAAGCGCCTAGGAACATCAGAGTCATAATGGAAATAAAACGACCGCTAGAGCCTGTGAACGACTTCCAAATGTCCTTCCAAAATATTTTCTTCATGATTCGGCCTCCTAGTATTCCAGACTAGCGATATCTTGAGGATAGTCGTTGATTTCAATACTGCTAACCTTGGCATCGTGCATGTGGATAACCCGATCGGCGATCGGGGCTAGAGCTGAATTGTGGGTCACGATGATAACGGTTGCTCCTTGCTTGCGAGACATATCCTGCAGAATCTGCAAGACCTGTTTCCCTGTCTGGTAATCCAACGCTCCTGTCGGCTCATCACAGAGCAAGATCTTGGGATTTTTAGCCACAGCTCGAGCGATGGAGACCCGCTGCTGTTCTCCACCCGAAAGCTGGGCTGGAAAATTATCAAGGCGCTGTCCTAAACCAACTTCTCTTAAAGTTGCAGCAGCATCGCGGGCGTCAGTAACAATCTCTGAAGCCAGCTCGACATTTTCCTTGGCCGTCAAATTTGGGACCAGGTTATAAAATTGAAAGACAAAACCAACATCTGTCCGCCGGTAATCTGTCAGCTGTTTGGAGTTGAAATTAGCTATATCTGTTCCATCAATGATAACCTGCCCTTCGTCATTGCTGTCCATACCGCCTAGGATATTGAGAACCGTCGACTTGCCTGCACCAGAAGCCCCGAGAATAATCACTAATTCCCCTTTTTCAATCTCAAAGGTAATGTCGTTGTTAGCAACAATCACCGTGTCTCCCATCTGATAACGTTTAAAAGAATGTTTCATTTCAATATAAGCCATTGGTAATATCTCCTTTATTAAGATACAAAGGGCCGATTCGCTTGACGAAAATTTCCAACAGAAAAATAGGAGAGTGACGACGTGTGCTTAACACACGAGGAGGTCGGTCTTTTTTCCGAGGAAATTAGGCCCGTGTTCAGTTATTAAGATACAAAGAGCGTGAAAAAATCCATATAAAATAGGAAAGTGACACCGTGTTTTCAAGACACAAGGAAGTTTATCTTTTTTACTAGGATTTTAGCTCGTGCTCAGTTACATAGATACAAAGGGCCGATTCGCTTGGCGAAAATTTCCGACAGAAAAATAGGAGAGTGACTGACGGTGTTTGTCAGTTAGGAAGACTTTATAACCCACTCTTATAATCCGCTAAAGCTGAAATAGTTGCCCACTTTTTGCCCAGCGTCTCAGCCCTGTTTAATTTATTTATCGACCTTAGATATTATAAGAGAACTTTAGCCGCTTTAAAAGCCTTAAAAATTGACACCATGTCAAGCTAGAAGCAGTCCAAAATCCTTATAATATAGGATTTTGACTTCAATGAGTTTCCCAGTTTGGAAGAACATTTGACAGCCTGTCAATTTTTTTATAAGATTGGCTTCATACAAGGAGGGACTATGGTTCAAGGTAGTAGAGAAAGTATCATCAATGCTGTATTTCGCATTGCTTCGAAAAATCCAGATAAAAGCAAACTTACCATGACAGAAATTGCCAAAGAAGCTGGCATGTCGCGACAGGCTATTTACCAAAAACATTTCAGCAGCGTAGATGAGATCTTCGATTATATCCATACGTCCATGACGGAGGAGGTCTTTAAAACTTTTAAACGCAGCATTGCTGATCCTAGCATTCATTCTATCTACGAGGCTGTCGCTAGAGATGTTATTCCTAAAGTCTATCAAAAGCGAATACAGGCACGGATCCTCTATCACACTTCTATTGACAGGAATGTCTTTAATTTTCTTGAAGAGAGTTATCTGCAACTCCTTTTAGAAGCAGATAATATTCACATTATCAATAACAGTCCCTTAATGACACCCAGTATGATTAAAATCGTGATTAACTACATTTTTGCACTGGTCGGCGAGTGGGTAGCTGAGGATTTTCCAGAACCACCGGAGGTTTTTGCCAAGACTTTTCTAACTTTGATGCAAACAGCACCAAAAGATCTCATTGATGCTCGACCAAAAAGTAAAATCTAAATGTTGACGGACTCCATAGCTTATATCGTTTAAAATTATATTCATTATTGATCAAAAAGATTGGAATTTTAAGACGACAAATAGCCTACCAGCTTTACTGGTAGGCTATTTTTATTTAGGCAGGAATGTCAGTCAATGATTTCATTGACAAACTTTTGAGCGCTTAATGATGTTTACCACGTTTTGCTAGCAGACCTGTTGCACCAACAAAAGCGATACCAAGAACTAAGACAATACCGATTGTTTTATGGCCTGATTTAGGTTTTTTAACTTTTTCTGATTTGACAGAATGGGTTTGATTATCCGAACTACTCTTCTTTTTCGAACTGGTAGGAACTGTATTCTTAGCTCCTGGAATTTGCGGAGAGGTTGGCTGTCCAACTTCTCCCGGTGTCATCGGATTTTTGGGCATGACTGGCATCTTTTGATTGTCAGCATCGGCTTCTTTAGCTGCTTTCGCTACCTCATCGGCTTGTTTAACAAGCGGAGGTTGATCAGCATCAGCTTGAGGAGCTGGACTAACAGGATCTGGAGCATCTGGTACTGGGACAGGCTCTGATGGAACCAATTCCGTTAGACCAGTTTCGGGATTCTCCGGCGCTGGTGCTGGTAACAGTTGTTCCCCACCGTTTTCATTTTGATCTGTTGGAGTATCGGAACCATTCTGACCTGCATCTGCCTCACCAGATTGATCATTACCTTCTGGATTAGGCTGATCGCCGTTTGGTTGATCCTGATCCTGAGAATCCGGCTGATCCGGTTGATCAGGCTGATCTCCTTCTGGATTAGGTTGGGGCTGAGGTTGATTACCATCTGGCTGGCCTGGATTAGCTGGATCCTTATCTGCATCTGGTTTTATGTCAGCTTCCGGGTGATTATCAGCAGGATTCGCAGGTTCATCAGCTGCTGGGGCGTCTGGCTGATTGACTAAAGGCTCTGATGGAGTTGGCGTTTCGGGCTGAGCCGGAGCCTGTTCCGATACCTCTGGATCTTCTGGTTGATCAGATGGTTGATTGGCATCTGGCTGTACAGGCTCACCGTTTGGTTGGTCCGTTGGCTGATTTGGGGCATCAGTTTCCGGTTGGTCCTCTGGTTTAGGCGCTTCTTCTGCTTGAGGTTGATCTTGAAGTCCTTCTCCTGCAATCGGAGATGGCTGGGGTTGATCACCGTTTGGCTGACTTGGATTAGCTGGATCCTTGTCTGCGTCTGGTTTTACATCAGCTTCCGGGTGATTATCAGCAGAATTCGCAGGTTCATCAGCTGCTGGGGCGTCTGGCTGATTGACTAAAGGCTCTGATGGAGTTGGCGTTTCGGGCTGAGCCGGAGCCTGTTCCGATACCTCTGGATCTTCTGGTTGATCAGATGGTTGATTTGGGGCATCAGCTTCCGGTTGTTCCTCTGGTTTAGGCACTTCTTCTGCTTGAGGTTGTGCTTCCGCAATTGGCGCTGGTTGATCGGCTGGGGCTGGGGCAGAAGGTTGAGATGGTTGATCGTTTTCTGTCGGTGCTGGTGTCACACTTGGCTCTACTGGCTTAGGGCTTTCAAGGTGCGCTTGATCATCAACACTATTATTTACAAAGCGAACATTTTCTGTTCCTTGACCGTCAGTAGCACTGTAGGCCTTCGTTACAGAATTTAAAATTTTATTATCAGTGATGACAACATTTTTGATATCTCCTCTTTGAGTTTGGAGATCAATGGCACTGCGTGGTTGACGATAAAGGTCACTGGTTGTGCCAGTCTTCCAGAGGAGGTTATCGTGGATATGAATTCCAGTGTCATTGGTATCGAAATTATGACCTGCAAAGACAGTACTCAAACGAATACCTGCACCGGCAATATTGTTTTTAATCAGATTGTTAGCAACTTCGTGGCCCTTGCCACCAAAGATACCAATCCCTCCAGCACGCCAGCCTAACTCGATGGTGTTGTGAAGGAATTTATTATTTTCGGCAATGGTTGCATTAGTCGCACCATCAATACTTGACCAGGTGGCCAAGCCATCATCACCATTACCACGGATATTAGAGTTTTCTACGGTTGAATTCTTTGTTCCTTGTGCAAAATTAATACCATCTGCTAGGTTATTGCGAATTCGTGCATTTTTAACAACAAGACCGTCGGTATAATGCATATTAGAGGCATCATAGTCACCAATCCACATGCCACATTCGAAGTGTTGTTCCCAAATGTCATGGATTGATGAGTTAGAACCTAGAGTTCCAGAAATCGCTTTGTAATTAGCAGCTTCATGATAACGCGAGGTCAGATTCGAATCCATAAAGAAATCGCTCAACTCGATACCGTTATCATTGTGGTTAAATTCAAAACCACCTCCACCAGCTTGGTCGCTGGTGAAATGTAGGTGGGTGTGCCAGATGCCCGCACCTGAAATTTTCAGGTTTGAAGCATCTACACCAATTTTTTGATTAAAGTCAAACTGACCGGCCGGAATATAAACATGACGTCCCGTTGATTTGGCCTCATTAATAGCAGCAAAGAGGGCTGGACTATCGTCCCGACCATCGTTGGCTACTGCTCCCTTAGAAGCAATGCTAATGGCATTGTCGGCTTGGGCGATTGGATCGCCAGCCTGTTCTAGTTCAATGAAGTCAATACCATAGGCAACGTTATCTGCCGAATTTTTGACCAAGGTTAGGGTATCTCCCTTTTTCAGTTGAATATCTTTCAAAAGGGAATGGACCTCGTCGAAACGGAAACGAGCCCGTGAATTAGTTGTTGGACTGTCATTTTCAACATCCGTATCAAGGTATTGCCAAGCCGATGATGAAGATAAATCAAGGTTGGCTACACTGTTCCCATTAACTTGAACATCTAATTGACCAGATGTTCCGTCAGGAATGGTATAGCGAACATTGATAGCATTGGCTGGGGCTTCAACCTGAACAGAGACGGAAGACCCTTGATTTGGTAGTTCGACATATTTCTGTTCAGAAGCTTCTCCTGCAGTTGAATCGACATCTGTTGAAGCTTCCTCTTTAGCGCCGTTGGCTAAAGTTCCTTGTTCGGCCTCATAGCCTGTATAAGGAAGATTGGCACCGTAATTAGAGCTGTCATAAGTGCTAGAGTCCGCAGTCGCTGGACTGGCTTGACTTTCTGCCTGAGCTGGTGGCGCTGCAGGAGTTACTGCACTATCAGTAGAGACTGTCGTACCAGTTGTTGCTGCCTGCACTTGGATCTGGCTCTGACTATCAGTCACAGCTGCCATATTTGCCGAGTTATCAGCAAGTTCGTCAGCAGAAACGGTCGTCATCGTTTGCCAAGTCATTCCAAGAGCAAAAGCTCCCATCAAGACTGCCAGACTTTTTTTCCTCAATGGCATAAGACCTCCTTTCTTTTGTGCCCGATTTTAACCGAGACACTGGTTAAAAATTAATTTCTTATCTTGTTTTGACTAAAATATCTCTAGCCAATTCCCGCAAAAAAGAGGAGAAGTAAGAGCTGCCGCTCAAAAAACTAGTCCCCTAATCGCTTTAGTTTTTTTCACGTTTTGCCAGCAATCCTGTCAAAGCGAGGAAGACCAGACTAATACCAAAAATGAGACCACTGGTTTTGTCTCCTGTCTTAGGTAATTGCTCTGAAGACTTAGCGGAGGACTGGCCAGCAGAGGGGCTCTCATTCTCCATACTGGTCGAAGTCGATGTCTCTAAATTGGGAAGCTGCGGCGTTGTTGGCTGGCCGACTTCACCTGGTACTAAAGGATTTTTGGGCAATTCTGATGAATTTTGATTAGCTGCTGGATCGTCAGGCTGACTGGCCTGATCTGAACCAGCATTAGGCTGATCCGCTGGGTCCGCTGGAAGAGTTGCAGAACCTTCTGGATTGTCAGCTGGGTCAGCCGGATTGCCTTGTCCTTGAACCTGTAGGGATTGATTCCCACCTGATGGGTTTCCCTGATTATCAGAAACCGCTGGAGAACTTGGCTCTGGCGCTAAGTCAGCTGTTTGATTATTATTGTCTTGTCCAGAATTTGGACTTGGCAATTCATTTTCAGGACTGGCAGCTGGCTGTGCGGGCATAGCGGGAGCCGATGGTCCAGCTGATGGCTCTTCATTAGAGGTTGGAGCTGGATTAACGGCAGGCTGATTGGGGTCGGTAGCAGCAGGCTCAGTTGCTGGAGTAGCGGGGTCGGCTGACTGAGCTGAATCCGGTTTAGCAGCTTCTGGTGCTGCCGCTTTATCAGCTGCTGGATCCGCCGAGTTTGGCTCCGCTACCTGCGGTTGCTCTGGTTGAGCTGGTGCCTCGGTAAGGCTTGGATCTTGAGCTTGAGCTGCTGGATCTTGAGGCTTATTGGTACTTGGTTCGTCTGCTGGAGTCGCAGGGGTTTCAGCTGCGGCTGGTTCCACAGAGAAATTGCCTGCTGGCGTTACTGGTTCGTCTGATTGGTTTCCTGCTTCAGGCTGAGGTTCAACTGATTCCGCAAGAGGTTGACTGGCTTCCTCTTCTGCCTTATCTTGGGTAGCTGGTTGCTCAGTTGCTTCAGGTTGAGCTGAATTTTCTGGAGCAGTTGGACTTGCTGCCGGATCTGTTTCCACAGGTTTAGCTTGAGTTGGGACTTGAGGCTGTTCTGCTGGGGCTGCTGGCTGATTTACTTGGTCTTGAGCCGCTTTGTCATCAGTCGCTTGATCAGCAGGAGCCGCTGTTTGATCTTGCTCAGGGGCTGATTTTTCATCTTCAGCTGAGATATAGACAACATCCCAAAGTGTTAATTTAGGAACATTGATAACGAGAACTGGTTTACCGTTTTCGTCAGTTTCTACTGAGGCAGAAACTTTTTGCATATTAGATTTAGACCAGTCATCTGGAGATGTTACGTAGGTTTGATTTGCCATACGTTGGGCATCTTCCATTGATACATCACCAAGAGCATACTTAACAGTCAAGTTTGTTTGCTCATCTGGTGTCTTGTCTGCTTCTGAACCATCTTCATTTTTCCAATCAGAATTAATTCCCATCAGATTTAAAAGTTGAACAGTTCTAAAGTTATTGCCTTTTTTGCCATAAGTCCATACTTGATGGCCATTAATACCTTTGGCATCAGTTGACAGAAGTTTACCTTCTGAATTATAAGTATTTACTTGGGCATCATCATTTTCAACACCATCACGCAAAATATTTTCATAAGCTGTGATAAATTGTTGATAATCATTATTTTTACGAGTCAATTCGCTTGAAGTCTTCAAGCTTTGAGTTGGATAATAAGCAGTTTGAAGGACACCAATACCTTGGCCTCCGTCTATTTCGTTCTGCTGGTTAGCAAGAGCTGCGAGAGACATGTGGTAGCCGCCGGCAGCTGCGATCGAAGCGCTGGTCAAAAGAACAGCATCTGTTTGCAAGGCCTTGCCAGCCTCTGCATCACGTTTAGAGCCTCCTTTTTCGCTACCTTCCATATAGGCACCGACAATAAGAGACTTACCTGTTACCTTACGAACCTCATCGACACGCGCCTTCAGATCACCATATTCGGTTTGATTGCGGCCATCTTTGAGAGCTGAACCACCAAATGGCCAGATTTCGTTGTAGATAACATCTTGATTACCGTCTTTAAGGCGGTAGATTTGTTCACCATTAACATCGTTTACGGTTAAGTAGTAATTTGGTAATTTTTCTTTAATGGCACGAAGGAATTCTGCATACCCTTCTGTTAGCCAATGTTTCTTGCTTGGGTCATTGCTATCCTTATCGGCATAGCTGTAAATTTCATTATCTCCGATAGTGTCACCTTGCCAACCATCAAAGCCGCCATTTTTCATAGCTTGGCCCATTTTATCGGCAATGTAGTTTTGCCATTGTTTACTGGTTGGGTTGTAGTAACGTTGAATTTGAACATCTTCTTCTTTGCCGTCTTTTGGAATTTTTACGGTATAAGACATCGGTTGTCCCTTGGCACCATAACCACGGTCATCACTGTTATAAGCATATTCCGTTTCTGGCAAGGCAGGAGCTTCACCCGTATTGGTATTTTCAGCCAAGATCATATTGTAGAGCATGGCTACTGCTCCACCTTCATGAACTTGGTTGACAATATCTTTGACAGCTTGGGTATCAATTTCAGAACCACTCCAAGTATTCCAATCTTGTTTGAAACGAGCTTCGTCACTTGGGAATGGGTTAGTGGCTGTTTTGTAAACATCGTAGAAGAAATATGAATTGATGTTCATATTCTTCAATTTTTCAAGTGCGGCACGGTAGCGATCAGCATCTTTAGATAGAAGGCTGTTGTTGGTATCTTGTGAACCACCTACGATACCATAACGAGGAAACTTGGTCCAATCGCTTTCAACAGCAACGGCACGGCTGCTTTCACCTAGCGTGTTATTATTAACATCAGCTACTTTAATTTTAACTAGGTAACCGTGGTTGTTTTCAAATTGCGAAGCAGGAATTTTCAAGTCACCTGCTTGCATCTTGTAACCTTCACCGGCTTTCAGGTGTCTCGTGAACTTATAAGTTCCCAATTTGTTGTCAACGTAATAAACGTCAGCATAAACTGTTATGTCCTGCTCCTGTTCTGTTGTATTTTTAAAATCAACAGACAGGTTGACATCTTCACCTGGTCGATAACTGGCCTTATCGGCTGATAAATCCAGAATAGCGTCACCCGCTTGTGAAGCAATAACTGACCGAGTCGCTGTTACCTGAGCACTAGTGGCCCGAATAACACCTGGTCCTTGATTGCTAGTTGATTGGTTTTGGGCAGCTTCTTGATTTGAGCCCGTTTGTTCAATTGCTGAACTTGCTGGAACCGACCCTGAAGCTGAATCCCCAGAAATAAGTTCTGGAGGGGTTTGTTTTGCTGGATCTTGCAATTCTGTACTGGAGTCTGAACTGGCAACTTCCTGCTGGGAATTGCCTTTAAAACTCACATTGCTAGTGTCTTCTTCTGCTGGCTGAGTATCTTCTTGCCATTGACTGCGTTCCAGAGTCGTCTGCGACGACGCTGGACGACTAGCTGTGGATGCTTCGTCTGCAACTCGGGGTTGGTTGACAACATCCTCTGCATGAGCAGAGCGAGCTGGTAGAACGAACATCATCCCACAGGCAAGTAAGACAAGCATGCTGGGAAGCGTTAGCATTTTGTTCTCCACGGTCTTTTCTCCTTCTAATTTTTATAATCAAGCGCTTTGTGGTGAGAGCCGCTCGAAAACTCATGAATTGTATTTTACTGAAAATTCAAGAAAACTCAACCCCAATACTTGAAAGTATTAACTAATTTTACACCCAAAACTATCTTGATTTTACTGACTTTGTCAAATAAAAAAAGAGCAAGGCCCGCGATGGCCTGCTTCCTCTGTTACATAAAACTCAAATTATCTAACTTATTACTATTTTATTACAAAACATGAACAATTTGGTGGTTGAAATAATTCAATCCCCAAAACACTTGTTAAATCAAGCTTTCTCAGATTTTTAATCTTTTTAGCGATTTTTGCTGTCGAGAAGGATCGTCACTGGTCCATCATTGATTAAAGACACTTTCATGTCCGACCCAAATTCTCCGGTCTCAAGAGGAATTTCTTGGGAAAGAATTTGGTTGAAGTCTTGGTAAAGTTTTCCGGCCATTTTGGGCGGAGCTGCCTCTGTAAAGGCTGGGCGATTTCCCTTTTTCGTATTTGCAAACAAGGTAAATTGAGAAACCGAAAGAATTTTGCCCCCAATATCTTTCACCGAAAGATTCATCTTCCCTTCGTCATCAGAGAAGACCCTCATATTAAGGACTTTGCGAGCCATATATTCCAAGTCTTCTTGATGATCTTCAGGATCAACCCCAACCAATAATAAGAGTCCTGAACCAATTGAAGCAACCATTTCTCCGTCAATACTTACCTGTGCTTGACTAACTCGCTGCAATACAATTCTCATAATTGTTTATGGCCTCCATTTTAGGTTTTAGGATCTCAGACAAGAGAATTAGGCAATTACCTAACCATTCGTCCGTTTTACGGAATAGACATCAGGGACTACCTTTATCTTATCTACAACCGTCGTTAAGGTGTTTAAATTAGGGATTTTGAAGCTAACATGAATATTGGCAAATTTCATATCCTTGGTTGGTTGAGCATTGACAGTCGAAATACTCTTAGTTTGTGTTGATAGGATTTGCAGGATATCGTTTAGAAGCCCCGAACGATTGAGACCATAAATGTCAATCTCTGCCAAATACTCTTGGCCCAGCTTGCTGGTTTCATCCCATTCAACATCAATCAACCTTTGTTCGTAACCATCCTGGCTTTTAATATTGTGGCAGTCAGCGCGGTGGATAGCTACCCCACGTCCCTTGGTAATGTAACCCTCAATCGGGTCTCCCGGAACAGGATTACAGCACTTGGCGATCCGCATTAAAAGCCCAGAGGCACCTTGGATGATGACCCCATTCTCACTTTTTACCTTGAGAACATCCTTGTTCTGATGCTTGACTTCACCACCATTTATCAATTCATCCGCTTCTGCCTTGGCTTTGGCTCGCTCTTCTTCACGTCGTTCTTTTTCAGTCAGGCGATTAAAGACGGTGGTAGCACTGATTTCACCAAAACCAATAGCTGCATAGAGGGCTTCCTCGCTGCGGACACTCATTCTAGGTAGGATCTCATCAATATGTTTTTTATCCAGATACTTATTGGCCACATAGCCCTGCTCTTGAAAATAGTCAATTAGCAGATCGCGGCCTTTGCTGATGGACATTTCTTTATCTTGGTTTTTAAAGAATTGGCGAATCTTATTGCGGGCTTTGGTTGTCTTGACCAACTTTATCCAGTCCCGGCTTGGACCAAAGGAATTCTGATTGGTGACAATCTCAACCACATCACCAGTCTTGAGCTTAGCTGTCAAGGGAACCATACGGCCATTGACCTTAGCTCCGACAGCCTTTTCCCCCACCTGAGTGTGGATAGCATAGGCAAAATCAATAGGACCGGAATCCCGAGGCAACTCCTGAACATCACCCGAAGGGGTGAAAACATAGATACGAGCGGAGAAGATATCCTCCTTGACTGAGTCAACAAATTCCTGAGCATCTCCGTTAGAGCCCGCCTGCAGTTCAACCAAGTCCTGAATCCAGTTCATTCCAATAGCGGATTCTTGGGCATCGACCTTACCTTTGATGCCCTTTTTATAGGCCCAGTGAGCAGCAACCCCATACTCAGCTACTTCGTGCATCTCTTGGGTCCGAATTTGAATTTCAATGGGACCTTTAGGACCATAAACGGTTGTATGAATGGATTGGTAGCCGTTCGATTTTGGATTGGCGATGTAGTCTTTGAACCGTCCCGGCATAGGACGCCAAAGCTCGTGAATATAACCCAGCATAGCATATACATCGCTAGGAGTATCCATAATACAGCGGATAGCAATCAAATCATAAATCTGATCAAAGCGCTTCTTCTTATCTCGCATTTTACGGTAAATAGAGTAAATGTGTTTGGGCCGACCGTAAATCTTTCCGTGAAGCCCTTGTTCAGCTGTATAATTCTTGATTTTCTCAACGATTTCATCCACTAAACTTTCGCGTTCCCGCCGTTTTTCGTGCATCATGTGGGAAATTTTATAGAATTCTACCTCATTGAGATAGCGGAAGGCTAAATCTTCCAGTTCCCACTTGATAGCACTAATCCCCAAACGATGGGCCAGAGGAGCGTAAATTTCCATGGTCTCACGAGATATCCGTTTTTGTTTGTCAGGCCGTAAATGTTTTAGGGTCCGCATATTATGGAGGCGGTCAGCCAACTTAACCAGAATAACTCGGATATCCTTAGACATGGCCATGAGCATCTTACGGTGATTTTCAGCTAATTGTTCTTCATGGGATTTGTACTTTACTTTTCCTAACTTGGTAACCCCATCAACAATCTGACTGACCTTGAGGCCAAAATCTCTTTCCAGATCTTCTAAGGTGACCTCTGTATCCTCCACTACATCATGAAGAAAACCGCAGGCAACCGTTACAGCATCCAGTTGTAAATCAGCTAAGATCCCAGCCACTTGAATAGGATGAATAATGTAGGGCTCACCCGATTGCCGCCTTTGCGTTTTATGAGCTTCTGTTGCATAATCCAAAGCCTTTTGAACCAGAGCAACATCTGCCGGTGCCATATAGGTTTTAACCGCATCAACAACTTCTGGTCCCTTTAAATTTGGGTTACTTGCCATTTCGCTACCTCTAACTAAAACTTATTCTCATCTTTAGGAAAGCTCGCCAACTTAGCTCGACTGAGTCAGGTCGCATCCATTATCACACATCGGTCATTAAAATGGTTAACTCTGGACTAGCACCTTGCGAAGCATTGTGTAAGGACATAGTTTTATCTTTATTGTGCTTCATGTTACAAGACTCATTTATATCCATGACTAATGGACTTTTTTGATTTTACAGAGTATCAGAGCTGTTCCTAAGGACTTTAAGTTGCCTTAATTTTAACACTTTTCATATAGGAAGAAAAGACGGAAAATCTAGAAAACTTTCCAGCTCTTGCTGCTTAATTTCCCTAGACTGGTCAGCCCTTTCAATTTATGATAAACTGTAAGCAAGAAAGGCCAAAGATTACCTTATGATTGATAGTCAAGACATCTTAGCAAAAATGAATCCTAACCAAAAAATCAACTATGATCGTGTCATGCAAAAGATGGTTGCCAACTGGCAAGATCAAGGATTAAGACCAAAGATACTCATGCATGTCTGCTGCGCTCCCTGCAGTACCTACACACTGGAGTATCTGAGCCAGTGGGCGGATATCACGGTTTATTTTGCCAATTCTAACATTCATCCCAAGGCGGAATACCAAAGACGGCAATATGTGGTGGAGAAATTTATTCACGATTTCAACGAAAACACTGGGCAGGCTGTCCAATTCCTGGGTGCTCCCTATGTTCCTAATGAATTTTTTCGAACTGTCCACGGATTAGAAAATGAGCCCGAAGGTGGAGATCGCTGTCGCGTCTGCTATGACTATCGCTTGGATAAAACGGCTGAAAAGGCTGTGGAGCTTGGGTTTGATTATTTTGGTAGTGCCTTAACCATCAGCCCCCACAAGAACTCCCAAACGATTAACACTGTCGGACTTGATGTGCAGAAGATTTACGACACCCAATATCTTCCGAGTGATTTCAAGAAAAATCAAGGCTACCAACGCTCTGTAGAAATGTGCAAGGAATATGATATCTACCGTCAGTGCTACTGTGGCTGCATCTTTGCCGCCAAGGCTCAAGGAGTAGACTTAGTGCAAATCAAAAAGGAGGCCCAAGCCTTTATGGACGGTAAAAATGGCGAAAGGGATTATGCCCACATCCGTTTCACCTTTAACGGGAAAAAGATTTAAAAAACGCCAGTTGGCGTTTTTTAAATCCTCATTAATTCTGTATAAAAGCTGACGGCACTCAGGGCGTATAAGGGAGCCGTTTCAGTCCGCATAATCCGAGGGCCTAAGCCTATCTTGATTGCTCCAGCCTGCTCGAAAACGTCAATTTCTTTTGGAGAAATCCCGCCTTCGGGTCCAAAGATGAAGAGAACCTTACTGCCTGCTGAAACCTGTACCAACTCACGCGCCAAGGCAGCCTGCTCTCCTTGCTTGGCGGACTCTTCATAGGCGATAAATACCTTATCAAATACCGGTAACTGCTTGATAAACTCGGACTTTTGAGCGAATAGCCTAATATCAGGCACTTGATTACGTTTGGACTGTTCGGCAGCTCCCAGAGCGATTTTTGCCAACTTCTCTTCTTTTTTAGCCAATTTTTTGCCATCCCATTTAGCAACTGACCAATCCGCAGGAAAGGCCCAGATAGCCTTGGCCCCTAGTTCTGTAGCTTTTTGAGTTACCCAGTCTAACTTGTCTCCCTTGGGAAAACCAGAGGCAATGGTAACTGAAACTGGCAGTTCCACATTATCGTCAAGCTCCTCTACCAGTTCCAAAACCTGCTGGGTCGGACTAGTCACTTTGGCTAAGCGCTTGATGCCATCATCAAAGACTAAGACGACCTGATCCTCTGCCTTTAGCCGCATAACCTGAAACATGTGTTTAGCGGTGTCTTTATCTGTGATAACGAAAGAATTTTCTGGCTGACCTTTAATAAAATACTGTTGCATCTAACCTCCAATTACCCCTGACAGGTCATCGGTCTTTTTGAAAATGAGGGTATGCCATTCGCCTTGCATCATCTGGGTTTCTAGCAGGAAGCCGCTACTATAGGCAGCTTCTAAGACAAGATCCAGTTTCTCAGCAATAATGCCTGAGAGAATCAGATAGCCTTCATCTTTGACCAGACGGTAAGCGTCATCGGTCAAGTTGACTAAGATATCCGCTAGAATATTGGCCACAATGACATCTGCTTCCTGATCCACACCTTCAAGAAGGTTGCCGGTAGCTGCATGAATATTGCCCATATCAGGGTTGAGAGCAATATTTTCCTGAGCCACCCGAACAGCTACATCATCTAGGTCATAAGCATAGATGGCCTTGGCCCCCAGCAGGGAGCTGGCGATAGAAAGGACACCAGAACCCGTCCCCACATCTAGAACTGTTTCACCGCCCCGCAGGACCTGCTCCAAGGCATAAAGACTCATTTTAGTCGTTGGATGGGTTCCTGTCCCAAAAGCCATACCGGGATCTAGCTTAATAATTTTTTCACCCTGAGAGGGTTGGTAGTCCGTCCAACTTGGCACAATGGTTAAATCGTGACTGATACGAGTCGGCTGGTAGTACCTCTTCCAGTTTTCCGCCCAATCCGCCTCAGCCAATTCATGATGAGATAGGCTCATCTGACCCGTTTTCAAGCCAAAATCTGGCAGCTGTCGGATAGCTTGGCTGACCTCAGATTTGATAGCTTCGATAGCCATTGACTCAGGATAGTAGGCTGTAATCCTAATCATGTCAGACTGCTCAACCTCTGGGAAGAGCTCACCATACTTGCCAACAGGTCCAAGATAGTCCGCACTATCCTCAATAGCTACCCCTTGGCTGCCTGACTCTACTAAAATATTAGCCACCGCTTCCTGAGCCTCCCGATTAACCACAACACTTAACTCTTGCCACTTGTCCATGATCTAACTCCTCACCTTTCGTAGTTCATCTAACCATTGTTTAATTTTACTTTCACACACTTTAAAAATTTTATCCTCAAGCTCTTGACCATCTTGTTCAAAACACTTATTCCATAAGTTCTCGTCTTCCACCTCATAAATAGGAATATCTTGATTTTCTAATTCTTTTTTAAAATCTGCTAGATAATATGGTTTATGAGAATGTAAGCCGATATAACCAAGATAAGGATATAATACTGCTTCATCAAAATTATTCACAGTCACAACAATACCATTTCGTAACGGTCGATGAGTAGGATCAGCATTCTCCGAGTGATCGTATGGATAGAATAAAATGACACCAACTGTATTTTCTCTCTCTACGACAGATCTTGCATCATCAATACCTTGGTAAGGATCATAAAATTGGTGGTCCGCAAATCGATACTTCATATTATTAGAAATATATTTTTCTTTTGGCTTAGATAGTTCTAACAAGATATTTCTAAAGATCTCATCATTAAATCCCAATTCTATTAAATATTGTGATAAGTCATGTCTAAAATCATAGAGTCCTCCAGTTTGACAGTCTCTTTTATTAATTTTTAAAAAATTATCATCATCAGAAAGTATTGTGGGTTTTAAAGCTAACTGTTCCAAAAAATTAGCAACTTGACCTTTTTTAATATTAAACTCAGTTAATACTTTACTATGTCTATATCTACTTCTTTCATCTCCAAGAATAAAGGCATATTCAAAAGATTGTGCTGTCAACTGAGTTATTATTTTACGAACAATAAATTTGACCTTTAAAGAATGCAAATCATTCTTTTTGAAAAAACTATTTTCAAACTGTTCATATTCCTCTTTTGATAATTCTCCAACAAAATCTAATAAATCAATCAATTCCCAATAAAACTTCAATACAATTGGTTGATATAGTTTGTTTAAATCTCTATAAAGGTAGGAATTCATAAATTTATAAAGTTCAAACCCCTTGGAAAAACCTGATTTTCCCTCATATTTTCTACTATAATTTAATTCTCTATTATTCATTTTACTCATGAAATAATAATTTAAAATATCAATAAAATCATAACTTAAATTCATCCCCTTACTATTTACCCTATAAACATGGTCTAAAACAGTCAAATCAGGAACAACAACAATATTCGGCTCAGAAATATAATCTGATTCTTCTGATAATGAAATCGCTGTCGCTACATCAGTAATCAAAAGCGTAGTGACATTACAATCAAAGAACAGCATCTTGTTTTTATCAATCATATTAATTACTGTCGCAGTGCTACATTTATCTAATTCATCTATAGAAAAAGTAATATTAAAAAACTCTGACATATTTTGCAAAAGCCTAAATAGCTGACGCTCTTTTAGTTCTTCAGTCACGATATTTTTCAATTCCTGAGATTGTTCCTCAAGTTTTTTTGAATCGTCCTCTCCTCGTAACTGTGTTCCTAATTTTACAATACCTAAATCAACACTTAAATCAATTGAGTTTTTAGTTGACACTGTCGATGTTGTTGATTCTAAATAGGTTTCTATTCGAGTTATTTCTGTATCGAAATATCTCAGTTGGTTTTGAGATAAACGTAAGAATTCATGTAATTTCTTTAGTTCATCTAACGCTTTTTCAACTCCCTCAACTTTTTCCTCCAGTTCTTTAACTTCACGCCGAAAACTTTTTATTCTTACTTCACTAAATTCTTTAAAAGAAGGTATTTGCTTCTTTTGAAATCCATATTGTAGATTTAATCCGTTAAACTTTTCAACTACACTTTTTCTGTGATTCGATAACTCACGATGGACATTTTCAATATCCGTAGTGTTATTAAGTACTATCCTATCAATCTTTTTCTGGATGGTTGAGAGCCTGACAGATATTTGATGCATTTCTGATCGACCATACTCTTTTTCCTTTTCTTCTTCATCATATCTTGGAGTAATATAGAGATTTCTATTATCACTAACCAGATGTCCTATCCCATTTTTTATTTCTTCAATTCTAGCTTCGATTGCGTGAGGAATTTGCATCAAAATTTCTCTATGAAAATCTTTATTACCACTAAAGAAAGAGACATTTATTACAAAAACCTTTTTGTCTGCTTTATCATAATTTACAGCTTCCAAGGAAATATTTTTCAAACTCGATTTTCCTGACCCTCTATTTCCACAAAGAATAAAAATTCCTTCTTCATTTCTGTAGATATTTTTTAACTTCTCTACTATTTCTTTTTCAGCAGGCAGTAAGGAAAAATAATCTCTAGCATTTTGACTATAAGAACCAATATATTTTTTCTGTAACATAAGACTTTCTTCGTTTTATTTTATCATTAAACCCAGCACTTCTGAAATTTCTAATACCTCGGATACTCAAAGAACTCTGTCTCGATGAGTTTAGCTCTGCCATGTTCAAAAGCATCAGTATCCCAATGGAGGCCGAATTCTTGGATGGTATCATCGCTGAGGAAGTCCATCAGATCGCTGAGGCCTTCGGTTGCAACAGTGTTCAAGGTTTCTGCAAAATAGCCTAAGAATTCGCGTGACAGCCCTTTTTTAGGCTGATAGGAGACGGCCACTAGGTAGTCATCTGGGTTAAATCTTGATTTCTCAGGATTATAAAAGATCACATAATCTTCAAAGAGGACATCCTGATCTGAGAGCTCTCCCTTGTCATCGACGGTTGCAATAGCTGCCAGATTTTGTGCTTCTAAGGCGAAGGACACTTCTACAGCGTGATTTCGCTTGTCCCAGTCCATGGCGAAGTCATAATCAAAATGCTCTTCTAACTCCTCCTCCAGAACTGATAAAAATCCATACTTAGCCATCTGGTCTCCTCTTCTTGCTTTAGCCTTTTTTGTGTTACAATAATTCTATCATAAAAATCTACAATTAAAAGGAGCTGTGAGTTATGACAGCCAATCTGGCTCTGCGTATGCGGCCAAGACTATTGATGAAATTATCGGGCAAGAGCACCTCGTCGGTGAAGGCAAAATTATCCGCCGGATGGTTGAGGCCAATATGCTCTCTTCGATGATTCTCTATGGGCCACCGGGGATCGGTAAGACTTCAATTGCCTCTGCTATTGCTGGGACAACTCAGTTTGCTTTTCGTACTTTCAATGCCACAACTGACAGTAAAAAACGCCTGCAGGAAATTGCAGAGGAGGCTAAATTCTCAGGTGGCCTAGTCCTTATGCTGGATGAAATTCATCGTTTGGACAAGACCAAACAGGACTTCCTTCTGCCCCTGCTGGAGAATGGCAATATTATTATGATTGGGGCTACGACTGAAAATCCCTTTTTCTCAGTCACACCTACCATCCGCTCGCGAGTGCAAATTTTTGAGCTGGAACCCTTATCTAATGATGATATTAAGGCAGCTATCAAACGAGCCATTTCCGATAAAGAGCGGGGATTCGATTTTGATATCAGCCTAGATAATGAAGCCCTAGATTTTATTGCGACAGCCACCAACGGAGATCTGCGGTCAGCCCTCAATTCCTTGGAGTTAGCTGTTATGTCCACTCAGGCTGACGAAAAAGGGCGGCGCCATATTACCTTGGATACAGTCGAGAACAGCCTGCAGCGATCTTACATTACCATGGATAAAAATGGGGATGGCCATTATGATGTCTTGTCTGCCCTGCAAAAATCCATCCGCGGATCCGATGTCAATGCCAGTCTTCATTACGCTGCCCGCTTGATTGAAGCGGGCGATCTGCCCAGTCTAGCCCGCCGCCTGACTGTAATTGCCTATGAAGATATCGGTCTGGCCAACCCCGATGCTCAAATTCACACAGTAACGGCACTGGAAGCAGCTCAAAAAATTGGATTTCCAGAAGCACGAATTCTGATTGCTAATGTTGTGGTTGATCTGGCTTTATCTCCTAAATCGAATTCTGCCTATCTTGCTATGGACGCTGCCTTAGCTGATTTACGGAAATCCGGAAACCTGCCAATTCCGCGTCATTTACGCGATGGCCACTATCAAGGCAGCAAAGAATTAGGCAATGCTCAGGATTATCTCTATCCCCATAATTATCCGGAAAAGTGGGTTAAGCAACAATATCTGCCCGATAAACTTTTAGGGATTAATTATTTTTCAGCCAATGAAACGGGCAAATACGAACGAGCTTTAGGGGCTAACAAGGACCAAATTGATAAACTTTCTGATTAAAGTAAGGGGATTTTAATAAAAAATAGTATTTTCCTCTTGAAAAAAATTTCAAAAATGGTATGATAAGAACATAAAACTGCTGTGGTATACGAATCCACATCACTGTGTTGACCGACTAAATCTTTGTATTTTGGGAAACGTAAGTCTTTTTGCAGTATGCAGGCCGTTTCACGCGGAAGCAGCTAAGCAAGAGCGAGTTACCCACCTGCTTTAACTTGCGGGTTCAATACAAAACGTGGATCATCGGTACCAATACAGCTCTTTCTCCTTCCTTAGCTCAGTTGGTAGAGCAGTGGACTCTTAATCCATGGGTCGTAGGTTCGAGTCCTACAGGGAGGATAAACTTGACAAGTGAAAGCCTATGAAAATAGGCTTTTTATTGATTAGGGGTTTATGATGAAAAGAAAATTATTATTGCTGTTATGCCTGCTGGCATCCGGCGCTTTTTTGGTAGCCTGTAACCCAAAAAGTCATTCAAGCTCCGATCAGACGAACGTCACCAGCTCGGCAAACGATGGGAGTCCAAGTACTAGGGGAAAGTTTCATAAGAATCGCCATCCAGATGATCTGCCTGTGGATGCTGATTCTGCCAAAAAAGATAAGATTTATGCAACCGATGGCAGTGAGATTTATTATGAGGGGTCCAGCTCAGGTTTAACCGCTTCTGCCCCTGACTACAAGGGGTATACCGCTGATACAGTCAAGCAAATTCTCGGCAACCCTGATTCAATTATTAATGACAGTTCGCAGATGGTAATTGCCTTAAAGCAAGATGAACCAAAGCGCATCATCAACCTCTTTAAAAACAAAGATATTACTCGTGAAGAGGCTCGGGCTTTTAACTGGAAAGCTGTGGATTTCTCCTTAGGCAATCTTCACAATTACTATATCTACGAGTATAAAGAAAAAGATATTATCCTTCTCTTCAATGCTGGCAGCAATACCTTAGTTTACGTTACTCCTAATCCTGCCTATGTCTACTGGCGATAATTAGAATTATACAGTCCCGTCAGGGATTTTTTCTTTTATAATGAAAATGAAGAGTGGTACGAAAGTCTTACCTCTTTTGCTATTGCTCTAGATTTACCAATTGGCGCAAGGGTTGGCTGATTTTCTTTTTGCCAGAAGCCAAATCAGAAAACTTAGTCAACTGTGCAGGGGGAGGCAGACCAAAATTTTTAATTTTTAGATTCTTTCTCACTCCCTGCCTATTTCTATCTCTCTCTTAAGCTCTTTGAAACTCTATCGCCAAATTTTCAGAATTTTTGGTATAATAATGCTTAAACAAAAAGGAATGGAGACTATCATGACTGCACAGAAAATGAACGCCCAAGAAATTATTGCCTATATCGGAAATGCTAAAAAGAAGACCAATGTCAAGGTCACCTTTGAAGGCCAGTTGGCAGGAAATGTCCCTGAATCTGTAACAAAGCTAGGTAACGTTCTCTTTGGTGACTGGAAAGACATCCAGCCCCTTCTGGTCAACTTGACTGAAAATAAGGACTATGTGGTTGAACAGGATGGTCGCAACTCTGCTGTTCCCCTGCTTGATAAACGTCATATCAATGCTCGGATTGAACCGGGTGCTATCATCCGCGACCAAGTGACCATCGAAGACAATGCCGTGGTCATGATGGGAGCCGTTATCAATATCGGTGCTGAAATCGGTGCCGGAACCATGATTGATATGGGAGCCATCTTGGGTGGTCGGGCAACCGTTGGTAAGAACAGCCATATCGGTGCTGGCGCTGTTCTGGCTGGTGTGATTGAGCCAGCTTCTGCTGACCCCGTCCGGATTGGTGACAATGTTTTAGTCGGTGCTAATGCCGTTGTTATTGAAGGGGTTCAGGTTGGCAATGGTTCGGTCGTTGCTGCTGGTGCTATCGTTACCCAAGATGTTCCTGAAAATGTTGTTGTTGCCGGAGTCCCAGCTCGTGTCATCAAGAAAATTGATACCAAGACACAACAAAAAACGGCTTTGGAAGATGCCCTGCGCAACCTCTAAGTCTGTGATAAAGAGAGTTTGCCCACTCTCTTTTCTTATGTAAATATATCGACTGACAAGCTAAAAACTGTTTGAATAACGAAATCTAACCTGTTCAATCAGTTAAACTGTCCATTAATGAAAGTAATGAAAGGATCCACTTCTATGTTAGATTTAATTAAAATCCGCCGAGAGCTCCACCAGATTCCTGAAATTGGCTTAGAAGAGTATCAAACACAAAAGTACCTTTTGGATAAGATTACTGAAATTACTCACGGCAAGAATTTTGTTGAGCAAAGAACCTGGAGAACTGGTATCTTAGTTTTTTTACATGGCTCGGCTCCCGAAAAAACAGTAGGCTGGAGAACAGACATCGATGCTCTGCCCGTAGAAGAAGCTACAGGTTTGGACTTTGCCAGTCAGCACGAGGGACGGATGCACGCCTGCGGTCATGACATCCACATGACCACGGCTTTGGGACTGTTAGATGCTCTAGTTCAAAAACAACCCAAAAATAATTTACTTTTTCTCTTTCAACCCGCTGAGGAAAATTTGGCTGGGGGTAAGCTTATGTATGAAGAAGATGCCTTTGGTAATTGGGTACCAGATGAATTTTACGGCCTCCATGTTCGACCGGATTTAAAGGTTGGCGATATCGCTACCAATACTAGCACCCTGTTTGCTGGAACCTGCGAAACCTTTGTAACTTTCAAGGGCACTGGTGGCCACGCCGCCTTCCCTCACAAGGCCAACGATGCTCTGGTTGCTGCAGCCTACTTTGTGACCCAAGTTCAAACCATCGTCAGTCGTAACGTTGATCCGATTGAAGGGGCTGTCGTCACGTTCGGGTCGTTGCATGCTGGAACTACTAATAATGTCATCGCTGAAGAAGCTAAATTACACGGGACCATTCGCACACTGACTCAAGAAATGAACTTGTTAACTCAAAAACGACTTCAGGAAATTGCAGAAGGTGTTGCTAGATCCTTTGGTTTAGAGGTAGATGTTGAACTGGTTCAAGGGGGATATCTGCCTGTTGAAAATGACCCTAATTTAGCTAAGGACTTGATGACCTTCTTTGACCAAAAGACAGATGCCAATCTGATTGATATCCTGCCAGCTATGACCGGTGAAGATTTTGGTTACTTACTTCATCAAATTCCCGGAGTTATGTTCTGGCTAGGTGTTGATTCAGTTTATCATCTTCACAGTCCAAAAATGAGCCCTAATGAGGATGCTCTGCCATTTGCAGTCGAGACCATCAGCAAATTTCTGAACTATCGTGCCAATTAAATTCTAGGCTGGGCAAAAACTCGTCCAGTCTTCCTGTTTTGTAATAAACTTTTGGCGCAGTGGTGGCTAGGCCAAGAAGTCTTGCTCCTGTACAGTTCATTAGATGCTTGAGCACCAATGAACCACTGTTGGCGTTTTCATTTTGCCACAAGGCCAAATCGGCAAAAAGATGAACGACATTCATCTTTTTCCAAACTCCAAAGGTCCCCTGAACCTTTGGAGTTGTGCGGGGGTGTGACTTAAAAAGGTCTGGGAGACCTTTTTAATCGGGAAACGAAGCTTGCAAAGCAAGTGTCAAAAACGGTCTGGGGAGAGACCGTTTCAAGTCACCGCCTAGAAATTAGGAAGTGGTGAGAACCAAAATTTTCAATTTTGGGGTTGATCCCACTCTTTTTTCGACGAAACCTGTCAATTCACAGGAAAAATGGTAAGATAAGAGCATGTTAAAAAACGAGATTCGGCAAACTGTTTTAAAGCAGCTAAAAGCGCAAAATAGAGAGCGTAAAGCTGAGATTGACAAGGCTTTACTGGAGCAGGTCCTAGCTAGTTCAGAATATCAAGAAGCCAAAACTTTGGCAACCTATCTGGCTTTTGATTTCGAGTATAATACCAAGGCCCTAATTACTCAGGCTCAAAAAGACGGGAAAGTCGTTTTAGTACCAAAAACCCACCCTAAAAGTCAGATGACTTTTACGGAATACACCCCAAAACAACTAGAAATGACTAAATTTGGTCTCTTAGAGCCCATAAAGGAGCATCCTGTCGCTAAAACTAGCATTGACCTAATTCATGTCCCGGGTATAGCTTTTAACTCACAAGGCTACCGTATCGGATTTGGAGCAGGTTTTTACGACCGCTATTTAAAGGATTTCCAAGGAGATACAATCAGTACTATCTATCCCTGTCAAGAGATCGATTTTCATGCTGATCTGCATGATGTCCCAGTTAGAAAGGTCTTTATCTATGATGGTCAAAGATTTTAAAAAATATCCAGTCACCTATGCCCTGCTGGCCTTTACTCTATTAGTCTTTTTAGCCCTGCAAGTTATTTATTTTGGGGAATCTACGACCGGCCCCGCTATCTACCACTTTGGCGGCATGTTCGGCCGAGCAGTCCAGTACGACCACAAACAAATCTGGCGCTTGCTTTCCCCAATATTTGTCCATATCGGCTGGGAGCATCTAATTTTTAACGGCGTTACCCTCTACTTTGTCGGTCGTATCGCTGAGGAACTTTGGGGATCCGGAAAATTTTTCCTTCTCTACCTTCTAGCAGGTCTGATGGGAAATGCTGCTACCCTATTTTTTACACCGACTGTAGTTTCAGCAGGAGCATCAACTGCTCTCTTTGGACTCTTCGCAGCTATAGTCATTGTCGGTTATATCGGCAATAGCTCCATTCTTAAACAAGTCGGTAACCAATTCTTAGTTTTAATTGCTCTTAATCTAGCTTTTAATCTGATGGATTTAATGTCAGGTCATCCTAGCATAAGCCTTGTTGGGCATCTGGGGGGGCTGTTAGGGGGAGGACTTGTTGCCCTCTTTCTCCCTATGAAACGCTATCGTTCTGGAATTCCTACTAGTCTGAAAATTACCGCCCTCATTGCCTATCTGGTTTTTTTCATCGGCATGGTTCTCCTCTCAATTTCCTGAGTAACTAAGCAAGAATATTTATACCTTAGCTAATAACACCAAGAAATTTATATCAAAAACAATGAAATTTTTAATTCCTCCTGCAAAAGAAGTGCGCGCTCACTCTCAAGGTCATCACGTTTCCCTTCCAGACAGAAGCCAACCTATCCTAAAAATCTTGGCTCAAGTTAATCCATCAGAATTAGAAAAAATTTATAAGATCAAGTCCGATGCTGCAAAAATAGAAGCCCAGCATCTGACAGCTTTACAGAACGGAAAGGCACTTAGCTACCCAGCTTTAGGACTTTTCAACGGTCTGATGTATCGTCAAATTGACAGAGACTTGACCGATCTTGATAAAAAGTTTACAAGAGAGCATATTTTTATTACCTCTGCTTTCTATGGTATTATCAACGCTTTAGCTGATATTGCTGAACATCGCTTAGATTTCAGCTGTAAAGTCCAAGTCAATGGTCGATCTCTGAAAAACTACTGGCGACCTGTTTATGACGATTTCCTCAAGTCTATTATGAATAACGAACCTGTTATCTCCCTTCTATCGAGTGAATTTGAATCAGTTTTCTCACCCCAGCTGGCAAAATCACTTATTAGAATTACTTTTCAAGAGGAAAGCGCTGGACAACTCAAGACCCATTCAACTATCTCCAAGAAAGGGCGTGGCCAGTTACTAAACCAGATCATCAAACAGAAGATTCAAACGATTGAAGTCTTGAAAACATTGAATTTTTCTGGCTTTTCCTATCGCCAAGAGCTCTCGACTGATCAGCATTTGGTTTTTATCAAAACAATTGAATAGGGAACATCTCATTATTAAACCCTAAATTGAATTTATAGTAAAAGCATAAAACTTTCAAGAAGTTTTATGCTTTTATTATAAGCTATATTAAATCATCTCGACTAACCTGCTCGTAAGTGGCCTGCCCATCATTGAGCTTATCCCAGATAACAACTTGGTTTTGATCCAAGGATTTCTTGACATCAATAATCCGTTGATTCGAAGAACCTCGGAACTGAAGCATTAAATTCTTCTTCGTGATATCGAAACGGCCATCTACCAAGATATCAATAAGATTCAACAATTCTAACTTATCCGGTGTTTCCAGCATGAGTTCTTCCCAGGTATAGCCTGTCCAAGACCAGATATCTTTTTCTGGTAACTCCTTGCGAATTCGCTTGACCAAGGGCAGTAAAATTCCTGTATTGAGGAAGGGTTCTCCACCGAGCAAAGTTAGGCCCTGTACATAAGGCTGGGCTAGATCAGCCATAATCTGTTCTTCAAGCTCTTGTGTGTATGGAATACCTGCCTTAAATGACCAAGTAGCCGCATTATAGCAGCCCTCACAATGAAACATACAGCCACTGACATAGAGGGAATTTCTGACCCCCTCGCCATCAACAAAGTTAAAAGCCTTATAGTCAATAATCCGTCCTTGACTCAGTTCCTCAGCTTTCCATTCCTGCGGTTTTGGATTATTCATCTCTATTTTCTCCCTACTTCTATCCAATAGCGCTCCACGCCATCAACTATAGTGTCCAGAATACCACCATTAGCCAGAATAACTGCTCGGCTGGCTGGATTGTCACTATAACAGGTTACCAAGGCTTGCTTGATATTCTTAGATTGACAGACCTGTAAAGCTTTTGTCAACATCTCTTTGGCATATCCTTTGCCCCTCTGGCTGGGTCTAACAGAATAACCAATGTGACCACCAATCTTCATCAAGGTATCATTTAGCCGTAGGCGAAGATTGAGAAAACCTAGAGCTTGCCCCGCATCGGAAAAGGCTACAAATTGGATAGCCGGTACCCGATCGTCTGTCAGGTTCAACCCTAACTCAGTTGCCTGATTTTGCTCAAGCCAAGCTTCATAGTCAAAGTTCTGACTATCCCAAAAACTACCCGCATGGGGAGAGTGCTCTTTTTCAAATTCTGCCATTAGATTTAAAATTGCCACTTTATCTTCTAATCTAGGTCGTCTCAACTCCATAAGATTTCCCTTCTCCTTTGGAAGAGTAAAGAGCTGGGCAGTCCCAACTCCTTAGTTATCTATTTTCTTCCTTTTTGAGCCCGCTTCAGCAGGGATTGGAGGTGTTCTTTACGGTTCACCTGTCCTCCCCTAGAATTTTTCTCGTGGTAACGCTCCACCAGAGCCTGACCCTTATAGTCTAGCTGATACTTTCCCATATCCAGGTTTCTTACCTTTCCTTATTCTGAAATCAGTGATTTTTCCTGTAAATAATAACGTACTAACTCATCAACAATTTCATCAGGATGGTGGCGCCGAATATTATTGCGGGCGTTATTATGACGAGGAATATAAGCTGGATCACCACTGAGAATATAGCCGACAATTTGATTAACGGCATCATAGCCAATCTCATTAAGCGCGCGAGAGACCATGATCAGGTCATCCTTTAAGGTATTAGTATCCTCATCTAACTTGAATAGAACTGTATCAGTGGTAAAATTCTTGTCTTCTGCCATCCTAACTTTACTCCTTTTATCTATTATTAATCCTTGTGTCGACCAGGGTTTTGAATAGTCGAACCATTCATGTGTTTAACACGGGCGGAAATTTCCTTATGGCGTCCATTAACCATTGGTCGAGCTTGAGGGTTTCCTAGGTAACCACAAGTCCGTTTAACGACATCGACAGTCTTAGGATCGGTATTGCCACAATTTGGACACATAAAACCGCGTTCTGTTGGGGTAAAATCCCCTTCAAATCCGCATTCATAGCACTTATCGATTGGAGTATTAGTACCAAGATAACCCACACGGTCATAGGCGTAGTCCCAAACGGCTTCTAAAGCTTTAGGGTTTTGTTGCAAAACGGGATACTCACAGTAGTGAATGAAACCGCCAGAGGCTCCCAGTTCTGGGTAGTCTTTTTCAAAATCTAATTTTTCAAATGGAGTGGGGTTCTTACGAACGTCATAGTGGAAAGAGTTGGTATAGTATTCCTTATCGGTAATATCCTTGACCTTGCCAAATTTCTCAGTATCCAAGCGGCAGAAGCGGTCAGTCAAGCTTTCTGATGGGGTTGAATAGATTGAAAAATGATAATCATATTCATCTGACCAAGCCTCAACCAACTGTTTCATTTGTCGAATAATATTCTTAGTGAATTCTTTAGCTTCTGGATTACCTTCCCACTGACCACCGTAGAATACAGTTGCCACTTCATAAAGACCGATATAACCTAGAGAAACAGTTGCTCTGCGATGCTTGAAGAGGTCATCAACATTGCCAGTCTTACTCAAACGCTTGCCAAAAGCACCATATTGGTAGAGGATTGGAGCATTAGCTGGACTGGCTTCTTTAACTCGCTCTACACGGTAAACCAGAGCATCCTTAGCAATCTGCATCCGTTCTGCAAAAATATCCCAGAACTTATCCATATCTCCTTGGGATTCTAAGGCAATCCTTGGCAGGTTCACCGTAACCACACCCAGGTTCATCCGGCCAGAATTCACTTCTTGGCCATTTTCGTCCTTCCATCCTTGAAGGAAAGAACGACACCCCATAGGAGCCTTGAAGGACCCTGTCAAATCAATGATTTTATCGTAGGACAGAACATCTGGATACATACGTTTAGTGGCACATTCCAGAGCTAGTTGTTTAATATCGTAGTTAGGTGTGCCTGGTTCTAAGTTGAGACCTCGCTTGAGGGTGAAAATCAGCTTAGGAAAAATGGCTGTGCGGTGTTCACTTCCCAGGCCCTTGATGCGGATTTGCAAGATAGCCTTTTGAATTTCTCGTTCAAACCAATTCGTTCCTAAACCGAAGCCTAACGATGTAAACGGTGTTTGCCCGTTTGATGTAAAGAGCGTATTGATTTCATATTCAAGACTTTGCATGGCATCGTAGATGTCCTTCTTGGTCTTGGTCCGAGCATAATCTTCTTGCTTGCCCTCAGCCACCCATTCTTTGGCATCCTTGAGATGTTTTTGGTAGTTGAGCTGAGCATAAGGGGCTAAAAATTCATCAATTCGGTCAGCTGTACAGCCTCCATATTGACTAGAAGCGACATTAGCAATGATTTGAGAAATTTGAGCAGTCGCTGTCTGGATAGATTTAGGACTTTCAACTTCAGCATTCCCAATCTTAAAGCCATTGGCCAACATGCCCTTGAAGTCAATCAAGCAGCAGTTGGTCATTGGCGTATAAGGGCTATAGTCCAAATCGTGGAAATGGATATCCCCTTTTTGATGAGCATTGGCGACATGAGGCGGCAACATTTTCAGACCAATGGACTTTCCAACAATCCCAGCTGTCAAATCTCTTTGCGTATTAAAAACATCACTGTCCTTATTAGCATTTTCATTGACAACTGTTTGGTCCTTATTGATCAACTTATCAATAGTAAAGTTGATATCTGTCGCTTGCGAACGGGCGAAATCCCTTTGGGTACGGTAATTAATGTACTCTTGAGCAATCGCATATTCGTTGGCATTGAGCAGTTCATGCTCAACAATGCTCTGAATCTCGTAAATCTTGATATCAGCCATGAAACGACTAGCAATTTCTGCTACGATGCGGTCACAAATGCCTTTTAATTTTGCCTCCATCAATGGTGACAGTTCTGAAACATTTTGACTAGCTTTGAGCAGTGCCTGATAAATCTTATCACTGTCGAACTGAACACGGCGGCCATCACGTTTAATAACTGTGATTTCAGGATCTGTTACGATAAATTCTTTTTCCAATGTAATCATTATTTCCACCTCGCAGTCCATTATAACACAAGGCAAAAAAAAATCAATATGTTGTGGTGTATTTTTTAGGTAGACACAACATATTGATTTTATGAATAAAATTACTTCTTCTGATAAAGCATGAAATGATCTGCATTTTCTAGGGACACTTGCTTATAACTGGACTTCAACAGTCGTGAAATTTCCTTGGGCAGCTCCTGAGATTTATCCACCACAATAAATTTGGCCTGGGCTTGTAGAATATCATCATTTCGCTTCTGACTATTGTCACCTCCAACAGTATTTACTGTTGGGTTAGGAAATTGTGAGGCTGATTGTAATCCAGTATCCAAATAAATTTTAGAAGATTGGTCCCAAACATAAATGCTAGTCTTACTGCTAGAATTTTCCTGCAAGTAACGAGAAATCGCACTGCGCTCTCTGTTCATACCTAGTGATAAGACACCAAGGAAAATCGGGGTAAAGATACCAGCTACCATAACTAGGATTGGTAACTGGAAGTGACGTTTGGTAAAAACACTCCAATAGCTCCCTGTTGACTCACGGTTGCGTTTACGGCGATGAGCCCCCCTTGTGCTCTTAGTTTCTTGATTAGCCTGCTCATTAATCGTATCACTGATCACTAAAGCTGTTAAAATCAGACCAAAAGGCAGAGCTAAAAGGAGAGAGAAAACGTAATAGGTCTGCGCAAAAATGCCAATTAGTAAGGTTAAAATGAGATTGAAGAAAACCAACCATTTCACCGTTTTAAACTGCAGAACACGCCCTAGGTGTCCAAAAAAGCCAAAGAGCCCTAGGAGCAAGCCTGAAGCTGATAGAATCAAGATTTGATAAGGAAGGGTTATTAAGAGGGAGTTCTTAGCCAAGGCAAAAGCTTTAAAGTTATAGAAGAGGGCTTGGGAAATATAAGCTGGCAGGTTTCCCATATTGAGGACAAAATAGCCAACTGTGTAGTAAACCAGAATAGCTCCAAAAATCATACAGAGTAACTGGTAGATACCACGCGCAAAGTGGCGCTGAAGCAGATTATAAATACCAATAATAATAAAGGATAGCACCCAAAAAATTAAACTGCGAGGGTCAATTAAGGCGGCTAAGGTGCCAAAAAAACCATAAATGATAAAGGCTTCATCATTGATATGACCTGCGAAATATTTGGTGAGAAACCACAGGGCATTGAGAATAAAGGGATAGGCCCACTGAATTGGATAGAGGCCACCGAAACCGAGCGCTAAATTTAGTAGGTAAAAGATCAAGGTGACTGTTATCCCCAAATCCCTTTTTTCTGTCAAGAAACTGATAATTTTATAGAAATAAATCCCGGACATATAGAAGGCCAAAAACTCGATAATCATTAGCCAGAAACTTGAGCCAAGAAAGTAACTGAGGGCAATAATGACATAGAAGAGGAAGCCACCTGTCGCAAACGTATCTAGGTAAGGGAGATGCCCTTGACTCATCATCTGTCCAGTATAGAGATGAACCATCTGAGTTGGATTAGCAAAATTCGTCAGCAAGGGATTGGCAACAGAACTTAAAGCCATTATTACACTCAAGGTCAAAATGTAAAAGCGATGCGACCCATCCACGTCAATTTTATAAGTTTGGTTATCTTGGCTGGTGCGCGTTTCTACTTCTTTGGCATCTACCGGCTGCCGGCGGCTGTACTTTGGTAACTCTTGGTCTTGTTTTTCTGCCACTAGAGATCTCCTTTTTATTTCTACGAGGGCATCTAAAAATCAGAACAGTCGAGAAAGTTTAGTTAGAAAGGGACTCTCCTGAATGAATCCTAACTGCTTTACTAGGAAGCAGATATCTCTAAAGTCCTATACTCAAGGCCCAAGTCAGTTTACTTTTCTTTCTAGTATATCAGAATTTACTCTTTAGTCAATTTTCTAAGGATACGAACGTAGACCAAGATATCCCTAAAACGATGCAATTTGCTCTCTTGATAGGTGGCTAAAAATTCCCGCTCTGCCTGTGTCAAATCTCTCACTTGCATGATTTTCCTCCACCTATTTATCCGTAAAGGTAGAGGAATTTTCAAGGTAAAACAATAGGGCCAACCATTAAAGGCTGCCCCATTTATTACTACAGTCATCAAGATACTTATTCTTCATCAAGAAAACTATTAAAGACTTCTTCAATCATATCCCACTCAGCATCAGATTCTTCTGGGATTGGTTGTAGGTCACCTTCTGTACCATCTTCATTTTCTGTGAATGAGTAAGCTTGAATTTCAATTTCACCATTGTCATCCTCTTGTGCGCCGGCTGGTACCAAAAGAACATAGTTTTTACCAAATTCTTCACGGCCATCAATGGTCAAAAGAATTTCAAACAAGGTTTCGTTTCCTTGTTCATCAACAAGGGTGATTACCTCGTGATCATGATTGTGTTCGTGTGCCATATCTCTTCTCTCCTCTAAAACATACGATCTAAATAATTTTGTAGAATCAGCTGGGCTGCCAGTTTATCGATAACTTTTTTACGCTTGCCTCGGCTGACATCGGCCTGCTCAACCAGCATCCGCTCTGCCTGAACAGTTGTTAGGCGTTCATCCTGATACTCCACTGGAAGGCCAAATAAGTCAGCAATCTTTTTTCCATAAATCTGGCTAGCTTCAACGCGGGGACCGCTGGTATTATTCATATTCTTAGGCAAGCCAACAACAAACTTCTCTACCTTATATTGTTTGACCAGTTCTTCCAAGCGCTCGAAACCAAATTCTTCCTTAGCTTCATTGATTGGAATAATTTCCAGGCCCTGAGCCGTAAAACCAAGTGGATCGCTGATAGCAACGCCGACCGTCTTAGATCCAACGTCTAATCCCATCAATCTCATTAGACATCTATTCCATTTCCCTTGAGATAGAAGCGAACCAATTCTTCAACAATTTCATCGCGTTCATATTTACGGATTTTATTACGGGCATCATTATAACGAGGGACATAAGCTGGGTCCCCGCTCAATACATAACCAACAATCTGGTTGATTGGATTATATCCTTTATCATTTAGCGAACGGTAAACGGCCGTTAAAGTATCACTAATTTCTTGTTTACTGCCATCATCAAGATTGAAACGGACTGTTTCATCTGTAAATCCCATGCTTGCACCCTCTTTCTATTATGAGCAATTTGTGCTATTATATCCTATTTCCCTTATCTTTTCAATGAAAATTCACTAAACAAGCATGATTTTCCTACTGATTTGGCTAAAATAAGATCAGACATTTTATTGAAAGTGAGACCTCTTTCAATTTCTTTGGCCGATACTGATATTTTCTTAAATCTGCTACTTAACAGCTACTGGTTTGGCACCTGCCTGTGCTAAATCCAAAATATATTCCATCGGTGTAGTGCTATCGAGTTTATCCAGATTAAAGCGGCCAGCGCTTGCTTGTGATAGAGCTGATTTGTCAACTGTTTTCATATCAAAAGTGAAAACGAATTTCATTTGGGAATCCTCCGTCACATCCAAGTCAACCTTGGTGCCATTTACCTTTTTGAGATTTTGAACAATATCCAATCGTCCCATAGCTTCAATCAACTGCCCCTTGACTTCGTCGATAGAGCGACCACCAATTTCATCCTTAATCTGTTTAGGAAGTGGCTGAAGGACTTCAATCTTAAGCGAAGTGAAATCGTCACCATCATAACCAATGGTCTCCGTTACAGTTGACTCACCATCCGTCCCATCAGGAATCTTGATTTGCATGGCTTTAGTTCCCGTAATATTTTTTACCTCATGCGAAGACTCCTTCTTGTTACTTTGGCTCGTCGAATCAGACTTTGAATTGGAGCTAGGCCGGCTTGTATTTGAGCAGGCGGTCAAACTGAATACCAAAAGGGAAGTTGCTATAAGTGTATAGATTTTTCTTTTCATGATTTCTCCTTGGTTGACTAATTTTTCGTGTGGTGGCTCAAGTCCGCTTCTGACAAGGCTTGGAAGCGATTTTTGCCCATAGCAATATTATAGCTTATTTTAAGATTAAAAAAAAGGGCTTTCGCCCTTCTTTTCAATTTTTTATCAAATGGTTCAACCAGCTTCAAGTCATACCGACCTGCGACAAATCCATCAATCAATGCCTTACAAAACGGCCCGCATTCTTGCTTGATTATTCTCAACTTCACGAATAGCACGAGGCAAGAAGGCACGGATATCATCTTCCTTGTAACCGACTTGCAGACGTTTGTCATCAATAAGGATCGGACTCTTAAGAATCCGTGGATTTTCTTGAATCAAATCAACTACCTGACTGAGACTTAATTCGTCAATGTCAAACTCCAGAGCACGAGCATAGCGATTCTTTGAGGAAACGATACTCTCAACTCCGTTTTCCGTCTTAGAAAGGATATTGAGAATTTCTTCCTTAGTCAGACCTTCTTTGCCTAGATTTTGTTCTTTATATGGTAATTGATGATTGTTCAACCAAGTTTTTGCTTTTTTACAACTAGTACAACTAGAAATAGTATAAATCTTAATCATGTCACTTCTCTCTTTCTATCACATGATACCTATATTCTAGCATAGCTCTCTAAAACAGAACATAGGTCTTGGGACCTATTTTTGAAATTGTCAACTAAAAAACTTAAACTCTTAATATTTTAAGTTTTGCACAAGCTTTCTGTCATCTTTGCTTAATCTTAAGGCTATTTCTAGAGATCATCTAACCAACTTGACACAAAAATGGAGTTCAAGAAAAAAAGAAGCCCGATAAAACTTCTTTTTCAAGGATAATTTCTGATGGCATACTTAAATTCGATTGGCTGTCAGATTATCAGGCTCTCTATTGCTAAGATCGGTGATGAGACAGTCCATCAGATTATTTTATTCTTCAATCTCGATGGCGTCGAGATCAAGGGATAATTCTTCTGGATCTTCCTTAGCTGCTACTTGATCTGGTTGTCTTTCTGCAACCTGATCATCTTCAATGAGACCGTACTTGATGCGAACCTTCTTATCAATTTCATCAAAGACTTCTGGATGATCGGCCAAATATTTCTTAGCATTTTCCGACCCTTGACCAATCTTTTCACCATTATAAGAATACCAAGCTCCGGCTTTTTGAATAATGTCGAGATCTGTTGCAATTTTGACTAGCTCACCGGTCTGAGAAATACCTTCTCCATACATGATTTCAACTTGGGCAACCTTAAACGGAGGAGCTACCTTGTTCTTGACGACCTTAATCTTGGTTTCCTTACCGATGCTGCTATCCTTCTGTTCTCCCGTTCCCTTGATTTGGGTGTTACCACGAACGTCAAGGCGAACAGATGAGTAGAATTTCAGGGCACGGCCACCGGGAGTCGTTTCTGGATTACCAAACATGACCCCGACTTTTTCGCGCAATTGGTTGATAAAGATAGCAATGGTCTTGGTTTTGTTAATAGAAGCCGAAAGCTTACGCATGGCTTGACTCATCATCCGAGCTTGGAGGCCAACATGGCTGTCACCAATATCACCATCAATTTCGGCACGAGGAACTAGGGCTGCAACAGAGTCAACAACCACTAAATCAACAGCACCTGAATCAATCAATTTACCAGCAATTTCCAGTCCTTGTTCACCTGAGTCTGGTTGAGACAGCAGCAATTCATCAATATTGACACCCAAAGCTGCGGCATAACTTGGATCAAGAGCGTGTTCTGCATCAATGAAAGCCGCGATACCACCTTCTTTTTGAGCCTGAGAAACGGCATGCAAGGCAACAGTCGTCTTACCAGAACTTTCAGGTCCATAGATTTCAATAATCCGTCCCTTAGGATAACCACCAACACCGAGGGCGATGTCTAAAGCTAGGCTGCCTGAGCTCATGACTTGTACCTTTTGATCAGCTCTTTCACCCAGCTTCATGATAGCCCCTTTACCAAAATCTTTTTCGATAGTTTTCAAGGCATCATCCAAGGCTTTTTTGCGTTCATCACCAAATTTCTTAGTGATTTCATCAGTTTTTTTTGCTTTTTTTGCCACTTGTTTTCTCCTATTTTTAATGTGTATTAGTTATTATACTAAATTTTTCTCCTTTAATAAAGCTTTTCGTACCAGATTAAAGGCATGCAAGACTGCAATCTCACGCACATCGCTGCGAGAACGGCCGCTTATTTTTACAAGGTGACTTTCTAAACTGTCAGCTGTAGCTAAGCCAATGAAGACTGTTCCTGCTGGTTGACCTTCCAAGCTATCAGGTCCCGCAACACCAGTCAGTGAAATGGCCAAGTCTGCTCCCGTCTTGCTTCTGGCACCAGCAGCCATAGCTTCTGCTGTAAAAGCTGAAACAACGCCATGGGCTTGTAGGTCGACCAGAGGAATACCTAGCATTCTGGATTTTTCTTCCATACTGTAGGTGACAAAGCCACCGTTGAAAACAGTTGAAGCCCCAGAAAAGTCTGCTAAACTGGCTTGGAAGAGGCCCGCTGTCAGACTTTCTGCTGCCGTGATCGTCTTACCAGAGCTCTTGAGCAAATCAAAGGTAACTTGGGCTAGAGAATTATCATCTCCATAACCATAAAAATAGCTAGATAGAGATTGATTTTCTAGCGATTGAACCGCCATTAGGGCTGCTTCGAGCTGATCTAATTTTTGCTCTGCTTCTTCTTGACTCCGGGCCTTGGTAGAAAGACGCAAAGTGACTTCCCCTGTCTTTGCATAAGGAGCGATGGTAGGGTCAGTTTGGTTTTTAATGAAATCATCAATAACCGTCACTAACTGGCTTTCACCGATTCCAAAGAAACGCAAAACGCGAGAATAAAGCTGCTGATGATCTCGATCAATCAGTGGCAAGAGTTGCTCCTGAACCATAGGCTTGAGTTCGCTCGGCGGACCAGGTAGGACGATGTAGGTCTTTTCCTCAACTTCAATCAGACCTCCAACTGCAAGACCTGTGCGGTTTTGAAGCGGAAGCGCTCCTTCTATGGTTTGAGCCTGACGTTCATTATTGGACGTCCGCAAGACTGCAGGGCGGGCTGCAAAGAAACGATTCAGCTTGTCCATAGCCTGATCATCAAAAACTAAGGGCCGCTTGAGAAACTTGGCTAGGGTTTGTTTGGTTAAATCATCATCCGTTGGTCCCAAACCTCCACAGAGCACAATCATGTCACTTCGTTGGCTGGCGAGGTCAAGAAGGGATAAGAGACGTTCCTCATTATCACCAACAGCTGTCTGAAAGTAAACATCAATTCCCAGCTCAGCAAATTTTTCTGAGAGGAATTGTGCATTGGTATTGACGATTTGCCCTGTTAAAATTTCTGTTCCGACGGCAATTATTTCAGCTTTCATTATATATGGTCACCTACTTATCTATTCGTAAAGTCATCTTATTTTATCAAAAAATTAGTCCAGTGGACCAATTTTCACGAGTTGACAACTAAAAAATTGAGCGTTTATGTAGCTGTTTTTTTTTGATACTAAAAATTAAGGCATTGTCTTTAGGAACAGTAAGTTCTTGACAGTAGGGAGGAAAATCTGTATTGTTAGAGCATTACAAAAGCAAAAGGAGATTAGAATGAGTTTATTAGAATTGCAGAACATCTATAAATCCTACTATTTAGGTAAGGAAGAATTTTCTGTCCTAAAGGGGATTAACCTTACTGTTGACTCTGGAGATTTCATCAGTATTCTAGGTGAGTCGGGAGGCGGTAAATCCACTCTTATGAATATTATTGGTGGACTAGATCGTGAGTATCAAGGCGATGTTATTGTCAATGGTCGCCGGCAAAAGGATAAACACGAGACTGCTATGGATGAATACCGACGGCAAGTTATTGGGTTTATTTTCCAATCTTTTAATCTTGTTAACTATCTGAACGTTTTAGATAATGTCTTAGTTAGCCTTAAAATGACTCGTCTTAGTCATAAAAAGCAAGTTGAAGAGGCTGAAAAATTGCTGAAACAAGTTGGGCTTTATGAACATCGTAAGAAAAAACCAGCACAATTATCAGGAGGACAAAAACAGCGCGTGGCTATTGCTCGTGCGCTAGCTAGCAATCCTGAAATTATTATAGCCGATGAACCTACGGGTGCCCTGGACAGCAAGAACACTGCTGAAGTACTCACCCTTCTTCAAGATATTGCTAAATCAGGTAAGACTGTTATCGTTGTTACCCACTCGCAAGAAGTTGCTAATGCTGGGACACGGATTGTCTCTCTGACTGATGGCCGTATTACAGATGATCAACGATTACGAGAACCCTTCTCTGCAAGGGATAATTTAATTGAATTAGCTGATAAGCCTTTAACTCGAGGCGCCAGTTGGAAGATGGCTTGGGCACACTTCGAAAATGCTTGGAAGCAAAATCTTATTATTACAATCGGGATGGCCATCGGACTTTTCTCCGTTATGTTTTTCTTGGGTTTGGGTAATGGTGCCAAAGGTTATATGAACAGCTTCATCAACGATATCGCTAATCCTCAGGCCTTCCAAGTGACTCTAAAAAATACCGATGCACTCACCAATACAGGTATGACTGGCAAAGATAAAAAGAAGATTAGTAACATTAAGCATGTCACTAAAACGGAATACGGCTACTACACCCCAACCTTTACTATTAGCTATAAGGGCAAACCGGTACAAAATAGGATTTTACAGACAACAAACGATACTATTGTGAAAAAGAGTATTTCAAGCAAAAAAATGCCTAAAGGGGACCAAATTGTTATTTCAAAGGATTATGCCAAGAAAAATATCTCTAAGAATGTTAAAAAGGCTGTTGGTAAGAAGGTGACCATCGGACTAACCGCTTTGGATGAATCTGGAAAACCTATTACCATTACCAAAGAATATACTATTTCTGGGACAACAGATCAGATGAATCTCGTTTCTATGGCTAGTCTAGAAAAGGCTGCAGCTAAACAAGGGGCTACATTAAAACCTAATTTTGTGACAGCAAAGGTTGATAATCTGAATAATACTAAGCAAGCACAAAACGATGCTCGTGCCATTAAACAAAATGGAAAAACGGTCTACAGTATCACAGGTCTTGGAGCAACCTTGAACTCTATTGTGGAAATTACTTATATTGTCGGTGTTGTTCTAGCTTTAGTCGCTGGAATTTCTCTCCTCGTCAGTATCTTAATGATTGTGGCTACAACCTATATGAGTGTTACCGAAAGGACTAAAGAGATTGGTGTTTTACGCGCTATGGGGGCTAGACGCAAAGATATTCGACGTCTTTTCGTCAATGAAAGTTTACTGCTGGGACTTTCTGCTAATATCTTAGCCGTAATCACAGCTCTTTTGGTTCAACTTTTGGTCAACAAATTGGTTTACTCGACTATCAAGTTTGACATCATCCAAGTTTCCTTAGCAACTACTATTTCTACTGTAATCATTGGCTTACTGATTGCCTTGATTGCCAGCTTGGCACCATCCAGCAAAGCCGCTAGATTGAACCCGATAGATGCCTTGGCTAGTGAATAACTATCTGAGTTTATTCAAAAACTCGTCCAGTATTCCTGCTTGAGAATAAACTCTTGGCTTGGCGCAGTGGTTGGCTCAGAAGCTTCATGTTTCCCGATCAGCCATCGCTCGGTAGGAGTCTGAAATCGGACTTTCCTGATATGGCTAATTTAAAATAGGCATTAGCAAAACTTTTGACATCAGCTTAGATCAGCTAATTAAAGATGACCAAGAAAGGAGAAGGTTATTTTTAATAATTAGATTAGCAATGGTACTACGACAGCATTCTAGCCTATCTCCTTGCCACCGTCTTGTATATTGCTTGCTTTGCCCCGCTGTCCATAACATTTTTATGTTGGGTTTCCTAATGCTCTGACCTACGAAATAAAATTATTTCTCCACAAAAGGAGAATTCAGACTAAAAAGAATAAACAGGCCTCCCATTCAGCGAGGCCTGTTTCATTTTTCCTTAAATTCACAGGTATTTTCATGGTCATTGATAAGACCGGCTGCCTCCAAGAAGGAATAAATGGTTGTTGGACCAACAAATTTACAGCCACGTTTTTTTAAATCTTTGGCAATTCGTTGCGACAGCTCTGTTTGTGCTGGTACATTCTTGTAGCTGTCAACTTGGTTGACATGTGGTGTAAAGTCAACGAAAGCCCAAATATAATGGTCAAAAGACCCAAATTCCTTTTGGATAGCCTGAAAAGCCTGAGCATTGGCCCGAGTGGCATAGAGCTTAGCCTTGTGGCGAATAATCTCGGTATTGTTCAGCAAGCTGTCAAGCTCTTGGTCACTCATCTTAGCTACTCGATCGATATCATAGTTATGGAAGGCCCTTTTGAAGGCTTGACGTTTGTTGAGGATAGTTTCCCAAGACAGTCCAGCCTGATAGCCTTCTAGACAAAGCAACTCAAAAAGAGCGCGCTCATCGTGTAGGGGCTTTCCCCACTCCTGGTCGTGATAAGCAATATATAAAGGATTGGTCATTTTGACCCAGCCGCAACGATTCATATTTCCCTTTCTATTCTTGACTTGTTATCGTTAGATAGTGAGTTCAGAGAGTAAAAATCTGACTTTAACTAGAGAGCCGATGCGCTCAACTGAATTGATTTGTATTGAGGAGTGCATAAGCTTCCCCTTCTAAAACTTTCAAGGGGGTTAAAAGACTGACAGCTTCTCATTTCATCAGCATCTTGAGGGCTGATTTGATATAATTTTCAGCTGTTTCGTCGGTTCCCTCAAAGAAGGCACGAACCTTCTTGAGTTCGCTGGCTTTGTAACCAAGAGCCAGAAGAGCTTCCATTGCTTCATCCAGATTTTGATTCGTACTTTGATCTCGCGGACTAGCCTTGCCACCTGCTTGGGGTAGTTCAACAAATTTACCAGCCAGATCCAAAACCATTTGTTGGGCTGTCTTTTTTCCAATTTTTGGAAATTTGGTCAAATACTTGATATCACTGTTATCAATAGCTCTAACCAAGCCTTCGTTATCATCTACGGCAATAATCGCTAGAGCAGTCGTCGGGCCGATGCCAGAAACAGAAATCAAATTGAGAAAAACAGCCTTTTCCTCTTCGGTATGAAAGCCGTAGAGAAGCTGAGCATCTTCTCTCACTACATGATGGAGATAAATCTGGATAGCTTGATTCATCTGATCAGAGAAAGAATAAGGGTTGGCAACATTAACCATGTAGCCGAGGCCACCAGCCTCAACCACAATATACTTTGCCGTAATTTTTGTTAGTATTCCTTTGAGATAGTCGTACATGAAAATCCTCTCTTAGTCAGCCACACCCTGAGTGGGAGTCTCCCTGACAATACTAGTAAGGGTTCCATCTTTTCTTCATGGTCCTTCAATATCCTAACCAGTATAGCATAATTATCAGATTTCGGAGAAAAGGATTTTAAGAAAAGTGGCTGGTATAGATAGCCCTTTAGAGGTTACCATCACCCACAGAACATTGTAATTCTGAGTGTGAAAATTCCTAGCTTGTGTTAATTATTTTAGATAGAACAATTGACATAGTAGTTGGGAGGAAAACTTGTTAGCTGAGCCAACAGTCTTGCTGCTGCTCAAGTTATGAGATGCTTTGGTGCCGATATGTCGATGCTGATCGAATCCTTATCTGGAGCACATTCACTTTTTCCGGTTCCCTATCAACCAGCCTATTGGACTGTTTAACAAATATACAGATGGTGGCTTTAATTGAACTGCTTGAACTAATAATTAAATACATCTACAATGCTATCTTACTTGGTATTGCGACACTAGTAAGAGAGGCACGTCGCTATAGTGAGTGGCGTTTGTTATCGAGTTCAGAGCATGGAGATAGCAAGGTCCTGCCGTATCTTAATTAAATTGTGCAGAAGTATGTTCCAGTAGAATTGACAGTTTAGGATAAGCCCCCTCTTTCAATAAAAAAGCAATGAAAAACGAAAGTGCTATTCACGACAATTACCGATTTCTGTCTTACTTTCTAATTCTCTCTATACTCTATATGAGAAGGAAGATGATAGCCAGTGTGTTGAACAATATATGCACAATAATCGGATAAAGAATCTGCTTTGACTTAGCATAGATTACACCAAAGGTGAAGGCGGTTATCAACTGAGGAATAACACTAATAAATTCTGAAACTTGTAGGGCGTGCATATGGATACCAGCGAATAAAAGAGCTTGTAAGATGATGAATAGTCGTAGATGCTTTTTCCCCATATCTATCAGGGACTTACGAAAAACTAATTCTTCAACAAGAGGACCCGTCAACGCAATGGAAAAGACTGCTAAAACGATTAGCCTGCGACCTTGTAACAATTGCTCTACCGAGGCCTGGTTGATGCCTTTTTCTTTGGCAAGTTCAAAAACTTGATAAAGAATGCCCATCAAAAGGGTAGCCAGTATTTGCCCCACAAACACAAGGATAGTTGAAAGCAGTAAGATGCCCAATGACCGCCAAATATGCTGTTTGAATTTTGAATAGGAATCTTTCAAATCATCTTGGAAGAGCCAAATCCCAAAAATTGCTACTAGAATATATAGGGTAAAGTTTAACAGTTGGTGAATATCTCCTGCTACTGACAAAAAGCGGAAGGGATCAAGTAGAAAACATATAAGGTAGACCAACACAAAGGCCGCATGGTGAGACTTTAAAAAAAGCATTAAACCTCCCTCCTAATATTTCCCTAACTCACGCAGACTCGTATGATTTTCCTGAATCCGACGGAACATTTTTTCCATATCGGATTGAGTGAAATTAACTAAGACGGGTCGGCCATGGGGGCAGTTATAAGGATTTTTGCATTGGGATAATTGGACCAGAAGATTGCGGGCTGAATAATCATCTAGGGCGTGGTTAGCCTTGATCGATCGTTTGCAGCTCATCATAATGGCCAGCTCAGCCCGATAGACCTTGACCGAAACCTCATCCGTTAAGAGGAGCATGTCGCACATCTCGTAAACACCTGATTCGATCTCTTCCTCCTTCATCCAGATGGGGTGTTCCCGCAGGATAAAGGTATTATTCCCGTAGGGTTCAAGATAGATACCCACCTGATTGAGGAGGGGCATTTTTTCTTGAAGGTTAATGAAATCTTCCGCCCGAAACTCAAAGAGATAGGGGACTAGCAATTGCTGCAAAGAACTGTCAACATCACCAATTTTTTCACGATAATATTCATATTTGACCCGCTCTTGGGCGGCATGCTGGTCGATAATATAGAGCCCTCCTTGACCTTGGGCAAAGAGATAGGTGCCCTGCATCTGACCAAAATAGTCTAACTCAGGGAAAGCTGAGCTTTCTTCCTGATCCAGGCGATCCATCAGCTTGTGGGTTTGGGCCCTTTTGGAGAAGTCAATATCAGGGTGTTCCTGGTCTGACACATTAGATTCAGGTCTTTGGGCCTGTCTGACAGAGCCGGTGGACTTGACAGCCTTGTCAATTTGATTGACAGGCTCAGAAGCTTGATTTGACTGACTTTCTGCTACTTGATTATCCGATTTGAGAAAGAAATCTTGACGAGACTGGTCATAATAGAGGTTGGTCTGCTTGAGGGGCAAGCTGGTCTGAACAGGTTTGTCAGCCTGACGGACACTAGACTTAGCCAGATTTTCTAAGGCATCTGGAATCAGGTCTTGCTCCTTTAGGCTCTCAGCAATAGCCTCTCGAATCAGCTGCATGAGTTCCTTTTCCTTAGAGATGCGGACTTCTTGTTTGGTTGGATGGACATTGACATCAGCCAAATAAGGGTCAATCTGAATATCAATCACAGCTAAAGGGAAGCGTCCAACCATGAGTTTGGAGCCATAGCCATCTAAAATAGCCCGATTGAGCAGGAAATTTTTGATGTAACGACCGTTGATGAGGATGGTGATATAGTTGCGATTAGCCCTCGTTAATTCGGGCAAACTGATATAGCCCGATACCTCAAAATCTAAATCACTAGCGGAAATTTCAACCATTTTCTTGGCAGTGTTGAGACCGTAAATACCAGCGATAGTCTGGCGCAGATCACCCGTCCCTGCTGTCTTGGTCAGCTCACGCCCATCATTGATAAGGGTAAAGGCAATCTCAGGGTGGCCCAAACTTTGGCGGTTGATGACATCGACAATGTGGCCTAATTCTGCTTGGAGGGATTTCATGTACTTGAGGCGAGCTGGGGTGTTAAAGAAAAGGTCCTCAACTGTAATCTTGGTCCCGACAGGTGTGCTGACAGGCTCCTGAGAGATAATTTCTCCGCCTTTGGCGACTAGAAGAGTCCCATATTCCGCACCCTTGACAGCTGTTTTAACGGTCAAATCACTGATAGAGGCGATAGAAGGGAGAGCTTCACCACGAAACCCAAGGGTACGGATCCGAAAAAGATCTGCCTGATTTTTAATTTTACTGGTGGCGTGGCGACGCAGGCTGAGGACTACATCATCATTTTCAATCCCTTGGCCATTATCAGTTACCTGAATTTTCTTGAGGCCTGATTCTTCGATTTCGACTGTAATTTGTGTGCTGCCCGCATCAATAGCATTCTCGACTAATTCTTTAACAACGCTGCTGGGCCGCTCAACAACCTCACCAGCTGCTATCTGATTGGCCAGCACTTCTGGCAATTCAATAATTTTTGACATAATTCCTCACCGCTACTCAAAAAGTAAGATAGATGGGGGGCTTAATCCCCTTAATTTTTCGGAGCTACTAATGGTTTTATTATAGCATAGAAGAGGTAGCCCCTGCACATCTGAGACTAGAGATAAGCCTTCCTTGCCCGAATCTCGTTCTTAATTTAGAGTCTAGGAAGGGAGCTAACAAATTACCATTATCTTTTCATTTTTTATCATCAAAGGTTGGGCAAAAACTCGTCCAGCATTCCTCTTTTGGAATAAACTATTGGGGCAGTGGTTGGGAGCAAGACTGGTTGGCCATGCCAACCAGTCTTCCCCTGCACAGAGAATGGGACAGAGGTCAATTTATATAAAAAATTGACCTCGTCGTCCCCCCCTTCCGCACAGTTGCTTAGGTTGGCCGCTATCACTTGCATGGTAGTTAAACAGTCCGATGGACTGTTTAAAGGGGATGCCTGAAAATGGGACTGCATCCCAAGGTAAGAACCGCCATCAACCACTGTGTCAATCTGGTAAATCTAGAACAATGCTAACGAGTCTGGGCTTTTGTCCCAGACTCCACTGCTGGCTGTTTTTCCTTTTGTCACAAGACCAAAGTGTAAAGCTTAAACGAATGTGATGACCATCATTTATTTTATGTCCAACCTCAAAAGGTCCCCTAGATCTTTTGAGCTGAACAAGGGTGAAAATTCGGACCAAAATTTACAATTTTTGAGTTGATCCCACTCCCCCTAGGTTTACAGTAATTTCTTTAATTCAAAGAGGGCATTCATGGCTTGCATTGGGGTCATATTGACTACATCAAGAGCTTGAAGGGCTTGTGTCAATTTATCATTAGATTCTGTCATTTCAAAGAGGGACATTTGTTGACTGCTTGTCTCCTGCTTGACAGGGGTGTCAAGTTTCTCCGCTTTCTCTTGACTAGTCAAACTGACAGAATGAGCTTCTAAATCTGTTAAAATACTAGTTGCTCGTTGAAGTAGATCTCTAGGGAGGCCTGCAATCTTTGCAACATGAACACCGTAAGATTTGTCAGCTGGGCCATCTGTTATTTTGTGAAGGAAGGTAACATCACCATCCTTCTCCAAGGTTGCCACATGGACATTGACCAAGTGTGTCAAGGTAGTTGATAGTTCTGTCAACTCATGATAGTGGGTGGCAAAGAGGGTCTTAGCGCCCACCCTGTCATGAATATGTTCGATGATAGCTTGAGCAAGGGCCATGCCATCATAGGTAGCAGTCCCACGCCCCAATTCATCAAAAAGTATCAAAGACCGTTTGCTGGCCCGCTGGATGGCCATATTTGCCTCCATCATCTCAACCATGAAGGTTGACTGGCCAGAAATCAGATCGTCGGCTGCTCCAATCCGCGTGTAAATAGCATCGAAAATCGGCAGATTAGCCGACTCAGCAGCAACAAAGGAGCCGATCTGTGCCATGACTACAGTCAGGGCTAGCTGTCGCATATAGGTTGATTTCCCGCTCATATTAGGCCCTGTAATCAGCTGAATAGCGGTCGCCTGATCCAAGGTGATGGTGTTGGGAATGTATTCCTGAGTCCCCATGACCTTCTCGACAACAGCGTGACGGCCATCTTGGATATCAATGACTTGCTGGTCATTGAATTGAGGTCGGACATAGTGGTTATACTCAGCCACTACGGCTAAACTTTGCAGAGTATCGACTGTGGCAATATTTTTTGCCAAATCCTGCAAACGCTGGATATATTTCTCAACTTGATTACGGACGGTCATAAAGATATCGTATTCCAAGGTCGCTGACTGCTCCCTAGCTTCCAACATATCCCCTTCAATTTTAGCTAATTCGGCTGTTCCAAAACGCTCAGAATTTTTCAGGGTCGCCTTGCGGAAGAAATGGTCTGGCACAAGGGATAGATTGGAATTGGTCACGTGAAAATAGTAGCCATCCTTGCGATTATAATCAATCTTCAAAGTCGAAATGCCACTGGCAGCCCGCTCCTTAGCTTCTATTTCAGCAATCCAAGTGGTCCCTTCTCGCATGACCTGACGATAGTGATCCAGTTGCTGATCAAAGCCTGTTTTAATCATGCCCCCTTCGGTAATGGTCGCTGGGGCATCTTGGTCAATGGCAGAGGCAATCAGGCTTTCCAATTCAGGCAGAGCATCAATAGCTTCATTTAATCGGTCTAAAACAGGGCTGGCAAAGCTGGCCAGCACACCCTTGATTTTAGGAACCTGAGCCAAGGTATGCCCCAGCTGCAAGAGGTCCTTAGGATTAGCCTTGCCAAAGGAAACCCTACTGGCCAGACGCTCAATATCATAGACTCCTTTGAGACTGTCAGTCAAGTCGCTGCGTTCAAAAAAGTTATCCAAAAAGGTCTGAACAATCTCCTGCCGCTCCAGAATCTTCTCCCGACTGACCAGAGGGCGATCAATCCAGCTCCGCAAGAGACGCATTCCCATAGCTGTTTTGGTGGAATCCAAAAGCCAGAAGAGACTGCCGTGTTTCTTGGTGGTTCTGGCGTTTTCCAAAAGGTCCAGACTGGTCTTGGTGGCATAAGTCATCTGCAGGAAATCTTTGATTTCATAGTGCACTAGACTTTGCAGGTGACTGAGCTCCCGCTTCTGGGTCGTGTGGACGTATTGGAGGAGCTTACCTGCAGCTTGAGATTCTACTGGCCTTAAATCTGTGCCAATCAACTGAACATCGTCATAAATTTCCTTTTCAGGTGATAAGAGAAGGTTCATCTGCTTGGTCAAGCTTTCTGTCTGCTTATCGTTGAGTTCAAAACCAAGGACAACTTCCCTAGCTTTAAGGTTTTGAATTTCGCTGCAGACTGCTGTAAAGTCACTCAAACTGGTTGCATAAAATTCACCAGTTGAGAGGTCCATGTAAGAGAGGCCGTACTCTCCATCCAGACAGTCGATAGCAACTAAGAAATTATTACTGCTATCAGGTTTACTCGAATCGACGACAGTTCCCGGAGTAATAACCTGAACAACCTCACGCTTAACTACACCAACAGCCTTTTTAGGGTCCTCCATCTGCTCGGCAATGGCTACCTTGTAACCCAAATCGACCAGTACATCAATGTACTGCTGAGCTGAATGATAAGGGACACCAGCCATAGGAATGGGATGGTCAGCGTTCTTGTTACGACTGGTCAGACTGATTTCTAAAATCTGGGCTGCTTTAACCGCATCATCATAGAAAAGTTCATAGAAATCCCCCATCCGGAAAAGCAAAAAAGCATCCGGATAGGATTCTTTGATGTCTAAATATTGCTGCATTCCTGGGGAAATTTTATCTTTTGCCATTAGCTAATCCTTCATTAATCTTTTCTTCTAGGCTCTTGGTGACATATTGTAAAAGGTCACTGGCGTCCTGCATTTTAGCACGGTAGTCTTGGACTAGAGGCAGATCAGAAAGTTCCTGATTTAAGCGATCAGCAGCCTGACCTAACTGGTCGGCTGCCTGATTTTCTTCTAATTTTTCAAACAAGACTGCCTCTTGTTGGTAGGCCTTCATATCGTGGGCCAGTTGATTCAAAGTTGGCCGTTCCTTTACCTTGGCTTGAACGGCTTTAAAAGCTTGAACACTCTCATGATGAGCCAATAAATTCTGTAAGTCTTTAAGGGCTTGATTTAAGTCAGTCATTTATGTAATTCTTCCTCAATGACCTGAGCCTTGACTTCGTCTTGGCAAATAACCAAAAGGGTATCGGCGCCAGCTACTGTTCCAAGGATGCCACTGCGTCCTTCTCGGTCAATAATATTAGCCAGAACATCAGCTTCTCCCAACTCGGTGCTGAGAACCAAGATAAAACCAGCCCGAGAGACCCTTTTAATATAGTCTCGAACAGCATCAGACAGGTGAGAGTCTTCCTGAGTTGACAGGCTGTAATAGAGCCTGCCAGTCTCATCACGACGTTTGAGAAGGCCAATCTCCCGCAAATCCCGTGACAAGGTAGCTTGAGTCACGGCAATGCCTTGCTTAGCTAGGCTGCTCTTGATTTCTTCCTGCGTTCCCACCCGCTCCTCTTGAATGATGGTTTTTATTTTATGTTGTCGCTCAATTTTATTCATGCTAGCCTCTATTTTCTCTCAATTTATACCTTACACATTATAACAAAAAGGCCTAGTTTTTTCACCACTGGCCTTAGGAAAGATTAAAATAAGGAAGTCTTTCTTGAAAAGAGTAATTATTCACAAAGTAGCAAGTTCGCATTAGCTCGTCTCTAGCATTAAAAGGCAAGCAAAATAGACAAGGCGACGAGGTGCAAGCGTACTTTGGTCAGCTAAAGTCAACAAGGCTTTGACATTGATTCGCTCTCATAAACTATGTAGCTCCATAAAAAATCCAACTCTGTTTGAGTCGGATTGTGAATTGGGCCTAATTCTCCATTTTATGCAGAAGTTTGTCTTTAAAGTAGTCAAAGTAGGTCTTCTTATCAATTACCGTAACGGTCTTACCAGTCATGCCGTATTTGACGAGCTTGCTGTCCTTTTTGGAGAGCTTAGCCTTGGCCGTCACCTTAAAGAGATTTCCCTTTTTAGTGGACGTGGCTGAAGAAGCAACCTTTGTAATCTTACCTTCAATCATCATTTTGTCATTGCCTTTTTTCTCAACTGTCAAGCCGTGTCTTTTGTCCTTCTTCCATTGAGACCACATCGTCTGATGACACGTAGTAGGTAATCAATACCATCTTGGTCTTTTGGATATCAGGATAAATTTGGGCAATTTCTGACCATTGAGGAATGACATGAGCCCCTTCATATTTAGGATTGGTATGGATAATGCCATTATCCGGCGCAAAGAGGGAGATATGATCGGTTTCTCTTTTTCTCTTTTATCTTTCTCATTGCGCTTTTTCTTTCTGGCATCTTTTTTCTTTTTAGCCTTTTTTTCAGCTTTTTTTCTGGCCTTTTTAGAGAGCTTTTTGTTTTTTTCTTGGTCTTCTTTTCTTTTTTCTCTTCTATTTTGTCCAGACGCTTATTGCGTTCCTTTATGGCTTCTTTTTGCGAATTCTTTTGCGCGGTGGTTGGGAGTAAGACTTGTTGGCTAAGCCTAGAAGTCTTACCCTTGCACACTTTATAAGTTCTTTAGTAGCAATGAACCTCTTTCAAAGTTGCGATAGAACTTGCAAAGCAAGTAGAAGCACCAAAATTTCTAGGATATTTTGTCGAAATTCATTCAAGAGAAGTTCTACAAGTCTCTTGCAAAACATTCTCGATGCTGATATATCAGTATTTACAAGTATTCAAATATAGAAAATCTTGAGTTTTTCGGGGTGCCCTCAAGAATGTCTTGCCTTTTCTAAAAAAATGGAAAGTCTATTATGAATCTTGGGATGTATAATGCGACTTTGAAAATTATGTAACTCTAATGTAAAAGTGCATATACGACTTCTGCCGAGCTATAAACACCCAAAATCAAAATAATGACAAAGCAAGTAATTTTTACAGCAGGACTTTTAATGCGATTGGCAATAATAGGTAGTAGTAAAATACAAAATAATACTAAAATAGTTGGGAGCTTTGGCATAAAATAAAATCTTCTTTCATATTCAATTTATTCAATGGAGTGAATATACAGGTTTTCGATATTACCAAAAACCTCCATCTCCCTGACCATTAACAATACCTGTGATCCCTCCTGAGAATCCACCGTTAAAAAGATTACCTAACCTAAATCCCCAGTAATAACCAACATTGATAGTTCCACCTATCTGTTCAGACAAGTCGTTTACTTGAACAGATTCGAATTTGTCGAACACAATTGATTCCATATAGTTTATCCTTTCATTTTTATGGTTGCTATAGTATCACCTAAACTCTTCTTAATCAAGTTCTTCTGCCCATCTTTCGTTAGAATGCTAAGATCCTAAACAATTTTCTGATATTTTTAAACGTTTTGACAACGTTACAATAGTTGAAAAGAGAAGACCAATTTGGTCCTCTCTCGGATTTAGCTTTTCATCTACCCACTACAGTTGACAAAGAGCCCTTTAATTATAGTCATCTACTACAAATTAAAAGGAGAAAACTTGGTTAGTCTTCTCCCTTATAGAGTTTCTTAATCTCCATGTTGCCCATTATTTAAGGGCTTAAAAATCAATATCAACAGAAACGGTTTGGACGGGAACATCATAGAAAGGATCGTCACGGCGGCCCAAGAAATCTTTCGCTTGCTGAGGGAAGGAAGCATAGCTGAGTACATCTTCTTCACTCTTGGCATAGTCTGCAATTTCTTGACGCAAACTTGGTAGTTGCGGTTCAATCAAATCAGCTGGCCGAACCGTGATAGGCTCCTCATCACCGATAATGAGTTGTTTGATTTTGTCATCAATAGCTGCTGGTGGACGGCCGTAAAGGCCACGGACATAATCCTTAATCTCATTTGGAACGACCTTATAGCGCTCACCTGTGATAATATTCATTAGCGATTGGGTTCCTACCATCTGTGATAAAGGCGTTACCAGCGGTGGATAGCCAAGGTCGGCTCTAACGCGAGGAACCTCAGCCAGAACTTCTTCATATCGATCGGCCAACCCCTGTTCTGTTAATTGACTGAGCAGGTTTGATAACATCCCTCCTGGAACTTGATAGATTAGGGTTTTGGGCTCAACATCCTTGACCTTAGGATTCAAAATTCCTTCTGCTCGATAGTGGTCACGAACAGTATTCATGTGGGCAGCTACTTCTTCGACCTTTTTTAAATCAATACCCGTGTGAAAACCAAGCTCTTCAAGAGCAATGACTAGAGATTCTGTCGCAGGCTGACTAGTTCCTCCTGCAAAGGATGAGACTGCTGTATCAATAATATCAGCTCCCGCTTCAGCGACCTTGAGATAGGTCATCTCAGAAATGCCACTGGTCGCGTGGGTATGGACTTCAAGAGGCAGATTTACACCCTCCTTGATCCGCTTTACTAACTCATAACCGGTCTGCGGTGTTAAAACACCGGCCATATCCTTGATACAGATGGAATCTGCCCCAATTTGAGCGTACTGTTTGGCGAGATTAACAAAGTAATCCACTGTATGGATGGGGCTAGTAGTGTAAGAAATAGCAACTTGGGCATGACCACCTGCTGCTTTAGTAACTGATACAGCTGTTTGCAGATTGCGAGGATCATTGAGGGCATCAAAGATACGAATAATATCAATCCCATTCTCGATTGATTTTTGAATAAAGGAGGTCACAACATCATCGGCATAATTGCGATAGCCCAGTAAATTTTGACCACGCAGGAGCATTTGCAATTTCGTCTTTTTAACGTGTTTACGAATGGTCCTCAGCCTTTCCCAGGGATCCTCATTCAAATAGCGCAAGCAGGAATCAAAGGTAGCGCCACCCCAGACCTCCAAAGCGTGATAGCCTGCCTCGTCCAAGGTTTCCAGAACCGGCAGCATCTCTGTTGTTGTCATTCGTGTTGCGATTTGACTCTGTTGTCCATCTCGCAAGACTGTCTCCGTAAGGCGGATTTCCGACATGACTTCCCTCCTCTATAAATTTTCACTAATAATTTGGGCAAGCTTGGCTTGCATCGTTTCCACATTGTGTTTTCGAGACCTGGCACAGGACTTGGCCTCTCCCTGACAGATAAAGCAGCGTCGCTTAGGGAAACCGAGCTCCTGACGGCTAATTGGTTTGGGATAGTTTTCAATCAATTGCAAAACATCCAAGTCCATCAGGCGACCCAAAGGGGTGCTTGTTTCAATCTCTATCATCGATTTTTTTAAATCGTTAGCTGCTAAATCTGAAATCAGATAATACTCACAGCCCGTTTTTTTAACAATTTCTTTTTCAAAATTAATATGTCCTGCTAAAGTTCCTTTGACCTGCTTAATAACCCTTTCAAAGGCCCGGCTTAATAGAACTGAGTTCTTGATGGGCCCGGGAATATTCATGGTTGCACAAAGCAGGGAATGAGACTTATACGTTTTCAGCAGTTCTGTCTGTTTACGGCTGCGGTCTTCACGCGCAGCCAGCATATCCTCTAGGGTTACTTGCGGTCCGTCAAAGACGGTTGGGACACTTAGTTGTTCAGACATTACGGACAACATCAATCAAGCTGCCATCACGATACTCAATAAGAGCCACAACCTTGTCTCCATATTGAATAGGATCTGGATTACCGACAATCGCATAAGCTTTTTCTTTCAACTCTTCAATTGTAAATTGCGGTACTTTCAGGTCCTTAAAGTGTTCTATCAAATCAGGACGGTTAGGATTGATAGCAATACCAACTTCTGTCACAATGACATCAACACTGGTTCCCGGCGTAATGACGGTGTTAACCTTATCAACAAAGGTAGGAATGCGTCCGCGCACAAGAGGTGAAATGACTAAACTCATTTTGGCTGCGAAGGCCGTGTCACAATGGCCGCCTGATGCTCCGCGAATAACACCATCCGAGCCTGTCATGACATTGACATTGAAGTCTGTATCCACTTCTAAGGCCGAGAGCACACAGGTATCTAATTGGTTGATCACAGAACCCTTGCTGAGCGGTGAGGCATACATATTAGCATCAATTTCATAATGCTTTTCGGCATTACTGTCAAGCGATACGGCCGAAGGATGGTCGAAGTCTTGAACGTCCATAATCTTGTCAACCAGACCTTCTTCCAGCAATTCTACCATGGCATTGGTGATACCACCGAGAGCAAAGTTAGCTTTGATGCCATCTTTAAGCATCTGCTCACGCATAAAACGTGTAACAGCTAATGAGGCTCCACCCGTTCCTGTTTGGAAAGAGAACCCTTCTTTATAGTAAGGAGAACCGGTGATAACCTTAGCCGCATACTCGGCAATGAGCAATTCTTTAGGATTCTTGGTATAACGAGTTGCACCCTTAGCAATACCTTCGGGATCCCCGATCGCATCTACAACAACGACATAATCGACATCTGTTTGCGGAATACTGATCGGCGTATTAGGGTAAGGCACCAAGGTATCTGTGATGATGACTACTTGGTCTGCATACTTAGCGTCAATCATGGCGTAGCCTAGTGAACCACAGGTTGCCTTTCCTTTTGTCCCATTAGCATTGCCGTAAGCGTCAGAGCTCGGAGCTCCTAAGAAAGCGACATCAATATGAATGTCATCGGCTGCAATCGCACGGGCACGTCCCCCGTGGGAGCGGATGACAACAGGATTTTCCATGATTCCTTCTGAAATTGCAGCCCCAACTTTATCGCGCAGCCCACTGGATGTGATATTAGTAACAACGCCATTTTTGATGTGATCGATCAAAGGGGCATGGACGTTGGCAATAGAGCTGGGAGCGATAGAGATATCTTTAATCCCCATCTTAGCAATCTCATCCAAGACCATATTCATCACATAGTCTCCCTCACGGAAATGGTGATGGAAGGAGATAGTCATACCATCTTTTAGCCCTGTTTTTTCAATCGCTTCACGAATAGAAGACAAGAGCTTGTCATCAGCGGGTTTCACTGGTTTCACCCGCCGACTGGATTCTTGATAATCTTTAATATGTGCCAATTCCCCTTCAAATACACCATAGCGTTCAGCATATTCTTGAGGAATATCACGACCTAATTTATTTTCTACCATCTTAAATATCCTCCTCGCTTAACACGCCAGCTGCCTTGGCCAAGGCAATAACACGTTCGGCGCGCTCAACAATAGGCTTATCAACCATTTTACCCTTGAGCGAAATAACACCAGACCCTTTGCTTTCTGCCTCACGAATTGCCCAAACAACTTCTTTGGCATTTTGAATTTCTTTTTCCGTTGGTGTATAGATTTCGTTAACCAAAGGAATTTGGCGAGGGTTGATAACGGATTTTCCATCGAATCCCAGTTGCTTAATTAAACGCACTTCGTTTTGGAAACCTTCGGGGTTATTGACATCAGAGTAGACCGTATCAATCGCTGCAATACCGGCCGCACGCGCTGCATGAAGAATCATGCTGCGAGCAAAGAAAAGCTCTTGGCCGTCAGGGTAGCGACGCGTTTTCATATTAGTCACATAGTCTTCGGCACCGAGGGCGATACCAATTAAACGTTGAGAAGCCTTGGCAATGGCTGGAGCATTGAGAACACCTTCGGCAGACTCGATAGCAGCCATCATCTTAGTACGCCCAATCTCAATACCGTTATCGCGCTCAACTTTTTCGATAACTGCTTCGACATCAATGATATCTTGGGCCGTTTCCGTTTTAGGTAGACGGACTACATCGACGCCAGCAAGAACGACGGCCTCAACATCAAGTGCGCCACAGGTATCCAGACCATTCACCCGAACAACCGTCTCTACTTGGCTGTAGTCAAAAGTCTTGAGGGCAAAGTGTACCAAAGCTCTAGAAGTGTCCTTTTCTTTTAAGGAAACCGAGTCTTCTAAGTCAAACATAATGGAGTCTGCACCATACAGCGGAGCATCCCTAAGCATGGCTGCATTGGCTCCGGGGACAAACATCATTGTTCTTCTTAAGCGTTCCATGCGTCAATCTCCTTCCAGTTGTACTGCTCTACTTCTGCCGCTCTGTGAACTGCAGCAAGCGTACGTGCTTGAATGGTACAATCCAAAGCTCCCTTATCTACGGCTTGGATAGCAGCAGACTGAACACCCAAGTTTTCCAGTGTTTCTTGGATAAGTGTCCTAATTTGTTGACCAAATTGTTTTTCGACGCTGCTTTCTAATTCGATAGAAATACCATCATTGCTTGGATTAACTGTCACCATAATGTCACTGGACTCTAACGAGCCCGCGACAGCAGATTGTTTAATTTTCATAATTCACCTCACATTACTATATTAAATTAATATGCGGCGCAGGTGAGACAATCCCACGAGTGTCGCGTGTGATAACTAACTTATTTTTTGACTGGAAAGATCCTGAGTAACAATTCAGCTACCGCATAGAGAATTCCCAAGACGATAAAAACACCAGCCATACCTAAGCCCATCAGTTCAAAGGCTTGAATCAAATCATTCATTGGCATAATTTTTTCTCCTCACCTTTTTAGCTAAAGAATGACAGCAGCAAGCCACCTGCGATTACGGAAGCAATTTGCCCTGATACATTGGCACCAACTGCGTACATCAAAATAAAGTTTTGCGGATCTTCATCCGTTGCCATTTTTTGGATAACACGACTGGACATTGGGAAGGCTGAAATCCCTGCAGCGCCAATCATAGGGTTGATTTTCTTGCGGCGGAAAATATTTAAAATCTTGGCAAAAACAACCCCTCCGACAGAGTCCATAATGAAGGCCACCAAACCAAAGAGAATAATCATGAGGGTTTGGAGATTTAAGAATTGATCAGCCTGCATCTTAACTGAAATCGTTAGACCCAAGAGGATGCTGACGATATTGACCAACTCATTTTGGGCTGTTTGCGATAAGCGATCTAAAACACCACATTCACGCAAGAGATTCCCAAACATCAAGAAACCAACAAGAGGTAGAGAGATAGGTGCGATGAAGCCTGCGACAATGGTAATAACAATTGGGAAAAGAATCTTGGTCAGCTTAGAAACATCTTCGGCCTTGTAAGTCATACGAATCCGACGTTCCTTTTTAGTTGTAACCAATTTGATAGCAAAAGGCTGGATAATAGGAACCAGTGCCATATAGGAATAGGCTGCAACTGTTATCGGTCCTAGTAACTTAGGTGCCAGCTGGTTGGCGACAAAGATTGAAGTTGGACCATCAGCAGCCCCAATAATTCCGATCGAAGCCGCTTCCTTGATATCGAAGCCTGCCAAGACCGCAACGACGACAACAAAGAAAATCCCAAACTGGGCTGCAGCACCAAAGAGCAACATAAAAGGGTTCTGTAACAGAGGACCAAAGTCAATCATGGCACCAATTCCGATAAAAATCAGGAGGGGAAAGAGTTCGGTATTAATCCCAATCTTGAAGAGGACATCCAAAACCCCTTCTTGATGGACACCATTGACAACTTGTGTCAAGACTCCTGTTCCAGGGAAATTCACCAAGATGGTCCCAAGACCCATCGGAACTAAGAGAGTGGGCTCATATTCCTTTTTAATCCCTAGATACATGAGTACAGCCCCAATTAACATCATAATGATTTGCGGAATAGTGATAGAGGTAATTCCTGAGATTAAAGTATCCACAAGCTTACTTCCTTTCTAATGTCTCATTAAGCGATTGTAATCAGGCCATCGCCTGCATTAACCACTTGTCCTTCTTTAACATGAATGGCAGAGATTGTGCCCGCATGGCTAGCCACAATTTCATTCTCCATTTTCATGGCTTCCAAAATCATGAGGGGTTGATTTTCCGAAACGGTATCGCCTGAATTAACCAAAATTTTCAGGATTGTCCCTGGCATTGGAGCTGGCATAGCATCCGCACCTGCCGGTGACGATGCAGCTGGGCTTGGCTCTGGAGCTGGGGCAGGTTGAGGTGCTTCTGCAGTTGGTGCTGGTGCGGGAGCTGCCGATGCGGCCACTGGTGCGGGAGCGGGTGTTGGAGTTGCCGGAGCACCGATTTCTTCCATTTCCACTAGGTATTCTTTCCCGTCAACTGAGATTTTAAATTTACGCAACATAAAATGCCTCCTTTTGTTTCAGTTTTTCTTTTTGTAAATATTTTTTATGGACAACTGGCTATCAGTTTTTGTGCCGGCTGCAATACTTGCAGCTATGATAGAAATCGTTTTAACCTCTGGGTTCCTTTGTAAGACTCTTTTAACAAGAAACTTACTGTTCGGCCTGTCGCCAGCAGCTATAGCTGTTGCGATGACACTGACTCGCTCAACATCTTGAGGAGCTGCCGGAATAAAGGCTGGGAGCTGCTCCCAATCAGAGTCTGTTGAACTTTCTATACTGTCAGGCTCTTCTGTGCTGATAGGTTCAGCCTTACTGGCCTTGCCAAATAAACGTTGAAAAATCCCCATATTTTCCTCCTTTCGAAGTGATGCTTGTGTATTAAGCTTCCTAATAGCCGTTACTCTTTAATTATATAACGATAAAAGTCTTCAAGCATGCATTTTTTGTGTTCTTTCAACTATCAGGCAATCTGTGTTTTTTTTGTGTTCTTTCGGAAAGGCACTATTTATTTTTGAAACGCTTTCATATACACTGATAGTAAGATACTTCAAGCTTTCATATTTCTAAATTAATAAAGGAGAAGCTTATGTTATTAACATTACTAGCTTATGCGATGATTATCGTCTTCATGTATGTTGTCATGAAGAAAAAAATGTCTCCCCTCACGGCACTGGTTATGATTCCATTGATAGCGGCTGTTATCGCTATCCTAACTGGATCGGCTAATCTGACTGCAGATAAGGCCTTTGTTGACTTTGCTGCCGAAGATGGGATGGGAAAAGGGTTAACAGCCATCGGCCCAATGATTATGTATGGTATCAACAATACCGCCAAAACGGGTATTATGTTGCTCTTTGCCATTCTCTATTTCTCAATTATGTTGGATGCAGGCCTTTTTGACCCTATAACCGAAAGGATGATCCGTTTCGCTAAGGGCGATCCTCTGAAAGTGCTTGTGGCCACAGCTGTTGTTGCAGCTGCCGTTTCTCTCAATGGTGACGGTACTACAACAACCTTGATTTGTTGCTCGGCCTTTTTACCGATTTACAAAAAACTAAATATGAGAATCATGAATCTTGGTGTCCTGATTATTTTGCAAAACACCATCATGAATCTACTGCCTTGGGGCGGACCTACTGCTCGGGCTATGTCGGTTCTTAACGTTGGTTCTGAGATTTTAAGTTATTTGGCACCTGGTATGATTCTTTCTATCCTCTATGTCATCTTCTTTGTGGCAAGAAGCATGGGTAAAAAAGAACGCCAGCGTTTAGGTGTTAGTGAACTCTCCGATAAAGAGATTACCGAGTTAACCAAGGTTACCGATCCGAAAGTTTTGGATATCCGCCGTCCTAAAAACTTTATTTTTAATGCTATTTTAACGATTATTCTGATTGTTTGGCTGGTCGCTAGTTCTTTTGTTCCAGCTATCGAAGTCCCTTCACTTCTGCTCTTTGGTGTCGGTACCTGTATCGCCCTGATGGTCAATTACCCTAGACTGAAGGACCAAACAAAACGCATTAGTGACAACGCCGGTGATGCTGTTCAAGTCGTTATCTTAGTCTTTGCTGCCGGTATCTTTATGGGACTCTTCCAAGGTAGTGGTATGGCCAATGCTCTTGCGTCTAGTTTTACAACCATTATTCCTAAGCAACTAGCTGGTTTCTGGGGTCTGGTTATTGCCCTCATCTCTGCTCCTGGTACCTTCTTCCTGTCGAACGATGGCTTCTACTATGGTATTATGCCAGTCTTAGCGCAAACCGGTGCCCAATATGGTTTCAGCAACATGGCTATGGCTCTTGCATCTTTGATGGGACAAGCCTTCCACTTGCTGAGTCCTCTGGTTGCCTTTATCTACTTACTCCTGCGCTTGACCGGCTTGGATATGGGGGAATGGCAGAGAGAGTCTGCCAAGTATGCAGCTGTAATCTTCCTGATTTTCGTTGTCACCGTCCTTGTGATGGGCCATGTCCCGCTTTATATTCCTCAATAAGCAAAAGCGATACCCATTCAAAAGCCCTGCTAACTGGCAAGGCTTTTTTTATAAAAAATAAGTTATTTACTTTTTTTGAGAGACTTCGTTATAGTTATAATAGTTACTAAAATTTTCAAGGAGGAATCATGTCACAAATTACTCAGGCTATTAAAAATAACTTAGATTTATCACAGAATGTGCCCCTGAAAGTCTCTTTTTATGAAGCTCTTAAGAAGACCATTATTATGAGCGAAATTCCAGCCGGCAGTCACATCAATGAAAAAGAACTCGCTGAAACTCTTAACATCAGCCGTACACCCATCCGCTATGCTCTGGGTGTTTTGAAGGAAGAAAAGTTGGTGGAGCACATTCCCAAAAAAGGGATTATTGTCCGTGGTATCAGCTTAAAAGATGCTATCGAAATTTTTGACATTCGCAAAGCGCTTGATACACTGGCTTCCATCAAAGCTATGCATTTGATGACTGAGGAAGACTTCGCAGATATGAAAAAAATATTGACTGACTGTGAAGCAATGATTGAAGATGGAGACATCCAGCAAATACTGCAAAACTTTAATCAATTTAATGAGCTAATCTATGAAAAAAGTCAGATGCTCCGCCTGCGTGAGATTGTCATGGAATTGCAAACTTATCTTAGATATTTTCGGGAGATTTCTATAGGCTCCCTCGAAAGACGGAAACGCGCTCTATCTGAACACTGGATTATTTACCGAGGTATGAAAAACAAGGATACTGAGCAGATTACCTTGATTACTCATGAACACCTCAATGCTTCCCTCGAATTTATCAAACAAGAAATGGAAAGAAGGCAGCATGGCCAATAGCATTTCTTTAGAGAATTATGCCGAGCTGGCCTCAAGATCCTTGCTCTATGAGCTGGATCTTAGCCCCAAGCCAGGCCTAGTCGATCGCTTGGATGCTGGGGCTCACAAGGATATGACCTACGAAACCTTCCTTACCAGTATTGAGGCTCTCAATCCCTTTTTCTTACGCTATCTTGAAGTAGGCTGGCGGCTGGCTGGGCAAAAACCCCAGCTGATTTTTGAAGAACTCAGGAAAATTGGCATTCAAGCTGAACAAACTATGTTTCAGGCCACCAAAGGTGTCAACACTCATAAGGGCATTAACTTTTCCTTAGCCCTAGTTCTTGGAGCTACTGGCATTTATTTATCCAAGAGAACCACAACTGCTAATTATAATAAGCCCTTAACTCCCCAAGATAGCCTGGCCATCTGCCAACTGGCCCAACAACTAGCGGCCCATATCATTCAGGCAGATCTCAGCCAACTGGAGACAAAGGCGGATCTTAGCCACGGTGAAAAGCTCTATCTTACATACGGCATTAAAGGCCCTCGCGGAGAGGCAGCTGCAGGCTTCCCCACAGTCGTCGCCCATGCCCTCCCTTTTTTCCGGCAAGAGCTTAACAAGAGACAGGACAAAGAATTTTGTCAATGGCGGCTACTGCTTTATCTGATGGGCTCCGTTGAAGATGCCAATCTTATTCACCGAGGAGGTTTGCCAGCTTGGCAAAGGATTAAAAAAGAGGCTCGGAGCCTCCTGAATAGTGATTTTAGCAAGTCAGAACTCAAACAGCAGCTGACCGCCTACAATCAGATATTGATTCAGCGCTATCTCAGCCCTGGCGGCAGTGCCGATTTTCTAAGCCTAACCTTCTATTTTGCCTTCTTAGAGAAGCTGCTATAAGTATTCTGCCAGCTGATTTAGTAGAACATTGGCTAGACTAGAACATGAGAACATACTAGCTAGGGCTTTAACAAGCAAGGGCATGACCACTACAGTATAAACGGTTCGACTGATTTGAATGCCTGCAATCTTGGGCATATCTCCGCCAAGTTCCCCAGCCAAAAGCGAAATATCTGTCGCTCCAGCGGGTGAGGAAGCAAAAAGAGCAGATTGGAGATCGAGCAGGCCGCTGCGGTACATAATAAAGCCAAAGAAAGCATTGATGATGAGGTAACTCGTCAACAGTAAAACGATAGGGATAATGAGATGGACCATCCGCAGCAGGCTGGTTTGCGTGAAATTCGTTCCAATTAAGGAACCCGCAACAATTTGTGCTAAATATCTCAGAGAAATAGAAAGCTGTTGGGTGTTTCTAGTAATTTTTAAAACGGATGAAAAAATCAGAGAGAAAATCAAGGCCCCTACAGGAATTCTCAACTCCATCCCAATGAGGCCGCCCAAGCTAGCAACAATCAGAATTAAACCGTTATTGACCCACTGTTTTTTGCCACTTAGCTTGGCCTGCCTTTGCTGCGGTAAAGAAGAAGGCCGATCATTCTGTCCTTGTTGCCTTGTCGTTTGAACACCTTTAGGGCTAAATTTTTTTGTTAGAAAGGCCACCCAGGCCGGCAAGAGCAACAAAATCCCAATCAGACGAGCTGACTGTAGAGTCGCTACAATATCCGATCTTGCCCCCATATCAATGCTCATCAGAGAAACATCTACAATTCCTCCCGGAAGACAACTGAGTAGGGCAGTTACTAAATCTAAAGCAAAGAAATGTCGAAACAGCAGTCCCATTGCTATCATATTGAGGGTAAACAAACTCATTAATCCTGCAATAGCCTTGGCCAACTTGGGAAAACTCACAATATCTCTTTTAGAAATCTGTTGACCAATATAGGCACCGCTGATAACCTGCGCAAAAATTTTCATGCTTGGCTCTGTAACCATCTGGCCTGTTAAAATCGATACCAGGGCCACAGCTATCATACTGCCGACCATAAAAGGGGCCGGGATTCTCAGGCGTCTTGCCAACCAGCCACCTGCCAAACCAATAAAAAGAGTTAAGAAAATTGATAATATCATAAGCTAAAAATCTTTCTTGCCATCTAAATTTTAACTTAGAAACCTTAGTGCCAGTGACTTTTTCTTTAATTATGGCACATTTAGTATCTCTTATAAAGCAAACTATTGTATTAAAAGTGTTTTTAATGGGTGACCCTTGATGATAGGGTGCACTTTTAGTGCTACAATGACATTAAAAAGCGGAGGAAACCATGTCAGCCTATTCTATTTCCAAAATTTTTCCATCCGATGTAGCCAGTTTCAAAAAGATTGATCAACTCTTAGAACAAGAGGGGATTCGCCGTGATGACAATCTTGATTATACCTGTGCAATCTTTGATGAGGACCTCAATGTTATCGCCACTGGCAGCTGCTTTGGCAATACCCTGCGCTGCTTGGGTGTCAGGCAGGATTATCAAGGAGAGGGGCTACTCAATAAGATTGTTAGCCATCTCGTTAATCTTCAGTTTGAGCGGGGCAACAGTCATATTTTCCTCTATACCAAGCCCTGTACAGCTAAATACTTTACCGACTTAGGTTTTTATGAAATCGTCAGACTCCCCAAGAAAATTTCTTTCATGGAAAATAAAAAGAGTGGCTTCCAAACATATCTATCAAAGTTGGCAAAAAATCCTTGGACAGGCCCGCGGACAGCAGCTCTCGTTTTAAACGCCAACCCTTTCACTTTGGGACACCAATATTTAATTGAACAGGCTGCTGCAGAGAATGATTGGCTCCATCTTTTTATTGTCAGCGAAGATAGCAGCCTAGTCCCCTTCTCCATTCGCAAACAGCTAGTTCAGGCAGGGACAGCCCACCTCAAGAATATTATCTATCATGATACTGGTGACTACATTATCAGCCGTTCCACTTTTCCTAGTTATTTCCTAAGGGATAAAGAACAAGTGATTGAAAGTCAGGCTAGGATTGATCTTACTATCTTTATTCAGATTGCTAAAGAGTTGGATATTTCACGACGCTATGTTGGAGAGGAACCAACAAGTCTTGTTACTAGTCTTTATAATCAAATTATGCAGGAGGATTTACCCAAGGCTGGTATTGACTGCATTACCCTTCCCCGTAAAGAAACTGCTGAGGGACAGGTTATCAGTGCCTCTACGGCCCGGCAGGCGATTAAAGAGGGAAATTGGAAGCTCTTGGAAAGACTCCTACCTCAGAGCAGCCTAGACTATTTTTTGAGTGAGCAAGCCAAACCTGTGATTGAAAGAATCCAAGCAGCTGATGAGGTTCGCCACTACTGAGCACTCCTAATTATAACAAACGCCATCATCAAAGAGAGGGGGGGCATCTGAACCAGCAAAGTACTATCATTTTAAAGGTGACCTATCAGAAATCCCTAGATAAAGCTCTGATCTTCTTGGCTCTTTAATTTTATACCTCATCTTCAGGGATTACAATATTATATGGGTGAGAAGAGAGCTCTCATGGGGATTTTCAGGCTCTTACAGCCCATTCATTTTCTCTTAGGTACTGGCAAATGGCTCAGCAAAATCCTCCTATTTATGTTACAATGAAATGAATACTTTCACAGGAGAGACACATGGATAGTAAACTCATTATCGCTCAGGAGCTCAAGGCTGTCCTACCTGATATGGACCTTGATGCGATTGTTAATCTATTAGAAATCCCTAAGAACACTACGATGGGGGACTTAGCCTTCCCTGCTTTTTCTTTGGCCAAGATATTGCGTAAGGCCCCCCAAGCCATTGCCAGCCAACTCGTTGAAAAAATTAACACGGATAAATTCGATAGGGTCCAAGCGGTCGGCCCCTATATTAACTTCTTCCTCAACAAGAAAGAGATTTCCCAAAGCGTTCTGGCAGATGTCCTTGCTCAAGGTAGTGACTATGCCAAACAGGATCTCGGCCAAGGACGACACATTACCATTGATATGTCCAGTCCTAATATCGCTAAGCCCTTTTCTATCGGTCACCTGCGCTCGACTGTTATCGGTGACAGCTTAGATAAGATTTTTGAAAAAATCGGCTACAAGCCTATTAAAATCAATCACTTGGGTGACTGGGGCAAACAGTTCGGTATGCTGATTGTGGCTTATAAAAAATGGGGCGAGGAGGAAGCTGTCCGAGCTAATCCCATTGATGAACTGCTTCAGCTTTACGTCCGTATCAATAAAGAAGCTCAAACCCAGCCTGAATTAGATGAAGAAGCTAGAGACTGGTTCCGTAAGCTAGAAGCTGGTGACGACGAGGCTATTAGCCTCTGGCAATGGTTCCGCGATGAGAGCCTGATTGAATTCAACCGCCTCTACGACCAACTAGGGGTCCAATTCGATAGCTATAACGGGGAAGCCTTCTACAATGACAAGATGGATGAGGTCGTTGCTATCCTAGAAAACAAGGGACTCTTGCAGGAATCTCAAGGAGCCCAAGTGGTTAAGCTGGATAAATACGGCATTGAAAACCCTGCCCTGATTAAGAAATCAGACGGAGCTACTCTCTACATTACACGGGATTTGGCTGCGGCTCTCTACCGCAAGCAGACCTACGATTTTGCTAAGTCTATCTACGTGGTCGGCAACGAACAAGCTGCTCATTTTAAGCAACTCAAGGCTGTCCTTAAAGAGATGAATTACGACTGGGCAGATGACATCGTCCATGTCCCCTTCGGGCTAGTCACCAAGGACGGTAAGAAACTCTCAACTCGCAAGGGGAATGTCATTCTCTTGGAACCAACCATTGCTGAAGCCATCAAACGGGCTGGTGACCAAATTGATGCTAAGAACCCTGATTTGCCAAATAAAGGTGTCGTTGCTCACACAGTTGGTATCGGGGCTATCAAGTTCTATGACCTCAAGACCGACCGTCTCAATGGTTACGACTTCGACCTCGATGCCATGGTTTCCTTTGAGGGAGAAACCGGTCCCTATGTCCAATATGCCTATGCTCGGATTCAATCCATCCTCCGCAAGGCGGATTTCAAAGCCGATCCAGCGGCTGGCTATTCCTTAGATGATGCTGAAAGCTGGGAAATTATCAAATTGATTCAAAATTTCCCAGCCACCATCAAGCGAGCGGCCGATAATTTTGAACCATCTATTATCGCCAAGTTTGCCATCAGTCTGGCCCAAGCTTTCAATAAGTACTACGCCCATAACCGTATTTTGGACCAAAGTCCCGAGCGTGACAGCCGTCTAGCCCTTAGCTATACAACAGCGCTGGTCCTCAAAGAAGCTCTGCGTCTTCTAGGTGTGGATGCACCAGATGAAATGTAAATTGATAAAAACTAATAAGACCATCGAAAATCCGATGGTCTTATTAGTATTCTAATCGTCCTCTACAAAACGTCCCAAGATGTGAACATCCTCAGCAATGGAAACGAAAGCTTTGGGATCAGCCTTGTACATGACATATTTGAAATCATTGAATTCTTCTCGGGTGATGATGGTAATCAGCACCACTTTTTTCTCATGATTATAGGTACCTTCGGCATCATTGATCTGAGTCACTCCCCGGTGGAGCCGCTTATGAATTTGCTTGGTCACTCGGTCAGGCTTGCTGGTAATAATAGTGGCCTGCATCTTCTTTTGCTTGGTAAAAATAGCATCTGTCATTTGACTAGAAACAAAGATAGTCACCATGGAATAGAGGGCATACTGCCAGCCAAAAAGCAAACCTGCAAATATCATGATGGTCCCATTGACCATGAGAGAGATACTCCCAACAGCACGCCCTGTCTTCTTGCGAATATAGAGGCTGACAATGTCCGTCCCCCCGCTAGAAATCCGCGACCGCAAGCCATAACCAATCCCGGTTCCCATAACCAAGCCACCAAAGATGGCATTAATTAAGGGATCGCTAGTCAAGGTAATCTGGGGCATGATTTGGATAAAGAAGGAACTGATAGTTACCGTAATAAAGGTAAAGATAGTAAAACGGTGGCCTAGATTGAACCAGGCCAAGATCATCAAGGGAATGTTGATGGCGTAAAAGGTTACCGAAACCGGAATGACAAAACCGACCAAACGGTCACTGAGTGCCGATAAGACTTGAGCCAGGCCAGTTGCCCCGCTTGAGTACACATGTCCCGGTTGAAAAAAGAAGTTAACCGCAATACTAGAAAGAATTCCGTAAAAGAGCGAAGCCGAAATCTTCTCAGCATACTTCTCGCGGGAAATACTGCGAACTGTATGGAGCAAGCCGACCTTCTTAGCCGCCTTACCAACAGCATATTTGATTTGCCGCTTAGGCTGTGTTTTTTTAGTCATGGTCTTGCACTTGCAGAGCTAGTTCTTCCAATTGTTTGTCAGCGACCAAGCTTGGAGCTTGAGTCATGGGATCTGATGCCTTGTTATTTTTAGGAAAAGCAATGACTTCACGAATATTGTCTTCCCCTGCTAAAATCATCACAAAGCGGTCCAAGCCAATAGCCAGACCTCCATGTGGTGGGAAGCCATAATCCATAGCTTCTAGCAAGAAGCCAAATTGCTCCTTAGCTGATTCTTGGCTAAACCCAAGAGCCTTGAGCATACGCTCTTGTAAGTCTTTTTGATTGATACGCAGACTACCGCCGCCTAGTTCGTAACCATTCAAGACAATATCGTAAGCTACCGCACGAACCTTGGATAGATCACCTTCAAGCTCAGCTGCAGTCTCTTCCGTTGGCAGTGTAAAAGGATGGTGGGCTGACATATAACGCCCTTCTTCTTCTGACCATTCAAACATTGGCCAATCAACTACCCAAAGAAAATTGAAGGCAGAGTTGTCAACCATGTCAAGATCCTTGGCCAGACGCGTACGCAGACCACCGAGTGTTGCATTAGCAACTTCAAGCGTATCAGCAACAAAGAGCACTAAATCATTATCAACTAGTTGTAAACGATCTGTCAACTTGGTGGCAATCTCTGTCAAAAACTTGGCTACAGGCCCTGTCAACTCACCGGCGGCAACCTTAACCCAGGCGAGACCTTTGGCACCGTATTGCTTAGCCACTTCTGTCAGCTTATCAATATCTTTGCGCGAGTATTTATCAGCCGCATTTTTCACCACGATAGCCTTAACAACTGGTGCTTGAGAGAATACTTTGAATTCAATTCCCTTGACAAGATCTGTCAAGTCTTGTAAAAGCATCTCAAAGCGAGTATCTGGCTTATCTGAACCATAGTTGTTCATGGCATCGTCATAGCTCATGCGTGGAAAGGGAAGCGTCACATCGATGCCTTTAGTTTCTTTCATAACACATGCAATGAGGCCTTCTGTGATATCTTGAATTTCTTGATCGTCAAGGAAGGATGTTTCCAAATCAATCTGTGTAAACTCAGGTTGACGATCTCCACGTAAGTCTTCATCACGGAAACACTTAACAATTTGGTAGTAGCGATCAAAACCAGCATTCATCAAAAGTTGCTTGGTGATTTGCGGACTTTGAGGTAAAGCATAGAAATGTCCCTGACTGACACGTGATGGTACCAGATAATCACGCGCCCCTTCTGGTGTGGACTTGGTCAACATTGGTGTTTCTACATCAATAAACTCAAGCTCATCTAGATAATTACGAACACTGTGGGTCACTTTAGCACGCAGCTTGAGGTTTCCCAACATGCTGGGGCGACGCAAGTCCAAGTAGCGGTAGCGCAGACGATTATCGTCCGTCATTTCCGCATCATCTTTGATTTCAAAAGGTGTAGTCTTGGCTGTATTAAGAACGGTTAACTCGCTGACATGAAGTTCAACTTGACCGGTAGGAATCTTATCGTTGACTTGTTCACGCGCTTGAACGGTACCAGTCACTTCAATGACGTACTCGCTGCGAAGGCTCTCAGCTGTTGCCATCACTTCGTTAGAAACAGCTTCAGGATTGATGACCAACTGCATGATTCCTTCACGATCACGCAAATCAATAAAGATCAAACCACCAAGGTCACGGCGGCGAGCTACCCAGCCCTTCAACGTCAACTGACGGCCAACATGATCACGGCGAACGCGACCAGCATACATACTACGTTTCATACTTGAGATACCAAGCCCAATGGGGGCTTTATCCTTTCTCTATCTGAGTTTTTACATTCCCTATTATTATAGCAAAAAGCACACTAAAACCCCACCCATTCGGGAGGAGTTTTTTAGGACTTCTCTTATTTAAGCTTTCGCCATTTATTCAATACTATATTATGTAGGCTTAATTTTTTGTATGTTTAACTAGATTCACCAGTAATTTACGAAGTTTCTTTGTCTCTTTTCTGGTTAGCTTACGAGTTGTAGCATTATGTTCTTCTAATGTTCCTACATGTGTTACAACCTCCCCTCTACTATTTATTGAGACAATGAAAGGTACGGTGAATTCATCCTTATAAAATCTATGATAAAAAGTTTCAAGTTTCTTATAATCCTGAGAACTCAATTCCTTTGATTTTGTATCAACCGTATATGATTTTTGTGCACATTCCTTTAGTACATCATTAAAAACTGGTCTAATTTCTGCACACCATGGACATGATGGGAATCCAAAATAGTATACACCCTTTTTATTGTCGGTAAGCTTAGAAATAACTTCATGCGGTGAAGCCTTGTAATAATATTGTTCTGTATTGATATTGTTGGGCGTTTGATTAGAGGGAACAAAATAAAAATACCCAAATATGAAGCTACATATAATTATAAAACAAGGTAGGTAAAAAATTTGTATTTCATTGTTTTACACCTCTTTTTATTAGACTAAGCAGTGACACAAGTATAACTTGGCCATCATTGCAAAAGGGCAATAAATGAAAAACATTTAATAAACAGGCAATTTTAAATAGCGAGAGAATCATAATTTATTGGGAATCATCAGACCAATAAAAAGTAAAACGACCGGTGCTGAAGCTGATATAATTATGTTTTTTACAGCATTTCCTTTATTTACATAAGATATTGTCGGATAAAGGTAGCTTTCGAAATTAAATTTTGCCTGATAGCCTAGAAGTCTGGCTGCTAGATAATGACACAATTCGTGTATAACTAGAGAAGTGCTGAGTAAAATTACTTGGATTAAAACACTTGCTGGATTTAATGTCATTATTCTTTCCCTTTCTTGCTTATTTTACGGTGATGTATAATCCAAGTATAGATTAAATTTAGAAAGAGAATTACAAGAAAAGCTAATACCATTCGGTAATGAAGTGAGAATGTTTGTCGTAATTCTGTGTTTGTAAATTTGCTTTTGATAACCACACCAAACAGTGTAATAACTTTACCCGACTGATTGATTTGAAATAGCTCAACTAAGAGATCTAATGTAAATAAAACCAAGAAACCAATGATTGTGCGTCTTAAAGAGCTAAAAACTTCCATCATTGCCATAGTTACCTTCTCCTTTCTTGCCTTAATACTATGCTAGTTATTAAAAGAAATAGTCCTACTGTTGGATAAATTAAGTCATTAATTTTAAAGACTGCATAAGCTAATATAATAACTAGAAATACTAATATGCTTGATACAGCTTCATTTATATTACCTCTCGATTTTGGAAATAGCAGTCCCATGAGTAACGCAGTCACAAAGACTAATATACTCAATTGAACGGTTTCATAATGGCCAACAAACAAATAACAAACGACAATCTGGGGCAATAGAATAATTGCTAAACTCAACAAAAGAGAACTCATTTCCCTATACAAGCTAACTCTTAAAAAATTGTACATTTTCCTAACACCAGATGTTGCATCTGCATAGTACATACTCACGAGAGGTATGACAAAGTAATAAATTGAGAATGTTTGCATAGCCAACCTTCTCCCTCCTTGGCTATACATTATTACAGACAAAAATAAAATCATGGATAGGTTATATATAAAATTTTTGTGTCTATAAAAAACCGGGAAAGTTGTTACTAGATTCAATCGTAAAGCAGGAACCCTATTAAATATATAAGTCTGCCGGTTTTGAGCAACTGTAATATTATCGCATTTCAACATTAAGACAAAATTTATAATAAATAGTAAGGCGAAAAATATTAATAGGGTACCAATTATTATTTGTACGGAATAATCTGCCTCCCCAACTAATTTTTCAACTTTAAACCTAAAAATATAAAAATAGGATCCAGCAAAAACAATAAGCAATATATCTAAAAGCCAAGTAATAATAGCTTTTATCGTGTTTGCCATTCTTGATAAGATTATCTGGTATATCGTGTCTAACAAAAAGAAAACAGCAACATACTCAACATGAAATAACAGTAGCAGAGCAAACTTTTCCATCATCGTAAGAATGGTAATGCTTCCTAAAAACGGAAAGACCAGAAGTTGTACCCCTTCAAAAAGTATTATTCCTATGAAAAGTTTATATACTTTTTGTGCTATAAGAATTTCTTTTTTTGAAAAGGGAAGAATATTTGTAATGTAATGCGAGCTTTGAGTAAGCGATATAGTGGAATTTAGAAAAATAAAGAAGGCAACTGATAAAATAATATACATATCAGCATAACTCATAATAGTTATTTTTAATAGCTTCAAAGCCTCCGTTCCGTTTGATATGTTATTGGCCGTCTTCACCAATTGCCCTGTCGCTCTCATATTGGAAATAAAGTAGGCAAAGTAAGAAATAAAACAGACTAGAAATAAAGAATAACGATTAATTCTTTTCTTTAGAAAACCTCTCTCAAGTGCTCCTTTTAGAATATCGTTAAAATAGTAATGGAGTAGGCTATATAAATTCTTTAATCGTATTGACTCTTTCATGTACTCTACCCTCCTGTATTAGAAGTTTAGATAATTTCTGTGCATTCCCCGAAAACCTCTTTAACTTTCCGTTTTTCATTAAATATATTTCGTCTGGAAAGCAATTAATAATGTTTTCCTCATGAGACACTAATATCATTTTGTGTCTTTTAGAGATAAGTTTTATGATTTCCTGAACCAGTATAACGGTTTCAAAATCTAAACCGCTAAAAATTTCATCAGCTAGCAAATAATCAATATTTAATGATAGTGCAATTGCTATTTGAATTTTCTTTTTCATTCCAAACGAATAGGACTCCATAACCTCTTTTTGAGCTTTATCCATTCCAAGTAAATCAATTAGCCTATTATACAGTTCTCTGGATGAGTTCGGATAACGTGACAGGATAAATTCTGCATACTCTTCTCCTGTTAGATATTCTGGCATTAAAGAATCTGAAGGAATTAGAAAAATTCTTTCTTTAAAATACACCGAACTACATGCATTCCCATCTAGGGTAATCTCTCCAGAATCTTTTGACAGTAATCCTATTTTCCAGAACCGTTCAAACCAACGATAACAGCAACTCCTTTATCGGAAAATTCTATTGATAAATCTTTTAAAACACATTTATTTCCAAACCGTTTATTAATTTTATGTATCCTTAGCATTATTTAACTCTTTCTAAATATAAAAAGGGAGGGCTGCGCCTCCCAATTCTAATTTTCAAGGACCTAAAAACTAAACATTACCTTCTGCATCCAATCTCAACAAATGTCGGTGACCATTTCAGCATTCCTGTAAAGTTATACCCTCTCGATGTGCAGTAATAAGCGTATGAGAAGAATAAAACAGCCAATAAAACTAAAATCCAAATGATAGTACAATCACGGATAATCTCCTGATATTTCATCACGGGAAAACTTTCGTACTTGTACAAAGCATCGACAAAAATATTCTTTCTTCTACTTTTTAAAAATTGTAACGTAGGAACCTTGAAAATTAGTGACATACCTTCATCTACACTATTATCGTAACATAGCTTTAATCTTTTGTATACGCTTTCGTAAAAATATTTGAATTGAAATTTATCAAAGTAAGTTCCGATGGAATGACCAAATGGGAAGTTAGTCTAAAACGCCTTTAGATTGAGTGTTTTTGTGTACACTTTTTAGAAATAGACAAACAAGGGCCTTAAAATCAGCCACTTTAAAAACCAGCGGAATTTAGTCTGAGACAAATCCACACTGGTTTTATCGATTTTTCCTACTTAGAGAATCTACCTATCCTTATTTCTGCCGAAAAGAGCGACTAAATCACTTGTATCAACAAATTCATCCTGAAACTCTTCAATCTCGTTAAAGCGATAATCCGCTTCATCAGCGAGATGATTCCAGCTAAAACCATAGACATCCTGAATAGAAATACCCCATTCATCTGTCTCCTCGTCATACTGCCAGCCAAGAAATCTCTCTGTCGGCTTGAAAACTAAGACCACTGTTTGGTAGTCATGGTCCCATTGCTGACCGAGAAACTGCTGACACATAAAGTGGTCGCCGGCCCTTTCACCATTAAACCAAGGGATTTCATGCCGATCCAAATAGGCAATCATCTTCCAAAACTGTTCTTGAAAGCAAATAGGTTGGCTGCGATCAAAACTCAGGCTAAAGGTCTGCTCCTCTTTTAATAACTCTTCAATACTTGTCACAATTTTCTCCTAAAAGCCTAAGCTCTATCCTTCAATCTTAGCCAAAACACGAGTAAAGTCTGTGCTGATTTCTTCGAGGCTGACGATCACTTCTTTGCGGGTCTGATTATTTTTTACAGCTGCTTTACCGCTCTCAACTTCGCTCTCACCAAGTGTGATAACTGCCTTAGCCTTGAAAGCATCTGCAGATTTAAACTGAGCCTTGATCTTGCGGCCCAGATAGTCACGCTCAGCCTTAAACCCTTGAACACGTAAAGATTGTACCAACTCTAAAGCCTTCTTGTTAGCTCCATCGCCAAGAACAGCGATATAAACATCCAAACCTTCTTCGATTGGCAGTTCGATTCCCTGCTTGTCCAGCACTAAGAGCAGACGTTCTAAGCCAAGACCAAAGCCAAATCCTGGCGTTTGCGGACCATCAAAATACTCGACTAAGCCATCATAACGGCCGCCAGCACAAATAGTCAAATCAGAATCGCCAACCTTAGCCATAAACTCAAAAATAGTGTGGTTATAGTAATCCAGACCGCGCACCATGTTTGTGTCAATCACATAAGGAATTTTCAAGGTCTCCAGCATCTGACGGACAGCGTCAAAATGAGCTTGACTCTCTTCATCCAAGTAATCCAAGATCGACGGCGCATGCTCAACAGCTTCCTTATCCTCTTTTTCCTTAGAGTCCAGCACACGTAAAGGATTTTCATCCAATCGTCGCTGACTGTCTTTTGAGAGCTGATCACGCATGGGCTCCAAATAGTCAATCAAGGCCTGACGATAGGTTAGGCGACTCTCAGAATTACCAAGGCTGTTGAGGTGCAGGGTGACATTCTTAATACCCAGCTCATCAAAAAGCTGATAGGCCATAGCGATGGTTTCTGCATCGATTGCTGGATTGCTGGAGCCAAAGCACTCTACCCCTACTTGGTGAAACTCACGTAAGCGTCCAGCCTGAGGGCGTTCGTAACGAAACATAGAACCAATGTAGTACATCTTGACAGGCTTTTGTACTTCAGGCGCAAAGAGCTTATTTTCCACAAAAGAGCGGACAACCGGAGCTGTTCCTTCCGGACGCAAAGTGATATGACGGTCGCCCTTATCGTGGAAGTCGTACATTTCCTTGGTCACGATATCTGTCGTGTCACCAACTGAGCGCGAAATTACCTCATAGTGCTCAAACATGGGGGTGCGAATTTCACCGTAGTTATACTTTTTAAATGTTTCACGTGCAACATCTTCCACATACTGCCATTTAGCACTCTCAGCAGGCAGGATATCCTGAGTCCCTTTTGGTTTTTGAAGTTTCATAATTAAGATACAAAGGCCGAAAAGAAAGCGACTGAAATCAGGAAGACAGTCAGTCTTCCTGATAACTAGACTGACTTGTCTATTTTCCGAGCTTTTCGACCGTGTTCAATTCCTTTCATAGATTTTAATCAATTTCTTAAGATAGCTTGAATCACTGCCTGTATCACTACCAGCATCGATTATAATGCTCTTCTTTACACTTATAGCTCCCTCTATTCTACCATAAAAACAGCTGCCCTAACAGTTTAAGTCATTTCAAAAGCCCCTTAGCAGAAGCTTGAATAACCTTATCAAACTATTACAGTTTAGTATTGATAGCGCCGATATCCCTTTTGATCATCACATAATTAAACACATAGATAGCAGCATAAAGAAAGCTGATGAAAACTAACATGCCAAGCAGGCTTGTCACACTAAATTGGAACCATCTCAGATACCAGCCCGCCGCTAGCAGCGGTACTACAATGAGGTTATAGTGCAGGCAAGTCAGCCAAAGTAAGGAATACTTTTCTGCCTGTTGAAAGACAGATCCAGCCATCCCCTGAGCTATGCCCAGACCAGCAAAAATGGCAAGTTGGACACCAACCGCGCTGATATCAGACTGAAATTGTTCCATAAAGGCAGGGACTGCTGGTGAGAAACCTCTACCAACCACTAAGCTAGCAAGGTAGGTGGCTAAACTTCCCATACCTAGCCCCATTAAAGCATAAACGAGCATCTTTTTAAGTGCTTTCATGATATTTCCTCCTTTTCTAGTCGTCACAAACCTAATTTCTCTTTAAATGTCTTGAGGGAGCGTCGGGATACAAAACTCTCACCGCCCGTTTTCAAGGTGAGCTTGATCGTCCCTTTGATACTGAGATCCAATTTTTAGATGGCACTGATATTAACGATCTCACCTTGAGAAATCTTGATGAAATCTTTTGTCAACTGCTCCTCTAATTGATAAATCCGGTATTTAGTTGCATAGACTTTATCTGTTGTCTCTAGGAAAACTTTCTTATCCTCACTGTAAATACGGATAATATCAGGAAGGGCTGAGAGGTATACTTTTTCCATCCATACACCAAGCAGATGGTCTGACTTCCCTTCAGCAAGGTCGATAATCTGCTGGGTCTTACGGTCAATATGTGTTGCATAAATTTTGATCAGTGTCTCCGCTAACCGCGAGTCTCTAATGATTTCGAGCTTCATTGCTTTTCCTCCTCTTTTTTAATTTAGTATAACCTATATTTTTCAGAGAGACTATATTTTTAAGATAAGCGGCTGTTTTTTACAGATATACGGTCATGCTTTCAATTAAATAATGGTTACAATTTAGCTTTTTCGATGATAGTTATTGATTTTCTAAAAAAATGGGACTATAATGCCTTGTCAAATAAATTTAGAGGAGGAAAGGGATGCTTTCTAATATCAAATATTTCCTTTTAGGGGCCCCTTTAAAATCTGATCCTGAAGAAGAGGATAACCATTCTTTGGGTAAATCACAAGCTCTGGCTATGCTATCCAGCGATGCCCTGTCGTCAATTGCCTACGGGCCTGAGCAGGTTATTCTTGTGTTGACTGCTCTATCAGCTGGTGCTATCTGGTGGTCACTACCTATCGGTCTAGCTGTCCTGATTCTTTTAATCAGTCTAACCATTTCTTACAGTCAGGTCATCCGTGCTTATCCTAGCGGCGGCGGGGCTTATATGGTCTCTACTGAGAATTTGTCACCATCTCTAGGACTGGTGGCTGGCGGCAGCCTCTTAGTCGATTACATGCTGACGGTAGCTGTTTCAGTATCATCTGGTGCTGATGCTATCACATCAGCCTTCCCGATACTGAGAGCCTTCAATTTGGAAATCTCTATTGCTCTTGTCCTCATCCTGATGATTATGAATTTACGTGGACTCAGAGAGTCGGCGGCAGCGCTCTTTGTACCTGTCTATCTCTTCATTATCTCCACACTTTTTCTGCTAATTTCTGGTATTTTCCAAATCATCACAGGCCATATAGACTACTCGGCAACAGCCCATATCGGTCAGCCTATTTCGGGACTAACCGTATTCTTGCTCCTTCGGGCCTTTACCAGTGGTTCGGCATCTTTGACTGGAGTTGAAGCCATTTCAAACGCTGTCCCATTTTTCAAAAAACCAAAAATCAGTAATGCTATTAAGACCCTTGTCATGATGTCTATGATTCTTGGTTTTATGTTTGTTGGCATTACCTTCCTCAACTACTGGCTTGGCATAGTTCCACAATCTGGTGTAACCATTTTGTCTCAGATCGCTCAGAGAATTTTTGGTGCTAGTGTGGTCGGTCAGGTGCTATTTTATATTTTCCAAATTGCTACCGCTCTAATCTTAGCTGTAGCTGCTAATACAGGATTCTCAGCCTTTCCAATACTGTCTTACAATATGGCTAGAAACAAATATATGCCCCACCTTTATTTAGAAAAAGGGGCACGTCTTGGTTATTCTAATGGTATTATGACCCTAGCCTTTGGTGCCATTCTTCTGCTCTTTATCTTTAAGGGAAGTACCGAACGGCTAATTCCCTTGTATACAATTGGGGTGTTTATTCCATTTGCTCTTGCACAGACTGGTATGGTGGCTTATTGGAAAAAACAAAAGCTTGATCATTTCCTTAGGCGGTCTTGGGCTAATCTGTTAGGAGCTGTCATTTGTTATGGCATTATCCTCATTCTTTTACTTTTCCGCTTAGCAGATATCTGGTATTTTTTCCCAATTATCATCATCTTGATCCTTATGTTTCAGAAGATTCACCGTCACTATCAAAATGTAGCGCGACAGTTACGCATTTCTGAACAAACCAAATCTATCCAGTACTCTGGTAACACGGTTCTGGTTCTCGTCGGCAATATGACTAACGCCACTGTCGGAGCGATCAATTATGCTAACTCTCTTAGTAAAAATGTTATCGCCTTGCACGTCTCAACAGCCGAGACACAGATAAAAGATGACGAGGTTAGGGATGAATTCAAACACTATTTCCCAAATACTACCTTTATTAATATTTATTCCGATTATCGCGATATTATCAAGCCAACTGTTGATTTCGTCAATGATATGAGTAAGCAAGCCAAGGCTGCTAACAATACTTTGACCGTTATCATTCCACAATTTGTCCCACGAAAGCGTTGGCAAACACTACTGCACAACCAGATGAACCTTCGTCTTCGTTATTTTCTCAGATGGAACCAGGATATAATCCTAGCCAGCTATTCCTTCCATTTAAAAAATTAAAGAGTTAATGTCAAGTAACTTTACTTTACAAAAATAATATGATAAACTGTTAGAGTTGATTTAAAATCAAGATTAATCTATTGGAGGAAACATAAAAATGGCAGTACCTGCACGTCGCACGTCAAAAGCGAAAAAAAATAAACGTCGTACACACTACAAATTGACAGCTCCAACTGTGAAATTTGATGAAACTACTGGAGATTACTCACGTTCTCACCGTGTATCCCTCAAAGGCTACTACAAAGGACGTAAAATCGCTAAAGCTAACGCTGCGGAATAATAGAAGGGAGATACCATGCGCGTAAATATTACACTTGAACACAAAGAATCTGGTGAACGCTTGTACCTTACTTCAAAAAACAAACGTAATACCCCAGATCGTCTTCAATTGAAAAAATACTCACCAAAATTGCGTAAACATGTCGTGTTCACTGAAGTTAAATAGGGCATTCACTACAATTCAGTGAACGTCAGAAACCCTGATTTTACAGGGTTTTTTTATTTTTCCAATTTTACTATCATGCATAAAAATGAAATTCAAACTCTATATTTTCTCTACATTTTTTGATTTGATAGCCTATTAAAATGACAGACACAACTCATCCACTGAATCGTACTTACTATAACTGAGTCGGCTTAGTCGGCTTGGTTGCGTTTGTTTTACAAAAAGAAAGCAGCTATCCAGTATCAAGAGAAAGTTGACTTCATTTTGAAATGAATTTTTAGTATAATGCCTGTAAATAAGGGCACTGACTACAAAGAAGGTAGTAAAGCTTTTGAAAAAAAAATTAGAAGTGGAAAACTAATGGATAAAAATAATAATATCAATCTTGGACAAATGAAAAAAGCCATGGAGAATGCTGATTCAGCTGATGCTACATACTGGGAAAAGGCTAAATTTGCAAAAGAGGCATCTCAAATAGAACCCACTAAAGAAGAACTACCTTTTCTTCGTAAACATGTAGCACGGGTCTACAATATATTCGCCCTTATGTTAGTCTATACGGGTGGGATTATTTGGTTTTTGTACTATCACCCCTCCCTCTATTTAAAAATTTTACAATTTATAACCCATTCTAGTTGGACTATATGGGGATCGTGGGGATTCCTGCTATTATGCATTATTATTTGTGGTTTTTCTGAAAACCTTTTGATAAAAAGCATCAGTGCTTTCGCCTTTCTAACTGGAATTAGTATCATATCCTCTTCAATTTCTTTCATTTATGAACCGATGATTATCTTTAAAGCTCTAGCTGTGACTATAGCTATTTATATCGGAACTGCGCTATTTGGATTATTTACTAAAAAAAATCTAACTGGATGGGGCCCTCCTTTGTTCGGGGCACTTTTGGGTCTGATTGTAGCAGGACTTTTCCAAGGTTACTTTCATAATTCAACACTTGATTTCATCGTGACTCTTGTTGATATCGTTGTTTTTACTCTATATATCATGTATGACAATCAGATGATTAAAGTACGTTTTCTGGATAAATATAGAGACAACATACCTGATAGTCTTGCTTCTTGGTGGGCATTATCGTTGGATAGTTCTATTGATATCTACCTTGATTTTATCAACCTCTTCTTAGATATCCTTTCTTTGTTTTCTAGCGATGACGATGATTAGGCACTCGTATCTTAAAACTTTTCCATTTTTAAAACAAAAGCACTCTGTGGCGAGTAATTACTGAGTGCTTTTTCCTTGCCCTTCTACTTTTAAATGCTGAGACAAACCAGTAAGAACTCCAAGACAGAATGAGGCATAAGTCAATCACTACAACTATGGACACCTATGCTGAGTTAGCTCGACATAAAAATTTGAAGTAATTGGCACATTTCAAAGTAAACAAGAGGATTTAGGGAATAAGCAGTAACTCTACATTTATATTTACAGAGTTGTAAATATGCTGTAAAGTCAACAGTTGCAGCGTTATAATTTAACTTTTACTGAAGTGAAATAATTGAGTATACTTAAAGCCTATGAAATCAACATTTCAAAGGCTTTTTTGTTGACTATTAGTTTCAATTCTTAAAGAATTGATAAAAGTTTGGCATCAGTTGTGTAACGAGCTGTGTCGGCTCATAAAGAACGAATTTTTTAGCTTTTGTTGTTGTTAATAAGTTAGCTTCCTTTAAAATTTGCAAATGTCTGGAGACACTGGAATTACTCATTAATAAAATTTGAGCCAAAGATTGTGTCGTACTTGGTTTATTAATAACATAATTCATAATTTGCAATCGGACAGGATCACTTAGAGCTTTAAAGATAGTAATCAAATTTTCCGGTGTGGCGTTATAGTAACTTGGCTGCTCAGTAATATCATAAGTAATGGCAAGCCCTTGGTCGAAAGTTTCAACAAAGAGGTGAGGCCAAATAAAATAACTAGGGATCAACATAATAGAATCACTATCTTGCAGTTGGATTTCTTGCTCAAACGGCTTAATAACGACTAGCTCATCCTCTTTCCAATGGATGCGGTCAACCTGTAAATGATTAAACATTTCGATTAAACCGTTTTTTCTTAAAAAAGAAGATTGCTTCTGAATTTCATCTAGCAGTTTCTGCTGAATAGCCTTCTCTTTCCAAGTGTTATCAAATATTTTTCGTCTATACCAATCAATAAAAGAAAAAAGATGTTGGTAAACACTGGAGGCATCCATTCTCAAGTCACTAAGTAACTGATTGTCCTTATGCAAAGAAAAATCTTTCCATTCTAATCCCTTTGCTAATGTCGGAATGAAGGAATTTTCTCGGTCCCTAGTTACTTTTCCCAAATGCTCAATTAGCTGAGCAGCAGGCAGCTCACTAAGAAATTTCTTTAGATTTTGTATCTCTTCTTCAATCGTTGTCGCATGATAACGAAAATTGCAAAGCAAGATAGGAGAAACACCGAGTTCATAAAAGAGTTGAAAATAGTGAAGGTTCTCATAGAAATCGTCTGTCAATCTGTCTTGTATCCCAATCACCCAGTCAATATTTGTTCCATGGTGACGAGGATTCAATAAAACATGTAAACTTCTAAAAAGCTCATTTAAGGGAGAATAGACAAATTGTATTCTTTGCGTCAAGGTCTCATCCGTTTTTAGAGCATAATTGCTAAATTGAATGGTAATAGTCATGGGCACACTCCCTTCTAACGATTCGATATTTTTAGAATTGATTGATTATAATTTTTCTTCATTGTATCATAGTTTGAGATAAAGGGGGGAAGTAAAATGACAAAACGGTTGCAAGATTCACTGATAACAGCTATCGCAGGTATGGGAATGCTGCTTTCTACTTTAGACACGGGTATCATCAATGTCGCCTTATCCTTTTTGAAGGGACAATTTCAAACGACAACTAATATAGCATCGTTTACAATAACTGGCTATACGTTAGCATTGGCTATCTCTATCCTACCTTTAGGAGTATTAAGCGATAAATTTGGAAAGTTAAAGATTTCCTACTTAGGATTTGTACTTTTTGGACTGAGTTCGTTATTTTGTGGATTTGCCAATAGTATTGGCTGGCTCATTGCTGGCCGGATTTTTCAAGGCATAGGGGCTGCCGCTCTACAAGCTACTTCAGCAGCTCTGATTACTACTTTAGTTTCTGAAAACCGGAAAAGCAGTGCTATTAGTATTTTAGGTGTTATGATTGGCCTAGGGCCTGTCCTTGGCCCATCTTTAGGAGGTATATTACTTTCTTTAAATCTCTGGCGCTTTATCTTCTGGCTAAATGTTCCTTTTGCAATCCTCGCAATAGTATGTAACCATTATCTTCTTAATAAGCTCTCTGAGGAGACTAGCGAACGAACATTGGATAATCTTGGAATTCTTATAAATGCTCTAATGTTAGTTTTTCTTTTATTAGGGTTGTCTTTGCTAAGCAAATCTCATCTATTACTAGTCAGCCTTATTTTAATCATATCCAGCCTGTTCCTCGGAATTATCTTTTACCATGTTGAATTTAGGAATAAACAGGCACTTGTTGATGTTGAGGGATTAAAAAACAACCCACAAGTAATTTCTTATCTTTTTCAAACAGTTGCCTTTGGTTTTGCCTCTGCCATGATATTTTTACTTCCGCCCTTCATTTTTGAACAATTGTACCATTTAGGAGTGGGACAGACTGGCTTTCTTGTGCTAGGCGCACCAGCAGGATTAGTAATCTTTTCAAGGCTATCAGGAAAGTACAATGACGGTAGCAAAAATAAAGCCTTTAGTCATTTAGGTCTCGGGATTATTATTGCTTCTTTGCTTTTCCTTTTGCTACTCACTCCTAGCTGACCTTATTTCTTCTTAACTTTAGGATTATTTATTTATGGTATTGGTGGCGGCTATTTCCAGCCTGCCAATATTGCTAGTATCATGCAAGCTAGCCCTATGGAAATGCAAGGCAGCACGGGAGCTTTACAGCGAATGGTACAAAATGTTGCCATTTCAGCTGGTTCAGCTATTGGCTCAACTTGCTTAAACCTTTGGTCTAATAATCTTTTATTAGCCACTCGGATTGGTTGGGGCATTACACTGGCTCTAGTTATTGTCAGTTTAAAAGAAATGATACATTTCTCAAATCATGATAATTAAGACAATAAAGGAAGTCGATTTTTTTATATAAATCGACTTCGTTTTTAAATAAACTTGGATTTCGGAACTTTGACAACTTCAAGAAACACATCTTCCTCGTTTTGAACATCACAAAAGAGAAGACGAAATTCGTCTCCTCTCGTGCTTAGCTATAAGTCACCCACTACACTTGACAATGAGCCATAAACTTACACATTTTCATTCTTCAGCTTCAAGAGAAGTCAGAAAGCCGGGCAATAAGATATCAAACGTTTTTTGATTTAATTTTACAAACTTATTTTGCCCCACCTTCCTTGTATTTGTAAGACCTGCTTCACGCAGGGTTCTAAAATGGTAAGAGGCAGCCGACTTGCTAATAGCCAGCAAAGTACCAATCTCACCACAATTCAACTCGTCTTGTTTCTGGTATAGAAGTCTGACAATATTTAGTCGAGCAGGATCAGCCAAGGCTTTAAATATTTTGATTCTTTGTTCATCTTGATTTTTAGATAGTTTTTCAATAGTCATAAGGTTATTTTACTATTGAATTTTCTATCTGTCAATGCTACAATATTCTCATGATGGTTAAATAGTTTTTTAACTATTAAATTTAAAATGTCTTAACGGAGTCGTCAATCATGAAAAAATACTCTCTTTTATTCTTTTTAACCATGTTCATCATTGGGACAGATACATTCTTAGTATCTCCCTTGCTGCCAACTCTAACCAAATTGTACAGGATAGATTCCTCCATTTCAGGTTGGATGGTTAGTGCATACGCTATTGGTTATGCTGTTTTCGCGCTTATCTCAGGCCCTATTTCTGATGGTAGAGATAGGAAGAAAGTAATGACTTACGGATTAGCCGCTTTTGCTATCTCAACATTTCTATGTGGATTTGCAACTAGCTTCTCTCTTATGCTTCTTTTCCGCTTATTTGCAGGCATCAGCGCTTCATTTGTAACTCCTCAGGTTTGGGCATCTATTCCGATTGTAGTAGATAAAAGTCATATTGTTCAAGTCATGGGTTATGCGACTGCAGGTTTATCTGTTTCTCAAATGGCTGGTGTCCCAATTGGCGGTTATCTTGCCAGCTTTTCTTGGCAAACACCATTCTATACTATTGCAGCAGCTTCTCTTATATTACTCATTTTAATTCATGTTTATCTGCCTAAACTTGAAATCAGTCAGTCTAATAGAATTTCATTTACAGAGGCCTATAAAAATATTTTAACCAATAGAAAATCTGTGAGTTATCTTGTTGCTTATTTTGTATTCCAAACAGGTTCATTTACAGCTATCACCTTTATTTCAACATGGTTTACACATGATTTTCATATGAGTCTGACAACCATCAGTACAGCTATTATTGCCATTGGGGCAGGGAACTTACTTGGCTCTCTTTTCGGCAGCCAAATCGTTAAACGTTTCGGTCTGCAAAAGACATTCAGAACAGAGCTAATTACACTCACTATTCTTTATTTAATATTACCATTCGCACAGAATTTTTGGACTGCTGAAATTTTATTAACTATCATTTATGTTAATAATGGTTTTGTCTTTCCATTATTCATGACAACTTTACAAGGAACTGTCGAAAATGCACGCAGTACTATCTCTTCATTGTCAAATGCAGCTATGTACCTTGGAGAAACAATTGCCGGCATTATTGGAGGAGTTCTCTTTGTAACTTTTACAGGATTCTCAGGAATTTCCATATTTGCAGCTATCATGATTGCTTTATCTTGGTTGCTTTATGCACAAGCAGGAGCGTTTAAGAAAAACTAACTATAGATTCTATTGTTTTAATAATAATATTTCACACGAATAAAGAGCTTGGGACAAAAGCAGTCCCAAGCTCTTTTCAGAAGCAAAAAGCCATAAAATCGCTGTTTCTAGTTTTTTTCTGCTGCTCAAAATGGAATTTTGTCTGATTGAGAGTAGACGACAAAATGTGTGTTATAATATCTTCAATAAATGTATCCAAAAATGGAGGTTATCGTATGAAATTTTTTCTAACATCTTACATAGCTGGTACAGAGAAGCAATTAAAAGATTTTTTGAAAGATTATAGTTCAAGAATTCTATTTATTCCAACTGCAGGCAATGTGGAAGAATATACAGGATATATTGACGAAGGGATAAAAACTCTTAACAATCTTGGTTTTACTCTCGATATCTTAAACATAGCTCAAGAAAGCAAGAAAGATTGTGATTTTGCTATTGCCTCTTGTGACTGTCTTTGTATAGCAGGTGGAAACACCTTCTATCTATTACAGGAATTAGAGAAGAAGAGTTTGGTAGAACTTATTACACAAAGAATAAGAGAAGGAATGCTATATATAGGAGAGTCTGCTGGGGCAATTATCACCTCCAAGGATATTGAATATAGTCGCTTTTTGGATAACCCAAGTAGTGCGACTGCGTTAAAAGATTACACTGGCCTCAATCTCTGGAATAAGTATCTGCTCCCTCATAATAATGAATTTCCCTTCATAGAAAGTACCGCTGAAACTATTCAGACTTACTCTAAAAAATTGGACTTACTACCGATTGATAATCAGACCGCAGTTGTTATAGAAAATGAGCAATTTTCAGTTATCGGATGAGTATAACAATTACTCAATATTATCTATATTTGAAAAAACAAGAATACAATTAAGCAATACCTCTAACAGATATACAACTTGTTAGACCACATTTTACGCTCGTGGAATTAAGTAAAACTGTATTGAAAAAGCCATGAAACCAAATGTTTCTAGGCTTTTTATGTTATATGTATGATATTACCTTGGTTAAAGGAGATGTTTATGCTAGGGACAATAGCTTAATGACATTAGATTTTTATATGTAATCTTCAGAGTTTACAATGCTTTGTGTATGAGGGTGAAATCATCGTGACTGTCTGCCTCACTCTTACTACTTTTTAACAATTTACACTTTGCTACAGTGATTGGACGTAAAACTACAAAATGATGGCTTAGTAATATTGATTTGGTTCTTATTCTCAGGAATCGGTCCTTATAAGGCCTTACTATGGGCCCGCAGGGCTGATAATATAGCCACAGTATCGACGACTTCTTGAAGTACGGCTCCGACTAGAGTTGGAATGGCCCCGGTTGCGGCGATTAACATAAGAACCACACAGACAGTCAGACCGATTAAGACCGACTGACGGGCAATACTCATGGTGTGTTTAGCAATCTTAATGACTTGAGTGACCTTACTGAGGTCATCTTTGAGAATAACAACATCAGCACTCTCACTAGCAGCACTGGAACCACTGGCTCCCATTGCAATACCTACATCGACCGTTGCTAGAGCAGGGGCATCATTAATCCCGTCGCCAACCATAAGAACAGGCTGCTGATCTGGTGCCACTGCTCTTAGGAAGTTAATTTTGTCTTGAGGGAGACAGTCCGCATGAACCTGAGTGATACCGACTTCTTGGGCAATCTTATCGGCAATACCTTTTCTGTCTCCTGTTACCATGACCAGATTGTTCACGCCGAGGTTTTGAAGTTCAGACATGGTGCTTTTTGCTTCTGGTCGAACGCGATCAGTAAAAGTGATGTGACCGATATAGCGGTTATCTTTAGCTACATAAATACTGGTTTTATCGGTCTTTTGATCATCAGTTAAGTCAGGCATCATGGCCATCTTTCCAACTGAGAAGAGACTGCCTTGGCAGTTACCTTGTACGCCTTTGGCAGTGATTTCTTCAATATCACTAACTGGCAGCATTTTAATGCCATGACTCTGGGCATAATGAACCAGACTTTGAGCTAGGACATGTGAAGAGGATTGCTCAATGCTGGATGCATAGGTCAGAAGTTCTTCTTGGCTAGCTCTCACCGCTACAATTTGATCAACTTGCAGATCTCCCTGAGTAATAGTCCCTGTCTTATCGAAAGCCGCAGTTTTGATTTTAGAGAGTTTTTCCAAGACTGTACCATTCTTGACAATAACGCCGTTTTTTGAAGATTGGCTCATGCCAGCTACCAGAGCAATTGGCGCTGCTAAAATCAAGGGGCAAGGCGAAGCGACTACTAATACTTGAGCAAAACGGACAGGATTCTTGGTGAGCAACCAAGCGAGACCACCAATTAGATAGGCAAAGATGGTAAAGGGAAGGGCATAACGGTCAGCTAAACGGACAAAAGGAGCAGGGTTCCCTTTTGATTCCTTAACCAATTTTACCAGTTGCTGGTATTGACTATCCTTGGCCAGAGCTGTCACTTTGAACTGGATAGCATCGGAACCATTGAGCGATCCCGACATGAGGCTATCACCAGGACCTTTTTCGATAGTCTTAGACTCTCCAGTTAGAGAAGCTTCATTGAAATCGGAACAACCTTCTAGGATGATCCCATCAACGGGCACCATCTCCTGAGGACGCAAAAGAACAGTGTCGTTAATCCTCAGGTCGTCAACATCCACTACTTCAACATTGGTCCCAACTATCTTATGGGCCAACTTAGGAGTATTATCTAAGAGGCTAGTCAGTTCGCGGCTGGCACGGCGACCAGCATAGTCTTCCAGACTTTCCCCTCCTGTTAACATGACCAGAATAATCAAACTAGCCCAGTAGTCACCAATAGCTAGAGTTGCAATAATGGCTGTGATAGCCAAAATATCAACTCCATAACGACCTTCCTTGAGAGTCTGGATCATACCCCAAAACATCAAAAGAGACATCACACCACCTGAAATAGCTACCAGTAAATAGGCCAAGTGCCCTTGACCTAAGCCAAAGGTCAGAACCAAAGCTAGCAGTCCGATCAGGAGCACGGTCATAAATTTTTTGAAGTTGCTCATGGCTAATCCCCGCTTATTTCTTATTTTTTAGCTCAATTATAATCATTATAAATACCAACTTAATTATAATCATTATAATTAATAATAGCAAGTTAAAGCATAAAACTCCTCAACATAAGGCCTGTTTCTGTCGCACTAAGCTGAAACTCAAAGAATTCACCGACAAAAATACCTTGACAGATATGTAAAGAAAAGAGGCCCTGATAATCAGTCAAGGCCTTCATTATTAGCATTTCATCTTAGAAAAGATGTAAAGCATATTTACAGATAAAGAGCAGAGGAATAATGATACCCCAAAAAATCATTCCAATTGGTCGGACAACAGGACTCTTCCACCAGAGGAAATCATCCTTGGAGGCATGAGAAAATCCCTTACGATCCAGATGGCGGTCACGAGACAAAGAGATATTCTTGGTCAGTGGGTACTTCTTATCAAGGCGGTCTTTCCAATGTGTCTTGCGAATGTATTTAGAAAGAGTCAGACCAGTTAGGAATATAAACGTCCAAACTAGACCAAGAATCGTTTGCAGAAGCTTATCTGAAATAAAATTGATGCCAGTTGCCAACAAAACCATAATAAAGATATAACCCAGTCGGAAAATCGAAAAGAGTTTGTCTTCGGCATCTCGCTTTTCTAGTTGGCTAGCCTGCTCATCAACATAGGCAGCTACTTTTTCCAATGTTTGACTATCTTCATCATCGTTAAAGAGCTCATTAACGGAAATATCCAAGGCGTTGGCAACTAACCCAAGGGTTTCTAAACTTGAGTCATCACCTTTTTCGATACGTTGAATGGTCCGAACACTGAGACCTGTCTCTTCAGCTAAACGTTCTTGAGTCCACCCCTTTTGTTTACGCAGCCTCGCAACGATTGTTTGATTTTTCATGATTATGATCCTTTCTGGCAGATAGTTTTTTAGAAGTTAGCCTTGCTAGCTCCTCACCTGCTTACTAAGCTAATTATAGTTCTAAGCAGAAAATTTTAGAACGACAGCCAGACGACAATGACCCGACAAAAACCTGACAGGTCGCCGACAAAGCTGTAGACAGATTTTTACGAACGAATAGTTCTTGACAACTATTGTCAAGCTGGGATGGGAAAACAAAAGAAAATCACCTAAATAAAAGACTTAACTGATTACTTAAGTCTTTACACTACTGTCAACTATGGTCATCCTTTAGAATCTCAATGAAGCGAGCAGTGAATTGCGCAGTAATACCCCAGAGATTTTCTCCACCTAGATCATAGAAGAGCACCTTACGATTATCCTTACCAAAATTATAGTTAGAGCCATTGGGAATCCGCTCAAAGGGAAAATTGGAGTCTGGTTTAGGTGTTGCAATTAGGTGGTAAATTTTTGGTTTCGTTATCAGAAGCTGGTTCAAGGGGAGGGTAAAAAGTCTTTCCACCTCGTCAGGATTTGCCTGAATAGCCTGCCAGTCTCCTAAAATCTTACCGACAAAACAGCGGATGGTCCGACCATGATGGATAAAGTAATCTATTTCACCCAAAATTTCAATTTGAGAACTGGTAATATTCAACTCCTCAGCTGTCTCTCGAACAGCTGCTTCTTGAAAGCTTTCTCCTGTTTCCACTCGACCACCCGGAAAAGAAACCTCCCCAGGTTGAGAAATATATTTACTGCGAATCTGATAAAGAATCTGCCAATCCTGATTATTTTCATCCCAGACTAAGGGCAAGAGAACAGCATAACACCTCTCTTGCCCTAAAGGTCGGGGTTGGTACTCTTTTATTCGTTCGATACAATTTTCTATCATTTCTTTTCCCTTTTCTTTTTTCTCTTACCATCATAACATGTTTGCCTATCTTTTTAACAGGCGGAATTCTTTTTTCAAAATTATATAAAAAATTTATATATTTTTATTGACAAGTCCTGATAAATATTTTATGCTTGATATATAAAAATAATATATATTTAAGGAGGTGCCTATGTATTTTCCGGTATCATCCATCCTCATTGAATTTTTGATTCTAGCTATTACTGAGAAAGGGGATTCCTATGGTTATGAGATTAGTCAAACTATCAAAATCATTGCTAATATCAAGGAATCAACCCTCTATCCCATTCTCAAACGGTTGGAAAAAGCGGGCTATCTGACAACCTACAGTCAAGAATACCAGGGAAGACGACGTAAGTATTATTCCATCACATCAGCGGGTCTGACACAGTTAGCCCTGCGCAAAGATGAATGGCAGAAGCATATCTCAACCATCGACGGCATTATCGAAGGGAGAATCAGACATGACAAAAAATGACTATTTACAGCAACTGGATAAGTATCTAAGAAAGTTGCCCCATCAAGATTATCAAGAAGCTATGGATTACTTCACAGAGTACTTTGACGAAGCAGGCCCCTCAAACGAGTCTCAAGTCATCCAAGAACTGGGTAGTCCCAAGGACGCTGCTAAAGATATTATTCACAATATCTTAGACGAGAAATCGGACCGTGTTTATGCTAACTCCAAATCACGTCTAGCTTTAATCTGGATAGCTATCCTTGCCTGTCTCCTTAATCCTTTTAGTTGGGCTCTCTTAGCCGTGGTCTTTACCATTCTTGCAACAGGCGTCGCCATGATTTTTATCTTTTTTATGCTAGGTATTGCTGGAGCTATTTCAGGTATTGCTATTTTTATTGACGGACTAACCTATCTCGGTTCAACCTGGGCTGGTTCCCTCATTGGTATCGGAATAGGAATGCTTTTCGCTGGCTTTGCCTGTCTCCTTATTTTAGCAACCAGCGAGGCCTCTAAATGGCTTGGTCGTGGTACAGTTGGCCTAGTTCGGTGGGCAAATAAGAAAGGAAAAAGGTCATGAAAAAGTGGAAAAAAATAACATTGATTTCTGGAATTAGTTTAATTCTTTCCGGGGCCGTATTGGCTTACATTGGACAACTCAGTGGCGGTTTAGATGCTATCCAGTATAAAAATCATGGCAAAGTTAGCCATGTGAAGAAGAAATTAGACCCGTTTGATCACATTGATCTAGAAGGTGATTACTATGACATTCTTGTCAAATCAACAACAGATAAGGAAGCAAGTATCTCCTACTACACTAACAAAAAGGAAAAAGTCGACTTTAATGTTACTGATAAGAAGTTAAGTGTGAAGCAAAGCTCAAAGGGGTTGGCTCACTTTATAAATCTATCTATTTTAGCTCAGCTAGCTGATGCTAAAACGAAAAACTTGAATACCATTGTTATCTCTCTTCCCAAAGGGCAAACAATTTCTACTCTTAAAAGTAAATCTTCAATTAATGGCCTTAAACTAGATGGCCTTACGGTTAATCGCCTTGATACCAATGTTGATACTGGTAATCTAACGGTCAAAAATTCTAAAATTTTAGCTGGACAAGTAGATATTGATACGGGGAGCGTTGATATTTCCGACTCACAACTGTCTGATTTGACTCTAACCAACGATACTGGCAGTATTAATCTGGATACTGTCACACTAACCTCAAGTAAAATTTCTGTTGATACGGGTAGTCTGGATGGCCAACAATTAACCTTCAAAAAGAACAATCGGATTTCTGCCGATACTGGTAGCATTGATCTTAATCTCAAAGATTACCATTTGACAGTATCTAGTCATGCTGATACGGGTAGTGTTGATGTCAGTGATAAACTCATACCCTCAAAAAATAATTTTCTTGATTTAAAGGCCGACACCGGCAGTATCACGCTTGAATAAACAACACATAAAAAGCTAGCTTGACGGTATTGTCAAGCTAGTCTTTTTTATTGCACTTAACGATCATCTTGCTGACGATAGATTAGCAGGCCCACAAGCATTGCTCCAAGTATGAAGGCTAACAACGTACCAAGCTCTTGCCCCACATCTCCAGTTAGGGATATCGTTTTACGTAACCCTAACACTGAATAGGACATAGGTAAATAAGGCTGAATGACTTTAAAGAATTTTGGACTGAGCTCAATTGGATAAGTCCCTGCACTGGAACCCAGTTGTAAAAGCAGTAAAATCAGACTGGCGAAGGCTCCATAGCGTTGATGCCAACCGACTAGAGCTGTCACAACAGCCATCAAGGCCCAAGCAGTAAAAAGGGTTACCAGATAGGTTTTTCCAGAATAATTAGGATGGACCCCAATAACCTGAACTGCAAAGAAAAGAATAGTAGCGGATACCGTAGCAATTAGGCCGTTAATCAAGAGCTTGTTTTTAGCCCAGGCAAAGCGGGTTCTGGGTTCATTACCAGAAAGAGCCTTGGCAAAAATAACATTACTGGATAAAGCAACAACCATCAGAGCTACTGACATCATATAGGGAGCCATACCGACACCATTGGTTGCAACATTATCCTTATCGCTATGTTTTATGCTTAAAGGCTGAGCTACTGCCTTAGCATTCGTTGGTTTTACGGAAACTACATTCAACTGGTCCTTGGCTTTAGCTAAAGATTGAGATAGAGTATCGGCGCCACTTGACAAGGTCGACAAGCCTGTTGTCAAGGCTGCACCACCTTGGGCCAATTGGTCAGCTCCTGATGATAATTGGTTAGTCCCTGAGGCCAATTGACTAGAGCCATTGGTAAGTTGACCAGACTTGCTGGACAGTTGACCAGCTCCGTTAGCTAAGGTGGAGGTAGCATTACTCAAAGTTGACACACCTGTCAAGAGTTGGGAAGAACCACTGGATAACTGACTTTGCATGGTCCCAATACCGCCAGCTACCTGCTGACTTCCTGGTAGGACTTGTTGATTAAGCGTTGTATTAACAGTTGCCAAACCTGATTCCAGACTGGATAGACTTCTGGCAGCTCCTGGTAAGACAAGATTAGCCTGCGCAGCTAGACTACTGATATTGGTTTGTAGACTAGATAAATCAGGGCTCGTTGACGTTGGGTTAGATGAGCTGGTTGTAGTTGTCGTACTAGTACCAGTTCCAGCATTCGCCAGCGTTGCTTCCAAGCTTTGAACCGTGGCAATTAGACTACTAACATCAACAGAACTGCTGCTTGTTTGTGGGGCATTGTTAGTAACAGCATTAGAAATTTCCGCCTGCTGCTCTGGCGTCAAGGATTGATAAGCTGAAGTTGATTGAACTGCTGCTAATTGACCAGAGGTGTCTGCGATTGTCGTACTCGTTCCTGTGCCAGATAAAGATTGCAGTTGAGACTCAATACTGGCCAGACTAGCCTGTACTCCAGATAAATCTGGCCCACTGGTTGTTGTCGTGCTAGTCGTTGGGACTCCACTCGTTCCTGTGCTTCCCTCAGAATTGACAGCTTGATTCAGATTTTGAATAGCTGAATTGAGAGCAGGAAGAGCAGCGACCAATTGGTCAATCTGGGTCTTTTGATCGGATGTCAGGCTAGTATTGCTAGCTAATTGGCTGAGGCCAGTTGAGAGCTGATTTGCCCCTGTTATTAGAGGTTGAGCAGAATTTGCTCCAGAAGAAAGAGCAGATACCCTATCTACCAATGTTCCCATGTTGGCATTCATGAGGTTAAGGCCAGACGAGAGCTGATCTACACCGCTGGCATAAGCTTGCAGGCCTGTATTCAGACTACCAGCACCAGAAGCTAAGGCTTGGGTCGAAGTTGATAGCAAGTTGAGACTGTCGCCAAGAGTCTGACTACCAGACTTAGCACTATCCGCACCGGTCGCTAAGGCACTGCTGCCATCGGCAGCTTGGCCCATCCCATCTTTCAACTTGGACATACTTTGAAAGACCGCCTGTGTATAAGTTTGGGTCAGAGAGTTAGAGACACTGGCCTCTAACTTGGACATAGCCGAATCACTCATTTTAGAAGCAACAAAACTTCTTCCCTTGGTTGTTTGGTAATTAATCTGCAATTTTTTGGGATGGCTTGTCATCAAACTGGCGGCATTCTGCGAAAGATCCTTTGGCAGAGTCACAACCATGTAATAATCACCGTGCCTCAATCCTCTATTGGCACTGTCTTTTGAGGTAAAATGGTAATCAAGACTATCATTTTCAGCCATATTGCGGACCATATTTTTTCCAATGGTCAGGTCTTTACCATTTAGCTCAGCTGTTTTGTCTTGATTAACAACAGCAACGGGTAGGTGGTTGACATTCCCATAAGGATCCCACATGGAGCTCAAAAAGATAATATTATAGAGCATAGGGACCAATGATACTCCAAAAATTGTTACCCAGAGTGTAGGTTTTTTTAGAATAGCTTTGACTTCTTCTAACATTTTCTCCCTCTTTTTTAGACGGATTGTCTATATTTTTGATACAATATATTATACAAGTAAGAAGTATTTTTTCAAGGTTCTAACCCTTTATTTTAGACACCTTGTATAATATTGTTCAAAAGGAGATGCGATGACAAAAGACAGTCGAAAGACACGCACGCGCCAGGCTTTAGAAAAGGCCATGGTCGAGCTATTAATTGAGAAAGATTTTGATGAAATTACTACCAGTCAACTGGCTAAAACGGCTGGTATTAGCCGTTCAAGCTTTTATACTCACTATAAAGATAAGTACGACATGATTGATCAGTACCAGCAAGCTATTTTTAACAAGCTAGAATACGTCTTTGATAAAAATCACATGGATATCGAAGCTACTCTTCTAGAAATTTTTGAATTTTTAGACAGAGAGTCTCTCTTTGCCACCCTAATTACCCAAAACGGCACCAAGGAAATTCAAAATTTTATCCGCAATCACCTGCAGCGTATGATTTCAGCAGATTTCTATAACAGTGATCTGACTCCTCAGCGAACTGCGCTAGAAAAGCTCTACAATAGTGTATTTATCAGTCATGCTATGTTTGGCGTTTACCAAATTTGGATTACTAGGGGCAAAAAGGAGAGTCCTAGACAAATCACCAAACTCTTAATGAACTTGCTTCCCAGCCTTGATTAATGAATTTGATTTATAGCAGAAGGCTCTTGTCTCTGGGACTGGGCCTAATTTTCTCCACAAGAAAAGGCTTTTGGAAAAGATCCAAAAGCCTTTATTCTTACTGATAAAATTAAAGCATCTTGTTATAGAATTCAACGACAAGGGCTTCATTGATTTCTGGGTTGATTTCGTCGCGTTCTGGCAAACGAGTCAATGAACCTTCAAGCTTTTCTTCATCAAATGATACAAAAGCTGGACGGCCAACAGTTGCTTCAACTGCTTCCAAGATTGCTGGAACCTTAGCTGATTTTTCACGAACTGAGATCACTTGTCCTGGCTCTACACGGAAGGATGGGATATCAACGCGTTTTCCATCAACAAGAATGTGTCCGTGGTTAACGAACTGACGTGCTTGACGACGGGTTGTCGCCAAACCGAGGCGGTAAACCACATTATCCAAGCGACGCTCCAAAAGAAGCATGAAGTTGTAACCAAGTGTTCCTTCTTTGATCTTAGTCGCTTGTACAAACAAGTTACGGAATTGTTTCTCACCTAAACCGTAAGTAAAGCGCAATTTTTGCTTTTCAGCCAATTGTAAACCGTATTCAGAAAGTTTTGAACGGTTGTTTGGACCGTGTTGCCCTGGTACGTAGTTACGACGTGCCAATTCTTTACCTGTCCCTGTAAGCGACAAGCCAAGGCGGCGTGATTGCTTCCAAGATGGACCTGTATAACGTGACATAAAAATGTCCTCCTCTAAAAATTTATGAGGAAATAACGTCTTGGGTAAACCTAATTCGTGCAGATGCCCTTCGCCTAAACAGCCAAGGTTACTGGTTTTTCAGAACATCTGTTGACGAGCTTTATTTTGCCCTGCTGCTATTTCACACAAAAAATAGTGTACCATATAAATGGGGTCTTGTAAAGCACTAAAGTCCTGTAAATCAAGTATTAGCTTAAATTAAACGAGGCAAATTAATTTCAAAGGTCCAGAAACCTGATTTAACTTTACTGACCTAAACGAAAAAACTAGGGTTAGAAGCACTTCCTTTACAAACTTGTCAAGATGTGTCAAGGGGGGATATAAGAGACTATGAAAAAATTGAAGAAAAGAAAAAAGGCAGCGAAGCCTTTCTTTTTCTAGTCAAAATAGCGAATTAAACTCTTTTGGGTCAAAATGTCTGAATAGGTGTAGGATTCTACGTAAGTGTTGCTGATTTCTCCAGGTTGACTGGCGTGGTCGCTGTACTCAACAATAAAGAGAGAGGGATAAACTTCAATTAGGCGACCAACCTTAGTTTTTTCCCGTTTACGACCATGATCCAGAGTCATTTCGACCTCTTGGCCCTCATGATTTTTGACATCTTCTTTGATTTTTTTCATTTTAGCAACATCTGCAAATGCATCACTCATTTAATTTTTACCTTTCTTCAAATTGCGCAATGGATGAAAATTTGTTGTATTCCTTTTGGAAAATCAGTTTAACCGTTCCCCGAGCTCCAGCCCTGTTTTTCTCTAAAATAACTTCGATGGTATTATCCTCAAGCTGGTCACCGTCTTCCTTGTCCCCTCGCTCATAATAGTCATCGCGATAAAGGAAAGCAACAATGTCGGCATCCTGCTCAATGGAACCAGATTCACGAATATCGGAGAGAACTGGACGCTTGTCCTGCCTTTGTTCAACACCACGTGAGAGCTGACTAAGGGCAATAACAGGGACTTTTAGCTCCTTGGCCAAAATCTTGAGCTGACGGGAAATATCAGAGACTTCTTGTTGACGATTTTCTGATCGAGTTCCTGTAATCAGCTGGAGGTAGTCAATAACAATCAGGCCAAGGCCGCCAAGTTCCTGCGCCAGTTTTCTGGAGCGAGCTCGGATTTCTGTCACCTTAATCCCAGGAGTGTCATCAATATAAATCGGGGCATCAGCCAAGGTTCCTTGAGCCAAAGTCAGATTTTGCCAATCTTGATCGGTCAGCTGTCCCGTTCGCAGGTTATGAGAATCAACTAAGCCTTCGGCTGCCAACATCCGATTAACCAGACTATCTGCACCCATTTCTAGCGAGAAGATGGCTACAGGGGCATTTTGCTTAGTACCAACATTCTGAGCAATATTGAGGACGAAGGCAGTCTTACCAACTGCCGGACGAGCCGCCAAGATGACTAGCTGATCAGGGTGAAGACCAGTCGTAATCTTATCCAAATCACGAAAACCAGTCGGTAGACCAGTTATTTCGGAAGTCTGTTGTGAGCGTTCTTCTAGGGCCTCGTAATTTTCCTTGAGGACATCAGAAATTTTACGGAAACCACTGTTGCTGGAGCGCTCATTGATATCGACCAGAGCCTTTTCAGCGTGGGCAATAATATCATCTGACTCAATTGAGCCATCATAAGCCTCATTGACTGTCTCGGTCAAGCGGTTTATGATATTGCGAAGCATGGCCTTTTCAGCCACAATTTTAGCATAATACTCGGCATTGGCACTGGTTGGTACACTGTTGACCAACTCGACCAAATAGGCAAGACCGCCGATATTTTGTAAGTCGTCTTGGCTATCTAGAATAGCCCGAACAGTCGTAGCATCAATGGCATCATTGCGGTCGTTTAGCGTTATCATAGCGTTGAAGATAACCCTGTGCGAATATTTATAGAAATCTTCAGGCTCAATATATTCCCGAACAGAAATCAGCTTATCTGGACTAATAAAAATAGAGCCCAAGACAGCTTGCTCAGCAAGCAAATCTTGCGGTTGGACCCGCAACTCCTGAGCTTCTGGCATACGTCTTACCTCCTTGCTAAGAATGGTCTCAACTGCTGAACCAAGGACTCGTCGTTATAAAATGATGATTGAGCATTTTCTCAATCACATTACAAGTCCCAGAGTGAATTTCTTGCGATAGGAAACTTACTTAACAGGCAGTTGACAAGTCTGTCAACTAGGCTTGGTCAATTTTTAACTTGATTTGTCCCTCAACCTCCTTGTGAAGCTTGACAGGAACCTCAATCAAACCAATCGCTCGAATAGGATGATCCATTTCAATAGAACGCTTATCAATCGTGATACCAAATTGCTTGTGCAGCTCTTCGGCGATTTTTTTAGCTGTGATAGAGCCAAAGGTCCGACCATCTGGACCAACTTTTTCGCTGAATTGAACCCGAGTTTCTTCTTTGGCTAATTGCGCCTTAACAGCCTTGGCTTCTGCTAAAATTTCGGCAGCTGCTTTGGCTTCTGATTTTTGCTTACCCTTGAGCTCATTGATAGCTTGTCGGGTTGCTTCCTTGGCCAGCTGCTTTTTCAAAAGGAAATTTTGAGCATAGCCTGTTGGGACTTCCTTGATTTCGCCCTTTTTTCCTTTACCTTTAACATCTGCTAGAAAAATAACTTTCATCTTAGGTTTCCTCCTCAAGAATTTGGTCAATAATATCTGTTAACTCATAATACGTTTGCTTGACAGTCTTGTCATCTAGTTGACAAGCCGCTAAATTAAAGTGACCGCCGCCACCCATTTCTTCCATAATCCGTTGAACGTTGATTTTATCACCACTGCGAGCCGAAACGGCAGTTTGACCAGAAGGGTTTTTGGCAATGACAAAGCTAGCTTCGATATTGGCCATTGACAGAAGGGTGTCAGCTGCTTTACTGGCAATGATATTGCTGTATGCTTGATCCTCTGGTCCACAGGCAATGATCATATCGCCACCATAGGATTGACCTGTCAAGATGAGCTCATTAACTTGGCGATAGTCATCAAAGTCGGTTGCTGAAATTTTTTGAATTTCCGTACTGTCGCTACCCATGGTTCGCAGGTAACTAGCCACATCAAAGGTTCGATTGGTAACTCGAGCTGAGAAGTTCTTGGTATCCAGCATAATCCCAGCCATTAGGAGACTGGCTTGGATCTTGGACAGGGACTCCTTGCCATTTTGGAATTGAAGCAACTCGGTCACCAATTCACTCGCAGAGCTGGCTCCACTTTCGATAAAGGTTAGAATGGCCTTGTCAGGAAAATCTTCATCTCGCCGATGGTGGTCAACTACAATAACTTCTGTAAACTTATCGTAAAGCTCTCTTGACAGGGTCAGACCCAATTTGGAGTGATCCACCATAATCAAGAGGTCATTGTCACTTGCTTGTACTAAAGCTTGATCAAGAGTGACTAGAGTCGTTTTCCCTTCTTCTTGTAAACGTTTAACAGCTCGAGCAATATCGGTGTTCATATCTTGCTCATCATAAACCGCAAAACTGTTTTCTAGGATATTAGCTGCAAAATGTTGCATCCCAACTGAAGCACCCAAGGCATCCATATCCAAGCGGCTATGGCCGACAACAAAAACCTGTTCAGCACTCTTTATGCGATCAGAGATAGCAGTCATCATGGCTCGAGTCCGCGTTCTGGACCGTTTGACTGTTGAAGCAGTTCCGCCACCAAAGTAGAGAGCCTTCTTATGCTCATCTGTCTCCTTAATAACAGCCTGATCACCGCCCCGCATCAGGGCAATGTTGAGGTTCTGCAGAGCTGCCTGACCAATTTGTTGATGGTTGTCTTCCCCAAAGGAAATTCCCATACTGAGGGTCAAAGGCAGTTCCAAATTTCTAGCTTCATTGCGGAAATTTTCCAGAACGGTAAACTTGTCATCAATCAAGGCTGCTAATACCTTGTAATCACTGAAAAAATAGAAGCGATCCATGCTGACCCGACGGTAGTAAATCTGATGCTGCCCAGCAAAATTAGAAATAAAATTAGCAATAAAACTATTGATTTGAGCCACATCGGTATCAGATAGGTTGGTTGTGATATCATCGTAGTTGTCAACAGAAATAACCCCGATAACCGGACGCTTTAGAGAACTGTCAAAGCCTGCCTCTGTTCCTACAGAATCGAAGAAGTAAAAGAGACCGGCGGATAGATCAATATTGACCACATAGATGTGGTCATTGACCTGGATACGATGGTTGGCTGAACCAGCCTTCTGCTCCTGAATAGTTGTCCGTAAGAGGTCGACATTGAACTCCCCTTCATCGTTAGTAAAAATCAACTCTGCGTAGGGGTTGAACCAGCCGATTTCATCGGTTTCTGGGTCAAATTGTACCACTCCAACGGGCATCTTATCAAGAAGGGACTTGAGGCTGAGCTCAGTTTGGTCATTGAGCCGCTCAATCTGTTCCAATTCTGATAATTCATAGGCCTGCTTTTGGTAATACAGCAAACCGACCATAGCTACTAGGACGACAAAAATAGCCAGAAGGAGAGCTGTTTGCGAGCTCATGGTCCTGACACAGATGGCTAGAATTCCAAAGAAAATTAAGCCAATCATCACAAGATGGATGGTCTCTAAACGAATTTTTCTCATTATTAAACCTCTTAATCCCCTTATTATATCATAAGAGACCCTAAAATCCTAGGTCTCTTTTCGCTTCTTAAAACAGAGGAGTTAGGATTTACGACTAGCCTTTTGATTGCCTTCTAAATAGACCATGAGAATGGAAATATCAGCTGGGTTGACGCCTGAAATCCGACTGGCTTGGCCGATGGTTTCAGGATTGATCTTTTTGAATTTCTGGCGAGCTTCGGTAGCGATAGAGTCAATATCATCCCAATCAATGTTGGCAGGAATACGCTTTTCTTCCATGCGTTTCATTTTAGCGACTTGGTCCAAAGCCTTGTTGATGTAGCCTTCATACTTAATTTCAGTCTCTAGGAGTTCGATGAGTTTATCATCCAGATCCTCCGCAGCTGGTCCGATGAATTTGACGACATCTGTGTAGCGGACCTCTGGACGGCGCATAAACTCTTTGGCTGTTACTGCATCTGTCAAGGGCTTAAAACCCATGGCTTCAACCTGCTGATTAGTATCTTTGACAGGTTTTAGTTTATGGGTTGACAGGCGTGTCATCTCATTGTCAAACTGGGCTTTCTTGATCTCGAAGCTGAGCCAGCGCTCTTCATCAACCAAACCGACTTGACGACCGATTGGAGTCAAACGCATATCGGCATTGTCATGGCGCAGAATCAGACGGTACTCGGCGCGTGAGGTCAAGAGGCGGTAGGGTTCCAGTGTTCCTTTGGTCACTAAGTCGTCAATCATGACACCGATATAGGCATCGCTGCGCTTGAGAATAAGTTCAGGTTTACCTTGCACCTTGAGAGCCGCATTGATCCCAGCTACCAAACCTTGACCGGCTGCTTCCTCATAACCTGAGGTACCATTGGTTTGACCTGCCGTAAAAAGACCTGAAATCAGCTTGGTTTCAAGAGTAGCCCGCAGCTGGTGAGGCAGGACAATATCGTATTCGATAGCGTAGCCCGTGCGCATCATCTCTGCCTTTTCGAGACCCTTGATGGAGCGCAGCAGCTCTCTTTGAACGTCCTCAGGCAGGCTGGTTGAGAGACCTTGGACATAGACTTCCTCTGTATGGCGCCCTTCGGGCTCCAAGAACAGTTGGTGGCGATCCTTGTCGGCAAAGCGGACAATCTTATCTTCGATCGATGGGCAATAGCGTGGTCCAACCCCCTTGACAACACCTGAAAACATGGGCGCGCGGTGGAGGTTTTTATTGATGATGTCATGGCTGGACTGGTTGGTATAGGTCAGCCAGCAAGGCACTTGATCCTGCAGGTAATCCTTATCTTTTGACAAGAAAGAGAAGTGGTTAGGCGTAGTATCGCCGGGTTGGATTTCTGTTTCGTCGTAGTTGATCGTTGAGGCCTTGACACGTGGGGGGGTTCCTGTTTTGAAACGCCCAATTTCAAGCCCTAGTTTTTTAAGGTTATCGGCTAAGGTAACAGAGGCTAGGCTGTTGTTGGGACCAGATGAATACTTGAGGTCACCGAGGATGATTTCCCCACGCAGGGCAGTCCCAGTCGTCACCACAACAGCTTTGGCACCGTACTTGATCCCAGTCGCCGTGACGACACCGACAACCTTGCCATCTTCGACCAAAATATCATCGATCATGCTTTGGCGCAGGGTTAAGTTTTCCTGCTGCTCAACCGTATGCTTCATTTCACGCGCATAGAGGGCCTTGTCGGCTTGGGCACGCAGGGCACGAACCGCTGGACCCTTACCGGTATTGAGCATCTTCATCTGGATGTAGGTCTTATCGATATTCTTGCCCATCTCACCGCCAAGCGCATCGATCTCACGTACAACGATTCCCTTGGCAGAGCCCCCGATAGACGGATTGCAGGGCATAAAGGCCAGCATCTCAAGGTTGATGGTAGCCAGCAAAGTCTTGCAGCCCATCCGGCTAGCAGCCAAGCTAGCTTCAACACCAGCATGCCCAGCTCCGACCACGATAACGTCAAATTCTTCTGCAAATGTGTGTGTCATTTAAATCTTCTCCTTACTTTTTTTGCTGAGTACGGATAAACGAATGATTTAGATATTTCATCTCTCTCAGTAGGACTTTCTAGGCCATTAATGACAGTCAAGTACCCTTTTAAAAAATTGTAAACATTTCTTTTCTCTAAATCATTTAAGTTGAAATTAGGACAATAAATGCTTTCTGATTTAAATTGGACTATTATCTACAAAAGAAGAATAGTCCCGAAAGCAAATACATAATAAATTGGGTCGTATTTTCCAATACTAAAAAATGTGCTTACTATAGGAGCTAAAGATACTACCTGCAATACTTCATCAAATTTATATTTGTTTTTTTCAATTCTCAGCTCAATATCCTTTTGTAGATCCTCAACTATATGGTTTAAGGAACTGACTAACTTATTTTTTAAATATTTTCCATACTCTTCTTCAAATTCATGCTTAAATTCACAATATTTTTCTAAATATTTTTCTAAATTTTTTTGCACATCCTCTTTTTTTATTTTTTTAATATATATTACGTCATAAACAACAAAAAATATAGTCAAAATAGACATTAGACCGAGTATAACCTGATCTGAAACACTTGTTTTACCACTCAATACTTTTGTCAAATAAATCAAAGATATAAAATAAGTAATTAACCATGCAAGCGCCGTAGCTACAAAAATTTTATCTTCACAAGATAACTTTTTTCTTTTTAATTTTAAAAAATTCTTTGTAAACGTATAAATTTCATCTGAAATAGGTGTCATTATTTCCTCCGCACAAAAATAGCCAAAACTCTCGAAAACTGTACGCAAAAGGCGCACAATTCTCATGAGCTTTGACCATCATGATTATTGCTAAGGTTAGTCTATCAAAATTACAGCTCTTTGTCCAAGTCTAATGCTTTGATATAACTTTGTCCCCAGATTTCAACAGCATCTAGGACTCCTTGAAAGCTTTTTCCAAGTTCGGTCAGCGCATACTCAACCCTCGGCGGGACTTCTGCATAGACTGTTCTCGAAACGATTTTATCAGCTTCTAATTGTCTTAGATGCCTTGTTAAAATTGTCTGAGTAATACCTGGAATCAGACGTTGTAATTCATTAAAGCGTTTCGTTCCCGTACTCAGCTGATAAATAATAACCAAAGGCCACTTACCCGTTAAAACTTTTTGAGTTGTAGCAAAGGGACAAATTCCATATTCACTAACTTTTGCTGTCATTTTTTCTCCTTGATTCTCCACAATAGTCTCGATTTTGATACTTAATAATGATAAAGTGCGTACTTGTTTCTTTTTTTGCCTCTGGTAAAATTATACCATAAAGATTTAAGGAGAACATATATGTCTATTAATTTAGAAATTTTCAACACTTATAACCAAGCACTTGCTGCAGGTGATTTCCCAGCTGTTTTTGATACCATGGCTGATGATATCATATGGCATCAACCAGGACAACATTCGACTGCTGGTGCTCATATTGGTAAGAAAGCACTCAGTGCTCACCTAGCCAGTTTCTCTGAAAAAACTAATGGAACCTTCAAAGTGCTCACCAACTGGGTTTCTGACAATGCTGACTTAGTTGCTGCTAACGTTACATTTATAGGGACACGTATTGATGGCGAGGAACTTAATATGAACGGTATCGACCTTTTCCGTATGGAAAATGGGAAGATTAAGGAAGTTTGGCTCTTTTCGTCTGATCAAGCAGTTGAAGATAATTTTTGGGGATAGTATAAAAGCGATGTGACAGTAGCAGTCACATCGCTTTTAAGTTATGACAAAGTCTTTAAATATATTGACGAACTTCTTCATTTTTATAAGCATTGTCAATAATCCCGCCACCTAGGCATTCGTCCCCATCGTAGAAGACAACAGCTTGTCCTGGTGTGATGGCACGCTGAGGCTCATCAAAGATGACCTCTGCTTTGTCGCCTGACACCTTGACAGTTACTTTACTGTCTGGTTGACGATAGCGGAATTTGGCTGTGCATTCAAAGCTGAATTCCTCAGGCATATCACGGGTGAAGTGAACTTGACTAGCCTGTAAAGAGGTTGACATGAGGGACTCATGGTAGAAACCTTGGCCGACATAGAGGATATTTTGTGACAAGTCCTTGCCGACAACAAACCAAGGGGCATTGTCCCCACCGTGCTGGCCGCCGATTCCCAGACCGCCGCGCTGGCCAATGGTGTAGTACATGAGACCGGCATGCTCACCCATATCACGACCATCAACGGTCATCATGCGACCGGGTTGTGCTGGTAGGTAGTTTCCTAAGAACTCTTTGAAGTTCTTTTCACCAATAAAACAGATACCGGTCGAGTCTTTCTTTTTAGCTGTCGCTAGACCAGCTTCTTCGGCAATACGGCGTACTTCAGGCTTTTCAAGGTGCCCCAGAGGGAACATGACCTTTTGCAGCTGCTCCTGTGAGAGCTGGCTGAGGAAATAGGTTTGATCCTTATTGTTGTCAGCCCCACGCAGCATGTGGACAGTGCCGTCTTCGTCACGGCTAACTTGGGCATAGTGCCCAGTTGCCACGTAGTCAGCGCCCAGACTCATAGCGTAATCAAGGAAAGCTTTGAACTTGATTTCCTTGTTGCACATGACATCTGGATTTGGCGTACGTCCGGCACGGTACTCGGCCAAGAAGTATTCAAAAACACGATCCCAGTACTCTTTCTCAAAGTTGACAGAGTAGTAGGGGATTCCAATCTGGTCTGCAACTGCTGCGACGTCCTTATAATCTTCAGTCGCTGTGCAGACACCGAACTCATCCGTGTCGTCCCAGTTTTTCATGAAGACGCCGATGACATCATAGCCCTGCTGTTTGAGCAAGAGGGCTGTTACTGATGAATCAACACCGCCACTCATCCCAACGACGACACGTGTTTTAGCATTATCCGTCATAGATAATCTCCCATCAAATATAAGATACTTAGGGCTAAAAGGCTGATACTCAGCTATTTTTAGCCCCTGTTCGATTAGAAATAGGAACTTTGCCACTATTTCTTAGTTAACATAGACTTGAAGGGTCTAGTTATTCAACAATCGATTTGAAGGTCGACATTGAAAAACGGCGTTAGCAAAGCTAACACCGTAAAGATTATAACACGATTTAATCAGAAAGCAAAACTTGGAAACTACGCCTGCGAGTTTTGTGGTAAAGCCAGAAGCCTCCTAGGCCCAACCAGCTAAAAATAGTTAACCAGAGAGCCACCGTAAAGTAAGTAGGAACTGTAAAGTTAACTGTCAACTTATTGATTCCCTCTTGATCTTCTACCGTTGGAATTCCAAAGGCTGATAGACTGTAATCCTTTGGGGTTAAGGCTTTATTATTTAAAAGTAGTCGGGTCTTTTTATAGACTGTTACTGGCAACTCAGTCTGATCACCATTGGAAACCCATGTTATTGTCAAGCTGCCGTCATTGTTGACTGTCTTTGTAAAGCCTGATTTAAAAATAACCTTTTCAGCATAGTAATCATAGGCATTGTAACCTTTAGTCGAACTGTAAATTGGGAGGTAATCAGGTGTTGACTTTCTAATTTTTCCAAGAAGGTCAGCTAAATCTTTATCAAAAACGGCCTGACGTTCTTCTTTATAAGTTCCTACTAAATGGACATGCCTTGTAGGCTCTAAAACATACTGCTCTGTCTCAGCTTTATGCGCCTTTTGATAAGCTCCGTCAATGGCCTGCAAACCTCCAGCAAAGGCCAAGACAACTAAGATCCAGCTGATCGGTTTACGCCACTTGACAAAGTGATTGAGCGTCATACCGCCAATCAAAAGCAATAAAATTGTCGCTGGAATAAAGAAGCGAAAAGGAAATTGAATTAACTGAGCAAACTTTACACCATGATTAACCAGCCAATTCCAAGGAATAATACTGGTCGAAAGGAGGATAAACAGGAGATAAACTGAGTGCAAAATTCGTTTCCAGTTGGCCATACTGCGCCAGCGAAAAAGAACATAACCTATCTGTCCAATAAGAAAGATAACTAAGGAATAGGGAGCTGTAATCCAGTAGGTTGAACCTGTGTTGATGGCATTGTTATTCATTAAATCGTTGATAAAGGGATCTAATAGCTGATTGTCCTTTTTTAAAAACAGTAAAGCAACCCAAACGTTAGCCGTTAAAAGAAGGGATAATCCCACCGATAGAAGGCCCTGCATCATAATTCTAAGTTTTTTCTTGCTTTGACAAAAACCATAAACGAAGAAAGGGATATACATGACTACTAAAAAGAGAGTGCTCAACAGATGGATTTGAAAAATCAGACTGACCGCAAAAGCTAGCTGCAGGGGGTGAACTTCTTTATAAAAAGTAAATCTGATAGCAGGGATGAAACAAAAAGGCATAACAGCTGCTCCCCAGCTGCTGAAACCTTGTCTAATAGTCCAGTATTGGATTGAGAAAGTTGTTACATAAAGTAAAGCAATAGGCAGAGAGATTTCTTTTTTAATCTTGGCTGCCCTAAGCAGGGCATACATGGACAGGCCGGCGATAAGCCCCAGTACAAAACGGGACACGAGCTGGTAGCCAAACCAAGTGCGACCGATGAGGACTAGCAAGCCTTGAAAATAAGCAAAAAAAGGGCCATAGACTGCATTAACAATGCGACCAGATTGTTGAAAGCCATAAATCGAAATGAAGTAGGAAAAGTTCCAATGCTTAATCTGCATAGCGGCTTCGTAAAAGCGATTATAATGAAAAATGGAATCCGATCCAAAAATAATCCCCTTAGTCAACCACTGAGGAAGCAATAAAATAAAAGAAAAGAAGGCAAGCAAAAGGAAGGGCCTTATGTTGAACCAATAGTCTCTTTTCATGTCATAAACTCCTTAACTTTTTTCATAAACCTAGCTCAAGTATAGCATAAAAAAGGGAATTGTCTGAATGTAGGATTGAAGGAAAGTTCTAAAATGAAGTTAGCCACCTAAGAGTATCAAAAAACATCTCAGAGAGATATAATTGTAATCACCACAATAACAATTAGAAAGACTCTGAGATGCAAAACTATTATACACCAAAAAGTAAACATTTGACACTAACTGAACGTAGAATAATTGAACGTTGGCTTCAAGAAGGGCTCTCAAATCGTGAAATCGCTAGGAGATTGGCTAAAGCTCCTCAAACCATTCACAACGAAGTCAAACGTGGTCAGGTTAGACAACAAGTGCGTAAAGGAAAATTTGAGGTGATCTACTCAGCTGACTTCGCCCAAAAAGCCTATCAAAACAATCGTAAACGTTCTGTTAAACAAGTCTCCCTGACCAAGGGACTCAAAGAAAAGATAACTCACTACATCAAACAGAAATATTCTCCTGAGATGATAGTAAAGGCAAAAGGATTACCTGTTCCCATCTCCACTATTTACTACTGGATTCATCATGGACACTTAGGATTGACTAAAGCTGACATGCTTTATCCTCGCAAGGAGAAAACTAAGAAAAAGCATGCCAGTCCCAACTTTAAGCCAGCTGGAAAGTCTATCGAGGAACGACCAGAAAGCATTAACAAGCGTGAGAATGTTGGTGATTTTGAAATTGATACGGTTATTCAAACTCGGGCAAAAAACGAGTGCCTGTTGACTCTAACGGATAGAAAGAGTCGTTATCAAATCATTCGACTCATTCCCGATAAGTCCACGTCTTCAGTCAATCAAGCTCTGAAAGCAATCCTCAGGGATTATCAAATTAACTCTATCACAGCTGATAACGGGGCTGAATTCAGTCGTTTAGCAGAAGTTTTTGACCCTGCTCATATCTACTATGCCCACCCCTATTCTTCTTGGGAGCGTGGAACTAATGAGAATCATAATAGACTCATCCGGCGCTGGTTGCCTAAGGGAAGCAAAAATGCGACTCAACAACAAGTCGCATTTATTGAAAACTGGATTAACAACTATCCAAAGAAACTATTCAATTATAAATCTCCTAAAGAGTTTTTACAGACTGGCTAACTTGAACTTGAAATTTAGTATGTAGGATTGAAGACTTTCAAGAGACCAAAGCAGCTTATCAACTTATTTCTATTTTAAAAAAAAAAGCCAGTCTCAGAATAGAGATTGGCTTTGAGGTGAAGATTTATATATTACATACCCCAGGCAGACATGCCTTGAGCATTGTAAGCGTTGATTGCAGCGTTAACTTGATCTTGGACGGTTGCTGTTGAGCCCCAACCTGGCATGGTTTGGAAAAGACCTGAAGCACCTGAACCATTAGCAACGTTTGGATTTCCATTTGATTCCCGAGCAATGATATATTCCCAAGTTGCTTGACTCACGCCAGTCGCTGCAGCCATTTGAGCTGCGGCATCTGAACCAACTGCACCTGCCGTATTACCATTTCCGAGAGCATAACTGCTAGGGCTGGCTGTGCTAGCTGCTTGAGTGGCTGTTGCCGGATTTACATTTGCCTTACTGGCTACCACTTCTGGCTGAACTTGCTCGGATGTTGAATCCATTCCTTCCGATTGAGGGGTTGATGTTTCTGTTGGGGCTGTTGCTGTTGAGGCTACTGTTTCAGTAGCCTGAACTGCTGCTCCCTCATCTTTACTGTCTGATGTTGACGATAATTCTTCTGCAAAAGATGATTCTGACACTGAGATTTTAGTGTGCTCTGAAATAAATCCAAAGACTAAAGCTGCTACAGTTGTCAAAATTGTAACGATAAGTAATTTATCAGATGTTTTTTCAACTCTTCTCTTAGGCATGCCATACTCCTTTTCAATTAACTTACTTTAATATTCTAACTCAGTATTATTACTAACTAATTGTTTTACTATTAAAAATATTACAGTTTATTTTAATTTAAATAAAAAAGCCCGAAAATTCAGCATTTCGAGCTTCATCTTATCGTTCATCAATGCTTTTACTTAGTACCAACCGTTAGCATTCCAGTAATCAAGAGCGGCAGACCATGAACCATAGCGACCGTTTACGTAATCATCGGCTGTTTTTTCTTGGTTTTCTTCAGAAAGGTCATTGTTCAAATAATCTCTGGTCAATTGGTAACGGCCGTAGTAAGAACCATTCTCTGCCGTATAGCTACCACCAGATTCACGCTGAGCAATCTCTTCCTTAGCTGCGGCATCTGCTGCGCTGAGGTTTGAAGAATAACCTGTCGAGGCAGGAGCTGGTGCTGCTTCAGGAACTTCGCTTGCAGGAGCAGCATCTTCTTGAGGAGCCTCACTGCTTGCTGTTTCTTCTGAAACAACGGCATTAGCTTCTTGTGGTGCCTGAGCTTCTTCAGAACTTGCTGTTTGATCAGTTTCTTCAGAAGCAGGGGCTTCACTTGTTGTATCAGCTGGTGCTTGGCCAGTAGAAGCTTGATCCTGCGCAGGAGCTTCGCTGCTTGTAGCAAGATCTTGCGTTGCTGTATCCTCTTGAACAGGAGCTTCTTCCTCTGCTTGAGGTGCTTCACTCGTTGCTACAGAAGCAGGAGCTTCTTGAACAGGAGCTTCGCTAGTCGCTGCGGTATCTTGACTATAGTCAGTTACTACTGCCTCACTAGTCGCAGAAGCATCAAAGTCTTCTTGAGGTTGAGCTTGAACTTCTTCTGCACTTGCTACTGCTTGGTCAACCGTATTAACATCATCTTGAACAGCTTGAGCAGCACCAAGATTTGATACCGCTCCCCCAATTTCAATAGTTTGACCAGCAAAAATAAAGTCTGGATTAGAAATATTGTTGGTCTGTGCTAAGTTATCGACAGTTGTGTTGTGATTTTCAGCAATTTCTGAGAGAGTATCTCCTGCTTGGACAGTGTAAGTTTCAGCATGGACAACATGAGCAACTGTTGTTGCACCGAAAGCTGCCGCTGCTGATAAGCCTGCTAAAGCCAACTTTTTAGAATAGCGTATATCTTTTAAAACTGATTTTTTAGTCATATAGAAATATGTTCCCTTTCTGAGATGGTATGTTATATATCATACACTTTTATTATTACCCTCCCTTTAGTCTTAGATTAAAAATATTACAGATATTTTTAATCTCTATAAAGAAAAACGCCTATGACTAGACGCTTTAGGGGCTTTTAAGAAAGAAAAGAGCTAGACCTAGAATTAATAAAGAAATCAGAGCAAAGCTATCTGAAAGTGCCCAATTTAGTCGGCGATACTTGGTCCGCCCATCACCCCCTCGATAGCCACGCGCCTCCATGGCAATGGCTAAGGCATCCGCCCGCTTAAAGCTAGAGGCGAATAACGGAATTAGGAGGGGGACAATGGATTTAACTTTTTGGATAAGATTTCCTTGGCCAAAATCAACGCCTCGGGCTCGCTGAGCCTTCATAATTCGAGTCGTATCATCCATTAAAGTTGGGACAAAACGCAGACTCAGAGACAGCATCAGACCGATTTCGTGAACCGGAACCTTGAGCGGTTTAAGGGGCTTGAGCAAGGATTCAACAGCATCAGCTAGACTCAAGGGCGTCGTCGTCAGAGTCAACAGAGTTGAAAAACAGATAATTAGGACAAAACGCATAAAAATCAAAGCTGCCTGACCAAGACCATAGTCCGTTATTGTTAAAAACCAAAATTGCCAGAGCAAACTGCCTTTGTGGTTAAAAAATATCTGAAAGGCTGTCGTAAAGAGGATAATCGCGAACATGGACTTGAGACCGTTGAGAAAGAAGGATAGTTTCACTTGAGACAGTAAAATTAAAAAGAGAGTGAAACCAGCCAGCAGAAGGTTGGTAACAAGGTTATTGGCCCAAAAAACGATTACAATAAAGAGAAACATGGCTATTAGTTTACTGCGGGGGTCTAGGCGATGAATGAGAGAAGACCCTGGTACATAGCGCCCTAAGATTAATTTATCCATGCAGATCCTCCACAAATTCATCAATAGTAATAGGCAGGCGGTCCATCGTTAGACCATGTTCCCGTAAGTTTTGAGCAAACTTGGTAATTTTTGGCACACCTAGTTGTTTGCTTTCCAAAAACTCAACCTTTTGGAAGACATCTCTTGGTTGACCGGAAGCTACCAGATGCCCTTTTTCTAAAACATAAACCTGATCAGCATAGTTGGCCACATCATCCATAAGATGGGTGACCAAGACAATCGTTTGACCCTGCTGGTGGAGTTGGGCGAAAAGCTCCATCAGTTCTCGCCGTCCTTTGGGGTCAAGTCCAGCTGTTGGTTCATCTAAGACTAAGATTTTTGGCTCCATAGCCAAAATGCCAGCGATGGCGACCCGTCGCATTTGTCCACCAGATAAATCAAAGGGATTTTTTTCAAAAAGGTTTGGTGTTAATCCGACTAAGGCTAGTTTTTCTCGAGCAATTTTTTCTGCCTTGTCCCTAGGAACACCGAAGTTTTGCGGACCGAAAGCTACATCTCTAAGGACGGTTTCTTCAAAAAGTTGACTTTCTGGGAATTGAAAAACCATACCGACCTTTTGGCGAACTGACTTGATTTCTTTATTTTTAGAATCTGGATTAATCACTAAATCATCAACTGTCACAGTTCCTTGGGTGGGTAGGTTGAGACCATTTAGCAGCTGCATGATGGTTGACTTGCCACTTCCAGTATGGCCGATAAAGGCCGTGTAAGAGCCATCCAGAATTTCTAAACTAATATCAAAAAGGGCACGCCCTTCAAATGGCGTTCCCGCTTGATAGGTAAAACTTACTTGTTTGAGACTAATGCCCATAGTTCATCTCCTAGTTCAGTTTCATCCAAATAGGGCTTGCTGAGAGCAATCTGATTATCTTTCAAGGCCCTAATAAGCTGCGAGGTGAAGGGAATATCCAAACCTAGGTCCCACAGATCATCCCCTCGACCTAGTAATTGTTCTGGTATTGAACTGGATTCTACTTGACCATCCTTCATTACCAAAACTCGATCGCTCATGGCAACCTCATCCAAATCGTGGGTAATGGAAATAACCGTCATAGCATACTGGTTTCGAACTGTCTGAATCGTCGCCATCAGTTCCAAACGTCCTTCGGGGTCCAGCATGCTGGTAGCTTCATCCAGAATCAGAATGGCTGGTCGCATAGCAACGATACCGGCGATGGCAACTCTTTGTTTCTGACCACCTGAAAGACGAGCTGGTTCTCGCTCAGCAAAGTCAGACATGCCGACCAAATCCAGAGCCTCCCGAACACGAACTTTCATCTCTTCGTAGGGCAGACCTTGATTTTCCAGACCAAAAGCTACATCATCAGCTACAGTCGCACCGACAAATTGATTGTCTGGATTTTGGAAAACCATGCCAATCTGGCGACGCAGGTCCCAGACATTATTTTCGGTCAAAACCTGACCAGCAATCTTGATTTGGCCGGACTCTGCTTCTAACAGTCCATCAATCAGACGAACAACCGTTGATTTTCCTGAACCGTTGTGACCAACGATAGACAGCCATTCGCCTTGTTTCACGTGAAACGTTACATCTTTGAGGACATAAGCTTGGTCCTCTTGATATTTAAAATTTAACTTATCAACTGAGATGATTTCTGTCATAGTTTATTTAAAAGTGTCTTTAAAGAGGTAACCTGCCCCCTTGAAATAATCATAGCCTGAATAGATGGTAAAGAAGAGAGCGATGTAGAGCAGGATGGTCCCTGGCCAGTAGAGGTGGCAGAGAAGAAAGATGATGGAAAACATTTGAGTAACGGTCTTGATTTTACCTGGCATAGCTGCGGCTAAAACAGTACCGCCATTTTCAACCAAGAGCAGGCGCAAACCTGTGACGGCTAACTCTCGGCAGATGATAATAGCTGCAACCCAAGCAGGGGCCATCTTTACTCCAACCAACATGATAAAGGCTGACATGACTAACATTTTATCAGCTAGGGGATCGGCGAATTTACCAAAATTGGTGACAACCTTCCATTTGCGGGCTAAATAACCATCTAAATAGTCTGTAAAGCTGGCAACTGCAAAAACGATTGCTGCAATAATATGCCACTTGATGTCATTTGAAATAGAGGTCAAAATCAAGAAGACGGGAATCATGAAGATACGGATAAGGGTTAAGAGATTGGGAATGTTTTCTTTTTTTGTCATGGTAACTTCCTTTACTTGACGGTTAGGGTGATATAACTCGTGCTATCTTTGGTTAAACCTGAAAGATCTAGATTTTCACCATTGATTTTTACACTGACATTATCGATACTAGCTAGGGTAATAACAGATTTGTCAACGCCTGGTATTAGAGTTGCTGTTGCATTCTTAGTTGTGCTGTTCAGGATAAGGCCTTTCTTACTCATATCAGAATTAGTTACTGAGATAGAATTTTCCTGATCTGAATCCTGAGTGATTTCAATTGTAACCTGATTAGTTTTATCAGTTAATTTTACGGACATATTGGAACCTCTGACCTTAGTCGTTAGTTTATTGTCACTATCACTAGAAGACGGGACTGTTTCCTGATTAACTAGCTGACTGGTTTCTCGAGCAAGAGAAGAGCTAGGCTGGGCTTCTTGTCTAATCTCATCACTAACTTGAGCATAGATGGCAAATCCTATTAATCCGATAATCAAGACAGTTAAGAGGGACATCAGAACCAAGGGGAGACGACGCTTTGGATTTTCTAGATATTCAAAACGGTCCGAACGAGACCACTTGGTAAAAGGTTCAACTGTTTTAGGATTTGGACTTTCCTCATCCTCATCTGTGACTTGATTTAGTTCTTCACTCTCACCCTCAATTTCAATTTGAAAATCTGGATTTTGGTAACCTTCCAACAAAAAATCGCTATCTAGACCAAGATAATCTCCATAAGCTTGGAGATAAGGCTTCAGCTTCTCCTCAGCGAGAAATTGAAACTGATTGAGCTCCATCACAGTGATATACTGCATGGGAATGTTCAAATCCATCGACACCTGCTCAAGCTTTAAATCTTTGGCGAGACGAGTATCATGGAGATACTCACCAACGCTCGTTTTTTTCATAGTAACACCTCGAGATAATAATTACCCTCTATTATAGCAGATTTCAGCTCAATTTTATAATTAGGTTGGAAAGATTGTAAACTCGGAAGTTACCATTTTCTCAAGTAGGTCTTTACCAAGCTGCTCAAGATCTGGCAGCTGGATTGAAGATAACATTTCAGGTAGATCCAAATAGGATTCTTCTTTTGTTTGATAAGCTGCTAGCTGATTGGCAAGTTCTTCAATGTTATCTAAGCTTCTCATAAATTCCCCGTATGCCTCTCGTTTGAGCAAATCCAAATGTTCTTTATTAAAGTCAGTGGAGGTAGAGAAAACTCTTAAAACTGATTTGATATTATTAGCCAGTTTAATGGGTTCCATGGTGTCCATGCTCAGAATGGCAAATTGAAAACGCGAAGAGACTTCAACATCGATATCAAATGAATCATCTAGCAGCCCTTGGTCGTACCAATCTTGATACGTTTGACTGGTCCACCCGAAAAGGAGAGAAAAGAACAGTCGCAAAGACAACTTTCGTTTAAGCAAGGGACCGTTTTCTGCTGGTAAACGAAAACCAAGCGCTAATCTAGGTTTTGTAACATCTAAATTAAGGGAACTCCGCTTGATAGGTTCTGTCAAGTTTAATGGAATTTTGTCAACCTTTGTCAACTTAGTAGTAAAGTTTTCTTGAGACTTCTTGATGATGTCAAGAGCTGACTCAAGCTTAAAATTCCCAACTAAAAAAAGGGACATATTAGATGATTGATAGTAGCTTTTATGACTGTCCTTAAGCCATTCTAAGGTGATTTCATTTAAACTTTCTCGACTGCCAGCAATATCTTGAGAAAACTTAGTATTAGGATACAAATTTGCTAAAATACCACTGTAAACTTGGTAGTCAGGGCTGTCAAGATACATGTCAATTTCTTGGGCGATAATTTCTTTCTCCCGCTCAAGCGATTTTTTATCAACATTGATTGTTCTGACAAAACTTTGTAAAAGCTGTAAAGCTTCCTGATTTTCACCCAGACTGGTAAAGTAAAAGACTGTCGTTTCAAAACTGGTAAAAGCATTACTATCGGCACCAAGTTCAGAAAATTTTAGACCAGCATCTTGGCCATGATCCATTTCAAAAAGTTTATGCTCTAAAAAATGAGCAAGCCCGGCAGGGCTCTCCTTAGACCTACTGTCTTTTTTTGACAACTGCTCGTCAATGGCACCAAAATTTACCTGAAGCAGGGCAGCCATCTCCTGAAAGTCTGATTTTGGAAGAAGGTAAACGCTCATTCCATTTTCAAGTTTAATGACATACAATGTTTCTTTGAGAGTAGGATAGTCAATTTTTTCTAGCATCTTACTTTTTTCCTTCTAGGTAGTAGAGGGCCTGTAAATGAATCTTTCTGGCTAAGTGCATAATATCATCTTTACTGACCGCATTAATTTTATCAGGCCAGTTAGAAAAAGCCTCATCATTTTTGACAAGATATTTTTTATTATAGGCTCTCTCAATTAAAACCTTTGGCCAATCTTCTGCCAGATAAAAATTGTTAAGTAGAAGCTGCTTGGTTTCTTTCAAAAGTTGACCAGAAAAACGGCCCGTTTTCAAATTGCGCCACTCTTGATTAATCAGCCTGAAAACTCTTTCTCGTTGGGCCTTATCAATACCAGCGTAAACTTGGAGTAAACCTGTATAGGGATGAATTTGACTGGAAATTGAATAAGCTAATCCCTCTTTTTCCCTAACTTCTGTGAAGAGGCGAGAGTGGGCAAAACCTCCCAGTATACCGTTTAGGACTTGGGCAACTGGATAATCAGCTTGACCATAAGTCACGGGTAGAAGATAGCCTAGCTGTAAAATTGATTGATGATCAAAGCGTCGGTCAATTTTTTCTTTTGTGATATTAAGACGCTCTTGATTATAGTTGACAAACTTGTAAAGCTTCCTTGCTTGGAAAGGAAAACGATTAATTGCTTCTAAGATAGCCGAAGCCTCAAAATTTCCCAGAACAAAAATATCTATCTGATCCTCCTTGAGCATTCTTTGAAATTCTTGATAAGCAGTAAAGGAATTTTCTTGCTCCACCAGATCTACCCTAGCATATTTGGATACTTTTAGATTCTCATCTTGATAAAATAAATTGTAAAGCCCTAACTCACTAATATAGAAAGAGTCTTCCTTATCGGCTTCAAGGTAGGACACTAGATTGGCCTTTTCTACATCGAAGACCTTGGATTGAAATTGCTCCAAGGTAATTAAAGGCCTGTAAAGAATCGTGTAAAGCATGTCAAAAACTTCATGTTGAAAGGTCTCTTCACCAAGATAGGATGGGTTAATGAATTCAAAATCTATATCAATAATATGAGCCTTTCCCTTGGTTGACACTCTAGTTGACAAACTAGTTCCATAAAGCTTGGCCAAAGCTTTACGTAATTTTTGTGAAGTTGGATAATCGGCATTAGCGGTGGCCAACATTTGAGCAGCTAAAACTCGCTTAGCTACTGTCTTTTCTAGATAGTCACCTGTGAAGCGAAGCGTAATGCGATTGGTTTTAAATTTTTCAGTCTCTATCAGGTGTAGATTGACACCCTCAACAATTTTCATGGACTCTCCTCGGGTCAGTTATTGTCTTAAATTATATCATTTTATGCTATAATATTCTCATTAGAAAGTCGAGGAAACCATGGATTACAAACTGTTTGAGGACTTTATTACCCTACAAGCTTTGCTAAAAGATTTACGGATAATCAGAAGCGGTGGAGCAGCAAAGTATTTTTTGGCTGAAAACATTGTCCTATTTAATGGTCAAGATGAAAAAAGACGGGGCAAAAAATTGCGGATTGGTGATAGCATCACCCTACCTGAACAAAATTTAATCATCAATCTGGTTCAGCCTACTCCCGAGGAACTAGCTCAACACCAAGAGGATGAGGCTGAAAAAGAAAGAATTGCTGCTTTGATCAAAAAAATGAACCAGAGAACTGCTAAGAAACAGGGACAAGGAAAGCCCAAGACTAAACAAGCAGCAAAAAGGGACTCTAAGAAGCCTGTTCGCTTCCCTGGTACCTAAGATGTGGTTAGAAGCTATTTCTCTCAAAAATTTCCGCAATTATTCTGAAATGGCAGCTGAATTTTCCAGCGGTCTCAATATTTTTCTCGGCCAAAATGCTCAAGGCAAGACCAACTTTCTCGAAGCTATTTATTTTCTAGCCCTAACCCGTAGTCATAGGACTCGCTCAGATAAGGAACTGATAAATTTTCATGCCAAGGAACTCTCTGTCTCAGGGATTTTAAGACGAACAAGTGGTAAGCTCCCCCTAGAGATCAACTTGTCTGACAAAGGGCGAACTACTAAAGTTAACTATCTCAAACAAGCGAAATTATCCGATTACATTGGCAACATGACTGTGGTTCTCTTTGCCCCAGAAGATTTACAGCTGGTCAAGGGGGCCCCTAGTTTGCGGCGGAAATTTTTAGATATTGATTTAGGGCAGATAAAGCCTGTTTACCTATCAGATTTATCTAATTATAATCATGTTTTAAAACAGCGTAATGCCTACCTCAAGGCAGCAAAGGTCGTTGATAAGGATTATTTAGCCGTCATTGATGAGCAACTGGCTGATTTTGGAAGTCGGGTAATGGAGCATCGTTATCAGTTTGTCCAAAATTTGGCTTTAGAAGCAGATAAACACCACCATATTATTTCCAATCAGTTGGAACACCTAAAAATCTCCTATCAATCATCAGTTAAGTTTCAAGAACCAGCTGATATAAAGCAAAATTTTTTAGGACAGTTAGCTAAATCTTTCGACCGCGATAGTTTTAAAAAAAATACGGGTGTGGGTCCACACCGAGATGATCTAGCTTTTTTTATCAATGATATGAATGCCTCCTTCGGTAGTCAAGGCCAGCAGCGTAGCCTAATTCTATCTCTAAAACTAGCAGAAATCGAGTTGATCAAGGCAACAACAGGAGATACTCCGATCCTCTTACTTGATGATGTCATGAGTGAGCTTGACTACCATCGTCAACTTCGTTTACTAGACGGTATAAAGGAGAATGTTCAAACCTTTATCACCACAACCAGTTTAGACCATTTGCAGGGGTTACCAGATAACTTAAAAATCTTTACAGTTGACAAGGGTATTATAAAAGGGAGTGGGAGAGAACCCAAAAATTGAAAATTTTGGTTCTCACCACGTCCTGATTTTAAGGTGGCGATCTGAAAGTTCTCTCTCCAGAACGTTTTTAACACTTGCTTTGCAAGCTTCATTTCTCGATTGAAAAGTTCTCCCAGACCTTTTCAATCCACTCCCGCACAGCTCAAAACGTCTGAGGGACCTTTTGAGGTTGAAAATAAGATGAATGATGGTCATCACAGTCGTTTCGAATTTCCGCTTCGGCCTTGTGGCAAAAGGAAAACCAGCCAGTACTGGTTTATTGGTGCTGGGAAAAAGTATTCCAGTCTTCTATTTTTTACAGTAATAACAGTTTGACCCAGTAGTTAATTGGCGGTCCTTATCCTTTGCTATACACGTGATGGCAGCCAACCTAATCAACTCAACTGTAGGTGGGATGACTAAGTCAATTCTGTCCCACTCTCTAATGAACTGTGCGGGAGTTTATTCCAAAACAGGATTACTGGACGAGTTTTTGCTTAGTCTCTTGTGTTTTAACTGTCAAGATACTGTCAACTTGACAAACCTGTAAAGAAATAATCTAACTCAGAAAAATTTGGTGAAGTGCTTAATGGTTGAGAGACTTTCGTAGTCTTATATTTCTCTTATCTGCTTCTTCTGCTGCAGCAGGTAAAAATTTTTAACTGCCTCACTAAAATCTATCGCTTAAGAAGACCTTGTAACCTCAATAATTTTTAGATGCTCGTTTAATCTCTGTTGACTAGAGCAAAAAATACATACAGATAAAGACTAAAACTACTATATCGTAATGATTGCGTAAATTATATAAACTTTAAACCGATTCAGTCTTAAAAATAGAATATTTCATAAACGGCCAATAGAACTTGTTATAGCCAATACCGATGAAGAAGACAAAGTTGTACGTTTCCTATTTTTACGGCGGTTTTATTATATTTTCTAACAATAGTGTCTAGTGCCATCATAAGTATCCATAATATAAGGGTAATAACGTATTTCATAATTAATTAGTTAAATAATCTCCAGCTTTGTGTCCTATTATTTCTTTATAGCTTAGCAAGGATACCAGTAATTTACCAAAAAACTAAAATATTTTGATATTTTTTATCATAAACAATATTTATTTCCAAAGTAGAAGCTCATATACTCAGACACAAAAACATCCAATTCCCGCATATTTAGGAATCGGATGTTTTTGTCTTACTTTTACTGAACTGAGTAGTTTGGCGCTTCATTGGTAATTTGCACATCGTGAGGGTGACTTTCAATTAGGCCAGCTCCTGACATTTCAATAAATTGGGCCTTATCATGAAGGGCTGGAATATCTGCAGCACCTGTGTAACCCATACCCGACTTAATACCACCGACCAATTGGAAGACAATATCAGCAGCAGCACCTTTATAAGCTACACGACCTTCAATTCCTTCTGGAACCAACTTGTTAGCTTCATTGACAGAACCTTGGAAGTAGCGATCGCTAGACCCCTTCTTCATAGCGGCAACAGATCCCATACCACGATAAGTCTTAAATTTACGCCCTTGGAAGATTTCTGTTTCACCTGGCGCTTCATCAGTACCAGCTAACATTGAACCGAGCATAACAGCATGGCCGCCAGCAGCCAAGGCTTTGACGATGTCACCTGAATACTTGATACCACCATCAGCGATAATAGTCTTACCGTATTCACGAGCAACACCGGCTGCATCATAGATAGCAGTGATTTGAGGGACACCGACACCGGCTACAACACGGGTTGTACAGATTGATCCTGGGCCGATACCAACCTTAACGACATCAACGCCTGCATCATAGAGGGCACGTGCCCCTTTAGCAGTAGCAATGTTCCCAGCAATCAAAGTCTTATCTGGGAAGGTTTGACGAATTTCTGCAATTTTGCGCAAAACCCCGGCAGAGTGACCATGAGCTGTATCAATAACAATAGCATCGGCACCAGCTTCAAAGAGAGCCGTTGCCCGTTCAAAGGTATCTGAAGTGACACCGACAGCAGCTGCAACTAAGAGACGGCCAAATTCATCCTTGGCAGCATCAGGAAATTCGATAACTTTTTCGATATCTTTAATGGTAATAAGTCCAGACAAACGACCATTTTCATCAACTAAAGGTAATTTCTCAATACGGTGTTGCTGTAAAATAGCTTCAGCTGTCTTTAAATCTGTGCCTACTGAAGCCGTCACCAGATTGTCACTGGTCATATAAGTCTTAATAGGCTGGTTATAATCCGAAATAAAGCGCATATCGCGGTTGGTAAGAATACCGACTAATTTACGATTTTCCAGAGTTTCTACAACTGGAACACCAGAAATACGATAGCGCCCCATCAATTCATCTGCTTCAGCAACTGTGTGGTCTGGTGTTAAGAAGAATGGGTCAATGATAACGCCATTTTCTGAACGTTTTACCTTACGGACTTCTTCAGCCTGAGCTTCGATTGACATATTTTTATGGATTACACCCAAGCCCCCAGCACGCGCCATAGCAATAGCCATACCACTTTCTGTTACGGTATCCATAGCAGCTGTAATAATCGGGATGTTTAATGTCAAATTCTTTGCCAGTTTCGTTTGCATGTTAACCTCATTTGGAAGCACATGACTTTCTGCTGGAATAAGCAAAACATCATCGAAAGTGTAACCTTTTTTCAAAAATTTAGTGTCCCAATTTGACATTAAATCCATCCTCTTTTCTATAAAAATCAGCTCCAAAAGCTCTTATTATTAGTATAATATCATATCATGCTTTAAAAATTTGTCAATAAAATTTTAGGGGAAAACTGTAAAAAACTAGCTCTACTTTGATCTAGTAAATAGGAAAATTTTGAAGTTTAAAAGGAGTGGGAACGAACCCAAAAATTGAAAATTTTGGTTCTCACCACTCCCTAATTTTAAGGAGGTAATCTAAAAAGGTCTCTCCCCAGACCTTTTTAACCTACCTCCGAACCTTTTGAGGTTAGAAATAAGATGAACGATGGTCATCACTTTAGATTTTTTGCGGCAAAAGGAAAACCAGCCAGCAGCGGGGTCATTAAGGCTGGGAAAAAGTATTCCATTCTTCTATTTTTTGCAGTAATAACACAGTTTGACGCAGTGGTTGATTGGAGACCCTAAACCCTTGTTTCGCAATTGTTAGTGGCCATCCTAATCAATTGTTCCACTCTCTAATAAACCGTGCAGGAGTAAGACTTCTTGGTCTAGCTAACAATTCTTGCCCCCAGCCACTGCGCCAAAAATTTATTTCAAAACAGGAATACTGGACGAGTTTTTGCTCAGCCTCTGTATCCCTCCCCTATTTAAAATAATTGATTCCCATGGCTGATTTAACGTCATCCAAGGTTTGGGCAGCGACTGCTTGGGCGGCCTGACTGCCTTTTTTAAGCATGTCATAGACTTGCCCCATATCCTTAGCAAATTCTAGACGCCGTTCTCTGATTGGACCTAGCTCCCGCTCCAGAATGTCTAGAAGGTAACGTTTGGTCTTGACATCTCCCAGACCGCCAGCTTGATAGTGCTCTTTCATGGCTTGAATATCTGCTTGATCTTCCTCACGTCCAAAGACATCTAAATAATGAAAGACCATATTTCCTTCAATCCTTCCAGGATCTTCAACTTTAATATGATTAGGATCAGTATACATGCTCATGACCTTTTTCTTGAGCGTATCCGCATCATCAGCCAGATAGATACCATTGCCCAGAGACTTGGACATTTTAGCATTTCCATCAAGACCTGGCAGACGACCAGCTGCTTCATTTTCAGGATAAATGCCTTCCGGTTCGACCAGAACGTCACAATCATAGGCATGGTTGAAACTGCGGACGATCTCGCGGGTCTGCTCAATCATAGGCTTCTGGTCAGTTCCGACAGGAACCAGATTGGCCTTAAAGGCTGTAATATCAGCTGCTTGGGCAATAGGATAGACCAAAAAACCTGTTGGAATGGACTCCCCAAAGCCTTTTTGAGCAATCTCTGTTTTGACAGTCGGATTGCGTTCCAGACGGGCTAGAGATACCAAGTTCATGTAGTACATGGACAGTTCAGCTAATTCAGGAATCTGACTTTGGATAAAAATAGTTGATTTTTCTGGATCCAGACCGGCTGCCAAATAATCCAGCGCTACATTTCCTACAGATTCCACAATAGTTTGAGGATCCTTAGCATGATCTGTCAGAGCTTGCTGATCTGCCAAAAAGACAAACATCTGGTATTTTTCTTCATTTTGTAGACGCACACGGTTTTGCAAGCTACCAACATAGTGACCGATATGTAATTTACCAGTTGGTCTATCTCCGGTTAAAATAGTAGGTTTTGTCATATTAATTTCTTCTCTCTTTTTTCTTTCAGTAGCTCTTTAGATTATATCATAAATCCCCAGCAAAAGACCGACTCCTTTTTGTCTTTGACTTGTTATCTACTTTAGATTGAAAAATCACCCTATTTCTAGTAGAATGAAAACACGTATTATAAAGAATAACGAGGTAACACTTTGCTTACAGTATCAGACATTTCTCTGCGTTTTAGCGACCGAAAGCTTTTCGACGATGTCAATATCAACTTTACAGCTGGCAATACTTATGGCCTGATTGGGGCTAATGGAGCCGGTAAGTCAACTTTTCTCAAGATTTTGGCCGGTGACATTGAGCCAACTACGGGCCATGTTTCTCTTGGTCCTAATGAACGCCTCTCTGTCCTTCGGCAAAATCACTTTGACTACGAAGAAGAGCGGGCTATTGATGTTGTTATCATGGGTAATGAACAGCTCTACAAGGTTATGAAGGAGAAGGATGCCATCTATATGAAACCTGATTTTTCCGAAGAAGATGGGGTCCGTGCAGCGGAGTTAGAAGGTACTTTTGCAGAACTTGGCGGCTGGGAAGCTGAAAGTGAAGCCTCGCAGCTCCTTCAAAACCTCAATATACCAGAAGATTTCCATTATCAAAACATGAGCGAACTGGCTAATGGTGATAAGGTCAAGGTGCTCCTAGCCAAGGCTCTCTTTGGTAAGCCAGATGTTCTGCTTTTGGACGAACCGACCAATGGGCTTGATATTCAGTCTATTTCTTGGCTGGAAGATTTTTTGATCGACTTTGAAAATACCGTTATTGTGGTTTCCCATGATCGTCACTTTTTAAATAAAGTTTGCACCCACATGGCTGACCTTGACTTCGGTAAGATTCAGATCTATGTTGGTAATTACGATTTTTGGAAAGAATCTTCCGAACTGGCTGCTAAGCTACAGGCAGATCGCAATGCCAAGGCCGAAGAGAAGATTAAAGAATTGCAAGAATTTGTAGCTCGTTTCTCAGCTAATGCTTCTAAATCCAAACAGGCGACCTCTCGTAAGAAAATGCTGGATAAGATTGAGCTAGAAGAAATTGTTCCATCCAGCCGAAAATATCCTTTTATCAGTTTTAAATCTGAACGAGAAATTGGTAATGATCTTTTAACTGTAGAAAATCTATCGGTTACCGTTGATGGCGAAAAAATTCTCGATAACATTAGTTTCATCCTGCGTCCAGGTGATAAAACAGCCCTGATTGGTCAAAATGATATTCAAACCACAGCTCTGATTCGAGCTTTGATGGGTGAAATTGAGCACGAAGGGACTATTAAATGGGGTGTAACAACTAGTCGTTCTTATTTACCAAAGGACAACTCAAAAGATTTTGCATCTGGGGAATCTATTCTTGAATGGCTGCGTCAGTTTGCTTCTAAAGAGGAAGATGACAACACCTTCCTGCGTGGATTCTTGGGACGTATGCTTTTCTCAGGCGACGAGGTTAACAAGTCTGTCAATGTCCTATCAGGTGGAGAAAAGGTGCGCGTGATGCTATCCAAGCTCATGCTTCTTAAATCCAATGTTCTTGTTTTAGATGACCCAACCAATCACTTAGACTTGGAATCTATCTCCAGCCTCAATGATGGCCTGAGGGATTTCAAGGAATCTATTATTTTTGCCAGCCACGATCATGAATTCATTCAAACCTTGGCAAATCATATTATTGTCATTTCTAAAAATGGGGTAATCGACCGGATTGGTGAAACTTATGATGAATTCTTAGCTAATGAAGAAGTTCAAGCTAAGGTTCAAGATTTGTGGAAATAAAACAATCAAAGAGTCTGATGCTAGAAAGTATTCAGGCTCTTTAAAATAAGGAAAGTTTATTATGATAGCAGTTTTGAAAAAACATCAAAAACTCCTCGCTTTCTATGGCTCCGCCTTTTTTCTACCTGCCTTGATTATGCTAGTAGTACTCTGGTCCATGGATATTTACTGGGGCAGTAAAACAACTATTTTAGCCAGTGATGGTTTCCATCAATATTCTATTTTTGCGACCCAGTTACGTAACATCTTGCACGGTAGTGATAGTTTCTTTTATACTTTTACTTCTGGTTTGGGACTAAATTTTTACGCTCTCTCTAGTTATTATTTAGGGTCCTTTCTGTCACCCTTTTACTATTTCTTTAGTGTCAAATCTATGGCTGATGCGGTTTATCTCTTCACTCTCATTAAATTTGGCTTGATGGGAGTGTCAATATCCTTTACACTTCGTAAACTTTTTGTAAAGCTTCAAGAACCCCTGATAGCTAGTCTATCAACTTCCTATGCTCTCATGAGTTTTGCGGTTAGTCAGCTAGAAATCAATACTTGGCTAGATGTTCTTATCCTTGCTCCCTTGATCATCTTAGGGTTGCATTATCTCTTGGAACAAAAACGTTTCTGGCTTTACTACTTGACGCTGACCTTACTCTTTATCCAAAATTATTATTTTGGTTTTATGCTGGCAATCTTCTTAGCGCTCTACTTTCTAGTCCAGTTAACTCGAAACCCTAATTGGCAGAAACTTGTCGCCTCGTTTACAAACTTTACAGTTGTGTCAATCTTGTCAGCCTTAACATCAGCTGTTATGTTGATACCAAGCTATTTGGATCTGTCAACCCATGGAGAAAAGTTCTCAACTTTTAACACTTTGTTAGCTGACAAAGTCTGGACTTTTGACCTCTTTGCTAAAAATTTTGTTGGAGCCTATGACACTACAAAATTTGGGGCCATTCCTATGATTTATGTTGGGCTCTTTCCATTAGCTCTGGCTCTTACCTTCTTTACTATCAAAGAAATAAAGTGGTTTGTTAAACTAGCCTATGCCTTGCTTTTAGGAGTTATAATTGCCAGCTTCTATCTCAATCCTTTGGATTTACTTTGGCAGGGGATGCACGCGCCAAATATGTTTCTCCACCGCTATGCTTGGTTATTCTCAACCCTTATAATCTTAATGGCTGGCGAAAGTCTCAGCTACCTGCAAAAGTTTTATGTGAAACGGCTATTAGCAGTTTTCTCTCTTTTAATTATCGGATTTATCCTAACTTTTATCTATGCCAGACACTATACCTTTTTAAAACCGATTCATCTAGTTCTAACCCTAGCCTTTCTAATAGCCTATGCAGTTATATTGGTTGCCTTCAATAAGAAACAGTTGGGGTCCCTAGCCATGATTGCCTTTACTCTCGTTTTTACACTTTTCGAAATTGGTCTCAACGCTTACTACCAAGTCAATAATCTGAACGATGAATGGATTTTTCCAACCAGAGAAGGGTATGAACGAGATCGGAGCCAAATCGACCAATTGATTAAATATACCAAGCAGCAGCAAGATACGTTTTTTAGAACAGAACGACTTCTACCCCAAACTGGCAATGATAGTATGAAATTCAACTACAATGGTATCTCTCAATTTTCTTCTATTCGTAATACCGCTTCCAGCAGCCAGTTGGATCGACTGGGCTTCCAATCAAATGGGACTAACCTTAACTTGCGCTACCAAAATAATACGATTATTGCTGATAGTCTTTTTGGCGTTACTTACAATCTTTCCAATGAGGATGTTGGTAAGTATGGTTTCAAAGCGGTTAAAAGCTCTGGCTTTCTTTCGCTTTACCGTAATAAAAATGCTAGTCAATTAGCAATTCTGACGGATGGGGTTTACAAAGATGTCAAATTTACTATTAATACCTTGGACAATCAGGCTTCCCTACTCAACAATCTAACGAGGCTTGATCAAACTTACTTTACACATCTGTCAAGTCAGACTCAAGACTCCTTGACTAACTTTAATGATCGCCTAACCGTCATTGCTCCTGCAGGTGAAAATACTGCTAAACTTAGCTATCAGGTCAATGTTCCAGCCAATCAGCAGGTTTACATCAGCCTTCCCAATCTTTCACTTAGTAACGAGGATGCTAATAGTGTAACAGTAACCGTTAATGACAAAATTTACAATTATACTACTGATAATGCTTTTAGCTTCTTTAATTTGGGTTACTTTCAAAAAGAAAGTCAGATAAAAGTTACTTTGGCTTTTCCAGAAAATCATCAAGTTTCTTTTGAACGACCAAACTTCTACGGCCTCAATACTCAAGCTTATCAAAGGGCTATGGACAAAATTAAATCGCAAAAGGTCACTGTTACAACTCAAAATAATCAGGTCACTGCCAACTATACCGCTAAAAAAGCTGGCTCACTCTTCTTTACTCTTCCCTATGATAAGGGCTGGTCAGCCAAACTAAACGGTAAGCCTGTCAAAATTCGTAAAGTGCAAAAAGGCTTCATGGCAGTCGATGTTCCAGCAGGGAAAGGGAAAGTCAAGTTGAGTTTCATTCCAAATGGTTTTAAATCAGCCAGTCTTCTCTCTATAGCAGGTCTTATTCTTTTTCTTCTCTATAATTATAGTTATCATCACTTTTTAAAGAGACAAACAAAGGCTTCTGGATACTAGTCCAAAAGCCTTTTTCTGGGTAAAATAAAAGTTGCTTACGCAACTTAAAGTCTTATCATAGTCCGTACGGGATTCGAACCCGTGTTACCGCCGTGAAAAGGCGGTGTCTTAACCCCTTGACCAACGGACCAGACTTCAATAGTATATCCTAGTCTATCAGATGTGTCAATAGTTTTTTAAAATTATTTTTAAAGTTCTTTAAGTAACTATCAAAAAGCCTATCCTTCCTAGAAACTAACAGTTTTTTGCGATATTGACAGCAAAAGGCTTATTTTGATAGAATAAAGGAGCTGGTTCCATAGCTCAGCTGGATAGAGCATTCGCCTTCTAAGCGAACGGTCGCAGGTTCGAATCCTGCTGGAATCATCTTTTGCTAATCTAAAAAACAAGCTTGAATCTACAAAGCTTGTTTTTTTATTTGTGATAGGGACTGCCTTCCTGAATCATAAAGGCTCGGTAAATCTGCTCCACCAAAACAAGACGCATAAGTTGATGAGGCAGGGTCAAACGTCCAAAACTCATCAAGAGATTAGCTCGCTTTTTAACTTGAGGAGCTAGGCCCAAACTTCCACCAATTATAAAAGTAATATTGGAGAAACCTCGTAGAGTAGCATCAGCCAATTTCTTGGCAAACTCTTCTGACGACCATTCCTGACCCTCAATGGCCAGTACAATGACAAAATCCCGATCAGCTATCTTACTCATAATTCGGCCAGCTTCTTTTTCCATAATTTGTTGATTTTGGGCAGGACTGGCCTTGTCAGGTGTTTTCTAATCTGCTAATTCGGTCATTTCAAATTTGACAAAACGTCCCAGACGTTTAGCATATTCGGCAATCCCTTCTTTGAGATATTTTTCTTTCAGTTTACCAACTGTAATCAATTTTATCTTCATAACATCATTATACCATAGGCCGTTTTAGACAGTTTTTCCACATAGAAGAAGGCCTCTTCTGTCCTGACCTAGCAGCTTTTTTCCCCTATTTTAACAAAGTTATCCACAGCCTGTGAATTCTTGCTTTTTCCCTAACAATAGGGTATAGTTAAGGGGTATTTTTAATATGTGGAGGATTGATTATTGGAAAATTCAAAGAAAATACCTTGGAAAAAAATTCTAACACCTTTTTTGATACTGCTTATTGGCTTTATCGGGGGGTTGCTGGCAACTTTCTTGATGTTAAAACTCAGCGGTGTTACAACTTCTATCGGTAAAACATCTGTCAGCAATATTAAATACAATAATTCCTCAGATGTGACCAAGGCTGTTGATAAGGTCAAAAATGCTGTTGTTACCGTTTCTAATTACCAAGAACTATCTGATGCTGAAGCTGAGGCTGCTGATAAGGCTGGAATCGAAAAAGATAAAGATGGCCTAGTCCAATATGGCCAAGGTTCTGGGGTAATCTATAAAAAAGATGGTAAAGATGCCTACGTTGTAACTAACGCCCATGTAGTTGATGGAGCTGAAAAGCTAACTATCATGATGGGGAATGAAAAAGATCAGAAAGAAGCCATAAAGGGGGAATTAGTCGGTTCTGATACCTATTCAGATTTAGCTGTAATTAAAATTTCTTCTGACAAGGTCTCTAAAGTAGCAGAATTTGCGGATTCCTCTTCTGTTAAAGTGGGAGAAACGGCTATTGCAATCGGTAGTCCATTAGGTTCCGAGTTTGCTAACACTGTCACTCAAGGGATTGTTTCCAGTCTTGATCGGACAGTGACCTTACAGGCTGAAGATGGCTCAACTGTTCAAACCAAAGCTTTTCAGACTGATGCTGCCATCAATCCTGGAAATTCTGGTGGTGCCCTAATCAACATTGAAGGACAGGTCATAGGCATTAACTCAAGTAAAATCACTATGGAAGGCTATGAAGGAATGGGATTTGCTATTCCATCAAATAATGTCGTTTCAACTATTAATCAATTAGAAAAAGATGGTAAAGTTGTTCGTCCAGCTCTTGGTATTACTATGGCTGATTTGAATAGTGCAAGCTCGTCAATTCAAGATAAGGTGGATGTTCCTGATGACGTGACCAAAGGAGTTGTTGTTGGTTCTGTTCAGTCTGATATGCCGGCTGATGGTAAATTAGAGGAGTATGATGTTATCACCAAAATTAATGATAAAGAAGTTACCTCTGTCGCTGAACTCCAAGAGGAGCTTTACAAGCATAAAATTGGTGATACAGTCACCTTGACTTTCTATCGTGATGGTAAGAAGAAAACTGTTGATATCAAACTAACTAAAACCAATAATGATCTGGATACTTCTTCCTCCAGCAGTAAGTAAAACTTGACAGTTTAATAAGATGAGTTTGGACTTTTGTCCTAGGCTCTATTTCCAACTTCAAAAGGTCCCTCAGATCTTTTGAACTGTGTAGGGGTGGGAGTGGTGAGAACCCAATTTTCAATTTTTGGGTTGATCCCACTCCCGTCTTTTTTTGATTTGAAAGGATGGTTATGACTGTAGAACTAAAAGAGTTAAGCTTAAACGATATATATCCCAATCCTTTTCAACCTCGCTTAAGTTTTAAACAAAAGGAATTGGAAGAATTAGCAGATTCCATCAAAGAGAATGGCCTCATTCAGCCAATTATTGTCCGAAAATCACCTATTATTGGCTATGAATTAATTGCAGGTGAGCGGCGTTTCAGGGCTTGTCAGTTGGCGCAGCTGCAAACAATTCCGGCGATTGTTAAGGAACTTTCAGACCAAGATAGTCGTATTCAAGCGATTATTGAGAACTTACAGCGTTCTAATCTCAATCCCGTTGAAGAAGCTAAGGCTTATCAAGACCTGATTGAGACTAATCAGATGACCCATGAGGAAATCGCCAAATATATGGGGAAATCCCGCCCTTACATCACTAATTTTTTACGTCTTCTTAATTTATCTGATCCTTTGCAGAGAGCTTTGGAAGATGGCAGTCTATCTTCTGGCCATGCACGCCTTTTGTTGGGCTTAAGCGATCAAGAACAGGAAGCTTGGCTGCAGAGAATTAAAGCAGAAGGACTATCAGTCAGGGCCTTAGAAAAATTGCTTAAACCCAAAAATAGCCCTAAAACCTCGATCAAAAAGCAGAATATTTTTAAAAAAGATTTGGAGGAAGAGCTGACTAAAGCCTTAGGAATTCCTGTTACCATAAACATGGATAATAATCAATCAGGTAAGATAACTATTCCTTTCTCGTCCTCAGAAGACTTAAACAGAATTATCAACAAGCTGAAATAAGCTGTGGATTCAAAAAACTCTTAGGTAGACCTTTTACACATAAAAAAACTCGCTAAAGCCTTGATTTCAGGGCTTTTCTATTATTCTCCACACCCTGTGGAAAACTTTCATAAACAATGTGAATATTTTCTTTTCTGCCTGTGGAAAACTTCTTCTTTTTATGTTAGAATACGGTACAAGATATTCTGAAAATGGAGAGAGCTATGACAGAAAATGAAACGATTTTTTGGAATAGGGTCCTCGAGTTGTCTAGGGATCATCTCACTCAAGCTACTTTTGAATTTTTCGTTCTAGATGCCCAGTTGATTAAGGTAGAAAATGACACAGCTATCATTTACATCGACCGTATGAAGGAACTCTTTTGGGAGAAAAATCTTCAGCAGGTCCTGATTACCGCTGGCTTTGAAGTCTTTAATACACAGATTAGGGCCCAATACATTTTTGAAAGTGCTGAAATTGAGAACGTCCTAGCCAGTAAAGCCAATTCAAATCAGGGGGGGCAAGCAAATGCTTATCCCCAGTCGGGCTTTGCTCAGACAACTCAACCTCCCGTTCCGTCAAATTTAAACCCCAAGTATCAGTTTGACAACTTCATTCAAGGGGATGAAAATAAGTGGGCCAAGGCAGCTTCAATTGCTGTCGCTAATAGTCCTGGGACAACCTACAATCCTCTTTTTATCTGGGGGGGACCTGGTCTAGGGAAAACTCACTTACTCAATGCTATTGGTAATACCGTTTTGGAAAATAATCCCAGTGCACGGGTTCGCTATATCACAGCAGAAAATTTCATCAATGAATTTGTGACCCATATTCGCTTAGAGTCTATGGAAGAACTCAAGGAAAATTTCCGCAGCTTGGATGTTCTCCTGATTGATGATATTCAATCCTTGGCTAAGAAGACTTTGGAAGGAACTCAGGAAGAATTTTTCAACACCTTCAACGCCCTACATGCCAACAACAAACAGATTGTTTTAACTAGTGATCGGACACCTGATCATCTCAACAATCTGGAAGAGCGGCTGGTAACCCGTTTTAAATGGGGACTGACGGTTGATATTACACCGCCAGATTATGAAACTAGGATTGCTATCTTGACCAATAAAATTCTTGAGCAAGGTTTCCCTTACACCTTTTCTCAGGATACGATTGAATATTTAGCTGGCCAATTTGATTCCAACGTTCGTGATCTAGAGGGTGCTCTTAAGGATATCAATCTGGTGGCTACTGTTAAGCAGTCTAACATCATTACAGTTGATTTAGCTGCCGAAGCCATTCGGGCCCGCAAGCAGGATGCGCCAGTTATCAATATCATTTCAATTGAAGAAATTCAAACACAGGTCAGCAAATTCTATGGTGTAACCGTCAAAGAAATCAAATCGACCAAGCGTAATCAAAACATTGTTCTAGCCCGTCAGGTTGCTATGTATCTGGCACGAGAGATGACCGATAACAGTCTGCCTAAGATTGGTAAAGAATTCGGTGGACGTGATCATTCGACAGTTCTGCATGCTTATAATAAAATCAAAAATATGTTAACTCAGGATGACAGTCTGCGGATTGAAATTGAAACTATCAAAAATAAAATCAAATAGTCTTGTGGATAGGAGGCTGATTTCTAGCAGGTTTATCCACAGCTTGTGCACAACATCTTAGCCTTGCTCTAGCTAGGTTAATCCGATTTATCCACGCTCTCCACAAGACCTACTACTACTACTAAACTTATACTTAATACTATAAAGGAGTTCCCATGATTAATTTTTCAATTAATAAAGCCTTCTTTTTGCAGGCTTTAAATACCACTAAAAGAGCTATTAGTAGCAAAAATGCTATTCCTATTCTTTCTAGCATTAAGATTGATGTCCATGCAACTGGTATCACCTTGACAGGCTCTAATGGTCAGATTTCAATTGAAAACTCAATTGCTAGCAATGATGAAAATGCTGGTCTCTTAATTTCAGAAACAGGCAGCATCTTACTGGAAGCCAACTTTTTTATTAATATCATTTCCAGCTTACCAGATATTAGTCTCGACTTTAAAGAAATTGAACACAGTCAGGTCCTTTTGACCAGCGGTAAATCAGAAATTACCCTCAAAGGGAAAGATGTTGAGCAATACCCTCGCCTGCAGGAAGTTGCGACTAGCAATCCCTTAGTTTTTGAAACCAAGGTTTTGAAAACCTTGATTGCTGAAACTGCTTTTGCTGCCAGCACTCAGGAAAGTCGGCCAATTTTAACAGGAATTCACTTGGTTTTAACAGAGCATAAGAATTTCAAGGCTGTGGCTACCGATTCTCATCGAATGAGCCAGCGTAAACTTGTTTTGGAAAATTCTGGGGATAACTTTGATGTCGTTTTGCCAAGCCGTTCTCTGCGTGAATTTTCAGCTGTTTTTGGTGATGATATTGAAACTGTTGAGGTCTTTCTATCGGGCAGTCAAATTCTTTTCAGAAGTGAAACGATTTCTTTTTATGCTCGGATGTTAGAAGGGGCTTATCCAGATACTGATCGACTTTTAGTTAGTGATTTTGAAACCGAAATTCTTTTCGATACCAATAATCTTCGCTCAGCTATGGAGCGGGCTCATTTGATTTCTAATGCTACTCAAAATGGTACTGTTAAGTTGGAAATTGTAGATGGCAAGGTGTCGGCTCATGTTAATTCTCCCGAAGTTGGTAAAGTCAATGAAGAAATTGATACTCTTGAAACAAGCGGCAATGATTTAACTATCAGTTTCAATCCAACTTACTTAATTGAATCCCTCAAGGCTCTTAAGAGTGAGACGGTTCGGATTCGTTTCATATCGCCAGTTCGTCCATTTACTTTGACACCAGGTGATGATGGTGAAAACTTTATCCAGCTGATTACTCCAGTTCGGACTAACTAAGAAGAGTTTTTAAACTTTTGAAATTTAAGCAGAAATTAAGTGCTCAAAGCTATACTATAATCAATCCTAAATAAACTTTTCTTTTTCATAATCTCCGGAAGAAGCCTGATATCAGTCAGGCTTCTTCTTTTGGGAGTAAGACACAAATCGGTATTGCCTAGCAATCGATGCAATTCTGTAGTCTCACCCCCGCACAGTTGATTAGGGAGGGCGCTATCCTCTATAAATAATAAAAAGAGATAAGTACTTCCAATCAACCACTGCGATGCGGTCCATAAACTTTCCCTAGAATACGACAGTCTAACTCACTATGTACCTCAGACTGCCGTATTTTTCATAATCTCCTGGAACTGTTTGATTGCTTGGTCAGATTCTTTTTTTTTATCTTATCGCATCGCAAGAAATTAGCTTTCTTTGATATGACTTCTCTAAACCATAATTCGTCAGTCTAGCTTGTTACTGTCGACGATTGTCATAATTAGGTGATCCTAACTTGTGTTGGGGTCATTCAATTTTCTTACTAACTAGTAATGTTTAATGATATTATTTTTCCTTGCTTGGTATCTTTTTATAGATTTGTCAGCTTAGGGCATTTTGTTTATAATAAGGCTAATATTTAGATGTTTTGGAGGTATCTATGTATCAGGTAGGTTCTTTGGTTGAAATGAAAAAGCCTCATGCCTGCACTATTAAGGAGACTGGTAAGAAGGCTAACTGCTGGGAAGTGACGCGTTTAGGGGCTGATATCAAGATTCGCTGTACTAATTGTGATCATGTCGTCATGATGAGTCGTCATGATTTTGAGCGAAAGCTAAAGAATGTCTTATGACTCTTTTTATTATTGCCAATCCGAATGCTGGTCCCCACAAAGCCCATCAAGTTGTGGAAAAAATCCAAAAAGATTATCCTCAACTTGATCAGGAAATAGTTTATACGACTGGTCCGGATGATGAAAAGTATCAAGTAGACCATGTACTAAGCTCTTGGGCAGATGGGGATCGTCTTCTGATTTTAGGAGGTGATGGTACTTTGTCTAAGGTGCTTTATTATTTACCAGAGGACATTCCTTTTGCTTATTACCCAGTTGGTTCAGGTAATGATTTTGCTAAAGCCTTACAACTACCAGATTTAGATGGGACTATGGCAACTCTTTTAACTGGATGTACAAGAGAAATTACTATTTTTGTAGATCAGGCAGGTATCTTACTTAATAGCCTGGATCTCGGCTTTTCAGCTTGGGTAGTCAAGCAGGCAGCTCAGTCTAAAATTAAGTCTGGGCTCAATCGGTTTCATCTAGGAAAAATGACCTATGTTTTAATAGCTATTTTATCTCTCTTTAAAAAGCCGATGGCTAGTGTTCAGCTTAAGAAGGGGAGTGGTGAGCTTTTAGAAGTTAAGGACATTTACTTTTTCTCCCTAGCTAATAATACTTATTTTGGCGGGGGCATTATGATTTGGCCTAGTGCGACGGTATTTGACTCAAATTTGCATCTCGTTTATGCTAAAGGGGAAAATTTTTGGCAGCGTTTGGTGATTTTATTGACCCTTGTCTTAAAAAAACATGAGACTTCCTCTTACTTAAATCATGCGTTACTGGATGGTCTGACTTTGACTTTTCCAGATAAAACCTTGTTGGCAGTTGATGGTGAAATTCTTCAATGTCAGCAGATGACTCTGACAGCTCAAAAGAGAAAGATTTATTTATAGTTTGTAAGAAATTGCCATCAGCAACTATTACTTTCCTTTTATTTTCAGGCTTTGGACCAGTTTTGCAACCTCTAGTTGCTGGTGAAAGTGCTAGGAAAACAGGCTTCTCTCGTCTATACTAAGCTTAGAAAACGAAAGGAGTTTTACCATGATGATGAAAGTAAAGAGAGAGTCATTTTTCTCGCCCCTAATGAAGGTACTACTAGCGACAGTTGGATTCTTGCCCTTTAACAGTCTGCTAGCTTTATTATCTAATGGGTTGTATGGAAATGTCTCTAGTGGTCCAATTTTTGTTCTTGGCTATTTATTTTATGCCTTATTTTTTATCAAGGTATTGGATAAGCAAACTTGGAAGGCCTTGAATTTATCCTTTAATAAGAAGTCGGTCAAAGGATTTCTGCTCTCTTTCCTGTTGACGGCTGCTCTAATTTTTCTAGGGTCGGTCATCGCTAGATTTCTTTTCCATGACAATCCGTTTCAAATTCAAAGAAAGCTTAGTTTGGCTAACATTTTCATCTATACTTTAACGTCCTTTTCGGCTGCTTTTCTGGTTCAAGGATTTCCAGAAGAGCTGATCTTTCGCGGTTACATGACCCAAGCTTTACGGACCAAGTACTCACCGATTGTTTCCCTCTTCATAACTAGCGGACTCTTTACCCTAATTCATGCCTTCCATATTTTTAGAGAGGGATTAGTATCTGGCCTCTTAACGATGTTCATTGCTTTTAGCTTAGCTTTTTTAGCTTATTTGCTGAAATGTATCTTTGAGACAACTTGGGCAGCTGTAGCTGTTCACGGTGGAGTTCATTTTACTCGGATGATGCTGGTTTTATTGGGATTTTCAGAATCACATATAGCTATCTTGATGCACAGTTTATTCTTATTACTAGTAGCTTTAATTATTTTTTACAGATTTAGAGACCGTCTAACCAAAACAATTGAGGTAAGATTATGACGACTTTTTCAGAACAGCTAAAATCATTACGTTCGGCTAAAAATATTTCTCAAGAGGTTTTAGCCCAAGAATTATTTATTTCTCGTCAGGCTATTTCCAAGTGGGAAAATGGAGAAGCAACTCCTGATTTAGATAATTTGGTCAAGCTGGCAGAGATTTTTCAAGTAAGTTTAGACCAGCTAATATTAGGCAAAGAGCCAGAAAAAATTATTGAGCGGGTTATTGAAAAAGATGGCAATCGGCCTATGAATATTTGGGAATTTTGTGATAAAAACCGAGGATTGGTTATTATCATTTGTTTCTTAATCTTTTTATCTATTGGTGCTCTAGCTGGTGCTTTAGGAGACAGATAGAGAAGTTTGTGGTGTCGTGCAGTTTTTTCTACCATTTTTATCAAGCCTATCAGTGATTTTCGGAAATATTTTTCAGTGATGCAGTAGATTTTCATGTCTACTGTTTATTTTTGGGTTGTTTAAAACTAAAAAATGTACACTGAAAAAGGTCACCTTATCTAGTATGTTTTATGGTATAATAATTTTTGACTGAAGAGAGAACGGAGACTAAAATTCATGGCTTTAACAGCTGGTATTGTTGGTTTGCCCAACGTTGGAAAATCAACGCTTTTTAATGCAATCACCAAGGCGGGGGCAGAGGCTGCCAACTATCCTTTTGCCACTATTGATCCCAATGTCGGAATGGTTGAGGTGCCAGATAGCCGTCTGCAAAAATTAACGGAGTTGATTAAACCTAAAAAAACAGTACCAACGACTTTTGAATTTACCGATATTGCTGGTATTGTTAAAGGGGCTTCTAAGGGTGAGGGTCTGGGAAATAAATTCTTGGCTAATATCCGCGAAGTAGATGCTATTGTCCATGTGGTGCGTGCTTTTGATGATGAAAATGTCATGCGGGAGCAGGGACGTGAAGGTGCCTTTGTCGATCCTCTGGCGGATATTGATACGATCAATTTGGAATTGATCTTGGCTGATCTAGAATCTATCAATAAACGCTATGCGCGTGTTGAGAAGATTGCACGTACACAAAAGGATAAGGACTCGATTGCTGAGTTTGCTGTTCTTGAAAAGATCAAGCCAGTTCTTGAAGATGGTAAATCAGCACGTACCGTTGAGTTTACTGAGGAGGAGCAAAAGATTGTCAAAGGACTCTTTCTTCTGACAGCTAAGCCAGTCCTCTATGTAGCTAATGTCAATGAAGATCAGGTTGCTGATCCAGATAGCATTAATTATGTTAAGCAAATTCGTGATTTCGCAGCAACAGAAAATGCCGAAGTAGTCGTCATTTCAGCGCGTGCTGAGGAAGAAATTTCTGAGTTGGATGATGAAGATAAGGGCGAATTTCTTGAAGCGATGGGCTTGAGTGAGTCAGGTGTGGATAAGCTGACACGCGCAGCCTACCATTTGCTTGGATTGGGAACTTATTTTACCGCTGGTGAGAAGGAAGTGCGAGCTTGGACTTTCAAGCGAGGAATCAAGGCTCCGCAAGCTGCTGGTATCATTCACTCAGATTTTGAACGGGGCTTTATCAGAGCTGTGACTATGTCTTACGACGATTTGATAACTTATGGCTCAGAAAAAGCGGTTAAGGAAGCCGGTCGTCTGCGTGAAGAAGGTAAGGATTACGTGGTCCAAGATGGCGATATTATGGAATTTCGCTTTAATGTTTGAGTGAAAAAATGATAGCAACGAAAGGCTGGAACCTTCTTCCAGTCCTTTTGGTCTTTCTGAAATAGGAAAAATTAAAATGACAAAATTGATTGTTGGTCTGGGAAATCCAGGTTCAAAATACGATAAAACTAAGCATAATATTGGTTTTATGGCTATTGATGAGATTGTGAAGCATCTCGATGTGACCTTCACAGAGGATAAAAATTTTAAGGCTTTAGTCGGTTCAACCTTTCTCAATGGTGAGAAGGTCTATTTCGTTAAGCCCTTGACTTTTATGAATGAAAGTGGTCAGGCTGTTCAGGCTCTTTTGACCTACTTTAATATCGCTGTTGAGGATCTACTGGTTATCTATGATGATCTAGATATGGCAGTTGGGAAGATTCGCTTCCGGCAAAAGGGATCGGCTGGCGGCCACAATGGTATCAAATCGATCATCAAGTATATCGGTAGTCAGGAATTTGACCGAATTAAGGTTGGTATTGGTCGGCCCAAGACAGGAGCTAAGGTGGTCCATTATGTTCTGTCTGCATTTAGTCAGGATGATTATGCAACAATTTTAGCTTCTCTGGAACGAGTGGCTGCTGCGGTTAACTTTTATTTGGAGTCTGGTGATTTTGAACAGACCATGCAAAAATACAATGGATAAGACACTTTTACATCTTTTTAATCAAAACAAGCATCTGCAAGAATGGCAGGATAAGACAGCTCTGCTGGGCCGACAGTTAGTTATGGGCTTAAGTGGTGCCAGTAAGAGTTTAGCTATTGCTGGAAACTTTTTGTCTAATCAAGGCAAGCTGGTCATCTTGACGGCCAGTCAGAATGAGGCTGAAAACCTAGCCAGTGATCTAGTTTCTTTCCTTGGTGACGACTCGGTCTATCAATTTTTTGCGGATGATATTGTCGGGGCAGAGTTCGTTGTTGCTTCGCAGGAAAAATCTCTTTCTCGGGTGGAAAGTCTTAATTTTCTGCTGGATGAAACTAAATCTGGGATTTTGGTGACTAGTCTCTTGGGAGCTAGGGTCCTGTTACCTAAACCTGAGGATTATGCCCGTTTTGTTTTGACTTTCACAGTTGGACAGGACTATGATTTGGCCAGTCTAGTCAAGACCTTGACCAGTCTTGGTTACAATAAGGTTTCTCAGGTATTCTCTCCGGGTGAATTTAGTCAGCGGGGGGATATTTTAGATATCTATGATGGTCAGACAGATCGGGCCTACCGTTTGGAATTCTTCGGAGATGAACTAGATGGCTTGCGAACTTTTGATCCTGAGAGTCAAAAATCGCTAGAAAATCTGGAAAGTTTTACCCTGAGTCCTGTTGATGAGACTATACTGACGGAAGACGATCGGCGAAGGGCTCTAGCTAAGTTAGAGTTGGAACTAGAGCGAGCTCAAAATGATCAACTTAAGGACTATTTGGATGGTCTTTATACTACGCTGGCTGATGGCTATCGGCATCAGGATTTTAAAAGGTTTCTGGCTTATTTTTACGATAAGACCTATAGCCTTTTAGATTATCTACCTCAGGGAACACCAATTTTCTTTGATGATTTTCAAAAATTAACTGATCGCAATGCCACGTTAAATCTAGAAATTGCTAATTATCTGACCGAAAATTTGCAGCAACATCAGGCTCTTTCAAATCAGGTCTACTTTGCGGATATCTTTCAGGACCTGAGAAATTATCAACCTGCCAGTTTCTTTTCAAATTTTCACAAGGGACTGGGCAATATTCGCTTCCAGAAAATTTATAATTTCACCCAGTATGCTATGCAGGAATTTTTCAATCAAATTCCGCTCTTGGTGGATGAAGTTAATCGTTATCTCAAGACTAGGGCAACGGTTGTTCTCCAATCTGATTCACAAGCCAAACTGGAAAAGTTGCAGGAAAGTCTGCGGGAGTATGATTGTGACCTGCCAATAGTAGCAGCTGGTGATTTGCGTGAAGGGGAGGCTCAGTTGACTCAGGGGTCTCTAACCAACGGTTTTTACTTTGCGGATCAAAAACTGGTCCTGATTACAGAAAAAGAAATTTTCCACAAGACTCCAAAACGGCGGATTCGCAGGCAGAATGTCAGCAATGCTGAGCGGCTTAAGGATTATAATGAGCTGCAAAAGGGCGACTATGTTGTCCACAATGTTCATGGTATCGGGCGTTTTCTTGGCATTGAAACTATTGAAATTCAGGGTGTGCACCGAGACTACCTGACGGTCCAATACCAGAATGCTGATACGATTTCTATCCCAGTTGAGCAAATTGAGTTGCTCTCCAAATATATGGCCAGCGATGGCAAAGAGCCCAAAATCAATAAGCTCAATGATGGTCGTTTCCAAAGGGCTAAGCAAAGGGTTTCTAGGCAGGTTGAAGACATCGCTGATGACCTCTTGAAACTCTACGCTGAACGCAGTCAGCTCAAAGGTTTTGCCTTTTCAGCTGATGATGACAATCAACGGGAGTTTGAAGATGATTTTGCCTATGTTGAAACGGATGACCAGCTGAGGTCTATCAAGGAAGTCAAGCAGGATATGGAATCCGACAAGCCTATGGATCGACTTTTAGTCGGCGATGTTGGTTTTGGTAAGACTGAAGTAGCTATGCGAGCAGCTTTTAAGGCGGTCAATGATGGCAAACAAGTTGCTGTTTTAGTGCCAACAACGGTTTTAGCCCAGCAGCATTATAATAATTTTAAGGAACGCTTTGAAAATTATGCTGTCCAGGTTGGTGTTCTCAGTCGCTTTCAAACCAAAAAGGAACAGAGCCAGACTCTGTCTGCTCTAGCCAAGGGGCAAATTGATATTATTATCGGGACCCACCGTTTGCTCTCCAAAGATTTGAAATTTATGGATTTGGGTCTCATTGTTATTGATGAGGAGCAGCGCTTTGGCGTTAAGCACAAGGAAAAACTCAAGGAACTCAAGAAAAAGTCTGATGTTCTAACTTTGACTGCTACCCCTATTCCTAGGACCTTACACATGTCTATGCTAGGTATTCGGGATTTATCGGTCATTGAAACCCCACCGACTAATCGCTATCCAGTTCAGACCTATGTTTTGGAAACCAATTCTGGTATGATTCGCGAAGCTATCATGCGAGAAATCAGCCGAGGTGGTCAAGCTTTCTATGTTTATAATCGTGTTGAAACTATCGACCGCAAGGCTATGGAACTGCAGGAGTTGGTTCCTGAAGCTAATATTGGTGTGGTTCACGGTCAGATGAGTGAAATTCAACTGGAAAATACTCTTTTTGATTTTTTAGATGGTGTTTATGACGTCTTGGTAGCCACAACGATTATCGAGACAGGCATTGATATGCCTAATGTCAATACCCTTTTTGTTGAAAATGCTGACCGAATGGGGTTATCTACTCTCTACCAATTGCGGGGGCGGGTTGGCCGCAGCAATCGAATTGCCTATGCCTACCTCATGTATCAGCCTGACAAGGTTTTGACAGAGGCTTCTGAAAAGCGGCTGGATGCCATCAAGGGATTTACTGAGCTAGGTTCGGGCTTTAAAATTGCTATGCGAGATCTCTCTATTCGCGGAGCTGGTAATATTTTGGGGGCTTCACAGAGCGGCTTTATTGATTCGGTTGGTTTTGAACTTTATTCACAGATGCTGGAAGAAGCTATTCACCATAAACAAGGACGAAGTCAGGCTCGTCAGAAGGGCAATGCTGAAATCAATCTGGGTATTGATGCCTATCTTCCTGCTGATTACATCAGTGATGAGCGGCAAAAAATTGAAATTTACAAACGAATTCGAGAAATTTCTGTGTTGGAGGATTATGAAAATCTTCAGTCTGAATTAATTGATCGCTTTGGCGATTATCCTGATCAGGTAGCTTATCTATTAGAAATTGGTTTGGTTAAGTCATATCTGGACAGTGTTTTCGTTCAACTCGTTGAAAAGAAGAATGGGGAAGTAATTGTCCGTTTTGAAAAAGTCAGCCAGACTCTCTTTTTAACCCAAGATTATTTTGAAGCTTTGTCAGTAACTAATTTGAAGGCTAGGATCAGCGAGCATCAAGGTAAAATCGAAGTTATTTTTGATGTCCGTCAGAAAAAAGATTATGAAATTTTAGAGGAATTGAAAAAATTCGGCCAGAAATTTTTAGAAATCAAGAGTCGAAAAGCTGCTGAAAAGGTATAAAGTCCTGCGTTTTTTTAAAATTCATGATAAAATAGGGAAAGTTACAGGTATGAGAGAGATTTTCTCTCGAATTCTGGAGGAAAAATGAGATTAGATAAATATTTAAAGGTCTCTCGCATCATTAAGCGTCGTCCTGTTGCTAAGGAGGTAGCTGATAAGGGCCGTATCAAGGTCAATGGGATTTTGGCTAAATCATCAACCGACCTAAAGTTGAATGATGAGATCGAAATTCGCTTTGGTAATAAGCTGTTGACGGTGCGCGTGTTAGAGATGAAAGACAGTACTAAAAGAGACGATGCCCAAAAAATGTATGAGATTTTGAGTGAAAAAAGGGTAGCAGTGGATGAGTAAGACTGATAAGGTTGTTCAGCTGAACAATGATTATATTAAAGAGAATAACCTGACCAAGCGCTATGAGGAAGAAGAAGCCCGCAAACGTCATCGTTTTATGGGTTGGACTTTGATTTTTGTCATTTTGCTTTTTATTCTACCAACCTATAATCTGGTTTCTAGTTACCGCGATTTGCAAAATAAAAAAGCAGAAATTGTTAAACTGAAGGCAAATTATAAGAAAACCAAGGCTCAAACAAGTAAGGAAGAACAACTTGCTGAGCAGCTCAAAGATGATGAATTTGTTGAAAAATACGCTCGTGCCAAGTATCATTATTCTGATTCTGGTGAAGTTACGTTCATCGTTCCGGAATTGGTTCCCCAATAATTATGGAAAATTTGATTGAAACTATTGAGAAATTTTTGGCTTACTCTGATGAAAAATTAGAGGAGCTCCATCAAAAAAATCAATCCTTAAAAGTGGAGGACTCTCATGAGGATTAAAACAGGCAACGGGACAGTAAAACTCTTTGCCTTTTTGGTTTTACTGCAAGTTTTTCTTGTTTCATTTTCGATAGCCAGAGGTGATCGCAATACTAAGGATGAGGAAGGACCAACAAGAAATTTTTCCTATGTCTATTTTGCTAAGACTCCCGCTAATCCTAATGTTTACACCAAGGTAAAAACTTATTTAGATCCTAACTTGACTAAACAAGACGGTCAGCTTCAGCCAGATTCAAAAATTATTATTAAGAAACTGCTTGAAAATAAAAAAGGGATGCCAATTTTTCAATTAGCTAACGGTAACTATGTCAAGGCTAGCTATCGAGACTTTTATGATGACCAGATAAAAAAACAAGAAGTTTTTAAAAAGTCAAAAAGTTATTGGACTCATGACAAGGTAACTCTTTACGACAAACCTTACGTTGCAGGACAAGTTCCTAAAAAAACAAATCTGCCAACCTATAGTAAAATTCAGGTAACTCAAAGGGCTAAAACTCAGCATGGCAGCTACCTCTATGTGCAGGGGCAGGGTTGGATTGATGCTAAGGCAGTTTCTAAGCATGATGATAGAATTAGGTTGATACAAGACCTGCTGCAGGCTAAGTACAATAAGGCAGATAAGTACAGTATCTACGTGAAGCAGCTTAATACTGGCAAGACTGCTCAAATCAATGCCGATAAGATGATCTATTCTGCCAGTGTCAGCAAGCTTCCTTTGCTTTACTATGTGCAGGAACAAATTAATAAAGGGAAAATTAAAAGTTCTCAGAATTTCACTTACACGCCAGCAGTTAATGATTTTAAGGATGCTTATAAGCCAGAAGGCAGCGGAAATCTTAGTAAAACGGCTGATAATAAGCCATACAGTGTCGGAGACTTAGAAAAACGAATTACTCGGTCTTCTGATAATGTTGCGACCAATATTTTAGGTTATTATGTAGCTCATCAATATGACAAGGATTTCCATAAAACCATCAAGTCAGCTATTGGTCAAGATTGGGACATGAAGAGCCGTAAGGTTTCTGCTAAGACAGCCGGCCTGATGATGGAGGCTATCTATAAGCAAAATGGTGATATCACCAACTACCTCTCTTCAACTGACTATGATGATCAGAGAATCTCTAAGGATATTTCTGTCAAGGTAGCCCATAAGATTGGGGATGCTTACGATTATCGCCACGATGTGGCTATTGTCTATGGTGAAACACCCTTTGTTCTATCTATCTTTACGGAAAATGCTAGCTATGATGATATTACAGCTATTGCTGATGATATCTACAGAATGTTAAAATGATTTATCAAAAGATTTTAAAAACCATTCAAAAAGAAGGTTATTTTACTGACCATGATAAGGTCTTAATAGCCGTATCCGGTGGAGTAGATTCAATGAATTTACTCCATTTCTTACATCAACATCAGCAAGATTTAGCAATCTCTATTGGCATTGCCCATGTTAATCATAAACAGCGAATTCAGTCTGATGAGGAAGAAGCTTATTTGAGAAAGTGGGCTGACCAGCATCAGCTGCCCTTTTTTGTCACTGATTTTACGGGAAAATTTTCAGAAAAGGCTGCGCGTTCCTTTCGTTATAGTTTCTTTAACCAGGTCATGCAGAAAGAAGGTTATACGGCCTTAGTGACAGCCCACCATGCGGACGATCAAGCTGAGACTATTTTTATGCGTCTTTTACGAGGAAGTCGACTCAGGCATTTGGCTGGTATGAAAATAATCCAAAACTTTGGCCCAGGTCAATTGATTCGTCCTTTTCTAAACGTTAAAAAGTCTGACCTACCTCGGGTTTTTCATTTTGAGGATGAGACTAATGCGAGTGAGAACTATCTGCGTAATCGGATTCGTAATATCTATCTCCCTAATCTAGCCCGAGAAAATCCTAATTTATCAACAGCCCTTAGAGAATTAGGTCAAGAGACAACGTATCTTTTAACAGCTCTCTCTGATTTAAGTTCTGAATTAGAAGCAACAAATTTGCAGACTTTTCAACAGAAAACCGCAGCTGTTCAATATTATCTTCTGCAAGATTATTTGAGCCAATTTACAGATTTGGAGTTGTCCAGAAGACAGTTTACAGCTCTTTTAGACAGGCTAAGAGAAAACAAGCGGGAGGAAGATAGCTACCTAAAATCAGGCTACTATCTACATTTGAGAAAAGAGCAATTTTGGCTTGATAAAATCGGCCCTGAGACGGATAGCACTTTTGCAAGGAAAGTGTTAGAATATGGCAAAATCGTCAGTATTGGTCAAAATAGTTTTGAATTTAATCAGACAGGAGAGGTTCCCTTAACCAGTCTGAAACCTATTATTTTACGGCCAAGACAATCTGGTGATCGGATTGATTTTGGCGATTTTCATAAAAAGTTACGCCGTCTTTTTATTGACGAAAAAATTCCATCAAAAGAGCGTAATAAAGCCATTGTAGGTGAACAGGATGGCATCCTTCTCTTTGTCCTTGTCAATGGACACTTATATTTGAGAAAAGCTCCCCAGTGTGTTACAATTAAAGCTAAATTGTGTATAAAAACTAAAGAAATTGGTGATTTATGACCTTAGATAACGATATTGAAAAAGTGCTTTATTCGTCTGAAGAAATCACGGCTAAGGCTGAGGAACTTGGTAAGCAATTAACAAAGGACTACCAAGGGAAAAATCCTTTACTTGTTGGCGTTTTAAAGGGAGCTGTTCCCTTTATGGCTGAATTGATTAAGCATATTGATATACATATTGAAATTGACTTTATGGTGGTTTCATCATATCAAGGTGGCACCCAAAGTAGCGGTGAAGTTAAAATTCTAAAAGATGTTGATACTAATATCGAAGGCCGCGATGTCATCTTTGTCGAAGATATTATCGATACAGGAAGAACACTCCTTTATCTGCGAGATATGTTTAAATACCGTAAGGCTAAGTCTATTAAGATTGTCACCCTCTTTGATAAACCTGAGGGTCGAGTTGTAGATATTGATGCTGACTACGTCTGCTATGATGTTCCTAATGAATTTGTAGTCGGGTTTGGTCTTGATTATGATGAAAAATATCGCAATCTTCCCTATGTCGGTGTTCTCAAGGAAGAAATTTACGCAAACTAAGTATTAGAAAGTTTTTAATTAGCCAATGAATAATAAAAATAAAAATGGGCTTGTCAAAAATGCCTATATTTATCTGGTTGTCATTGTTTTGGCAGTGACAGCTGCAAACTTTTATTTTAGCAGTTCCTCTGGCCAGACTAGAGAAGTTGGTTACTCAACCTTGGTTAAGGAAATAAAAAAAGGTGAGATCAAATCGGTTACTTATCAACCTAGTGGTAGTGTTGTAAAAGTGACTGGTGATTATGCCAAGGCTAAGAAGGTTTCGTCAAATAGCTCAAGTTTCAACCTTTTGAATTCTGATAGTTCTGAAAAGGTTACAAAATTCACTTCAGTTATTTTACCCAGCGATTCTTCCATGAATCAATTGGAAAAAGCAGCTGATGAATCTGGTACTAAAATTAAGGTGGTCCCTGAAAGTTCCAGTGGGGCAATCATGTCCTATGTCTTTAGTCTCTTTGTTCCATTACTTATTATGGGACTGCTCTTCTATTTTATGATGAGTCAAGGAGGCGGCGGTGGAGCTCGTGGTGCCATGAGCTTCGGTCGCAACAAGGCTAAGGCTGCTAGCAAGGATGATATTAAGGTTCGTTTTTCTGATGTTGCTGGTGCAGAGGAAGAAAAGCAAGAACTGGTTGAAGTTGTTGACTTTTTAAAAAATCCGAAGAAGTATCGGGCTTTGGGTGCCCGCATTCCGACAGGTGTTCTCCTTGAAGGCCCTCCCGGAACTGGTAAAACTCTCCTAGCTAAGGCAGTTGCCGGTGAAGCTGGTGTTCCTTTCTTCAGCATTTCAGGTTCTGATTTTGTGGAAATGTTTGTCGGTGTCGGTGCTAGCCGGGTTCGTTCCCTTTTTGAGGATGCCAAGAAAGCTGAGAGAGCTCTGATTTTCATCGATGAAATTGATGCTGTCGGTCGCCGTCGCGGTGCCGGTATGGGCGGCGGAAACGATGAACGTGAACAAACTCTTAACCAACTCCTAGTCGAAATGGATGGTTTTGAAGGTAATGAAAGTATCATTGTCATTGCTGCAACCAACCGGAGCGATGTCCTTGATCCAGCTCTTCTTCGTCCTGGACGTTTTGACCGGAAAGTTTTAGTTGGTCGTCCTGATGTCAAGGGTCGAGAAGCTATTCTTAAAGTCCATTCTAAAAATAAACCATTAAAGGATGATGTTGACCTCAAGGTGATTGCCCAGCAAACTCCAGGCTTTGTTGGTGCGGACCTTGAAAATGTCTTGAATGAAGCTGCCCTTGTTGCGGCTCGTCGCAATAAAACCAAGATTGACGCTAGCGATATTGACGAAGCTGAAGACCGCGTTATTGCAGGTCCTTCTAAAAAAGATAAAAAGGTCTCTGAAAAAGAACGGCAAATTGTGGCTTTCCACGAAGCTGGCCATACCATTGTTGGTTTGGTTCTCTCAAGTGCTCGAGATGTCCATAAGGTTACCATCGTTCCTCGAGGGCGTGCCGGTGGCTACATGATTTCCTTACCTAAGGAAGATCAGAACCTCCTTTCTAAGGATGAGTTGAAAGAACAATTGGCTGGTCTTATGGGTGGTCGTGTTGCTGAAGAAATTATTTTTAATGTTCAAACTTCGGGTGCTTCAAATGACTTTGAACAAGCCACTGCCCTAGCTAGGGCTATGGTAGCTGAATATGGTATGAGCGATAAACTTGGACCTGTTCAGTATGAAGGCAATCATGCTATGAATCCAGGTCAAATGCCAACTGATAAGTCTTATTCTACTCAAACAGCTGTTATGATTGATGAAGAAGTTCGCCAACTCTTGAATGAAGCCCGTAATAAGGCTGCCGATGTTATCAATTCTAACCGCGAAACCCATAAGCTGATTGCAGAAGCTCTGCTCAAATATGAAACTTTGGATGCTGCCCAAATTAAATCTATCTACGAAACAGGTAAGATGCCTGAAGAGGATTTAGAAAATTCGGGAGATGACAACCATGCTCTTTCTTATGATGAAGTGAAAGAAAAAATGTCTGAGACCGATAGCAGCAGTGATAATTAAGAAAAGGAGAGAGGTTCTCCTTTTTCTTTTGTTTTCGAATATCTCTGTTTTAGGTCTTAAATTTTGCTTTATCTCAAAAAGTATTTACAATCATTTTTCCCTATGATAAACTTACAACTATAAAAAATTCAAGGAGAGATAAGTGAATATTTTTCGAAAAAAAGACCCGCGTCAAGCCAAAGCAGAAATGGCTAGAAGTTTAGGGGTTATTGACCTCGTTTTTCTTGGTTTGGGTTCGATGGTGGGAACAGGTATCTTTACTATTACTGGTATTGGTGCTGCTAACTATGCTGGACCAGGTCTGGTTATTTCCATTATTATTGCTGCTGTTGCTGTTGGTATTTCGGCCCTCTTCTTTGCAGAATTTGCATCTCGCTTACCTGCAAACGGCGGCGCCTATAGCTATGTTTATGCAACTTTAGGAGAGTTTCCAGCTTGGATGGTCGGTTGGATGATTATAATGGAATTCCTGATTGCCATTTCCAGTGTTGCTTCAGGCTGGGGAGCTTACTTAAAGGGGCTTTTGGCCAGTTTTAATATTACCTTGCCTACAGCACTTAATGGAACTTTTGATCCAAGTAAAGGGACCTATGTTGATTTGTTACCTGTCTTGGTTATGGTAGCTGTAACAGCTCTGGTTATGATGAATTCTAAATCAGTTTTACGCTTTAATAGCTTCTTGGTTATCTTGAAATTTTCAGCTTTAGCCCTCTTTATTATCGCTGGTTTCTTTTTTATCAAACCAGATAATTGGTCAAACTTCATGCCTTTTGGATTTGGTCAACTTTATGGTGGTAAGACGGGAATTGTTGCTGGAGCATCGATTATGTTTTTCGCCTTTCTTGGTTTTGAATCGTTGTCTATGGCAGTTGACGAGGCTAAGGAACCGCAAAAAACAGTTCCTCGCGGAATTACTCTATCTTTGATTATTGTGACGATTGTCTATATTGTGGTTACCCTTGTTTTAACGGGTATTGTTCATTACACTAAGCTTGGTGTTGCTGATGCTGTTGCTTTTGCCCTGCGTCATGTTGGCTTGTCATGGGCTGCTAACTACGTTTCGACTGTAGCCATTTTAACCTTAATTACCGTTTGTATTTCGATGACCTACGCTCTTTCACGAACAGTTTATAGTATTAGTCGAGATGGACTTTTACCGAAATCCTTCCGCCATATTTCAGAAAAATCGAAGATTCCAGATAATGCGACACTATTAGTTGGAATCTTCGCCATTATCTTTGCTGGTATTGTTCCTCTAGCAGCTTTGGCAGAGTTTGTTAATATCTGTACTTTAGCTTATTTGATTGTCCTTGCAGTAGCCTTGATTAAGCTGCGTCAGGACAAAGGAACCCCCCAGAAGGATCAATTTAAGACACCTTTAGTCCCAATTTTACCGATTATTTCAATCATTATCTGTCTATCTCTCATGAGTCAATTTATGACTGTTACCTGGATCGCCTTTGGTATTTCTGTGCTTATTGGTCTTCTTATCTATTTTCTTTATGGTTATAAAAATTCTGAGAGTGGGACAAAAATTAGTAAATCATGATAAAATCACGATTTTGATTTTCCACGCTCTCCCATTTTAAGACTCAGATCTCAGCTATTTTCCTGCTTCTAAGTGGTAGGCTTTGGCAGTCTGGGGATAGACTGCTAAGTTCCACTGGAGCATTTCAATTCCACCTTCACACAGTTGATATTGATTTTCTCAAACAGTCTCTCAGATTGTTTGACCTATCACTTGCGTCTACTTTAAACAGCCCATTGCATTATTTAAAGTGGATGCTTAAAAACTATAAGAAGCCCCATTGTAGAAGGCCAAACAGCAGTGGTTCATTGGTGCAAAAGTACCTAATGAATGCAGAGGGAAGACTAGAAGTCGATATAACCAACAAGTTCTACTCTTAATCACTGCGTCAATCTGGTAATTCTAGATCAGTATAAAAGAAGCAGAACTTGTCTCAACCTTATATAAAAATTTCGACAACAAAATTAAAGAACGAACAGAGCTAGATTTTTAATAACGAAAAATCTAATTTTGTTCATTTTTTATTTCTCTATATTTAAGAAACATAAGTAATGGCAAATAATTTCCAAAATGAAAATTATTTTTATCTCCAATTTTATTATCCTATCCTAGCACTACTTTTTAAAATAAAAAAATTTAATAAAAAGTATTGACAGAGCGGTAGGTGTTTGCTAGAATAAAGGAGCTGTCCTCGACAGGGGACAAGACCTTTGAGAACTGAATAGAGACGAACCAAGACGTGCGGGTTAAGAGATTAACCTGTCAAGGAACAATAAACGGATAAGCCAGAGTGCTTAGCCGGACAAACTAGCATTAATGAGAGTTTGATCCTGGCTCAGGACGAACGCTGGCGGCGTGCCTAATACATGCAAGTGGAACGCTTCTTTTTTACCGAGTGCTTGCACTCACAAGGAAGAAGAGTCGCGAACGGGTGAGTAACGCGTAGGTAACCTGCCTGGTAGCGGGGGATAACTATTGGAAACGATAGCTAATACCGCATAATAGTGATTAACTCATGTTAATGACTTGAAAGGTGCAATGGCACCACTATCAGATGGACCTGCGTTGTATTAGCTAGTAGGTAGGGTAAAGGCCTACCTAGGCTGCGATACATAGCCGACCTGAGAGGGTGAACGGCCACACTGGGACTGAGACACGGCCCAGACTCCTACGGGAGGCAGCAGTAGGGAATCTTCGGCAATGGGGGGAACCCTGACCGAGCAACGCCGCGTGAGTGAAGAAGGTTTTCGGATCGTAAAGCTCTGTTGTAAGAGAAGAACGTTGAGTAGAGTGGAAAGTTACTCAAGTGACGGTATCTTACCAGAAAGGGACGGCTAACTACGTGCCAGCAGCCGCGGTAATACGTAGGTCCCGAGCGTTGTCCGGATTTATTGGGCGTAAAGCGAGCGCAGGCGGTTTAGTAAGTCTGAAGTTAAAGGCATTGGCTCAACCAATGTTTGCTTTGGAAACTGTTAAACTTGAGTGCAGAAGGGGAGAGTGGAATTCCATGTGTAGCGGTGAAATGCGTAGATATATGGAGGAACACCGGTGGCGAAAGCGGCTCTCTGGTCTGTAACTGACGCTGAGGCTCGAAAGCGTGGGTAGCGAACAGGATTAGATACCCTGGTAGTCCACGCCGTAAACGCTGAGTGCTAGGTGTTGGGTCCTTTCCGGGACTCAGTGCCGGAGCTAACGCATTAAGCACTCCGCCTGGGGAGTACGACCGCAAGGTTGAAACTCAAAGGAATTGACGGGGGCCCGCACAAGCGGTGGAGCATGTGGTTTAATTCGAAGCAACGCGAAGAACCTTACCAGGTCTTGACATCCCGATGCCATCCCTAGAGATAGGGAGTTACTTCGGTACATCGGTGACAGGTGGTGCATGGTTGTCGTCAGCTCGTGTCGTGAGATGTTGGGTTAAGTCCCGCAACGAGCGCAACCCTTATTGTTAGTTGCCATCATTGAGTTGGGCACTCTAGCGAGACTGCCGGTAATAAACCGGAGGAAGGTGGGGATGACGTCAAATCATCATGCCCCTTATGACCTGGGCTACACACGTGCTACAATGGTTGGTACAACGAGTCGCAAGCCGGTGACGGCAAGCTAATCTCTGAAAGCCAATCTCAGTTCGGATTGGAGGCTGCAACTCGCCTCCATGAAGTCGGAATCGCTAGTAATCGCGGATCAGCACGCCGCGGTGAATACGTTCCCGGGCCTTGTACACACCGCCCGTCACACCACGAGAGTTTGTAACACCCAAAGTCGGTGAGGTAACCTTCGGGAGCCAGCCGCCTAAGGTGGGACGGATGATTGGGGTGAAGTCGTAACAAGGTAGCCGTATCGGAAGGTGCGGCTGGATCACCTCCTTTCTAAGGAAAAACTAAGTAACGGAGGGCGTTTAAAAGCGACTTGATTTTAGGAAACCAAGGCAGTATGCTTGCATACAAGGTGGTTTATCTAAATCACAAGCTTTTAGCCCGAGTACAATTTAGCCGATAAGGTTAATGGTACCCTTATTTAGCTACGGAAGCACGTTTTGGGGAGTGTCTATTTAGTTTTCAGAGGTTTTGTGGGGCCTTAGCTCAGCTGGGAGAGCGCCTGCTTTGCACGCAGGAGGTCAGCGGTTCGATCCCGCTAGGCTCCATTATCTAGGATACAAAGAGATGTTCGGCTTGCCGAAATTTCTGTAGAAAAATAGGAAATCGACGCAGTGTGTCTTGCACACAAGGAGATTTATCTTTTTTCCTAAGAAATTAATCTCGTGTTCAACTAGATAAGCTGATATTAGAATACGATCCTAAACTTTCTAGGAATAAGTCAAAACCACCTAGTGTCTTAGCGACACGTCGTTGGTTGTCTCCTTATTCTACGCAAGTTTTGCGACAGGTCGCACCGGATCTTGATATCATGCACTTGTCCATTGACAATTGAATATCTATCAAATAGTAACAAGAAAATAAACCGAAACGCTGTAAATATTTAATGAGTTAATTAATAAGGTTAAGTTAATAAGGGCGCACGGTGGATGCCTTGGCACTAGGAGCCGATGAAGGACGTGATTAACGACGAAATGCTTTGGGGAGCTGTAAGTAAGCAGAGATCCAGAGATATCCGAATGGGGGAACCCGGCAACTACAGGTTGTCATCACTAATTGTTAAGATTAGTTGAGGGAAGACGCGGTGAACTGAAACATCTCAGTAGCTGCGGGAAGAGAAAGCAAAAGCGATTGCCTGAGTAGCGGCGAGCGAAAGGGCAAGAGGGCAACCAGGATGTTTACATTCTGGGGTTGTAGGACTGCAATGAGGACTTATAGATGATAGAAGAAGACTCTGGGAAGGGTCGCCAAAGAGAGTAACAGCCTCGTATTTGAGATCGTTTATAAGCCTAGCAGGATCCTGAGTACGGCGAGACACGAGGAATCTCGTCGGAAACTGGGAGGCCCATCTCCCAACCCTAAATACTCCCTAGTGACCGATAGTGAACCAGTACCGTGAGGGAAGGGTGAAAAGCACCCCGGAAGGGGAGTGAAAGAGAACCTGAAACCGTGTGCCTACAAGAAGTTCGAGCCCGTTAATGGGTGAGAGCGTGCCTTTTGTAGAATGAACCGGCGAGTTACGTTATTGTGCGAGGTTAAGTTGAAGAGACGGAGCCGTAGGGAAACCGAGTCTGAATAGGGCGAGTGAGTACAATGATGTAGACCCGAAACCAGGTGACCTACCCATGAGCAGGGTGAAGGTGAGGTAAGACTCACTGGAGGCCCGAACCAGAGTACGTTGAAAAGTGCTTGGATGACTTGTGGGTAGCGGAGAAATTCCAAACGAACTTGGAGATAGCTGGTTCTCTCCGAAATAGCTTTAGGGCTAGCGTCGACATTGAGAATCTTGGAGGTAGAGCACTGTTTGGGTGAGGGGTCCATCCCGGATTACCAATCTCAGATAAACTCCGAATGCCAAGTATTTATGGTCGGCAGTCAGACTGCGAGTGCTAAGATCCGTAGTCGAAAGGGAAACAGCCCAGACCACCAGCTAAGGTCCCCAAATAATTGTTAAGTGGAAAAGGATGTGGGGTTGCACAGACAACTAGGATGTTAGCTTAGAAGCAGCTATTCATTCAAAGAGTGCGTAATAGCTCACTAGTCGAGTGACCCTGCGCCGAAAATGTACCGGGGCTAAACAATTTACCGAAGCTGTGGATTCCGAAAGGGATGGTAGGAGAGCGTTCTATGTGTGATGAAGGCATACCGTGAGGAGTGCTGGAGTGCATAGAAGTGAGAATGCCGGTATGAGTAGCGCAAGACAGGTGAGAATCCTGTCCACCGTAAGACTAAGGTTTCCAGGGGAAGGCTCGTCCGCCCTGGGTTAGTCGGGACCTAAGGAGAGACCGACAGGTGTATCCGATGGGCAACAGGTTGATAGTCCTGTACTAGAGTATAGAGTGAAGGAGGGACGCAGAAGGCTAACTCAACCAGACGATTGGACGTGTCTGGCCAAGCAGTGAGGCGTGAACTGAGTTAAATGCTTAGTTCTGTAACGTTGAGCTGTGAAGGGGAGCGAAGTTTAGTAGTGAAGTGAGTGATGTCACGCTGCCAAGAAAAGCTTCTAGCGTTAATGTATACTCTACCCGTACCGCAAACCGACACAGGTAGTCGAGGCGAGTAGCCTCAGGTGAGCGAGCGAACTCTCGTTAAGGAACTCGGCAAAATGGCCCCGTAACTTCGGGAGAAGGGGCGCTGGCTTAAAGTCAGCCGCAGTGAAAAGGCCCAAGCAACTGTTTATCAAAAACACAGCTCTCTGCGAAATCGCAAGATGAAGTATAGGGGTGACGCCTGCCCGGTGCTGGAAGGTTAAGAGGAGTGCTTAGCGGTAACGCGAAGGTATGAATTGAAGCCCCAGTAAACGGCGGCCGTAACTATAACGGTCCTAAGGTAGCGAAATTCCTTGTCGGGTAAGTTCCGACCCGCACGAAAGGCGTAATGATTTGGGCACTGTCTCAACGAGAGACTCGGTGAAATTTTAGTACCTGTGAAGATGCAGGTTACCCGCGACAGGACGGAAAGACCCCATGGAGCTTTACTGCAGTTTGATATTGAGTATCTGTACCACATGTACAGGATAGGTAGGAGCCATAGAAGCCGGGACGCTAGTTTCGGCAGAGGCGCTGTTGGGATACTACCCTTGTGTTATGGCTACTCTAACCCGATTGGCTAAACGTCAATGGAGACAGTGTCTGACGGGCAGTTTGACTGGGGCGGTCGCCTCCTAAAAGGTAACGGAGGCGCCCAAAGGTTCCCTCAGATTGGTTGGAAATCAATCGCAGAGTGTAAAGGTATAAGGGAGCTTGACTGCGAGAGCGACAACTCGAGCAGGGACGAAAGTCGGGCTTAGTGATCCGGTGGTTCCGCATGGAAGGGCCATCGCTCAACGGATAAAAGCTACCCTGGGGATAACAGGCTTATCTCCCCCAAGAGTTCACATCGACGGGGAGGTTTGGCACCTCGATGTCGGCTCGTCGCATCCTGGGGCTGTAGTCGGTCCCAAGGGTTGGGCTGTTCGCCCATTAAAGCGGCACGCGAGCTGGGTTCAGAACGTCGTGAGACAGTTCGGTCCCTATCCGTCGCGGGCGAAGGAAATTTGAGAGGATCTGCTCCTAGTACGAGAGGACCAGAGTGGACTTACCGCTGGTGTACCAGTTGTTCTGCCAAGAGCATTGCTGGGTAGCTATGTAGGGAGGGGATAAACGCTGAAAGCATCTAAGTGTGAAGCCCCCCTCAAGATGAGATTTCCCATGATTTTATATCAGTAAGAGCCCTGAGAGACGATCAGGTAGATAGGTTGGGAGTGGAAGCATGGTGACATGTGAAGCGGACCAATACTAATCGCTCGAGGACTTATCCAAAGGTATTGACAGCGAGAGGTTGAGCTTGGTACAATAGATAGGTATTCAATTTTGAGTGCACAAACAATCCAGAGGATTGTTTGGGTTGGGGAATCAGGAAACGACGTTTCCCACCTAACCCATTCATAGTTAAGTGATGATAGCCTAGGAGAGACACCTGTTCCCATGCCGAACACAGCAGTTAAGTCCTAGCACGCCTGAAGTAATTGGGGGTTGCCCCCTGTGAGATAAGGGAGTCGCTTAGCGATAGGGAGTTTAGCTCAGCTAAGGAGGACGGAAGTTCGACTTTGTCGAAGCGTTAGCGCACGACAGGGACCAGTTTGAGCTAAGCCCCGCGAGGGAGTTTAGCTCAGCTGGGAGAGCATCTGCCTTACAAGCAGAGGGTCAGCGGTTCGATCCCGTTAACTCCCATGATTAAGTAATGAGGACGTAAAAAAAGCGGTTGATTTTAGGAATCGCTCAGAGGTTTAAGGACTTCAAGAGGATTGCTCTCAATACTAGCTTTTTAGTTCGAATAGAATTACTTGAATAGGTCCCGTGGTGTAGCGGTTATCACGTCGCCCTGTCACGGCGAAGATCGCGGGTTCAATTCCCGTCGGGACCGTTAGTAAGAGGAGACTCGTTAGCTCAGTTGGTAGAGCATTTGACTTTTAATCAAAGGGTCACTGGTTCGAGCCCAGTACGGGTCATAGATGCGGGTTTGGCGGAATTGGCAGACGCACCAGATTTAGGATCTGGCGCTTAACGGCGTGGGGGTTCAAGTCCCTTAACCCGCATAGGAAGCAATAGGCCGGCTTAGCTCAGTTGGTAGAGCATCTGATTTGTAATCAGAGGGTCGCGTGTTCAAGTCATGTAGCCGGCATTTGCGAACGTAGTTCAGTGGTAGAACATCACCTTGCCAAGGTGGGGGTCGCGGGTTCGAATCCCGTCGTTCGCTTGAGGATTTGCCGGGGTGGCGGAACTGGCAGACGCACAGGACTTAAAATCCTGCGAAGGGGAACCTTCGTACCGGTTCGATTCCGGTCCTCGGCATAATAGCATAGATAAGCACCCTTGGCTCAACTGGATAGAGTACCTGACTACGAATCAGGCGGTTAGAGGTTCGAATCCTCTAGGGTGCATCAGATACGGGAAGTAGCTCAGCTTGGTAGAGTACTTGGTTTGGGACCAAGGGGTCGCAGGTTCGAATCCTGTCTTCCCGATTTTTGGCGGTGTAGCTCAGCTGGCTAGAGCGTCCGGTTCATACCCGGGAGGTCGGGGGTTCGATCCCCTTCGCCGCTATTATTAGGATATGGGTGACTTTGGACCTTTAGCTCAACTGGTTAGAGCACTCGGCTCATAACCGAGCGGTCGTAGGTTCGAGTCCTACAAGGTCCATATTACTTAGTTATTTTCAATTGGAGGATTACCCAAGTCCGGCTGAAGGGAACGGTCTTGAAAACCGTCAGGTGTGTAAGAGCACGCGTGGGTTCGAATCCCACATCCTCCTTTAATATCATCGCGGGATGGAGCAGTTAGGTAGCTCGTCGGGCTCATAACCCGAAGGTCGTAGGTTCAAATCCTGCTCCCGCAATACCTGATAGGGTAGGGAGGCTCGGTAGCTCAGTTGGTAGAGCAATGGATTGAAGCTCCATGTGTCGGCGGTTCGATTCCGTCTCGCGCCATTTAGTTTTAATTAGCGGGTGTAGTTTAGTGGTAAAACTACAGCCTTCCAAGCTGTTGTCGCGAGTTCGATTCTCGTCACCCGCTTTATAATGAAAATTATAAACCAAACAAGAGTTTGGGCGCATAGCTCAGCTGGTTAGAGCGCACGCCTGATAAGCGTGAGGTCGGTGGTTCGAGTCCACTTGTGCCCATTAGCGACAAAGGTCCGTTGGTCAAGGGGTTAAGACACCGCCTTTTCACGGCGGTAACACGGGTTCGAATCCCGTACGGACTATTGTTGGAGAATTACTCAAGAGGCTGAAGAGGACGGTTTGCTAAATCGTTAGGTCGGGAAACTGGCGCGGGGGTTCGAATCCCCCATTCTCCGTATTAGTGAAGTAACGAGTTATCGGAAGATATCTCGTTTTGTTTATATAAAAAAGAGGTCCCTTATGAAAAAAATTAGATTTTCCCGTGTCGTTACCCTATCTGTGACAAGTCTATTAATCGCTTTGGTGCTTCTTTTTTTTATTTTTAGAAATACGGTAATTATAAAAAATATTACTATCCCTATCAGTGGTGTAACTTCAAAAGTTGATAAAGTTATTTCTTATCCGTTTCAATTAATTTCTACGGCAAAAGATGACCTAATTGATTTATTTAATACCTATGATGAGAACGAGTCTTTGAAGAGAAATCTTGCTGAGATGAAGGATCAGTCATCTGATTTAAGTACTTTAAAAGAGGAAAACAAGAGTTTGTCAAAAGCTTTGGAAGTTGAAAAGAACTTTTCTAGCTACAAAACGATTACCAGTAAAGTTACTGTTCGCTCCACCTTATCTTGGTATGAAAGCTTAACAATCAGTGTTGGAAAATCAGATGGGGTGTCAGACAATATGTTGGCTGTTTCTGATGGTGGCTTGGTTGGCAGAGTTTCTAACTTAACTAGCTCTGATTCAAGTCTTCAATTGGTTTCTAATTCGGAAGGGACTTATGAGATTCCAGTTAAGATGACGGGCTCAGCAGGTGATGTCTACGGTATTTTAACAGGTTATAATGCTAAGAAGAATGTTTTAATCATTGAAGAATTGAATGCAGATAAGGAACTTAAGAAGGATGACAATGTTATAACGAGTGGTTTAGATGGTAAAAGTATTGCTGGTATCAGTGTTGGAAAAATATCATCTATTAGCGATGCTAAAGAGCTAAGTAAGCGGAAGGTTTATGTTACTCCAACAGCTGATTTGGATAATATCAGTTATGTTACCCTGATTGGAAATTAAAATGAAATTGCTAAAAAATAAATGGTTCATCTCAGTTCTGACTTTTTTTCTCTTGTTAATTGATGGACAGCTTTCAGATTTATTGACGACTTTAACTGGGCGTTATGCCTTTTTGCGTGTTCATCTTCTTATAATTTTTATGTTCTTACTTTTGAGATTTTTAGACACTGACTTTTTCGCTTATCTTTTGGGTTTTATTCTTGGTCTTATTTATGATAGTTATTATCTAAATTTTATTGGAATTACCTTTTTTATGCTCCCTCTTTTAGTCTATTTGATAAAAAGAAGCAAAAAATATTTTGTAACTCCTACAAGAAGTTTCTTGGCCTTCTTTCTACTCTTATTTTTGTTTGAGGTTGGCTGTTATGGCTTGGCTTTTCTCTACCATCTAACTACCTATAGTCTTTTATCATTTGTAACCTATCAGCTAGCAGAGACTCTGCTTCTAAATGTGATTATTTTTGTCATTTTAGACAAATTTGTCCATAGAAATAGCGCTAAATAAACATATAACTGTAATATAGGCGTAACAATAAAAGGGTCAGTTTCTGATATAATATAGAGGTCTTATCAATATGGGAGTAGTTTAATTAACATGAAAAAACGTATTTTATCAACAGTATTGCTTAGTGGTGTTGCTCTTACAGCAGCTACAGCTGTAAAAGCCGATGATTATGATACAGCGATTGCTAATCAAGATTCTGTAATCAGTAACTTGGCGGCTCAGTCACAGGCTGCACAAGCTCAGTCAGCTATGGTTCAAAATCAGTCAGCTGTTCTTGCAGGACAGAATGCTGAACTTGAGGCACAAAACAATGAACTTCAAGCTCAGTCAAATACTCTTGCAAGTGAAATTCAAGACTTGTCAGCTAAAATTGTTGCTCGTAACGCTTCTATTCAGGCGCAAGCACAAAATGCTCAAAAGAATAACACAGCAACAGGTTATATTAATACGATTTTGAACTCAAAATCAATTTCGGAAGCTATCAGCCGTATTGTTGCTGTTCATGAAGTTGTTTCTGCAAGTCAAAGTCAGTTGGCTCAACAACAAGCCGATCAGGCTGCGCTTGAAACAAAACAAGCCGAAAATCAAGCTGCTATGGACCAAGTTGCTGCTAACCAAGCAACAATCCAAGCTAACCAATCAGCACTTGCTCAACAGCAGGCTGTGCTTGAATCTGCACAAGCTGCTATCTCAGCAGAAATTGCTAATGCACAAGCTAATAAGCAAGCTCTTGTGGCAGCTAAATCAACAGCTGAGTCACAAGCTGCTAGTGCTGCAGCATCTGCATCTGCTGCAAGTTCAGAGTCAGAAGCAGTTGCCGCATCTCAAGCTGCTGCTCAATCAGAAGCCGCTGCTCAGCAAAGTCAACAACAACCTGCTGATAACCAATCTGCTTCAGCTGAAACATCTGCTTCAGAAGCTGCTACTGATGCACCAACAACTGATACTTCAGAAGCGCCAGCTCAAGATCAACAGCAACAAGAAGCTACACCAGCTCCAGCTGCTGAAGATTCAAGTGCAAGTCAAGAAGCTGCTCCAGCACCGGCACCAGCGCCTGCTGCACCGGTTGATGATACTAATACTTATCCAGCAGGTCAATGTACTTGGGGTGTTAAATCATTAGCATCTTGGGTTGGTAACTATTGGGGTAATGCAAACCAATGGGGAGCTAGTGCGGTAGCTGCTGGTCATACAACTGGTTCAACTCCACAAGTTGGTTCAGTTGTTGTTTGGCCAAATGATGGTGGTGGCTATGGACACGTTGCTTACGTGACTTCTGTAAATGGTTCTACTGTTACTGTTAATGAAGCTAACTATGCTGGTAACCAATCAATTGGTGATTATCGTGGAAGCTTTGATATTAACTCTTCAGGTGAACACTACTTTATCTATCAATAATAAGTTAATTTTTAAGGGGAGGCCATCAAGGTTCTCTCCTTTTTCGGATTCTTTTCATTCCTTTTTGTTAGACATTGAAATTCAAAGGGAAAAACGTTAAAATAGTGAAGGATAAAATCTTTGGAGGAAGTCATGTCATTTAATAATTTGAAGCTCTTTGCCCTCTCTTCTAATCAAGAGTTGGCTGAAAAGGTGGCGGATTCTATTGGAATTCCTTTGGGAAAGGCAACGATTCGACAGTTTTCAGATGGTGAGATTCAGGTCAATATTGAGGAATCTATTCGTGGACATCATGCTTTTATTCTTCAATCAACGAGTTCGCCAGTTAATAATAACTTGATGGAAATATTAATCATGGTGGATGCTCTTAAACGGGCGAGTGCTGAGACTGTCAGTGTAGTGATGCCTTATTATGGTTATGCTCGGCAAGACCGAAAAGCTCGCTCACGGGAACCAATCACTTCTAAATTGGTGGCTAATATGCTTGAAGTAGCTGGTGTTGATCGCCTTTTGACTGTCGATTTGCATGCTGCTCAAATACAGGGTTTCTTTGACATTCCTGTTGACCACCTGATGGGTGCTCCACTGATTGCTGATTATTTTATTCGCCATGGCTTTGTTGGTAAGGATGTTGTTGTTGTCAGTCCTGACCATGGAGGTGTTACCCGTGCCCGTAAGTTGGCTCAATGCCTCAAAACACCAATTGCTATTATTGACAAACGTCGCAGTGTCGATAAGATGAATACTAGTGAAGTGATGAATATCATTGGGGATGTCAAAGGAAAGACTTGTATCCTCATTGATGACATGATTGATACAGCTGGTACTATTTGCCATGCGGCAGATGCTTTGGCTGAAGCAGGGGCGACTGAGGTTTATGCCTCTTGTACTCACCCAGTCCTTTCGGGGCCTGCTTTGGATAATATTGATAAGTCTGCGATTAAAAAATTAGTTGTTTTGGACACTATTTATCTGCCAGAAGAGCGTTTGATTGATAAGATTGAGCAAATCTCAATTGCTGATTTAATTGGTGAAGCTATTATTCGTGTTCACGAAAAACGTCCACTTTCTCCACTTTTTGAATTTGAACTTTCTAAATAAATTAAAGGCCTGTGCAAGCAGGCTTTTAATATGTATTTGTGGGCTTGCTGGAATTTTTAATGATTTACTGTATAATAGAGTTAATATTTCATAGGAGATGGCATTATGGATTTAACAAAGCGTTTCAATAAAAATTTAGAAAAAATTGAAGTTTCTTTAATTCGACAGTTTGATCAGTCGATTTCTTCGGTGCCTGGAATTTTAAAAATGACTCTAGGAGAACCTGATTTTACAACGCCTGATCATGTTAAAGAGGCTGCTAAGGCAGCGATTGATGCTAATCAGAGCCACTATACAGGTATGGCTGGACTCTTGGAATTACGTCAAGCAGCGTCGAACTTTGTTAAGGAAAAGTACAATCTGGTTTATAATCCTGATTCAGAAATTCTTGTGACAATTGGAGCAACAGAAGCCCTATCTGCTACTTTGACTGCTATTTTGGAGCCTGGTGATACTGTTTTATTGCCTGCTCCTGCTTATCCGGGTTATGAACCAATTGTTAACCTTGTTGGTGCTGAAATTGTTGAAATTGACACAACTGATAATGATTTTGTTTTGACACCTGAGCAATTAGAGAAGGCTATTCTTGAGCAGGGAGATAAGCTTAAGGCCGTACTTTTAAATTATCCAACAAATCCGACAGGAGTGACCTATTCACGTGAGCAAATTAAGGCTTTTGCGGATGTCTTGAAAAAGTATGATGTGTTTGTAGTGAGTGATGAGGTATATTCGGAGCTAACTTATACTGATGCGGGACACGTTTCTATTGGGGAATATCTACCAGATCAAGCTATCGTTATCAATGGCTTGTCTAAATCTCATGCGATGACAGGATGGCGGATTGGTTTTATCTTTGCACCTGAGATATTCACTCAGCAGTTGATTAAAAGCCATCAATATCTAGTTACGGCTGCAACGACCAATGCTCAGTTTGCTGCTATTGAGGCTCTGACAGTCGGTAAGGATGATGCTCTGCCAATGAAGGAAGAATATATCAAACGTCGGGATTATATTATCAAAAAAATGGTTGAGATGAATTTTAAAATCATTAAACCAACGGGGGCCTTCTATATATTTGCTAAAATTCCAGTACCGGAGGGACAGGATTCTTTTCAATTCTTGAAAGATTTCGCCCATCAAAAAGCAGTTGCCATGATCCCAGGGGTGGCTTTTGGAAAGTATGGTGAAGGTTACTTGCGAATTTCCTACGCAGCTAGCATGGCAACTATCCAAGAGGCTATGAGACGGTTAAAGGAATTTATGGAACAGTATGCAGACTAAGGAATCACGTGGTCTAGTCCTCTTTAATCGCAACTACCGTGAGGATGATAAGTTGGTTAAAATTTTTACGGAGATGGCTGGTAAGCGAATGTTTTTCGTGAAACATATTAGTCGGTCTAAGTTAACCTCGGTCATCCAGCCTTTGACAGTAGCTGATTTTCTCATGAAAATTAATGATGCTGGCTTATCGTATATTGATGATTACAAGGAAGTTCAGATTTTTAAGACCATTAATGAGGATATTTTTCGTTTGTCTTATGCTAGTTATATCGTGTCTTTGGTAGATGCAGCTATTGATGATGGCCTCCGTGATGCTCCCCTTTTTGATTTTCTAGTTAAGACCTTGGAGATGATGGAGCAGGGGTTAGACTATGAGATTTTGACCAATATTTTTGAAATACAGATTTTAGAGCGTTTTGGTGTTCGCCTAAATTTTCATGAATGTGTCTTTTGTCACCGTATCGGTCTGCCTTTTGATTTTTCTTACCAATATTCGGGGCTTCTTTGCCCTCAGCATTATGAAAAGGATAGCCATCGCAGTCATCTAGATCCCAATGTTCTCTATCTTTTAGATCGTTTTCAAACCATCTCTTTTGATGATTTGAAAACAATTTCGGTTAAACCTGAAATGAAGCGAAAATTGCGGAAGTTTATTGATGATATTTATGAAAATTATGTTGGGCTACATTTAAAATCCAAAAAATTTATTGATGATTTATCTAGCTGGGGCGATATTATGAAATAAGTGAAAGATCTGGATTAGTAAGGTCTAGGTCTTTTTCTTGGCTCTTGGGTATGATAAAGTTAGTAAACCTATGAATAGGATATTGATAAAGTTAATTGGATTAAAACGTTTTGCTAAATTTGCTGGGACTTGTTACTAACTGGGGATGAAAAGCGGGGTAAATTATGCTATAATACTGACACTAAAGAGACTGAAAAGGGGATCGAAATGAAGACAATTGCTGTGGATGCTATGGGCGGAGATAACGCCCCCCAGGCTATTGTAGAGGGGGTAAATCAAGCCCTTGGTGAATTTACGGATATCGAGATTAAACTTTACGGTCATGAAGAAAAAATAAAAAAATATTTAAAGGCCAGTGATCGTGTTTCGATTGTCCATACCGAAGTAAAAATCGATTCGGATGATGAGCCAGTCAAGTCCATTCGACAAAAGAAAAATGCCTCCATGGTCTTGGGAGCTCAAGCTGTTAAGGATAGTCAGGCTGATGCAGTCATTTCTGCTGGTAATACAGGGGCTCTTCTAGCAGCTGGACTATTTGTTGTTGGTCGCATCAAAGGGATTGATCGGCCAGCCTTACTGTCTACTATACCAACTATTGATGGGGGAAACTTTGTTATGTTAGACTTGGGAGCCAATGCTGAAAACACGGCTCAGCACCTCCATCAGTATGGCATCTTGGGCTCCTTCTATTCGGAAGCTGTACAAGGGATAACTAAACCTCGGGTTGGTCTTTTAAATAATGGGACTGAAAGTACCAAGGGAGATCCCTTGCGTAAAGAGGTTTATGACCTTCTGTCCAAGGAGCCTGCAATTAATTTTATCGGAAATATTGAAGCGCGTGAACTTCTTAACGGGATAGCTGATGTTGTTGTAACAGATGGTTTTACTGGTAATGCTGTGTTGAAAACCATTGAAGGAACTGGTCTCTCTATTCTTTCTGCTTTGAAATCCGCTATCAAAAATGGCGGGAAAAAGGCAAAATTAGGAGCTTTCTTCCTTAAAGATAGCCTCTATAGCATGCGGGAGATTATGGATTATTCTTCAGCTGGAGGGGCTGTTCTGATTGGACTGCAGGCTCCTGTTGTGAAATGCCATGGTTCTAGTGATGCTACATCTGTTTATTATACTATCAAGCAGGTCCGCACTATGTTGGAAAACAAGGTTGTAGATAAGATTGTAGATGAATTCTCTAAGGAGGACCATTGATAAGAAAGGAGAAAAAAGTAAATAAAAATGGAGCTGATCGGACTCCCCTAACACCCTTACTATATACTTTATGAATCTTCTTGAAAGGAGAGCAAATGACCAGAAATGAAATTTTTGACAAGATTAGTCAAATGATTAAGGAACAAATGCATCATGAGGACATGGAGGTAACAGAAGATACATCTTTAAAGGATGAACTTGGCGTTGATTCTATTGATCTAATGGAATTTGTCGTCAATCTTGAAGATGAATTTTCTGTCGAAATTCCAGATGATGACATTGAAGATATAGTAAAGTTGGGAGATATGTTAGATTACTTAGAAGGTCGAATTGGAAAATAAGGAAGTCGAGGCTGGAAAAAAGTATTCCAGCCTTCTATTTTTGCAGTAATAGCAGTTTGACGCAGTGGCTGGGAGTAGGACTTGGTGACTATTACCCCTGCACAGTTCATTAGGTGCTTTAGCTAGCACCAATGAAGCACTGAGGTCCTAACCCCTTGTTAGCGACCATCCTAATCAATTGTGCGAGGATGGGAGTAAAATGGTCTGGGGAGAGACCATTTCAGGTCACAACCTTAAAATCAGGACGTGGTGAGAACCAAAATTTTCAATTTTTTGGGTTGATTCTACTCCCCTTTTTGTTTGCTGGGAAAAAGGAAATTTTAATCTTTGTTTAAGTTTTAGAATCTTAACTTTTTCTGTAAATAAAGATACAAGATTGTTATTTAAACGATACTAATATTTGATAAAATAGAGATGAGAGATGAAGGGTAATAAAAGCTAGAAGGAGGGCCTTTATGCCTTTCAAATCAACAATTGGTCCCAGAATTCGTCAGACTAGAGAAAGCCGAAATCTCTCTCGAGACTCAGTCTGTCGCGATGGTAGTCATCTGACTGTTCGTCAGTTAATTCGTATTGAAAAGGGAGAATCGTTACCATCACTAGAGAAGTTGGCTTACATTGCTAAGCAGTTAAAGGTCGAACTTTCTGATTTATTAGCGGAGGAAAGCCTAGTTATTCCGGCTGATTATTTTGAACTCAAGCATCGTTTAGTAAAATTTCCCACCTATGGCGATCCTGAACGAGTGGAGCAAAAACAGGCCATGATTGAAGAAGCCTATGAGAAGTATTTCACGGTATTGCCCGAGGAGGAACTGCTCTTTTTAGACCTTTCGGAAAAGATTTTAAATTGGAGCCAAACGCAAAAGATAGTAGATATCAAAGGAATTTATGAGGACGCTTTCGAGCAGATTCAAAGGAAAAAAGTCTATACTATGAATGACCTCATGGTTGTTGGCTACTACTTGTTTGGAATTCATAACAAAAAATATTATGATAAAAAACTTTTCAATAAGTTAAAAAATCGTCTACTAGAGCAAGAACCTTCGACAAATGAGCTCTATAATATTGACCTCTTATCAATTCTTATTTCAGTCTTAGGTGTTTATGTACAACATGGGAATTATCAGGCAACTCTGCCGGTGATCAAGAAGATTTACCAGCTGATTGAGAAGACCCAACAGCCTATCTATCGGCCTAGTGTTATGATGGTGGAGGCTAAATACTATCTTAATATTGAGGAGGACAAAGAGAGGGCTACTCAACTTTATGATCAAGCCATTAACTTCGCAACCTTGTTGGGAGATGAGGTTTTAGCAGATGGTCTGCGTGATGAAAAAGCTGAGGATGATCTAGTCTAGTGACATGAATGTCACTTTCTTTTTGGTGAAGATTTTATATAATGAAAATATCGAAAAGAAAGGATAGAGAAAATGAAAAGGTTAGTTGCAATTTTGTTGCTAGCAGCAACGATGGTTTTGTTTACCTTTTAGGTGAACGCATTAGCAAAATTAAAGAGAAACGAGGTTTTAAAAAGGCCTCGTTTTTATGATGGATTGAAGCAAGTTTTTCACACAGTGAAAAACAATAAAACCACCAGCGTAGTTGATTTTGAAACTATTTAGCGTCGAAAGTAGTCTATCATGGGGTTTTTTAGTAACAAGTCTGGGAAAATTGAGTGCTTTCAGACTAAAACCGAACATTAATAATAATGTAATATTATATTGTTTGTAAAATGTTGAATAAGCTACTGAGTTGTGTTAAAATCTAGGGTAACAAACATGGAAGGCGAACATTCTGATGAAAAAACAACTGATTTACACAGGTAAGGCCAAAGATATTTATAATACGGAAGACGAGAATGAGATTGTAGCGGTTTACAAGGACCAAGCAACCATGCTCAATGGAGCTCGTAAGGAGACCATTAAGGGCAAGGGGGTACTCAACAATCAAATCTCGTCTTTAATCTTTGAGAAATTAAATGCGGCAGGTGTGGCTACCCATTTTGTTAAGCAATTATCAGAGACTGAACAGCTCAACAAGCGAGTTAAAATTATTCCTTTGGAAGTCGTTCTTAGGAATTATACGGCGGGTTCTTTTGCTAAACGTTTTGGTATGGAAGAAGGCATCAAATTTGGAAGTCCAATTGTTGAATTCTACTACAAAAATGATGATTTAGATGATCCCTTTATCAATGATGAACATATTAAGTTTTTGGGGATTGCCACTGATGAGCAAATCGCCTTTCTCAAGGAAGAGACTCGCCGCATCAATGAACTCTTGACAGGCTGGTTCGGCCAAATCGGTTTGAAATTGATTGATTTCAAGTTGGAATTTGGTTTTGACAAGGATGGAAAGATTATTTTGGCAGATGAATTTTCGCCAGATAACTGCCGTCTTTGGGATGCCCAAGGCCATCACATGGATAAAGATGTTTTCCGCAGGGATTTAGGGAATCTGACTGATGTCTATGAAGTTGTTTTGGAAAAGTTGCAAGGTCTAGACTAGGCTGATTGGCTAAGCAGATAGAAATACGAGTTAGGAAATTTAAAACGAAGGATTTAATCATGGATAAGCGGATTTTTGTGGAGAAAAAGGCTGATTTTCGGATGAAAGCTGTTTCTTTAGTTAGGGAATTGAGACATAATTTACAGTTGTCGAGTTTGAAAAAGTTGCGTTTAGTTCAGGTTTATGATGTTTTCAATATTAAGTCGGATCTTTTGGCTAAGGCTGAGGCCCATATTTTTTCTGAAAAAGTAACCGATCACGTTTTGGATGAGACTGAGGTTAAAAAGGCTTTGAAAACTTACACTTACTTTGCTATTGAAGCCTTGCCGGGTCAGTTTGATCAAAGGGCAGCCAGTTCTAAGGAAGCTCTCTTACTATTGGGCGGTAGTCCGGACATTCAGGTTAATACAGCTCAACTTTATCTGGTCAATCGGGATATTTCAGACCAAGAACTAGCGGCCGTTAAAGACTATCTCCTTAATCCGGTGGACTCTCGTTTTAAGGATATTAATCAAGGCTTGGCACCGCAAACTTTTGCGGCTTCTGATAAGACTATTCCTCGTTTAGATTTCTTTGCGGCTTATTCGGCGGAAGACTTCAAAACTTATAAGGTCAAAGAAGGTCTGGCCATGGAAGTGGATGACCTTCTCTTTATTCAGGATTACTTTAAAAAGTTGGGACGGGTTCCTACTGAAACAGAGCTCAAAGTCTTGGATACTTACTGGTCCGATCACTGCCGTCACACAACCTTTGAAACAGAACTTAGAGGCGTTGATTTTTCGCAATCCAAGTTTCAGGAACAGCTGCAGGCAACCTATGATAAATATTTAGCTATGCGGCATGAATTAGGCCGTGATGATAAGCCTCAAACCCTGATGGATATGGCAACAATCTTTGGTCGGTATGAACGGGCAAATGGCCGTCTGGATGATATGGAGGTGTCCGACGAAATCAACGCCTGCTCGGTTGAAATCGAAGTTGATGTTAATGGGATCAAAGAACCTTGGCTCCTCATGTTCAAGAATGAAACCCACAATCATCCGACAGAAATTGAACCCTTTGGTGGTGCAGCTACCTGTATCGGTGGTGCTATTCGCGATCCATTGTCAGGTCGTTCTTATGTCTATCAGGCTATGCGGATTTCAGGAGCTGGTGATATTACGACACCAATCGCTGAAACCAGAGCTGGGAAATTGCCCCAACAGGTCATTTCTAAAACGGCTGCTCATGGCTATTCTTCCTACGGCAATCAGATTGGACTTGCGACTACTTATGTTAAAGAATACTTCCACCCAGGTTTTGTGGCTAAGCGGATGGAGCTGGGGGCAGTCGTCGGTGCGGCACCTAAGGAGAATGTTGTTCGCGAAAAGCCAGAGGCTGGTGATGTCGTTATCCTTCTTGGCGGTAAGACTGGGCGTGACGGTGTTGGCGGGGCGACGGGTTCTTCCAAGGTGCAAACGGTGGAATCGGTTGAAACTGCTGGTGCAGAAGTTCAAAAAGGGAATGCTTTAGAAGAACGTAAGATTCAACGGCTTTTCCGTAAAAAAGAAGTGACTCGTCTGATTAAGAAGTCTAATGATTTCGGTGCTGGCGGTGTTTGTGTGGCTATCGGTGAGCTGGCTGATGGTTTGAAAATTGATTTGGACAAGGTACCGCTCAAATATGCTGGCCTTAACGGAACCGAAATTGCCATTTCAGAAAGTCAGGAACGGATGGCTGTTGTGGTTCGTCCAGAAGATGTGGATGCCTTTATTACCGAATCTGCTAAGGAAAATATTCAGGCGGTGGTTGTGGCTGAGGTTACTCAAAAACCCAATTTGGTTATGACTTGGAATGGCCAAACTATTGTCAATCTTGAACGCTCTTTTCTTGATACTAACGGTGTTCGTGTCGTAGTTGATGCCAAGGTTGTGGATAAAAAACTAAACTTGCCTGAAGTACGGCGGACATCGCAAACTAATCTGGAGGCAGATACGCTTGCGGTCCTTGCTGATCTCAACCATGCTAGTCAGAAAGGTTTGCAGACCATCTTTGATAGCTCGGTCGGCCGGTCAACGGTCAACCATCCACTGGGCGGTCGCTACCAAATTACTCCACCAGAAAGTTCCGTGCAAAAATTACCAGTTGAGCATGGGGTAACCAAGACTGCTTCAGTTATGGCTCAAGGTTACAATCCTTATTTGGCTGAATGGTCGCCTTACCATGGAGCAGCCTATGCTGTTATTGAAGCGACGGCTCGTTTGGTGGCGACAGGGGCGGATTGGTCCAAGGCTCGTTTCTCTTATCAAGAGTATTTCGAGCGAATGGACAAGAAAGCAGAACGCTTTGGTCAGCCTCTAGCAGCCTTGCTGGGTTCTATTGAAGCTCAGATTCAATTAGGCCTGCCTTCTATCGGCGGTAAGGATTCTATGTCTGGTACCTTTGAAGAATTGACGGTTCCGCCAACTCTGGTAGCTTTCGGAGTAACAACAGCCAATAGCGATAAGATTCTCTCGCCAGAATTTAAAACGGCTGGAGAAAATATCTACTACCTTCCTGGTCAAGCTCTGAGTCAATCTATTGATTTTGATCTGATTAAGCGAAACTTTGAGACTTTTGCAAGTCTGCAAGAAGATTATCAGATTACAGCAGCATCTGCCATCAAATACGGTGGTTTGATGGAGAGTCTGGCTCTGATGGCTTTTGGCAATCATATCGGGGCAGATATCAATATTGACAGAGTTGACACTAGCTTGACAGGTCAGCTGGGAGGCTTTGTCTTTACATCTCCTGATCAGATTGACAGAGCTGTCAAGTTGGGTCAAACCAGTAAAAACTTTACACTCCTTGTCAATGGTGTCAACATGTCTGGGGGAAAGCTTCTGTCAGCTTTTGAAGGCAAACTTGAGGAGGTTTACCCGACTGAATTTAAACAGGCGATGGAACTTGAAGAAGTACCAGCTGTCTCAACAATGGTTGTCAAAGAGGCTAAGAACAAGATAGATAAGCCTTTGGTTTACATTCCTGTTTTCCCTGGAACCAATTCAGAATACGATTCAGCCAAAGCCTTTGAGGCGGCTGGTGCTCAAGTTGAGCTCGTTCCATTTGTGACCCTAGATGCAGAGGCTATTGACAGTTCTGTTGACACTATGGTCGATAAGATTGACAAGGCTAATATCATCTTTTTTGCAGGCGGCTTCTCAGCTGCTGACGAACCAGATGGCTCGGCTAAATTTATTGTCAATATCTTACTGAACCAAAAAGTCCGCTCTGCTATTGACAGCTTTATCGAAAAAGGTGGTCTGATTATCGGTATCTGTAATGGTTTCCAAGCTCTTGTCAAATCAGGTCTTCTGCCTTACGGTAACTTTGAAGATGCGACAGAAAAGAGCCCAACCCTCTTCTATAATGATGCTAATCAGCACGTGGCTAAGATGGTCGAAACTCGTATTGCCAATACTAATTCACCGTGGTTGGTAGGCGTTGAAGTTGATGATGTTCATACAATCCCGGTTTCACATGGTGAAGGTAAATTTGTCGTAACCGATGAAGAATTTGAACAACTGCGTGACAATGGCCAAATCTGGAGTCAATATGTAGATTTTGATGGTCAGCCATCTATGGATTCTAAGTACAATCCAAATGGTTCCAGTCATGCTATTGAAGGAATTACCAGCAAGAACGGTCAAATTATCGGTAAGATGGGACACTCTGAGCGTTATGAAGATGGTCTCTTTCAAAATATTCCGGGTAATAAGGATCAAAAACTCTTTGAATCAGCGGTTCGTTATTTTACTGGGAAATAAAGCAACGTACCGTAGCACTGAAGGAAAGATAGTAAAAATGCTGAAAAAATGAAAAATGTTGATGATCAAGTGGAATTTAGAAAGTTTATATCTAAATCCCGAAAAGAAATAAGAGAGGCTATAAAACCTAAGAAATGTATTCTTTGTGGAAATGAAAGGAATGGTTTTTGTAATTCACATACAATTCCTCAACTATCACTCAAAAATATCTCAGAGTCTGGTATGTTGCTTCAATCAAGTTATTTAATTGGTAATGATATTGAAAATAAAAGAGGTTTGAATAATTCAGGAACTATTCAAACTATATGTAATGACTGTGATTCAATCTATTTTCAAGAATATGAGAATGAAAATAATTTATTAAATTATCCAAGTGATAAAATATTAGCCCAAATTGCTTTAAAAAATTTTCTTTTAGAACTAGTCAGAAGAAAAAGAGAAAAGTATGAGCATCAAAAATTACGGTCACTTGAAAATGTTACAAAAGTCTTAAAAATAAACTATAATGACATATCTGGAAATTATTTGAACGGTTTATCCAAAAGATTGAAGGATTTTCATAATTCCTTTGATTATGATATTGAAGATTTTTTAAGTGAAATTTTAATACATAAAGAGGTAATTGAAAACAATCTTACAGGTGGCTATCAAGTTATTTTCTATGAAATACTTCCCTACAAGACACCGATTGCCTTTCAGGGTTCGTTAACTTTGATTAGAGATATGTACGGGTATCCCGTTAATAATACAAAAGACTTTTCAAAAGAAAATCGTATTCAGAAATTACATCTAGCAGTTCTTCCCCTAAGAGAAAATACAATGGTATTGGCTTTTTATCATAAAAGAGATAGGAAGTATAAATCTTTAAAAAGTCAATTTAATAGTAGCTCTCGACTGAAGAAGTTAGAATTTCTTAATTACTTGATATTTGCGTATACTGAAAATTATTATTTTTCTCCAAAAATCAAGGATCAAATAAGGAAAGATGAAAAATTAGTATTGCTTAGTCAAGAACTTTTTGGTGAACCTAATTTAGGAAATAATATAGGGGCAACTAACTATAAGAGAGTAGAGCCGAATGAGATCCCTAATTTTCTTTTAGAAGATTGGGCTTTATCAGAATAAAATTAGTTTTCAACAGTAGGAGAAGCAATGACATACGAAGTAAAATCTCTTAATGAAGAATGTGGCCTGTTTGGCATTTGGGGGCATCCTCAAGCTGCACAAGTAACTTATTTTGGCCTCCATAGTCTTCAACATCGCGGTCAAGAGGGTGCGGGTGTTTTATCCAATGATGATGGGGTACTCTTGCGTCACCGCGATACAGGACTGGTATCAGAAGTTTTTAACAATCCAGCTGATTTGGAAAAATTAACAGGTCAGGCTGCTATCGGCCATGTTCGTTATGCGACAGCTGGTGAGGCCTCTATTGATAATATTCAGCCCTTCCATTTCAAATTTTATGATATGGAATTTGGTCTAGCCCACAATGGCAACCTGACTAACACGCAAACGTTAAAAAAAGAATTAGAGCATAATGGGGCAATCTTTTCATCCTCATCTGACACCGAAATTTTGGCTCACCTTATTCGTCGCAGTCATAATCCTAATTTTATCGGTAAGGTAAAAGAAGCGCTCAATACGGTTAAAGGCGGTTTTGCTTACCTGCTTATGCTGGAAGATAAGTTAATTGCAGCTCTTGATCCCAATGGCTTTAGACCATTGTCTATCGGTCAGATGGCTAATGGTGCTATTGTTGTCTCCAGTGAGACCTGTGCTTTTGAAGTGATCGGTGCCAAGTGGCTGCGCGATGTGAAACCGGGCGAATTAGTGGTTATTGATGAAGATGGTATTCATTACGATACCTATACTGATGATACTCAACTGGCTATCTGCTCTATGGAATACATCTATTTTTCACGTCCCGATTCAGTGATTCATGGGGTCAATGTTCATACTGCCCGCAAGAATACCGGCCGTCGTCTGGCTCAGGAATTCCAGCATGAAGCTGATATTGTCGTTGGAGTTCCTAATTCATCTCTGTCGGCCGCCAGTGGTTTTTCGGAAGAATCTGGTTTGCCAAATGAGATGGGCTTGATAAAAAATCAATACACCCAGCGTACCTTCATTCAGCCAACACAGGAACTGCGTGAACAAGGGGTACGGATGAAGTTGTCAGCTGTATCCAGCATTGTCGAAGGTAAGCGTGTGGTTATGGTGGATGATTCCATTGTCCGCGGGACAACCAGTCGGCGGATTGTCCAGCTGCTGCGTGAAGCCGGTGCGGCAGAGGTCCATGTGGCGATTGCCAGTCCACCGCTTAAATACCCGTGTTTTTACGGGATTGATATTCAAACGCGCTGGGAGCTAATTGCAGCTAATCATGAGGTGGAGGAAGTACGCCAAATCATCGGTGCAGACAGCTTGACATACTTGTCAATTGATGGGCTTATTGACTCAATTGGTCTTGAGACAGATGCACCAAATGGCGGCCTGTGTGTTGCTTACTTTGATGGTGACTACCCAACACCGCTCTATGATTACGAAGAACGCTATCTGGAAAGTCTGAAAGAGAAGACGAGCTTTTATTGAAGAAAATAAACAGTTAGTTCTGTTATTTCCCCAAAACGACAAAATGAAAGGAATTGAACGTTGTATGAGTTGCTAGTGGGAGGAAGCCCAGCTTTCTCTATTACCTGATTAAAAAAGTCTGGTGAACTTTTTCAACGTTCTTGGTATTTTAGATTATGACAAAGAATGCTTACGCCCAATCGGGTGTTGATGTTGAAGCTGGTTATGAAGTGGTCAAGCGTATTAAAAAACACGTCGCACGGACAGAGCGCCTAGGTATGATGGGAGCTCTCGGGGGCTTCGGTGGTATGTTTGATTTGACGACGACTGGTGTTAAAGAGCCCGTTCTCATATCGGGAACAGATGGTGTCGGTACCAAGCTCATGCTGGCTATCAAATATGATAAGCACGATACTATCGGTCAGGACTGTGTTGCTATGTGTGTGAATGATATCATTGCGGCAGGTGCTGAGCCTCTCTATTTTCTAGACTATGTGGCTACTGGCAAAAATGAGCCTGCCAAGTTGGAACAGGTTGTTGCTGGTGTCGCTGAAGGCTGTGTGCAGGCTGGTGCGGCTCTTATCGGCGGGGAAACGGCTGAAATGCCTGGTATGTATGACCAAGATGACTACGATTTAGCGGGCTTTGCAGTCGGAATCGCTGAAAAATCCCAAATTATTGATGGGTCAAAGGTCAAGGCTGGTGATATTCTGATTGGCTTGGCCTCAAGCGGTATCCATTCTAACGGCTATTCCTTGGTGCGCCATGTCTTTGCAGACTATACGGGTGAAGAAGTGCTGCCAGAATTAGACGGCAAAAAACTTAAGGAAGTCCTGCTTGAGCCAACACGGATTTATGTTAAGTCAGTACTGCCTCTGGTTAAGGAAGGCTTAGTCAATGGGATTGCCCATATCACAGGCGGTGGCTTTATCGAGAACGTTCCCCGTATGTTTGGTGACCATTTGGCAGCTGAAATCGAAGAAGATAAGGTACCTGTTCTACCAATTTTCAAGGCTCTTGAAAAATACGGCGATATCAAACACCAAGAAATGTTTGAAATTTTCAATATGGGTATTGGCCTGATGCTGGCTGTTAGTCCTGAAAATGTCGGCCGCGTCAAGGAACTGCTAGATGAGGCTGTCTATGAGTTGGGTCGCATTGTGGAAAAAACTGACGCTAGTGTGGTGATCAAGTAATGGGAAAAAAGATCGCAGTCTTTGCTTCTGGTAATGGCTCCAATTTCCAAGTTATTGCTGAGCAATTCCCCGTTGAGTTTCTCTTTTCAGACCATCGAGATGCCTATGTGCTTGAGCGGGCACAGAACCTAGATATTTTGTCCTATGCCTTTGAACTTAAGGAATTCAACAATAAGGCTGACTATGAAACCTCTATCTTGGAACTCTTGGAGCAACATCAGATAGATCTAATTGTTCTCGCTGGTTACATGAAAATTGTCGGTGAAACTCTGCTGACTTCCTATGAAGGTCGCATTATTAACATTCATCCCGCCTACCTGCCGGAATTTCCTGGTGCCCATGGTATTGAGGATGCTTGGAAGGCTGGTGTTTCTGAGAGCGGTGTAACGGTACACTGGGTGGACAGTGGAGTTGATACGGGCAAAGTTATCAAACAAGTGCGCGTGCCACGCCTAGCTGATGACACCATTGAAACCTTTGAAGCTCGGATCCATGAGGCTGAGTATCAGTTGTATCCAGAGGTGCTGAGAGAACTTGAAGTTGAGGAAAAATAATGGATCTAAAAGATTATCAAAAGTGGGTCAGTACTTTTTATAAAAAGCGCCATTGGTATCAGTACAACCCCTTTATCCGCTGTAACTTTTTGACGGAAGAAGTTGGCGAGTTAGCACAGGCTGTTAGAAAAAGAGAGATCGGTCGGGATAGGCCTGATGAGCTCGTTCAAGGTAATGCTGAAAATCTTGCTGATATCAAGGAAGAGCTGGGAGATGTGTTGGATAATATTTTTATCTTGGCGGACAAATATCAAATTTCCTTAGAGGATATTATGGAAACCCATAAAAATAAATTGGAAAAGAGATTTGCACCATGAAAGTAACTGTTTATTGTGGAGCTAGCTTGGGCCATAAGGATATTTACCAAACTAAAGCCAGAGAACTTGGACAATGGCTGGCTCATAATGGTCATGACTTAGTTTATGGTGGCGGCAAAATCGGCCTTATGGGGCTTATAGCGGATACTGTTCTAGCGAATGGAGGTTATGCTATAGGAGTTATCCCAAGTTTTTTAAAGGATAGAGAAATCGCACATTCCGATATAAATGAGCTAATCGTAGTTGATGATATGCCTAGTCGTAAGGCAAAAATGGTTGAACTCGGTGATACATTTATAGCTCTCCCAGGTGGCCCAGGAACCTTGGAGGAGATTACTGAGGTTATATCCTGGTCTCGGATCGGTCAAAATGACGGCCCTTGTATTTTATATAATGTATCTGGGTATTTTGATCGTTTACAAGACCAATATGATGATATGGTAAGGGAAGGATTTCTCAGTCAGGCAGACCGCGATAAAATTCTCTTCTCTGATAATTTAGTAGAAATAGAAGAATTTATAAAAACCTACCAAGCACCTAAAATCAGAAAATACTAATAGAATAAAAATAAGCAACATGGATACGATGCTAAAAAGTATCAATGAAAGGAAGAATCATGACTAAACGCGCACTAATCAGTGTCTCAGACAAAGCGGGCATCGTAGAGTTTGCCCAAGAACTTAAAAAACTTGGTTGGGATATCATCTCAACTGGTGGTACTAAAAAAGCCCTTGATGAGGCTGGACTTAAGACTGTCGCTATTGATGATGTGACTGGCTTTCCTGAAATGATGGACGGCCGTGTCAAGACCCTTCACCCTAATATTCACGGTGGACTCCTAGCACGCCGTGATTTGGATAGTCATCTGCAGGCTGCAAGGGATAATAATATTGAGCTCATCGATCTCGTGGTGGTCAATCTTTATCCTTTCAAGGAAACCATCCTCAAACCAGATGTCACTTATGCGGATGCCGTAGAAAATATTGATATCGGCGGACCGTCTATGCTGCGTTCAGCTGCTAAAAACCATGCCAGTGTCACGGTTGTCGTGGATCCTGCGGACTATGCGGTGGTGCTTGATGAGCTTAAAGCGGATGGTGAAACAACTTACGCCACTCGTCAGCGTTTGGCAGCCAAAGTTTATCGTCATACCGCAGCTTATGATGCGCTGATCGCTGACTACTTCACAGCACAGGTCGGTGAAACCAAACCTGAAAAGCTGACTGTTACTTATGATCTCAAACAGCCTATGCGCTACGGAGAAAATCCACAGCAGTCTGCGGATTTCTATCAGTCTGCGATTCCGACCGAGTATTCCATTGCCTCAGCCAAACAGCTTAATGGTAAAGAGCTTTCTTTCAATAATATCCGTGATGCTGATGCGGCTATCCGTATCATCCGTGATTTCACTGAACGTCCAACCGTTGTCGCTCTCAAGCACATGAACCCTTGCGGGATTGGACAGGCAGATAGTATTGAAGGCGCTTGGGACAATGCTTACGCGGCTGACTCTGTTTCTATCTTTGGTGGCATCGTCGTTCTCAATCGTGAGGTGGACGCGGCTACTGCTGAAAAAATGCACAGCATCTTCTTAGAAATCATCATTGCTCCATCTTACTCAGATGAAGCGCTTAAGATTCTTACGACTAAAAAGAAAAATCTACGCATATTAGAGTTGCCTTTTGACGCTCAAGAAGTCAGCGAAGTAGAAGCAGAGTATACCGGTGTCGTTGGCGGTATGTTGGTACAAAACCAAGATGTGATCAAGGAAAACCCAGCCGACTGGAAAGTTGTCACCAAACGTCAGCCTGATGATCGTGAGCAAACAGCGCTTGAATTCGCTTGGAAGGCTATCAAATACGTCAAGTCAAATGGCATTCTAGTGGCCAACGACCACATGACCCTTGGTGTCGGACCAGGTCAGACTAACCGAGTTGGAGCGGTTAAGATTGCTCTGGAACACGCAGCGGACCGTCTTGATGGGGCAGTTCTTGCCAGCGATGCTTTCTTCCCCTTTGCCGATAACGTTGAAGAAATTGCAGCTGCAGGCATCAAGGCGATCATCCAGCCGGGTGGTTCTGTGCGCGACCAAGAAGTCATCGAAGCGGCGGATAAATATGGAATTGCCATGGTCTTTACAGGAGTTCGTCATTTTAGACATTGATTTAGGCTTTCGACTGTAGTTTATCTTGGTGGATAATAGCCGTCATCGTTACGGGTCCGTGAAGCGATGGTTTATCTTTTATTCGTAAGTTGCTAAAGCAACAACGGCTATCGTTAAAACTTTAACGGAATATGGTCCGATATCCGTTACTGCCATAGTGGGTGTACTTTTTCATAACAGTGACTTATTGGCCTTCTCTTGGCGGTGTTACCATTTAAGCTGACATTAGCTATTGTAGACAAATTCTAGGACCTAAAGGTTTACAAGCCCTGAAAAGAGAGTGGGACAGAAATCAATCATTCGAAGAATTTGATTTCGTTGTCTCACCTCCGCACAGTTGATTAAGTTGGCTGCTATCACTTGCGTGGTCGTTAAACAGTCCAGTGGACTGTTTAAGGGGTTGCCTGAAAATGGGACTGCACCCCAAGATAAGGATATTTAACCAGCAGTGGTTCATTGGTGCTAAAGCACCTAATAAACTGTGCAGGAGAAAGACTTCTTGGCAGAGCAAACAAGTCCTTCTCTCAACCACTGCGCCTAGCAAATAAAATTGACCAATAAATAAGGCTGAGAACTTTTATCTCAGCCTCTTTTGTTAGATTCAGACAAGTTATTGGAGGCGTTTATTGCTGTCGATCGCGATAGCAATAAGGTCTTCTACGGAGATGACTTGGTAATCATCGGAACGTAGCCATTCTTCTAAGATGCCAGAAAGAGCCCCGACGATATAGCGGCTGTCGTAAATGACTTGCTTGTCATGAGAATTAGCCACATGCCAAGGGGCCATAATGGAAGTATAAATAGTCAGTAATTGCTGATCATAGCTATGTAAGAAAAAGGTCAACAGATTAGCCTCCTGCAGGATTTTCAATTCATTCTGGTAGGTTGTCCAATAGTGGAAGAAGACAGCGATCAATTGCTGAAAAGAATAAGACTGTGCACTTTGCAGGGTCTTAATGTAGTGCTCAATCAAACGATTGGCGTAGTTGGTGAGTACCTGCTCTTTGGAACGATAGTAACGGTAAAAGGTTCGGCGTGAAATCTGCGCGTGTTCACTGAGTTCAGTAATACTGATGGTCTTGAGTGATTTTCTGACAGCCAATAAATCAAATAAGGCTTCTTCAATTTCTTTTCTTATCTGCATATTTCTCCTTAACCAGAAGATTAATTGACACACTTTTGGCTAACTGTGCCAATTTCCTTTCTCCTCTTGTATTTACCTGATATTTTTTCTATACTGCAGTCAACTTATTTCTATTATAGTATAAGTTAAATTTGGTTCAAGCAAAGGAGAAAAAATGTCATTGATAATGAACTACTGGTTTTTACCGATTTTATTTATTGTTCACGATTTTGAGGAATTGATTATGATGCCTCTGTGGAAACAAAGACACAGCCAGAAGTTGCAGAAGCTGAAACGTCCTTTTTTTGGAACGGTGATTGATGGGTCTGCTTTTGCGGTTGGTATTTTAGAGGAGTTGCTTCTCTTGGTACTGATCGCTCTCTACTGTCAGGCCAGCGGGAATCATCTCTTTTATCTGGCTGTTCTAGCAGGTTACAGTTTGCACTTCTTTTTTCACTATTTCAGTTGCTTTTGGTTTAAGGGCTATGTTCCGGGTGTTGTTACCGCTATTCTGGAATTACCCTTGGTGATTCCCATGCTTTTTCATTATGGACAGGCAGTGACAAGCCTCTGGATTTTCTTTCTCTATCTCGTGGCAGTGGTGCCTCTTATTTACTTCAATGTCATTTGGTTACATGGCCTAATGCCGAAAATTGAGCAGGTATTTGAGCATTACAGGTACAATAAGCATTGAGCGGATATCTCGTGAGTTCAACCTAATCTAATACTAGTTAGTGATATGTGACAAATAAGTCAAATGTTACAGCTATAATATACTTTTGTTAAGGCAAGCAGTTGAAGTGGATTTTTAAAAAATCTATGTTAGGATAGATAGCGTACTAAAAATGATTAGGCGTGTTCGCTTCTTTGGTGGCGGGCCTCATCCAATAAAACTCAGTTATTTGACTGGGTAGGAAGAAAGGGACTATAACATGAAATTCAATAAAAAAATGCTACTAGCCTCAACACTTGCTTTGTCTATCTTTGCAGCCACTAAAGTTCAGGCTGAAGATGTCAATGCCAATCAAAACTGGACGCCCCGTTCTGTCGAAGAAGTTAAAGCTGACTTGGCTAACCAAGGTGACACAACAACCTATACTGTTAAGCCAGGTGATACGCTCAGCACGATTGCCGAAGCTATGGGAATTGATGTTAATGTCTTGGCTAAGGTCAATGCCATTGCGGATGTCAATGTGATTTTTCCAGGCACTGTCATTACGGCCACTTATGATGCTAACCACAGTGCGACAGGTGTGACTATTCAGGCTGCCGATCAAACAGCTCCACAAGCTTCTGTTGATTTATCCAATAATCAGGTGACCGTTGGTGATAATACAACTTCTTTGGATGCTATTGAAACACCAGCTTCGAGTGAAGCACCAGCTGCTGATACTAGCCAAGCTATGCCTGCTCCGGAGGCACCTGCATCTGAGCAAGCTCAAACTTCAGAAGTAGCTAGTCAAGCACCAGTTTCATCGGAAACAGCGAACCAAGCTCAAGCAGAAACTGTTAATCCAGACAATCAAGCAACTGATGCGGCGCAGCCAGTGGCTGAACAAGTTCAGGCCGATCAAACAGCTCCGCAAGCCCAAGAGCCAGCCAGCTCAGAAATGCCCGCCGCTTCATCAGAAGACAATTTGTCAGAAGCTTCAGTACCAGTTTCTGAAAGCCAAGCTCAAGCAGAAGCTCCTGCTGACCAACAGGCACCAGTAGCTCCAGAGGCAGAGCAGCCAACAGCGACTGAGCAAGCCGCTCCGCAAAATGCTTCTGTTGATACAACAGGTCTTCAACCATCAGCAGCCAATTTCGCTAATGATGTTGCTAACCGTTATGGAACCACTGATATCGGCGGTGTTCGTCCAGGTGACTCAGGCGATCACGGAACTGGTAATGCTGTTGATGTCATGACTTATGATGATACTCAACTCGGTCAAGAAGTTGCTAATTATGCCACTTCAAACATGGAAGCAAATAATATCTCTTACGTGATTTATCAGCAAAAATTCTATGCTCCAACCGATAATATCTATGGTCCGGCTTACACTTGGAATGACATGCCAGACCGTGGTGATGCAACAGCTAATCACATGGACCATGTCCACGTGTCATTCAACAACTAATTAGTGATTTAAGATAAGAAAGCACCTAACGGCATTCATAGCTAGGTGCTTTTTTGTATACAGGTCTAAAGACAGGTTTTACTCAATGTCCAAAGGAACTCGGTGCTGGGGTGCCGGAAACAGTTTGTTAAGCTGTTCCATAATGTCAGGGGTGAGCTTGACGTCTTGGGCAGCGATGAGTTCCTTCATGTGTGTCACTTGTCCTGTTCGGGGAATTGAGATCATATTAGGCTGGGCCAGAGTGAAAGCCAGTAAAAGTTGGTAAATATTGATATTTAATGCTTGGGCAATATCAGCGAGACTCTTATTGTGGAGTAGCTTTCTTTGCAAGGATCCTGCTTGAGCTAAAGGACAGTAAGCAATCGTGGGAATATGATGCTGGTCCTGAAAGGGTTTCAAACAGTATTCGATACCACGGGAGCCTAGGTGATATAAAACTTCGTTAGCTTGGCAATGACTGCCTGTTGGCAAGGCTAGGAGTTCTTCTATATCTTCTAGATCGAAATTAGAGACTCCCCAAGCTTTGATTTTTCCCTTGCTTTTTAAACGTTCTAACTCAGACACCGTTTCGGAAAGTGGGGTTCCGCCACGCCAGTGGTAGAGGTAAAGGTCTAAATAATCTGATTGTAAGGCTTTAAGTGAAGCATCGAGACTGGCCTCCATACGCTTTTTGTTAGCATTTGAAGGAAGAACTTTGGAAATAAGGTAGAGCTTATCGCGATTGAAAGGCTGAATGGCCTTACCGACCAACCTCTCGGCTTTACCATTACCGTACATTTCTGCTGTATCAATAATGGTTACCCCTCTATCCAAAGCATACTGTAAGGCGGCTAGTTCTTCTTTTTCAGCAGATGCTTTTTCTCCTAAGAACCAGGTCCCGATTCCTAATTTAGGTTGTAGTAATAAGGCATTATGCATAATGAGTACCTCCGACTTAATGCTATAGAATTTGGCATGCAGACTTTCGCCTGTTTATTTTTGCATTTTGTAAAGAATAGAAGCTAACTTTAGAATGAAAAAATCTGAAAGCTTTCTTGGATCATGGCCAGTTTTCTCGGTAATTTTATTAAGTTTATACTGGACTGTGTTTTTGTGGATAAATAGTTTTTCGGCGCATTTTTTAATACTGCCGTTACAAGTTTCGTAGGTATCTAAAAGCGGTATCATGTCTTCAATGTCTTTTTGAGAGAGATGGGTAAAAATCTTATCTAAAAAATACTTTTTATTAGTATCGGCAATACTGTGCAGAACCAGTCCATATTCCATATCGCTAAATAAAAGTTCTCGTTTTTGATAAAACGTCTTATTCCAGCCCAGAGCTGTTTTGGCTTGGCTGATACTCCGATTTAATTCATTTTTTCCTTGCCCAGACATTCCAACACCGAACAATAAGGTGGTGTTATATTTCTTTTTGATAACGTCATCTATCTTTTTAATAATTTTAGAAGCAGCTGAAGGCTGTTTGAGCTGTAAGAGAACCAGAATCATATTTCCCCTAACTTCAAAGATGGCATCTTCATCTCCCAAGAGAAGCTCCAAATCCAGATAAACATTAGAAATATCCTCAAAATATTGCTCCGTGAGACGGTCATCGCTTGGCAAACCAACAATAGCTGTATATTTTTTAGACGACAGATTGATACCATAAAGCATTTCAACTGAAAAAGCATCGCTCTGATCATCATTTTGAATATAATCAATAATGTTTCGGTGGACATTGCGCCGATTATAAACAAGCTCCCTAGCGGCGTTATTTAGGATTAAAACTTTGGTCATCTCTTTAATAATTTCTCCATATTGAGCGACCTCTTCTTTTTTGCCAGTGATACCGATAACGCCAACGATTTGGTTATCAATATCAACAGGTAGGTTGATCCCTTGTTTAGCCCCCTCGTATTGGTTATCGAATTCAATGACGATAGGCTGATTTTTATCAAGAGCAAACTGCGCCCCTTCATGATTGACTTGACCGATACGGTTAGGATCGGTGCTGGCAATAATGACTCCCTCGGTCGAAAAGAAGTTCAGTTCCTGATTGATAATTTTTTTCATACGAGTCAGGATATCCTGGACGACACTAGCCTCAATCATAAGTTTTTCCTCCCCTTATCCTTACACAGGTGCTAGAGTTATTATACTACTTTTGGTATTAGTTTTTGTAATAAAAAAGAACGATGGTTAGTCGGTCGCAGTTTTTTGGATAAAAGTGTCAAAAAGAGAATAATCTTTAGGCTCTCATGCCTTTCTATTGCTTAAACAATGCGGACTATTCCTTTCATTCCAATTGCTATCGCCAAAGCATTAAGTTTTTGAAATTCTAAATAGGATTAGCTGTTAAGAAAATAATTTGTTATGTATACCAAAGAACATGGGGAAACTTTCTAGTAAACTATAGTTTGTGAAACGTTGAACATAAAAAGAGGGATGTGGTACCATGAAGCCATCGGAACTGAGGATAGAGTTGTTATTTATGATAGCCTGTCAATTCTCAGACATCGGTAATTGAGAATGCTAATGCAGGGATGTCACTATAAAGTGTTTTATCTTGGTTAATTGCTTTCTCAATGTTAAATTTCAATACTAAAGGAGTACGATTATGGACAGTGGACTAATTAGCTTGTTAGGTGTTCTGGCTGCCTTGACCTTTTTGATCTGGGGATCTTATAAGCAGTTTCCTATTCTGATTTTAGGACCGGTTGCCTCTCTTATCGTTATTCTCTTGTCAGGCTTACCAGTGACAAAGAGTTTAACGACTGACTACGCCTCAGCTTTTGCTGATTTCGCAAAAGACAATTTTTTGATTTTCTTACCAGCAACGATTCTTGGTTCGATGCTCGGAGACTGCGGAGCAGCCCAAGATATTGCTAATAAGATTGCAGAGTGGTCTTTAAAGATGGGCAATAAAAATGCTAAGTTTTGGGTTTTAATGGGGCTTTCTCTCATTACGGCTATTCTCTCATTTGGTGGTGTTAGTGGTTTCGTTGTTATCTTTACCATTGCTCCTATATGTTTCCGTATTTTTAAAGAGTTGGATATTCCTTGGCATTTCATCATTGCTGTTGCGGTTTATGGTGGATCTATGTGGACAGCTATCCTACCAGGTTCGCCTGCCATTCAAAATTTGATTCCGATGGAGACATTAGGAACCAAACCAACGGCGGCACCCATACTTGGTATTATCGCTGCCGGCGTATCCATCATCTTTGGGGCTTGGTATATCTGGTGGATGCTCAAACGCAATGAAAAGCGCGGAGAAGGTTTCGAAAAGACTGGGCATAAAATGGAAGAAGCTTCGCAAATTTTAGCCTTAAAGGCTATGGATAAAAAGACGACAACGCTAGATTTTATCAAAGCACTTGTGCCCTCTATTGTTCTGATTGTCGCTATGAATGTTTTTAATGTCCCTCCTTACCTTTCTTTGACTCTGGGCTGCTTGGCTTGCTTTGCTCTCTACTATAATAAATTTGCTAACTTTAAAAATACCATGGCTGACGGTGTGAACTCAACGATGAAGTCTATCATGAATGTTGCCTCTGTTGTTGGTTTCGGTGGTATTGTTGCTGCGGCACCAGGCTTTGATTATCTGGTTAATAACTTGGACAAAATCCCAGGACCGCCGCTGATTCAATTAGCGATTGCGACGAACTTAATTGCTGGTATTACAGGTTCTGCTTCGGGTGGTGAAGCTATTTCGCTCAATGTCTTTGCACCGCGTTTCTTAAAACAAGGTATCAGCGCAGATGTTTTGCACCGTATGGTTAATATCTCTTGTTACGGTTTGGATTCTCTGCCCCACAACGGTTCGGTTATCAACCGTCTCAACTATACTCACTTAACTCATAAAGAAGGCTACTATCATGAATTTTGGCTGGGAGCTGCTTTCCCTCTGTTGAATTCAGTTTTCATTGCTATTATCGCCTCGTTTGGTATTGTTTAAGGCCAATTATCACATTTGAAGGAGCGTCAAGAAAAAGATAGCCTGCCTTATGCGCAAGGGCATGGCGTCAGCCTCCTATTTTCTTCTCGCTTTCTTAACGCCCTTAGTATCTTATGTAATTGAACACGGCTACGACACTGTGCAAAAAGATAAAGACTTCCTAGATGCTAGGCATCTTCGTCAGCTTTCCTATTTTGCTGTGTGTCGCTTACGCCTTTGTATCTTAAATAAAGGAGAAAAATATGGGTAAAGCACCGAAAGTCATTGAAATGGCTGTTTATCCTGTTGCTGGTCATGACAGTCCCTTGCTAACGTTAAGTGGCTGTCACGCTCCTTACTTTACAAGAAATATTGTTGTTTTAAAAGACGATAGCGGTAATCTTGGTATCGGAGAAATACACGGCGGAGAGCATATTACCAAGCAGATTGAGAGCTATAAGCCCTTTGTTCTTGGTGAACGGGTCAGTGAATACCGCAAGGTTCTGACCAATATTCGCAGGAGCCGTGAGAGAGCGGCCCAAGATACTGGTGAGGGTCTGCAGCAGTTAAATATTTCCAATTTAAAATTTGTTGTTCAGTCTGAAGCAGCTGTTGAATGTGCCATGCTGGATCTGCTTGGGAAGTTCTTAGAGCTGCCTGTTGCTGCCCTTTTGGGTGAAGGTGGTATTCAACGTGATGAGGTTGAGTTCTTAGGTTATCTCTTTTACTCGGCAGATTCTTCCAAGATTGATTTACCCTATGAAAAGGGTGATGGCAGCGACAGCTGGGAGTCTTTGCGCCGAACGGAAATGATGACACCTGAGGCGATTGTCAAACAGGCGCGCGTGCTCAAAGACAAATATGGTTTTAATAATTTTAAATTAAAGGGCGGTGTTTTAGCCGGTGCAGAAGAAATGAAGGCGGTTGACGCTTTGAAGGCTGCTTTTCCGGATGCTCGCATCAACATTGATCCTAACGGAGCCTGGACGCTGGAAGAAGCGGTTACTCTGACACAAGACCGTAAAAATGTGCTGACTTATATTGAGGATCCTTGCGGTCCGGAACAGGGCTTCTCCAGTCGGGAAATCATGGCAGAATACCGCGATGCCACGGGAATTCCTGTGGCGACCAATATGATTGCGACCAACTGGCGGCAATTTCACCATGCTGCGGCTCTGCGCAGCGTCAATATTGTTTTAGCCGACCCGCATTTTTGGACTCTAAATGGCAGTGTTCGCATGGCTTATCTCTTGAATGAATGGGGGATGACTTGGGGCTCGCATTCCAATAATCATTTTGACATTACCCTTGCGACTTTTGTACAGGTTGCGGCTGCAGCTCCAGGCAAGATTGCTCCGGTCGATACCCACTGGATCTGGCAGGACGGTGAGTCCTTGCTTAAAGAACCGCTCAGCTTTATTGATGGGAAAATCAAGCTTCCGGATAAACCCGGCTTAGGTGTTGAGATTGATTTGGATAAATTAGGGAAGCAAAATGAACTTTACCATCAAATGGCATTTAAAGATCGTGATGATACGATTGCTATGCAGTATTTAGAAAAAGATTGGCAGTTCGATCCTAATCGGCCGGTCTTCTGTCACTGATTACATGGAGGTTCGATTGTATGATAGATAAGATTATAAAAGTTGAAGTAAAGTTGATACGCGTTCCGCTCAAAAAGCCTGTCAGTGATGCCAAGGTTATCCAAGGTAAGCAGACACCCCTAAAAGAAGTCATGATTACAGCGGCTCTTATTGAAACTGAAGCAGGCTACACGGGGATGGGCTATACTTATTGTAAGCGTAATGGTGGCCCGGCTCAGTATGCTCTGTCAAAAGAATATGCACCCTTGCTGCTGGGACAGGATCCTAATGACATTAGTCGTCTGTGGAATAAATTGCTGTGGTCCAGTATTTCCATCGGCAATACCGGTGTTGCTGTTCAAGGAATCACGCCTTTTGATATTGCCCTGTGGGATATTAAGGCTAAGCGTGCCGGTCTCCCTTTGAGTAAACTCTTGGGTCAGCACAAGGAATACGTTCCTTGCTACAATACAACCGGCGGTTTTCTGCAAGATACCATTGAAGAGGTCATTGCCCATGCTCGTACAGTATTGGAACAAGGTGTCGGCGGTGTAAAAATTAAGGTCGGCCAACCCGACTACAAGGAGGATGTCAAACGTGTCGCTGCTTTGAGGAAAGCGCTGGGTGATGATGTCCCTATTATGATTGATGCTAATCAGCAGTGGGATGTCTCAACGGCCCTTAAGGCTGGTAAGTATTTTGATGACTACAATCTCGTCTGGTTTGAAGAGCCTGTAACCTGCCATGATGTTGAAGGCCACCTGCGCCTGTCACAAGCTCTGGGGACACCGATTGCAACAGGAGAGATGCTGACCAGTTATGAAGAAGGGGTTCCCTTCTTTGAAAAACGGGCTTTTGATGTCTGTCAATTAGATGCACCGCGTATCGGCGGCATCACACAGTTTCAAAAGGTACTTCAGCGGGCAGAAGAAAATCATTTAGTGTTGGCGCCGCACTACAGTATGGAACTTCATTTACCGCTGACAGCCTGCTATAGCGGTGATGCTTGGGTGGAACATTTTGAATGGTTTGAAACAGTGGGACTCTTTGAAGAAAAGGTAGAATTGGTAGATGGCAAGATGAAAGTGCCGACACGTCTAGGCCTAGGATTGACCCTCAATCAGGATGTTTTGCCGGACTTACAAGTAGATGCTCAGCTGTTTCAATAAGCAGTAATTTATAAAAAATGATTTCGGAGGATAAAATATGTCAGTGCCTACAGTTGTTAAAATGGATGTTTATCCGGTTGCTGGATATGATTCCATGCTATTAAATCTGAGCGGAGCTCATGGGCCCTACTTCACGCGCAATGTGGTGATTCTGGAGGATAGCTCAGGTAATCTGGGTGTCGGCGAGGTTCCGGGCGGCCAGAAAATTACAGATACTTTGGAAAAGGCTAAAGAATTGGTTGTCGGACGCAGCATCGGAGAGTACAAGAATATTGTCAAAGAAATTGGTCAGCAATTTGGCCAGCTTGACTCAGGCGGCCGCGGTCTCCAAACGTTTGACCTCCGGACAACTGTTCACGTTCAAACAGCAGTAGAAACGCCTTTGCTTGACCTTTTGGGTCAGCATCTGCAAGTGCCGGTGGCTGCTCTTTTAGGAGATGGACAAGTTCGTGAAGATGTGCCTTTCTTAGGTTATCTCTTCTATGTTGCTGATCCTAATAAAACCGATCTTCCTTATCTACAAGGAGATGACGATTCCGATGACTGGGGCCGCCTGCGTCGCAAGGAAGCTATGACACCGGAAGCTATTGTTGATTTAGCCAAGGCTGCCTACAAGCGCTACGGCTTTAAGGATTTTAAACTTAAAGGCGGAGTTCTGGAGGGCAAGGAAGAAGCTAAGGCTATTAAAGCTTTGAAAAAAGAATTTCCAAATGCCCGTATCACTCTTGATCCAAACGGTGCTTGGTCCTTGAAGGAGGCCATTGAAATCGGTAAAGATTTAAAGGGCATTGCTGCTTATATCGAAGACCCTTGTGGGGCAGAAGATGGCTTTAGTGGCCGTGAAGTCATGGCCGAATTTGTCAAAGCTACTGGAATTCCGACGGCAACCAATATGGTTGCGACAGACTGGCGGCAAATGCAGCATTCTGTTGCTTTGCATTCTGTAACGATTCCGCTTGCTGATCCGCATTTCTGGACCATGCAGGGCTCTGTCCGTGTCGCTCAGATGTGCCATGACTTTGGTATGACTTGGGGCGTTCACTCCAATAACCACTTCGATATTTCCTTGGCCATGGTAGCCCATGCGGCTGCTGCAGCACCGGGTGACATCAATGCTTGTGACACGCATTATATTTGGCAGGATGGTCAGGCTCTGACCGAAAATCCTTATATTATCAGAGATGGTGTCATTCATATTGCCAAAGATTCTGTTGGTTTAGGAATCAAACCTGATCTGGCTGCCATCAAAAAAGCCCATCAGCTCTACCTTGATAAGAATCTTGGCGCGCGTGATGATGCGGCTGCCATGCAATATTTGATTCCAGATTGGACGTTTGACAATAAAAAGCCAAGTTTAGTAAGATAGGAGATAATCTCAGTGTTTGATAAAGACGATGTAAAAGGTATTATCGTTCCGATTATTACACCGGTAGACGATAATGAAAATATTGATGATGTCAGATTAAGAAAGATTGTTAATCATGTCATTGACAATGGAGTACACGGCATTTTAGCCTTTGGCAGCAATTCAGAGTTTTACATGTTTGAACCGGATGAAATGTTTTGTGCCCTCGATGTGATGTTGGAAGAAGCTGCTGGCCGTGTTCCTATTTATTTTGGCATAGGGACTATTCGTACCCGCAAATGTATTGAGCTTGCGCAGGGAGCTGCCAAAAGAGACATTGCTGCTGTATCCATTTTGAATCCGATGTTTATTAAGCCGACACCAGAGGCTTTATACCATCATTTTAAGGCTATTGCGGACAGTATTTCGGATACGGCCGTGTTGATTTACAATAATCCCGGTCGCTCTGGCTATTCTGTTCCGTTGGATATTATTGTCTGTTTAGCTCACGATGTGCCCAATATCATCGGTATCAAGGAGTCAAGCGGAGATATCACATTTTGCAGTGAATTGGTCCGCCAGACTCAGGATGTCAATTTCCGAGTGCTAACGGGTAAGGATACCGTTGTATTTCCGGGGCTCTGCGTAGGAGCTGTCGGCAGTGTTTGCTCGACGGCGAATATGTACACTCGATTGGTCAGCAGCATCTATGATTACTATGTTGCTGGTGATTTCGATAAATCTCTGGAAGCTCAGTTTAAACTAAATCCAATTCGTCTGTCTCAGGATGCGGCAAGTTTCCCAGCTGCTACTAAAGATATGGCCAATCTGATGGGAATGGACGTTGGTAAATCAATCTTGCCGACAGAAGCAACAGTAGGCCCTGTCCTAGAAAAAATGAAAGAAGAAATGCGCAAAGGTGGTTTTCTTCCATCTGAATAATAATATTAGCAGGAGGTATCTGTATGGGGAAAAGGATTGTCATTGCATCGGACTCTTTTAAGGGCAGTGCCAGTTCTAAAGAGGTTGGAACCTATATTTCTGAAGGTATCCGCAGCCTATATCCTGATTATGAGACCAAAATTTTTGCGATTGCAGACGGCGGTGAAGGAACGGTTGATGCTATTCTTGATGTTAATCACGGTGAAAAGGTTACAGTTTGTGTGCAAGGGCCGCTCGGTACCCCTGTCAACGCTTCCTATGCTATTATTGACGATGGAAAAACGGCTGTCTTGGAGATGGCATCAGCTTCTGGTATTACCTTGATTGCGCCTGAGTCTTTAAATGTGATGCAAGCTTCCACCTACGGTACTGGGCAGCTCATAAAAGATGCTCTGGAGCATGGTGTAGAACGTATTTACATCGGCATCGGTGGTTCAGCGACTAATGACGGTGGCTTGGGCATGGCATCAGCGTTGGGTGTCAGATTCTTTGATAGCCACCAACAAGAACTAGCAGCGACAGCTGAAAATTTAGGAAAAATAGCTGACTTGGATGCTTCTGCTATAAGGGATAGCTGTCGCTCGGTAGAATTACATATTCTATCTGATGTGACCAATCCGCTTTGCGGTGATAACGGTGCGACAGCAGTTTATGGGCCGCAAAAAGGTGCCACTGTTGACCTAATTGCTGTTTTAGATGAGGGTCTTGCCAATTTCGCTGAGGTTATTAAGAGACGTTTGCAAAAGGATATTAAAGATATTCCCGGAGCAGGGGCGGCTGGCGGCCTTGGAGCTGGTTTGATGGCCTTCTTGGATGGTAAATTAGAGCGTGGTATTGATAAGATTCTGGAAATGATCCATATTGAGGAAGATATCAAACAGGCGGATTTGGTTATCACTGGCGAAGGGCGTATGGACGGCCAGTCCATCAACGGGAAGGCCCCTATTGGCATTGCTGCCATTGCTCAGAAATATCATGTGCCTACGGTGGCTATTGTTGGTAGCCGTTCTTTAGACTTGGATGACGTTTACCATCAGGGTATAGCGGGTGTCTTTGATGTCGTTAATCGGCCAATGAGCTTGGAAGAGGCTATGGCTGATACGAGAACTTTAGTCGCTTCAGCCAGTCGTAATCTTATCAGTTTATTTGGTACATTGACCAAATAATTGACGATAACACCTTATAATTGTAGTATATAGACTATTTATCTTGCTGTTAAGGTCTGTTACAATGTAGAATAAGAATTTAGAAGGGATGTAATTAAAGATGAAAATCGGATTTGTCGGATTAGGTATTATGGGAAAACCAATGGCTATCAATCTAGTAAAAGCTGGTCATGAAGTCTATGGTTTCGATTTTAATCAAGCGGGTATTGATGCTTTGGTGGCGACCGGTGGTCATGCTGCAGACAGTGGCAAGGATGCCGCTCAGAAGGGCGATATCGTGATTACTATGCTGCCAAATTCACCGCACGTCAAAGCAGCCTTGTTTGATGAAAATGGGATTGCTGAAGGTTTGAGTGCCGGTCAAACAGTTATTGACATGAGTTCTATTTCACCAGTAGCTAGTAAAGAGTTTCATGATAAATTGAAGGAACAGTCTGTTTCCTTCTTAGATGCTCCTGTATCTGGCGGTGAACCTAAGGCCATTGACGGGACTATTGCTGTTATGGTTGGCGGTGACGAAAAAGTCTTTGAACAATATAAGGATGTCCTGCAGGCTATGGCTAGCAGTGTAACCTTAGTCGGTGAAGTTGGTGCTGGTAATCTGACTAAGTTGGCTAATCAAATGATTGTTGCAGTCAATATTGCGGCGGTGTCAGAAGCCTACTCTTTGGCTAAGAAGGCTGGTGTTGATCCATCGCGGGTTTACGAAGCTATTCGAGGCGGTCTTGCTGGCTCAACTGTTATGGACCAAAAGTCACAAAAAATCTTTGACGGTGACTTTGCGCCAGGCTTCCGTATTGATTTGCATATCAAGGATTTACAAAACGCTCTGGATGCTTCGCATTCCTACAATGTCTCAACGCCGTTCACAGCTCAAGCCATGGAAATTTTACAAGTGCTGAAAGCTCATGATTACGGTTCAGACGACCATTCAGCCATTGCCCGTTACTATGAGTTGGTCAACGGACAAAAACTGCAGTAGGTTGATCTTTACAAGTGTTAAAATACTTACAGATAAAAAATTAGTGCTCAGAAGGAGGTCTTAAAGGCGGAAACTTCTTGAAAAACGATAGCACTGAGAGAGCCAGCAGGCGACCGATTCAGTGGTGTTGCTGGCTTTTTTTAATTTGTGAAAAAGTATTTGACTTAAGGTAAGACTTTCAAAAAGTTGAATGATTTTTATGGAAGGATTGGATTTCTATATTAGCGGATTTAATCCTTTTGCTTTTACCTTGGTAGGTTTTATCAGAACTTTGCTATAATTAAGCGTATAAAGAAACTCTCAGAGGATAAGGTTAGGAGACTATTATGACAGGAACCAAGCAGTACAATTGGGCAACATTAGGAACGGGTGTCATTGCTAATGAGTTAGCTCAGGCCTTGCAGGCTCAGGGCAGAAAACTCTACTCAGTTGCTAATCGCACTTACGAAAAGGGCGTGGCCTTTGCTGAAAAATATAGGATTGAGAAAGTCTATGACAAGATTGATGAGGTGTTTGAAGATCCAGCCGTTGATATTATTTATATCTCAACACCCCACAATACCCATATCAATTTCCTGCGTAAGGCTTTGGCCCACGGTAAGCATGTGCTCTGTGAAAAATCTATTACCCTTAATTCTGAAGAGTTAGAAGAGGCTATTCACTTAGCTGAGGACAATCATGTTGTCTTAGCAGAAGCTATGACGATTTTCCACATGCCTATTTACCGCCAATTATCAGAGATTGTGAATTCGGGGAAATTAGGTGAGCTCAAGCTTATCCAGATGAATTTTGGCAGCTATAAGGACTATGATATGACCAATCGCTTCTTTAGTCGTGATTTAGCCGGCGGTGCCTTATTGGATATCGGCGTCTACGCTTTGTCCTTTGTTCGCTGGTTTATGGCATCGAGCCCCAACCAAATAGCATCGCAGGTTAAGCTGGCACCGACTGGTGTAGATGAGCAGGTCGGTATTCTTTTGACCAATGAGCAAGGTCAAATGGCGACGATTACCCTCAGCCTCCACGCTAAGCAGCCTAAACGGGGAACCATTGCTTATGATAAAGGCTATATCGAACTTTATGACTATCCGCGCGGTCAAAAAGCAGTCATCACCTATACCGAGGATGGCCATCAGGAAGTGGTCGAAGCAGGCGACACTTTGCAGGCTCTCGCTTACGAAGTCGCTGATATGGAAAAGGCTGTCGCAGGTATCGAAAACACCATGCATCTGGATTACACGCAGGATGTCATGGTTATCATGACCCAGCTGCGAAGGGAATGGGGAATGACCTATCCTGAAGAAGAATAAAAACAACTCAAGATTGTACTTATCTTGAGTCTATAGCTGTTGTCAGTTATTGTGTCCGGTCAATTGTACTATAAAAATTCTCCAACAACTGCAGTTTTTAGGACTGAAATGATCAAAAATTAAGCCAGACAAAAAGCCGTCTATGTCAGGTTCAAGCCAAGACTGTATTTGAACAAAAGAGTTTCTGCATACAACATGCAGAGCTTTTTGTTAAGCCGCTGTAAAATGATGAGGCTTGAAATTTTTAAAGACAGGATTTTCGAAATAGCAAGAGAGAATATGTTACAAAACCTAACATCAATTTGTATATTTTCCTTGGCAAGTTATCTTTTGTGGGCTATAATGTAAGTATTCTGATAAAGGGAGGATAGATATGAACAACAAAAAGAGAAACAAAGGTGCTCTCTTGGGAGCTGCTTTTATCATGGCAACATCTGCTGTCGGGCCTGGTTTCTTAACACAAACGGCAAAATTTACCAGTGACTTCTCAGCTAGCTTTGGCTTTGTTATTCTTGCTTCGATTGCTTTAGCCTTGATTGTTCAGACCAATATCTGGCGTGTATTGACGGTCAGCGGTTTGAGAGGACAGGATATTGCTAATAAAGTGCTGCCGGGATTAGGCTATGTTCTGGCTTTTCTGATCGTTTTAGGCGGTCTTGTTTTTAATATTGGAAATGTCGGCGGAGGAGCGCTTGGTTTTAATACCTTGTTGGGTCTTCCTACAGAAGTCGGTTATTTCTTAGCTGGCGGTCTGGCCATTTTAATTTTTCTCTTTAAAAATGCCATGACAGCTATGGATACTTTCACCAAGATATTGGGCGGCCTGATGATTCTCGTCATCTTTCTTGTTATTCTCATTGTTAATCCTCCTTATGGAAGCGCTTTAAAAGAGACCTTTATGCCATCAGCAGGCTTTTCAAATCTATTCAATGCTATTTTAACGCTTTTAGGTGGCACGGTTGGAGGCTACATTACCTTTGCAGGAGCTCACCGTTTGATTGATGCTGGTTTTACAGGACAGGAAAATTTAGATCATGTGAAGAAAAGTTCCATCACGGGAATTTCGATTGCAACAATTGTTCGCATTTTCTTATTTCTGGCCATCTTAGGTGTTGTTGCCAAAGGTGCTGCCCTAGATCCCAATAATCCAGCAGCAGATGCTTTCAAGCAGGGAGCTGGCGAACTTGGCTACCGTTTCTTTGGCTTGGTGCTTTTGTCAGCAGCTTTAACTTCAATCGTTGGTGCAGCCTATACCTCGGTTTCTTTCCTAAAGACCTTGAGCAAGACAGTTGCTAAATACGAAAAAGCGGTTACCATTATTTTTATCATTATTTCGACCCTCATCATGGCTTTTTTAGGACAGCCGGCCAATTTACTGGTTGTTGCTGGGGCTTTAAATGGTCTGATTTTGCCTTTGACTTTAGGCATTTGCCTCATTGCCAGCCAAAAAACCAGCATTATGGGGTCGGTTTATAAGCATCCTAAATGGCTGTTCTGGCTGGGTGTCATTGTTGTTGCGATTACGGCTTATTTAGGAATAGTGTCCTTAGGAAATCTGGGGCAATTGTTCTCATAATGAGAATGAAAGGAGGCTTGTATGGAATACAGGATTAGAATCGCTGGTGATTCAGCCCTGCTGATTGAATTTGAGCAGGAAATCAAGCAGGAGACGAATCAAAAAATCAAGGCTATCCTTCAATGGCTGAAAGAACAGTCTATTGAAGGGATTCTTGACATGGTTCCTGCATTTGCTTCCCTGCTAATCAGTTATGATCCGCGTCTCCTCTCTTACGATAGTTTAATAAATCAATTAGATACTTTATTGCAACAGGAGGTCAAGGAAAGCCAAGTTCAACAGCGAATTATTGAAATTCCTGTCTGCTATGGTGGAGCATACGGTCCGGATTTGTCCTTTGTCGCTCAGAATGCTGGTCTGACAGAAATGGAAGTCATTGCCAGGCATACTAGCCGTGACTATCTCATTTATATGCTGGGATTTCTGCCAGGTTTTCCTTATCTAGGTGGTCTCGATGAGACCATTCATACGCCTCGTTTGGAAAATCCAAGGCTGACTATTGCAGCTGGCAGTGTTGGCATTGGCGGCAGCCAAACAGGTATTTACCCTATGGCTTCTCCTGGCGGCTGGCGTTTAATTGGCAGAACACCTCTTAAGACCTATGACCCTCAAAGACAGCAGCCCTTTATCTTTGGAGCTGGTGATTATATTCGTTTTAAGGTTATTGACGAATCCGATTATGATAACATTTATCAAGCGGTTTTGGCAGGAAATTATGAGGTTACTGTATTGACCGGAGAGGAGGTCAGGGATGGGCATTAGAATCATCAAACCGGGTTTTATGACAACTGTTCAGGACAGCGGCCGCAATGGTTATCAAAGTCAAGGATTCAGTGTTTCGGGTGTTATGGATGTCAGATCGTTTCGGATAGCCAATCTTCTGCTGGACAATCCTGAAAATGAAGCTGTTCTTGAATTTTCTCTGGTGGGGCCAACCTTAGCATTCACTCAGGATACGATTATTGCTATCACCGGCGGTGATTTTCAGCCGACAATCAACGGAGAGCCGGCAGCCATGTATACTGCTCTTTATATACACGGAGGAGATGTTCTAGCCTTTGGCGGTGCTAGGACGGGTTCGCGGGGTTACATTAGTTTTTCTGGCGGCTTGAAAATTCCAGAAGTCATGGGGAGCCGCTCAACCAATGTTAAAGTTGGCCTGGGAGGCTTTAAAGGCCGGCAGCTACAAGCGGATGACTATATTCCCTTTCGCAGCAAGCGTCTGTACCTGCCTCACTTTTTATCCCGAAAACTACCGGCGGATGACTTTGATCAGGATGTGGCTGTTTTAAGGGTTGTTTTAGGGCCTCAGGCACATCATTTTACGGAAGAAGGTCTGCAGACTTTTCTAAGGGAAACCTATACGGTTACCAAAGATTTTGATCGCATGGGCTGCCGTTTAGACGGTCCCTCTATTGCCCACAAGGACAAGGCAGATATTATTTCGGATGCGACTGTTTTTGGTGCCATCCAGGTACCGGCTCATGGCAAACCCATTGTTTTATTGGCCGATCGTCAGACAACCGGTGGCTATACTAAAATAGCAGCGGTTATTTCTGTGGATATTCCAAAATTGGTTCAAAGAAAGATGAATCACAGCATTAACTTTGAGACTGTTTCGATTGAAGAAGCCCAAGACTTGCTGCGAAAGGAAGCCGCTGAATTGGAACAAATGCGCAGCCGGATTCATCAGCCCTGCCCGGAAGTATTGACGAGACGTCCTACCGCTAAACGTCTGGCCGCCCTTTTTGAGCAGGGTTGAACGTTGCAATTGTGTGATATTTAAGTAGGAAATGTGATGATTGAAAAAATACTTGTAGCCAACCGCGGCACGATAGCGGTCAGTATTATTCGAGCCTGCCGCTGCCTGGGAATCCAGTCAGTTGCTGTTTATTCCAAAGAGGATGCTAGGAGCCTTCATGTACAGCTGGCAGACCAAAGCCTTTGCATCGGTCAGGACTCGCTTGAAAACAGTTATGTGAACCAGAAGCATATGATTTCGGCTGCTTTATATACGGGAGCCGATGCTATTCATCCGGGCTATGATTTTCTGGCAGAAGATGCCGAGTTTGCCAAGCTTTGTCAACAACACGGTCTTATTTTTATTGGACCGAGTCCCGAGCTTCTTGAACAGCTGCATGATAATTCTCAAATGGATCAGATAGTGGCAAAAGTCAATCCTAATCTCTTATCTGAAAATTCAGCTATTAATTCTAATGAAACTGCAAAAGAATTCGTGGACTCTTCTCGAACGATTGAAGTCCCAATTGTTGCTGATCATTTTGGCAATATTGTTGCTTTGGGAGAAAGGGACTGTTTGAGTCAGGAAAATGGACAGACAATACTGGAAGAGACGCCCTCACCTGCTCTTGATACGAAAAGTCGAAAAAATTTAGGACAGGTTGCTGTTGAGATCGCTAAGGCTGCACACTATACCAATGCCGGGACGGTTAGCTTTGCGATGGACAAATCAAATCGATTCTATTTTAGAGGAGTCACTGCTAGCATCTTATCTGGTCATGCTTTGACAGAAATGGTAGCGGGTACAGACCTGATTGTTGAGCAGATTAGAATCGCCGACGGGCAGCTCCTATCTTTTAAACAGGAAGACATTACTAGCAAGGGGCATGCTCTTGCCTGCCGTATTAGAACACAGCTTTCCTGCAAAGATTCTAAGGCAGAGTCTAGCTTAGTAAAGCATTTGCATCTGCCTGCGGGAAATGGTATCAGGGTGGATACCGCTCTTTATGTTGGTTATCAAATTCCTGAAAATTATAATCCAGAAATTGCTCAGATTATTGTTCAGGCAGCCGATAGATTGGCGGCCATTCAAAAAATGCAGGCAGCCTTAGATGAAATGGTAGTGCTTGGTGTTGAAAGCAATTTGGATTTTCAGTATAGTATAATGGAAGACCCCAAATTTAGAGAAGGTAAGATTGATAAAAATTTGATAGAATCATTATGAATTCTTAACCCAAGGAGATCAGTATGACATATAAAGTTGATTTGAATAGTGACTTAGGTGAGAGCTTTGGTGCTTATCACATGGGACAAGACAGTGAAATTATTCCTTTGATTAGCTCAGCGAATATTGCCTGTGGCTTTCATGCAGGAGATCCCTTGGTTATGCTAAGAACAACCCAGTTGGTTCAGGAAAATAAAATTGCTATGGGAGCTCACCCAGGTTTCTCTGACCTAATGGGCTTTGGCCGCCGCAACCTTCAGATAAGCACCAAAGAGGCTGCAGCCGATACGACCTATCAGATAGGAGCCTTAGATGCTTTTGCTAAGGCCAGCAATATGCAACTGCAGCATGTGAAACCCCACGGTGCTCTTTATAATATGGCCTGCAAGGACAGCAAGCTGGCCAGAGCCATTGCTCAGGCGGTTGCCAGTTACGATGACAGATTAATTCTTTTGTGTCCCGGTGCCAGTGAATTAGCGCTGGCTGCCAAGGCCAGCGGTTTACGAGTGGCAAAGGAGGTCTTTGCTGATCGTGCCTACGAAAATGATGGCTCCTTGGTTAGCCGAAACAAAGAAGGCGCCATGATTACCGATGAACACTTGGCTATTGAACGCTTGATTCGAATGATTAAGGATAAGACAGTTGTCAGTATTGATGGCAAGACCATACCGATTGAAGCTGACTCTGTCTGTGTCCACGGGGACGGCCCCAAAGCACTTAAATTTGTCAAAGAAATCAGACAAACCTTTCAACAGAAAGGCATCACAATCAGCCCTTTGGCAGACATTGTTGACTGAGCTTCTGCACAAGCTCCTCAATAATCCATAAAAAACTCAGCATTGTATTGAAACGGTTTTTAGTGTTTTCTTTGGCATGCGTTTTGCTAAATAAAAGAAGGACGAGGTTCCTTAACCTAGCAGCAGTAGCTGCTCTGGGTATGACAGCTGTCGGGTTTCTCGGTCGGTCTTTACTTGAATGTGCAGCACCCCTTACTTTATGTCTTTGTTAACTAGCACAAGCGCCTAAAATTTATAATTCAGATGCTGAAGAATTTATTAGAAGGTCAATATCTAGAACAAAAAATTCTTTCACATTTTTTGATCCACCATATTACGAAAAAGGACCAGGTCTTTATACAAATTTTTATAAACCTAAAGACCACGAGAGTTTAGCAAAAACAATCGAAAAATATATGTCTGACAAACAATGGATTGTGACATATGATTATAATATCACTATTGGGGATCTATATTCAGCTTATGAAAATTACCTTTACTGTCTTAACTACTCTGTTACTAAACCAAGCAAGGGCATTGAATATATTTTCTTTTCAAAAGAAACAGAAATTGGTCATATCGAAAAATTTTTACAATTGGCACAAGTAAGTATACGTTAGGCTATTCTAGCGTGTACTTTTTCTTTCCCTTCATTTCAAACTCCCGAACAAATATGTTATAATAACCCTATATAATTCGTTAAACATCTGTATTTTACGAAATAAACTCAGTTTTTGGAAATTTTTCCAGACGTTTTCTTTATATTGAGGTATCTTAGCTATGAAACTTTTGGTTGTTGGCTCTGGCGGTCGCGAGCATGCGATTGCGAAGAAATTGTTGGAGTCTCCGCAGGTTGAGCAGGTCTTTGTGGCGCCCGGCAATGATGGCATGACCCTTGATGGGTTGAATTTGGTTAATATTGGAATTTCCGAACATTCCAAGCTGATTGATTTTGCAAAGAGCAATGATATCGCTTGGGCCTTTATCGGTCCTGATGATGCGCTAGCGGCTGGGATCGTTGATGATTTTAATCAGGCTGGGCTTGAAGCTTTTGGTCCAACCAGATTAGCAGCGGAGCTGGAGTGGTCCAAAGATTTTGCCAAGTCGATCATGGCCAAATACGGTGTTCCGACTGCAGCCTATGGCACATTTACCGACTTTGAGGAAGCCAAGGCCTACATCGAAAAGCAGGGGGCACCAATCGTCGTGAAGGCGGACGGCTTGGCGCTGGGCAAGGGCGTGGTCGTGGCTGAAACCGTGGAGCAAGCGGTCGAAGCAGCGCATGAAATGCTGCTGGACAATAAGTTTGGCGATTCTGGTGCGCGTGTGGTTATCGAAGAATTTCTGGACGGTGAGGAGTTCTCGCTCTTTGCCTTTGTCAATGGGGATAAGTTCTACGTCATGCCTGCGGCGCAGGATCACAAGCGTGCCTATGATGGCGACAAGGGGCCAAATACAGGTGGTATGGGGGCCTATGCACCAGTTCCCCACCTACCGCAAAGCGTAATTGACCAGTCGGTTGACAGCATTGTCAAGCCAGTGCTTGAAGGCATGATTAGGGAAGGGCGTCCTTATCTTGGCGTGCTTTACGCGGGGCTTATCCTGACCGCTGATGGTCCTAAGGTCATCGAGTTCAACTCCCGCTTTGGCGATCCTGAGACTCAGACTATCCTGCCGCGTTTGACGTCTGATTTTGCGCAGAACATCACGGATATTTTGGAGGGTAAAGAACCGCACATGACTTGGCTGGATAAGGGAGTGACTCTGGGCGTGGTTGTCGCATCAAACGGCTATCCCCTCGCCTATGAAAAGGGTGTGGAGCTGCCAGCTAAGACCGACGGCGATATCATCACTTACTATGCAGGGGCTAAGTTTGCGGAAAATGGCAGAGCCCTGCTATCCAACGGCGGACGTGTCTACATGCTAGTCACTACAGCAGACACGGTCAAAGCTTGTCAGGACAAAATTTACAAGGAACTCGCCAAACAAAACACAGACGGACTTTTCTACCGACATGACATCGGAAGCAAAGCTTTATAATTCAGGCGTATTAAATATTGAGACATGAGGCTTGAATATAAAATTTTGGTGTTTGAAAAATGAAAAATAGACTGCTATTTTTAGAAGGTTCTAGCTTAACTTCAAGAGAGACGCTAACAGTATTGCTAAAAGGGGGCTACAAGGTTGATGTCTTGTCTCCTGATAAGTTTTCTATTGCAAGATTCAGTCGACTCACTCATAGAATTCCGACAGTTGATGTGAATCGTTTTCCTGTAGATTATTTGAAACAAGTTAATCAGCTGTTTCATCAAAAAATTATGTGGCTATTTTGCCAACACATGAAGAAGGCTGGTTATTGGCGAGTGGGAAGAAGTTTTTACCAACTTGTTTGCCAGTAGCGCTTGCTGATAAGGAACAATTTGAAAAGTTAGCCGGGAAGATCGCTTTTGCTGAAATTTCAGACCAGTTAAATTTGCCGATTCCTAAATGGGAGCGTGTGGAAAAACTAGAATTTATTTCACTTCCTTATCCTTATTGGTTAAAGGGAGACTATGGCACTGCTGGACGTTCGGTTTATAAAATTACAAGTAAGGAAGATTTGGCAAGAGCTGCGAACGTTTTATTAGCCAATGATGAAAAATGGATGGTTCAGCAAGATATAAAAGGAGAATATGGGCAAGTTCAAGCAATATTTAATCACGGGAAATTACTTGCAGTTCATTCAAGTATAAAGATTGCATCTGGTGCTGGCGGTTCAGCTGCTGCTAGATTAAGTATAGGATCTGAAATAACGAAAAAACATGTTGAAAAGTTAGGAAGGTATTTAAAATGGCATGGCAGTCTAACTTTGGATTTTATACGTGCTCGTCATCAGTTTTATTATATAGAGTGCAATCCCAGAATGGTTGAACCTGCGAATGCTTATAAAGCGGGGGTTAATTTCCCGAAAATGATGATAGAATTAGGCAAGGGCAGCTGCTCTCAGCCTGATATCTGTATAGGAAAGCCTGGAGTAAAAACACACAGTTTGTTGGCATTGATAATTGGCACTGCTGAAAGAACCAAGAGCAGGAGAAAGATGTTACAAACCATAGGGCACTGGCTTTTAAAAAGTGATAGTGAGGAGGTGTTAACACCAGCTTGGAAAGACTTTTTGAGTTTTATTCCTCTTGCCATTATTACAATCCGATTATTGATAAATCCTGGAAGTGTCACAAAACTGGTCAATAATACTGTTAAACATTACAGTGTAAAAGCAGCCACTCTAAAAGATATTTGAGTAAAAGATTCCATTTATTCAAAGGGAAAAGGAACATTTCGTTAGGTTACTTATTCTTTTCTACGGGATTTTCGCAAATAACCAAAAGTCGCTATAACATAAAAAACGAAAGGAACTGAACACGGGACTAATTTCCTAGGAAAAAAGATAAAACTGCCTAGACGCAAGCGTCGTCGTTAGTTTTCCCTCTCGCATTTGGGTTGTAAGGCTCAAGGCTAAAATAATCCACTGGATTATTTTACTTCTACGGAAATTTTCGGTAAACTGAAACGTCCCTTTGTATCTTATTATGAAACCAATTATTTCTATTATTATGGGCTCAAAATCCGACTGGGCCACCATGCAAAAAACTGCCGAGGTTTTGGACAAATTCGGTGTGGCTTATGAGAAAAAAGTGGTCTCTGCTCACCGCACACCAGACCTCATGTTCAAACACGCTCAAGAAGCACGCGACCGCGGCATCAAGGTCATCATTGCAGGTGCTGGCGGTGCAGCGCACTTGCCGGGTATGGTAGCAGCCAAAACAACGCTGCCTGTTATCGGTGTGCCTGTCAAATCACGCGCCCTCTCAGGATTAGACTCGCTTTACTCTATCGTGCAAATGCCGGGCGGCGTACCTGTGGCAACTATGGCCATTGGAGAAGCGGGAGCTACTAATGCTGCTCTTACTGCCCTACGTATCTTGGCCATTGAAGACCAAGACTTGGCGAAACTGCTTGCAGATTTTGCAGAGGAACAAGGAAAAATCGCGGAGGCTTCAACAGATGAGCTCAACTAAAACCATTGGTATTATTGGCGGCGGCCAGCTGGGGCAGATGATGGCTATTGCAGCGGTTTACATGGGCCACAAGGTGGTGACACTGGATCCGACGGCGGACTGTCCTGCTTCGCGCGTGTCTGACATGATTGTGGCATCTTACGACGATGTGGATGCTTTACGAGAATTGGCAGCGCGCTGCGATGTGCTGACCTATGAGTTTGAGAATGTCGATGCCGACGGACTGGACGCGGTCATCAAGGACGGTCAGCTGCCGCAGGGGACTGACCTGCTGCGCATTTCGCAAAACCGTATCTTTGAAAAAGACTTCCTCGCCAACAAGGCTGGTGTGGCGGTCGCTCCTTATAAGGTCGTGACTTCCAGCCTAGACTTGGAGAATTTGGATTTGGGCAAGACTTATGTCTTGAAAACGGCCACAGGCGGTTACGATGGCCACGGTCAAGTCGTCATCAAATCACAGGATGATTTAGCTGCCGCTAGCCAATTAGCTAACGCTGCCGAGTGTGTCTTGGAAGAGTTTGTGGACTTTGATCTTGAAATCTCGGTCATCATATCAGGCAATGGCAAGGACGTGACGGTTTTCCCTGTTCAGGAAAATATCCACCGTAACAACATTCTCTCAAAAACCATTGTTCCAGCCCGTATCTCAAATCAACTGGCTGAAAAGGCCAAGAGCATGGCAGTGCAAATTGCCGAGAAGCTCAATCTCTCAGGAACCCTCTGCGTGGAAATGTTTGCGACAGCCGATGATATCATTGTCAACGAAATCGCCCCGCGCCCTCACAACTCAGGGCACTATTCCATCGAAGCCTGCGATTTTTCGCAATTTGACACCCATATCCTAGGCGTGCTCGGTGCACCCCTTCCTCAAATCCATCTCCATGCTCCAGCCGTCATGCTCAACGTCCTTGGCCAGCACGTCCAGCAAGCAGAAGAATACGTCTCCAAAAAACCTAGCGCTCACCTCCACCTATATGGCAAATCAGAAGCCAAGCACAACCGCAAAATGGGACACGTCACGGTGTTTAGTGATGAACCGGATGAGGTTGAGGAGTTTGGGGAAGGAGTGGATTTTTAAGTGAATAATTTATATACAGGAGTAATTAAAAGTTTATCATCTTACTATGGCATCATCGCTTTTATAGAGAAAAGAACAATAAATCAGGATGTCATTGAAATTGAAAGAAACATTCCGTTTTTTACGGAAGATTTTTCTCAATATAACATTGGAGATAAAGTTAGTTTTTGGATTTCTTCAGATGTAAAGGAGAATAGTTCGCTATTAGTTAGAAGTCAAAAGGTACAGTTCGCTACTAATGTTAATGTCACTAAACACACTATAGAAAATACATCCAAAGCAGAGTTCAATTTTTATCAATTCTTGAATTCTAAATTTAATCCTTCTCCTGATTTAACTGACGAGCTATCATTATTTAAATTTTTAAAAACTAATGCTCTTCGTTATTCTGCTTTTAATGAGGTAGTAGTTTTAGCAGAACTTATCGACAATCAAATTACAATATCCGAGTTTAAAAATTTGATAGATTATGATAGAAAATATAAAGAATTTATCATGAAATGGATACTATTTGTAGAGGATGACATTAAGGGAAGGATTGAAAATAGATTTTCAGAGTTGAATATTACAAATTCTGATTTAATAACTAAGTTTGATAGTAATAAGGATGCAAAGAAATTAATAAAAGAGACTCTTAAAAAAATACGAAAAAAATATTTACTGAGAGATGCAGGGGATTTAAGGCTACATTATGAACCTGTAACTGATAAAGTTCCAAAATTACAAGTTGCTCCTCTGGACATGATATTGGATGAATTTACTGTTAAAGAGTTATTGGATTTTATTCACTTTACAATGAATGAGTATGCTGATTTTTGTAATGATAATACTACTGATTGGGAAAAAGTTTATGATTACCTTTCGGAGCTAAAACTGATTCGTAATATTTCTGCTCATGGCAATTCATTCTTATCAGCTGCATTTGACAAAAAGAATAATCCAAATTACTTGTTGGAAGAGAATGCACAAATTTTTGGAGAAGATCCGTTTTATATTGATAGGAGTAAGACTTACAGTATTTTTAATTTAGTCCGTTCCCCTATAAAATTAACCTCTAAAGGTCATATTTCTAGTCCTCAACAATTTGCAGTTTTATGGACTCAGAAATTGTTGAATAATCAAACTTTACGTTCTTTCTTCTATTTTTATTTTATGGTTTGTTATTTAACAGATGCTACATGCGCTAAAAAAGAATTTAAAAACGAATTAAGAGAACTCTTTGGAGAGACACCTAATAAAGTAAATTTTGAAAGAGTTGTTGAAAACGTAAAAAATAATCCAAATCTTGATGAAAAAGACAGAGAAAATATATTGACAATTTTAATACCTCAAGCAATTAATATGTTTGACTACGTAAAAGAGCATCAGTATGAATATGATGGTGTAGTTGGCGACACTGTGTATGAGATTGCTTACAATAATCAGACTGTACGAATTAATTTAAGTGACAAGTGGTATTCAGATATGATTATTGATATTGCTAAAAAATATCCTGATGAAAAGGAAACTTGGAAATTGCCAGAGTGTCAAGAGATACGAGAAAAATTTGGAGATTTTTTCAAACCGTATGGAGCGAGAGAATTGTTGGTTAAGATGTTGGATTCAAATTTAGTGATTGAGATTGATGAAGGTATTAAACAGTTGTTAAAAATAAAAGATTTCAATAACTTGAAAATTCTATTCTTAGATATATTAGATATTTTTTCATAAGAAAGAAGAACAAAAATGAAAACAATCGGTCTTATCGGCGGTATGAGCTGGGAGAGCACAACGACTTATTATCAGCTCATCAACGAAACAATTAAGAAAGAGCTTGGCGGTCTGCATTCGGCTAAGATTCTGCTTTACAGTGTTGATTTTGCGGAGATTGAGCACTATCAAGCCAGCGGCGACTGGGCTAAGAGTGCGGAAGTACTGAGCCAAATTGCTCAGAAGCTGGAGCAGGCTGGTGCTGATTTCATTGTCATCTGCACCAACACCATGCACAAGGTGGCTCCGCAGATTCAGGAAAAAATTACCATTCCGATTCTGCACATTGCGCAGGCGACTGCCGAGACTTTGCTTGAAAATGGCATTCAAAAAGTGGGTCTCTTGGGCACCAAGTACACCATGACTCAAGATTTTTACAAGGACAAACTGCTTGAAGCAGGGCTTGAGGTGTTGATTCCAGACCAAACCGGCATTGCCGAGGTCAACCGAATCATCTATGATGAGCTTTGTCTGGGAGACATTAAAGACAGTTCCAAGCAAACCTACCTTGCCATCATTGATGATTTGAAAAATGCTGGCGCCCAAGCCGTTATCCTAGGCTGCACAGAGATTGGTCTCTTGGTTAAACAAGCAGATACAGAGCTCCCTCTCTATGACACAACAGCTATCCATGCAGAGAAAGCCGCACAATTGGCGGTAAATGAGTAGATTAGGACGGGTGACCATTTTGACAGCAGATGCTGAAATGGTATGATAGGTATCAGGAGGTTAACACATGGAACTATTCATCTCAAAAGTCATCAGCAGCCTTTTAGAAATAGTAATATTTGCTACTATTCCATTTATTTATTGGTTTGCTACAGAAAGAAAACACTCTACTTTTTTAGAATGGCTGGGTTTTAAGAAAGTCAGTAAACATGATTTTAAACAAGTATTTGTGCCTCTACTGATGATGACAGTATGATTTTTGCTCCTTTCTCTTTTTGTTTTATTCCGCTTAAAGGGAACATCAACGGCCACAACCGTTTTTCGAGGTGGTGGTTTTAAAGTGTTACCCGCTATTCTCATTTATGGGATATTTAATACCGCTTTGCCGGAAGAATTGTTCTTTAGAGGATTCTTATTGAAACGCCTTATGCAAAAACTGGCCTTTCCCTTGGCTAATAGCATTCAGTCCTTGTGTTTTGCTTTAGTACATGGTCTCATATTTTTTAAAGCGGTAGATATTGGTTCTACAATCATGATAACAGTGTTCACATTTATCATTGCTTATGGAATGGGCTATATCAATGAACAAAAGGGCCAAGGTTCCATTATTCCAAGCTGGGTTATCCATGCGGCAGCTAATATTTTTTCAGGCCTATGTGCTGCGTTTATGGTAATTTAGTAGAAGCTAGATGTTAAATATGACTGTTGTGGGAAACGTAACCGCAAAATGGGGCACATCACGGTGCTTAGTGATGAACCGGATAGTGTGAGAGAGTTTGGGGAAGGGATGGATTTCTAGGATATCATGGAAATTGTAATAGATTCTTTGTCCAATTTTATACTGAAATAGTTGAGAGTGTAAGGTCGTATCAACTAGGAAAAAGTAACTTTTGGTGAATCTGTGTAGGTCAATGTGATACAACAGTATAAGTAGGAGAATAAGAAATATATGGATAATTTAGAGGGAACCATAAGTAAGTTATCAACATATTACGGTATTATAACTTTTGATGAAGTGCGATACATTGAAAATGAGACTTATAAGGTTAAAAGGAATATTCCGTTTTTTTCCAGTGACTTATCCCAATATAGAGTTGGTTTTAAAGTCAGCTTTTCATTTCAACGCCGGTCAGCTACTGGGTCAGGAAATGATTTGCTAGTTAGAGGACAGTCTGTACAATTTGCTAAAAATGTTTGTATTACTGATCAGACAGAGGAGGAACAAGAGACTAGTGATCTAGATTTTTATCAGATATTAAATTCCAAACTAACTCCTTCTCCTAATTTGACTAATGAATCATCTTTCTTGGAATTTTTAAAGTTGAATAATTTTAGATATTCTACATTTAATGAGATTTCTGTATTATCTAACGTTATTGAAGAACCAATTACAATCTCTGATTTCAAAGCTATCATTGACTATGACTTAATGTTTAAAGAATTTATCATGAAATGGGTGCTCTTTATTGAAAATGATGTAAAATCTAGGATTGAAGATAGAGCCTCAGAGTTGGGTATTACAGAGAGTGACTTATTTATTAAGCTTGACTCTAGCGGTGATAACAATTTTAAAAATTTAATTAAAAACTCGCTTAAAAATTTACGTAAAAATTACTTATTAAGAGATATTGGGGATCTCCGTCTTCAATATGATGTAACAACTGATGAAATTCCAAAATTAGAATCTGCACCAATTGATATGTTGATGGATCAATTTACAGTTGGAGACTTACTAGATTTTATTGATTTTATCACTGCTGAGTATCCTGATTTTACAAATGGCGGAAACACTGACTGGGAGAAAGTAAGAGACTATCTTTCAGAATTAAAATTAGTTCGTAATATTTCTGCACATGGAAATTCATTTTTATCCGCAATTCTTGATGAAAAAAGCAATCCTAATTATTTGTTAGAAGAAAATTCACATATTTTTGGAGGAGATCCATTTTATATAGATACCAGTAAGAAAACAAGTGTTTTTCATTTAGTTCGTTCTCCAATTAAATTGATATTGAAAGGACAAGTAACAAGTCCTCAACAAATTGCAGTTTTTTGGACTCAGAAATTATTAAATAACCAGACTCTCCGTTCATTTGTATATTTTTATTTTATGGTCTGCTATTTAACGGAAGGTAAAGATTCAAAGGAAAAGTTTAAAAATGAATTAAGGGTACTATTTGGCAATGCTCCAAAGAATGTCAATTTCCATAAAGTAATTGACTGCGTTAATACTCATCCTCAACTTGACAAAGAGGATAAACAAAATATTTTAAATATACTCATTCCTCAAGCAATTAATATGTTTGATTATGTCAAAGAACATGGCTATGAATATAGAGGTGAGGATGGAGACACAATTTATAATATTTTATACGGGGAAGGCAAGCAAATTCGTATTAATTTAAGTGAGAATGCGAAGTGGCATTTAGATATGTGTATGGATATTGCAACTAAACCCCTTAAAAGAGATAATGAGGCTCCATCGCAGTGGTCAGAATCAAAGGAAATTCGAGATAAATTTGGGATTTTCTTTATGGAAGCTTCTAATGCTAGGGAAACATTAATGAGAATGTTCGATTCAAATTTAGAAATAGATTACAATGAAGGAATTGAACAACTATTAAAAATTGAAGAATTCAAAAATATAAAAATTCTCTTTTTGGATATTTTAGATTTATTTAATTAAAGGAGACATTCAAAATGATCAACCGTTATTCACGCCCTGAGATGGCGAACATTTGGAGTGAAGAAAACAAGTACCGTGCTTGGTTGGAGGTGGAAATCCTCGCTGATGAGGCTTGGGCTGAGCTGGGTGAGATTCCTAAGGAAGATGTAGCCAAGATTCGTGAGAAGGCGGATTTTGATATCGACCGCATTTTGGAGATTGAGCAAAAGACCCGTCACGATGTGGTGGCCTTTACCCGCGCGGTTTCTGAGACATTGGGTGAGGAGCGCAAGTGGGTGCACTTTGGCTTGACCTCGACAGATGTAGTGGACACGGCTTACGGCTACCTCTACAAGCAGGCTAATGCTATTATCCGCAAGGATTTGGACAATTTCTTGGCTATCATCGCTGATAAGGCTAAGGAGCACAAGTTCACCATCATGATGGGCCGTACCCACGGTGTCCATGCGGAGCCAACGACTTTTGGTCTTAAGCTGGCGACTTGGTACAGCGAAATGAAGCGCAATATTGAGCGTTTTGAGCATGCTGCCGCTGGTGTTGAGGCTGGAAAAATCTCTGGTGCTGTTGGTAATTTTGCCAATATTCCGCCTTTTGTGGAAAAATATGTCTGCGACAAATTAGGTATCCGTGCTCAGGAAATCTCAACCCAAGTTTTGCCGCGTGACCTGCATGCAGAATACTTTGCAGTGCTGGCTAGTATTGCCACCTCAATCGAGCGCATGGCAACGGAAATTCGCGGTCTGCAAAAGTCTGAACAGCGCGAAGTGGAAGAATTCTTTGCCAAGGGCCAAAAGGGCAGCTCTGCCATGCCCCATAAGCGCAACCCGATCGGCTCTGAAAATATGACGGGACTTGCGCGTGTCATCCGCGGTCACATGGTGACGGCCTATGAAAATGTGTCCCTCTGGCATGAACGTGATATTTCGCACTCCTCGGCTGAGCGCATCATCGCACCTGACACGACCATTCTCATTGACTACATGCTCAACCGTTTTGGCAATATCGTCAAGAACCTGACGGTCTTTCCAGAAAATATGAAACGCAATATGGGATCGACCTTTGGCCTCATCTTTAGCCAGCGTGCCATGCTAGCTTTGATCGAAAAAGGCATGACCCGTGAAGAGGCTTACGACCTTGTCCAGCCTAAGACTGCCCAGTCTTGGGATAACCAGGTTGACTTCAAACCATTACTTGAAGCAGATTCGGAGGTTACTTCCCGCCTGAGCCAAGAAGAAATCGACGACATCTTCAATCCAGCTTACTACACCAAACGTGTGGATGAGATTTTCAAACGTATCGGTCTAGAAGATTAATCATAGAAGAAAACAAAAGAGAGATTGGATTTTCAATCTCTCTTTTAATAGCTGTAATCCCTTGACATCAAGGCAATCGGCCGGTTAAGGATAATGACAATTTATTTCTTTGGTGTATAAATGAGGTGTTCATTAGTGAAGGTATCAAAACCAAGCTCACTCAGCTCACGACCGTAACCAGAATTTTTAATACCGCCAAATGGCAGTTCAGGCAGAGAAGCCCAGCCAGAATTGATAAAGGACATACCAGTTTCGACCTTAGCAGCAACGCTTTCTGCATGTTCAGGATTGCTAGAAAATACCGTACCGCCGAGACCGTAGCTGGAATCATTGGCTAAAGCAATGGCTTCCTCTTCGGTAGCTACCTTGTAAACCGAGGCAACAGGACCGAAAATTTCTTGATTATAGATAGGGTTTTCTTTGGTGATATCTGTCAAAATGGTTGGCATGACAAAGTAACCAGGGTGATCAATCGGCTGGTTACCAAAGGCGACCTTAGCACCATTGTCGACGGCTAGTTTAATTTGATCTAAGACTTCTTCCTTGGCGGAAGCTGATGATAGAGGAGCCAGTGTCGTGTCGGCTTGCATCGGGTCACCCCACTTAGCTGTTTTGAAGGCTTCAACTAGCATGTTCACGAATTTATCATAATCTTTTTCTAAAACGATGAAGCGTTTAGATGAGGTGCAGACTTGACCGGCATTATAGAGGCGGACATCAGGCAGGAGAGCCTTGAGGTCATCCCAGTTAGCGTCATCTAAGATAATAAAGGCATCATTACCTCCCAATTCCATAGAAGATTTCTTCAAGTTCTTCCCGGCTTCAGCAGCGATGGAGGCACCTCCCCGTTCGGAACCAGTCAAGCAAACCCCAGTCACCCGAGGGTCGGCAATAATATCGGAAACTTGTGAATAGCTAGCAAAAAGATTCTTGAAAGAGCCTTGAGGAGCGCCTGCTTCATTAACCAAGTCTTCAAAAGCTTGGCCAGAGCCTGGACAGATGGATGCATGTTTGAGTACCATGGTGTTTCCTACCATGAAATTAGGTGCAAAGACTCGCATGACTTGATAAAAGGGGAAGTTCCAAGGTTCAACAGCTAAAAGTACCCCAGTGGCCTGTTTAATATAGTAGGCATCACCCGTATCAGTTTCCAGAGGCTGTGGTTTCAAGAATTCTTCCGCTTTGTCAGCATAATAATCAGCAATAGCTGCACAGAGGTCCACTTCTCCTTGGGCTTCAACAAAGAGCTTACCCATGTCCTTGGTCATAATTTCAGCATATTTATCGCGGTCTCGCCGCAAAAGATCGGCTACTTTATGCAAGATAGCTTTGCGTTCGTGTAGCTGATCGTTTTCGCGCCAAGTTTTATAGAGGGCGTGACCTGCAGCTAGGGCATTTTCGATGTCTTGATCTGTGACATTGTTGTAGGATTTTAAAACCTCGTCAGTGTAAGGGTAGGTAGTTTTATAAGCCATAATGCTTCCTCCTTTTATGATATATATTTATTATATCACCCGAGAAACCGTTTTCAAGGATTTGCCATAAAAGATCTTAAGAGAGCAAATCCTAAGAACGGTAAGTTTTAGCCTAGCACTACTTTTTAAAATAAAAAAATTTAATAAAAAAGTATTGACAGAGCGGTAGGTGTTTGCTAGAATAAAGGAGCTGTCCTCGACAGGGGACAAGACCTTTGAGAACTGAATAGAGACGAACCAAGACGTGCGGGTTAAGAGATTAACCTGTCAAGGAACAATAAACGGATAAGCCAGAGTGCTTAGCCGGACAAACTAGCATTAATGAGAGTTTGATCCTGGCTCAGGACGAACGCTGGCGGCGTGCCTAATACATGCAAGTGGAACGCTTCTTTTTTACCGAGTGCTTGCACTCACAAGGAAGAAGAGTCGCGAACGGGTGAGTAACGCGTAGGTAACCTGCCTGGTAGCGGGGGATAACTATTGGAAACGATAGCTAATACCGCATAATAGTGATTAACTCATGTTAATGACTTGAAAGGTGCAATGGCACCACTATCAGATGGACCTGCGTTGTATTAGCTAGTAGGTAGGGTAAAGGCCTACCTAGGCTGCGATACATAGCCGACCTGAGAGGGTGAACGGCCACACTGGGACTGAGACACGGCCCAGACTCCTACGGGAGGCAGCAGTAGGGAATCTTCGGCAATGGGGGGAACCCTGACCGAGCAACGCCGCGTGAGTGAAGAAGGTTTTCGGATCGTAAAGCTCTGTTGTAAGAGAAGAACGTTGAGTAGAGTGGAAAGTTACTCAAGTGACGGTATCTTACCAGAAAGGGACGGCTAACTACGTGCCAGCAGCCGCGGTAATACGTAGGTCCCGAGCGTTGTCCGGATTTATTGGGCGTAAAGCGAGCGCAGGCGGTTTAGTAAGTCTGAAGTTAAAGGCATTGGCTCAACCAATGTTTGCTTTGGAAACTGTTAAACTTGAGTGCAGAAGGGGAGAGTGGAATTCCATGTGTAGCGGTGAAATGCGTAGATATATGGAGGAACACCGGTGGCGAAAGCGGCTCTCTGGTCTGTAACTGACGCTGAGGCTCGAAAGCGTGGGTAGCGAACAGGATTAGATACCCTGGTAGTCCACGCCGTAAACGCTGAGTGCTAGGTGTTGGGTCCTTTCCGGGACTCAGTGCCGGAGCTAACGCATTAAGCACTCCGCCTGGGGAGTACGACCGCAAGGTTGAAACTCAAAGGAATTGACGGGGGCCCGCACAAGCGGTGGAGCATGTGGTTTAATTCGAAGCAACGCGAAGAACCTTACCAGGTCTTGACATCCCGATGCCATCCCTAGAGATAGGGAGTTACTTCGGTACATCGGTGACAGGTGGTGCATGGTTGTCGTCAGCTCGTGTCGTGAGATGTTGGGTTAAGTCCCGCAACGAGCGCAACCCTTATTGTTAGTTGCCATCATTGAGTTGGGCACTCTAGCGAGACTGCCGGTAATAAACCGGAGGAAGGTGGGGATGACGTCAAATCATCATGCCCCTTATGACCTGGGCTACACACGTGCTACAATGGTTGGTACAACGAGTCGCAAGCCGGTGACGGCAAGCTAATCTCTGAAAGCCAATCTCAGTTCGGATTGGAGGCTGCAACTCGCCTCCATGAAGTCGGAATCGCTAGTAATCGCGGATCAGCACGCCGCGGTGAATACGTTCCCGGGCCTTGTACACACCGCCCGTCACACCACGAGAGTTTGTAACACCCAAAGTCGGTGAGGTAACCTTCGGGAGCCAGCCGCCTAAGGTGGGACGGATGATTGGGGTGAAGTCGTAACAAGGTAGCCGTATCGGAAGGTGCGGCTGGATCACCTCCTTTCTAAGGAAAAACTAAGTAACGGAGGGCGTTTAAAAGCGACTTGATTTTAGGAAACCAAGGCAGTATGCTTGCATACAAGGTGGTTTATCTAAATCACAAGCTTTTAGCCCGAGTACAATTTAGCCGATAAGGTTAATGGTACCCTTATTTAGCTACGGAAGCACGTTTTGGGGAGTGTCTATTTAGTTTTCAGAGGTTTTGTGGGGCCTTAGCTCAGCTGGGAGAGCGCCTGCTTTGCACGCAGGAGGTCAGCGGTTCGATCCCGCTAGGCTCCATTATCTAGGATACAAAGAGATGTTCGGCTTGCCGAAATTTCTGTAGAAAAATAGGAAATCGACGCAGTGTGTCTTGCACACAAGGAGATTTATCTTTTTTCCTAAGAAATTAATCTCGTGTTCAACTAGATAAGCTGATATTAGAATACGATCCTAAACTTTCTAGGAATAAGTCAAAACCACCTAGTGTCTTAGCGACACGTCGTTGGTTGTCTCCTTATTCTACGCAAGTTTTGCGACAGGTCGCACCGGATCTTGATATCATGCACTTGTCCATTGACAATTGAATATCTATCAAATAGTAACAAGAAAATAAACCGAAACGCTGTAAATATTTAATGAGTTAATTAATAAGGTTAAGTTAATAAGGGCGCACGGTGGATGCCTTGGCACTAGGAGCCGATGAAGGACGTGATTAACGACGAAATGCTTTGGGGAGCTGTAAGTAAGCAGAGATCCAGAGATATCCGAATGGGGGAACCCGGCAACTACAGGTTGTCATCACTAATTGTTAAGATTAGTTGAGGGAAGACGCGGTGAACTGAAACATCTCAGTAGCTGCAGGAAGAGAAAGCAAAAGCGATTGCCTGAGTAGCGGCGAGCGAAAGGGCAAGAGGGCAAACCAGGATGTTTACATTCTGGGGTTGTAGGACTGCAATGAGGACTTATAGATGATAGAAGAAGACTCTGGGAAGGGTCGCCAAAGAGAGTAACAGCCTCGTATTTGAAATCGTTTATAAGCCTAGCAGGATCCTGAGTACGGCGAGACACGAGGAATCTCGTCGGAAACTGGGAGGCCCATCTCCCAACCCTAAATACTCCCTAGTGACCGATAGTGAACCAGTACCGTGAGGGAAAGGTGAAAAGCACCCCGGAAGGGGAGTGAAAGAGAACCTGAAACCGTGTGCCTACAAGAAGTTCGAGCCCGTTAATGGGTGAGAGCGTGCCTTTTGTAGAATGAACCGGCGAGTTACGTTATTGTGCGAGGTTAAGTTGAAGAGACGGAGCCGTAGGGAAACCGAGTCTGAATAGGGCGAGTGAGTACAATGATGTAGACCCGAAACCAGGTGACCTACCCATGAGCAGGGTGAAGGTGAGGTAAGACTCACTGGAGGCCCGAACCAGAGTACGTTGAAAAGTGCTTGGATGACTTGTGGGTAGCGGAGAAATTCCAAACGAACTTGGAGATAGCTGGTTCTCTCCGAAATAGCTTTAGGGCTAGCGTCGACATTGAGAATCTTGGAGGTAGAGCACTGTTTGGGTGAGGGGGTCCATCCCGGATTACCAATCTCAGATAAACTCCGAATGCCAAGTATTTATGGTCGGCAGTCAGACTGCGAGTGCTAAGATCCGTAGTCGAAAGGGAAACAGCCCAGACCACCAGCTAAGGTCCCCAAATAATTGTTAAGTGGAAAAGGATAGTGGGGTTGCACAGACAACTAGGATGTTAGCTTAGAAGCAGCTATTCATTCAAAGAGTGCGTAATAGCTCACTAGTCGAGTGACCCTGCGCCGAAAATGTACCGGGGCTAAAACAATTTACCGAAGCTGTGGATTCCGAAAGGGATGGTAGGAGAGCGTTCTATGTGTGATGAAGGCATACCGTGAGGAGTGCTGGAGTGCATAGAAGTGAGAATGCCGGTATGAGTAGCGCAAGACAGGTGAGAATCCTGTCCACCGTAAGACTAAGGTTTCCAGGGGAAGGCTCGTCCGCCCTGGGTTAGTCGGGACCTAAGGAGAGACCGACAGGTGTATCCGATGGGCAACAGGTTGATAGTCCTGTACTAGAGTATAGAGTGAAGGAGGGACGCAGAAGGCTAACTCAACCAGACGATTGGACGTGTCTGGCCAAGCAGTGAGGCGTGAACTGAGTTAAATGCTTAGTTCTGTAACGTTGAGCTGTGAAGGGGAGCGAAGTTTAGTAGTGAAGTGAGTGATGTCACGCTGCCAAGAAAAGCTTCTAGCGTTAATGTATACTCTACCCGTACCGCAAACCGACACAGGTAGTCGAGGCGAGTAGCCTCAGGTGAGCGAGCGAACTCTCGTTAAGGAACTCGGCAAAATGGCCCCGTAACTTCGGGAGAAGGGGCGCTGGCTTAAAGTCAGCCGCAGTGAAAAGGCCCAAGCAACTGTTTATCAAAAACACAGCTCTCTGCGAAATCGCAAGATGAAGTATAGGGGGTGACGCCTGCCCGGTGCTGGAAGGTTAAGAGGAGTGCTTAGCGGTAACGCGAAGGTATGAATTGAAGCCCCAGTAAACGGCGGCCGTAACTATAACGGTCCTAAGGTAGCGAAATTCCTTGTCGGGTAAGTTCCGACCCGCACGAAAGGCGTAATGATTTGGGCACTGTCTCAACGAGAGACTCGGTGAAATTTTAGTACCTGTGAAGATGCAGGTTACCCGCGACAGGACGGAAAGACCCCATGGAGCTTTACTGCAGTTTGATATTGAGTATCTGTACCACATGTACAGGATAGGTAGGAGCCATAGAAGCCGGGACGCTAGTTTCGGCAGAGGCGCTGTTGGGATACTACCCTTGTGTTATGGCTACTCTAACCCGATTGGCTAAACGTCAATGGAGACAGTGTCTGACGGGCAGTTTGACTGGGGCGGTCGCCTCCTAAAAAGGTAACGGAGGCGCCCAAAGGTTCCCTCAGATTGGTTGGAAATCAATCGCAGAGTGTAAAGGTATAAGGGAGCTTGACTGCGAGAGCGACAACTCGAGCAGGGACGAAAGTCGGGCTTAGTGATCCGGTGGTTCCGCATGGAAGGGCCATCGCTCAACGGATAAAAGCTACCCTGGGGATAACAGGCTTATCTCCCCCAAGAGTTCACATCGACGGGGAGGTTTGGCACCTCGATGTCGGCTCGTCGCATCCTGGGGCTGTAGTCGGTCCCAAGGGTTGGGACTGTTCGCCCATTAAAGCGGCACGCGAGACTGGGTTCAGAACGTCGTGAGACAGTTCGGTCCCTATCCGTCGCGGGCGAAGGAAATTTGAGAGGATCTGCTCCTAGTACGAGAGGACCAGAGTGGACTTACCGCTGGTGTACCAGTTGTTCTGCCAAGAGCATTGCTGGGTAGCTATGTAGGGAGGGGATAAACGCTGAAAGCATCTAAGTGTGAAGCCCCCCTCAAGATGAGATTTCCCATGATTTTATATCAGTAAGAGCCCTGAGAGACGATCAGGTAGATAGGTTGGGAGTGGAAGCATGGTGACATGTGAAGCGGACCAATACTAATCGCTCGAGGACTTATCCAAAGGTATTGACAGCGAGAGGTTGAGCTTGGTACAATAGATAGGTATTCAATTTTGAGTGCACAAACAATCCAGAGGATTGTTTGGGTTGGGGAATCAGGAAACGACGTTTCCCACCTAACCCATTCATAGTTAAGTGATGATAGCCTAGGAGAGACACCTGTTCCCATGCCGAACACAGCAGTTAAGTCCTAGCACGCCTGAAGTAATTGGGGGTTGCCCCCTGTGAGATAAGGGAGTCGCTTAGCGATAGGGAGTTTAGCTCAGCTAAGGAGGACGGAAGTTCGACTTTGTCGAAGCGTTAGCGCACGACAGGGACCAGTTTGAGCTAAGCCCCGCGAGGGAGTTTAGCTCAGCTGGGAGAGCATCTGCCTTACAAGCAGAGGGTCAGCGGTTCGATCCCGTTAACTCCCATTTTAGCGGGTGTAGTTTAGTGGTAAAACTACAGCCTTCCAAGCTGTTGTCGCGAGTTCGATTCTCGTCACCCGCTTTATAATGAAAATTATAAACCAAACAAGAGTTTGGGCGCATAGCTCAGCTGGTTAGAGCGCACGCCTGATAAGCGTGAGGTCGGTGGTTCGAGTCCACTTGTGCCCATTAGCAACAAAGGTCCGTTGGTCAAGGGGTTAAGACACCGCCTTTTCACGGCGGTAACACGGGTTCGAATCCCGTACGGACTATTGTTGGAGGATTACCCAAGTCCGGCTGAAGGGAACGGTCTTGAAAACCGTCAGGTGTGTAAGAGCACGCGTGGGTTCGAATCCCACATCCTCCTTTAATATCATCGCGGGATGGAGCAGTTAGGTAGCTCGTCGGGCTCATAACCCGAAGGTCGTAGGTTCAAATCCTGCTCCCGCAATACCTGATAGGGTAGGAAGGCTCGGTAGCTCAGTTGGTAGAGCAATGGATTGAAGCTCCATGTGTCGGCGGTTCGATTCCGTCTCGCGCCATAATTTAATATTATTAAGGAAGGGTAGCGAAGAGGCTAAACGCGGCGGACTGTAAATCCGCTCCTTCGGGTTCGGGGGTTCGAATCCCTCCCCTTCCATTGCTTACGGGCATAGTTTAAAGGTAGAACTAAGGTCTCCAAAACCTTCAGTGTGGGTTCAATTCCTACTGCCCGTGTTTATGGCGAATGTGGTGAAGTGGTTAACACACCAGATTGTGGCTCTGGCATGCGTGGGTTCGATCCCCATCATTCGCCTATTTTGGGGTATAGCCAAGCGGTAAGGCAAGGGACTTTGACTCCCTCATGCGTTGGTTCGAATCCAGCTACCCCAGTTTGAAAATATACTAGCCGGCGTGGCGGAATTGGCAGACGCGCTGGACTCAAAATCCAGTGTCCTCACGGACGTGCCGGTTCGACCCCGGCCGCCGGTATATGTTAGAATCTCAATTCTCAATTGAGGTTCTTTTTTTGTTTTTCATTTAGTTCTCAACGAACAGAAGTCATCCAAATGAACCACTTAAATGATACCGCTAAACGCCATCACAATACAGTGTGGAACATTAAAAGCCATGCGTTCCTCCTATGAAACACGGTTTTCAGTTTTGTGCTCGGAGTTTAACATCGAAAGACCATTAATGAGAAGTTCAAAGGGGGTGGGGCTTTGGTTAGAGCAGGCTATCTTTGCTTATAATCTAGGTTTTTAACTGGCACCACGGGGAGTTTTATACTCTTTTTATTTTTTCTTAAGCTTTTCCTTGTTTTTTTGTTTATTTTACGGATAAATAGATATAAGGTCGCTGTGGGAGTGTGCCTTATTTAAAGAAGGGTATTCGATCTATTTGTTATTCAATTTCTTTCATAGTGACATCGATGTCGCTATCGTATTTTTAAATTTCTTATTATAATTAAGCAAAAGAAATTGAAGGAGATTTTATATGGATAAAGAAAAACTCAAAGATATTTTTGACAAACTTTCTGCTTTGCCACCGGAAGAGGAAGAAGAATTTGAGGAAGTGACAGCAAAAGAGATTGTTGCTGCTGGTTTATTATTCTGTTTGAAAGAGGTATTGGATATGGATGATTCTTCGTTTGTTAGTGCGTTTGGACAAGTTGAAAAAACTGTTAATAAGTTAGCAAGAGATTATTATATTAAATTGTGGACTTATGATGACTGGAGGCAAGAAGCGCGGATTATTCTTTATCAATTACTAGAAAGGTTTCCAGCGCTTGCAAATGATGAAGAAAAGCTGAGAGCTTATTTCAAAACTAAGTTTAGAAGTTATGTTTTGGATAATATTCGTAAGCAAGAGAGTCAGAAACGGGCTTTTGATAAAATGATTTATGAAGAAATCTCTGAATTGGGGCATATGATTCCTTCCCAGCAGATGGACCCAGCTGATTACTGTGCTCTGAAAGACAAATTAGCAGAGCTCAAAAGTAAATTGTGCCCCGAGGATTATGCGAAAATTTTATTGTTAATGAGAGGCAATTCATTTAAAGGGAAACGAGCTTTTATCAAAGATATTAAGGTTGAATTTAAAGATTTTGACAACGATGATTAGAAGAGATATCCATGGCCTTGCTTACTTATAGACTATGGATAACTTAGAAAAATTTAGTAGAAAGTAAAGGAAAACTACTTGACTTAGCTGTTTGGAATTGATAAGATAGTAGCTGGTATTGTTTACCCCATTTCAGAAGCCCCGGAAAGCTTTGGAAATAATCTGTGGACCGGAACATCCACATTGTAAACAAAAACGATCTATAGGAGAAATCATGAATAAAACGACATACATGGCTAAGCCAGGTGAAGTTGAACGTAAATGGTACGTTGTTGATGCTACAGATGTCCCACTTGGCCGTCTTTCTGCAGTAGTTGCTAGCGTACTTCGTGGTAAAAACAAACCGACCTTTACCCCTCACACTGATACAGGTGATTTTGTCATTGTTATCAATGCTGAAAAAGTTAAATTAACTGGTAAAAAAGCGACTGATAAAATTTATTATACTCACTCAATGTATCCAGGTGGGTTGAAGCAAATCTCTGCTGGTGAGTTGCGTTCTAAGAATGCTGTTCGCTTGATTGAAAAATCAGTTAAGGGTATGCTTCCGCATAATACTCTTGGACGCGCACAAGGCATGAAGTTGAAAGTTTTCGTAGGTAGCGAACATACGCATGCTGCACAACAACCAGAAGTTCTTGATATTTCAGGTCTTATCTAAGAGGAAAGGAGCATAATTAATGGCACAAGCACAATATGCAGGTACTGGTCGTCGTAAAAACGCTGTTGCACGCGTTCGTTTGGTTCCAGGTACTGGTAAAATTACTGTTAATAACAAAGATGTAGAAGAATACATTCCACACGCTGATCTTCGTCTCGTTATTAACCAACCATTTGCAGTTACATCAACTATTGGTTCATACGATGTTTTTGTTAACGTTGTTGGTGGTGGTTATGCAGGTCAGTCAGGTGCAATCCGTCATGGTATTGCACGTGCATTGCTGCAAGTAGATCCAGATTTTCGTGATTCACTCAAACGCGCTGGACTTCTTACTCGTGATGCCCGTATGGTTGAACGTAAGAAACCAGGTCTTAAGAAAGCACGTAAAGCTAGTCAGTTCTCAAAACGTTAAGAACAGCTTTATATCAATATTCAAAGCACCCAAGGGTTTGCCCTATGGGTGTTTTATATATTTTTAATTTTTACTAGATAAGGCAGTATCCATCAGGGAAAAAGGCATATAGTCTGGATGGTGAGTAAGAAGTTGAGTAATCTTTTTAGACTGGAGTAGCTGATTTTACAAACTATTTCCATTAAGAATGTGATAAAAAACTTTAGACCTCCCCTATTTGAGAGCTTATCTTTTGTGATATAATGGTAATATGGCTAGAATTTTAGATGATGAAATGATGGAGAGCGAGGAACAGGTCGAGCGAACGCTACGGCCTCAAACTTTCAAGGAATATATTGGGCAGGATAAGGTTAAGGATCAATTGGCCATTTTTATTGAGGCAGCTAAGCTGCGGGATGAAGCCTTGGATCATGTTTTACTCTTTGGCCCTCCTGGTCTTGGAAAGACAACTATGGCTTTTGTGATTGCCAATGAGTTAGGAGTCAATCTCAAGCAAACCTCTGGCCCAGCTATTGAAAAAGCTGGGGACTTGGTTGCTATTCTTAATGACTTGGAACCAGGTGATGTCCTGTTTATTGATGAAATTCACAGAATGCCCATGGCTATTGAAGAAGTCCTCTACAGTGCCATGGAAGATTTTTACATTGATATCATGATTGGGGCTGGCGAGTCAAGTAGAAGTGTTCATCTGGACTTACCTCCTTTTACGCTTATTGGAGCAACGACTCGCGCAGGTATGCTTTCAAATCCTTTGAGGGCTCGTTTTGGTATCAATGGCCATATGGAGTACTATAAAGAAGCTGATTTGACTGAGATTGTTGAACGAACGGCTGAGATTTTTGAGGCTGATATTACCCATGAAGCGGCCCTTGAATTGGCCAAACGCAGCCGGGGAACTCCTCGGATCGCCAACCGGCTTCTAAAACGGGTGCGGGACTATGCTCAAATTGTTGGAGATGGTCTCATTGATGCTCAAATCGCTGACAAGGCTCTGACCATGCTGGATGTTGACCAAGAAGGATTGGACTATATTGATCAGAAAATCCTTCGAACGATGATTGAAATGTATGGAGGTGGGCCGGTTGGTCTGGGGACCTTGGCTATCAATATTGCTGAAGAGCGGGAGACAGTCGAGGATATGTATGAGCCCTATCTGATTCAAAAGGGCTTCATCATGCGGACACGCTCGGGTCGGATGGCAACTGCCAAGGCCTATGAACATTTGGGTATTGACCAGAAAATTAACTAGGTTTTGGTCTCCTTGAATTCGCGTTCTCTATGATATAATAGCGCTATGAAAAAAATATGTTTTGTGTGTCTTGGAAATATTTGTCGCAGTCCCATGGCGGAATTTATCATGAAGTCTATGGTTGATCCTGCTGAAATTTATGTTGAGAGTCGTGCAACCTCTTCTTGGGAGCATGGAAATCCGATTCATCGGGGGACTCAGGCTATCTTTAAACAGTACGGTGTGCCTTATAGTAAGAATAAAACTTCTCAGCAAATTTCTCAGGTAGATATAGAGGTTTTTGATTTTGTTATTGGGATGGATCAACAAAACATCAAAGATTTGCGCGCCTTGTTTCCGCAGGCACCAGCTTCTAAAATACAATTTTTTATTGAGGGTGGTGTGCCGGATCCGTGGTTTACAGGAAATTTTGAAGAGACCTATCAGTTAGTAAAAGCTGGTTGTCGATCTTGGATAGAAAAATTAAATTAATGAGTGTCTAATGGAAAAGAAAATAAAAGATTTTTTGAGTCAGCTGACCAGAGAGCGATTGGAAATAGCTGCTGCTATTGTTATCCTTTTGTGTGCCCTCTCTATTTTGAAAATGCCTTTTGGTTCTCATCAGACTTTAAAGTTTGATAAGGACAAGATTGTCTATGTCGGTCGTGTTAAAAATAATAAGATGAATGGCGAAGGTAACCTCACTTATAAAAACGGGGATCAGTACGAAGGAGATTTCGTCAATGGACAATTTGAAGGTCAGGGGACTTTTAAGGCTAAAAGTGGCTGGACTTATAAAGGCGAATTTAGTAAGGGTCAGGCTAATGGTAAGGGAACCCTGACGACAGCTGATGGGAAGAAATACAGTGGAAGGTTTAAGCAAGGAATTTATCAAAAATGAGGATTAAGTGGTTTTCTTTTGTCAGGGTAACAGGACTTTTATTGGTTCTGGTCTACCACTTTTTTAGGAAAGCATTGCCCGGTGGTTTTATCGGGGTTGATGTCTTTTTTGCCTTCTCAGGATTCTTAATTACGGCTCTCTTGATTGATGAGTATCATCGCAAACAAAGTATTGACTTGTTGGGATTTCTCAAGCGGCGTTTCTATCGGATTGTTCCACCAGTGGTGATTATGATTTTGGTTACCATGCCCTTTACCCTCTTGGTCAGAAATGATTTTATCGCCAGTATCGGTAAGCAAATTGTTGCGGCTTTTGGTTTTATGACCAATTGGTATGAGATTTTTATCGGAAGTAACTATGAAAATCAGTTCACCCCCCATCTCTTTCTTCATACTTGGAGTTTGGCGGTTGAAGTGCATTTCTATATCTTTTGGGGCGTTCTTATCTGGTGGCTATCAAAGCGGAAGCTTTCACAGGGAAACTTCCGCGGAGCTATCTTTTTGGCTTCGACTGGCCTCTTTTTGCTAGGTTATTTGACCATGTTTGTCGGTAGTTTCCTTACCGATGTTTCTTTTAATTATTTTTCAACTTTTAGTCACAGCTTTCCTTTCTACCTAGGTGCCATTTATGCTACTATGTCAGGAGTAACAGATACGACTAAGCGTTTCCGAAAAAATGTGGAACGCTGGCCCTTACAGCGTATCTTGTTGCAATTTATTGGTAGTTTTGTCCTGCTTCTTTTACTTGGTTTTATCTTGAATTATGAAGGAAAACTGACTTACCTCTTTGGTTTTGCTCTGGCAAGTCTCTTTGCCTGCCTCATGATTTATGCGGCAAGAGCCCTGCATGATAAAATTCCTGATGTGGATGAACCTCTGGTTATTACCTTCTTTTCGGATATCAGTTATGGTATTTATCTTTTTCACTGGCCTTTTTACATCATCTTCTCCCAGTTAATGCCAAATTGGTTGGCAAGTTTGTTGACCTTTGTCCTTTCAACAGTTTTCGCGGCTCTTTCTTTCTATGTTATTGAGCCAATGATTGCGGGTAAAGAGCCTAAAATGTTGGGGACCGAGCTCAATATCATTCCTTATAAAAAATGGATTAAGGGATTGGCAGGAGCCTTGGCTGTGGCTAGTTTATTAATCACTTTTATGGCCCCAAAATTAGGGGAATTTGAATCAGGTGTCTTGGTAGATTCACTTACTCAAGCAGACACTGGAATGAATTTAACCAATCAGCGGACAGCTGGTGATGCCAATGCTATGAATAATGTTTTGATTATTGGTGATTCGGTGGCTCTTCGCTCTCAAGATACGTTTACTAGTAAGATGCCTAATGCTTTATTGGACGCTTCGGTCAGTCGGAGTTTTGATGCAGCTTATGAAACCTTCAAAACGAATATTGATTCCAATACCTTGCCAGAGACGGTAGTCTTAGCTGTTGGTGTTAATTCACCAGATAATTATCAGGATGACATTCAGCAGTTTCTAGATGCTTTACCAGACGGTCATCGTTTAGTTTTGGTGACGCCTTATGATTCTCAAGAAGATACTAAGATGTCTGCCGTACGTGATTATGAGCTTCAGTTAGCTCAGGATAATGCGTATATTAGTGTGGCAGATTGGTACCAAACTGCTCAGGATAACCCTGATATTTGGGGAGGGACTGATGGTGTTCACTATTCTCAGTCAACTAATGGAGCTGATCTTTATGTACAAACGATTCAGGATGCTGTAGCTGATGCTGCTAGAAAACCAGCCAAGGGTCAGTAACAAAAATATTACATTTAAAAAACATAGGAAATTATCGTTGACAGTGGCCGGCTTAGATGATAAGCTGGCTTTTAGCACGAATAATAGGAGTGAACATGTCAGAAGAATTTAATCAAGAATTTGCACAAGAGCAGAGTTTTAGTCGAAGAGGCAGGGATTCTCGGACGCAGTCCCACAAAAAAACTAAGAAAAAGTCAAAAGGAAAGAAGATTTTTTGGACGCTCTTCCTTATTCTAATTTTACTGGGAGCTGGCGGGGCTGCTTATCGTTATCTGTCTGGCGATATTGATGGGAATTACCGAGCAGTAACCCTAGAAGAAGAATCTAAAAATTCTGTAAAGAGCAATGAAGATGTTAGTGACTCTGAAACAAAGATTGATGTGAGCCAGTATGTTGATTTTAAGGTGAAGGTCAAGATCAAAAATGATAAGGCTGTAGCAACAGAAACTATCAGTTTTGACCGCAAGGAAGCCTATAACCAATACAAGAATATGTTGGAAGCTGACATTCAAAAACACCCAGGAATTAGTCTGGATGATTTGCAACAGTATGGTACAGTTACGACTGAAGAAGATTTTATCAAGCAGTTCAACGAACAGACAGCAGCTCTAGCTAAGCAATCTGGCTTTACTTTTGATGAAGAATCAGGTACAGCGACTGCTACCATTTTTGAAGGTAAGGTCAACCGCTGGACTCATAGTATTGATATTACGAAATATTATGACAAGGGTGGCTTAGTTGCCAGTGATGATAAGCAAAGTACCAATGCTTTGGATATTTTTAAAAAGGGTGAATCACTAGCCTTTAAGAAAACTTCAACCGGTATTAATTTGGAAGCTGACAAGGATATCCAGTTGAGAAAAGACTAGGTTAAAAGAGGTCCATCTGGAGCTCTTTTCTTTCTGGTTTGGAGTTAGTAAGGCTGTGGCTGGGATTGGCTGTATATTGATTTTTTGATATTTTTATTGACAGCAGCAAGAAGAGATGTTAGAATTTAACTTAAATAAAACTAAAAAGGAGATCGTCATGTCACAAGAAATAAATCAAAGTCCAATGTCAGGAATGGCTCCGGGGCAGGTACCGATGCAGGCGAAAAATAAAATGAATGCCAAATTGGTTGTTATTATTATTGTGTCAGTCCTAGCTGCTATTGCTCTAATTGCAGGTGGGGGCTCAGCTTGGTGGTATGTATCTGGTAATATTGATGGGAACTATCATGCAGCTTCTCTAGAAAAAGCATTCCAAAAGGAAATTGAAGAAAAGAATACAGATAGTGATATTGATTACAGCAAAATCTTTACGGACATGGATGTTGATATTAAGGTCAAAGACGATCAAGCTGTCGCTAGGGTTACTTATAAAGTTGATACAGATGAAGCTTACAAGGTTTATCAAGACACTATTGAAAGTCAATTGGCTGGCTTTTCAAGTGAACAAAAACAGTTTGTGAAATCCCAAATACCATCAAAAGAAGCTGTTATTAGCGACTTCAACGATACGATAGAGGAATCTGCTGAGGAAGATGGTCTAACCTATAACTCAGATACTGGGGTTGTATCAGGAACAATCTTTAAGGGGAAGGTTAATCGTTGGTCACGGAAAATCGAAGTCACAAACTATAATAGTGAATTACAGACTAACGATGATGATGGTATTTTCAAAGATTTAAAAGGTATCAAAAAAGGTTCGACAACTTCTTATAAGAAAACAAGTTCAGGTATTACTTTAACAGATAGTGGTGATAGCGATACACTTAAGCTTGAAAAGAAATAAAATGGCTTGAAAACTGACCTCGTTGGGTTGGTTTTTTTCTTACGTTTCAGTAAATTTTCTTTCAAATGTGATTGACAGTTTAAGTAAAGCATGGTAGGATTAACTTAAAATAATCTTAACGGGAGTTTTTATGTCAACAGAAGAGTTTAGCACGTATTCAGAGGCTGCTCAATCAGAGTCCCTCAATAATCACGCAGGTCTGCAGTCAGAATTACGGACAGAAGGAAATCAGGCTAGTCAACCTAATTTTGATCAACCACTTCCTCATCAAGGAGTGGCTCCCCAAAATACGATTGCTGGGTCACCACAGATGTCTCAGAATCCAGCTAACGATCGGGTTCAAAATCCTCAATATTCTCCAAATTTTGTCAATAATCAAGTTCAAAATTCTCAGCCTCAGTCGCAAGAGCCGTTTATTCAATCCCAACAAATTTCGCCTCAAGCCACCAATAATGTTCCGGTAGGGAATCCTGTTGGAACAGCGCCGATTTATCAGAATCCTAACATGATGGTTAACCCAGCAACTCCTAACGGTGCTCCTGTTCAAGGTGCCTATGTCGTGGTTCCTCAAGCCAAACCTGGTCGGACTAAACGAATTGTTTGGAGTATTGTCGGGGCAGTTGCTGCTATTATTTTACTTGTTGGTGGCATCTTCTTGTATCGCCAACTATCAGGAAATGTTGACGGAACCTATCAAGTTAAGAGTATGCAGAAAGACTTAGAAGATGAGCTGAAAGATACTAATTTTGACAAGGGAACTATTAGCTACTCCAGCTTTACTGACAATGCCAAGGTTGAAACAACTATTAAGGATGATAAGGTCAAGGCAACTGTTAGTTATGATGTGAATTATGACGACTTCTATGATGAAGTAAAATCTAACTTTAGTTCTTATTATTCTGACTATAAGGATGATTTTTCAAATGATGAGTGGAACTACCTGATGAATAGTTTGATTAAAAAAGCTAGTCTAGATCAGAAGGGGTTTGAGAAGACTTTCTCTAGTGAAGTGGAAAATGAAGGCCTAGACTATGATTCTGATAAAGGACAGGTATCGGGCACTTTATTTGAGGGAAAGGTTGATCGCGTTAGCGGTAAAATTGAAATGACCAAGGTCAATTCAGATAGTGAACTGACTAGTTTCGAAAAAGGTGAAAAGGTATCTTACAAAAAGACCTCATCTGGTTTGACTTTAACGGATGCTAAAGGGCACACTGTCAGTTTAAATCTTAAATAGAAATAAGAGTCTGAGCTATTTAGACTCTTTTCTATTTGGCTAAACGCTTAGAGTGTTTAGGTGATTTAGAACGGAAATTTAGTGTTAGAAAATCACTTAAACTCAGCAGAGCTCAGTCTCAGTATTAACTAAGTTTTGTTTTTAAATATGGCATCATTTTTAAGAGCTGAGGGTTCCATGAAAAAGGGTACAACAGTCTTTAGTTTTGAGAATTAACAGAATGAACATTTTCTCATTTAAAACTAGAATGACTGCCAAATATTCTGACAATTATGTTATAATGTTTCAAAGACTATTGACCAAGGCCAAGTTGGCTAGAAACTTGCTTGGAAAAAGCAGCTAATTGTGTTCAAGAGCTCAAGAAATTAATTGGGCCAATGGCCAGTGATTATTGCGAGTTTTCATCTTTTTAGAAGAGGAAAAATTATGACTTTAATTTATCAATCAACTAGGAATGCTCAAAATCAGGTGACAGCTAGTCAGGCAATTTTGCATGGTCTGGCAAGCGATGGGGGACTTTTTACTCCTATGAACTTGCCTGAGGTTGAGCTTAATTTTAATCAGTTAAAAGACTCATCTTACCAAGAGGTGGCGAAATTAGTGCTATCGGCTTTTTTGGATGACTTCACGGAGTCTGAATTAGATGCTTGCATTGCTAAGGCTTATGACAGTAAGTTCGATACACCAAAGATTGCTCCTTTGGTTAAGTTGGGGGATCAGTATAATTTGGAGCTTTTTCATGGTTCAACCATTGCCTTTAAGGATATGGCTTTGTCGATTCTACCTCATCTTTTAACAACGTCGGCTAAGAAGCAAGGGATTGATAATAAAATTGTCATCCTTACAGCGACTTCTGGTGATACAGGTAAAGCAGCCATGGCTGGTTTTGCAGATGTACCTGGAACAGAAATTATTGTCTTTTATCCTAAGGGCGGTGTCAGCAAGATTCAGGAATTACAGATGACTACGCAAAAGGGTTCTAATACTCACGTGGTTGCGATTGAAGGCAATTTTGATGATGCTCAAACCGATGTTAAGCGGATGTTTAACGATGAGGAACTGAGGCAAAAGCTACTAGATAAGAAGATGCAGCTGTCTTCTGCAAATTCTATGAATATTGGTCGTCTGGTACCGCAGATTGTTTACTATGTCTACGCTTATGCCCAGTTAATCAAGGCGGGGGATATCCAAAATGGTGAAAAGATTAATGTAACAGTCCCCACGGGAAACTTCGGTAATATTCTAGCGGCCTACTATGCGAAAGAAATTGGGGTTCCGATTGCTAAGCTGATTTGTGCTTCAAACGAAAACAAGGTTTTGACAGACTTTTTTGCGACCAAGGTTTATGATAAAAAGCGGGACTTCAAGGTAACCTCTAGTCCCTCTATGGACATTCTGGTGTCGTCTAATCTGGAACGCTTGATCTTCCACCTCTTAGGAAATGATGCGGTTAAAACTAAGACTTTGATGGATTGTCTGGCAGAAAAAGGTGAGTACCAACTAGAGCCCGTTCGTCCTGAGATTTTGGATCTCTTTGAGGCTGGATTTGCCACGGAAGAAGAAACTTCTGCTGAAATTAAGCGGGTTTATGATATGTCTGCTTATATTGAAGATCCTCATACGGCAGTTGCTTCTGCAGTTTACCACGCCTATAAGAAAGAATCTGGTGATGAGACTCCGGTTGTCATCGCTTCGACGGCCAGTCCTTATAAATTTCCGCGCGTGGCTGTGTCGGCTGTTGGCGGTCAGGATGTTGAAGATGACTTCAAGGCGGTGGAAGAATTACATCATTTATCAGGTGTAGCGGTACCCAAGGCAGTTGACGGTTTAGAAACGGCTGAAGTCCGTCACAAGACGGTTGTTGCAACAGCTGATATGCAACAGGCTGTTGAAGATTATCTAGGAGTTTAGAAAAAGCCGTGTGGCTTTTTTATTTATTTATCAAATGAATTATCAAAAAAATATTATGAATTTGGCTCTACCAGCTATGGTGGAGAATTTCCTCCAGATGTTGATGGGAGTCGTTGATAACTATCTAGTGGCTCAAGTTGGGATTGTTGCCGTCTCGGGTGTGTCGGTTGCTAATAATATCTTAGCTATCTATCAGGCGGTCTTGATTGCCTTAGGCAGTGCGGTTGCTAGTTTAATTGCTAAAAATTTAGGAGCTAAGGAGCCAATATTGGCTCGGCGAAATAGTTGGGACGCTCTCTTGTTGACCTTGGCTTTAACGGTCCTCTTGGGGCTTTTTTCAATCTTTGCCGGCTCTAGTCTCTTAAGTTTGTTGGGAACACAAAGAAATGTAACTCAGGCAGGTGGAACTTATTTGGCTATTGTTGGCGGGGGAGTTCTATTTCTAGGCTTGATGACGGTTTTGGGGAATATTTTACGGGCTCAAGGACGTCCCAAGGTTTCTATGTATGTTAGCCTTTTTTCCAATCTCCTAAATGCTTTGCTTTCTTCGATTGCTATTTTTGTCTGTCATTGGGGAATATCAGGAGTGGCTTTTTCGACGGTTTTGTCGCGTTTGATTGGAACGCTGCTGCTTTGGTCTTCAGCAAAATTGGATGTGCGAGAGTTCAGGGCAAGTCGCCTTTGGAATAAGGCTTTGCTGAATTTGGCTCTGCCTGCTTCAGGAGAAAGGTTAATGATGCGGGCAGGAGATGTGATTATTGTCAGCTTGATTGTTGGTCTGGGAACCAAGGCTGTTGCTGGTAATGCTATCGGGGAGACTTTAACCCAATTTAATTATATGCCGGGTATGGGCGTGGCCACAGCAACAGTTATATTGGTTGCCCACAGCTTAGGTCAAGAGGACTATCAGGCTTTGAGGCAGATTGTTCGTGAAACCTATTGGCTAGCAGCTTTTTTGATGTTAATCGTTGGCGGCCTAATCTTTCTTCTAGGGAATCATCTGTCAGGCCTTTTTACGAGTGATGGTAGTGTCATAGCTTACAGTGGAATTGTCATTTTTTATTCTTTTGTCGGGAGTTTAATCACGGCTGGGACACTAATTTATACAGCAGTTTGGCAGGGGCTGGGAAAAGCTAACCTTCCTTTCTATGCTACTAGCTTTGGTATGTGGATTATTAGAATAGGTCTGGGTTACCTATTGGTGGTTGCGTTGGGTTATGGTTTGTCAGCGGTTTGGCTGGCTACTCTGGCTGATAATGCCTTTCGATTTGCCTTTCTCTATTTACGTTATAAAAACGTAAAATTTTTGAAGAATTAAATTATATGAAGAGGGACCTCTAGCTGTTGACAGCGCTTTCTATAATGTATAGAATGTTGCTGTAATGGTTGTTGGATAGGAGCTGGAGAAGCCTTCAGCTTGAGTTTAGTTTTTAAAAGCGAAAGGAGTACCATTATGGCAAACGAAAATCGTGTTGCAGTCGTCACAGGTGGAGGTCAAGGGATTGGTAAGGGGATTGTTAGTCAACTTTGCCAAGACGGATTTGCAGTTGTTGTTGCAGATTTGAATGAGGCAACTGCTAAGGCTACAGTTGATGAATTGACCTCTAAAGGCTATAAGGCGAGTTTTGTTGTAGGGGATGTTTCCAAAAAAGAAGATCATTCTAAGTTTGTTGAAAAGGCGGTGTCGGAGTTCGGTCGATTAGATGTCTATGTCAACAATGCTGGAATTGCCCAAATTAAGACTCTTCAAGAAGAAACAGCAGAAGATTTTGATAGGATTTTTAAAATCAATGTTTTTGGCACTCTTTTTGGAATACAGGTTGCAACAGAGCAATTCCGTAAACAAAATGATGGGGAAAAAATTCGTAAGATTATCAATGCTTCGAGTATCGCCGGTCATGTTGCTTTCGATCTCTTGGGAGCATACTCATCAACCAAATTTGCTGTTCGTGGTTTAACACAAGCGGCTGCAAAAGAGCTGGGACAGGAGCATATAACGGTTAATGCCTACTGTCCAGGGATTGTTGGGACAGATATGTGGGATCTGATTGATGAAAAGATGGTTGAACTTAAAGGAGGGCAAAAAGGTCAGTACTTGGAGCAATATTCTAAGATGATTACCATGGGTCGTGTGCAAAAGCCAGCTGATGTTGCTAACTATGTTTCTTATTTAGCATCACCTAAATCTGACTATATGACTGGTCAAGCCGTTCAAATTGATGGTGGTATTCAATTCATCTAAAGCTATTACTAACATTAACTGTAATCTTTAAGGAGTCCTAGTGAAGGACTCTTTTGTTTTTATAAAAATAAGGTATAGTGAACAACATTGGTCAAGAATAGATTGTATATAATGATAATGGATTTCCTCCTGAAAATTTCAAAAAAATGAAGCAAAACCCCTTGTCAAGCCTTGGTATTTCTGCTATTATATTATGGTGCTGTAAATTACAGCCTTAGCTATGATGCAAGAGGTTGCGACACGCTCGGCTGCATTGCCACGCGGCGGCCTGTCGGTTTTCTTGAGGAGCTAGCCTATTATCGTAAATAGACGAGAGGAGAAAAGATGGCAAATAAAAAAATCCGTATTCGCTTGAAAGCGTACGAACATCGCACACTTGACACTGCGGCAGAAAAAATCGTAGAAACTGCAACCCGTACAGGTGCATCAGTTGCTGGTCCAATTCCGTTGCCAACTGAACGCAGTCTTTACACTGTTATTCGCGCGACTCATAAATACAAAGATTCACGTGAACAATTTGAAATGCGTACCCACAAACGTCTGATTGACATTGTGAATCCAACGCAAAAAACTGTTGACGCTTTGATGAAGCTGGATCTTCCAAGCGGTGTCAATGTTGAAATCAAACTTTAATTTGATTTTATCTGGAGCATAAAAAACGCTCGTTAAAAACTTTTTTGAGCACGAAAAACGCTCATAAAAAACTTTTTAAAAAATAAAGTAAAGGAAATATTTTCTCATGACAAAAGGAATCTTAGGGAAAAAAGTGGGAATGACTCAAATCTTCACTGAATCTGGTGAATTTATCCCTGTTACTGTCATCGAAGCGGCACCAAATGTTGTGCTTCAAGTGAAAACTGTTGAAACTGATGGCTATGCTGCAGTTCAAGTTGGTTTTGATGACAAGCGTGAAGTGTTGAGCAACAAACCTGCCAAAGGCCATGTGGCGAAAGCTAACACAGCTCCTAAGCGCTTCATTCGTGAATTCAAAAACATTGAAGGCTTGGAAGTTGGTTCAGAATTGACCGTTGAACAATTCGAAGCTGGAGATGTTGTTGATGTAACTGGTACAACTAAAGGTAAAGGTTTCCAAGGTGCTATCAAGCGTCACGGTCAATCGCGTGGTCCTATGGCGCATGGTTCTCGTTATCACCGCCGTCCTGGTTCAATGGGGCCTGTTGCCCCTAACCGTGTTTTCAAGAATAAACACTTGGCTGGACGCATGGGTGGTAACCGTGTAACTATTCAAAACCTTGAAGTTGCACAAGTCATCCCAGAGAAAAACGTTATCTTGATCAAAGGTAATGTCCCAGGTGCTAAGAAATCTCTTATCACTATCAAGACGGCAGTAAAGGCTGCTAAATAATAAGAAAGGAGAAAACAGTTATAATGGCAAACGTAAAACTATTTGACCAAACTGGTAAGGAGGTTAGCACAGTTGAATTGAACGACGCTGTCTTCGGTATCGAACCAAACGAATCAGTAGTATTCGACGTCGTAATCAGCCAACGTGCTAGTCTTCGCCAAGGTACTCATGCGGTTAAAAACCGCTCGGCAGTATCTGGCGGTGGTCGTAAGCCATGGCGCCAAAAAGGAAATGGACGTGCGCGTCAAGGTTCTATTCGTGCACCACAATGGCGTGGTGGTGGCGTTGTCTTCGGTCCAACTCCACGTTCATACGCTTACAAATTCCCACAAAAAGTTCGTCGCCTTGCTTTGAAATCAGTCCTTTCAGCTAAAGTCGCTGAAGAAAAGCTGGTTGCTGTGGACGCTCTTTCGTTTGCAGCACCAAAAACTGCTGAATTTGCAAAGGTTCTTAGCGCACTTGGCATTGATTCAAAGGTACTTGTTGTTTTGGAAGAAGGAAATAACGCTGCTGCTCTGTCGGCTCGCAACCTTCCCAACGTAACTGTTGCTACGGCAGCAACTGCAAGTGTTCTTGATATCATAAATGCAGACAAACTTCTTGTTACTAAAGAAGCTATCTCTACAATCGAGGAGGTTCTTGCATAATGAACTTGTATGACGTAATCAAAAAACCTGTTATCACTGAAAAGTCAATGCTTGACTTGGAAAACGGAAAATATACATTTGAAGTTGATACACGTGCTCACAAATTGCTCATCAAGCAAGCTATCGAAGCTGCTTTTGATGGTGTAAAAGTTGCCAGTGTCAACACTGTAAATGTGAAGCCAAAACAAAAACGTGTTGGCCGTTACACAGGATTTACAAGTAAAACTAAAAAAGCTATCGTTACTCTTACAGCTGACTCAAAAGCAATTGAGTTGTTCGCAGCTGAAGCTGAATAATCTAAGGAGGAAATAAGGTGGGTATTAAAGTTTTTAAACCAACAACAAATGGCCGTCGTAATATGACTTCTTTGGATTTTGCAGAAATCACTACAAACACTCCTGAGAAATCATTGCTTGTCTCGTTGAACAAGACTGCTGGTCGTAACAATAATGGCCGTATCACGGTTCGCCACCACGGTGGAGGGCACAAACGCCACTATCGTATTATCGACTTTAAACGTAATAAAGATGGTGTTGAAGCCGTTGTTAAAACAATTGAGTACGATCCAAATCGTACCGCTAACATCGCTCTTGTTCACTACACTGACGGTGTGAAAGCTTATATCATTGCCCCTAAGGGTCTTGAAGTTGGTCAACGCATCGTATCTGGACCAGATGCTGATATCAAAGTTGGTAATGCTTTGCCATTGGCAAATATTCCAGTTGGTACCATCGTCCACAACATTGAATTGAAACCTGGTAAAGGCGGAGAACTTGTTCGTGCGGCTGGTGCGTCAGCTCAAGTACTTGGTCAAGAAGGTAAATACGTTCTTGTTCGTCTTCAATCTGGCGAAGTTCGTATGATTCTTGGAACTTGCCGTGCGACCGTTGGGGTTGTTGGTAATGAACAACAATCATTGATTAACCTTGGTAAGGCTGGACGCAATCGCTGGAAAGGCGTTCGCCCAACTGTCCGCGGTTCAGTTATGAACCCTAATGATCACCCTCACGGTGGTGGTGAAGGTAAAGCGCCAGTCGGACGTAAAGCGCCATCTACTCCTTGGGGTAAACCTGCGCTTGGTCTTAAGACACGTAGCAAGAAGGCTAAATCAAATAAACTTATTGTTCGTCGTCGTAACGAAAAATAAGCGGCCGGGCAGAAGTTTGTTAAAACTTCGTAGCGAGACTCCCGCGCAGTTGACGAGGAAAATAGCAAGTTAAAAAACGCCGCTGTTTGACCGTCAACTATTGCGCCGGTCAGTTATGAACATTCCGCCAGCTCGGTAGGGTTTATCAGGGGAAAAACTCAATTTGAATGCTTGGTTGATACTGCTGATTTCGCGCAGAGTTGACTCCAGTTTCTTGTAGCAGGGCTACAGCGAAATTATCAATCATCTGGGCAGGACAATGAATTGGCTAATTCTTGGGTTTCTCCCTTGCGCTCAAGCCGCTGTGGTACTTATTTAAAGGAGAAAATACTAAATGGGACGCAGTCTTAAAAAAGGACCTTTCGTTGATGAGCACTTGATGAAAAAGGTTGAGGCTCAAGCCAACGAAGAAAAGAAGAAAGTTATCAAAACTTGGTCACGTCGTTCAACGATTTTCCCAAGTTTTATCGGTTATACAATTGCTGTTTATGATGGACGTAAACACGTACCAGTTTACATCCAAGAGGACATGGTAGGTCACAAGCTTGGTGAATTTGCACCAACACGTACTTACAAAGGTCACGCAACAGACGATAAGAGAACTCGTTAATAGGAGGAGGACACAATGGCAGAAATTACTTCAGCTAAAGCAATGGCTCGTACAGTGCGTGTTTCACCTCGTAAAACACGTCTTGTTCTTGACCTTATCCGTGGTAAGGACGTTGCTGATGCAATCGCAATCTTGAAATTCACTCCAAATAAAGCTGCAAGTGTGGTTGAAAAAGTTTTGAATTCAGCTATCGCAAATGCGGAAAATAACTTTGGTTTGGAAAAAGCAAACTTGGTCGTATCTGAAACCTTTGCCAACGAAGGACCAACCATGAAACGGTTCCGTCCACGTGCCAAGGGTTCAGCGTCGCCAATCAACAAACGCACAACTCACGTAACCGTAGTTGTTGCAGAAAAATAAGGAGGTAAAATCGTGGGTCAAAAAGTACATCCAAATGGTATGCGCGTCGGAATCATCCGTGATTGGGATGCGAAATGGTATGCTGAAAAAGAATACGCAGATTACCTTCATGAAGATTTGGCAATCCGCAAATTCATCAAGAAAGAATTGGCTGATGCTTCAGTTTCAACAATTGAAATTGAACGTGCAGTGAATAAAGTTATCGTTTCACTTCATACTGCAAAGCCAGGTATGGTTATCGGTAAAGGTGGCGCTAACGTTGATGCTCTTCGTGCTAAATTGAACAAATTGACTGGAAAACAAGTGCACATCAATATTGTCGAAATTAAAACACCAGATTTGGACGCACACCTAGTTGGTGAAAACATTGCTCGTCAATTGGAGCAACGTGTTGCTTTCCGTCGTGCACAAAAACAAGCTATTCAACGCACCATGCGTGCTGGAGCAAAAGGGATTAAAACTCAAGTATCTGGTCGTTTGAACGGTGCAGATATCGCCCGTGCAGAAGGATACTCAGAAGGTACCGTTCCGCTTCATACGCTGCGCGCAGATATCGACTATGCTTGGGAAGAAGCAGACACTACTTACGGAAAACTTGGTGTTAAAGTTTGGATCTATCGTGGTGAAGTGCTTCCAGCTCGAAAAAACACTAAAGGAGGCAAATAACAAATGTTAGTACCTAAACGTGTTAAACACCGTCGTGAATTCCGTGGAAAAATGCGTGGTGAAGCTAAGGGTGGTAAGAAAGTAGCTTTCGGCCAATATGGCTTGCAAGCAACAACTAGCCACTGGATTACCAACCGCCAAATCGAAGCTGCCCGTATCGCAATGACGCGTTACATGAAACGTGGCGGTAAGGTTTGGATTAAAATCTTCCCTCACAAATCATACACCGCAAAAGCTATCGGGGTACGTATGGGATCTGGTAAAGGGGCGCCTGAAGGTTGGGTTGCACCAGTTAAACGTGGTAAAGTCATGTTTGAAATTGCTGATGTTTCAGAAGAAGTGGCTCGTGAAGCTCTTCGTTTGGCCAGCCACAAATTACCGGTTAAGACTAAATTCGTAAAACGCGAAGCAGAATAAGGAGAAGACATGAAACTTAAAGAAATCAAAGAGTTTGTTGCTGAGCTTCGTGGCTTGTCTCAAGAAGAACTTGCTCAAAAAGAAAGCGAACTTAAAAAAGAACTTTTTGATCTTCGTTTCCAAGCAGCTGCAGGTCAACTTGATCAAACTGCTCGCTTGAACGAAGTCAAAAAGCAAATTGCACGTGTGAAAACGGTGCAAGCAGAAAACAAATAATAGATTGGGAAAGGAGTATTCTAATAATGGAACGTAATCAACGCAGAACCCTTGTTGGACGTGTCGTCTCAGACAAGATGGACAAAACAATCACTGTTGTAGTTGAAACAAAACGTAACCACCCAGTCTATGGTAAACGTATCAACTATTCTAAAAAATACAAAGCACATGATGAAAACAATACTGCTAAAGAAGGCGATATCGTCCGCATCATGGAAACTCGCCCACTGTCAGCTACAAAGCATTTCCGTCTTGTAGAAGTGGTGGAAGAAGCTGTTATTATCTAATCAAACTAAAAGGAGACATTTGACATGATTCAACAAGAAAGTCGCTTGAAAGTTGCTGATAATAGCGGTGCTCGTGAAATCTTGACTATCAAAGTTCTTGGTGGTTCGGGGCGTAAATTCGCTAACATCGGTGACGTTATCGTTGCCTCTGTAAAACAAGCTACACCAGGTGCGGCTGTAAAAAAAGGTGACGTTGTTAAAGCTGTTATCGTTCGTACAAAATCTGGTGCTCGTCGTGCTGATGGTTCTTATATCAAATTCGATGAAAATGCAGCAGTTTTGATCCGTGATGATAAAACTCCTCGCGGAACACGTATTTTCGGTCCGGTTGCACGCGAATTGCGTGAAAACGGCTATATGCGTATCGTATCTTTGGCACCGGAAGTTCTTTAATTTCCTGCCTCAATAGAAAAACAAACTTAGTCCCCTAGTTAGTTATCTAGGGTGCCCTAGTGTAGAGGGCGTAAGAAATAATAGGAGAAATACTCAATGTTTGTAAAAAAAGGCGACAAGGTTCGCGTTATTGCTGGTAAGGACAAAGGCACTGAAGCTGTAGTTCTCAAGGCGCTTCCAAAAGTAAATAAGGTTGTGGTTGAAGGTGTTGCTATTGTAAAGAAACACCAAAAGCCAAACAACGAAAACCCTCAAGGGGCTATCGTTGAAGTTGAAGCACCAATCCACGCTTCAAACGTTCAAGTTTTAGATAAAAATGGCGTTGCTGGGCGTGTTGGTTACAAGGTTGTTGACGGCAAGAAAGTTCGTTACAACAAAAAATCAGGCGAAGTGCTTGATTAATCACGAAGGAAAGGAGAAAGTATATAATGGCTAATCGTCTTAAAGAAAAATACACTAATGAAGTAGTTCCTGCTTTGACAGAAAAATTTAACTACTCATCAGTCATGGCCGTTCCAAAAGTTGAGAAAATTGTTCTCAACATGGGTGTTGGTGATGCTGTAAACAATGCAAAGAACCTAGAAAAAGCTGCTGCTGAATTGGCTCTTATCTCAGGTCAAAAACCATTGATTACCAAAGCTAAAAAATCAATCGCCGGTTTCCGCCTTCGTGAAGGGGTAGCAATCGGTGCTAAGGTTACTCTTCGTGGTGAACGCATGTATGAATTTTTGGATAAATTGGTAACTGTTTCACTTCCACGTGTCCGTGACTTCCATGGGGTTCCAACAAAATCTTTTGATGGACGCGGAAATTACACACTTGGTATTAAAGAGCAATTGATTTTCCCAGAAATCAACTTTGATGATGTTGATAAGGTCCGTGGTCTGGATGTTGTTATTGTTACAACAGCTAATACCGATGAAGAGTCACGCGAATTGCTCACAGGCCTTGGTATGCCTTTTGCAAAATAAAATAGGAGGTAAATATAATGGCTAAAAAATCTATGATTGCTAAGAACCACCGCAAAGCGAAGTTCTCTACGCAAGCTTATACTCGTTGCGAACGTTGTGGCCGTCCACATTCAGTTTACCGCAAGTTTAAACTTTGCCGTGTTTGCTTCCGTGAATTGGCTTACAAAGGTCAAATCCCCGGCGTAACAAAAGCATCTTGGTAAAAATATGATGTGAGAGCGTTAAGCTATCAAAGCAAAAATAGGAAAATTGACGAAGAGTCTAAAGACTCTAGGAAATTTTACACCTAAAGGTGGCCACATCTGTAATCTAGCTAAAGCTAGAACAGATGCGTCTCTTTTTTGCACAGGTAGTAGCTCGAACTCAAATAACATGATATGAGTGCGGTAAAAGCTCACAGTGAGAATAGGAGATTTGACACAGGCGACTTGCGCCTAGGAAAATCTGTCTTTTTCACAAAGAGCTTAGCACGAGTTCAAACAGTGTGATGCAAAGTTGACTGATGTGAATCTAGGTGAAGGTCTGTGGGAAAAGGTAGAGTTTTCTAGAAAATGAGGCTTCTACACCAAGTTTCCTATTTCATGATAGCTTTTAGCACCCTTTGTATCATATTTTAACTAGCAAGTGAGTTTTCAAACTACTAGTAAGGAGAAAAATTAAAATGGTTATGACTGACCCAATTGCAGACTTTTTAACACGTATTCGTAACGCTAACCAAGCTCGTCACGAAGTACTTGAAGTTCCTGCATCAAACATTAAAAAAGGAATTGCTGAAATTCTTAAACGTGAAGGTTTTGTAAAAAATGTTGAAGTTATTGAGGATGACAAGCAAGGAATCGTTCGTGTCTTCTTGAAATATGGACAAGACGGTCAACGTGTTATCACAAACTTGAAACGTATTTCAAAACCGGGTCTTCGTGTTTACGCGAAACGTGAAGAACTTCCAAAGGTCCTTAATGGCCTTGGAATTGCAATCATCTCTACTTCTGAAGGTCTTTTGACCGATAAAGAAGCTCGCCAAAAGAATGTTGGTGGAGAAGTGATTGCCTACGTTTGGTAATCTCGTAAGAGGTGCCAACAAACTTGCTCATTTGAACACGGGCTAAAACCTGTGTGAAAAAGATAAACTTTCCTAGAAACCTGAGTTTCTGCGTCAAGTTTCTTATTTTCACTTTGGTTTTTGACGCCCTTTGTATCATGAGCACCCCGTGAAAACTAGTCGCCTGACAAGGCGGCCTGATAATTTAACAGGAGAAAACAAAAACTATGTCACGTATTGGTAATAAAGTTATTGTGTTGCCTGCTGGTGTTGAAATCACTAATAAGGACCACGTTGTAACTGTAAAAGGACCTAAAGGTGAACTCGTTCGTGAGTTTGACCATAATATTGAAATTAAAGTTGAAGGTAATGAAGTAACACTTCACCGTCCTAATGATTCTAAAGAAATGAAGACCATCCACGGAACAACTCGTGCTAACCTTAATAATATGGTTGTCGGTGTTTCAGAAGGGTTCCAAAAGGAACTTGAAATGCGTGGAGTCGGTTATCGTGCCCAACTACAAGGTTCTAAGCTTGTGCTTTCTGTTGGTAAATCGCACCAAGATGAAGTTGAAGCTCCTAAGGATGTAACGTTTGAATTGCCTAGTCCAACTCAAATCGTTGTTAAGGGAATCAACAAAGAAGTAGTTGGTCAAACAGCGGCTTATATTCGTGGGCTTCGTTCGCCAGAACCTTATAAAGGCAAAGGTATTCGTTACGTTGGTGAATATGTTCGTCGTAAAGAAGGTAAAACAGGTAAATAATAGATGGTGTCAGGTGCAGATTCTCTGTTATCTGTCATTCTCTAAATTGAGGAGAGTTGGCTAAAACTAACTCATCATAGAAATTTAAGAGGTGAAAATTGTGATTTCGAAACCAGATAAAAACAAAATCCGCCAAAAGCGCCATCGTCGCGTTCGCGGAAAACTCTCTGGAACTGCTGATCGCCCACGTTTGAACGTCTTCCGTTCTAATACAGGCATCTACGCTCAAGTGATTGATGACGTAGCGGGTGTAACGCTCGCAAGTGCTTCAACTCTTGATAAAGAAGTTTCTAAGGGAACTAAGACAGAACAAGCCGTTGTTGTCGGTAAACTTGTTGCTGAACGCGCAGTAGCTAAAGGTATTTCTGAAGTGGTGTTTGACCGCGGTGGATATCTCTATCACGGACGTGTGAAAGCTTTGGCTGACTCAGCTCGTGAAAACGGATTGAAATTCTAATAGGGAGGACACTAAACATGGCATTTAAAGACAATGCAAATGAATTCGAAGAACGCGTCGTTGCCATCAACCGGGTTTCTAAAACTGTAAAGGGTGGACGTAACTTGCGGTTTGCCGCTCTTGTAGTGGTTGGTGATCGCAATGGACGTGTTGGCTTTGGTACTGGTAAATCTAAAGAAGTTCCAGAAGCTATTCGCAAAGCAGTAGACAATGCTAAGAAGAACTTGATCAATGTTCCTATGGTTGGTACAACAATTCCCCACGAAGTTTATTCAAACTTCGCTGGCGCTCGTGTCTTGCTGAAACCAGCTGTTGAAGGGGCAGGTGTTGCCGCTGGCGGTGCTGTCCGCGCCGTTGTGGAATTGGCCGGTGTTTCGGATGTGACTTCTAAGTCACTTGGTTCGAACACTCCAATCAACATTGTTCGTGCAACTGTTGAAGGTTTGAAGCAATTGAAACGTGCCGATGAAGTCGCTGCTCTTCGTGGTATTTCAGTTTCTGACTTAGGATAAGAAAGGGGATAAACATGGCTAAAATTAAGATTACTTTGTCTAAGTCTCCAATCGGTCGTAAGCCAGAACAACGCAAGACAGTTGTTGCTCTTGGACTTGGCAAATTGAACAGCTCAGTTGTACGAGAAGATAACTCTGCTGTCCGCGGTATGATCAAAGCAGTTTCCCATTTGGTAACTGTTGAAGATGTAAAATAAAAGACGGTAAGTCGCAAGGTTTTTCTTTGCGACTTATACTAAATTAAGAGATAATGTATAGGCGAGTTTTTGGGGAGAGTCCTTTTCCCTCCTCAAGGGCGCTAGCATTTTACAAAAAAAGGAGAAAATTAGACATGAAACTTCATGAATTGAAACCAGCTCAAGGTTCCCGTAAGGTTCGCAACCGTGTCGGTCGTGGGACTTCATCAGGAAATGGTAAGACTGCAGGACGTGGTCAAAAAGGTCAAAAAGCACGTAGTGGTGGCAAGGTTCGTTTGGGATTTGAAGGTGGACAAACACCTTTGTTCCGCCGTATGCCAAAACGTGGTTTTACGAACATCAATGCGAAAGAATATGCTTTGGTGAACCTTGATCAATTGAACGTCTTTGAAGATGGTACAGAAGTAACACCAGTTGTTTTGAAAGAAGCTGGAATTGTCCGTGCTGAAAAATCAGGCGTTAAGATTCTAGGTAATGGTGAACTGACCAAGAAATTAACTGTTAAAGCAGCTAAATTCTCAAAATCTGCCGAAGCAGCTATTACCGCTAAAGGTGGTTCAATCGAAGTCATCTAATGAGGAGTACTCATTATGTTCTTTAAATTATTATTTGAAGCATTGAGGCTGAAAAATGTAAGAAGAAAAATTTTCTTTACAATTTTCATGATCTTGGTCTTCCGAATTGGTGCTTACATCACGGTTCCAGGAGTCAATGCGACAAGTCTTGAGAATATGAAGGATTTACCTTTCCTGAATATGCTCAACCTGATTAGCGGTAGTGCTATGGGGTCTTTCTCAATCTTCGCATTGGGGGTTAGCCCGTACATTACAGCTTCCATCGTTGTTCAGCTTTTGCAGATGGACATTTATCCGCGCTTTGTGGAATGGAGTAAGCAGGGAGAAGTTGGTCGGCGTAAGCTCAATCAAGCAACGCGTTATATTTCCTTGGTTTTGGCTTTTATCCAATCGGTTTCGATTACAGCAGGTTTTAATATTCTTGCTAGTTCAAAGCTTTTAGCTAATCCAAATCCTAGGACCTTTGCCATGGTAGGTTTGATTTTAACCACGGGTACCGTAATTGTCACCTGGCTGGGGGATCAAATCACTGATAAAGGTTTTGGTAATGGGGTGTCGATGATTATCTTTGCTGGTATCATCGCTCAAATTCCTAGTGCTATTAAATCTATCTATAACGAATATTTTGTAAATATTGAATCAGGGCAAATGACAAATTCTTTCATTTATGTCGGACTTTTGATTTTTGCAGTCCTGATTATTGTTTTCTTTACAACGTTCGTTCAACAAGCTGAATATCAAATTCCAATTCAATATACCAAGCTGGTACAGGGGGCTCCAACAAGCTCCTATCTGCCGCTAAAGGTTAATCCTGCTGGTGTTATCCCTGTTATCTTCGCAAGTTCGATCACGGCAGCACCAAGTTCGATTATTACCTTCCTTCAAAGTACCAATATCAACCTTCCTTGGTTGGACAACTTGCAAGAGCTCTTTTCTTACCAATCCCCTACAGGGATGGCTATCTACGCTGTTCTGATTGCTCTTTTCTCTTTCTTCTACACCTTTGTACAAGTTAATCCAGAGAAGACAGCTGAGAATTTGCAAAAGAATGCGGCTTATATTCCAAGTGTCCGTCCGGGACGGGAAACGGAGCAGTATCTATCATCGCTTTTGAAGAAGTTAGCTACTATTGGCTCTCTTTTCTTGGCTTTTATTGCTTTGATTCCAATTATCGCCCAACAAATGTTTAACTTATCTTCAACCGTTGCTCTAGGGGGTACAAGTTTGCTCATCTTGATTTCAACTGGTATTGAAGGAATGAAACAATTGGAAGGTTATCTTCTGAAGAAAAAATATGTTGGATTTATGAATGCAGAATAGAATAGGGGTTGACTTAGTCAGCCTTTCTATTTTGTCTTTTAATAAGCTTGCTAAGCTAGCAGGCTTATTTAAAAACAAAATAAGGAGACAATTATGAATCTTTTAATTATGGGCTTGCCAGGTGCCGGGAAGGGTACTCAGGCAGCGAAAATTGTGGAAAAATTTGGTATTGCTCATATCTCAACAGGCGACATGTTCCGGGCCGCTATTGCTAACCAAACAGAGCTCGGTCTCTTGGCCAAGTCCTACATGGATAAGGGGGACTTAGTGCCGGATGAGGTTACTAACGGTATTGTCAAGGAACGCTTGGGTCAAGCTGATGTTAAGGAAAAGGGGTTCTTGCTTGATGGCTATCCACGAACACTTGAACAAGCCCAAGTTTTGGATACGATTTTGAAAGAATTGGATCTTAAGTTAGATGCTGTTATCAATATCGAAATTGAATCAAGCAAGTTGGTTGAACGTTTGAGCGGCCGAATCATTAATCGTAAAACGGGCGAAACCTATCATAAGGTTTTCAATCCACCTGCAGATTACAAGGAAGAAGATTACTACCAACGTGAGGATGATAAGCCTGAAGCAGTTAAACGTCGTTTGGAAGTGAATATTGCTCAAGGTCAGCCCATTATTGCCTACTATCGCCAACAAAATCTTGTTCATGACATTCAAGGAGATCAAGAAATTGATAATGTCTTCAAGGACGTCAGCCAAACAATTTCAGGCTTGAAATAATTTGGCTATCTTACTTGCGCAAGTGATTTACTTGTGATATCATAAGATAGTCTGACTTATAATTGTTACCCTTGCGCTCAAGGGAATCGAATCGAAATTTAGGGGGTACTTTTGCGTGGCAAAAGAAGATGTGATTGAAATTGAAGGCAAAGTTGTAGAAACGATGCCAAATGCTATGTTTACAGTTGAGCTTGAAAATGGTCACCAAATTTTGGCGACAGTTTCAGGGAAAATCCGCAAGAACTACATCCGTATTTTGGTCGGAGACCGTGTCACTGTTGAAATGAGCCCATACGACTTAACGCGTGGACGCATCACATACCGCTTTAAATAATCGAATGAATTGGAGGGATTAAGATATGAAGGTAAGACCATCGGTTAAGCCAATCTGCGAATATTGTAAGGTTATTCGCCGTAACGGTCGTGTTATGGTTATTTGTCCATCAAATCCAAAACACAAACAACGTCAAGGATAATATAGAAAGGAGAAAACATGGCTCGTATTGCTGGAGTTGATATTCCAAACGATAAGCGCGTAGTGATTTCGTTAACTTATATCTACGGAATCGGATTGACAACATCACAAAAAATCTTGGCCGCAGCAGGTGTCTCAGAAGATATCCGTGTTAAAGATTTAACGACTGACCAAGAAGACGCTATCCGTCGTGAAGTTGATAGCATCAAAGTTGAAGGTGATCTTCGTCGTGAAGTAAACATGAACATCAAACGTTTGATGGAAATCGGTTCTTATCGAGGAATTCGTCATCGTCGCGGACTTCCTGTCCGTGGCCAAAACACAAAAAATAATGCTCGTACTCGTAAAGGTAAAGCCGTTGCGATTGCTGGCAAGAAAAAATAAGTAATCAAAATAAGGAGGTAAAATCTTGGCTAAACCAACACGTAAACGTCGTGTGAAAAAAAACATCGAATCTGGTGTTGCTCATATTCACGCTACATTTAACAACACTATTGTTATGATTACAGATGTGCATGGTAACGCTTTGGCGTGGTCATCAGCGGGTGCACTTGGCTTTAAAGGTTCTCGTAAATCTACACCTTTCGCTGCACAAATGGCTGCTGAAGCTGCTGCAAAATCTGCCCAAGATCATGGCTTGAAGACAGTTGAAGTTACTGTTAAAGGTCCAGGTTCTGGTCGTGAATCAGCTATTCGTGCTCTTGCAGCTGCAGGTCTTGAAGTCACTGCAATTCGTGATGTGACTCCTGTGCCACACAACGGTGCTCGTCCTCCAAAACGTCGTCGTGTATAATCGTAACTAATTTACTAACTGTACACTACATCGTTTCGAGGGAGCATTTAAATGATTGAGTTTGAAAAACCAACAATAACAAAAATTGATGAAAATAAAGATTATGGCAGGTTTGTTATCGAACCACTTGAACGTGGCTACGGAACAACTCTAGGCAACTCTCTTCGTCGCGTACTTCTGTCTTCACTTCCAGGTGCAGCGGTAACGTCAATTAAGATTGATGGAGTACTTCACGAGTTTGATACAATTCCTGGAGTTCGTGAAGATGTGATGCAGATTATCCTTAATGTAAAAGGACTTGCTGTAAAATCTTACGTCGAAGACGAAAAAACAATCGAACTGGATGTTCAAGGACCGGCAGAAGTCACTGCTGGAGATGTCTTGACTGATAGTGACATCGAAATTATAAATCCCGACCACTATCTTTTCACTATTGCTGAAGGCCATTCCCTAAAAGCAACAATGACCGTTGCTAAGAATCGTGGTTATGTCCCAGCAGAAGGCAATAAGAGTGATAGTGCACCTGTCGGAACTTTGGCAGTAGATTCAATCTACACACCTGTCAAAAAGGTTAATTATCAAGTTGAACCAGCTCGCGTTGGTAGCAATGATGGCTTTGATAAATTAACCATTGAAATTATGACGAACGGGACAATTATTCCTGAAGATGCTCTCGGCCTTTCAGCACGTGTCTTGATTGAACACTTGAATCTCTTTACCGATTTGACTGAGATTGCGAAGACAACTGAGGTTATGAAGGAAACTGAAAGTGTTTCAAATGACCAAGTGCTGGACCGTACTATCGAAGAAATTGACTTATCTGTCCGTTCATACAACTGTTTGAAGCGTGCAGGAATCAATACTGTATTTGATCTCACGGAAAAAACAGAGCCTGAAATGATGAAAGTTCGTAACTTGGGACGTAAGAGTCTTGAAGAAGTCAAGGTCAAATTGGCAGAACTTGGTCTTGGGCTAAAAAATGATAAATAAATATAGGAGGATAAAATGGCTTACCGTAAACTAGGACGCACTAGCTCACAACGTAAAGCAATGCTGCGAGATTTGACTACAGACCTTTTGATCAATGAATCAATTGTGACTACTGAAGCTCGTGCAAAAGAACTTCGCAAAGCAGTCGAAAAAATGATTACTCTTGGTAAACGTGGTGATTTGCATGCCCGTCGTCAAGCAGCAGCTTTCGTACGTAACGAAATTGCATCTGAAAGTTATGATGAAGCAAATGATGAATACACTTCAACAACTGCTCTTCAAAAACTTTTTGGTGAAATTGCTCCACGTTATGCAGAACGCAATGGTGGATACACTCGTATTTTGAAGACTGAACCACGCCGTGGCGATGCTGCACCAATGGCAATTATTGAACTTGTATAAGATCATCAATTTTGTTGAGTGTTATGATGATGGATATCCATTTGCTGATATCTTAGTCTAGCTCTGGTCTACCGCTGGAGGGCTCATTCCTTCAGCGGGAACACTCATCATATTTTTGTAGGAACAAAGCGTAACGCTTGTTTACGAAATTCTTCTAAAGGTTTAGAGTGATTTCGTAAGCAGGCGTTTTTGTATAGTAAAGCTTTGCCTAACCGGATGCTATTAGGAGATGCGACTCGCGATTCCATCGCTGGGTGGGGATCATTCCTTTTATTGGAATCGTGGATTAACTTGGCTAAACTCTCAGAGTGACTCTAGGTGTATTGAAAGTGGCATTTCATTTTAGGAAATCGCATGAAATCAGCAGACTTTGTCTCAGATTGATTCCGGTAGATTGGATGTTAGGCTGGGAGTTTTTGTGATAGGTTTTAGGGTTCTGACCTTGACCAGAGATTTTTTAAATGTTATGATGTTAATTGTTAACTAGTTAAGGAGTTTCTTATGTCTGAATTAGCGAGACAGCTGGACAGTTTTTTTAATAAAATTTTGTTACTAGCTGAACACCAAAATGAATTATTGTTGGGGCGCTGCCAATCTGATTTAGAATTGACGAATACGCAGGAACATATTCTGATGCTCCTATCCCATGAACGCCTGACAAATTCTGATCTGGCGAAACGTTTGCGGATTAGTCAAGCTGCTATTACGAAGGCGGTTAAAGCCATGATTAAACAGAATCTCTTAGAAACACTTAAGGATGATTCTGATGCACGGATTACCTATTATTCCTTGACGGATGCTGCTAAGCTAGCAGCTCAGGAACATGATCAACACCACCAATCAACCTTGTCTGTCTATGATGAAATTTTAGATAGCTTTTCAGAGGATGAACAAAAGACTATTGCTAGCTTTATCAGCAAATTGGAGGAGGAGTTTAATTACTAATGCGCTATATTACTGTCGAAAATTTGTCCTTTCAATATGATACAGACCCAGTTCTCGAAGGGATTAATTACTACCTTGATAGTGGTGAGTTTGTGACCTTGACTGGGGAAAATGGTGCAGCTAAATCCACTCTAATCAAGGCAACTTTGGGAATTCTCAAGCCAAAGCATGGTCAGGTCAAGATATCTGAGTTTAATCAGGACGGCAAGAAGCTGCGCTTAGCTTATTTGCCTCAGCAAATTGCCAGTTTTAATGCGGGTTTTCCCTCAACGGTCTATGAATTTGTTAAGTCGGGCCGCTACCCTCGTAATGGCTGGTTTAGGCGACTGACCAAGCACGATGAAGAACATGTTAAAGTTAGTTTGGAATCGGTAGGGATGTGGGAAAATCGACACAAGAAAATTGGTGATTTAAGTGGGGGTCAAAAACAGCGGGCAGTTATTGCCCGTATGTTTGCCTCTGATCCTGATATTTTTGTCCTTGATGAACCGACTACGGGGATGGACGCTGGTACTACTCAGACCTTTTACGAATTGATGCATCACAGTGCTCATAGGCATGGAAAGTCTGTTCTGATGATTACCCATGACCCAGAAGAGGTTAAGGGGTATGCAGACCGAAATATTCATCTAGTGAGAAATCAGGATCTGCCTTGGCGTTGTTTCAATATTCATGATAGCAAGGAGGGGTCTGAAATTGCTTGAGATTTTACAGTATGAATTTATGCAGCGGGCTCTTTTGGCAGTTATTGCTATCAGTATTTTTTCGCCGATTTTAGGTTTATTCCTCATTCTCCGCCGGCAGAGTCTGATGAGTGATACTTTGAGTCATGTTTCTTTGGCTGGAGTGGCCTTTGGGATTCTCTTGGGGTGGAATACTACTTGGTCAACGGTTTTAGTTGTTATCATTGCTGCTCTTGTTCTCGAATACTTGCAGAGAGTTTACCGCAATTATATTGAAATTTCGACGGCCATTTTAATGTCTCTTGGTTTGGCTATTTCTCTGATAGTGGTTAGTAAGACCAGTAGCTCTAATATTAGCTTGGATCAATATCTTTTTGGTTCGATTATTACCATCAGTCAGGAGCAAGTCCTAGCACTCTTTATCATCGCTGTGATTGTTTTGCTCCTGACTCTCTTTTTTATCCGCCCTATGTATATTCTGACCTTCGATGAGGATACGGCCTTCGTTGATGGTTTGCCTGTCCGCTTGATGTCAGTAGCTTTTAATATTGTTACTGGAATTGCCATTGCTCTTATGATTCCGGCGGCAGGTGCCCTTTTGGTTTCAACCATTATGGTATTGCCCGCAGGGATTGCCATGCGTCTGGCTGATAGCTTTAAAGGGGTTATTCTAACAGCCATCGGTATTGGTTTTGTTGGTATGCTGTTAGGCATTGTGCTCTCCTATTACTGGGAGACACCAGCTAGTGCTACCATTACAATTATTTTTATTGCGATGTTTTTAATTGTCAGTCTTCTAGATCGCTTGATTAAAGATTAGTGACTGATTTTAATTATTTGACAGAAAAAAGGGAGTGGGACAGAAGTCAATTTTTTATATAAATAGACTTCGTCGTCCCACTCCCGCACAGTTGGTTAGGATAGCCGCTATCGCTTGTACGGTAATGAAACAGTCCATTGGGCTGTTTCAGGGAGGTGCCTGAAAATGAGACTGTACCCCAAGATAAGGATATCCAACCAGCAGTGGTTCATTGGTGCTAAAGCACCTAATGAACTGTGCAGGGGAAAGACTTTTTGGCAGAGTTCTCCCAACCACTGCGCCTAGCAAATAAAATTGACCAAATAAATAGAAGCCTTATCAGCCACCAGCTTAGCTGATGGTTTTCTTGTTTCTCCCAGAGAGAAAAACTGGCTGGAAGCCACAATAAATAAGGCTGAGAACTTTTGTCTCAGCCTCTTTTCAGTTATCATTTCAAGTTTAGTAAGTCAAAACAAAATATTTTTTCTTACCGCGGCGGATAACGGTCAATTCATTATCGATTTTATCGCTATCAGAGAGCTTGTAATTCAAATCTTGGAGGCGCTCACCATTGAGGTAGATAGCTCCGTTTTGAACATCTTCGCGGGCTTGTCGCTTAGATGAAGAGATGCCACTCTTGACCAACATTTCAACGATATTGAAGTCATCGTCTGCCTGAACAGCATAGGTAGGAACGCCGCTGAGCCCTTGCTTAAGTTCTGCAGCAGACAAGCTCTTGATGTTTCCGGCGAAGAGCTGCTCGGTGATTTTTAAAGCTTCTTGGTAAGCTTCTTCTCCGTGGACCAAAGTTACAACTTCCTTGGCCAAAATCTTTTGGGCAAGACGTTCGTGGCGGGCTGCATTGAATTTTTCTTCGACTTCGGCGATTTCATCCAGAGATAGGAAGGTGAAAATCTTAAGGAAACGAACGGCATCCTCATCCATGACATTGAGCCAAAATTGGTACATTTCGTATGGAGAAGTTTTATCTGCATCCAACCAGACAGCATTGCCTTCTGATTTACCGAATTTCTTACCAGTTGCATCCGTAATCAAAGGAACCGTTATAACGTGAGCAGTCTTGTCTGCCTTACGACGCAGGAGATCTGTTCCGGCTGTCATGTTACCCCATTGGTCGGAACCGCCTATTTGCAGGGTGACATTATATTTTTGATTGAGCTCGTAGAAGTCGTAGCCTTGCATAATTTGGTAGGCGAACTCCGTATAGGAAATTCCGGTTTCAATCCGCTTTTTAACAGATTCCTTACTCATCATATAGTTGACAGTGAAGTATTTACCAACATCACGCAGAAAATCGATAAAGCTGATAGATCCGAACCAGTCGTAGTTGTTGACCATGATAGCTTTATTGTCACCATTGTCAAAGTCGAGGAAGCGAGAAAGCTGGCCTTGAATCTTGCCGACCCAACCCTCAACGGTTTCTTTGGTTTGGAGGCTGCGTTCGGCATCCTTGAAGGATGGATCGCCAATCAATCCGGTTGCTCCACCCACTAAGGCATAAGGCTTATGACCAGCCTGCTGCAGACGGCGAGAGGTCAGGATGGCAACCAAATGGCCCAGATGCAGGCTGTCAGCCGTTGGATCATAGCCAGTGTAGAAGGAAATAGTTTCTTCTTCAAAAGCTTTTCGTAGGGCCTCTTCGTCGGTTGTTTGGAAAACCAACCCACGTTCTTTAAGTTCATCAAAAATTGTCATAGTTTCTCTCCAATAAAGATAATAGTATAGCCATTATATCAGAATTACAGACTGCCATGCAAGTTGACTTTGATTTTGATATAATAGCCTCGAGGTTAGGCTATGTTTAATAAGATAAAGGAATATGGAAGAAAATTAGTCCGTTCTGTTACTGCTTTTAAGAGCACGTTTCAGAAGCGACTTCCAGAGCAGATTGGACAAAAAGAAGGCGGTCTCAGCAAGGGTACTAAAGGTAAGCAAGTAACAGCTGAGGAGAGGCTCTCTGGTAAGGATCTGGGGGCTGTCTTTTTGCGAAGTCTCAAGGTAGTATCGGACTTTTTCTATATTATTGTTCTCCTAATCTGTATGCTGGGAGCTGGTGTAGGTGTCGGTTATATGGCCAGTCAGATTGACAGTGTTAAAGTTCCGGAAAAGACTAACCTCCTTGAGCAAGTGAGTTCAGTCAGCCTAGTATCCAAATTCACCTACGCCAATGATGAAGATTTGGCTGAAGTGGATACGGATCTTTTTCGAAGTCCTGTCAAAAGTGCAGATATTTCTGACAATGTCAAACATGCCATTATTGCAACGGAAGACGAAAATTTCAAGTCCCACCACGGTGTTGTTCCAAAGGCCGTTTTTCGGGCCTTAGTCTCTTCTGTTTTAGGTGTTGGTTCTACCAGTGGGGGCTCGACTTTAACCCAGCAAGTTATCAAGCAGCAGGTCGTTGGTGATGATCCGACCTTTAAGCGGAAGGCTAGGGAAATTATTTACGCTCTGGCTTTAGAGCGTTATATGACCAAGGATGATATCCTGACCTCTTATCTCAATGTTTCGCCATTTGGTCGCAACAATAAGGGAGAAAATATTGCAGGAGTCGAAGAAGCGTCCCAAGGTATTTTTGGCGTGTCTGCCAAAGATTTAACAGTTCCTCAGGCAGCCTACATTGCCGGATTGCCCCAGAGCCCTATCGTTTATTCACCTTATGCGGCAGATGGTAGTCTGAAAACTCAGGCTGATTTGACCTATGGTCTTTCTCGTCAGAAGACTGTTCTGTATAATATGTACCGGACGGGCTATCTCACTAAGAAAGAGTATCGGGCCTATAAGTCTTACGATATTAGTAAGGATTTTAAAGCAAGCGAGGATTCCAGCACAGTTAATCACGATTATCTCTACTATGCTGTCTGGGATGAAGCCCAGAAAGATATGTATAATTATCTTATCCAACGGGATAATGTTTCTGCCCTAGATTTGAAAAATGATAAAACGGTAGCTAACTATAAGCAATTAGCTGCTGAAGCCCTACAAACCGGCGGCTATCACATTAAAACAACTGTCAATAAAAAGGTCTACGAGGCTATGCAAGGGGCTGTCCAAAGTGCAGGTGGCAGCTTAGATGCTGGGAACAGCGGGACTGTAGATGTCGGCAATGTCCTGATGGATAATAAGACTGGAGCTATTCTGGGCTTTGTTGGAGGTCGAGATTATGGGGCTAATCAAAATAACCATGCCTTAGATACCAAACGTTCCCCTGGTTCCAGTATCAAGCCCCTTCTGGCCTATGGTATTGCTATTGATCAGGGCTTGATGGGATCGGCTTCGATCCTATCCAACTACCCAGCCAGCTTTTCAGGCGGAACTAAAATTATGCACGGGACAGATGAAGGAACAGGAGCGGTTACGCTTCAAGAAGCTCTGGATGTATCTTGGAATATTCCAGCCTATTGGACTTATCAGATGTTGCGGCAAAAGGGCGTTGATGTTGAGGGCTATATGACCAAGATGGGGTATCAGATTGATAACTACGATATTGAAAGCCTGCCTTTAGGCGGTGGTATTGAGACAACAGTGCTGCAGCAGACCAATGCTTATCAGACATTGGCTAACGGCGGCGTTTACCAACAGGGCTACTTGATTCAGTCGATAAGGGATAGTAAGGGTAAACTTATCTATGAGCACCAAGAAAATCCGGTAACTGTCTACAGCAAGGCAACTGCCAGCATTATGACAGACTTGCTTCGCGGTCCGATTTCCTCTGGCAAGACGACCAAGTTCAAAGATGATCTTAATGGTCTTAATTCAGGCCTCATGTCGGGTGCGGATTGGATTGGTAAGACCGGAACAACTGATAATTATAGCGATGTCTGGCTCATGCTAGCGACTCCCTCAGCAACTTTGGGTGGCTGGGCTGGTCATGATGACAACTCCCCTTTAAGTTCAAATACTGGCTATGAAAATAATGCTCAGTACATGGCCAACCTGGTCAATGCCATTAATTCGGCAGACGCTTCTGTTTTTGGTCCAGGCCAAAAGTTTACCTTGGATGACAGTGTTATTAAAGCGACTGTTCTCAAGTCAACTGGACTCAAGCCTGCTTCGGTTTCTCATGATGGTAAAACGACCGATTTGAGTGGTGATACTACAACTAGCAACTGGGCTAAGGATGGTCCTGGCGATTCTACTTATGACTTTATGATCGGCGGCAGTGATAGTGATAAGACTGCTGCCTGGAAGTCGGCTAGTGGTCAGTAGGGGTAGGTATGCGCATCTGGTAAGCGCAATGATGGCTTCAAAAGATTTGCCTCAAGGGTTGGTCACTTACAAGCTCTTTCCCTCGAGAAAAAGATCCCTTTGTTATTCTAATAGAAAACGTTTGCCATGGTTTGGTGGATAATTTATAATAAAGACAGAATATTTTTCGTCGATTTAGGAATGATCGTTGAGCCTTGGAGGATAGGAGGTGACTTTCTATGTCAACAGTTTTTAATAATGATGACCTACTCAGACAGATCAGGCGAACATCGACCGGAATGGATAAGGTTTTCAAGCTGGAAAATATCAAGTTAGACTTGGGCCAAGTGAAGAATGAAGAAGGTCAAGAAGTTAGCGGTAATGATTACTTGGACCGCTTGGTTGAAGCTGAAGAATTTGACCAGGCTGTTCAGTTCATCGGTCAGCAGCTTAAGCATTTGAGTAACTACCAATATGACCATCTGGTGGACAGCTTTATTGCTTATTTGCAGAAGCTGGATGACGCTGCTCAAAAGCGAAATGGTCTAGATGCTGATAAGATTGAGACTATCCGTCAGGATTTGCGAGCTTTCAAGTGGTAAAGAACGAGTCATTTTAATTGACAGCTTTGTAATGGCTTGCGCTTTCAGCGGAGGCGATTCAGAATCTAAACTGTTAGGCTAATTCCAGAGCTCTAGGGCAGGCGTTTAGTATCAGAAAAGCACTTAAATTCAACAGAATTTAGTCTCAGACTAAGTTCTGTTTTTGGCTAAAAAGCAGTCATAATGAGGTCGTTGGTGTTGCATTCCTGTCAAAAAGTGTACAATAAAATGACTGTCTCTGAGATGTCTCAAAGTAAGAACTTGTATTCACATTTTTTTGACAGTTAGTCTGATGTGGCAGGGACGCAAGCGACCTCCTAACGGAGTTCCATTGCTCATTTTCAAGCCTAGGGTCTTGAAAATCCCCTCGACGATTGACTTAAATAGGGTCAACCGTCTTTTTTACCACAGCGGCAACTGTCTGTTTTGAGAGTGGGACAGAAGTCGATTTTTTATATAAATTGACTTCGTTGTCCCACCTCCGCACAGTTGATTAGGATGGCCGCTAACACTTGCGGAGTCGTTAAACAGTCCAGTGGACTGTTTAAGGGGGTGCCTAGAAATAAGACAACGTCCCAGATCAGGACCTCCAATCAACAGTGGTTCATTGGTGCTAAAGCACCTAATGAACTGTGCAGGGGAAAGACTTCTTGGCAGTGCCAACAAGTCTTTCTCCCAACCACTGCGTCAAACTGTTATTATTGTAAAAATAGAAGGCTGGAATACTTTTTTCCAAACTTTTTCCAGCTGACGCTAAGAATTTAAACTTGTGAATACAGTTTCTAAGTTCTGCTTTATTTTTCTGTTTCAGTCTAATGTCCAGATTTTACGGCTGCTTAGAACTCACTTTGAAAATTAACATCTAGCTTTAAGCGGTCTCTATCAACAAAACAAACTTGCAATTTGTGCCTAAATTGGTTATAATAATAATAACTATTTGTCGTCTAACTTGATTGAAATATTGTCCAATCAAGCGATACAGCAGTTAAATCAAACTTTTCTAGTCAGATTTAGCTGCTCTTTTTGTGCCTAATTTTGGGGATTTTTATAAATGTAACGCAAATATAAAGATTCTAAAAATTATGCCATAAAAGAACTCGTAGGTGATGAATAAGCTGTTAATTGACCTCGACTAACTTAGCTTTGAGCTGAGAAAGTCTTTGTATCTTACGATGAAGGAGATAGAAACTTGGCAGGACATGACGTTCAATACGGGAAACATCGCACCCGTCGAAGTTTTTCAAGAATCAAGGAAGCTCTTGATCTACCAAATTTAATTGAAATCCAAACGGATTCATTCCGAGATTTCTTGGAGAATGGTCTCAAGGAAGTCTTTGAAGATGTACTTCCGATTTCAAACTTTACCGATACCATGGAATTGGAGTTTGTTGGTTATGAGTTGAAGGAGCCTAAGTACAGTTTGGAAGAAGCGCGTATCCACGATGCTTCATACTCAGCACCGATCTTTGTAACTTTCCGTTTGATTAACAAAGAGACTGGTGAAATCAAAACTCAGGAAGTCTTCTTTGGTGACTTTCCAATCATGACGGAAATGGGGACTTTTATCATCAATGGTGGGGAACGGATTATCGTTTCTCAGTTGGTACGTTCTCCGGGTGTTTATTTCAACGATAAGGTTGATAAAAACGGTAAAGTTGGCTACGGTTCAACCGTTATCCCTAACCGGGGGGCTTGGCTGGAATTAGAAACGGACTCTAAGGATATTGCCTATACGCGTATCGACCGAACTCGTAAGATTCCATTTACAACTTTGGTGCGGGCCCTTGGTTTCTCTGGTGATGATGAAATTATTGATATCTTTGGTGATAGCGAATTAGTTCGCAATACTATTGAAAAAGATATCCACAAGAATCCAGCAGATGCTAGGACTGATGAAGCCCTTAAGGAAATTTACGAACGCCTGCGTCCAGGGGAACCTAAGACAGCTGATAGTTCTCGTAGCCTCTTGACTGCTCGTTTCTTCGACCCTCGTCGCTATGACTTGGCTGCCGTTGGTCGTTATAAAATTAATAAGAAGCTCAATATCAAAACTCGCCTGCTCAACCAAACTCTAGCGGAAAACTTGGTCGATGGTGAAACTGGTGAAATCTTGGTTGAAGCCGGTACCGTTATGACTCGCGAGGTTATTGATTCTATTGCAGATGCTTTGGATAACGGCCTTAATAGCTTCGTTTATACACCAAATGACTACGCTGTTGTGACAGATCCTGTTGTTCTGCAAAAATTCAAAGTGGTTTCACCACTGGATGCTGACAAAGTAGTTACTATCGTTGGTAACTCTAATCCAGGTGATAAGGTCCGTGCGTTAACGCCTGCTGATATTTTGGCGGAAATGTCATATTTCCTCAATTTGGCTGATGGGCTTGGTAAGGTTGATGATATTGACCATTTGGGTAACCGCCGGATTCGTGCTGTGGGTGAACTGTTAGCCAACCAATTCCGTATCGGTTTGACTCGGATGGAACGTAACGTGCGCGAACGCATGTCTGTTCAAGACAATGAAGCTCTGACGCCACAGCAAATTATCAATATCCGCCCTGTTACGGCTGCAGTTAAGGAATTCTTTGGTTCTTCTCAATTGTCTCAATTCATGGACCAACACAATCCGCTTTCTGAGCTGTCTCACAAACGTCGTTTGTCAGCTTTAGGCCCTGGTGGTTTGACCCGTGACCGAGCTGGCTATGAGGTGCGGGACGTGCACTATACCCATTATGGCCGGATGTGTCCAATTGAGACTCCTGAAGGACCAAACATCGGTTTGATCAATAATCTGTCTTCTTACGGTCACCTCAATAAGTACGGCTTCATCCAAACACCATACCGCAAGGTTGACCGGTCAACTGGTAAGGTGACTAATGAAATCGTTTGGCTGACTGCGGATGAAGAAGATGAATACACCGTCGCTCAGGCCAACTCAAAGCTGAATGAAGATGGCACTTTTGCAGAAGAAATTGTCATGGGGCGTCACCAAGGGAACAACCAAGAATTTTCAGCTAGCTCGGTTGATTTTGTAGACGTTTCTCCTAAACAGGTTGTTGCGGTTGCAACCGCTTGTATCCCATTCTTGGAAAACGATGACTCCAACCGGGCCCTCATGGGTGCCAACATGCAGCGGCAAGCTGTACCATTGATTGATCCTAAGGCACCGTTCGTTGGGACAGGCATGGAATATCAAGCCGCTCATGATTCTGGTGCTGCTGTTATTGCTCAACATGACGGCCGAGTAACCTTCTCTGATGCTGAAAAGGTTGAAGTGCGACGTGAAGATGGCTCCCTTGATGTTTATCATATTACTAAGTTCCGTCGCTCTAACTCTGGTACTGCCTATAATCAACGCACTCTTGTTAAGGTTGGCGATCAGGTTGAAAAAGGTGACTTCATCGCTGATGGTCCTTCCATGGAAAAAGGTGAAATGGCTTTGGGTCGCAACCCAATCGTCGCTTACATGACTTGGGAAGGCTACAACTTCGAAGATGCGGTCATCATGAGTGAACGTCTGGTTAAGGAAGATGTTTATACTTCTGTCCACTTGGAAGAATTTGAATCAGAAACCCGTGATACTAAGTTAGGTCCTGAAGAAATTACGCGTGAAATTCCAAATGTTGGGGAAGAAGCTCTCAAGGATTTGGATGAAATGGGTATTATCCGCATCGGTGCGGAAGTCAAGGAAGGCGACATCTTAGTTGGTAAGGTCACTCCTAAGGGGGAAAAAGACCTGTCAGCTGAAGAGCGTCTCCTCCATGCCATCTTTGGTGATAAATCGCGTGAAGTGCGTGACACCTCTCTGCGGGTTCCACACGGTGGTGCTGGTATCGTCCGTGATGTCAAGATCTTTACACGGGCTAATGGTGATGAGCTTCAATCTGGTGTTAATATGCTGGTACGGGTTTATATCGCTCAAAAACGTAAGATTAAGGTCGGCGATAAAATGGCTGGTCGTCACGGTAATAAGGGGGTTGTTTCTCGGATTGTTCCGGTCGAAGACATGCCTTATCTGCCTGACGGAACACCTGTTGATATCATGCTGAATCCATTGGGTGTGCCATCTCGGATGAATATTGGACAAGTTATGGAACTCCACTTGGGTATGGCGGCTCGTAATCTAGGAATCCATATTGCAACGCCAGTCTTTGACGGGGCGACTTCTGAAGATCTTTGGGAAACCGTTGAAGAGGCTGGTATGGCTAGTGATGCTAAGACCGTCCTTTACGATGGTCGTACCGGTGAACCATTTGACAACCGTGTATCTGTTGGGGTTATGTACATGATTAAGCTCCACCACATGGTTGATGATAAGCTTCACGCCCGTTCCACTGGTCCTTACTCACTTGTTACCCAACAACCTCTGGGTGGTAAAGCTCAGTTCGGTGGTCAACGTTTCGGGGAAATGGAAGTTTGGGCTCTGGAAGCTTATGGGGCTTCAAATGTCTTGCAAGAAATCCTGACTTACAAGTCGGATGATGTGAATGGCCGCCTTAAAGCTTATGAAGCTATTACTAAGGGTAAACCAATTCCAAAACCAGGGGTGCCGGAGTCCTTCCGTGTCTTGGTTAAGGAACTGCAATCACTTGGTCTTGATATGCGCGTGCTGGATGAAGATGACAAGGAAGTTGAACTGCGTGATCTTGACGAAGGTGAAGATGACGACGTCATGCATGTTGATGATCTGGAAAAGGCCCGCCAAAAGCAAGAAGCTGAGGCTGCTCGCTTAGCACAAGCTGCTGTGAGTCAAAAGACTGAAGAATGAGATGGCCAATAGGTTGGCTGGGAAGGGGCCTTTTCAGCCAACTAGCTAAGTCTCATCATAAGCCAGGCTAGGCATTGCCCCTAGTTTGGCCAGATAAATAGAAAGGTAATACTAGTGGTTGACGTAAATCGTTTTAAAAGTATGCAAGTCACTTTAGCTTCTCCTAATAAGGTCCGTTCTTGGTCCTACGGGGAAGTTAAGAAACCTGAAACAATCAACTACCGCACGCTCAAGCCTGAACGTGAAGGGCTCTTTGATGAAGTCATCTTTGGGCCTACTAAGGATTGGGAATGTGCCTGTGGTAAATATAAACGGATCCGCTATAAAGGGATTGTCTGTGATCGCTGTGGGGTTGAAGTTACTCGTGCCAAGGTTCGTCGCGAACGTATGGGTCACATCGAATTGAAGGCTCCTGTTTCTCACATCTGGTACTTCAAGGGTATCCCATCACGCATGGGCTTGACTTTGGATATGAGTCCGCGGGCTTTGGAAGAAGTTATCTACTTCGCAGCCTATGTGGTCATTGATCCTAAGGATACTCCGTTGGAACGCAAGTCTATCTTGACTGAGCGTGAATACCGCGAAAAACTGCAGGAGTATGGTTACGGTTCCTTCGTTGCTAAGATGGGGGCGGAAGCTGTTCAGGACCTCCTGAAGCAAGTGGACTTGGAAGCAGAAATTGCAGAACTCAAAGAGGAACTGAAGACTGCTTCAGGTCAAAAGCGCATTAAGGCAATTCGCCGTTTGGATGTTCTTGATGCCTTCCAAAAATCAGGCAACAAGCCAGAATGGATGGTACTTAACATCCTGCCGGTTATTCCGCCGGATTTGCGCCCTATGGTCCAATTGGATGGTGGTCGTTTTGCTGCCTCTGACTTGAATGACCTTTACCGTCGGGTTATCAACCGGAACAACCGCTTGGCGCGTCTTTTGGAACTCAACGCTCCAGGTATCATCGTGCAAAATGAAAAACGGATGTTGCAAGAAGCTGTTGATGCTCTGATTGATAATGGTCGGCGCGGCCGTCCAATTACAGGTCCAGGCAGCCGTCCGCTTAAGTCTCTCAGCCACATGCTGAAAGGTAAGCAAGGACGTTTCCGTCAAAACTTGCTGGGTAAACGGGTTGACTTTTCTGGACGTTCGGTTATCGCTGTTGGTCCAACCCTCAAGATGTACCAATGCGGTGTACCGCGTGAAATGGCTATCGAGCTCTTCAAACCTTTCGTCATGAAAGAAATTGTTGCGCGTGAATATGCTGGTAATGTTAAGGCTGCCAAGCGTATGGTTGAACGCGGTGATGAACGGATCTGGGATATTCTGGAAGATGTGATCAAGGAACACCCCGTTCTCCTCAACCGGGCACCTACCCTGCACAGACTTGGTATCCAAGCCTTTGAACCTGTTCTGATCGATGGTAAGGCTCTGCGACTTCACCCACTGGCTTGTGAAGCCTACAATGCTGACTTTGACGGGGACCAAATGGCTATCCACGTGCCTCTGTCTGAAGAAGCTCAAGCAGAAGCTCGTCTCTTGATGTTGGCGGCCGAACACATTCTTAACCCTAAAGATGGTAAACCAGTCGTTACCCCATCTCAAGATATGGTTTTGGGTAATTACTACCTGACTATGGAAGATGCTGGCCGTGAAGGCGAAGGTATGGTCTTCAAGGACAAGGACGAAGCTATCATGGCTTACCGCAATGGTTTTGCACACTTGCATACCCGTGTTGGTATCGCAACGGACAGCATGCCTGAAAAACCTTGGACTGAAAGTCAAAAGGGCAAGGTTATGATTACGACTGTTGGTAAGATTCTCTTTAATGATATCATGCCAGCAGAACTGCCATATCTGCAAGAACCAACCACCAGCAATCTGACTGAAAAGACTCCTGATAAGTACTTCTTGGAACCAGGTAGCGATATCAAGCCAGCTATTGAAGCACTTGAAATCAATGAACCATTCAAGAAGAAACACTTGGGTAATATCATCGCTGAAACCTTCAAACGCCTGCGGACGACAGAAACTTCTGCCTTCCTTGACCGTTTGAAAGACTTGGGTTACTATCATTCAACCCTGTCTGGTTTGACTGTTGGTATTGCTGATATCCCAGTTATTGACAATAAGCAAGAAATTATCGAAGCTGCTCACAGTAAGGTCGAACAAATCAATAAGGCCTTCCGCCGCGGTTTGATGACGGATGACGACCGCTATACAGCCGTTACAAATACTTGGCGCGAAGCCAAGGAAGAATTGGAAGAAGCTCTGATTGCTAACCAAGATCCTAAGAACCCTATCGTTATGATGATGGACTCAGGAGCTCGGGGTAACATCTCCAACTTCTCTCAATTGGCTGGTATGCGTGGTCTGATGGCGGCTCCTAATGGACAAATCATGGAATTGCCTATCCTGTCTAACTTCCGTGAAGGTCTGTCTGTTCTGGAAATGTTCTTCTCTACCCACGGTGCTCGTAAGGGTATGACTGATACGGCTCTCAAGACCGCCGACTCGGGTTATCTGACTCGTCGTCTGGTCGATGTGGCTCAAGATGTTATCATCCGCGAAGACGACTGTGGTACGGACCGTGGTTTGACCATCACAGCTATTACCGATGGTAAGGAAGTAACTGAAACCTTGCAGGAACGCTTGGTTGGTCGTTATACCAAGAAGAGTGTTAAACACCCTGAAACTGGGGAAGTCTTGGTTGAACCTGATACCTTGCTGACAGAAAATATGGCGGCTGAAATTGTTAAGGCTGGCGTTGAAGAAGTCACCATCCGCTCTGTCTTCACCTGTAAGACCCGTCATGGGGTCTGCCGCCACTGTTACGGTATCAACTTGGCAACAGGTGATGCGGTTGAAGTTGGGGAAGCTGTTGGTACTGTCGCTGCCCAATCTATTGGCGAACCTGGTACCCAGTTGACTATGCGGACCTTCCACACCGGTGGTGTTGCTTCGAATACCGATATCACTCAAGGTTTGCCTCGTATCCAAGAAATCTTTGAAGCCCGCAATCCTAAAGGGGAAGCGGTCATCACAGAAGTTAAGGGGCGCGTGACTGACATTGAGGAAGATGCGGCAACTCGTACCAAGAAGGTTTACGTTGAAGGTAGAACTGGTAAGGGTGAATATGTCGTGCCATTTACAGCTCGGATGAAGGTTCAAGTCGGTGATAAAATTTCCCGCGGTTCTGCCCTAACCGAAGGATCTATCCAGCCAAAACATTTGCTGGAAGTGCGTGATACCCTGTCAGTTGAAACCTATCTCTTGGCAGAAGTTCAAAAAGTTTACCGTAGCCAAGGGGTAGAAATCGGTGATAAGCACGTCGAAGTTATGGTTCGTCAAATGTTGCGCAAGGTGCGTGTCATGGATCCAGGTGATACGGATCTCCTGCCAGGTACGCTCATGGATATCGCTGACTTTACGGATGCTAATAAGGACATCGTCATCGCTGGCGGTATTCCTGCAACCAGCCGTCCAGTCCTTATGGGGATTACCAAAGCTTCACTGGAAACCAATTCATTCCTATCAGCAGCTTCCTTCCAAGAAACCACTCGTGTCCTGACCGATGCGGCTATCCGTGGTAAGAAGGATCATCTGCTTGGTCTTAAGGAAAATGTCATTATTGGTAAGATTATCCCTGCTGGTACTGGTATGGCTCGCTACCGCAATATCGAACCTCAGGCTGTCAATGAAGTTGAAATCATTGAAGAAGAAGTAGGGCCAAATGAAGAGGAAGCTCAAGCACCAGTTGCTGAATAATAACTCAGACTTTTTTCTGAAATCTGTATAGATATAAGAAAGGCTTCTCAGCCTCTCCTAGTTTTAGGAGAGGCTTTTTCCTTATTAAAATCAGGGAAAGTTTGACTCGGTAAGTTATTTGAGGAGGCAAAGCTGAAAAGAAGGCGAAACATAATATTTACATTTTCTTAATAAACTGCTATAATTGAAAACGTTATAGTCATTCAATGGATTGGGCGGGTCTTGTCTTGAGACCGGTTCAAGTCTATTTTTATTTGGCTAGAGAGAAGAAGCGTTCAGTTTCCCCTGACGCTTAAGATAGAAGGAATTTTATGGTATTAATAAAAAGAAAATTCAGAAAAAAGCTTCGAAAGAATGCTAAGTGGATCGTGGCTGCTGGGGTGGTACTTGTTGGTGTTACAGCTCATAACTTTACCCAAACAAATGATTCTAAGCATGAGATTAATTGGTATACACCGACTGAAATCATTACTTTGGATGTTTCTAAGAATACTGATCAATATTCGGCAATGGCTATCGGTAATTCTGGCAGTAACTTAATGCGGGTAGATAAACATGGTGATTTGAAGCTAGATTTAGCTAAAAAGGTGGATGTGTCGGCTGATGGTTTAACCTATACGGCGACCCTGCGCGATCATCTCAAATGGTCGGATGGCAGTGCCTTGACAGCACAGGACATTGTCTATTCTTGGCAGCGCATGGTCGACCCGAAAACGGCTTCTGAATATGCTTACTTGACTCAGGATGCCCATGTTCTCAATGCCGATGAGATTATCGCTGGCAAGAAGCCAGTCAAGGACTTAGGTGTTAAGGCAGAAGGCAACAAGGTTATTTTTACTCTTAGCAAGCCGGCTCCTCAGTTCAAATCTCTCTTATCTTTTTCTAATTTTGTGCCACAGAAAAAATCCTTTGTGGATAAAGCTGGAGATAAGTACGGAACGGCTTCTAAGTATTCTGTCTATTCAGGCCCTTATAAGGTTGAACATTGGAACGGTACTAGTGGTAGCTATAAATTGGTTAAGAATAAATACTACTGGGATGCAAAGCATGTTAAAACCAAGGTTGTCAATGTTCAGACTGTCAAAAAGCCTGATACGGCTGTTCAGATGTATAAACAAGGGGATCTTGATTATGCTAATATTTCTGCGACCTCAGCTATGTATAATGCTAACAAATACAGCAAAGAGGTTGTTAAGGTTCCAGAAGCAACAACCACCTATATCGTTTACAATCAAACGGGGGAGGTTCCTGGTTTGACCAATAAAAAGATTCGTCAGGCTCTCAACTTTGCAACTAATCGTAAGGGAGTGGTTAAGGCTGCTATTGATACAGGATCTAAGCCGGCTACTGCTTTGGCTCCTGAAGGATTAGAGAAATTGCCGGGTGGAAGGGATCTAACGGATTATGTGGCTCCGGGCTACACTTATGATGTTAAAAAAGCTAGTCAGCTCTTTAAGGCTGGGTTAGCAGAAGAAGGGCTAAGTTCTTTGAAACTCGTCGTTACAGCTGATTCTGATCAGCCTGTTGCCAAGGCAGCGGTCGACTATATCAAGGAGACATGGGAGAAAGCCCTGCCTGGTTTAACCGTTGAGGAAAAATTTGTTACCTTCAAGCAGCGCTTGGATGATACAAAAAAACAAAATTTTGATGTGGCTCTTGTTCTTTGGGGGGGTGATTATCCGGAAGGTTCAACTTTCTACGGTCTATTCACCTCTGACTCTGCTTATAACTATGGTAAGTTTTCAAATGCTGATTACGATGCTGCTTACCAAAAAGCTCTGACCACTGATGCTTTGAATCAAGCGGCAGGTGCAGAAGATTATAAGGCAGCAGAAAAATCCCTTTACGACGAGGCTCTTTACAATCCAATCTACTTCCGTTCAACTCGAGCTTTACAAAATCCACATTTGAAAGGCCTGATACGGAATGCAACTGGACTTTACACGGACTTTACCTATGCCTACAAGAAGTAATCAACGTCGGGCAAGAGGGTGAGGGCTAAGCCATCATGGCTGTCTGTCTCACTCTCTTGTTTGCTGATTTTAAAGGAATCAATAATATGGTGAAATATTTATTAAAACGTATAGCAATCTTGTTAGTTACTCTTTGGGTGGTTGTAACCCTGTCTTTCTTTCTTATGCAGGTTTTACCAGGAACGCCTTACAACAACCCCAAGTTAACGGATGAAATGATTGCCATGATGAACAAGCAATACGGCTTGGATAAGCCGCTCTGGCAGCAGTATCTGACCTATCTCTGGAATATCCTGCACGGTGATTTGGGAACTTCTTACGCCTCTATTAATCAAAAAGTGTCAACCCTGATTGGTCAACGCCTGGCTGTTTCTGCTCAACTGGGTATTCAGGCTCTGGTTGTCGGTGTTATTGCTGGTCTTTTTGTCGGTGCTGTTTCAGCCCGCAATAAGAATAACTGGATTGATAGTGTCTTGAGTGTTATCTCAACTCTAGGTATCTCAGTACCGTCCTTCATTATTGGACTTTTTCTCTTGGATTACCTCGGCTTCAAGTGGAATCTTCTGCCTTTAGTTGGTTGGGGTAGCTTTGGTCAGTCCGTCTTACCAACTCTGGCTTTGGCTATTCCGGTCTTTGCTCAGGTTACACGCTTCTTCCGCAGTGAAATGATTGAAACCCTCAATACAGATTACATTCAGTTGGCTCGAGCTAAGGGGCTGACTTCATCAGAGGTAACAGAGCAGCATGCCTACCGCAATTCCATGATTCCAGTCTTGACCTTAGTTGGTCCGCTGGCTGCTAATATTTTGACGGGTTCTGCCTTGATTGAGCAAATCTTCTCAATTCCCGGTATCGGGCAGCAATTTGTCAGCTCCATTCCCACCAAGGATTATCCAGTTATTATGGGAACAACGATTGTCTATGCTCTCATGCTGATGGTGGCTATTCTGGTGACAGATATTGTGATTAGTATTGTCGATCCTCGGGTTCGCTTGCAGTAAGGAAGGATACTATGGACGAAAGACAAACATTTAAACTTGTGGGTGCGGGCAGCACGCTTTCACAAGAAAAAATTCAAAAGCCTACCCTGACCTTTATGCAGGATGCTTGGCGACGGTTGAAAAAGAATAAATTAGCCTTAGTGGCTCTCTGGTTCTTGGCCTTCATGCTGATTTTTGCCGCTATTTCAACGGCCTTTGTCAGTAAGGAAGATGCCAATACTTTTAACAGTGATAAGGTGACCACTTATCGCAATTTGCCTCCTAAAATCAGCGATCATTTACCTTTCTGGAATGGGACAATCAAATATTCTGGTGCTGATAAGAAGACAGATGTCTATAAGGAACAAGAGGTTCCCAAGGGTCAAAAATTTATTTTAGGAACCGACAACTTAGGCCGAAGTGTGGCCAAGCGGGTTATGGTCGGGATTCGGATTTCCCTTTTGATTGCTGTGGTTGCGACCTTGATTGACCTCCTGATTGGCGTTAGCTATGGTCTGATTTCAGGTTTTATCGGCGGTCGGATCGATACCATTATGCAGCGGATTATCGAAGTTATCTCTTCAATCCCTAACTTGGTTATCGTAACCATGCTGGGGCTCCTTCTGGGAAATGGGGTGACGGCTATCATTATCTCCATCGCTATTGTCGGTTGGACAGCGATGGCTCGTCAGGTCCGCAATATGACCCTGTCCTATAAGGAGCGGGATTTTGTCCTAGCTTCAAGGACTCTGGGTGAAAGCAGGATCAAGATTGCCTTTAAACACATTCTGCCAAATATTTCAGGGATTATCATTGTACAAATTATGATGACTGTACCTAGTGCCATCATGTATGAAGCTGTCTTATCAGCTATCAATCTGGGGGTGAAGCCACCGACGGCTTCCCTAGGTTCTCTGATTACCGATGCCCAAGAATACTTACAATATTATCCCTATCAGCTGATTATTCCAGCTCTTGCCTTGGTCTTTATTTCCCTAGCCTTCATTCTCTTGGGTGATGGTCTGCGGGATGCCTTTGACCCTAAGTCAAATGCTGATGAGTGAGGAGGTCCTTATGTCAAAAGAAGAAATTTTAAGCGTCAAAGACCTTCATGTGAATTTCCATACCTATGCTGGCGATGTCAAGGCTATTCGAAATGTCAATTTTGAACTCTACAAGGGTGAAACGCTAGCTATCGTTGGCGAGTCTGGTTCTGGGAAGTCTGTCACAACTCGGACCCTCATGGGCCTATCGGCCAAGAATGCTGAGGTCAGTGGCGATATCCAGTTTAAGGGACGTAATCTCAATGAACTGGATGAAAAAGATTGGGTCAGCGTTCGTGGTAATGAAATTGCCATGATTTTCCAAGATCCTATGACCAGTCTGGATCCAACCATGAAAATTTGGAAGCAGATTGCTGAGCCCATTTTGATTCACGATGACGAAATGGAATTCGATCAAGCTTTTGAAATCGTTGTTGATCTGATGGAAAAAGTTGGAATCCCTAATGCGCGTGAACACGCTAATGATTACCCTCATCAGTGGTCTGGAGGAATGCGGCAGCGGGCTGTCATTGCTATTGCCCTAGCGGCTAATCCAGAAATCCTCATTGCCGATGAACCGACGACTGCTCTGGATGTGACTATTCAGGCTCAAATTCTGCATCTGATGAAGGATATTCAGCAGCAAACCGAGAGTTCCATTATCTTTATCACCCATGATTTAGGGGTCGTCGCTGGTATGGCTGATCGGGTTGCCGTTATGTATGCTGGTAAGATTGTTGAATACGGTAGTGTTGATGAAGTCTTCTACAATCCGCAACACCCTTATACTTGGGGCCTTCTGGGTTCCATGCCAACCATAGGAACCGAGTCTGGCAGCCTGCAAGCCATTCCGGGGACACCGCCGGACTTGCTCAATCCGCCTAAGGGGGATGCCTTTGCTGCCAGAAATGCTTTTGCTCTGGATATCGATCACGAGGAAGAGCCGCCCATGTTTAAGGTATCTGATAGCCACTATGCGGCTACTTGGCTTTTAGATGAACGAGCACCTCAGGTGACACCGCCAGACTTTATCCAAAAACGGTGGAAACAGTGGCAAGAATTAGAAGGGAGACAAAAATGACCCAAGACCCTAAAAAATTAGTCCAAGTCAAAAACGTTTCCCTGACCTTTAACAAGGGAAAATCCAACCAAGTCAAGGCTATTGATGATGTTAGTTTTGATATCTATGAAGGTGAAGTGTTCGGTCTGGTTGGAGAATCAGGTTCTGGTAAGACGACCATTGGTCGCTCTATCCTCAAGCTCTATGATATTGATGGTGGTGGTATCAGTTTTAATGGGAAATCCATTGAAACTTTTAAAGGTAAGGACCTGCATGACTTCCGTAAGGATGCCCAAATGATTTTCCAAGATCCTCAGGCCAGTCTCAACGGTCGGATGACCATCCGGGATATTATTGCTGAAGGTTTGGATATCCATCATTTGACTGCAAACAAGGAAGAACGCCAGAAGAGGGTGGAAGAGCTGATCGAATTGGTCGGTCTCAATAAGGATCACCTCTCTCGCTATCCGCATGAATTCTCCGGTGGTCAACGCCAGCGGATTGGGATTGCCAGAGCCTTGGCGGTTAAACCTAAGTTTATCGTAGCCGATGAACCCATCTCTGCCTTGGATGTTTCCATACAGGCTCAGGTGGTCAACCTTATGCAAAAACTTCAGCATGATCAAGGCCTGACCTACCTCTTTATTGCCCATGACCTGTCCATGGTCAAGTATATTTCTGATCGTATCGGCGTGATGCACTGGGGCAAGCTCTTGGAAGTCGGACCGGCGGATGAGGTTTACAACAATCCTATCCACCCTTACACCAAGTCGCTTCTATCAGCCATTCCTGAACCGGATCCAGAGCGAGAACGGGCTCGGGTGCCTCAGGTTTATGACCCAAGTCTGGAAGAAGATGGGCAAGCCCGCCAAATGCACGAAATTACCCCTGGTCACTTTGTCTATGCGACTGACCAAGAGGCTGAAAACTATAAGAAATAAAAGGACCTCAGCTCTAACCAGCTGAGGCTTTTCTTATTGTCGCTTGAAAATTATGGGGAAATAATATAGCAAAAGAAGTTAAAGCTTGAAACCCTGAACTCGAGTAGTGACCAAGATAAGCCCGCATCCCCGAGGGGCTAACCGAGCTTCCTATTTTTCTTCTCAGGGAAAAGTAGAAAGGTGAAAACAGCCAGTCCGATAAAGCAGATGGAATACCGGTAGAGCCTAGTAAAGGCCTTGGTATAGCGACCTTTAGCATAGGTTTTAATGGCTGAAATTGCCTTATTGATCTGTTGGTTGATGGTTTGTAGTTTGGCTTGAACTTGGGTCTCAACTTTGCCGTGAATGGCCTGTTTGGCCTGATCAGGAAGGCGGCTTGGATAGTTGTTCAAGACCTTCTGGTAGTTTTCATTGATAATGGCTTGTTTTTCTTTTGGGCTAAAATGATTTTGGGTCGTTTTAGCTTGTTTGGTCTTGCCTAGAGCCTTGATGGAAGTGTCAGCAATCATCTTTTGCTTATCCTTAGGAACTTGGATGGTCTTAACTTCCTTTTTAATATAAGTAATGGATTCATTTTTTGCTGCAGTGAGGTTGCTATAGAGATCAGTCACATAGATGGCGACTGCTAAAACAATCCCAACCTGCCGCAGGACTCCTGCCACACTTTGAGAAGCTGTCAGAAGATTGCCAGTAAAATCGGAAGCGGCTAAAACCGTTATGGGACCAGCGATAATACCGTATCCTGTCCCTAAGATCAGACAAGTCAGGGTTGTCTGAAAACTATTGGTCATATCAATTTTTGTGAAGAGGATATAGGCAATGGTCATGAATATGAATCCGCTCGCCATAACGAGACGTGATCCAAGTTTGTCAATCATTAATACAGCCAGAGGGGAGAAGACAAAAATCATGACCGTTATAGGTGTTACCAGTAGTGCAGCCTCAAGTTCAGCTTTGCCTTGCACCCGAGTAAAGTAGGTTGGCAGAACAACTGTGACAGCGACCAGAAAGACATTACTTAGAACAATAGCTAAAGCTGATCCAGTAAATTCTTTGTTCTTAAAGAGGGCCAGTGGCATCATAGGAGCTTGAGCTTTTCCTTCCCACCAAATAAAGAGGGTTAAAAGGAGAGCCGAACCGATTAAGAGTCCGATAATAGTTGGGCTAGTCCAATGTCAAGTCCGTCCTTGAACCAAGCCTAAAGTGAGGGAAAAGAGGGCTGCCATGCTAAAGATAGCCCCCAGAAAGTCAATTCTGGCTGATTCTTTTTCTTCATGCCAGCTAAAGCAAATCAGGCAAATGACAAGGGAAATAATCATCAAGGGGAGATTAACGAGAAAAATCCAACGCCAGCCTAGGTACTGGGTGAGAATTCCTCCGATGGTTGGTCCCAAGGCTGCAGCAAGTCCTTGCGTGACGCCCAAAGCGGCAATGACTCTCTTTCGGGCGGAAATATTAACAGTGTTGATTCCTAGAGTCATCGAGAGAGGAAAGACAAGGGCTGCCCCGATACTTAGGATACTCCTACCGATAATTAATACTTAACAAAAATCAAAAATAGCGATATAATATAGTCATGACACTAGAAATTACACCAGCACAAGCACAAGAACTAAAACAAGCACTCAAAGATAAAGCAAATGATAAACACTATAGAAAACTTCATGCCCTCCTCCTTCGTTCACAAGGAATGAGCTTAACAGCAATCGGCAAAGAAGTTGGGCTCGTTCACCAGTCTGTTCGCAACTTAATTACCCGTTATCAAAAGGGGGGACTAACAGCTCTATTTAAAGAAATCGCGGTGGTCGTAGACGTGCTTATATGACCGTCGAAGAGGAAGAAAGATTCCTAAACCAACAACTAGAACGGGCATTAAAGGGGGAGCACGTAACTGTTCAAAGCTTGTTTGAAGCCTATCAAGCTGAAGTTGGAAAGTCAACCACTCGTGAGGGATTCTATGCTTTATTAAAACGCCACGGATGGCGAAAGGTAACTCCTCGTCCAAAACATCCTAAAAAAGCAGACGCTAAAACGATTTATGCGTCAAAAAATAAAATCTATATTCAGGAAGACAAGAAAGCGCTTTAAGCATAGCCGACGTTACAAGAAAGTCCGTCTCATGTATCAAGATGAAGCGGGTTTTGGTCGTATCAGTAAGCTAGGAGCTTGTTGGGCACCTAAAGGTTATAGGCCACATGTAGCCAGCCACTACATTCGAGAATACCGTTATTGTTACGGAGCCGTTGATGCCCATACAGGAGAATCTTTTTTCCTCATCGCAGGAGGTTGTAATACTGAATGGATGAACGAATTTTTAAGACAATTAAGTCAAGCTTTTCCTGACGATTACATTGTTTTGGTTATGGATAATGCCATTTGGCATAAATCAAAGGCTTTAGAAGTTCCACATAATATAGACTTTGCTTTTATTCCGCCTTATACTCCTGAAATGAATCCTATTGAACAGGTCTGGGCTGAAATAAGAAAACGTGGGTTTAAAAACAAAGCCTTCAAAACTTTGGAGGAGGTTATTAATCAACTTCAAGAGGTTATTCAAAGTTTTCATTGGAAAGAGTTAAAAACGATTGTCCATAGAAAATGGACTTCGGCTATGCTTGATTTTCATTGAGTATAAGAAATTTAAGTCCTTACTTAGGGCAGATAGGAGGGAACCCAGCATAAAAGTCATTAGTCCTAAAAGATAAAATTTTTGTTTGCCAAATTTTTCAGCTAATTTACTCAAGGGAATGGTTAAAGAAGCAAAGACGATGGTATAAACATTGAGGGCCCATTGTAGATTATTGAGTGTGACCTTCAGGCTATCTTGAATAGCTGGTAGAGCAATATTCATGACGGTAGTATCCAACATACAGAGGAAGATGCCGATACACATAGCAAAAATAGTAAAAGTTCGTTTCATAGGGAAGCTCTCTTTCTTTTATATTAACAATGATAATATAAACTAAATAAATAATAATGTCAACCATATTTTTGTTGACACTTATTTTAAATCCCCTTATAATAAAATTGAAAGCGAGGATAAGCCATGAAAGGTAGAGATGTCATTCTGGGAATTCTGAGCCGCAAAGAGCGGACAGGCTATGATATTAAAAATATTTTAGAAAATCAGCTCTCCTATTTTTATGATGGAACCTATGGAATGATCTATCCGACTCTGCGGAAGTTAGAAGCAGAAGGGAAGATAAAAAAGGAGGTCGTCATTCAAGAGGGCCGGCCCAATAAGAATGTTTATGCGATTACTGAAGCTGGGCGAGAAGAGTTTGTAGCTTATTTTGAGTCGGCAGTAGATGATGAGACAGTTAAATCAGATTTACTTATGCGGCTCTTCTTTGCTACAGACCTATCCAAGGAAAAGTTGCAGCCACTTCTAGCAGAAGGGATTGCTCGTAAGGAAGAGAAAATTCAGCAGCTGCATGATAATCTCCAGACTTGGAAAGAGGATGGAGGCTTGACTAGTACTCAGGAAATGACTATTAAGTATGGTTTGGCCTATTATGAAGCTACTAAGAAGGTTTTAGAAGATGCCCTGAAAGATCTTGAGCAATAAAGAGGATTCTATGGCACCAACCATTCAATCTGTCTTGAAGATGATTCCCCCCCTTTTGTTTGGATTTTGGCTAGTATAGCGTGAGACAGCTATGTCTATCAAGATTTATTTGGCATTCAGGCGGCCGGCTTATCAGCCCTACCTAGCCTAGATGCCCATTAGTTTTATGGGCCTTTCCTATTTTAAGTTGAGCTCCGATTATCGTGAGACAGAAGACTAGGGTGCCAGTCGAGAATGGGCCTGATTTGGCTTTATGTTAGTGGCCGTTTTTCTTCGGTACGATCTGGGCTACTGGTGGCACACTAGACGGATGAAATAAATATAAAAAGTAAAAAGCTCGCTTGAGGCGGGTTTTTCCTTTTGCCACAAGGCAAGGCCAAAGCGAAAAATCTAAGCGACTGTGATGACCACTGTTCATCTTATTTCCATCCTCAAAAGGTCTGGGAGGCCTTGTTAATCGGGAAATGAAGCTGGCAAAGCAAGTGTCAAAAACGGTCTGGAAAGAGACCATTTCAGGTCACCATCTTAAAATCAGGACGTGGTAAGAACCAAAATTTTCAATTTTTGGGTTGATCTCACTCCCTTTTCCTTATGTACATTATTGAATGATAAGGTAAAAAACGTTCAAAATAAGATTTTTCTCTTGACAGGTGAGCGGTTACTCACTACAATGGAGGGTGTCGGTAGGTGAGCAACCACTCACCTGAGGTTGTTCAGGAGAAAGAGATTAGAAGACTCTAATTTTCTTCATCTCCTTTTGTCAAAAGGAAGTGACATTGATGGAAAATCGGATTGTTTTACAGAGTTTGCATAAGGCCTTTGGGCCCCAAACGGTGTTGGATGGGGTTAGTCTGACTCTAGCTAAAGGTGAGATTTTAGGGTTGATTGGGCCGTCTGGAGCTGGTAAGTCCACGCTGATTAAGACTATGTTGGGTATGGAAAAGTCGGATAGCGGTCAGGCTCTGGTATTGGATACTCACATGCCTGAGCGGCATGTCTTGGGACGGATTGGCTATATGGCTCAGTCAGACGCTCTTTATGAGAGTTTGACGGGGCTGGAAAACCTAGAATTTTTTGGTCAGATGAAGGGGCTTGTGCGAGAAGAATTAGCGAGTGCTGTCTCCCATGTGGCCAAGGTAGTTGATTTACAGAATAGTCTGGGAACCTATGTTTCCGACTATTCTGGCGGGATGAAACGGAGGCTGTCACTCGCTATTGCTCTACTTGGAAATCCAGAACTCTTAATTTTAGATGAGCCGACGGTTGGCATTGATCCTGCTCTGCGGCGGGAGGTTTGGAAAGAGTTGCGTGCTATTCGAGACCAAGGACGGTCAATTTTAATTACTACGCATGTCATGGATGAGGCCGAACTGACTAATCGGGTGGCTCTTCTGCTGGCGGGTAAGATTATTGCCTGCGATGAGCCAGATAAACTCAAAGAGGCCTACGGAGTAGCTTCCATTGAAGAGGTCTTTCTAACAGCAGAAAACAAGTGAGGAATATAGAGATGAAAAGTTTAGCAATTACCAAAAGAATTATCAAAGAACTTCTGCGGGATAAACGTACCTTGGCCTTGATATTTATCGCACCAATTGCTATTATGTGGCTAATGAATGTCATGTTCTCAGCTAATACGGATACCGCTGTCACCATTGCTACAGTTCATGCGAACAGTTCTGTTGTGAAAAATCTGGGTAATGTCAAACATGTGACCTTGGAAAAGTATGCCAGTGTTAAGCAGGCCAAGGCAGATATGAAGACGGGAGAGGTTGACGCTATTTTGACTCAGGATGGGGATAAAGCGTTAAAGGTTCTCCATGCTAATACGGATGCGACTAAGACCAGTGTCGTTCGTCAATCCATAAAGGCGGCTATTGCCAAGGATTCTACCCAGCAGTTAACGGATAATGTAAAGCAGGTTCAAAAAAATCTACCACCGATAGCTCAAAAGCAAGTGGCTAGTCGGCAACTTAATAAGGTTACTCTCAAGGAGTCTTACAACTACGGAGATAAGGATTCAAATTTCTTTAATAAGATGATTCCGATTTTAATGGGTTTTATTGTCTTCTTCTTTGTCTTCTTAATTTCAGGCATGTCTCTGCTCAAGGAACGAACCAGCGGCACTCTAGATCGCTTGCTGGCGACACCGGTCAAACGCAGCGATATTGTCTTTGGCTATCTCTTATCTTATGGGCTCTTAGCCATTGTTCAAACCTTAGTGATTATTTTTGCGACCATCTGGCTGTTGGATGTTGAAGTGGTAGGTTCTATCGGCTATGTTATAATCATTAATGTCTTGATGGCTTTGGTTGCACTTTCTTTTGGTATTCTCCTGTCAACGTTGGCTAAATCGGAGTTTCAGATGGTGCAGTTTATTCCTCTGGTTGTCATTCCGCAGCTTTTCTTCTCAGGTCTCATTCCTTTGGATTCCATGGCTAGATGGGTGCGGATTATTGGGACAGTTCTGCCTCTGTCCTATTCGGGAGATGCTCTAACCAAGGTTGTGATGAGGGGACAGGGTTTGTCCGCCATCAACAGGGATATTTGGGTTTTGCTCATCTTTGTTATCGTTTTGACAATCTTTAATATACAGGGATTGAAGCGATATCGGAAGGTGTAATTCCCTTTGAAGGCGAAAAGCTACTTCATTCATTTTGATCTACTTTCGGATACGATCGGCTGTTCTTTCCTTAGTCTAGTAGCAGGGTGAAAAAGCAGCTTTTAAGACTATCATCAATTATTTTACCCCCTATCGTCATGGAAGGGAAAATCCGCGGTTTCCTTGCTTTCCTCGTTAACGGCAAGACTCAAGGGATATCGCCCTTTAATTTCTTCATACTGTGACGAGCTTAGTTAGTTTAGTGATGAGGTTGATTAACTTAAGAACCTTGAACAAGAAAATGATATATTTTTAATTAGTAATAAAATAGATTGAGGAAAAGATGCCACAAAATATTGTTAAAGATTATAGTCAGATTCTGGCAGAGGAGAAGATGCCGCCGGGCAAGAAAAAAGCTATGGCTACGGCCATTGAGCTCTTTGCTAAGCAGGGGGTTGACGGGACTTCGACGGCCCAAATTGCCACTCAGGCTGGGATCAGTCAAGCCACGATTTTCAAGTATTTTAAGACCAAAGAAGAGCTTTTGCTAGCGATTTTGAATCCAGTTATTCCTAGGGTCAAAGATGAATTCTTTAGCAATCTCTTAGCCCATAAAAAGTTAGAAGATGCTGTTCATTTTTTAGTTCAGGATCGCTGGGCTTTTATCAAGTCCAACAGTCCCTTGCTCAAAATTTTGATCCAACAGTTTTTGACCAATGAAGGTTTTAAGGCGGAGTTGCTGAAGAACTTCCAAGGGCTGGAGGACCTGACTGTTGTGCGGGAGATCAAGGCAGCTAATCCAAATTTTCGTAAAGACTTGCCCTTATCTAGCTTGATTCGGCGTATGGTAGGACCGCTTTTAACCTATTTTTATCAAACTCAGATTTTAGGACTGGCTGGTCAAGATGAGGTTGGGGATTTGGCTGATATTGAGGAAGAAATCTTACGAAATGTGACTAAATAGGTCTAATCTATAACGATGAATTTCTTAAGGGAAAGGGATTTTCAAGGATATTTGGATAAACATAAGATTTTTAATAAAAAACGTGCCGATTCTGGGAAGTCTTTATTAGCTAAGAATGGCAAAGGTACAGCAGATTGACTTAAGATCAAGGCCTCCTTAAGTCGTTTGGTGGTAGAAAACGCAAAGCGACTCTTTTACCTGAATCCTAAAGGGTAGAAACGAGGAGTTCTGATTGCTATATTATCGTCAACGTAAAAATCTCTATCGGTCAAACGATAGAGATTTTAATCAGTTACATGATCCAGTTCAGGAAGTTATGAAGCTATAAAAACGTGTTTAAAAAGTATAAAAATCAATAAAATTGCATGAGATCCTGTTATTAAAACAAACCGCTGATTTGATGCGATTTGTTACTTTAAATTGACTTCTGCTCAAATGTTAGGTTTGCTGTATTCTATCTCCTAAACCATTTAAAGCGTCGCCAGCCCTTATTGGCAATGAAGTCAAAGAAGGTAGAGAGGTTGCGGTAGATGGATTCGCCGACTAGGAAGAAGACCAGTCCTAACAGGAAGACTTCTAGGGTGACATGGCTGAGCTCAAAGATATTTTTGAGTAAGAGGGCTGAGATGATAAAAGCTAGGATAGACACTGTAATAATCGCAACCTTGCCCGTGTTTAAGGGTCTAGACAGGCGAACTAAGGCCATAAAACCGATGATGGAGAGCAGGAAGGTTGAAACGGTCGATGTTTGATCGTAGTCGATTTGGAAGAAGGCAGCTGCCCCAACCAAGAGACCGATAGCTGCCACGGCTGCTACAGCTGCTGGCAGGGCGTTTTTGAGCACCTTGAGCATAAAGTGGCCAGAAATCCGCTTGTTGTTAGCTTCGAAGGTCAAAAGATAACTTGGCAGGCCGATCATAAAGGCCGAAATTAGAGAAATCTGAGAAGCTTTGAGTGGATAGACGATAGCAAAAATAATGGAGAGAATAGCCAGCAGGAAGGAGAAGATATTTTTAATCAAGAAGAGGCTGGCCGAGCGCTCAATATTATTGACAGTACGGCGGCCTTCGGCGACCACTGATGGCATGCTGGCAAAGTTGGAGTCAACGAGGACGATTTGCGAAGCATTGAGGGCAGCATCGCTACCGGAAGCCATAGCGATGCTACAGTCGGCAGCCTTGAGTGCCAAAACATCGTTGACCCCGTCCCCTGTCATGGCAACAGTATGACCATCCTCCTGTAGGGCTAGTACTAGTTGGCGTTTGAGCTCAGGTGTTACCCGACCAAAGACGGTGTAGGTACGGGCTGCTTCTTTGATTAGGTCGTCTGTCACTAGGGTTCTGGCATCTACATAATTTTCTGCTTCCTTAATTTTAGCTTTGCCGGCTACGTGGGAAACGGTCACGGGATCGTCTCCAGAGATGACCTTGATGGCCACGTCTTGCCGACCAAAATAAGCAAAGGTTTCAGGAGCTTCTTGACGAATAGGATTGGAAATCAGGATGAAGGCATAAGGAATAAGCGGGCGATCCAGAGGCTCAACCTGTTCGGAAGTCAGTTTACCAAAGGCCAGTACCCGATAACCTTGGGCGGCGTAGTGATTGACTTCTTCCTCGTAGTTTGGCCAGTTTGTTCCCAATAAGATTTGAGGAGCTCCGATTAGATAGGAAAAGCCATCATAGATTACCCCGCTGTATTTATTGGAGGATTTAAAGGGCAGGAGCTTCTTTTTTTGGAGGTTTAGGCCGGCTGCCTGCTCCTTGGGAAAGTAGGCTTGTAGGGCTTCCATAGTATCATTATCCCCAGCTAATTCATTAGCAACACCTGCAATCAGATTGTCTAGGCGGAGGCCTGCATCGGGACTTTTACTAAAAGCATCGGTGGCTATGTAGTCTTGAACCGACATGCTATTTTCAGTAATGGTCCCTGTTTTATCAATGCAGAGAATGTCAACTCGGGCTAGCTTTTCAACGCTCTTCATATCGTGGAGGACAACCTTCTTACGGGCCAGTCGCATAGTGCTAGCCACTAAAGAGATGGTAGTCAGGAGGTAGAGACCTTCTGGAATAAGGCCGATGACAGCTGCTACCATAGCCTTGACAGCTCCGCCAAAACCAGTTTGGTTGACTATTAGGCTTTGATAGAGCATAATTAGAGCTAGAGGGATAATTAGAATTCCCACCCATTTAACGATAGCATTAATGGAGCGAATCATTTCGGATTGTTCATCACTATCAAAGGTCTTAGCTTCCTTGACCAGTTTAGCAGCATAGGTATCTTCTCCAACACGAATAACTTGAGCCAGACAAGTTCCTGCGACAACGAAGCTCCCAGACATGAGCTCATCTCCCTCATTTTTAGTGATTTCGTCGGCTTCCCCAGTTAGAATAGACTCATCCACTTGAATGCTACTGGATAAAACGTGGGCGTCAACCGAAATTTGGTTACCAGCTGACAGCTGGATGACATCATCAAGGACCAGCTCTTCAATCGGAATGGTCGACAGCCTGTTATCGCGCAGGACGGTCACATTGGGCGTGGTGACGATAGCTAGTTTGGAGACAGTCTTACGGGACCGCAGTTCTTGAATAATCCCCAAGATAGCATTGATGAAGACTACGGGCAAGAAGGTGAAGTTGCTGATACCGATATTACCACTAATCAGTAATAAAATAGTCAAAACGGCAAAAATTAAGTTGAAATAAGTTAAGGTGTTTTCCTTGAGAATCTGCTTGGTTGTCTTTACATCAGAGATACTGGCCTTGTTGACTTGGCCCCTAGCCACTCGGCTAGCGACTTCTTGACTTGTTAATCCTTTAATATCTTTCATAAAATCCTCTTTTCCCAGAGCGTGATTACTGTTTATTTTATCATGCTCCAAATAAGAAAGCTAGAAATCATTGGAGCTGGAAAAATTTTAGTTGAATGACATCAATGTCTTTTTAAAACAAGAATTAATTAAACTTTCTAATTTTTTGATATTTCCAAGCAAATTTTTTTAACTTCACCAACTTTTCCTATATAATCAGAGTAAGTTAGGATTAAATTATGTATCAAGTAGTAAAAATGTACGGAGACTTAGAGCCCTGGTGGTTTCTCGATGATTGGCAAGACGATATTGTTGACGTTCAAGAGTTTGAGGACTATTACGAAGCGCTCAGTTGTTATAAAAAAGAATGGTTTGATTTGATGAACCATTATCCCAGCTTTAATAGTAAAAGCAGTGTCATGACGGCTTTTTGGGATAGTAAAGACCAACGTTGGTGTGAAGAATGCGGCGAAGATTTGCAGCAGTACTATTCACTGGCCCTGCTCAAGGACTGGGAGGCTATTCCTAAGGACTGGCATCGTCCAGGTTATGAGCGGAGCAATGATAATCCTGTTCCTTTCCAATGTCAGATAAAATCATTTGGAAGCCAATGAACTATTAGTAAGAATAGAGTGATGGAGATCGAGCCTCTGCTCGGTCTTTTCTTTATATTCAAAATAGTTTGAAGTTAAAAGTTTATCTAACAAAAGTTTTCTACTTTTGAAAATTTTTTACGAATCAATAGGTAAGCAGGAGGAAAAAGGAGGCCACTATGGTAGAGGTGCAAGAACTGGGGAAAAGCTTGATTGAGGAAGCTGTCAAATGGCAGGCTCAGGATATCTATTTGCTGCCAAAGATTGATTATTATGAGATTTATCTGCGAATAGGTGATGAGAGACGTCTATTTCAAACTTGTCCTCAGGAACAGGCTGTGGGATTAATCAGCCATTTTAAATTTGTCGCTGGGATGAATGTTGGTGAGAAGCGGCGAGCCCAGTTGGGAGCCTGCCATTATGATTTTGCAGATGGTGAGACGGCCGCTCTGCGGTTGTCAACGGTCGGAGACTATCGGGGACGAGAAAGTCTGGTCGTTCGCTTGCTCTTTGATAGACGACGAGAATTAAAATTTTGGTTTGATGGCCTCAATGCACTGTTACCCAAGATTATTGACCGAGGCCTCTATCTTTTCTCTGGCCCCGTCGGTTCGGGGAAGACAACTCTGATGTATGAGTTGGTCAGTCGTAAGTATCCTGACAGTCAGATTATTACTATTGAGGATCCTGTTGAGATTAAACAGGATCAGATGCTGCAGCTCCAACTTAATCCCTCTATCGCGATGACCTATGATAATTTGATTAAACTTTCGCTGCGACACCGACCGGATGTTTTAATTATAGGAGAGATTCGCGATAAAGAGACAGCCCAATCCGTTATCAGAGCTAGCTTGACAGGAATCCGCGTTTTTTCGACCGTCCATGCTAAGAGTATTCCAGGCGTTTACGCCCGGATTTTAGAATTGGGAGTTTCTCGGGAGGAGTTAGATAATTGTCTGGCTGGCATTGCCTACCAGCGCTTAATCGGAGGAGGAGGATTGATTGATTTTGCCCAAGACCATTTTCAAAGCCACAAGGCTGACAGCTGGAATGAGAAAATTGACCAGCTTTTTACAACAGGACATCTCACTTACGAGCAAGCAGAAGCCGAAAAGATTAAGGATTAGCCGCCAGCGCAAGGTTATTCAGCTCTTTAACAACCTTTTGGAGTCTGGTTTCACGCTGACTGAGATTGTGGATTTTTTGGAGCGCAGTCATCTTCTTGCCCAATACTATACGCAGGAAATGCGATCCAGTCTCTTAGCAGGTGAAAATCTAGCTTCTATGATGGGAAGACTGGGCTTTTCTGATGATGTGGTAACTCAGTTGGCTTTAGCCGATATCCACGGAAATACTCAAGGGAGTCTTTTAAAAATAGAGCGATATCTGGCCAATTTGATGACCGTTAAAAAGAAACTCTTGGAAGTAGCTAGCTATCCCATCATCCTCTTAACTTTTTTGATTCTCATCATGTTGGGACTTCGCAACTATCTCTTGCCTCAGCTGGAGGGAACGAACCTAGCAACCAGTATTGTCAACCATTTTCCCGTGATTTTTCTAATAGGGGTTTTGGTTCTGGTCTTGATTATCCTTTTATTGATTTGGCTGCAGAGACGATCGCGAAAAATTTCTTGGTACAGCCATTTGGCTAGGCTTCCCTTGCTTGGCAGATTCGCCCAACTTTACTTGACGGCTTATTATGCGCGGGAGTGGGGGAAGTTGATCGGTCAAGGGGTGGAGATGAGTCAGATTGTCCAGCTCATGCAGAAGCAGAAATCCCAACTCTTTCAAGAACTTGGCCGCGAGATGGAGGATGCCTTGCTGGCTGGTCAAGAGTTTCACGATAAGGTCTTGGATTATCCTTTCTTCCTACGGGAATTGAGTCTGATTATTGAATATGGTCAAGTCAAAGCTAAACTGGGTAGCGAGCTAGAGATCTATGCTCAGGAAACTTGGGATGCCTTTTTTAGCCGGGTTAATCGGGCAACCCAGCTGATTCAGCCCCTGGTCTTTATCTTGGTGGCCCTTGTTATCGTCATGATTTATGCAGCCATGCTACTGCCCATGTATCACAATATGGAGGTACCTTTATGATGAAAAAATTACTCAAACGTTTAAAAGGAAAGAAAGTTAAAGCTTTCACTCTTCTTGAAATGTTAGTGGTCCTGTTAATCATCAGTGTTCTGCTCCTGCTTTTTGTGCCTAACTTAGCCAAGCAGAAGGATAAAGTCAAGGATACTGGTGGCGCGGCCGTTGTCAAGGTGGTAGAAAGCCAAGCTGAACTTTATGAACTAAACCATACGGACGATGCCACTGTTTCTAAACTAGTGTCTAGCGGTGATATCACACAAAAACAGGCGGATTCTTACAATGATTATTACAAGAAGCATAAGGAAAATCGGCAGGTTCCAAACTAGAGCCTTTACCCTGGTTGAAAGTCTGTTGGTTTTGGCGATTACCAGCTTTTTATTGTTAGCCTTTACAGGCGGTGTTCAGGAAGTTTTTGCGGGAGTACAAGAGAAGCTCTTCTTTCTCTCTTTTGAGCACCTTTATCAGGATAGCCAGAAGCTCAGCAATGCCCAGCAAAAAACCTTGACCTTAAATATTTCAGAAGGCCAAGTGACTAATGGTCAAGAAAGTTTGACCATTCCTGCCACTGTCAGACCTAGCCAGCCCTATACCATAGAATTTTCACCAGAAGGTGGCAATTCCTCGTTGGAAAAATTGACTTTCACAACTGAGAAAGGGTCTGTCTCTTATCAACTTTATATAGGAAGTGGTCGCTATAAAAAAACGGAAAATTAAAGCTTATATTCTTTTGGAAAGTCTGATTGCTCTGGCGGTTTTGGTTACTATCGTTAGTCTGATTCTAGGCGAGATAAATCGAAACCGCCAGGAGTTGGCAGCCAGTCTTCAGCAACAAGAAGCGCTCAATGTCGCCCAAATGGCGGTTCAAACCAAGCAAGATCAGTTGAGCCTTAATGGGGTGACTGTCCAAGTTCAGCGGACCTCAACCTGTATTACCGTTTATGAAGACGGAAAGGAGGTTCTTCATGTGTCCAAAAATTAGAATTCGGGCTTTCACTCTCTTGGAGTGTTTGGTAGCTCTCTTGGTTATTGCAGGCAGTGTCATGGTTTATCAAGGTCTGACTCAAGTTCTGGTAACCAATGTCGCCTATATCAGTAAGAATGACGAGGAGGACTGGCTTCTTTTTTGTCAGCAGTTACGCTCGGAGTTAGCAGAGACTGAGCTAGACCATGTGGCGGACAATAAACTCTATGTTAAAAAAGGTGATCAACCTTTAGCCTTTGGGCAGTCCCGTTCGGATGATTTTCGTAAAACCAATGCGGATGGGCGTGGCTATCAGCCCATGCTCTTCCATGTCAAAGCTAGTACTATCAGTCAGGCCGGTCAGACCATCACAGTTTTTGTCACCTTTGAATCAGGCTTAGAAAGGACTTTTGTCTATGATTTTGCAAAAACGTCTTAGAGCAGGAGTCTTAATCTACGCCTTGCTCATGGCAGCAATCTTTGTTTTGCTCTTGCAGTTTTATTTGGACCGAGTGGTGGCCAGTCAGCGACAGAATCAGGCCTTAGCCAACAACTCACAAGCCTATCTGATAGCCCAGCTGGTCAAAGAGCAGGCTAATCAGTCTTCAGGAGAAATGTCCTTTGAGCAGGGGCGGGCGACTTACCAAAAGGAAGGGGCTTCGCTGAGTGTGAAAGTAATCCTTTCTGATGGCAATAGTTACTGCTATGATTTTATGGGAGACCAAGAAACTAGTTCATCTAGTTCCGACAAGGACAAAAAGAAGGATAAGTCCACCTCTTTCTCTTCGTCGTCCGGCAGTTCTTCAAGGTCACAATCAGATGAAAAAAGTTCGTCTTCGCACCATGGTGAAGGTGAGGAAAGTTCCAACGATGACGCTTGATACTGTCTTAGAAAAAACGTTAAAGAAATTAATTTCCATAGCAGCTTACTCAGTAAAAAAAGTCTAGAGAAGAATCGTAACTCTTGGGAAAATGGCAGTCAAATCTTTACTCATCAGGGTTTGGATTTTACTGTCTTATGGGGCCTTTCGTTCCCATTTTCTGGCATTTTTGTTATGATAGAATTATGAATTTTGAGAAGATTGAAAAAGCCTACGGGCTGCTTTTGGAAAATGTCCAGCTCCTGCAAAACGACTTGAAAACGAATAGCTATGATGCTCTGATTGAGCAGAATGCTCTCTATTTGGATGGTAAGACTGAAAATGAGAGGATTCTTACTAACAATCAAGCCTTGCAACAGCTCGAACTGACCAGGGAAGAATGGCGACGGGCCTACCAGTTTTTGTTTATCAAGCTGGCCCAATCTGAGCCTCTGCAAGCCAACCACCAGTTTACGCCAGACAGCATTGGTTTTGTCCTGCTTTTTTTGCTGGAAAATCTAACTAAAGACGAAAGGTTGGATGTTCTGGAAATTGGTTCTGGAACTGGAAATCTGGCTCAGACGCTCATTAACAACAGCAGCAAACAGCTGGATTACATGGGACTGGAAGTTGATGATTTATTGATTGATTTATCAGCTAGTATCGCTGATGTGGTGGGTTCAGACGGCAGTTTTGTGCAGGAAGACGCTGTGCGCCCTCAGCTGATTAAAGAGAGCGATATTATTATTAGTGATCTACCTGTCGGCTATTATCCTAATGATACTATAGCTAGTCGCTATCAGGTGGCTGCTCAAAATGATCATACCTATGCGCACCATCTACTCATGGAGCAGTCGCTTAAATACTTGAAAGCTCATGGCTTTGCTATCTTTCTAGCTCCGGTTAATCTTTTGACCAGTCCTCAAAGCGATCTGCTCAAGGGTTGGCTCAAAGGTTATGCAGATATCGTGGCAGTCATTACCCTGCCTGAGGAACTCTTTGGCAATCCTGCTAATGCCAAGTCTATCTTTGTCCTGCAAAAGCAGAGCAATCAGGCGCCGGAAACTTTTGTTTATCCTCTGAGTGATTTGCAGGATCGCGATACTCTCCTAGATTTCATGGAAAATTTTAAGAAATGGTCAGCTGATTATATTCTTTGATGAGAAAATTTGCTATAATGGAAGACGAATTTAGAAAACGTTTACATTAGAAGAGGTAATCTATGTCAAAAACAATCGCAATCAATGCTGGGAGCTCCAGTCTCAAATGGCAGCTCTATCAAATGCCGGAAGAAGAAGTCTTGGCCAAGGGGCTCATTGAGCGCATTGGCTTAAATGATTCAATCTCAACAGTTAAGTACAATGGCAAGTCTGATTCACAGACGCTAGATATTCCTGATCACACCATGGCGGTTCGGATTCTTTTGGAAGATCTGCTTAAGCATGGTTTGATTAAGGATTATCAAGAGATTACGGGAGTTGGCCATCGGGTTGTCGCTGGTGGCGAATACTTTAAGGAATCGGCCTTGGTTAATGACAAAGTTATTGAACAGGTTGAGGAACTGTCACTTTTAGCTCCGCTTCACAATCCAGGGGCTGCTGCTGGAATTCGAGCTTTCCGAGACATCTTGCCAGACATTACCAGCGTGGTTGTTTTCGATACATCTTTCCATACGACCATGCCTAAATATGCCTATCTCTATCCTATTCCGCAAAAATATTATCGTGATTACAAGGTGCGTAAATACGGAGCTCATGGCACCAGCCATCGGTATGTTGCTCAGGAAGCGGCTAAGATGTTAGGCCGCCCTCTCAATGAATTAAAATTGATCACAGCTCACATCGGTAATGGTGTTTCTATCACGGCTAACTACCACGGGGAATCAGTGGATACTTCTATGGGACTGACGCCACTGGCTGGCCCTATGATGGGAACCCGTTCAGGCGATATTGACCCAGCCATTATTCCTTTTTTGATTCAGCAGGATCCAGACTTGGAAACAGCTGCCGATGTGGTGGAAATGCTTAATAAGAAATCAGGTCTCATGGGAGTATCTGAAAAATCTAGCGATATGCGAGATATTGAAGCTGGTATTGAAGCTCATGATAAAAACACAGTTCTGGCTTACAATATCTTTATTGACCGTCTCAAGAAGTTTATTGGTCAATACTTCGCTGTTCTCAATGGAGCTGATGCTCTGGTCTTCACCGCAGGTATGGGTGAAAATGCTATTGGTATGCGTCAGGATATCATTGCTGGGCTCTCTTGGTTTGGTATGGAGATCGACCCAGAAAAGAATGTCTTTGGCTATGTTGGTGACATTTCAACTCCAAATTCTAAGGTTAGGGTTCTGGTCATTCCAACCGATGAAGAATTGATGATTGCGCGTGATGTTGAACATTTTAAAAAGATGCGATAAGTTTTTGGTCAAAGAGTTCATGAAAAGAAAGCATCCGAATCTGTTCGGGTGCTTTTTTCTCTGGCGAGATTTTTATTAAAAAAACCAAAGAGTTGATTAAATTTTCCTATGGCTATTTCCCTTCTAATTGAACCTAGCTCTGCTATAATAGGAGCAAGTTTTTCAAAAGAAAGGGAGTGACCTGTATTGAATTTCCAACAGTGTCGCTATGTTGAGGCAATTGCAGAAACAGGTTCTTTTAGCCAAGCTGCGAAAAAGCTGTATGTTACCCAGCCCAACTTATCCGCCTCTATCAAGGATTTAGAGGCGGAACTGGGCGTGCAGCTCTTTGTCCGCTCCAATACGGGTGCCAGATTGACTGACGATGGCAACGATTTCATCAAATATGCCAAGCGGATTATTGGGGAGCTGGATTTATTGGAGAAGCGTTATCAGCAGAAATTTCGCAAGGGTTTCACGGTAGCCTCCCACCATTATGATTTTCTTTTCCTGCCCTTGACTGAGATTGTTCAAGCATTTGAGGCTGACTATCAGGAATTTCAGTTGATTGAGACTACCACTAAGAAAATTCTCAGAAGCGTTGATAAATTTGAAAGCGACCTAGGGATTATTTATCTGGATGCTGATAATCGCCCTATCCTAGAAAAATCTCTGATTAATCAGGATTTAAGTTTTATCTCCCTGGGGGAATTTCCAACGCGGATTTTTCTGCGGAAGGGCCATCCCTTGGCAGATAGAAAAGTCCTGACCAAAGCTGATTTGGAAGGCTATCCTCAGGTGCGTTTTCGTCAGGAAAAGTCAGGATTGAATTTTGATGAGGATACTCTGGAGGTTTTGGATAATCAAACGATTATGTACAGTAACGATCGAGGAACGGTTATGAACTTGCTGACGGCCTCAGATGCTTATGCTTCGGGTTTAGGGATTGTCAATGGATTTATCAAAGAGCAGATTGTCCTTATTCCGCTGGCGGATAGTCCAGTTCATACCTTGGGCCTTGTGACCAATAATAAACGCAAAAAAACTCCAATTATAGAGGCTTTTATTGAGCGGGTGAAGGCTAGTTTAGCAGAAAGTGAAAAAAACTAGAGAGTCAGACTTTGCTGGCTCTTTATATTTTAGGAAGGTTCGGATTTATAGTGAAGCTTCTAATAATTTTTGAAAAATCTTCCAGATATGTGCTAAAATACTAACAATACCAAGAAAAAGAGGAATAAACATGAAAGCAATTATTACAGTTGTTGGTAAAGATAGTCAGGGGATTGTGGCAGGAGTTTCTGCCAAAATCGCTGATTTAGGCCTGAATATTGATGATATCACCCAAACCATTTTGGATGAGTATTTCACCATGATGACAGTGGTGTCCTCGCCAGAGAAAAAGGATTTTACTTTTCTTCGTTCGGAACTGGAAAAATTGGGGGACAGTCTGGGTGTTAAGATTAACATTCAAAGTTCGGCTATTTTTGATGCTATGCACAAGTTGTAAAGGAGATTTCCATGGATATTCAACAGGTTACAGAAACCATTGCCATGATTGAGGAGCAGAACTTTGATGTTCGCACTATCACCATGGGCATCTCGCTTCTTGACTGTATTGATTCGGACATCAATCGGGCAGCTGATAAAGTTTACCGCAAAATTGTCGATAAGGCCGCCAGATTAGTTGCGGTTGGTGATGAGATATCGGCAGAATTGGGGATTCCTATTGTCAATAAGCGAGTCTCAGTTACACCGATTGCTATCATTGGGGCAGCAACTGATGCAACCGATTATGTCCCTCTAGCTAAGGCTATGGACAAGGCTGCTAAGGAAATTGGCATCAATTTCATCGGCGGCTTCTCAGCCTTAGTGCAAAAGGGTTATCAGAAAGGTGATGAAATTCTCATCAAGTCCATTCCCAGAGCTCTAGCTGAGACTGACTTTGTCTGCTCCTCTGTCAATATTGGCTCAACCAAGTCGGGGATCAATATGACAGCTGTTAGGGATATGGGGCGGATTATTAAGGAAACCGCCCAGCTGTCCGAGATGGGGCCGGCTAAGCTGGTAGTCTTTGCTAATGCAGTTGAGGATAATCCCTTTATGGCTGGAGCCTTCCATGGTGTTGGTGAGACTGATGTTGTCATCAATGTCGGTGTTTCTGGTCCGGGTGTCGTTAAGCGAGCCTTAGAAAAGGTCCGAGGTCAGTCTTTTGATGTTGTGGCTGAAACCGTTAAGAAGACAGCTTTTAAGATTACCCGCATTGGTCAGCTGGTCGGCAGCTTGGCTAGTGAGAGATTGGGGGTTAAATTTGGTATTGTTGACCTCTCTCTAGCTCCGACGCCAGCGGTAGGAGATTCAGTGGCTCGGGTTCTGGAGGAAATGGGCCTCGAAACTGTCGGTACCCATGGGACAACAGCAGCCCTAGCCCTTCTCAATGATCAGGTTAAAAAGGGCGGAGTAATGGCTTGCAATCAGGTCGGGGGGCTGTCTGGTGCCTTTATTCCAGTATCTGAGGATGAAGGTATGATTGCCGCGGTGGAGGCTGGTTCGCTTAATCTGGAAAAGTTAGAAGCCATGACGGCCATCTGTTCGGTCGGTCTGGATATGCTTGCTATTCCGGAAGAAACTTCGGCCGAAACCATCGCTGCCATGATTGCTGACGAAGCCGCTATCGGCGTTATCAATATGAAAACAACCGCTGTTCGTCTGATTCCTAAGGGCAAAGAGGGAGACACTATCGAGTTTGGCGGTCTCCTCGGCTCTGCTCCGGTCATGTCAGTCAATAAAAAATCATCGGCAGATTTCATCGCTCGTGGTGGCCAAATTCCAGCACCGATTCACAGTTTTAAGAATTAGTATTTATGTCCTTGCCAACCTTGGCGGGGATTTTTTCTACTCGAAAACACTTGTTGGAGTACCATTAACGGGACTAATATTTTTTGAAAGCCCAAACACTATCTCGTTGATTTGAGCTTGCCCGACCAAGTAGAGCCTGAACTGTTTATGTTTTGAGTCATCAAATTTCTTATTTGCAATCTTGTTTTGCTAAAAAGGGTTTTATTATTAGGGGCAGAGTTTATGCCGATTTTATATCCAAAAAGTTGCCTGAGTTGGTCAGATTGAGTGAACAAATCTCTATCTCGCTTAGATTATCTCTGTTTGCAATAAGGGCCCATTAGTATGGGAAATTGATTGTTTTTAGTCTATTTCCCTATTGCCATGGCCTAGTTATTACTAAAGCCATGGTATCTCTGCCACCGTCATCTGCTTAGCGATAGAACGAACGGCAGAATTGTCAGTCCAAACCGTTCACTAATATTTATAAAATAATAACAGGCCACATTTTCATTGTCATTAGATGTCTTATTTATCAGCTATTTTTATTTCCTTAAATTTGTTATAATAGAAAGAAAATCAAGGAGAAGGGCCTTATGACAAAAACACGCTTATTTATTGCCCGCCATGGTAAAACTATGTTTAACACTATTGGACGGGCTCAAGGTTGGTCTGATACGCCACTGACTAAAGAAGGTGAGCGGGGGATTCAGGAACTTGGCCTAGGCTTGAAGGCAGCAGGTCTAAATTTTGTTGCTGCTTATTCTAGTGATAGTGGCCGGACCTTGCAGACCATGGAAATTATTTTACGAGAAATGGGGCAGAGTGACATTCCTTATAAGCGAGATAAGCGCATTCGTGAGTGGTGTTTCGGCAGCCTTGATGGCGGTTATGATGCGGAACTCTTTAACGGAGTTGTGCCAAGAGTTTTTGATAAGCCGGTTGAAGAAATGACCTACCAAGATATGGCTGATGCTATTCTAGCGGTTGATACAGCTGGTTGGGCTGAGCCTTGGGATATCTTGCGAGATCGAATTCTGTCTGGTTTCACTGACATTGCCAAGGAAGTTGAGAGCTTGGGCGGTGGCGATGCGATCGTGGTCAGTCACGGGATGACTATTGGTACTTTAATGGGCTTGATTGATCCCAGTCTTCCAAGGAGTTTAGCTCTTGATAACGGCAGCGTCTGTCAGGTAACTTATGAAGCCGACACATTCCATATTGAAGCAATCGGAGATATGACTTACCGACAAAAAGGTCGAGAAATTTTAGCAAGGGAGAACCATGAAAAAGTCTAGTCGTAACTTTTTTATCGTTTTTATTTTAGGGTTAGTCGTTATTTTTAGCTTTGCCTTTCTGCATGATAAATTAGCTTCTCGGTCGAATCAGACAGGAGCCAGTCAGTTAGCCAAGGTTAAAAAAACCAAGAAAGTTGAATTAGGTTCGGATCTGCCTGATGTTTCAGCAGATGATTGGCAACTAATTGTGGTCAATCGTGACAACATTACCAAGGAACTTAATCCTGACCTGGTGGCTATTGATAATATCAAGGTGGACTCGCGGATTGCAGACAATGTCAAAGAATTTTTAGCGGCTGCGCAGAAGATTGATAGCAGCGAGCACCTGATTTCGGGTTATCGCAGTGTCGAGTATCAACAGGAGCTCTTTGATTCTTACGTCAAGCAGGAGATGTCTAACGACCCTAGTTTGAGTCAAGACCAAGCTGAGGAAAAGGTTAAAACTTATTCCCAGCCAGCTGGAGCTAGTGAGCACCAGACAGGGTTAGCGATTGATATGAGTACGGTTGACAGCCTCAATGAAAGCGACCCTAGCGTTGTAGAACAATTGAAAAAGATTGCGCCAGATTATGGTTTTGTTCTTCGTTTTGAAAAGGGCAAGAGCGATTCAACGGGTGTTGATTACGAGGATTGGCATTTTCGCTATGTTGGCAAGGCATCTGCCAAATATATGACCGAGCATAATCTAAGCTTGGAAGAGTATGTAGCCTTATTAAAGGATTAGGATAGGGGGTTGAAATAGTATGCAATCAAGGCTAAAGTTTCGGCCTTTTATGATCGTTTTTGGACTTGTTTTAGCCCTTATTCTTTTGCCTCTCTTGTTGAACATGAAAACAAAGGCTGCCAATACCAAGGTTAGCACGCCTTATACAGAGTCTTCCTTCATTAAAGAGGTAGCTCCGGTAGCCCAGAAGTTATCAAAAGCCTATGGTATTAAGGCTTCTATAATTATTGCTCAGGCGGCCCAGTCATCTGATTATGGCTCTGACTTGCTGGCTGTGCGCTATCATAATTTCACAGGAACCTTAGCTCAGTCTGGGCAAGCTAAGATTGTTTTAACTACTCGGTCTTATGAAAACGGTCAGTGGCAAACAGTTAAACTGCCTTATGCTATTTATAGCAACTGGCAGGATAGTTTGATGGCTTATCTTGAGGCCATTTCTTCGGGTATGTGGGGGAAACAGCTCTACACCATCCTAGCCACAACTGAAGAGTATGTTACAGCAGCTCAGGCTCTGCAAAAAGCAGGGGTTAATACAGACCCTGACTATGCTAATAAGCTCATTACGATCATCCGAGAAAAGAATCTTACTCAGTATGATAGTTAGGATCTAGTTTTCTAAAGAATTAGCTGAATTAGCACTCTTTTTAAAAGAGTGCTAATTTTTTGCGCTTTTCTCTTGACAGTTGGTTTTAGAGCGGTATAATAGAAACATAAGTTAGCAGACTTGCTTTAAGAGTGCTAATGAACTTTTGGAATGGAGGTCCGTGATGATTACGCAGCGGCAAAATGATATTTTATCTATTGTGATTGAGCTGTTTACGCAGACACACGAACCTGTCGGATCCAAGGTTTTACAAAATTACATTGCTTCTAGTAGTGCCACCATCCGCAATGATATGGCTGCCTTAGAAAAAATTGGTCTCTTGGAAAAGGCGCACACATCTAGTGGCCGTCTGCCAAGTCGGCAGGGTTTTCAGTACTATGTTAGTCATCTCCTAAATTTTGAGAGGATTGACGAAGATGATGCCTATCAAGTTATCAAAGGTTTTGATTTTGAATTTTTTAAACTGGAAGATTTGTTGCAGAAGGCCAGCGATCTTTTAGCAGAGTTGACAGGGTGCACAGCAGTTGCTTTAGATGTTGAACCAAGCAATCAGCGCTTGAGCGCTTTTGATATTGTAAAGCTCAGTCACCACGATGCTCTAGCTGTCATGACCTTTGATGATTCTAATACGGTCACCAGTCAGTTTGCTATTCCTAAGAATTTTCTTGACGAAGACTTAGCTACTTTAAGCGGTTTAGTACATGAGCGTTTTTTGGGACAAACAGTTATGGAGATTCATTATCGGATTCGAACTGAGATTCCACAGATTGTTCAGCGCTATTTTAAGACAACAGACAATGTCTTAGAATTATTTGAACATATTTTTAAGGAAATGTTTGTCGAAAAGCCGTTTTTAGCTGGCAAGGAGAATCTACTCAAGTTTTCTGACGACCAGATCTACCGTTTTTTTGATAAGACCCAAGAATTAGCTTTGGAAATTCGTCAGTTGCTTCAAGAGGATAAACCCTATGCCATTCGTCTGGCAGATGAGAAACAAACTGGTTTGACTTCTTTAACACAGTTGTCCTATAAATTTCTCATTCCCTACCGAGGTTTTGGCAGCTTAAGCTTGTTTGGACCTGTGACGATTGATTACCAACGGGCCTTCAGTCTATTGGGAATTGTCAGCCGGGTGTTGACTATGAAATCAGCTGATTTCTATCGTTACCTTAGTAGCAATCATTATGAAGTCAATTAGTAACATTTAATAAAGGAGGCATTATGTCAGAAGATATTAAAAAAGAGGAAGTGACCGAAGAGACTCAGGCTTCTGAAACCGAAGAAAAAGAGCAAACTGAAGCGGCCTCTGAGGAAACTACTGAAAAAACAGAATTAGAAGCAGCTTTAGAGAAGGCTGAGGATTTTGAAAATAAATTCTTACGGGCTCACGCTGAAATGCAAAATATTCAGCGTCGCGCCAATGAGGAACGTCAGCAGTTACAGAAGTATCGTTCGCAAGATCTCGCTAAGGCAATCTTGCCTAGCTTGGATAATTTAGAACGTGCTTTAGCAGTTGAGGGCTTGAGCGATGATGTGAAAAAAGGGTTGGAAATGGTACAGGAAAGCCTGAATCAAGCTCTTAAAGAAGAGGGTGTGGAAGAAGTGGCAGTTGAAAGCTTTGATCACAACCTTCACATGGCTGTTCAAACCTTACCGGCTGATGATGAGCATCCAGCAGACAGCATTGCGGAAGTTTTCCAAAAAGGCTACAAACTGCACGATCGCCTGCTTCGGCCAGCTATGGTGGTGGTATATAATTAGTCAATAATGATGGGCATTAAAACGTCTCGTCATTATACGGCAACCGCTATGGCGGATTGCCTAGACTCCTTACTATCTCACGTCGTAACTATACAATGATGATAGCTAATCAATAAAATAACCGTGTCCGAAATGACAATAAACTAGGTGGTAAGTCAGAAATCTTTGATTTCGTTGACGCGCCCCCGCAAGGTTGACTAGCATTTTATGGCCTGAAGGGTGTAGAAAGTTCAGTCAACTACTGCGAATAAAAACAAGTAAAGAGGAAAAATGAAAGGAATTGAACCCGAACGGAAAGCTCGGACTCGGAATTGAGATAAATCACCTCGTGTACAAGCACACATCGTTGATTTCCTAAAATTCTAGTCGCTTTCTCGGCGTTCTTGGTATCTTAATTATGAGCAAAATTATTGGTATTGACTTAGGAACAACAAACTCAGCAGTTGCCGTTCTTGAAGGAACTGAAAGTAAAATTATCGCTAACCCAGAAGGTAACCGTACAACTCCTTCTGTTGTCTCGTTTAAAAACGGGGAAATCATTGTCGGTGATGCGGCTAAACGTCAAGCGGTAACTAACCCAGATACTGTTATCTCTATCAAATCTAAGATGGGGACTTCTGAAAAAGTTTCTGCTAATGGTAAAGAATACACTCCTCAAGAAATTTCAGCTATGATTCTGCAATACATCAAGGGTTATGCTGAAGATTATCTTGGTGAAAAAGTTGAAAAAGCCGTTATTACAGTCCCTGCTTACTTCAACGATGCCCAACGTCAGGCAACAAAAGATGCTGGTAAAATCGCGGGTCTTGAAGTCGAACGTATCGTCAACGAACCAACCGCAGCAGCTCTTGCTTATGGTCTTGATAAACAAGATAAAGATGAAAAAATCTTAGTGTTTGACCTTGGTGGTGGTACTTTTGATGTCTCTATCCTTGAGTTGGGCGATGGTGTCTTCGATGTATTGGCTACTGCTGGTGATAATAAACTAGGTGGTGACGATTTCGACCAAAAGATTATTGACTACTTGGTTGATGAATTCAAGAAAGAAAACGGCATTGACCTGTCAACTGACAAGATGGCTCTGCAACGTTTGAAAGATGCTGCTGAAAAAGCTAAGAAGGACTTGTCAGGTGTCACCCAAACACAAATCAGCCTGCCTTTCATCACTGCCGGTGATGCTGGACCGCTCCACTTGGAAGTCTCATTAACACGTGCTAAATTTGATGATTTGACTCGCGATCTGGTTGAACGTACCAAGACCCCTGTTCGTCAAGCTTTGTCTGATGCTGATTTGAGCCTGTCAGAAATTGATGAAGTTATCTTGGTTGGTGGTTCAACGCGTATTCCAGCAGTTGTTGAAGCGGTTAAAGCTGAAACAGGTAAAGAACCAAACAAATCTGTGAACCCTGATGAAGTCGTAGCCATGGGTGCTGCTATTCAAGGTGGTGTCATCACTGGTGATGTCAAAGACGTCGTACTTCTTGATGTGACCCCATTGTCACTTGGTATCGAAACCATGGGCGGTGTCTTCACGAAGTTGATTGACCGCAACACAACTATCCCAACCTCTAAGTCACAAGTCTTTTCAACCGCAGCTGATAACCAACCAGCCGTTGACATCCACGTTCTTCAAGGTGAACGCCCAATGGCAGCGGACAACAAGACTTTGGGACGTTTCCAATTGACAGATATCCCAGCTGCACCTCGTGGTGTGCCACAAATCGAAGTAACATTTGACATTGACAAGAACGGTATCGTATCTGTTAAGGCTAAAGACCTCGGTACGCAAAAAGAACAACACATCGTTATCAAGTCAAATGACGGTCTTTCTGAAGAAGAAATTGAACGTATGATGAAAGATGCGGAAGCTAATGCTGATGCTGATGCTAAGCGTAAAGAAGAAGTTGACCTCAAAAATGAAGTTGACCAAGCTATCTTTGCAACAGAAAAGACTATTAAAGAAACCGAAGGTAAAGGCTTTGACACTGAACGTGATGCTGCCCAATCAGCTCTTGATGATCTTAAGAAAGCTCAAGAAGACAACAACTTGGACGATATGAAAGCTAAGCTGGAAACCCTTAACGAAAAAGCCCAAGCCTTAGCTGTTAAAATGTACGAACAAGCTGCCGCAGCTCAACAAGCCGCTGGCGGAACTGAAGGCGCAGCTGATGCTGGATCATCAGATAAAGGTGACGATGACGTCGTAGATGGTGAGTTTACTGAGAAATGAGAGCGGGACAAAAATCGGTAAATCGTTATGAAATAGCGATTTCGATTTTGTTGTCCCACCTCCGCACAGTTGATTAGGAAGGCTGCTATCACTTGCGAGGCAAGGGATAAGGACTTCCAATCAACCACTGCGTCAAACGATTCTATCTAAGCCAGTTAATAGGAAGCGAGACTTTTGTTTCCCCCCTCGTCTCGAGCTTAGAAATTCGAGAGCAAGGCAGATTCGGGGGATTGTTTTAGCCTGCGAGCCAGAAGCTAGAAATAAGCAGTGGTTCACTGGACTGTTTTATTCTGAGCTTGGAGATGTGAAAGCGAGATAGCAATTGTACTATAAAACCAACTGCAGAGGTTGCAAACCAGCCTCTGTTTTTGGGTAATAGCGTCAGCAACAAAAGCGGTCGAAGACGACACAGCCGATAATTTTTGCCGTGGTGAGAGTAACAGTAGCTGGAGCTACTGTTACGAGAGGATTTTTAAAACCTTTAGGTTCAAAAATAAGCAATGGAATGACGTAGTTGGTCGCCTGCGTCCCCACCATTTAAGAAAATTATCAAAAAATAACCTTCTAAATATATAGAAAGGAAGAAGTGTTCGCAACTGAACACGGGCTAGGGACTGTGCTAAAAGGATAATTTTTTTCTAGGACGCAAGACGTCCGTCGTCAAAATTCCTATTTTGGTGGTGTCCCTTTAACGCCCTTTGTATCTTATATGAACAATCAAGAATACTATGATCGTCTTGGTGTTTCTAAAAACGCTTCACAAGACGAAATCAAAAAAGCTTACCGGAAAATGTCCAAGAAATACCATCCTGACATCAACAAGGATCCGGGAGCTGAGCAAAAATATAAGGATATTCAAGAGGCTTATGAAACCTTAGGTGATGAGCAAAAACGAGCTGCCTATGATCAGTATGGACCTGATGGTGCCAATGCAGGTTTTGGCGGCGGTTTCAGCGGTTTTGATAGTGCAGGTTTTGGTGGCTTCGAAGATATTTTTTCTAGCTTCTTTGGTGGCGGCGGAAGCAGCCGTAACCCCAATGCACCACGCCAGGGTGATGATCTGCAATATCGTTTGAACCTGAAATTTGAAGAGGCGATTTTTGGGGCTGAGAAGGATGTCACCTATAACCGCGAAGCGGAATGTCACACCTGTCATGGTTCAGGAGCTAAGCCTGGAACCAGCCCAGTGACCTGCAGCCGCTGTCATGGTCAAGGGGTTATCAATGTTGATACTCAGACACCTCTTGGTATGATGCGCCGTCAGGTTACCTGCGATGTCTGTCATGGTACCGGTAAGGAAATCAAGGAACCATGTGGCACCTGTCAAGGTACTGGTCATGAAAAGAAATCTCACAAGGTTTCTGTTAAGGTTCCTGCTGGTGTCGAAACGGGTCAACAAATCCGCCTGCAAGGTCAGGGGGAAGCTGGCTTTAATGGCGGTCCTTATGGTGATCTCTTCGTTATTATCAATGTTTTACCAAGTAAGAAATTTGAACGGGATGGTTCAACCATCTACTATACCCTCAATATTAGCTTTGCTCAGGCAGCTCTGGGAGATACTGTAGAGGTGCCAACTGTCCATGGTGATGTTGAGATGACGATTCCAGAAGGAACTCAAACGGGCAAAACCTTCCGTCTCAAGGGCAAGGGCGCTCCTCGCTTGCGTGGCGGCGGTCAGGGAGATCAGTATGTGACGATTAATGTTGTCACCCCGACTAAGCTTAATGATGGACAAAAAGAGGCCCTGCTTGCGTTGGCAGCAGCCAGTGGTGAAGGCAGTATTCAGCCTAAGAAAAAGGGATTCTTTGATAAGGTTAAAGACGCCTTTGATGGAGAATAAACTTATGATGAAAGAGCAGATTTTATAGGTCTGCTCTTTTTTATGGAAAGAGAACTTTTTATAGTGGATTGAAAAAATAGAACAAAGCAAGGTAATTCAGATAGAACGCCCCATTTTCGCGTTTTAGGATTCTGTTAAAAGAGTTGCTCTGGTTTTTCTACCATCAAATAATTTAAGGATATCTTGGGCTTAATGCAATCTACTATAAATAGCTATGATAGAAATGGCTATGCGAATTGATTGTCTCAGCTTAAATCTGTCTGGGGACAGTTTTTATCCTTTCCTCTAGGCAAGTCCAATTTATCGTGCTAAAATAGGGCCATGGTAAGATATAAGGCAGTTATTTCTTATGACGGGACTCTTTTTGCTGGCTTTCAACGCCAGACTAAGGAGCGTTCGGTTCAAGAAGAATTAGAAAAAACCTTAGAGCGGTTAAATAGTGGAAGACCAGTCAAGGTGCATGGAGCTGGTCGGACTGACAGTGGTGTCCATGCCTATGGTCAGGTTATTCATTTTGATTTATCTCAGGTCCGTGATGAGGAGAAATTACGCTTTGGTCTGGATACTCAATCGCCTGGGGATATTGATGTCGTTAGTGTTCAGCAGGTTTCGGATGATTTTCATGCCCGCTACAATCCCCACAGCAAGACTTATGAATTTCTAGTGGATACTGGTCGGCCTAAAAATCCCATGATGCGGGCCTATGCCACTCATTTTCCCTACGCAGTGGACTTAGGAACTATGCAGGAAGCGATGGCTGATTTGGTTGGCACTCATGACTTTACCGGCTTTACAGCTTCTGGGAGTTCGGTGCAAAATAAGGTCCGTACTATTACTGAGGCTAAGGTCGAGCGAGACGTCAAAACTGGCTTTTTGGTTTTCACTTTTTCAGGCAACGGATTTCTTTATAAACAGGTGCGCAATATGGTGGGAACCCTCTTGAAAATTGGCAATGCTCGGATGCCAGTCAGTCAGATTAAGACAATCTTGGAGACTAAGGATAGAAGTCTAGCAGGTCCGACGGCAGCAGGTAATGGTCTTTATTTAAAGGAGATTACTTATGAGTGAGAAGATTCTAGCTATTTCAGGTAATGATATTTTTAGTGGCGGCGGTCTTTATGCTGACTTGACGACCTATATTCTTAATGGTCTTCGGGGATTTTTGGCGGTGACCTGCCTAACAGCTGTGACAGAGGAGGGTTTTCAGGTCTTTGCGACAGATTCAAAAGTCTTTCAGGCTCAGCTGAATAGTCTGCGAAAGGTTGACTTTGCTGGGATTAAACTAGGGCTTTTGCCTAATGCTGAAATTGCTGAGGCTGCCCTATCTTTTGTTAGGTCACATGATGGCCTTCCTATTGTTTTGGATCCTGTTTTAGTTTGTAAGGAAAAGCACGATATGGCCGTCAGTGCTCTGAGAGATGAGCTTTTGAAATTTCTGCCTTATGTATCTATTGTGACACCGAATTTGGCAGAAGCAGAAATTCTCACAGGCCTCTCCATCAAAGAACTTAAAGATATGAAAGTGGCGGCTAAAAAATTGTGCGCCTTGGGTGCTCAGGCTGTTGTCATCAAGGGTGGCAGCCGCTTAGGGTCAGACCGTGCTTTGGATGTTTTCTACGATGGAGAAAGGCTGGAAGTCTTGAGTGGGCCTTTGTCCGAGGAGAACAATGTTGGGGCTGGCTGCACCTTTGCTTCTGCTATTGCCAGCCAGTTGGTTCTGGAGAAAGAGACGCTCGAAGCGGTTCAAACAGCTAAGTCCTTTGTCTATCAGGCAATTTTACATTCAGATGATTATGGGGTGGTACAAGCTTATGGGAAGCACGAAGACTAGTCGGTTAACCTTATTAGCTATTTTAACAGCTCTCAGTTTGGCGCTTGGTTTTATCAATATTCCTACTCCGACAGGATTTTTGACCTTGATTGATGTGGGGATTTTTTTCACGGCATTCTACTTAGGCAGCCGTTCGGGAGCTATCGTCGGCGGTTTGTCGGCTTTCCTCCTAGATTTTCTTTTAGGTTATCCCCAGTATATGATTTTCAGCCTTATTGCTCATGGGATGCAAGGCTATTTTGCAGGCTGGAATGGGTCTCGCCGCGCTCTTGGGGTCATACTAGCCGGTCTTATTATGATTGCTATCTATATTCTGGCGGCCCTAATTTTAGGTTTTGGCTGGGGAGCGGCCCTAGCTAGCGTCTGGGGAAATTTTTGTCAGAATACCTTGGGATTAGCTCTGGGAGCTAGTTTTTGTAGAGCCTTTGACAAGGTGTTTCCGAGAAAGTGAGGGTGTTATGGATTTGCAGGTTTTGGAAAGGGAAACGCGAAACATTATCAGAGATATTTTGGAACGTTCGGCTATTAAAAAAGGACAAATTTTTGTCCTAGGCTTATCTTCCAGCGAAGTAGTTGGGGGCCTGATTGGAAAAAAATCTAGCCTAGAGGTTGGCCAAGTCATCGTCAAAACCATTCTGGAAGAAACCAAGGCTAAAGGTATCCACCTAGCAGTTCAGGGCTGCGAACATCTCAATCGAGCTTTGGTCATAGAAGAAGCAGTTGCAGAAAGCAAGGACTTAGAAATTGTCAATGTCCTTCCTAGTCTTCATGCAGGAGGGAGCGGTCAATTGGCTGCTTTTGACTATATGGAGAGCCCAGTTGAGGTTGAAGAAGTTACCGCTCACGCTGGTCTGGATATTGGTGATACCTTTATCGGGATGCACGTTAAGCGGGTTCAAGTTCCTTTGATTCCCTTGCAACGTGAGCTCGGAAGCGCTCATGTAACGGCTCTGGCTAGTCGTCCTAAATTGATTGGAGGGGCTAGAGCTAAGTACAAATCAGACCCTATTCGCAAGAGATGAGTTTATTATTAAGGCTAATATAAAACGAGTCTAGGACAAAAGTCCAGACTCGTTAGCATTGTTCTAAATTTACCAGATTGACGCAGTGGTTGGGAGAAAGACTTGTTGGTACTGCCAAGAAGTCTTTCCCCTGCACAGTTCATTAGGTGCTTTAGCACCAATGGACCACTGCTGATTGGCGGCCCATCTTGGGGTGCAGTCCCATTGTCAGGCACCCCTCAAATAGTCCACTGGACTGTTTAACTACCACACAAGGGATAGCGGCCCACCTAATCAACTGTGCGGAGGTGGGATTGAAATGCTCCAGTGGAGGATTTCTACCTGAGCCTTAAAATAAGAGAGCGAGGAAAATCAAAATCGTGATTTTATCACGATTACTGATTTTTTATACGTAATCTTCAAAGATTACAATGTTTTGTGGGTGAGAGCGAAGTCATCATGGCTGTTTGTTCCACTCTCTTGTTTGTGTTGGAAGGATATGAGTATTTGGTGTTGGCAGGCTGATATTTTCTTTGAGCAAAGCCTCTTGGTAGAGCCTGAAAAATTTAGAATAAATTTTTTCCTCTTGCCCATTTTGAACAAAAATATCCACGCGAAATACAAATTGGCCGTTAGTAGAATTTCGAGGGCCTAAGATGGACGGGACACCAACCATTTCTGGCGTATTTGGGATTTCTTCTGCGTTGACTTCTTTGATAATTTGGGTAACTCGGTCCAGATTTGTTGTCGCATAGATTGGAATTTCAATCCGTGCTCGGATGTCACCTCGGGATTTGTTACTAACCAGAAGAATTTGGCGATTGGGAATAAAATGAAGGGTTCCGTCAAAGCCACGAATTTCAGTTGTATGAATGCCGATGCTGGAAACAGTTCCTGCAACGGTGCCTACAATAACGGAGTCCCCAACATCAAATTGCCGCTCAATCAGGATGAAAAAACCGTTGACTAAATCTGACAAAAATCCTTGAGCTCCAAGACCAATAGCTAAGCCTGCAATTCCCGCCCCAGCTAATAGGCTGGAGACTGGTAGACCTATGATGGCTAAAATCCAATAGATTAAGAGAAAATAGAGCAGATAGTCCATGATATTATGGAAAAGCTTAATTAAGGTTTTGCGCCGCCCTTCAGACTGCCCTAAGAGCCGCGGGGAATGAGAAAAAAATTTGTTAAAAGCCCAGTTAGCCACTTGTTTACCAATAAGGAAGGCGATGATTAGAAGTATTAAAGATACAGCCTTAGATAATAGATTGACAGCCATATCTTCTAAGTGGAGGGACTCCCAATATTTGATTAAAATTGACATAGAAACATCCTTTCGCCTTTCTAGTGTAGCAAAAAATTAGAGAGTTGGCAGGCTTTATTCATATTGCCGCCTACAAAAAAACTTCCAAAAAGCCTTGATTTATGATAGACTAAGGTGTATTACGATTTTTAAGGAGAATAAGATGTCTGTATCATTTGAAAACACTGCCACAAACCGTGGCGTGCTTACATTTACAATCAGTCAAGAACAAATTCAACCAGCCCTTGACACAGCCTTCAATAAAGTAAAAAAAGATTTGAACGTTCCCGGTTTCCGTAAGGGACATTTGCCACGTGCTGTCTTCAATCAAAAATTTGGCGAAGAAGCTCTTTATGAAGATGCTTTAAATGCTATTTTGCCAGCGGCTTATGAAGCTGCGGTTGCAGAGAGCGGCCTTGATGTGGTTGCTCAACCAAAAATTGATGTTGACTCAATGGAGAAAGGCCAAGACTGGACTATCAAGGCAGAAGTTGTTACTAAGCCAGAAGTTAAATTAGGGGACTACAAGGACCTTGAAGTTTCTGTAGATGAAAGCAAGGAAGTTTCTGACCAAGAAGTTGACGACAAGATTGAGCGTGAACGCAATAATTTGGCAGAGTTGACTATCAAGGATGCTGCGGCTGAAAATGGCGACACTGTTGTAATCGATTTTGTCGGAACTGTTGATGGCGTAGAATTTGATGGCGGAAAGGGAGATAACTTCTCGCTTGAGCTTGGTTCTGGCCAGTTTATTCCGGGCTTTGAAGAACAATTAGTTGGTGCTAAGGCTGGCGATGATGTTGAGGTTAAGGTGACCTTCCCAGCTGATTACCAAGCTGAAGATTTGGCTGGTAAGGATGCAGTTTTTGCGACAAAAGTTCATGAAGTTAAGTCTAAAGAAGTTCCAGAACTTGATGATGAATTAGCTAAAGATATCGACGAAGAAGTAGAAACACTTGAGGAATTGAAGGCTAAATACCGCAAGGAATTGGAAGCTACTAAAGAAATTGCTTATGATGACGCTGTTGAAGGCGCTGCAATCGAAAAAGCAGTAGAAAATGCTGAAATCGTTGAATTGCCAGAAGAAATGGTTCACGATGAAGTTCATCGTGCCATGAATGAGTTCTTGAGCAATATGCAGCGTCAGGGTATCTCTCCTGAAATGTACTATCAGCTGACTGGTACAAGTGAAGAGGACCTGCATAAACAATATGAAGCTGATGCTGACAAACGTGTCCGTACTAATCTTGTTATTGAAGCAATCGCAGCTGCCGAAGGATTTGATGCGACTGATGAAGAAATTGAAAAAGAAATTACGGATTTAGCTGCTGAATACGATATGCCGGCTGACCAAGTGCGTTCCCTTCTTTCAACTGACATGCTCAAGCATGATATTACGATGAAGAAAGCGATCGAAGCTGTCACAAGCTCAGCAAGCGTTAAATAAGTTTAGTAGTAGGTAAGATTGACTGTCATTTGGCGGTCAATTTTTTATCTCACCTTAAGCATTGCTTATTGATTTGTCTAATCTATGCTTGCATACCCGCGGCTTATCGTTAAAAGAGGGACAGTGGGGTTAAAAATTAGTAATAGACAAAAGTTGAATTTTAGCGTAAAATAATAAGTGCTGACGTTACTTAGATAATGATAAAAGTGAATTTGTATGCTTTCTGAAAGGGTAGCAAGAGATGGACAAATTGCCTAGCAATCCTTGTAGCAAGTCATTTCAATAGTTTTGACTAGCTTTGTTTCATTTCGACATAGAGATAAGACGGATAATGCTACTGTTTTGTCAGGAGTTATCAGGGAGCTTAGGCAATCACTTTAGTGCATTGTAAGATTGTTCAATTGAACACACACCTACACTTCTCTGAGAATAGACACGCCCTATCAGGTGTTTCGTTACCTTTATCGGGTTCCTCATTTTCTTCGAAGTGCTTAGCGGCTTTGTATCTTAATATAAGGAGTAGACCTTGGAATTAGAAGTATTTGCTGGACAAGAAAAAAGTGAATTGTCAATGATTGAAGTTGCTCGTGCAATTTTGGAATCACGTGGACGTGACCATGAAATGTACTTTAGCGATTTGGTTAATGAAATTCAAAATTATTTAGAAAAATCAGATGCGGACATTCGTCAAGCCCTTCCATTTTTCTATTCAGATTTGAACACTGACGGTAGCTTTATTCCGCTTGGTGAAAATCGTTGGGGTTTGCGATCTTGGTATGCTATTGATGAAATTGATGAAGAAGTTATTACCCTGGAAGAAAACGGAGAAAATGCTCCAAAACGTAAGCGCAAACGGGTCAATGCCTTCATGGATGGTGATGAAGATGCCATTGATTACAATGATGATGATCCGGAAGATGAGGATAACTTCACGCCAACGGATGCTGAATACGATGATGAAAATCCTGATGATGAAAAATCAGAAGTCGAGTCTTACGATTCTGAAATCAATGAAATTATTCCAGACGATGAAGTTAGTGATGAAGATGCCGTTGATTTGAACGAGTCGGATGACGATGATGACGAAGATGAGGTCGAAAACGACTGATTTTCCAATTGACAAACAAGTTCAGATAATCTATACTAATTATCGGGCACCTCTTTTAGAGGTCGGAGAGCTCCCTACTTGAATAGGGGGCTATTTTTATTTTTTAAAAGCTCTTTAAATGTGGCAGGGTCTATTGCCCCGCCTAATTGATTTTTGAATGGTTGGGTATTTTGAACTTTTTCGGGAGCTTGGCTTGTTCCAAATAAGTCAAAGTACTGTACCCTTGTTGTTTTGTTTTATTAGCTGGGACTTTTAACATAAGTTTCGGTCTGAATCATAAAGTTGAAGGAGTTTGTATGACAAAGTACATTTTTGTTACCGGCGGTGTGGTTTCTTCTATTGGTAAAGGGATTGTTGCAGCTAGTCTGGGGCGTCTGTTGAAAAATCGTGGTCTTAAGGTGACCATTCAGAAGTTTGACCCTTACATTAATATTGATCCTGGAACTATGAGTCCTTACCAACACGGGGAAGTTTATGTCACTGATGATGGGGCTGAAACTGATCTGGATCTCGGTCACTATGAACGTTTCATCGACATTAACCTCAACAAGTATTCTAATGTTACCACTGGTAAAATTTACAGCGAAGTCCTTCGTAAAGAGCGTAAGGGTGAATATCTAGGAGCAACGGTTCAGGTTATTCCGCATATCACAGATGCTCTTAAGGAAAAAATTAAGCGGGCAGCTACTACCACGGATTCTGATGTTATTATCACTGAAGTTGGTGGTACCGTTGGGGATATCGAAAGTTTACCCTTTCTAGAAGCTTTGCGTCAGATGAAGGCTGATGTGGGGTCAGATAATGTTATGTATATCCACACGACCCTCTTGCCTTATTTGAAGGCAGCTGGTGAAATGAAGACTAAGCCTACCCAACACTCTGTTAAAGAGTTGCGTGGTCTCGGGATTCAGCCTAATATGTTAGTTATTCGGGCCGAACAACCAGCTACCCAGGGAGTGAAAAATAAGCTAGCGCAATTCTGTGATGTAGAGCCAGAAGCTGTTATTGAATCTTTGGATGTTGACCACATCTACCAAGTGCCTCTTAATATGCAGGCTCAAGGCATGGACCAAATTGTCTGTGACCACTTGAAATTGGATGTTCCTAAGGCAGATATGAGCGAATGGTCAGCTATGGTCGAAAAGGTTCTCAATCTCAAGAAAACTACTCGGATTGCCCTAGTTGGAAAGTATGTTGAGTTGCCAGATGCCTACTTATCTGTTGTTGAAGCGCTTAAGCACTCTGGTTATGTCAACGATTCAGCTATTGATCTCAAGTGGATCAATGCCAATGATGTTACGGCTGAAAATGTGGCGGACCTGCTAGGAGATGTCGACGGGATTATTGTGCCAGGTGGCTTTGGACAGCGCGGTACCGAAGGTAAAATTCAAACTATCCGCTATGCTCGGGAAAATGATGTCCCTATGCTGGGTATCTGTCTGGGTATGCAGCTGACCTGTGTTGAGTTTGCCCGCCATGTCCTCAATATGGAAGGAGCTAATTCATCAGAGCTGGACCCTAATACCTCTTATCCAGTGATTGACCTGATGAGAGATCAGGTTGATGTAGAAGATATGGGAGGGACCTTACGTTTGGGCCTCTATCCATGTAAATTAAAACCAGGTTCTAAGGCAGCTGCGGCTTATGATAATCAAGAGGTTGTGCAGCGCCGTCATCGCCACCGGTATGAATTTAACACGAAGTATCGGGAAGATTTTGAGGCAGCTGGTTTTGTATTCTCTGGAGTATCGCCAGATAACCGCTTGATGGAAGTGGTAGAACTGCCTGATAAGAAATTTTTCGTAGCAGCCCAGTATCATCCAGAATTGCAGAGCCGTCCTAATCGTGCCGAAGAACTTTATACGGCCTTTGTTACAGCAGCGGTTGAAAATGCTAAATAAAAAGTAAAGTTATTTGAAGAAGACTCTAGCCTTTGGCTGGAGTTTTCTTATCGCTTTTAATGTTCTATTTACTAAATTTCAAGTTCAAGTTAGCCAGTCTGTAAAAACTCTTTAGGAGATTTATAATTGAATAGTTTCTTTGGATAGTTGTTAATCCAGTTTTCAATAAATGCGACTTGTTGTTGAGTCGCATTTTTGCTTCCCTTAGGCAACCAGCGCCGGATGAGTCTATTATGATTCTCATTAGTTCCACGCTCCCAAGAAGAATAGGGGTGGGCATAGTAGATATGAGCAGGGTCAAAAACTTCTGCTAAACGACTGAATTCAGCCCCGTTATCAGCTGTGATAGAGTTAATTTGATAATCCCTGAGGATTGCTTTCAGAGCTTGATTGACTGAAGACGTGGACTTATCGGGAATGAGTCGAATGATTTGATAACGACTCTTTCTATCCGTTAGAGTCAACAGGCACTCGTTTTTTGCCCGAGTTTGAATAACCGTATCAATTTCAAAATCACCAACATTCTCACGCTTGTTAATGCTTTCTGGTCGTTCCTCGATAGACTTTCCAGCTGGCTTAAAGTTGGGACTGGCATGCTTTTTCTTAGTTTTCTCCTTGCGAGGATAAAGCATGTCAGCTTTAGTCAATCCTAAGTGTCCATGATGAATCCAGTAGTAAATAGTGGAGATGGGAACAGGTAATCCTTTTGCCTTTACTATCATCTCAGGAGAATATTCTGTTTGATGTAGTGAGTTATCTTTTCTTTGAGTCCCTTGGTCAGGGAGACTTGTTTAACAGAACGTTTACGATTGTTTTGATAGGCTTTTTGGGCGAAGTCAGCTGAGTAGATCACCTCAAATTTTCCTTTACGCACTTGTTGTCTAACCTGACCACGTTTGACTTCGTTGTGAATGGTTTGAGGAGCTTTAGCCAATCTCCTAGCGATTTCACGATTTGAGAGCCCTTCTTGAAGCCAACGTTCAATTATTCTACGTTCAGTTAGTGTCAAATGTTTACTTTTTGGTGTATAATAGTTTTGCATCTCAGAGTCTTTCTAATTGTTATTGTGGTGATTACAATTATATCTCTCTGAGATGTTTTTTGATACTCTTAGGTGGCTAACTTCATTTTAGAACTTTCCTTAATGTTCTATTTTGAAGGGTTTCTGAAAAAATTGAAAAATATTATTGACAAGAAAAATCTCCCTTGATATAATAAGTTCTGTTGTAAGAGTAGCGGAAATGGCGGAATTGGCAGACGCGCAGGACTAAGGATCCTGTGGCCGCTTTAGGCTGTGAGGGTTCAAGTCCCTCTTTCCGCATTGCAAGAATCGACTGAGGTTGGTTCTTTTTTATTTTGTACGAGCTCTAGAAAACGCTTCCAAGTCTGATTAAGGCTAGTTTTTTAGACTAATTTGTGCTAGAATTAACGGTGTAAACGGGTTAACCCGAAAAATAAATAGGAGGCCTTTATAATGGCAATCGTTTCAGCAGAAAAATTTGTCCAAGCAGCTCGTGACAATGGTTATGCAGTTGGTGGATTTAACACAAACAACCTTGAATGGACTCAAGCAATTTTGCGTGCCGCAGAAGCTAAACAAGCCCCTGTTCTTATTCAAACTTCTATGGGTGCTGCTAAATACATGGGTGGTTACAAGGTATGTAAGAATCTTATTGAAAATCTTGTAGAATCAATGGGAATTACTGTGCCAGTTGCTATTCATCTTGACCATGGTCACTATGAAGATGCATTGGAATGTATCGAAGTAGGTTACACTTCAGTTATGTTTGATGGTTCACACCTTCCAATTGAAGAAAACCTTGAAAAAGCTAAAGTTGTTGTTGAAAAAGCACATGCTAAGGGTGTTTCTGTCGAAGCCGAAGTTGGTACTATCGGTGGTGAAGAAGACGGAATTATCGGTGATGGTGAATTGGCACCAATCGAAGATGCTAAGGCAATGGTTGCTACCGGTGTAGACTTCTTGGCTGCAGGTATTGGTAACATCCACGGTCCTTATCCTGAAAACTGGAAAGGTCTTCATCTTGATCACCTTGAAAAATTGGTTGCGGCTGTCCCTAACTTCCCAATCGTATTGCACGGTGGTTCAGGTATTCCTGATGATCAAATCCAAGCTGCTATCAAGCTTGGTGTGGCTAAGGTAAATGTAAACACTGAATGTCAATTGGCCTTCTGTAAAGCAACTCGTGAATTCGTTCATGAATTTGATGCTAACGAAGCTGAATACATGAAGAAGAAACTCTTTGACCCACGTAAATTCTTGAAACCTGGTTTCGAAGCTATCACAGAAGCTGTTGAAGAACGTATCGACGTATTTGGTTCAGAAGGTAAAGCTTAATTGTAATTGTGTTGAGTTTATACTAAAAAAGTCCGTGTATATAGCGCGGGCTTTCTTTGTTTTCAAAAAAGAATAAGATTGACAAAATCAGTAGAGAGATATCGCTGTTAGTTGTTGATAGAGGCGTTTGTAGCGTGTAGGTTGCAGGTCTGAAGGCTGCGGTTAAAGATGAGTGTCTTTAAAATACTTTAGGTTTGTATGAACGCTTAAAGCATTTTTTGAATTTTAGTTTCTATTTTTGAGTTTATATCAATTTTTAGGCTTTAAAGCCAGTCCTGCTAAAATGCTGCCCGCTAGTCCAATGGAGGCTAAGCAAATTAATTTTGTATAGAAGAAACTCCCTGCTATATTGCTGATATCGCTAGAAAGTGCGTAGACACTCAAGGCTGAATTGTGGTCCTTAATCCAAGATACTACTATGAGTGTTGACAATAAAACAACTTGTTGGATAATAGCACCGAGCCCATAGTATTGAGAACGTTTAATTCTTCTTTCTAAAAACGGTAAAGTTTTATCTTTAGTATAGTCTTGCAAGACTAAGTGGTTACCAGTGGCAATAAAAGTACAGCTTAGAAGGACTCCAATGAGGTAGGTTGCAGGTGGTAGGAGAAGTAGGAAGCTTATAATACTACTGATTAGGGAGATAGCCAATAACTGTCGGTCATCTATGGTCGCTTTAAACTTCCTTCTTATCATCATTGATAAAAGCAAGCCTAAAACAAGCATGATATAAGAAAGTCCAACCATATAGAGTTTGTTAATAGCTATAAAGTAGATGAGGCTGTAAATGACTATGAAATTTCTTGCGGCGCCAAACCACATGGTAGATACAGTCCGAAAGGAGAAGTGTAAAGGACTGAGAGCCAGTCCGACAATCAGAAATAAGCACAAAGCAAAACCTATGTCCAAAATATAATGGGCATCTGCCGTTTGTTTTAATAATCTTGTAAAAAAGGAAAACAGCAGCATACAAATGGCCGGTAAGAAATGTAACCAGGATCTTCTTTTTTTGGCAAAAGCAGCCCTTATCTGTGTTCCCTGTTCTTGCTCAAGCTGGTAGATGAAAATATATAACACACCTAAAGGGAGTAACCAAAGAGCAAATACCAGTGTTATAGCAGTATGACGGAGATATAAGAGTAAAACAATCGTGATTCCTAAGATAAGATAGCCCTTAACTAAGGCTCCTTTCCCTTTCCATTTATTTTCTTCTTTTAAAAGGCTTTTGATTGTCTTAAAGAGGGCGTTGTAGTTAGATAGTCCCAATCCTATTAAAATGGCTCCGACTTCCCAAAATATAAAATGAATCTCTCCTAATAGGCAAGAACAACATCCTAAGAGTGTTAGCAAAAGGCTGTATCTTAAAACTTTATATGAATTTTTAATTTCTCCAAAACCTTGCAAGGCAAAGGTTCCAGCTTTTTCAAATGAGTATAACAATACAAAAGGAAGCAAGAAACGGTACTGACCATAATGCGGGTATAATAAACCTGCAAAAATAACATTTGGAACAATGACAGCACCTTCTGCTGAGGCTTCTCCTAGAGCAGCTCCAGCATTTTTGATTATTGCATTCATCAAATTCACCCACTTCCTATTGATAATCATTATAGTACTCTGATGATGAAGTACAAGCGATAAAAATAATTGCAGTGCCTATTGTCAAATGGCTTGAATTTTGCTACAATACTACGGTATGTGGTGGATTCACCCTTAGACTAAGTAGGAGGAAAACAGATCAATGGCAAAAGTATGTTATTTCACAGGCCGTAAAACAAAATCAGCCAATAACCGTTCACATGCAATGAACAAAACTAAACGTGCCGTTAAGCCAAACTTGCAGAAGGTTACTATCCTTGTTGATGGTAAGCCTAAAAAAGTTTGGGCTTCAGCTCGTGCCCTTAAATCAGGAAAAGTGGAACGTGTTTAATGAGGAGCCCAAGGGCTCTTTTTTTCTTGCTCTTTTTACCTTTAGTATAAGACTATGTTAGTTGTTTTGGGGAATGACAGACACTTGAGAAGTGATAATTTTTTCTTTAATGGTTGACATTGATGATTGAGGACTTTAGTACTTAGGTAAGTTCCTCTTTATTAAAATAATTGAAGATCTTATGATACGGAGATGAAGGGGCGATAATATTTATTAATCAAAGTTAGCAAAGGAAGCAGCCAGCTTATCCCCAGTGATTGGTGTTATTGCCAAGTGTTTTAGCGTTTCGGTAAGTGTAAGTTGCTCCCTTGTATCTTTGTACTTTAGCTAGGGTTTATGATAGAATAAGGTGATAAAAACTTGTGAGGTAAGAGGATGACTGTAAAAATTAATACGAAAGATGGTCAGATTGAACTATCTGATGATGTTATCGCGACGGTTGTCGGAGGTTCAGCGACAGAAATTTTTGGGGTAGTCGGGATGGCTAGTAAGAGTGCCATCAAAGATAATTTTCAAGCATTGCTACGTAAAGAAAACTATTCTAAGGGTGTTGTTGTTAAATCGATGGAAGATGGTATTACTGTGGATGTTTACACGGTGATGAGTTACGGTGTTAAAATCAGTGAAGTTTCTAAGAATATTCAAGAACGCGTGAAGTTTAATCTAGAAAATCAACTTGGTATTCATGCCAATGTTGTTAATGTCTATATTCAAAATATTAAAGTTGTAGGAGAAGATTAGTGCCAAATATTACAACGAGCTTATTTCAAGAAATGGTGCAGGCAGCTGCGACTCGTCTTGGAAATCAAGCAGAATATGTTAATTCTTTGAATGTTTTTCCAGTTCCTGATGGTGATACAGGAACCAATATGGGGATGACCATTGAAAATGGAGCGAAGGCAGTTGCTGATCAACCAGCTTCAACTGTTGGTCAAGTCGGTCAGATTTTGTCTAAGGGTCTCTTGATGGGAGCACGCGGAAATTCTGGTGTCATTACCTCGCAACTGTTCCGTGGATTTAGCCAAGCTATCAAAGATAAGGAAGAGTTAGATGGTAAAGCTCTGGCAGAAGCCTTTCAATCAGGGGTAGAAGTTGCCTATAAGGCAGTGATGAAGCCTGTCGAAGGGACAATTTTGACTGTCTCACGTGGAGCGGCTACCGCAGCTCTGAAAAAGGCGGAAACAACTAATGATGCTGTAGAGGTCATGCGAGCAGCCCTTGATGGTGCTAGGGCGGCCTTGGCTAAGACACCAGATATGTTACCGGTTTTGAAAGAGGTCGGTGTAGTAGACTCTGGTGGTCAAGGTTTGGTCTTTATTTATGAAGGCTTCCTGTCCGCTTTGACGGGGGACTACATTGCTTCGGAAGAGTTTCGAGCTACGCCAGCTAACATGAGCGAAATGATTAATGCAGAGCACCATAAATCGGTCGCGGGTCATGTGGCGACTGAGGATATCAAGTACGGTTATTGTACTGAAATCATGGTGGCTCTCCGTAAGGGACCTACTTACGTTAAGGATTTTGATTATGATGCTTTTCGTAATTATCTCAATGAACTTGGGGATTCCCTCCTAGTTGTTAATGATGATGAAATCGTCAAGGTTCATGTCCATACTGAAGATCCTGGTTTGGTTATGCAAGAAGGCTTAAAGTATGGTGCCTTGGTTAAGGTCAAGGTTGACAATATGCGAGGACAACATGAAGCTCAGTTGGAAAAAGAGGCCGGTCAAGAGGTCGCGCCGGAAGTTCCTGCAAAAGAATTTGGTTTGATTGCTGTTGTAGCTGGTGATGGTTTGGCGGAGATTTTTAAATCTCAAGGTGTTGACGCTATCATCTCAGGGGGGCAAACTATGAACCCATCGACTGAAGATATCGTTAAGACTATTGAGTCTCTCAATGTCAAAAATGTTATCATCTTACCGAATAATAAAAATATTTTTATGGCAGCCCAGTCCGCAGTTGAGGTGGTTGATATTCCTGCAGCTGTTATTGAAAGTCGAACGATTCCCCAAGGTTTAACCAGTCTTCTAGCCTTTAATTCTGACAATTCTTTAGAAGAGAATGCAGCTGCCATGTCAGCCAGTCTAGCTGATGTTGTCAGTGGTAGTGTGACTTTGGCTGTTCGTGATACTAGTATTGATGGTCTGGACATCCACAAGGATGATATCTTGGGCATGGTTGATGGTAAGATTGTTGTTTCTAATCCTGATATGGAAGTAGCCCTGCTTACAACTCTTGATAAAATGATTGGTGAAGACAGTGAAATTGTCGCTGTCTATATCGGTCAAGATGGTCAAGAAGAAGTTGTTAATAAATTGGCGGAGAACTTAAAAACTAGTTATGAAGATATTGAGGTTGAAGTTCACCGGGGTGACCAGCCAGTTTATCCATACTTGATGAGTGTTGAGTAAGTTTATTAGAATATCTAGAGACTGGGCAAAACTTGTCCAGTCTTCCTTTTTGGGAATAAACTCTTGGTACAGTGGTTGGGAGCAAGACTTATTGGCCACCAACTGAGTCTTGCCCCTGCACAGTTCATTTAGTGCCAATGAACCATGCTGGCTGGCTTTCCTGTTACTACAAGGCCAAAGCAGAAAAGCTAAGAGAATGGGACAAACAGCCATGCTGGCTTCGCTCTCATCCGCAAAACATTGTAATCTTTGAAGATTACGTATAAGAAATCAGTATTTCGAAGAAATTGATAGAAATTGATTTCGTTGTCCCGCACTCTCTTTTTATAGGCTATTTTTGAAGAGGACTGAACAAATTTTTCTAATTTTAGGCTTGCATTATTTTCTGAAAATGTTATTATAAGTACAAGATTTTTGAATTTTTAGAAAAATCCGTAAAATTCAGATAAAGGGGGTAATATGAACCAAATAACTTTAAAACAAGCCAAGACCGGCTCTGATTTACTTTTAGATACCTTGGTGAGTTTAGGCATTAAAACTATTTTTGGCTACCCCGGTGGAGCTGTACTCCCGTTATACGATGCTATTTATCAACATGATGATATCCAGCATATCCTTGCTCGTCATGAGCAAGGGGCTCTCCATGAGGCTGAAGGCTTTGCCAAATCAACAGGTAAGATTGGTGTGGCGGTCGTTACGAGTGGTCCTGGAGCAACTAATGCTATCACAGGGATTGCGGATGGTATGAGCGACAGTGTTCCCATGTTGATTTTTACTGGACAGGTTGGTATGGCTGGAATCGGTAAGGATGCCTTTCAGGAAGCTGATATTGTCGGAATTACCATGCCCATTACTAAGTATAATTATCAGATTCGTGATACGGCTGATATTCCTCGGATTGTTACCGAAGCGGTTCACATTGCGACTACTGGGAGACCAGGGCCTGTCGTTGTTGATTTACCTAAGAATATAGCCGAGACTAGGGTGACTGGCTACAACGATCCAAGTCTAAATTTGCCTAGCTATCAGCCCAAGGTTGAACCCAATGGCTTGCAGGTTAAGAAACTTTTGAATCAGCTTAAGCGAGCTAAGAGGCCTCTAATTATTGCTGGAGGTGGTGTAAACTATGCTGGAGCTTCTCAGGAACTGATTGCTTTTGCGGAAAGATATAACATCCCAGTTGTCTCGACCCTTTTGAGTTTGGGGACTATTCCTGTTTCCCATCCTCTGGCTCTTGGTATGGGTGGGATGCATGGTTCCTATGCTTCCAACATGGCCATGACTCACTGCGATTTTATGATCAATTTCGGTTCACGTTTTGCTGATCGTTTGACCGGCAATCCAAAGACCTTTGCTAAGAACGCCTTAGTTGCTCATGTTGATATTGATGCAGCTGAGATTGGAAAGGTTGTTAAGACCGATATCCCTATCGTTGGGGATGCTAAGGAGACCCTGAGTTTGTTGCTAGCTGAGGAGGAAGTCAAGACGAGGCATGATGATTGGACTAAGGAAGTTTTGGCTAATAAGGTTAAGGCTCCTTTCTCCTACAAGTTTGATGAAACCATCATTAAACCTCAGCATGCTATTGAGATCATTGGTAAGTTAACCAAAGGGGAAGCTATTGTAGTGACTGATGTCGGTCAGCATCAGATGTGGGCGGCTCAATTTTATCCCTACCAAAATGAGCGTCAGCTCATCACTTCAGGCGGTCTAGGCACTATGGGCTTTGGTATTCCGGCTGCAGTCGGTGCCAAGCTGGCTAATCCTGACAAGGAGGTTATTCTCTTTGTTGGGGATGGTGGTTTCCAAATGACCAATCAGGAATTGGCTATCCTCAATGGTTATGGCCTGCCAATTAAGGTGGTTCTTATCAACAATCATTCCTTGGGTATGGTTCGCCAATGGCAGGAGTCCTTTTATGATGAACGGCGCAGTGAATCAACTTTTGATGATGAACCAAACTTCCAACTTTTGGCTGAGGCCTATGGTATCTCCCATTATCAGTTCTCTAATCCCAAGACCTTGGGAGAGGATTTGCAGGTTATTACCGAAAACAAGCCTATGTTAATTGAGGTGAATATCTCCAATCGTGAGCATGTCTATCCGATGGTTCCATCTGGGAAATCAAATGCTGAGATGATGGGGGTGACCTTCGATGCGTAGAATGTTAACAGCGAGGCTTCGCAACACAGCTGGTGTCCTTAATCGCTTTACGGGTGTCCTTCTGAGAAAGCAAATTAATATTGAGGCAGTTTCAGCAGGGCATACTGAAGAAGAGGGGATTACTCGTATCACCGTTATTGTCGATGTCTCTAGTTTGGAAGAAACTGATCTCATCATCAAGCAGCTCAATCGTTTAATTGATGTTATTCGGGTACGTGACATTACAGATATCCCGCATCTGGAACGGGAAGTCATTTTAATTAAGTTGGCAGCTCCAGCTCATAAGCGGGCGGAAATTTTAGCTGTTATTCAGCCTTTCAGAGCTAGTGTTATTGATGTAGCTTTAAAATCTATCACTATTCAGGTGACAGGAGATGCTAATAAGATTGATGCCCTCTTGCGAGTGGTTGAACCTTATGGCATTAAAAACATTGCTCGAACAGGAGCAACAGGTTTTTCACGAGATTTGTCCTAAAAATCTCCCTTACCAATGCTAGTTTGCTAGTTTAGTAAAAATATATTTTTAGAAAAGAGAACTTTATTATGGCAGTAGAAATGGAATACGAAAAAGATGTAACAGTTGACGCCCTTGCGGGAAAGAAAATTGCTGTTGTGGGTTATGGTTCACAAGGTCATGCTCATGCTCAAAACCTGCGTGATTCAGGTTATGATGTCATCATTGGTGTGCGTCATGGTAAGTCGTTTGATAAAGCTAAGGAAGACGGCTTTGATGTTTATGAGGTTGGAGAAGCAACTAAACTAGCTGATATCATCATGGTTTTGGCACCGGATGAAATTCAAAAAGATATCTATGCTAAGGAAATTGCACCGAATTTGTCTTCTGGCAATGCTCTTGGTTTTGCCCATGGTTTCAATATTCACTTCGGTTATATTAAGGCGCCAGAAGATGTTGATGTCTTCATGGTTGCTCCTAAGGGGCCAGGGCACTTGGTTCGCCGCACATATACAGAAGGTTTTGGTGTTCCATCTCTCTATGCTGTTTATCAAAATCCAACCGGTCATGCACAAGAAATCGCTATGTCATGGGCTAAGGGGCTTGGTTCTGCTCGTGTTGGACTCTTGACTACCAGCTTCAAGGAAGAAACTGAAGAAGATCTCTTTGGCGAACAAACTGTTCTGATGGGTGGTTTGACTCATTTGATTGAGGCTGGTTTTGAAGTTTTAACTGAAGCGGGCTATGCGCCTCAATTAGCTTACTTTGAAGTCCTTCATGAAATGAAATTGATTGTTGATCTCATTTATGAAGGTGGTTTCAAGAAGATGCGTCAATCATGTTCAAATACTGCCGAATTTGGTGACTTTGTAACTGGTCCACGTGTCATTGGACCAGAAGTTAAGGAAAACATGAAGGCAGCCCTTAAAGATATCCAATCTGGCAAATTTGCAAAAGAATTTGTTGAAGATCACGATGCAGGTTTCCCGCGCTTGAAAGCTTATCGTGAAGAAGCTGAAAATCTTGAAATCGAAAAAATTGGGGCAGAATTGCGTAAGGCTATGCCATTTGTCAACCAAAATGATGACGATGCTTTCAAGATTTATGAATGATTTAATCCTGTTAGTAGATAGAGAAGGCGATAGCCTTCTTTTTTCTTGAAGAGGTTGAGCTAGCGTAGAGGGCGAAACTGGCCTTTAAAAATATACTGAAAATGTTATAATAAACGGGACTATATTAAGATGGAGAGATACTCTATGACTTTCTACAATCACAAAGAAATTGAACACAAATGGCAGAAATATTGGGCTGAGCATGAGACTTTTAAGACAGGGACCGATAGCTCCAAACCTAACTTTTATGCCTTAGATATGTTTCCTTATCCTTCAGGAGCTGGTCTGCACGTTGGCCACCCAGAAGGTTATACGGCGACAGATATCCTCAGTCGTTATAAGCGTGCTCAAGGTTACAATGTCCTTCACCCAATGGGTTGGGATGCTTTTGGTCTTCCAGCCGAGCAATACGCTATGGATACAGGGAATGACCCAGCCGATTTTACGGCAGAAAATATCGCTAATTTCAAGCGTCAAATCAACAGCTTGGGCTTTTCTTATGATTGGGACCGCGAAATCAATACAACCGATCCTGATTATTACAAGTGGACCCAATGGATTTTTACTAAGCTATATGAAAATGGTTTAGCCTATGAAGCAGAGGTCCCTGTTAACTGGGTTGAGGAATTGGGTACAGCTATCGCTAATGAAGAAGTTCTTCCTGACGGCACGTCTGAGCGTGGTGGTTATCCTGTTGTCCGCAAACCCATGAAACAATGGATGTTGAAAATTACTGCTTATGCGGAGCGTCTTCTGCAGGATTTAGACGAGCTCGATTGGCCAGAATCCATCAAAGAAATGCAACGCAATTGGATTGGTAAATCAGTCGGAGCTCATGTTGACTTTCAGGTGGCTGGAACGGATAAGAGCTTTACAGTCTTTACTACTCGTCCTGATACCCTTTTTGGCGCTACCTATGCAGTGATGGCGCCAGAGCATGAGCTGGTTGATGTCATCACTAGCCCAGAACAGGCTCAGGCAGTTGCTGATTATAAGCATGAAGCCAGCCTCAAATCCGATCTAGCTCGGACTGATCTCAATAAGGATAAGACGGGAGTCTGGACTGGTGCCTATGCCATTAACCCTGTCAATGGTCGTCACATTCCAATCTGGATTTCAGATTACGTCTTAGCTAGTTATGGAACAGGAGCCATTATGGCTGTTCCAGCTCATGATATGCGTGACTGGGAATTCGCGAAGAAATTCGGTCTGGATATTATTCCTGTTCTTCAGGGTGGGGATGTTGAAAAAGAGGCTTGGACAGAAGATGGGCCACACATTAATTCTGACTTTCTTGATGGTTTAAATAAGGAAGAAGCGATTGATAAAATTATCGAGTTTTTAGAAGAAAAGGGATTTGGTAAGAGGCAGATCAATTATCGTCTGCGAGACTGGCTCTTTAGCCGTCAACGTTACTGGGGTGAACCCATTCCAATTATCCATTGGGAGGATGGTACTTCCAGTGCGGTACCAGAAGACCAGCTACCATTGGTGTTGCCTGTCACCAAGAACATTAAACCTTCGGGAACTGGAGAGTCGCCGCTGGCAAATTTGACTGATTGGCTAGAAGTGGTTCGCGAAGATGGTGTCAAGGGCCGCCGTGAAACCAATACCATGCCACAATGGGCGGGGTCAAGCTGGTATTATTTGCGATATATCGATCCGCACAATAATGAAAAAATAGCTGATGAAGACTTACTTAAGACATGGTTGCCAGTTGATATTTATATTGGCGGGGCTGAGCATGCTGTACTTCACTTGCTATACGCCCGTTTTTGGCATAAAGTCCTCTACGACCTAGGTATTGTTCCAACCAAGGAGCCTTTCCAGAAACTCTTTAATCAAGGAATGATTTTGGGGACTAGCTATCGTGATAGTCGCGGGGCTCTTGTCGCAACAGACAAGGTTGAAAAGCGCGATGGCAGTTTCTTCAATATTGAAACTGGTGAAGAATTGGAGCAGGCACCAGCTAAGATGTCTAAATCCCTCAAGAACGTTGTTAATCCGGATGATGTCGTGGAACAGTATGGTGCAGATACCTTACGTGTTTATGAAATGTTCATGGGGCCGCTTGATGCCTCGATTGCTTGGTCAGAAGAAGGTCTTGAAGGATCTCGTAAGTTCCTCGACCGTGTTTATCGTCTCTTAACCACAAAAGATATTATAGCTGAAAATGATGGTAAGCTTGATAAGGTTTACAATGAAACTGTTAAGGCAGTAACTGAACAGATTGAAGCCATGAAATTTAATACAGCTATTGCTCAGCTCATGGTCTTTGTTAATACAGCTAATAAGGAAGGGACACTCTTTATTGATTATGCTCGAGGATTCGTTCAATTATTGGCACCGTTTGCTCCGCATATTGCTGAGGAGTTGTGGCAAAATTTGACTAGCTCAGGAGATTCTATTTCTTACGTGACTTGGCCAACTTGGGATGAATCGAAACTTGTTGAAGCCGAGGTTGAAATTGTCGTGCAGATTAAGGGTAAGGTTAGAGCCAAGATGATGATCCCTAAAGACCTTCCGCGAGAAGATCTGCAGGCACTAGCTTTAGCCGATGATAAGATCAGGGCTGAAGTTGAGGGAAAAGATATCTTGAAAGTCATCACAGTCCCCAATAAGCTTGTTAACATTGTAGTTAAATAAAATTCAAACAGATTCGCTTGGAATCTGTTTTTGCATTTTTTAGTGGCTTTTCAGAAAACCCGCTAAAAATTAGCTTTAACCACTCTATCAATATAGGAGTTACTGTAAAAAACGCTTCATTCCTTGGATAAATTTCACTACAAAATAATCTTTCAGGCGGTTTGTTCCTTTCCCAGCCGGGCTTGACATAACTTTGAACAGGAATCACTAAAAAAATAATAAAAAAGTATTGACAGAGCGGTAGGTGTTTGCTAGAATAAAGGAGCTGTCCTCGACAGGGGACAAGACCTTTGAGAACTGAATAGAGACGAACCAAGACGTGCGGGTTAAGAGATTAACCTGTCAAGGAACAATAAACGGATAAGCCAGAGTGCTTAGCCGGACAAACTAGCATTAATGAGAGTTTGATCCTGGCTCAGGACGAACGCTGGCGGCGTGCCTAATACATGCAAGTGGAACGCTTCTTTTTTACCGAGTGCTTGCACTCACAAGGAAGAAGAGTCGCGAACGGGTGAGTAACGCGTAGGTAACCTGCCTGGTAGCGGGGGATAACTATTGGAAACGATAGCTAATACCGCATAATAGTGATTAACTCATGTTAATGACTTGAAAGGTGCAATGGCACCACTATCAGATGGACCTGCGTTGTATTAGCTAGTAGGTAGGGTAAAGGCCTACCTAGGCTGCGATACATAGCCGACCTGAGAGGGTGAACGGCCACACTGGGACTGAGACACGGCCCAGACTCCTACGGGAGGCAGCAGTAGGGAATCTTCGGCAATGGGGGGAACCCTGACCGAGCAACGCCGCGTGAGTGAAGAAGGTTTTCGGATCGTAAAGCTCTGTTGTAAGAGAAGAACGTTGAGTAGAGTGGAAAGTTACTCAAGTGACGGTATCTTACCAGAAAGGGACGGCTAACTACGTGCCAGCAGCCGCGGTAATACGTAGGTCCCGAGCGTTGTCCGGATTTATTGGGCGTAAAGCGAGCGCAGGCGGTTTAGTAAGTCTGAAGTTAAAGGCATTGGCTCAACCAATGTTTGCTTTGGAAACTGTTAAACTTGAGTGCAGAAGGGGAGAGTGGAATTCCATGTGTAGCGGTGAAATGCGTAGATATATGGAGGAACACCGGTGGCGAAAGCGGCTCTCTGGTCTGTAACTGACGCTGAGGCTCGAAAGCGTGGGTAGCGAACAGGATTAGATACCCTGGTAGTCCACGCCGTAAACGCTGAGTGCTAGGTGTTGGGTCCTTTCCGGGACTCAGTGCCGGAGCTAACGCATTAAGCACTCCGCCTGGGGAGTACGACCGCAAGGTTGAAACTCAAAGGAATTGACGGGGGCCCGCACAAGCGGTGGAGCATGTGGTTTAATTCGAAGCAACGCGAAGAACCTTACCAGGTCTTGACATCCCGATGCCATCCCTAGAGATAGGGAGTTACTTCGGTACATCGGTGACAGGTGGTGCATGGTTGTCGTCAGCTCGTGTCGTGAGATGTTGGGTTAAGTCCCGCAACGAGCGCAACCCTTATTGTTAGTTGCCATCATTGAGTTGGGCACTCTAGCGAGACTGCCGGTAATAAACCGGAGGAAGGTGGGGATGACGTCAAATCATCATGCCCCTTATGACCTGGGCTACACACGTGCTACAATGGTTGGTACAACGAGTCGCAAGCCGGTGACGGCAAGCTAATCTCTGAAAGCCAATCTCAGTTCGGATTGGAGGCTGCAACTCGCCTCCATGAAGTCGGAATCGCTAGTAATCGCGGATCAGCACGCCGCGGTGAATACGTTCCCGGGCCTTGTACACACCGCCCGTCACACCACGAGAGTTTGTAACACCCAAAGTCGGTGAGGTAACCTTCGGGAGCCAGCCGCCTAAGGTGGGACGGATGATTGGGGTGAAGTCGTAACAAGGTAGCCGTATCGGAAGGTGCGGCTGGATCACCTCCTTTCTAAGGAAAAACTAAGTAACGGAGGGCGTTTAAAAGCGACTTGATTTTAGGAAACCAAGGCAGTATGCTTGCATACAAGGTGGTTTATCTAAATCACAAGCTTTTAGCCCGAGTACAATTTAGCCGATAAGGTTAATGGTACCCTTATTTAGCTACGGAAGCACGTTTTGGGGAGTGTCTATTTAGTTTTCAGAGGTTTTGTGGGGCCTTAGCTCAGCTGGGAGAGCGCCTGCTTTGCACGCAGGAGGTCAGCGGTTCGATCCCGCTAGGCTCCATTATCTAGGATACAAAGAGATGTTCGGCTTGCCGAAATTTCTGTAGAAAAATAGGAAATCGACGCAGTGTGTCTTGCACACAAGGAGATTTATCTTTTTTCCTAAGAAATTAATCTCGTGTTCAACTAGATAAGCTGATATTAGAATACGATCCTAAACTTTCTAGGAATAAGTCAAAACCACCTAGTGTCTTAGCGACACGTCGTTGGTTGTCTCCTTATTCTACGCAAGTTTTGCGACAGGTCGCACCGGATCTTGATATCATGCACTTGTCCATTGACAATTGAATATCTATCAAATAGTAACAAGAAAATAAACCGAAACGCTGTAAATATTTAATGAGTTAATTAATAAGGTTAAGTTAATAAGGGCGCACGGTGGATGCCTTGGCACTAGGAGCCGATGAAGGACGTGATTAACGACGAAATGCTTTGGGGAGCTGTAAGTAAGCAGAGATCCAGAGATATCCGAATGGGGGAACCCGGCAACTACAGGTTGTCATCACTAATTGTTAAGATTAGTTGAGGGAAGACGCGGTGAACTGAAACATCTCAGTAGCTGCAGGAAGAGAAAGCAAAAGCGATTGCCTGAGTAGCGGCGAGCGAAAGGGCAAGAGGGCAAACCAGGATGTTTACATTCTGGGGTTGTAGGACTGCAATGAGGACTTATAGATGATAGAAGAAGACTCTGGGAAGGGTCGCCAAAGAGAGTAACAGCCTCGTATTTGAAATCGTTTATAAGCCTAGCAGGATCCTGAGTACGGCGAGACACGAGGAATCTCGTCGGAAACTGGGAGGCCCATCTCCCAACCCTAAATACTCCCTAGTGACCGATAGTGAACCAGTACCGTGAGGGAAAGGTGAAAAGCACCCCGGAAGGGGAGTGAAAGAGAACCTGAAACCGTGTGCCTACAAGAAGTTCGAGCCCGTTAATGGGTGAGAGCGTGCCTTTTGTAGAATGAACCGGCGAGTTACGTTATTGTGCGAGGTTAAGTTGAAGAGACGGAGCCGTAGGGAAACCGAGTCTGAATAGGGCGAGTGAGTACAATGATGTAGACCCGAAACCAGGTGACCTACCCATGAGCAGGGTGAAGGTGAGGTAAGACTCACTGGAGGCCCGAACCAGAGTACGTTGAAAAGTGCTTGGATGACTTGTGGGTAGCGGAGAAATTCCAAACGAACTTGGAGATAGCTGGTTCTCTCCGAAATAGCTTTAGGGCTAGCGTCGACATTGAGAATCTTGGAGGTAGAGCACTGTTTGGGTGAGGGGTCCATCCCGGATTACCAATCTCAGATAAACTCCGAATGCCAAGTATTTATGGTCGGCAGTCAGACTGCGAGTGCTAAGATCCGTAGTCGAAAGGGAAACAGCCCAGACCACCAGCTAAGGTCCCCAAATAATTGTTAAGTGGAAAAGGATGTGGGGTTGCACAGACAACTAGGATGTTAGCTTAGAAGCAGCTATTCATTCAAAGAGTGCGTAATAGCTCACTAGTCGAGTGACCCTGCGCCGAAAATGTACCGGGGCTAAAACAATTTACCGAAGCTGTGGATTCCGAAAGGGATGGTAGGAGAGCGTTCTATGTGTGATGAAGGCATACCGTGAGGAGTGCTGGAGTGCATAGAAGTGAGAATGCCGGTATGAGTAGCGCAAGACAGGTGAGAATCCTGTCCACCGTAAGACTAAGGTTTCCAGGGGAAGGCTCGTCCGCCCTGGGTTAGTCGGGACCTAAGGAGAGACCGACAGGTGTATCCGATGGGCAACAGGTTGATAGTCCTGTACTAGAGTATAGAGTGAAGGAGGGACGCAGAAGGCTAACTCAACCAGACGATTGGACGTGTCTGGCCAAGCAGTGAGGCGTGAACTGAGTTAAATGCTTAGTTCTGTAACGTTGAGCTGTGAAGGGGAGCGAAGTTTAGTAGTGAAGTGAGTGATGTCACGCTGCCAAGAAAAGCTTCTAGCGTTAATGTATACTCTACCCGTACCGCAAACCGACACAGGTAGTCGAGGCGAGTAGCCTCAGGTGAGCGAGCGAACTCTCGTTAAGGAACTCGGCAAAATGGCCCCGTAACTTCGGGAGAAGGGGCGCTGGCTTAAAGTCAGCCGCAGTGAAAAGGCCCAAGCAACTGTTTATCAAAAACACAGCTCTCTGCGAAATCGCAAGATGAAGTATAGGGGGTGACGCCTGCCCGGTGCTGGAAGGTTAAGAGGAGTGCTTAGCGGTAACGCGAAGGTATGAATTGAAGCCCCAGTAAACGGCGGCCGTAACTATAACGGTCCTAAGGTAGCGAAATTCCTTGTCGGGTAAGTTCCGACCCGCACGAAAGGCGTAATGATTTGGGCACTGTCTCAACGAGAGACTCGGTGAAATTTTAGTACCTGTGAAGATGCAGGTTACCCGCGACAGGACGGAAAGACCCCATGGAGCTTTACTGCAGTTTGATATTGAGTATCTGTACCACATGTACAGGATAGGTAGGAGCCATAGAAGCCGGGACGCTAGTTTCGGCAGAGGCGCTGTTGGGATACTACCCTTGTGTTATGGCTACTCTAACCCGATTGGCTAAACGTCAATGGAGACAGTGTCTGACGGGCAGTTTGACTGGGGCGGTCGCCTCCTAAAAGGTAACGGAGGCGCCCAAAGGTTCCCTCAGATTGGTTGGAAATCAATCGCAGAGTGTAAAGGTATAAGGGAGCTTGACTGCGAGAGCGACAACTCGAGCAGGGACGAAAGTCGGGCTTAGTGATCCGGTGGTTCCGCATGGAAGGGCCATCGCTCAACGGATAAAAGCTACCCTGGGGATAACAGGCTTATCTCCCCCAAGAGTTCACATCGACGGGGAGGTTTGGCACCTCGATGTCGGCTCGTCGCATCCTGGGGCTGTAGTCGGTCCCAAGGGTTGGGCTGTTCGCCCATTAAAGCGGCACGCGAGCTGGGTTCAGAACGTCGTGAGACAGTTCGGTCCCTATCCGTCGCGGGCGAAGGAAATTTGAGAGGATCTGCTCCTAGTACGAGAGGACCAGAGTGGACTTACCGCTGGTGTACCAGTTGTTCTGCCAAGAGCATTGCTGGGTAGCTATGTAGGGAGGGGATAAACGCTGAAAGCATCTAAGTGTGAAGCCCCCCTCAAGATGAGATTTCCCATGATTTTATATCAGTAAGAGCCCTGAGAGACGATCAGGTAGATAGGTTGGGAGTGGAAGCATGGTGACATGTGAAGCGGACCAATACTAATCGCTCGAGGACTTATCCAAAGGTATTGACAGCGAGAGGTTGAGCTTGGTACAATAGATAGGTATTCAATTTTGAGTGCACAAACAATCCAGAGGATTGTTTGGGTTGGGGAATCAGGAAACGACGTTTCCCACCTAACCCATTCATAGTTAAGTGATGATAGCCTAGGAGAGACACCTGTTCCCATGCCGAACACAGCAGTTAAGTCCTAGCACGCCTGAAGTAATTGGGGGTTGCCCCCTGTGAGATAAGGGAGTCGCTTAGCGTTGATCCGCCATAGCTCAGTTGGTAGTAGCGCATGACTGTTAATCATGATGTCGTAGGTTCGAGTCCTACTGGCGGAGTAGAGATATCACTTGAAAGAGTTCTTCTAAGAACTCTTTCTTTTTTTAGTTAGCCAAGCGAGGTTGGGAGTGTCACCAGCCTTTAGTGCTGCCATCACTTGGCGGGAAGTTTTATCGTTGTTGGACATCGGTAACTAACTTGTAACCATTTTTTATTTAATAATAGCTATGATTTTGGTACAATAATATAGATGCCTACTAATTAATAGATATTTAGAATATATAGATATTTTGTAAAAAGAAAGGATAAGGGATATATGGGAACGATTTTAAAAGTTAGCCATTTAACCAAAATCTTTGGGAAAAAGCAAAAGGCTGCTCTCCAGATGGTCAAAGAGGCAAAAAGTAAAACTGAAATTTTAGAGAAGACTGGCTGCACAGTCGGTGTTTATGATGCTAATTTTGAGGTTCAAGAGGGTGAAATCTTTGTAATTATGGGACTTTCTGGAAGCGGGAAGTCTACTTTGATTCGTTTAATTAATCGTCTGATTGAACCTTCTTCTGGAGCCATCGAAATTAATGGTCAGAATGTTTCTGAAATGACTGCTAATGAACTGCGAGAGGTTCGCCGCCATTCGGTTAATATGGTTTTCCAGAATTTTGGTCTCTTTCCGCATAAGACCATTTTGGAAAATACTGAGTATGGTTTGGAATTGAGAGGGGTGCCTAAGGAAGAATGGGAAAAAATGGCTGAACAGGCCTTGGATAATTCAAACCTCTTGCCTTTTAAGGATCAATATCCTGATCAATTATCCGGTGGGATGCAGCAACGGGTTGGTTTGGCTAGAGCACTTGCCAATAATCCTGATATTCTTTTGATGGATGAGGCCTTCTCTGCTTTGGATCCTTTGATTCGTAAAGAAATGCAGGATGAGCTCCTAGATTTGCAGGATCGGGTTCAAAAAACAATTATCTTTATTACTCACGATCTCAATGAAGCCTTGCGGATTGGTGACCGTATCGCCTTGATGAAGGATGGTCAAATCATGCAAATTGGTACAGGTGAAGAAATCTTGACACAGCCAGCTAATGATTTTGTCAGAGAGTTCGTCGAAGATGTCGACCGCTCTAAGGTTCTGACGGCTCAAAATATTATGATTAAGCCAATTACGGCCAATGTTGATGTTGATGGACCAAATGTGGCTCTGAAGCGGATGGATGTGGAAGAAGTTTCTATGTTGGTAGCCACTAATCGGAAGCGTCAGCTCTTGGGAGTTATCTCGGCTGATGCAGCGTATGATGCTCGTAAGGCAGGTAAGAAACTAGCTGATGTTGTTGATCCTAATATTCGGACGGTGCCTCAGGATATGGTGTTGACGGATATCTTACCATTGATTTATGACTCAGCAGCTCCGATTGCTGTTTTAAATGAGAACAAGCGTCCTGTTGGCGTTATTATTAAGGGTCGTGTGATTGAGGCCCTTACCAAACAGGGTATTGAAGTAGAAGGGTAGGTGAGAAGTTTGAAAAGCTTATTATTAGCAGGAATTGGGAAATTACCTATTTCTAATTATATGGATTCTTTTGTTGACTGGCTGACTAAAACTTTTGCTGGTTTCTTCAATGTTCTAAAAATCATTGGTGATGGCCTTATGGGATTTATTTCCAATACATTGACTTTCATCAATCCTTGGATTTTGATGCTTCTCATCGTGGCTTTGGCTTATCTAGTTTCTAAAAAATGGGGCTTTACGATTTTAACAGCTATCGGTTTGTTCTATATTTATAATCAGGAACTCTGGGGAGATTTGATTAATACCTTTACCTTGGTACTATTGTCCAGCTTGATTTCGATTTTGATCGGGATTCCGCTGGGGATTTGGATGGCTAAGAGTGAGACAGCCAAAAAGGTTATTAATCCAATTCTAGACTTTATGCAAACTATGCCGGCCTTCGTTTATTTGATTCCAGCGGTTGCTTTCTTTGGTATTGGTATGGTGCCTGGGGTTTTTGCTTCGGTTATCTTCGCCTTACCACCAACAGTACGGATGACCAATCTTGGGATTCGAGAAATTCCTACCGAGCTGGTTGAGGCATCGGATGCTTTCGGTAGTACCAGTCGGCAAAAGTTATTCGGTGTTGAATTGCCACTGGCTAAGAGTACGATTATGGCTGGGGTTAACCAGACCATCATGTTAGCTCTGTCTATGGTGGTGACGGCTTCTATGATCGGGGCTCCTGGCCTTGGTAATGGAGTTCTTTCGGCCCTGCAGCACGCAGAAATTGGTAACGGTTTTGTCAATGGTTTGGCTCTGGTAATCTTGGCCATCATTATTGATCGTTTTACCCAAAAATTAAATGCACCGGTTGGTCAAAAGCAAGCAAGCAAGCCCAAATGGCAGAAATGGATAGCTCCCGTATTGGTCATAGCCTTTCTTGCTACGGGAATTGCACAAACAGTTGCTAGCCATATGGGTCCACATAAGGAAAAGGTTACCTTGGCTTATGTAGAGTGGGATTCGGAAGTGGCTTCGACTAATGTTTTAGCTGAAGTTCTCAAAGAAAAAGGCTATGATGTTGAAATCAAGCCTCTGGATAATGCCATTGCTTGGAAATCGGTTGCTGACGGTAGTGTTGATGCTTCTGTTTCAGCTTGGCTGCCAACTACTCATAAGGCTCAGTATGATAAGTATAAAAATCAATTGGATGACTTGGGTGTCAATCTTAAGGGAACGCAACTTGGTTTAGCTGTTCCTAAATATATGACTGATGTCAACAGTATTGAAGATTTATCTAATCAAGCTGATTCAACCATCACTGGTATTGAACCTGGAGCAGGTATTGTGACCAGTGCCGAGAAGGCACAAAAAGAGTATTCCAATCTCTCTAATTGGGAAGTAAGTTCTTCATCCACTGGGGCGATGATTACCAGTCTTGAACAGGCGTTAAAAAATAAAGAGGATATTGTTATCACTGCTTGGAAGCCACACTGGATTTTTGCTAAATATGATTTGAAATTTCTAGAAGATCCAAAAGGTGTCTTTGGAAAATCTGAAGATATCCATACTATCGCTCGCAAGAATCTTAAACAGGATAATGCAGGTGCTTACAAGATTATTGATAATTTCCATTGGACTTCTGATGATATGGAATCTGTTATGCTAGATATTAGCAATGGGACATCGCCATCTAAAGCAGCTCAAAAATGGATTAAAAATAATAAGGATAAAGTAGCCGAGTGGTCCAAATAAGAGGAAAGTCAACTTTTTGTATAATTGATTTTTAGTGAACCTATTAGTTAAATATTTAAGTGCTATTTAAGTAACTCTAGTTATACTATAGGTATCCTAAATAAACTTTTCTTTTTCATAATCTCCGGGGAGGGGTCCTGTTATAGCAGGGCTCTTCCTTTTTGGTTTTTAGGAATCAATTTTTAATGTGATGTCGTTGCAATAGGCAACGTATGTAAGTCTCAATTTAGTTTGTATAGGGTCAGGTGTTTTCATAATCTCTGGGAAGAGCCAGCAGTAACTAAATTCTTTTTTAGGTGAAAATACTAATTAGTGATTTATAGCCTCTTGTTCTTCTGTTTGGGCCTGCTTGTGTTTGCTTTATGGTGGAACTTCTGTGGTATAATAGGAGCATGGCTAATAAGAATAAATTACTATTGATTGATGGGTCTTCCATCGCCTTTCGGGCTTTTTTTGCTCTTTATAATCAAATTGAACGGTTTAAAAATCCTGTTGGTCTGCATACTAATGCCATCTATGGTTTTCATCTCATGCTGGACCATATGATGAAGCGGATTGAGCCGACCCATGTACTAGTGGCTTTTGATGCGGGTAAGACCACTTTTCGGACAGATATGTATGCCGATTATAAGGGTGGTCGTGATAAGACGCCAGATGAATTTCGTGAGCAATTTCCTTATATTCGGGAGATGTTGAATCATCTTGGTATTGCCTATTATGATTTGGAAAATTATGAAGCGGATGATATTATCGGAACCTTGGATAAGTTGGCTGAAAATGGCAATTTTGATGTGACTATTGTCAGTGGGGACAAGGATTTGATTCAGCTAGCCGATAATAATACGGTGGTCGAGATTTCTCGCAAGGGTGTGGCTGAGTTTGAAGAATATACGCCTGAATATCTTATGGAAAAGATGGGCATTACGCCAACCCAGTTTATTGATCTTAAGGCCTTGATGGGGGATAAGTCGGATAATATTCCTGGTGTAACTAAGATTGGCGAAAAGACAGGGCTCAAACTCCTATTGGAGTATGGTAGTTTGGAAGCCATTTACGACCATATTGATAGCTTCAAGCCATCTAAGATGAAGGAAAATCTCATCAATGATAAGGATCAGGCCTTTATGTCCAAGACTTTGGCAACCATCAATACTCAATCACCGATTGAAATTGGTTTAGATGATACGCTTTACAAGGGACCTCATTTGGACGAATTGGCTAAGTTCTATGATGAGATGGATTTTAAACAGTTTAGGGCAAACTTGGGGCTCAAAGAAGAGGTCGAACAGGTTGAGATCAATTATCAAGTTGTTGATAAACTTGAGCCTGCTATGTTTGAGCCTGATCAATTCTTTTATTTTGAAGTTTTTAATGATAATTATCACCGCGAGGATATTCTAGCCTTTGCTTGGGGTAATGATCAGGCTATCTATGTCAGCAAAAACTTAGATTTGCTCAAAGATGAGCTTTTTATCCAAGCCCTTTCTAAGCCAATCAAAACCTATGATTTCAAGCGTGCCAAGGTTCTTTTGAGTCACTTAGGACTTGAGCTGCTGACAGCTGATTTTGACAGTCGTCTGGCAAAATATCTGTTGTCTACTGTGGAGGATAATGAACTTTCCACTATTGCCAGTCTCTATGGGCAAACACCTCTAGCTAAAGATATAGAGGTTTACGGCAAGGGAGCCAAGAAGGCGGTACCTGAGGACGACCTTCTTTTTGAACATCTGGCGACTAAAGTTCAAGTCCTAGTAGAGACTGAGCCTATTCTCAAGGAAAAATTAGCTGAGCATGACCAATCTAATCTGTTCTTTGAGATGGAATTACCTTTAGCTAACGTTCTGGCTAAGATGGAAATTGCTGGGATTAAGGTTGACCGCCAGACCCTGAGGGATATGGAGCTAGAAAATGAGGTAACCCTCAAGTCTCTAACCCAGGAAATCTATGATCTGGCTGGTCAAGAATTTAATATTAATTCACCAAAGCAACTGGGAATGATTCTCTTTGAAAAGATGGGATTGCCAACCTCGATGACCAAGAAGACTAAGACTGGTTATTCAACAGCTGTCGATGTTTTAGAACGGCTGGCTCCACATGCTCCGATTGTGGCTAAGATTTTGGAATATCGACAAATAGCTAAATTGCAGTCAACCTATGTGGTCGGTCTACAGGATTTTATCATGGATGATGGGAAAATTCACACCCGTTATCTGCAAGACTTGACCCAGACCGGACGTCTTTCCAGTGTTGATCCGAATCTGCAAAATATTCCGGTGCGCTTAGAGCAAGGTCGCCTGATTCGTAAGGCATTTACGCCTGAATGGGAAGATAGTGTCCTCCTCAGTTCGGACTACTCGCAGATTGAGCTGAGAGTACTGGCCCATATCTCGGGTGATGAGCATTTAATAGCGGCCTTTAAGAATGGCGAAGATATTCACACGGCGACAGCTATGCGGGTCTTTAATATTGCAAGACCTGAGGATGTTACTCCTAATGACCGCCGCAATGCCAAAGCAGTTAACTTCGGTGTGGTCTATGGTATTTCTGATTATGGATTGTCCCAGAACTTAGGTATCAGTCGCAAGGCGGCCAAGCATTATATTGACACCTATTTTGAACGTTTTCCTGGCATTAAAAATTACATGGAGCGAGTGGTGCGTGAGGCAAGAGACAAGGGCTACGCTGAGACCCTCTTTAAGCGACGTCGGATGCTTCCAGATATTAATTCACGTAACTTCAATATCCGTAATTTTGCTGAACGAACAGCTATCAATTCCCCTATTCAGGGTAGTGCGGCTGATATTCTCAAGATTGCTATGATTAATTTGGATCAAGCCTTGGAAGCAGGTGGTTTTAAAACTAAAATGCTGCTGCAGGTGCACGACGAGATTGTTTTGGAAGTGCCTAATGAGGAGCTGGTTGCTATCAAGCAGCTAGTTAAGGAAACCATGGAGTCGGCTATTGAACTGGCGGTTCCTCTCTTGGCTGATGAAAATACCGGAAAAACCTGGTACGAAGCAAAATAAGAAGCTGCTAATGAGAAAGGGTGGTTTTTATGACTTATCATTTTACAAATCCTAACGATGATACCATTAAGTCCTATCTGCAAAGGGCTAAGACGATTGCGGTTGTAGGACTCTCCGATAGGACTGAGACCGCTGCCTATAAAGTTGCTAAGGTCATGCAGGAGGCAGGTTACCAGATAATGCCTGTTAATCCTAGGCTGGCTGGCCAAGAAATTCTAGGGCAGACTGTCTATGCTTCTCTGCAGGATATCTCGGTTCATATTGATATTGTTGATGTCTTTAGGCGGAGTGAGTTTTTGATTGATGTAGCTCATGACTTTGTTCAGGCAGATGCAGATGTTTTTTGGTCACAACTAGGGCTGGAAGCTGAGGATGCTGAGGCCTTCTTGCGCCAAGCCGGTTGTGAGAAGATTGTCATGAATCGCTGTATCAAAATAGAATATGGTCGACTTATAGCTTAAGTTAGGCTCATTTGGTGAGGGTCCGACTCTTTATGCTATAATAAACTCAAGTAATGACTGATTAAGAGGAGGTAGCGATGGAAAACGATCGCATGGCTTTAGAAGCTTACGAGACTGTTCTAGAGCACCTAAAAAGTAAGCATATACGGATTACAGAAACCCGTAAAGCCATTATTCGTTATATGATTGCCACCAAAAGTCATCCCAGTGCAGAAATGATTTATGAGGATCTTTTGCCAGAGTACCCCAGTATGAGTTTGGCAACGGTCTATAATAATCTCAAGGTTTTGGTTGATGAGGGTTTTGTGACAGAGCTCAAACTCTGCAACTACAGTACGACCTATTATGATTTTTTAGGCCATCATGAGGTTCACATTGCCTGTGAGCGGTGTGGGAAGATTACTGATTTTTTGGATGGTGATTTGAGGGATATGTATCAGGAAGCCAGTCAGCAGACGGGCTATAAGGTTACTCGCAGTCAGGTCATGCTCTATGGGCTCTTTCCAGATTGTCAGGAAGAGGATGCTAGTACTATCTAAGAGTAGAAGTTGAGGACAAAAGTTCTTGGCTTTTTATTTTTTTAGGAGATTCTCAGAAATTATTTGATACTTCTAACTATACTCAAAAAGTCTTAAATAGCTTTACTAAAATGAAAGTAAAATGCTGTCATTAATGAAAAGTGAAGGCTTTTATCTAATCAATTACTAGTACAGTACAAAGTCTTTGAATTGAGGTGCTATATTGATAGAGAGAGTTTCTCCTAGCTCGCCTAATCTTACTAATTGTCCCTTTGAAGGTGTCTATTCCAGCGAATATTGCTAAGGTTTCAGTTAGGCTCGTTAGTATTAAACTAAATTCAGCGACCATCAATGATTTTAAGGATGAAGTTGGTGGTAAAGGATTAATTGTCTAAAGGAATGGTTTAATACTAGATTTGTTCGATAACCAAAACTGCTATGCTAAACTCATGGAAACCACACAAAAAAGCCCTAAAATTTTACTCCAAAAATTTAAAATGGCTAATCTGAGTTGGTTTGTGGCAGTATCAATTATGAAAGGCGTAGTTTCCAAATTAGTCTACTCAAAGGAAATCAAAAATAAACAAGGTGACAAAGCGCAGTCAGTACTGGCGTAGGTAAGCTGACGATAATCAAGTAGCTTAGGACAAGCAGGTGCAAGTAACTGTGCAGGAAAAGGCTCAAATTAAGCTGCTTGAAATTGATAATAATAATGCTACTCGCAAAGCCATTGGTCCACTTCTTGCCAAAGAAGGGTGCCTGTCAAGACTAGAAAAAAATTCAAGTCTAAGCTTGAGGATTACGCCTCGGGCTTTTTCTCTTACCCTTTTCATGATTTCAGGGAATTCCCTTAATTTCAGTTAGCTTTTATGTTATAATGAATCTACAGAAAATTTAGACAATAGTAAAAAGGAGAGTCTATGATAACAGCAACTGATGTTGTAAAAGCTCATGATGTTCTCAAGGATGTTGTTGAGCGAACACCGCTGGAGTTTGACCGCTATCTGTCGGAAAAGTATCAGGCCACTATCTATCTCAAGCGGGAAAATATGCAAAGGGTCCGCTCCTTTAAGCTGCGGGGAGCCTACTATGCTATCCACCAGCTATCAGATGAAGACAAGGCCAACGGTGTTGTCTGTGCTTCGGCTGGGAACCATGCCCAAGGCGTGGCCTATACCTGTAATGAAATGAAGATTTCAGCTACTATTTTTATGCCTATCACTACCCCTCAACAGAAGATTACTCAAGTTAAGTTTTTTGGTGGAGCTTATGTTGATATCCAACTGGTTGGTGATACCTTTGATGCTTCGGCACAAGCGGCTCAAGAATTCACCAAGGCTCAGGGGCGTACCTTCATTCCACCTTTTGATGATGACAATGTTCAGGCCGGGCAAGGGACCGTTGCCTATGAAATCTATGAGCAAGCTAAGGACGAAGGCGTTGATTTTGACAGTATCCTAGTACCTGTTGGCGGCGGTGGTTTGATTGCTGGTGTGGCAACTTATATGAAGGACGTGTCGCCTGACATTTGGGTGGTTGGTGTTGAATCCAATGGTGCTCGTAGTATGCGGGCAGCCTTCGATAAAGGGCATCCTGTTAAACTGGAACATATTGATAAGTTTGCAGATGGGATTGCTGTTCAGCAGGTCGGACAAAAGGCTTATGAAGTGGCCCGCCGGACGGTCGATCAGTTAGTTGGTGTTGATGAAGGCTTGATTTCCGAAACCTTAATCGATATGTATTCTCGTCAAGGCATTATCGCTGAGCCGGCTGGAGCGGCTTCAATTGCAGCTCTAGAAGTTCTCAAAGAAGCTATCAAGGGTAAGACTCTGGTCTGCATTATTTCGGGAGGAAATAACGATATTAACCGCATGCAGGAGATGGAAGAAAGAGCCCTGATTTATGATGGGGTTAAGCATTACTTTGTTGTCAACTTCCCCCAACGGCCGGGTGCACTACGAGAGTTTGTTAATAATATCTTAGGGCCAAATGATGATATCACGCGTTTTGAATACATTAAGCGGGCTGCCAAAGGAACAGGGCCCTGCTTGGTGGGCGTAACCTTGTCTGACAAGCATGATTATGATGGCCTGTTGAGTCGCTTGGCTGGATTTGATCCTAATTATATCAACCTGCATGGTAACGAAAGTCTTTATAATATGCTGGTTTGATCGTGTGCGATGACACGAAGTTTGACAGGCCGATAAGGGAACTTAGGTCTGAATATCTTATTTTAATGAAACTTGCCTATAACTCTGTGGAAAAAGATGAAGCTTCTTAGATACTTGTTGTATCAGCCTTAGTTTCATTATTTTCCTTTGAGTTAGTTAACGGCTTAGTACCTTACGAAAGGAAAGTATTATGGGTGTATTTTTAGTATTTTTATTATTGTGTCTTATTATCTTTATTGTTTTTTTGGTCAGCTCGCTTTATGTTGTAAGGCAACAATCAGTAGCTATTATTGAACGTTTTGGTCGCTACCAAACAACCTCGGCTAGCGGGATTCACATGCGTCTGCCGTTTGGTATGGACAGGATCGCAGCGCGTGTTCAGTTGCGTCTCTTACAGAGTGAAATTGTCGTTGAAACTAAGACCAAGGATAATGTTTTCGTTACCCTCAATGTGGCAACCCAGTACCGAGTTAATGAGCAAAATGTCATTGATGCTTATTACAAATTGATGCGCCCAGAAGCACAAATTAAGTCTTATATTGAAGATGCTCTGCGCTCTTCTGTTCCTAAGTTGACCTTGGATGAGCTCTTTGAGAAAAAGGATGAAATTGCTCTGGAAGTTCAACACCAAGTGGCAGAAGAAATGTCGACTTATGGTTATATTATTGTTAAAACCTTGATTACTAAGGTTGAACCTGACGCTGAAGTGAAGCAATCGATGAATGAAATTAATGCAGCTCAGCGTAAACGTGTGGCTGCCCAAGAATTGGCCGAAGCTGATAAGATTAAAATTGTCACAGCTGCTTCTGCCGAAGCTGAAAAGGATCGGCTGCATGGTGTTGGTATTGCCCAACAGCGTAAAGCTATTGTTGATGGCCTAGCTGAATCTATTGCCGAACTCAAGCAAGCTAATGTCGGCATGACGGAAGAACAGATTATGTCAATCCTCTTAACTAACCAATATCTTGATACCTTGAATCAATTTGCTGCAGGTGGTAACCAGACCCTATTTTTGCCTAATAATCCAGAAGGGGTGGAAGATATTCGCACACAAATTTTGTCAGCTTTGAAGGCTAAATAAGATTTTTGAATAATAAAAGGAGAGTGGGACAGAAGACAATTTATATAAAAAATTGACTTCGTCGTCCCACCTCCGCACAGTTGCTTAGGATAGCCGCTATCACTTGTATGGTAGTTAAACGATCCAGTGGACTGTTTAAGGGGGGTGCCTGAAAATGGGACTGCACCCTAAGATAAGGATATCCAACCAGCAGTGGTTCATTGGTGTTAAAGCACTTAATGAACTGTTCAGGGGAAAGACTTCTTGGCAAAGCCGACAAGTCTTTTTCCCAACCACTGCGTCTAGCAAATAAAATTGCCCAAATAAATAAGGCTGAGACAAAAGTTCTCAGCCTTATTTTATCTATAGAGATTAGTCTTTATTAATCTTCTTTTTCTGTTTCTTTAAGTGGCTTAAAGCCTGTCAGGACTAAGCCAACGACCAGACCAATGACTGCAAAGCTAATCCACCCCATATTGTAGGCACCTAGAGGCAGGGTCTTAGTAAAGAAGTTGACTAGGCTACTTGGTAGGGTGAAAAGTTGAGTTTGAGCTGATAGGGTATTGAAGGCATCAAAGAGACCTGCAATAGCCGTGAAGCCTAGAGCTGTCTTGTAAACGACATGGTTATAGCCAATCCATTTCTTCAGGAAGATGAGGATAATGGTGACGATAGTCAGTGGGTAGAGCAGATAAAGAACGGGTATTGACCATTTGATAATTTGATCAAGGCCACCGAAGTAAAGGATGACTCCAATCAGAGTGAAGGCCGTTGCCCAGACAATGTGAGAAACTTTTGGAAAGATCTTATGGAAGTATTCTGCGCAGGCCGTAATCAGTCCAGTTGCTGTTGTCAGACAGGCTAGAAAGATAGCCATGCCTAGGATAATTTGGCCAAAGTTGCCCATGTAGTGAGCGGCGGACTGGATGAGGACGGGTCCGCCATCAGAAATTGGGGCATCTCCTTGGGTGAAGAGGCCTTTGGTCATGCCAAAGAGAGATTGAGAGGTTGCCCCCAGACGGGCAACGAAAATATAGATAGCGGCTAAGATGACAGCTGCGATGATACCAGACTTGAGAGTTAAGCTAGCAACAGCATTAGAGGTTTTGGCACCGTGTCCTTTAGCAGCATCAATGACTAGGATAGCAAAGGCCAGAGAAGCCAAAGCATCCATGGTGCTGTAACCTTGAATCAGTCCAGCCACAAAAGGTAGACTCTTGAAGCTGTCACTGACAGCAGGAGAAGCATTGTGCGCAGATCCGATATGACCTGCCGGAGAGATAAAGGAAGCGACAATCAGAATTCCTAGGAAAATCAAGAGGGCCGGTGTCAAATATTTCCCGATACGGTCAGCAATCTTACTTGGCCGGACAGCAATCAAGTAGGATAATCCGAAAAAGACTAGTCCATAGATGATGTGAGCGGCTTGACCACTACCAAAGAAGGGTTTAATTCCGATTTCATAGGAAACTGCTCCTGTCCGAGGGATAGCAAAGAAGGGACCGATGGTCAGGTAGAGGGCAATGGCAAAGAAGAGAGCGTAAGCCTTAGAAGCAGGTCTAGCGATAGATTCAACATCGGTCCTGCCTGAATAGGCTACAGCCACAACACCTAGCAGAGGTAAGGATACCCCTGTGATACAGAAGCCTAGAATAGCTAGGGCTAGGTTGGTACCAGAATAGATACCGAGGTAGGCAGGGAAAATCAGGTTACCAGCCCCGAAGAAGAGGGCGAAGAGCATAAACCCGATAATCCAGTAAGTGGATTTTTTTTGCATGAATTCCTCCATATCGATTAATGAAAAATTAGAATTGCATAAAATTGTATGACAGTTCATTATAACAAGCTAAAGTTAAGGCTGTCAAGGGGAACCAGTCTACGATTTCTTATTGATTGATTATTAGATCTGCTAGAGAGGTTATCATGGCTGTTTGTCACACTCTCGAGCAAAGAAATGCTATCGGTAATGCGGTATTAGCTTAGGCCAATTCTATCTGGGAAAGAGTTTATACTCTTTGAAAATCAAAACGATATGTCGTTGACTTCAGCTTGCCGTACAACCAGTACTGCCTGCGCTTCGCCGCCTTGTCTATTTTTGGGTATTAACCAGTAAAAAGCTTCACAGTACACATTCTGTGAAGCTTTTTGATCTAGTTGAGGAAGCGTTGTAAGAATTCTTTGGTGCGGGCTTCTTGTGGGTGTTCAAAGATTTGCTCAGGTGTTCCTTGCTCAGCAATAACGCCTTGGTCCATGAAGATGACCCGGTCGGAAACTTCTTTAGCAAACTCCATTTCGTGGGTAACAATCAGCATGGTCAAGCCTGATTTGGCTAGATCTTGCATAGTTTTGAGTACCTCACCAACCATTTCAGGGTCTAGAGCAGAGGTTGGTTCGTCAAAGAGGATAGCTTCTGGATTTACAGAAAGAGCACGGGCAATAGCAACCCGTTGCTTTTGCCCACCTGAGAGCTGGGCTGGTTTTGCTTGCCAATATTGTTGGCTCATACCAACTTTTTCTAAATTAGTCTTGGCAATTTTGGTGGCTTCGGCCTTGTCACGCTTGAGGACAGTTGTTTGAGGCACAATAGCATTGTCCAAGACATTGAGGTTGGCAAAAAGATTGAAGGATTGGAAAACCATACCCAATTTTTCTCGGTAAGTGGCCAGATCATAACCCTTTTCCAAAACATTTTGACCGTGGTAGAGGATTTGACCTCCGGTTGGCTCTTCCAAGAGATTGATAGACCGCAGGAAGGTTGATTTCCCTGAACCTGAGCTACCAATGATGGAGATAACTTCTCCCTTATTGACACTGAGGGAGATGCCTTTGAGGACTTCGTTTTGTCCGTAAGATTTTTTCAACTGTGTGATTTCTAAAATTGGATCAGCCATTAGCTGGCACCTCCTTGGGTGTAATTATCTTGATCCAGACGGCGTTCTAAGTAACGCAGGATACGGGTTACTGTGAAGGTCAGGATAAAGTAGATGACAGCGATGATGAGGAAGGTTTGGAAATACTTGTAGGTCTGGGTAGCCACGGTATTACCAGAGAAGTAAAGTTCAACAACTGAGATAACATTAAGGACTGAGGTATCCTTGATATTGATAACAAATTCATTACCAGTGGCTGGCAGGATATTTCTAACAACCTGTGGCAGGACAACCTTTCGCATGGTTTGGTTGTGGGTGAAACCGAGGGCTGTCGCTGCTTCAAATTGTCCCTTGTCAACGGCGTAGATACCACCGCGAACGATTTCACTCATATAGGCACCAGTGTTGATGGAAACGATAAAAATAGCGGCCCAGGTCCGATCCAGATTGACCCCGAAGGCTTGAGCAGTCCCATAGTAGATAACCATGGCTTGAACAATCATCGGAGTCCCACGGAAGATTTCAATATAGACATTAAGGAGCCAGCCAAAGCCTTTTTGAAGGCAGGCCAGAGCTTTGTTGCCAGCTATTGGTGCTGTCCGGTAAACGCCAATTAAGAGACCAATGACCAAACCGACCAGGGTACCGACGATAGAGATGAGCAGGGTCAGACCGGTTCCTCGCAGAAATTGGGACCAGTTGTTCTTGAGGATGATCCAAGCTTGGCTGAGGAAGCTGCTATTATTCTTACTGTTAGATGGCTGCTCAGTAATCATTTTATCCATAAGCTTAAGCCGATCCTTTTCAGGAATGGTAGCTAGGATTTGATTGACTTTTTCTTGGGTGGCTGTATCGTCTTTACGTAAGCCGACGGAGAGAGCTGTGTCAGAAGGATTAGTTTTGAAGCCCTGTTTGAGGGTAATCATTTTGAAGTCCTTGCTGGAAGCCATAGCGGTCTTGGCCTCCGGTCGTTCAGAGACGTAGGCATCAATGACACCTGATGAGAGGGCTTGCCGCATTTGCGAGAAGTCCCCCATGGCGGTTTGCTTCTTAGCTCCTGAAATTTGGTCAATCAGATCGTAGAGGTAAACCCCTTGTTGAGCTGTAATCTTAGCTCCCTTGAAATCTGACAAGTTGCTTGCACTAGCGTATTTACTATCTGACTTAACGACTAAGACCGGTTCGCTGGTGTAGTAGCTGTTGGAGAAATTGATTTCTTTCTTGCGCTCTTCAGTCGGGCTCATCCCAGCAATGATGAGATCAATTTTCTTAGAAGTTAGGGCAGGCAGGAGACCGTCCCATTTGGTTTTAACAACCAAGAGTTTCTTACCCATACCCTTGGCAATTTTTTTACCGATTTGGACATCGTAACCATTGGCATATTGCTTACTGCCTTCAATTGGTACGGCGCCGTTAGAGTCGTCATTTTGTGTCCAGTTGAAAGGAGCGTAGGCAGCTTCCATTCCGACACGTAAGTACTCATCGGCCTTGGCAACTGACATGCCTCCAAAGAGAATAGTCAGGGCTAGAACGATGGTTAGACTAATTTTTTTAAAGCGATCCATGTGGTTCTCCTAGTGGTTTTTCCTGATTAAATCATCAGGGTATAACAATACATACTACCCTATTTTACAGGAAATAGGGTAGTATTTCAATGGGGGCTACAGAGATTTTGTATGATGAAGGATTTTCAGTTGCTAATAAACTATGATAGAATAGAAAAACAATAGACTTGTTCGGTAACCAAAACTGGTATGCTAATTTCATGAAAACTGCATACAAAAAGCCCCAAAACTTTACTCAGAACATTTAAAATGGTTAAGTTGAGTTGATTTGTGGCCTTATCAATTATAAATGCCTTAGTTTTCGGACAAGTTTAATAGAAAAGGGGAAGTAGGGAATGAAAAAGAAAATTATTTTATGTTGCTTGAGCTTACTGGCTTTGCTATTGTTTTTTTCTAGAAGGTCAGTTGCTGATGAGGTTGACTATAATATCAGTCGCTATGACGGTCTATTAGAAATTCAAAAGGATAATACAGCAACCTTTACTCAAACGCTTACCTTTCATTACAAATCGGAATATCATGGGCAGTATGTTAGTCTAGGTGAAGCCGGAAATATGCCACAAGGCTTTTCCATTGATGGGGAGCATGCAAGACCAGAAGTTACTATAAATAATGGTAAGGCTTTTACACCAAAGACGGACATAGAAAGACTTGAGGATGGTTACCGCCTTAAAATTTATGATGGTGGAAGTTCAGGGGATACTGTCAAGGTAAAAGTGACTTGGCAGCTAAAAAATATCCTGTCCATTCATCGGGATATTGCTGAATTAAATTGGAAACCAATTTCAGATGGTGATAAAGCAGCCCACCATGTGAGGTTTAGGGTAAGTGCACCTGAAACCAGAAGATCACAACTTTTTGCCCATCTAGGATTTTTACAACCAAAAGTTAAAATTTCAAAAGCAGGTAATGATTACCAATTATCGACTGATTATATTGGTGCTGGGAAGGCACTGGAATTGCACGGTTATTGGGATTCTCAAGCCTTTTCGGTAGCTAGGTATGTACCAGGAAAGGGCCTTCCTCACTTTAAAAACCAAGAGGAAGAAATTAATAGAAAAACAAAATTGTATCAAAAATTATTCTATGTGATCATTCCTGTCGTTGGGTTTATCATGCTAGTAGTAGGAGTTCTGTTATTTATCTATTATAAATTTTCCCTGCAACATCAAAATGGTGCTGCCGGAGTACCCAAGTGGCTCTATTCAGCTCCTAATGATTGGTCGCCTCAGCTAGTTGCCTCGGTTGTTTATAGTACGGATTGGTCTGAGGTGAATCCTATTACCGCAGGAAGAGGGAACTTACGATTTGAAAATATGGTCCAAGCCAGCCTGCTGGATTTGATTGATCGTGGGAACTTGAAACTAGAACCTTCTGAAGGCGGACCCTTACTTTATCATGTTCATTCGGATAATTTGTCATCGTTTGAATTGACCTTCCTAGAGATGGCTATGGGGCCTAATCTAGGCGATAAGTTAGCAGTATCTGACCTTTTCTCCGCATACCGAGTGGATAAGAAGGTCAGTGTCAAAAATGGCTATAGTGTTGAAGAGGTTAATCGCTATGGTCGTAAGATGACATCTGGTTTCGGCAAAGATTTAGACGAATTAACTCAGAGTGTTGAAAAGGCTAAGCGCTCACTAGGTTTAGAGGACTACTACCGACCTTTAACATCTGGTGAAAATAAGCTGCGTCGTTTAAGTTTTGCGGTTTTATATCTAGCTATGATTTTCATGTTTGTCGCTATAGATTATGCTGGATTAGCCAACTTCTTGAGTGGCTTCAATTGGCCTATGATTCTAGGTTATATTGGCATGATTCTGCTATCCATTGTTTTGGTTATTATCCTCTTCGGGTTTAGCAGGTTTGATAAGCGAGATGGTACTCCACGAGAAGAAGTCAAGGCTGATTACCATGCTTGGCAGGCTTTCCGCCAAATGATGAAGGATATTAAACGCTTTGACAAAGCGCAGTTAGAGTCTATTGTCGTTTGGAATCGTATCTTGGTTTATGCAACACTTTTTGGCTATGCTAAGCAGGTTGAAGAGGTTCTGAGAATGCAAGCTATTCCAGTTCCTCCAGTTGTTAATCAATATTTAACCTACAATCTTTTCCCTTATCTATACCTATCTTCTCAAAACTTTGCCAACTTTGGTCATCAGGCTGTAGCGGCTCAAAATTTCCACGTTTCAAGTGGTGGAGGATTCTCTGGTGGCGGTGGTTTTTCCGGAGGCGGCGGCGGAGGAGGCTTTGGATCTTTCTAGAGCCTGTCTGCTGTCTATTTCTATTTAGCTGGTCAAGTAAAATTGCTTAGCTTTTTAAATAGACTAATTGGTTTTATTGTCCCATTTTTAAAAGTCCTTGCTTTTTGTTATAATGAAGCCAATTGATTTTCACAAACAGGAGATATTATGTTAGTTATCGAATTGATTAAGGCCATTTTTCTGGGAATTATTGAAGGTATTACCGAATGGCTTCCCATCTCCAGTACTGGCCACCTGATTTTGGTGCAGGAATTTGTCAAGCTTAATCAAGGTCACGCCTTTAATGAACTTTTCAATATTGTGATCCAGCTAGGAGCTATTCTGGCGGTCATGGTCATCTACTTTGAGCGCCTCAATCCTTTTCAAAAAGGGAAGACCCCTAAGGAGGTTCGCCTGACTTGGCAACTCTGGATGAAGGTGGTTATCGCTTGTATTCCCTCAGCTATTTTTGGCCTGCTCTTGGATGATTGGATGGATGCTCACTTTAGCAATTTCACCAGCGTGGCGACTATGCTCATTGTTTATGGGATTGCCTTTATTTGGATTGAACGCCGCAATCGCAATGTAGAGCCTCAGGTGACTGATTTGGCTCGGATGCATTACAAGACGGCCCTTTATATCGGTCTCTTCCAAGTGCTCAGTATTATTCCAGGAACCAGCCGATCTGGAGCTACTATTCTGGGAGCTATTCTAGTTGGGACCAGTCGGAGTGTGGCAGCGGATTTCACTTTCTTCTTAGGGATTCCGACCATGTTTGGCTACAGCGGTCTCAAATTCGTTAAGTTCTTGCTGGATGGTAATCATTTGAATGTTGCTCAATGGTTGGTACTCTTGGTTGCCTCTATCGTGGCCTTCGCGGTCAGCATGGCTGTTATCAAGTTCTTGACGAATTTCGTTAAAAAACATGATTTTACCGTTTTTGGTTGGTACCGTATCGTTTTGGGGATTATTTTGCTTATCTATGCGGCTGTCAAGGTTCTGATGGTATAATGACTAGACGACTGAAAGGAAACTTTCGGTCTTTTCTTTGTCTAGAGTTAATTGAGAATAATCGGTCAGAGGTCTCAGGCTTAGGTCTCTGCTGTCTTTGTTTCGTTGAACTTTTGGCCCTTTTCTTGTATAATATAATAACTACTCGTGCGAGGTAATTACTATGGAAATGAAACAAATTAATGAGTCAACCCTCAAGATTTCTGTTAGTCTTGAGGACCTTGATTCATACGGCATGGAACTAAAAGATTTCCTGATGCCTCAAGAAAAAACAGAAGAATTTTTCTATACTATTTTAGATGAATTGGATATCCCAGATAGTTTTAAATCAACCGGTATGTTAAGCTTTCGGGTAACTCCCCGTAAGGATCGGGTTGATGTCTTTGTAACGAAGTCTGAGCTTAATGAGAGTCTGGATTTTGAGCAGTTAGCCGAAGATATGGGGGATATGTCAGACATGAATCCGGAGGACTTTTTCAAAAATCTAGAAAAAAATATGATGGCTCAGGGTGATACGGAAGCTCATGAAAAATTGAAAAATTTGGAAGCCATGCTGGATGATGCTATCAGTGGCTTGCCAGAAGAAGTTCAAGCGGCAACAGCCAGTTCAGAAGACAGTGAGAGCGATGCTAGACCTTTCAAGTTCAAAGAGGAAGATTTGATTCCTGTTACCAGTTATGCGCATTATGTCGCAGATTTTCCTAATTTGGAGGCCGTTATTGTAGCAGCCAAGGCCTTGGCTGTGCCAACTGAGGCCTCAGAACTCTTTAAATCAGAAGAAGGCTATCATTTGACTGTTCTCTTCAGCATTGAAGGTGAGGAGCCTATTCGAGCTAAGCAGTTGCAAGCTCACCTTTTAGAATATGGTGAACCTGCTCAGCACACTCGGGCCTATCTCTTGGAGCATGCTGTTAAACTTTTAGATCATACAGCAGTAGATAAATTGAAAACGATAGAATTGGTATAAAGAATGATTAGTCAATTTCGTTTACAATACATTCTGGTTCTGATTGGAGTCTTTCTGATTCCCTTGGTTTTAACACCTCTGATTCGCTTTTTGGCCTTTCGGGTCGGAGCGGTTGATAATCCTAATGCAAGACGGATTAATAAGGTTCCCATGCCTTCGAGCGGAGGCTTGGGGATTTTGATTGCCTTTTTAGTGGGGGCTCTGATTTTAATGCCCATTATCACTGAAAAGAATCACTATTTCATGTCCTACTTTGACTATATTCTGCCGGTAGCCATGGGAGGGTTAATCGTCTCGATGACAGGCTTCGTTGACGATGTTTTAGAGCTTAGGCCGAGAACAAAAATGTTAGGAATTATTATTGGTGCGGTTGTCGTCTGGGCTTTTACGGACTACCGTTTCGATAGTTTTAAAATCCCTTTTGGTGGCCCCATGCTTTATTTTGGTCCTGTCCTGAGTTTTTTTCTGACAGTTCTTTGGATCGTGGCTATTACCAATGCGATCAATCTAATTGATGGGCTGGATGGTTTGGTCTGTGGGGTGTCGGTTATCAGTCTGACAACCATGGGCTTGATTTCTTATTTTTTTCTATTTGATAGCAATCTCTATACGACCCTGACCATCTTTCTACTAATTGCTGCTATTGCGGGTTTTTTCCCCTATAATTACAATCCTGCGATTATTTATTTAGGGGATACGGGTGCCCTCTTTATCGGCTTTATGATTGGGGTGCTCTCCTTGCAGGGGTTGAAGAATTCGACGGCCGTTGCGGTTATTACTCCGGTCATTATCCTAGGCGTGCCGATTTTAGACACTTTTGTGGCCATTATTCGGCGGAAATTATCAGGGCGACCCGCGACGGAGGCTGATAAGATGCACCTCCACCATCGACTTTTAGCGATGGGGTTCACCCATCGGGGTGCAGTTTTGGTGGTCTATGGTATCGCTATGGTATTCTCGCTGACTTCCTTACTGTTGAATGTATCAACTCGACTTGGGGGCGTGCTTCTGATAATCGGTCTCCTCTTTACAGCAGAAGTTCTGATTGAGGGCCTGCAAATTTGGGGTGTGGGACGAACTCCACTCTTTGACTGTCTCAAGTTTATTGGGAATAGTTCCTACCGTCAAATAGTTCTGGATAAGTGGAAAAAAAGGTGGAAGTGAGTTAGCTGATTACAATCAAAGACAAAGCCAAGCTTGGCTTTTTTTGTTATAATGTAGGGTGTTTGGGGAGTGAAGGCAAACTGGCTAGTGTTTAAGCAAACTGATCCTGCTTTCGTTTTGAGACTGGAGAATGGTTGAGAAAATTATCTCCTGGTTTCTTCAGAGCCGAGTGCTCAAACTTGATTCGAAGAGAGTGAGAGATAAACAGTCAAGGTGTTGCTCCCTCACAACAAAGCGCTATCATCTTTGAAATAAGTGTAGAAAAAGCTAGCTTCTCTGACATAGATGGTAGTTATTGCTTGATGCAGAGGTTGATTGGAAGTTCTTATCTTGTGGGGGATTCCTATTTTTCAAACACTCCTTTAAGTTGTCCACTCGATGCGTAAGTGATAGCTTACAAGTCTGGAAAATGATGAGTAAAGGATATAGATGGAGGAACCTAGCTCGTCTCATCTCATCAACTGTGCGGAGGTAGAATTGACACGCTCTAGTGGAGGATGTCAACCTGAGCTTAGATGTTAAAGAGTGAGGAAATTAAGACGTTGTCTACTGATTTCTATTCTACTCTTCTTTTTTATAAAATATACAGAGGAGGAACGTTTTGTCTGTACTTGAAATTAAAGATTTGCATGTGTCTATCGAAGACAAAGAAATATTGAAGGGGTTGAATTTGACCCTGAAAACAGGGGAAATTGCAGCTATCATGGGTCCTAACGGGACTGGGAAATCAACCCTATCTGCAGCCATCATGGGCAATCCTAATTATGAGGTGACCCAAGGTCAAATTCTTTTTGATGGTCAGGATATCCTTGAATTGGCAACCGATGAGCGGGCGCGTTTGGGTCTTTTCTTAGCGATGCAGTATCCAGCAGAAATTCCTGGAATTACCAATGCTGAATTTATTCGGGCAGCTATGAATGCTGGTAAGGAAGATGATGAGAAGATTTCTATCCGTGAATTTATTACTAAGCTAGATGAAAAGATGGAACTCTTGGGCATGAAGGAGGAAATGGCGGAACGCTATCTCAATGAAGGCTTCTCAGGCGGTGAAAAGAAACGCAATGAGATTCTCCAGCTCCTCATGCTGGAGCCTAAATTTGCTCTTTTGGATGAAATTGACTCTGGGCTTGACATCGATGCTCTTAAGGTTGTGTCCAAAGGCGTTAATGCTATGCGTGGTGAAGGATTCGGAGCGATGATTATTACTCACTACCAACGCCTGCTTAACTATATCACCCCTGATGTGGTTCATGTTATGATGGACGGTCGTGTGGTGATGACTGGCGGGGCTGATCTAGCTGCCCGCTTGGAAAAAGAAGGCTATGCGCAATTAGCTGACGATTTGGGCTTAGAGTACCACGAAGAAGTCTAATGATGGAAAAAGGGGGTTGAAGGGCCGCTCTGCTTTCCGAAGGCAGATTGGCCTAGAGAGGCCTCCTTGTTTTTAACAGACCTAAAAAACGAACTTTTACTCAAACAGTTTGATTAGAAATGGAGTAAGCATCATTATGACAAAAGAAGCAATTATAAATTTTTCCCAGCTCAAGGCGGAGCCAGCCTGGTTACAAGACCGCCGTTTGGCCGCTTTTGAGAAAATTGATCAGCTGAAGCTACCCAAGATTGAAAAGGTTCGCTTTAACCGCTGGAATTTTGGGGATGGTAGTCTGGCCGAAAATGAAGCGACGGCTAATGTGCCTGATTTTACTGCCTTGAGTCAGAATCCTAAGTTGGTTCAAGTCGGTACCCAAACGATTCTGGAACAGCTGAGTCCTGAACTTATTGAAAAAGGTGTTATTTTTACTGATTTTGCCAGTGCTCTGGAGACTATTCCAGACGTTTTAGAAGCTAATTTTGCTAAGGCTCTGGCCTATGATGAAGATAAGTTGGCGGCTTATCATTATGCCTATTTCAATACCGGAGCCGTCCTCTATGTTCCTGACAATATTGAAATTGCCCAGCCCCTGGAAGGTGTCTTCTATCAAGATAGTGATTCAGATGTACCTTTTAATAAGCATGTTCTTGTGATTGCTGGTCGCAATAGTAAATTTAGTTATCTGGAACGCTTTGAATCTATCGGTCAAGCTAGTTCTAAAGCAACTGCGAATATCAGTGTGGAAGTTATCGCTGGGGCTGGCAGTCAGGTCAAGTTTTCAGCTATTGACCGTTTGGGGCAGAACTTGACCACTTATATGAGCCGGCGGGGACGCTTGGAGCGCGATGCTAGCATTGATTGGGCTCTGGGCGTGATGAATGAAGGCAATGTCATCGGTGATTTTGATAGCGATTTGATTGGTGATGGTAGCCATGCTGATTTCAAGGTGGTGGCGGCTTCCAGCGGTCGGCAGGTGCAAGGGATTGATACCCGTGTAACCAACTACGGCCGCAACTCGGTTGGACATATCCTGCAACATGGGGTTATTCTGGAAAAAGGAACTCTGACCTTCAATGGTATTGGTCATATTGTCAAGGGGGCTAAAGGAGCGGATGCGCAACAGGAAAGTCGAGTCCTCATGCTTTCGGACAAAGCACGATCTGATGCTAATCCGATTCTTTTGATTGATGAAAATGATGTCACTGCTGGTCACGCCGCTTCCATCGGCCAAGTAGACCCTGATGATATGTATTATTTGATGAGTCGTGGTCTGAAATATGAAGAAGCGGAACGCCTTGTTATTCTTGGTTTCTTGGGAGCTGTGATTACAGAAATCCCAAGCAAGAATGTGCGTGATGAAATGATTGCCGTTCTTGATCACAAGTTAGACCAACGTTAAGATGATTCGAGGAGGTCATCCTTGTTAGATACAGAAACGCTTAAAAAAGATTTTAAAATTTTAGATCAGGTAGTCAATGATGAACCTCTGGTCTATTTGGATAATGCCGCAACAACCCAAAAACCTCAAGCAGTTCTTGAGGTTTTGCGTGCTTATTATGAGACAGACAACGCCAACGTTCACCGAGGGGTTCACACCCTAGCAGAGCGGGCAACAGCCGCTTACGAGAACAGTCGGGAGAAAGTCCGTGCTTTTATTAGGGCAAAATCAACTAAGGAAGTTCTTTTTACCAGAGGGACAACTACTGGACTAAACTGGGTGGCTAATTTTGCTAAAGAAGTTCTGCAGCCGGGTGATCAGGTCTTGATTTCTATTATGGAGCATCATTCTAATGTCATTCCCTGGCAGGAAGCCTGTCGGGCTACTGGTGCTGAGCTTGTCTATGTCTATCTCAAAGATGGCCAGTTGGATATGGCAGATCTCAAGGCCAAACTCAATGACCGCACCAAGTTTGTCAGTATGGCACAGGCATCCAATGTCCTAGGCTGTCTCAATCCTGTCAAGGAGATTGCCAGCCTAGCCCATCAGGCAGGAGCCTACATGGTTGTTGATGGGGCCCAATCTGCCCCCCACATGCCCATCAATGTGCAGGACTTGGATTGTGATTTCTTTGCCTTCTCAGGTCACAAGATGCTAGGACCAACGGGGATCGGAGTTCTATACGGCAAGGAAGAAGTGCTCAACCTCATGCCGCCTATTGAATTCGGTGGGGAAATGATTGATTTCGTCTACGAGCAGGAAGCCAACTGGAAGGAGCTCCCTTGGAAATTTGAGGCGGGAACACCTAATATTGCAGGAAGTATTGCTTTGGGAGCGGCTCTGGATTATCTGGATAAGATTGGTATGGAGGCGGTCCATGCCCACGAGCAAGAGCTGGTGGCCTATGTTCTGCCCAAATTACAGACTATTAAGGGCTTGACAATTTATGGGCCTGAAGATCCTAATCAGCATACTGGTGTCATCGCCTTTAATCTGGATGGTGTCCATCCTCATGATTTAGCTACTGCTCTGGATTACGAAGGCGTAGCTGTTCGGGCAGGTCACCATTGTGCCCAGCCTTTGATTAACCATCTGGGAATTCATTCAGCTGCTCGGGCAAGTTTTTACCTCTATAATAGTAAGGAAGATTGTGATAAATTGGTTCAAGCAATCATAGCAGCAAAGGAGTTTTTCAATGGCACTCTCTAGTTTGAATAATCTCTATAAAATGGTGATTGCAGAGCATTCTCAAAGTCCTCACCATCATGGCTTTTTAGAAGGGGTTGAACAGCTTCAGCTCAGTAACCCTACCTGCGGCGATGTCATTAATTTGTCTGTCAAATTCGATGGTGATGTCATCGAGGATATTGCTTTTGCTGGGGATGGTTGCACCATTTCAACAGCTTCTTCCAGCATGATGACCGATGCTGTCATCGGCAAGACCAAGGATGAGGCCCTGCATCTGGCAGAAATTTTCTCCAAAATGGTCCAGGGACAAAAAGATGACCAACAAAAAGAATTGGGTGAAGCGGAACTTATGGCAGGGGTCGCTAAGTTTCCCCAGCGGATCAAGTGTGCTACTCTTTCCTGGAATGGTCTGAAAAAGGCTATCGAAAGAGATGGTGAACAAAAGTAAAAAATGGGAAAGGGACTTCGGCAGGAGTCCTTTTTTGCTTTTACGAATAAATAGGTGAGATTATTCGTGAAAGGAGTTGCATGTCATGAAAAAGGAGAAATTTTTATCGCTGACTCTCTTGTTTCTTCTGTCGAGCTCTTACCTAGCTCCGGGAGTAACACTGGCAGAGTCTGTCAGTAACTCAGTTCGTAGTCCTAGAGAGGAACAGGGAGACGTTGGAGACAGTGAAAATGGGGAGGTCAGTTCCAGCACCTCACAAGAAGAGAAAAAATCAGTGGACGAAAAGAGTAAAGCAGAAACAAAGTCCACGGATGAGGCGTCTTCAGAAGAGGACAGTGCCGACTCTGTAAAACCATCCGATAAAGAGGAGCAGCCGGCAGTTCCTAAAGAAGAGGGAGGTGACCGTGCTTCCAATCAATCCGATTCTTCCCCCTCAAAAGATTCTCATGTGCAATCGGAAAGCCATCAGGAAGCTTCTCAGCTTACAGGTCAGGATAACCAAGCTGGACAAGATACTGAGTCTGCCGAAGGCTCACAGGTAGAACAGCAACTTTCTGATGAGAGTGGCCCTGACCAGAATGAGGAGTCGAAATCGAAACCAGTGGCGGAAAAGAAACCAGCAAAATCAGAAAAGTTAGAGAAAGAATCAGTTTTTTACCGCCAGTTACCTCCACTGCCACTTGTTCAAACAAATGTGCTGGTCAGCCCATTTTTTGATAGCTACTGGGCAGAGAAGCCAGCTGCTGTCTACGTTAGTGATACGGAAGATAAAGAGTCTGCTGATCCTTTGACCTATACTACGTATGTAGAGCATTGGTCAGGTCAGGATGCTTATAATCACAATCTTCTTTCCCATCGCTATGGTGTCAAGGCAGAGCAGTTGGACGGTTATCTGAACTCCTTAGGACTGGCCTATGATAACCGGCGGATCAACGGGGAACTGCTCCTCAAATGGGAGAAGGAGACTGGCCTTGATGTACGGGCGATTGTCGCTATAGCTCTCCACGAAAGTTCTTTAGGGACTGCTGGGGTAGCGATGCTTCCAGGTGCCAATATGTTTGGCTATGGAGCTTTTGATAACAATCCTAATCAGGCTAGTCATTTTAACGATAGCCAAGCTATTTCTAAAATGGTAGGGCAGACGATTATTCAAAATAAAAACTGGACTTTCAAAATACAAGACGACAAGGCGAGAAAGAATGCCTTGGGCCAGTTGGATGTCATTCGTGATGGTGGTGTCTATTTTACCGATAGCTCAGGCAGTGGCAGGCGACGGGCGCAAACGATGCAGGATCTTGATGATTGGATTGATCAACATGGCGGGACCCCAGAAATACCAGAAAAGTTAAAGCACTTGTCTGGTATCAGTCAGGCGTCCTTGCCGACAGGCTACCAGCTTTCTCGTCCTATGAATCCTCAAGCTTACCTAGCGTTCTCCTATCCTTGGGGTCAGTGCACCTGGTATGTCTACAATCGGGCTCGTGAATTGGGTTACGGATTTGATCCCTATATGGGCAATGGTGGAGACTGGCAATTCAAACCGAGTTACGATCTTAGTCACCAGCCAAAGGTGGGTTATGCTGTTTCTTTTGCACCAGGCCAAGCTGGAGCGGACCCAGATTACGGTCATGTGGCCATTGTTGAGCAGGTCAAGAAGGACGGTTCCATCCTTATTTCTGAATCTAATGCCTTGGCTTCTGGTGTCATTTCTTATCGGATTTTTACAGCTGACCAAGCTGCTGAACTGACTTATGTGATTGGTAAACCTCTTACGTGATAATCTTTGGCTAGGAACATTTTTTGTTTGAGCATCCCTGTTCTTGGGAGCGAGAATTAGTATTTCTCCTTTAGCCATGTTATAATGGTCAAAACTTTGATGTTCGAATCTTTTTCTGGATCGGCTAAAGGAGGTATTATGTCTTATTTTGAAAATTTTATCAAGGCTAACCAAGCCTATATTGACCGACATGGGACAGCTCATCTGCCCATAAAGCCAAAGACCAAGGTCGCTATTATTACTTGTATGGACGCCCGTCTCCATGTTGCTCCGGCTCTAGGTCTAGATCTTGGAGATGCCCATATATTGAGAAATGCCGGTGGCCGTGTAACCGAGGATATGATTCGTTCTCTTGTTATTTCAGAACAATTGCTTGGGACGCACGAAATTGTTGTTCTACATCATACAGACTGTGGCATGCTTACATTTAAAAATGAGGAGCTAGCTGATTTTGTTGAGAGTAAGTTGCACCAAAATGTACATGATCAGGATTTTCTTCCATTTAGTGATCTTGAGGCCAGTGTTTGTGAGGATGTCAACCTCTTACGGGATTCTCCGCTGATTCCAGATGACATTGTTATCTCTGGTGCTATCTATGATGTTGACAGTGGCCATATTTCAGCAGTTGAGTGCTAACGGGAAGTCAGCCTAAGACTTTGGGCTGATTTTTCTTTTGGTCTATTGACAAGCTTTGGGTTAACCCGCTATACTGAGACTATTATTAAAGAAATGAGCGAAAAAAATTATGTCTGATAATCATATGACTTACCGTATTGATAGCAATATGCAGTTCCCGTTGGTAGAAATTTTCCTTGAAGCAGGAGAGTCGGCCTATATCCAGCGCGGAAGCATGGTTTACCATACCCCATCAATCACACTTAACACCAAGCTTAATGCTAAGGGAGATGGTTTAGGTAAACTCTTTAAGGCCGTCGGTCGCTCCATGACTTCTGGTGAATCAGCTTTTATTACTCAAGCAGTTTCCAATGCAGATGATGGCCGTCTGGCTTTGCCCCTTCCATGCCTGGTCAGATTATTGCTCTGGAATTGGGAGCCAAACAGTACCGCCTTAACGATGGAGCCTTTCTCGCTCTGGATGGTTCTGCCCAATATACCATGGAGCGCCAGTCAGTTGGACGGGCCTTCTTTGGTGGTCAGGGTGGTCTCTTTATTATGACAACCCAAGGTCAAGGGACACTCTTAGCTAATAGCTTTGGTTCCATTCAGAAAATCGAGCTTAACCAGCAGGAGATTACGATTGATAATGCTCATGTGGTTGCTTGGTCCAGAGAGTTGGATTACCAAATCCATTTGGAAAATGGCTTTCTGCAATCTATCGGTACAGGTGAAGGTATTGTTAATACCTTCCGTGGCAGCGGTGAAATCTATGTACAAAGTCTCAATATTGAAACCTTTGCCCAAGTTATCGGTGGCCATTTAGTGACACCATCTACTAGTAACAAGGGTTCGGGGATCATGGATCTGTTTTAGATGGTTAGATTTGCAGTCTCTAGAAAATAGGGGAGGAGGGCAGGTTGACTTGCTCTCCATTTCAATTGTAACCATCAAGACCGTTTTAGTCTCGCTCACTCTGTAAAGAAGGAAGCAATATGCGAAAGTTTTTCTTAGGAATTAGCCTAATTTTATTGGCTGCCGTTATCGTATTTCAAGATTTATTTGCCCCAGCCCTAGTTGATGGCTGGGCTCTTCTTGGTCTTTGTATCACGGCCGCTTGGTTTTTAGGAAGTATCCTGCGTGCCGCTTTTACCAGTAGTTTCCTTAGTCTAGGTTTTTTCCTAATCATTTTAAATGGCCGCCTGCATTTTTTACCCTTGTCTAATAGTACAATTTTTCTCGTTGCTTTCTTAGTGGGTCTGGGGCTGGATAATTTGTTTGGAAGAAGGAAACCTTGGAATTTTAGATGGCGGACCAAGAAAAATAATCAGTATACCTATGCCCCCTATAATAGCAATGCCAGTCACATCAGGGATGACAATTTCATCTCAGGTAGGGCGGAAGTAACCTTTGGCAAGAAGGTAATTTACTTTGATGAAGCAATGATTTTGGGTGACATTGCTACGTTTGAGGTTGAGGTCTCTTTTGCTAGCATAGTTCTTTATATTCCTAGAGATTGGTCGGTTGTTTGTAAGGTCTCGAATGTGTTCGGTTCTGTCAATCTGCCTAGTCGGCGCTCTGCAGGAAGAAAGACTTTGGAGTTGACTGGTAGTGTGGCTTTTGGCAGTTTGGAAGTGGTTTATCTTTAGTTAGAGATAATTTTCAAGCATTAAGGGAGGTGGCTGGGCAAAAACTCGTCCAGTATCCCGTTTTGGGATAAAGTCTTGACGCAGTGGTTGGCCACTATCCTAACTCACTGTGCGGAGGTGGGTTAAAAAGGTCTGGGAGACCTTTTTAATCGGGAAATGAAGCTTGCAAAGCAAGTGTCAAAAACGGTTTGGGGAGAGACCGTTTCAGGTCACCACCTTAAAACCAGGCCATGGTGAGGACCAAAATTTTCAATTTTTGGGTTGATCCCACGCCCTTCCCTTTTTCTCCTATTTAGTGCTATAATAATAAGGATTGAATCATTTTGAATAGGAGACGATAAAGACTATGTCTAATGAAATTCGCGTGCGTTACGCACCAAGTCCAACGGGACTGCTACATATCGGAAATGCGCGGACGGCGCTCTTTAATTATCTCTATGCTCGTCACTATGGCGGTACTTTTGTCATTCGGATTGAAGATACTGACCGCAAGCGCCATGTTGAAGATGGTGAACGCTCGCAATTGGAAAACCTGCGTTGGCTAGGGATTGACTGGGATGAAAGTCCTGAAACTCATGAACGTTATCGTCAGTCAGAACGTTTGGAGCTCTACCAAAGCTATATTGATCAACTTTTGGCGGAAGGTAAGGCCTATAAGTCTTACGTAACAGAAGAAGAATTAGCAGCTGAACGGGAACGCCAAGAAGCTGCTGGAGAAACCCCTCGTTACGTCAATGAATACCTAGGTATGGACGAGGAGCAAAAGGCTGCTTATATTGCTGAGCGTGAGGCTGCCGGTATTGTCCCAACGGTCCGCTTGGCTGTTAATGAAGCTGGTATTTACAAATGGACTGATATGGTCAAGGGTGATATCGAGTTTGAAGGCAGCAATATCGGCGGTGACTGGGTTATTCAAAAACGCGATGGCTATCCAACCTATAACTTCGCTGTCGTTATTGATGATCATGATATGAGTATTTCCCATGTTATTCGCGGTGATGATCATATCGCGAACACTCCTAAACAGCTCATGGTCTATGAAGCCCTTGGTTGGGAGCCTCCACAATTTGGTCACATGACCTTGATTATTAACTCTGAAACAGGTAAAAAGCTGTCTAAACGAGATACCAATACCCTGCAATTTATCGAGGACTACCGCAAGAAGGGCTACCTCCCGGAAGCTGTCTTCAACTTTATTGCCCTCTTAGGTTGGAATCCTGGTGGAGAAGAAGAAATCTTCTCCCGTGAGGAATTGATTAAACTTTTTGATGAAAGTCGTCTCAGCAAGTCACCAGCAGCCTTTGATCAAAAGAAAATGGACTGGGTCAGCAACGACTATATCAAGAAAGCTGATTTTGAGTCTGTCTTCGCCCTCTGTAAACCCTTCTTGGAAGAAGCGGGACGCCTGACCGACAAGGCTGAAAAGTTGGTAGAGCTTTACAAGCCTCAGCTCAAGTCAGCTGATGAAATTGTCCCTCTGACTGACCTCTTCTTTGAAGACTTTCCAGCATTGACTCAGGAAGAAAAGGATTTTATGGCGGGTGAAAGCGTTCCAACTGTCCTTACGGCCTTCAAGGCTAAGCTGGAAGCCATGTCTGATGAGGACTTCCAAGCAGAAAATATCTTCCCGCAAATCAAGGCTGTTCAAAAGGAAACGGGCATCAAAGGTAAAAATCTCTTCATGCCAATTCGGATTGCTGTTTCTGGTGAAATGCACGGTCCAGAATTACCAGATACTATTTATCTATTGGGGAAGGAAAAATCTATCCAACATATTGAGAATATGCTGAAGAACTTGAAATAAGAAGGATATCAGGACTGGCTTAGGCTGGTCTTTTTTCTGCTGCCTATTATCTATTATCCATTAGTTATTACAAAATTACTAAGATCTCAAGATAAGTTCTGGGTGCTTGAGTACTGGAATTTAGTATGAGGAGGGTGAATAAAGTCAGTAGCATTTAATCTCAGACCAAGTTTCATTTTTGATATAGAGTTGGTGTCATAAAATTTCTCGCATCTAAGTGTTTTATAAAAAGAGATTTAAAGAGCCTCAGACTTGGAGATTTAACTGTTGTAAAATTTACAATCCTTTTATTTTCTGTTACAGGAAGGTTATGATATACTAAATAGGAATTAGTGATAAGTTTGCTTGCTGTTAAAGTTGGCCATGAGGAGAAGATCTGCCTTGAGAATGGGGGAGAGATATTCTCAAGGCTCTGGAGCTGCTTCTAATAACTGAGCCAACCATAAGAACACGCTGTTCACTGAATGTGATCCCCCCGAGTATTCGGAGGGTTTTTATTTTAAAATGAAGATAATTTTTGTTATTTTAAGTGTGAAATAATATAATTAATCAAAGAGTGGTTAGAAATGGTGGGAGTTTATGAATATATTTATTTTGGAAGATAATTTAATCCAGCAAACGCGGATTAAAACCTTAGTAACGGAGATATTGCGGGAAGAAGGAATTTCAGCTCGTCAGTTTGAAGTTTTTTCCAAGGCACAAAATCTATTGGATGCTATTGCTGAAAAAGGTAATCACCAGCTTTTCCTCTTGGATATTGAAATTAAGGGAGAAGAAAAAAAGGGGTTAGAGGCAGCGGCGGATATCCGTCGGATTGATCCTGCGGCTGTTATTGTTTTTGTGACCACTCACTCAGAATTCGCTCCGATTAGTTTTAAGTATAAAGTTTCTGCCTTAGATTTTATTGATAAAACAGCTCCGGATGAGCAGTTCAAGACTGATCTGCGTGAAGTTATTGCTTATACGGCTAACAATATGCACCGCTCGGAGGAAGTGGATGAGGTTTTTACCTTTGAATCAGCTCAGGCGCGTGTTCAGCTGCCCTTCAAGGATATCTATTACTTTGCGACCTCGCCAACGCCCCATAAGGTCATGTTAATTACAAAAAATGAGCGTTTAGAGTTTTACGGTAGTCTCTCAGAGATTGCAGAAGTCAATTCACGACTCTTTTCCTGCCACCGATCCTTCCTAATTAATTTAGATAATATTAGTCGAGTGGATAAGGCTGAGCTCTTAGTCTTCTTTGAGAATGGAGATGCCTGTCCAGTTTCCCGCTTGAAGATGAAGGCTCTTATGCGGGAGTGGGGAGCCAGACAGGAGACTGTTTAAGGCAAAAAATAAAGTTTGAGAGTGGGACAAAAATCAACCACTGCGTCAATTTGGTAAATCTAGGATAATGCTAACGAGTTTGGACTTTTGTTCCAGACTCTTTTTTATTTTGCTGGAGAAGATTGAAAAACTAGGTGGTTCAATTGTCCATTTACATAGAAAAAATCTGATTTTAGTCCATCAATCTAGGATATTATTCTATGATCAGAAAGAGCAGTTGGGGATAAAAAATGCATTTCAAGAGAAATTTTGACATTTCAAGATAAAAAAACGACAATTCAAGATATTGTGGTTTAAAAATCTTTGATTTGAGATATACTAATCAGCGTAGGGATGAAGTTTTCTATCAGTTTCTCTCTCCCAATAATTATTCTGATAGAAGACAGACGCAAACTTATCCCGAACTTCTTATTTATTCGAAACCCATTTCTCATCTCTCTCCCAATATACTGTGAAATGGAAAGGGACCCGCGACGGCGGGTTCTTTTTTTTGCAAAAATTATTTTCTAATTTCTGCCAGTATGGTGAAAAGAGGATCATAAGAGGTTGGAACAGACGATCATGAGTGCTGCGCTCTCAGCTGTAAGATCATGTAAGCTATAGATGACATCTAAAATATTCGAATTCGATTTAACTGGTTTAGAGAGCATGAGGGTAAGAACTTGTATTCACATTTTTTGACAGTTAGCCTTATGTGGTAGGGACGCAAGCGACCTCCTAACGGAGTTCCATTGCTCATTTTCAAGCCTAGGGTCTTGAAAATCCCCTCGACGATTGACTTAAATAGGGTCAATCGTCTTTTTACCACGACGGCAACTGTCTGCTTTGAGCGATCTTATGGTCGCTTTTTCCAGCTGAGGCTAAGAATTTAAACTTGTGAATACAGTTTCTAAGACTTTGTTGGTTAGGCCAAGAAGCCTTACTCCTGCATAGGTTGAGAATGAGACAAAAATCGGTAAATCGTTATGAAATGGTGATTTCGATTTTCCTCGCCCTCCCATTTTAAGGCTCAGGCCTCTGCTATTTTTCTATTTTTAGGTGGCAGGCTTTGGCAGTCTATCCCCAGACTGCCAAAGTCTACTGGAGCATTTCAATCTCACCTCTGCTACAGTCGATATTGTTAGTCTACTATACTGTTATGCTGTGAAATGGCAGGTATAGCTGCTGGTGTTTCGAACTTTTACAAATATGGCTGCTAAAAGTATAAAATCTTTCAAGATGTTTGATTATCAGCAACGGTTTTCTAAATTCCTTTTTGCCAGATCTAAGGGGTTTGCGATATGGTGTTGGTGTTTGTTCGGCCTCGTGTGGGGTTGAGGTCAATGTGCCATAGTGCTTGGTGTTGGCTATCAAGTGAGGGGTGTTTAATAGCAAGTCTCTGGGGTATCTTGATGAACCTGTGCAGAGGTAGGTGAGAGCGGTAATAGTTTTGAAGCTGTATTGGAACTTACTAGAGACTTTTCGTCTTCAAATGAATAATTTCCTGTATATTTACCCAAAACATGAATAAAAAACAAAAAATTATAAAAAATCGAAAAAAAATACAAAAAGTACTTGACTCATGAATAAAAATACCATATAATGACTTTCGTAAGGTTGAGATATACAAAAAACAGCCTAAAAAAGAAGAAAAGAGAAATAATTATGTCAAAAGAAAAAGTCATTCTAGCTTACTCAGGGGGACTTGATACCTCCGTCGCGATTACTTGGTTGAAAAAAGATTACGATGTTGTTGCTGTCTGCATGGATGTCGGTGAAGGTAAGGACTTGGAATTCATCCATGATAAGGCGCTGAGCGTTGGAGCTGTTGAGTCTTACGTCCTTGATGTTAAGGATGAATTTGCTGAGGAATATGTTTTGCCAGCTTTGCAGGCTCATGCTTACTATGAACAAAAGTATCCTTTAGTATCAGCCCTCAGCCGTCCAGTAATTTCTAAGAAATTGGTTGAGATTGCTCATAAGACTGGAGCAACGACTATCGCTCATGGCTGTACTGGTAAGGGGAATGACCAAGTTCGGTTTGAAGTGGCTATTGCGGCTCTTGATCCAGAGTTGAAGGTTATTGCGCCAGTTCGGGAATGGAAATGGTCCAGAGAAGAAGAAATTGAATACGCTAAGAAGAATGGCGTGCCAGTTCCTGCTGATCTTGACAATCCTTATTCAGTTGACCAAAACCTTTGGGGGCGTGCCAATGAATGCGGTGTCCTTGAAAATCCATGGAATCAGGCCCCTGAAGAAGCCTTTGGTATTACCAATTCTGTTGAAGAGGCTCCTGATACGCCTGAATTTGTTGATATTGAATTTAAAGCTGGTAAACCGGTGGCTATCGATGGTCAAGAAATGAAATTGGCTGATTTAATTCAAAAATTAAATGATTTGGCTGGGAAGCACGGTGTCGGTCGGATTGACCATGTAGAAAACAGATTGGTCGGTATCAAGTCTCGGGAAATCTATGAATGCCCTGGTGCTATTACACTGTTGACCGCACATAAGGAAATTGAAGACCTGACCTTGGTTCGGGAAGTGTCCCACTTTAAACCAATTCTTGAAAATGAATTATCTAATTTGATTTATAATGCCCTTTGGTTTAGCCCAGCGACGGAAAGTATTTTGGCCTATATCAAAGAAACTCAAAAAGTGGTTAATGGAACTGCAAAAGTGAAATTGTACAAGGGAACTGCTAAGGTTGTGGCACGGAAGTCGCCGAATTCTCTTTATGATGAAAATTTGGCAACCTACACCACAGCAGATAGTTTTGATCAAGATGCAGCTGTAGGATTCATTAAACTTTGGGGGCTGCCAACTCAAGTCAACTCACAAGTTAATAACAAATAATGTTAATGTGAGAGGTGAGTGGGCAGAGCTCAAAATAAAGGCAAGGAAAATCTTCAGATAAAAGGGGTCAGAGAGCCCCATCTGGACCTCTTTTCTTTAAACTTAATGCCCGATGAGGCCGTTCGGTGAGGCGACTGACGGGCCCAAGAGGAAGAAGTGCTCTTCCTTTTAGGGACAAGTCCTGTGAGACCATCAAAACTAGCTATGACATAGGCTAGTTTTTTTGATATGATGGTAATACCTGTTGAAAATCAAAACGATAGGTCCTTGCACACTGAACACGCCTGTGTTTCTGTAAACTAGGTGGGTTTTCTTTGAAACGCTTAAGGGCTTTATATCTTAGTTTCAGCTTGCTGTACTTTTGGGAGTGAAACAAAAGTATGGCCTTCTACTGACTATTTTAGTAGAACAGTCTGATGCGGCGCAGTGTTGGAAGACAAGTCTTTGTTGGCCATGCTAGCTTAGTTTGCCCCTGTACAGGTCCATTAGGTGCTTTAGCCAAGGTCCCATAGGACTTGGCGTGTTAGATCCAGTGACAGCGAATTTAACTAAGGCTTTGCCTTGTCTTGACTGTAAGGGGATATAAAGAAAGCTGGTTGACTCACTAGCTGGGTTTCTTGTCTTTATAATAGATGTTGTAACATTAAAGAAAGGGAATGTTCGCTAGCTAAGCGAATCTGGTAATACTATGGCAGAAAATCATAAACTCTGGGGTGGCCGTTTTGAAGCAGGTCTAGAAAAATGGGTCGAGGAATTCGGTGCTTCTATTTCTTTTGACCAAAAGATGGCAGAATTTGACTTAAAGGGTTCCATTGCTCATGTGACCATGCTGGGGCAAACAGGCATCATCAGTCCTGAAGAAGCTAGCCAAATCAAAACAGGTCTTGAGGAACTCTTGCAGGACTTCTATGCTGGTCAGCTAGAATTTGATATCGCTAATGAAGATATCCACATGAATCTGGAGTCACTTTTGACTCAGAAAATTGGACCAGTAGCTGGAAAGCTCCATACGGCTCGTTCACGTAATGACCAAGTGGCGACCGATATGCACCTCTATCTCAAGGCTAAATTAGTTGAAGTGCTGGATAAACTGCATCATTTGCGACAAACCTTGGTTGATTTGGCTGATAAGCATGTTGATACTATTATGCCGGGCTACACCCATCTGCAGCATGCCCAGCCGATTTCCTTTGGTCATCACCTCATGGCCTACTACAGCATGTTTACCAGAGATAGTGAGCGGTTTACCTTTAACCAAAAGCACACCAATCTTTCGCCCTTGGGAGCTGCAGCTCTGGCTGGGACAACCTTCCCTATTGATCGCCAACTGACCAGCGATTTGATGGGCTTTGATGCTCCCTATAGCAATTCTCTGGATGCGGTGTCTGATCGAGACTTTATTTTGGAATTTTTGGCCAATGCCAGTATCCTCATGGTGCACATGAGCCGCATTTGTGAAGAGATCATTAATTGGTGTTCTAACGAGTACCAGTTCGTCACCTTATCTGATACCTTTTCCACAGGCTCTTCTATCATGCCGCAGAAGAAAAATCCTGACATGGCTGAACTCATTCGTGGGAAAACAGGCCGAGTTTATGGCAATTTGACTGGCCTGCTGACGGTTATGAAATCCCTGCCTCTCGCTTACAATAAGGACCTGCAAGAGGATAAGGAAGGTATGTTTGATACAGCGGAAACCATCACGGTGGCTATTGATATCTTGGCGGGAATGTTGTCCAGTATGACGGTCAACGACCGCCACATGGCGGAATCAACCGAAAAAGATTTCTCCAATGCAACAGAACTAGCAGACTATCTGGCTGTCAGGGGGCTTCCTTTCCGTCAGGCTCACGAAATTGTTGGTAAGCTGGTTTTAGAATGCACCAAGAATGGTCACTACCTTCAAGATGTCCCCTTAGAGCGCTATCAAGAAATCTCTGATCTGATTGAGGGAGACATCTATACTGCCCTGCAATCGAGGACTGCCGTTGAGCGTCGTAATTCGCTGGGTGGCACAGGCTTTGATCAGGTACACTGGCAGATTGAAGAAGCGAAGAAAACTTTAATGAGTGATAAATGATGATTGCTGACCATCAGAAAAAAGCTCCTACTAGTAAAATGTACTAGTGGGAGCTTTTAAGTTAACTGGGGAATTGTTCTATTAGTGGCGTTTAGATTTAGGCAAAAGGTTAGCCGCAAATATACTGATAAGGAGACCGACTAGGCTCAGGCTCCAGCTAGATTGCCCATTTGTTTTTGGTAATTCAGCCTGCTTGCTGGTCTTGGATCCTGTTGGGGCTGCTGTCTGACTTTGCAGGTTTTGGTAGTTGCTGGTTACCATTTGTAAGATAGCTTGACGTTTGTGGAGCGACAAGGCTGGTTTAGCGGTCTGCTCTTGTTCCTTGGCTTGTGGATCTGCTGGAGTTGTTGGACGGCTTGGATCAGTGGCTTCGGTATAGATGTACTTAAAGTCGCCAAAGCCATTCTGACTAGGATCGGCTGCAACAAACTGAATGGTTGTCTTCTGATTAAGGAGATTTTTCGCCCGCTCGGCTGTGCGGAAGTGAACATCCAGTCCCTTGATGGTATCGGCAAAACGCCAATTGTTGTCGGCAGTGGGGTTGATCGTTTTTTCAGCCGTAATGTAATTGATGAGAACCTGGCGGTTTTCTAAATTGAGCAGACGGTTTTCGCTAGCGTTTCTCACGCCTGGGAAGTTTCCGCTTGCCCGATAATTGTTGGTTGCCACCATAAATTCTTGGCCATCAGCAACCGGCTGTCCCATGTAGGTTAAGTCCCGAACGCGATGGGCGTCTGGATTGACTAGGTTGCCATCCATGTCATATTTATTAGGCTGTGTGACATCGAATGTGTAGTTGATACCATCAATGACATCAAAATTGTAAGTACGATAGTCGGTATTAATCAATTGCTGAGGCCCTGTCTTGCTAGGGTCGATTTGATTAAACTGGCCGGCTGACATTTCCAGCCATTCCCGCAAATCTTTGCCGGTAACTTTGAGAACAGCTGTAACATTGTCGTAGAGGTAAAGGTCTGCGACGTTTTTAATTGCGATTGGACCGGCAGGAATATCAGTGTAGGAAGAAGCATCATTGCGAGCACCGGCCTTAAAAGGAGCAGCTGCTGAGAGGAGGGGCAGACTGGCTTCTGGTGTTCCTGCCAGTTGCTCCTTCAGATACCAGCGTTGGGCATTGTTGACCATTTGAATGGAAGGGTCGTCTTCTACTAAGGCAAAATAGCTGTTGATTGGAGCAGTTGTTGTTCCGACTTGTTCGCGGACATAATCGATAGTGGCTTCGTGGTCAGGTTTGGCTAGGTTTAAAATTCTTTCATCAGCCTGATTAGAATTGCTGTCAATCTTGCGAATTTCGGCGTGACTTTGCTCAACCTTCCATTTACCACCTTGAAAGAGCAGGTTGAGCTTGATGACGCCTAGATGGTCGCCATATTTCCCGCCCATGGTAACAGGAATACCGTTGATTTTGCCGTTAAAACCATCGACACCGGGAATTTTTTCATAGACTCCTGTACCATTCCCCGATGGGAACTCAGCATGGGCGTGACCAGTGACAACCGCGTCGATTCCCTTAGCGCTGGCAATTTGGTAGCCGACATTTTCTTCACCGATATCATAGCGATCGTTACCAATACCTGAGTGGGACATGACCAAAACGATGTCGGCCCCCTTGGCCCGCATCTCTGGGGCGACAGCCTCGACAGCTTGAACTGCATCGATGGTCTTGACCTTACCTTCTAAATTAGCCTTATCCCAATTCATGATTTGAGGTGGAACGATACCTGTGATACCAACATTGACGGTGACTTGCCGGCCGTTAATATCGGTAAAGGTTTTGGGAATAATAATATAGGGATTGAAATAGTGTTTGCCAGTTCTAGCATCAATGACATTGGCATTGACGATTGGTAGACCTGCTGAATCAACAACGCGATTGAGGTAGTCCAAACCATAATTGAATTCATGGTTTCCCAGCGAAGCTGCATCATAATGCAAGGTCGTAAAGGCCTTGTACATGGGATGCTGTTGGCCCTGCTTAACAGGATTGATGAGTGCTTCGTAAGTTCCCAGTGGGGTGCCTTGAATGGTATCGCCATTATCGACCAAGACGGAGTTAGGATTTTCCTTTTCAGCCTGATCAATGAGAAGGGCGGTCTTGGCTAGGCCGATATTTTGGGCATCCTTATCTTGATAGTAATCGTAGTTAACCAGATTGGTGTGGAGGTCGGTGGTTGAAAGGATTTGGACATCTACCTTCTCACCTTCAATCGGCTTTGTATCATCAGCCTTTTCTTGTTCGGCGGTTTGCGGAGTTTGATTTTGATAGATTGATTGCTCTTGGCTATTTGAAGCTTGAACAGCAGAGGCTTGGGCATTAGCATAGTCTTGGCTTTGGTCTTGATTGGTTGGAACCTGTTGACTGCTAACGTCATTGGCGCTTGCTACTTGATTTTGTGTCTGGGACTGAGGGAGCTGCTCGTCAGCTGTGACTTGGTTAGCGACTAGTCCAGCTGTGACCAGCGAGAGCAGCAAGGCACTTTTTCTTAGGTAGTGTTGAGACATGTAGAAACTCCTTACTAATTAATGATGGCCATATAGGCAAGGCGGAAAGAAGGCAGCTGTGCTTACATTTAAATGCTGTAAAAGACGGATGCCTAAAAGTTCGTTTATAGACGCTTTCAGGTTTTATTATACACAGAAAATAGAAACTAACAAGTTAAACTCCGAACTTTAATTGTATAACATTTAATTTCTATCGTATAACAGTCAATCTTTCCTTCGGAGGTTTTTGTAGCTGGTTTAATACTTAGAGCTCAATTGGTCTGGCATTTATGGCTAACTAGTGATAAAATGTAGCTTGGTAAAGGGAATCATCTGAGATATTAGATGAGGAGTGCTAAATCTAGGGGATTTTTGGCTTTTGGCTCTTTTATGGTATAATAAGGGGTAATTTAGAGTGTTTGGAGACTGCCTTGAAGAAGACCTATCGTGTTAAAAAAAACTTAGATTTTCAAGCTATTTTTAGGCGAGGCAAGAGTGTCGCCAATAGGAAATTTGTTGTTTATAGTTTAGAAAGGCCACAGAAGCATTTTAGAGTTGGTCTGTCAGTCAGTAAAAAGCTCGGCAATGCCGTTACCCGCAATCGGATCAAACGGAAGATGAGACATGTTTTGATGGAATTGGCTCCGCATTTAAGCAACGATGACTTTGTTATCATTGCTCGAAAAGGTGTTGAAGATATGGACTATCGAGCAGTGAGACAGAATTTGAAACATGTTCTGAGTCTAGCTGGTCTCTATCAAGATTGAGTTTTGCCCTTGGAGTGGGGTCCTGATGATTTAGTGATGTCGTATTGAAAGGAATATTTTGTGAAAAAAAAACTTAAATTAAGTGGTCTAGTTCTAGCAGCTTTGATCGTCTTGTCTGCCTGTGCTCGTCGTAATCCAGTTAACAGTTCGTCGACAGGCTGGGATCAGTTGGTTTACGGTTTTGGTCGCGCTATCCAGTGGCTGTCCTTTGGTGGATCGGTTGGAATTGGGATCATTCTTTTTACGCTAATTGTTCGTTTGGCCTTGATTCCTCTCTATAATCGTCAGATTAAATCCAGCCAAGAAATTCAAGAACTTCAGCCTGAGCTTAAACGGATTCAGAAAGAATACGCTGACGACCGCAATATGCAGGCTATAAAAACGCAGGAGCTCTACAAAGAAAATGGTGTGAACCAGTGGGCAGCCTTACTGCCTTTAGCCATCCAATTTCCCGTCATGATGGCTCTTTATCAGGCCTTGATTCGGGTACCTGCCTTGAGTCAAGGGAATTTCTTGTTCTGGAATCTAGGTGAAAATGATGGAACCTATATCTTGCCGATTCTGGCAGCCATTTTCACCTACCTGTCTATGTGGCTCAGCAATAAGGCAGCCAAGGAAAAGAATGCCTTTATGACAGCTACTAGCATTGTTATGCCTCTCTTTATTTTGTGGATTGGAACTCGCTTCACGAGTGGGATTGCCCTCTACTGGGCAATCGGTAATGCCTTTCAGGTAGCTCAGCTTTTAATTTTCCACAATCCCTTTAAAATTATTGCTGAGCGGGAACTTAAGGAGGCACAAGAAAAAGAAAGGGAAGCAAAAATTCGTCGAGCGAAGAAAAAAGCCCGGAAGAAACGTAAGTAGACGCATCAGAAAAAGGCGAAAATTTTCTGTTAGCGAAGGAGTATAGATATTATGGTAGTGTTCACAGGTAATACTGTTGAAGAAGCAATTCAGGCAGGTCTTGGTGATTTAGGTATCACTAGAACTAAGGCTTCTATCCGCGTTCTCTCGCGCGGGAAAAAAGGTTTTTTCGGTTTTGGTAAGAAACCAGCCAAAGTTGATGTAGAGGTCATCAGCCGCACGACTGTTTCTCAAGCTGACCAAGAGATTGTTCGGAACTTGCCAAAAGCCTTGAGTAAACGGGAAGCTTCAGAAGAAGCTCTCAAACAAGAGGCAGCAGAGTCCCGCAAGGTGACGAGCATTATCAAGTATTTGGAAAATCGTGGCCAAATCGTTAATGATAAGGCTAAATCTGAAATGCTGGATGCTAGACGCTCAATAACGTCTGTTCTTAGCGATTTACTTCCCGATGAAATTGTTGAAGAGTATCGGCGTAAGAAGGAAGAGCTGGATAAGGAAGGCCTTGATTGGACAGATGAGCTAGAAGCTGAGGATAGTCAAGCTGCTGATTCAGCTGAGCTTTCTGCTGAAGATTCACAGAAGACCGTTGGCCAAAGAGCAGCTGTCCCTGTGGCGGAAGCCTCGGTTGCCCAAGAGAATCCAGCACAGTCAGCGGCTGAAGGATCGGAGCCAGAGTTGGATCGCTTAACTGAAAACTCTGAGAGTGGGTCCCATCCGATTGAAACCACGGTCGGCAAGGATATTGATGAAGCCGCCGAGGCTGTGACAGGCTATCTTGAAACTATTATCTACGAAATGGATGTGGAGGCTGGTTTAACAACTAATCAATCCGGTCGTCAAATCACCATTCAGGTTGAAGCACCAGAGGCCGGTCGAGTAATCGGTTATCATGGTAAGGTGCTTAAATCCCTGCAAATCTTGGCCCAAAACTTCTTACATGACCATTATTCCCGTTCTTTCTCAGTGACAGTCAATGTTCATGATTATGTCGAACGTCGCATGGAGACCTTGATTGATTTTGCCCATAAAATTGCTGAGCGTGTTTCAGACAGCGGTCAGGCTTATCGTATGGACAGCATGTCCAACGATGAACGTAAGATCATCCATAAAGCGATTGCCAAAATTCCTGACGTGGACAGTTATTCAGAGGGACACGACCCTAAGCGTTATGTGGTTGTTGTTCCTAGTCGAGAAGATTAAACTAATTAAGAGGGTGGAACCGCTAATCGGCAGTGGTTGGGAGTCCTTATCTTGGGGTGCAGTCCTATTTTCAGGCCCCCCCTTAAACAGTCCACTGGACTGTTTAACTACTCCGCAAGTGTTGGCGGCCATCCTAATCAGCTGTGCGTAGGTGGGACAACGAAGTCGATTTATATAAATCGACTTCTGTTCCACTCTCAATGAACTGTGTAGGGGTAAGACTTCTTGGGCCTAGCCAACAAGTCTTACTCCCACTACTGCGTCAATTGTAAATCGAGAACAATGTTAACGAGTCTGGGACAAAAGTCCAGACTCGTTTTGTTATGGCTTCCAGCCAGTTTTTAACGGAGAGCCAAACAATAAAACTATCAGCCCAGCTGATGGCTACTAAGGTTTTGAGCTGTCATTTATTAGGTAGGAACACCCTATCAAGATGATATGTATTGTAAAAGCTAGATAAAAAATCTAATGTTCAGGGTTCTTTTTCTCCGCTTACCTATGGATTTTGACCGCTTGGCTGAATTTTGTCCACAAACCTTTTTCCTTTGGTACAATTAGGCCAGTAAAAGGAAAGCGGGTGTTCAGATGCTTATTGAAACGAAAAACTTAACGAAGGTCTACGGTGAGAAAGCGGTTCTGGAAAACCTCAATATTCAGGTAGATAAGGGGCAATTGCTCGCTTATATTGGAACCAATGGGGCCGGGAAATCAACCACAATTAAGATTTTGACAGGGCTTTTGGCAGCCAGTTCAGGTCAGGTCAAATTAGCACCAAATCTCAAGATTGGAATGGTCTTTCAAGACAGCGTTCTTGATGAGGACTTGAGTGTTCAGGCAAATTTGGAGAGTCGTGCAGGCCTTTATCGCCAAATTGATAAGGCTTGGACTAAAGACTTGGTGAAGATGCTTTCGATTGAGGACCTCCTCAAACAGGAATACGGTACTTTATCGGGCGGTCAACGGCGTCGAGTGGATATCGCCAGAGCTCTCTTGACTAAACCAGATTTGCTTTTCTTAGACGAGCCGACAACGGGTTTGGATCTCCAAAGCCGCAGGGGTATCTGGGATCTGCTGTATCAGCTGCAGAGAGAAGAAGGGTTGACTATCTTTTTGACCACCCACTACTTGGAAGAAGCTGAAAATGCTGATATGGCCTATATTATTGACCATGGTCGGGTTCTGGTTCAAGGTTCTGCTCAAGAACTCAAGGAGCAATATGCCAAAAATCGTCTCTTGATTAAGACTGACCGTAGGAAATTTTCAGGGCTAACCTATGAGGAGAAAGCTGATGGTTGGTTGCTGTTTGAAGATCTAACTACGCCACAGGCCTTGGATTTTCTAGTTAGCCATCAAAATCACATCCTTGATTTTGATTTTCAAAAGGGGGACATTAATGATGTTTTTATGGCTGTTGCAGGAACTGAATTTAAAAACTAAGAAGGAGCTTACCTATGATTACAATGGCAAAAAGGAACTTACGACTCTATTTTCATAATAAGGTGACCGTTTTTTTCTCCCTCATGGGAGCCTGGATTGCCTTTGGCCTTTATCTCATCTTTTTGCAAAAAAACATGCAGGATGCTTGGTCTGGCACTAGTCATCCTGAGAAAATGCTGGATCAATGGATTATGGGCGGTACCTTGGCAGTAGCTTCTGTTACGACCGTTTGGACTGGTATTACTCGCCTAGTGCGTGATTGGGAAAGTCATAAGTTAGACGATTTTCTTTTGACAGACACGTCATTTTTTCAGTTAAATCTCGGTTATGTTATCTCCAGCACGGTTATTGGCGTGATTATGCAAGTTTTGGTTTATCTGCTGATGGCTGTCTATTTTAGCTGGCAGGATAATTTGGATTTTGTTTCTTTGGAGCAAGGATTGAAAATGTTTGCCATTATGGTTGCTAGCAGTGTGGTGAGTGCGGTGATCGGTTTGGCAGTCGTGCAATTTATTAAGACTTCAGAAGTTGTGGAGCGACTAGGTGTGATCATCGGGACAGCCTCAGGTTTTTTGGTCGGTGTTTACGTCCCAATCGGAACTCTGCCAGATTCTGCTCAAACTCTGATGAAATATACTCCTTGGGCCTATGTAGCCTCTGCTTATCGCCATATTATGATTGGTGATCAGGTGGTGAATTGGCATCGACCGGGGCTAAGTGTTCAGGAGTACTTAGGGATTGGCCTAAAATGGGAGAAACTGACCAGCCTTAGCCAAGAGTTCTTGGTCCTTGGTTTGAGTTTCTTAGCTGGCTTGCTTTTGCTGGGCCTGAGTGTTTTTGCAAGAAAAGCTAAAAAAATCTAAGAAACGATACTCAGAAAAAATGGATTTAAAGGAGATTAAAGCCATGCTAACTAATATTTTTGCTGGTCTAGCTATCATCTGTATTCTGGTCTATTATTATTTGTTAACGGTATTGCATATTAAGAACAGAGGAGTCTATCATCCGATTTCTCAGGCAGTCAGTGATTATGGGGTCGGCGATTATAAAAATTATTTTCAGTTGGCCGGTCTGTTGACGGCTGTGCGAAACATTGCCTTAGCCTTGGCCTTAGGATTTTGGACCTATCAGTTTGATTTTAAGGGGAAAGCCGTTGCTTTACTCTGTCTAGCTTTGCTTGGGACGTTAGGAGTAGCCGTTTTTCCAACAGACATAGAAGGGCAGGAAAGGACGCTTAAAGGCCGCTTGCATCTTTTGTTTGCCATTTTTCAATTTACAGCCTTGGCCCTAGTGCTCCTGAATTTTGAAGGCGCCTTTCTCCCTTTAAAATACCATTTTTACCAGCTTGCGTACTGTTTAAAAATTTTGGTTGAAATAGGTCTCTACGGTTTAGTAGCCGCTTTGATTCTTCCTTTTTTAAAAAAATACTTTGGCCTTTTTGAAAGAATTTTCCTTTTTTTCGGCAACCTTTACTTTCTTTTGATCTGTTTTGCTATTCTTTCTGTCAATTGATGATTGCATAACCAGCTCTAAAAAGTTAAGATAGAAAGAAAAATAGGAGATGGAGCATGCACTATCGCTTTGAGAAAATTGAAGCTTTAGAACCAGATGAGGTGCAAGTTTTGGTTCAAAGTCAGGAAAAAACAAGAGAAGTTCAAGACTTGCTGGATTATCTGTCAAGCTATGATCGTGAAGATGTGACTGTTCTTCCCATCAAGACTAACGATCGGATTGAGATGCTTAAAGTTGAAGACCTAATTTATGTTGATGTTGAAGGAAGTTATTTAATTTTGGAGGCATGCAAGGGTCGCTTTTTGACCAATGACCGCCTCTATAAATTTGCAGAGCGGCTGAACAATCCTGACTTCGTTCAGGTATCCAAGCATGCCCTGCTCAATATCAATCATTTGGAGGCTCTGGAAGCTAGTTTTTCAGGAAATATGCTGGCGATTTTGACGGGCCAACGCAAGCTGGATGTCAGCCGGCGTTATTTGAAATATCTCGAGCAACGCCTAGGATTGTGAGGGGTGAAGATGAAAATAAATGTTAGAAAGCCTGTAATTTATGCCATCGTTGGTGTTGGCTTTGGCGGAATTGTCTATACACTTAGTCTCTTAGCTGATGGTGCTCAAACACAGACAGTCAGTCAGATTACAAATGTTGTCTGGATTAGTGCTTTGATTGGCCTTGTGACCATGATTTATGAATTGGAACAGCCAGCTCTTCTTTGGCAGGCTAGTCTGCATTTTGTAACAGTTGCTGCTTTAATTGTCTTGATGAATAGGATTAACCATCATGCTTTGTCTCCTGCTTTTTTCTTGAATTTTGCCATAGTCTACCTAGTGATTTGGTTTGTGGTTTATCTGATCTTTTATCGCCGTGTTAGTAGGATTAATCGCAAATTGGCAGAAAAAAGGAGGGAGCAATCTTGACAAGTGCCTAGCCTTAGGATAAAATGAATAAGTATGTTTAGTAACTGATCATAATAATAGCCGGCTAAACGAATACGAAAATCTATGAGGAGGTATTCCAGGTGAAACGTACTTACCAACCAAGTAAGATCCGTCGTCAACGCAAACACGGATTCCGTCATCGTATGGCAACTAAGAACGGCCGTCGTGTTCTTGCAGCACGTCGCCGCAAAGGACGTAAAGTCTTGTCTGCATAATGACATCAAACACAAGATCAGCTCTTACTCGAGGGAGCTGATTTTTTCTTGGCTAAATCTCTAGCCCTCTTCTCATTTTCAAAAATGAGAAGAGGGAATAAGCTGGAGAACTGAGAGCCGATTTACTAATGGCCCTAAATCTTATTGGAACAGTCATCTTTTTAGACTTTTAGATTCAAATACGAGGTCTGGGATCTGATTTTAGGAATTTGCTTAATCTGAAAACGGTTAACCGTCTCCATCCTGTAATAATATGGTAAAATAAAGAGACTAAATATTGCAGAGAGAAGACTTAAGACCGGTCCTGATTGGAATTGGTGACTCGTGTTGAGAGGACGTTTAAATCTGCAAATCCAAAGATGAGAGGGAAGCAAACATGAAGGCCCATTGGCGATTCTTGTGGCGGACAGCCTTGTATTTTATTATCATTCTGATGTTATTGTATTTCTTTAGTTATCTGGGCCGTGGCCAAGGCAACTTTATTTACAACGAATTTTAAGAGAGGTTAGACTACTGTGATTAAAGATATGATTCAAACGATTGAAGCATTTGCTCAGTCGCAGGCGGATTATCCTGTTTATAATATTCTGGGAGAAGTCCATACTTATGGTGAATTAAAATCTGACTCTGATAGTCTAGCTGCCTATCTTGATACTTTGGCTCTGCCTGCTCAGTCACCAGTCATGGTTTTTGGGGGACAAGAGTATGAAATGTTAGCAAGTTTCCTTGCCCTCAGTAAGTCAGGCCATGCCTATATTCCAGTTGATCAGCACTCGGCTTTAGACCGAATTGAAGCTATCTTGGAAGTGGCCCAACCTAGCCTGATTATTTCTATCGGTGCTTTTCCAATGACTAATGTGACTACGCCGATACTAAGTCTATCGGATGTTGAAGCTGCTTTTGCGACAAAAACAGCCTACCGGCTGACCCATCCTGTTCAGGGTGATGATAACTACTATATTATTTTCACTTCGGGGACGACCGGTAAACCAAAGGGAGTACAAATCTCGCATGACAACCTCCTAAGCTTCACCAATTGGATTATCAGCGATCCAGAATTCAGCATTCCTGAGCATCCGCAGATGCTGGCTCAGCCGCCGTATTCCTTTGACTTATCGGTTATGTACTGGGCTCCGACTCTGGCCAAGGGCGGTACCCTCTTTGCTCTTCCTAAGGAAATCATTGTTGATTTTAAGAAACTTTTTGTAACGATCAATGAGCTGCCGATTGGGGTTTGGACCTCAACGCCATCGTTTGTTGATATGGCCATGCTGTCGGATGACTTTAATAGTCAAACTCTGCCTCAGCTGACTCATTTCTATTTTGATGGGGAAGAATTAACGGTTAAGACGGCTCAGAAATTGCGAGATCGTTTCCCTCAGGCTCGTATTGTCAATGCTTATGGGCCAACTGAAGCAACGGTTGCTTTATCAGCTGTTGCTGTGACCAATGAGATGCTGGCGACCTGCAAGCGTCTGCCAATCGGCTATACCAAGAAGGATTCGCCAACCTATATCATTGATGAGGCAGGCAATCCACTGCCTAATGGTCAGCAGGGTGAAATTATTGTTTCAGGACCTGCCGTATCCAAGGGCTATCTCAACAACCCTGAAAAGACAGCAGAATCTTTCTTTAGCTACAAGGGTTTGCCGGCCTACCATACAGGAGATCTGGGGAAGATGACCGACGAAGGCCTCTTGCTCTACGGCGGTCGGATGGATTTCCAAATCAAGTTCAACGGTTTCCGCATTGAGTTGGAAGATGTGGCTCAGAGCCTCAATAAGTCGCAATATGTTGATTCAGCTGTAGCAGTCCCGCGCTACAATAAAGACCACAAGGTACAGAATCTTCTGGCCTATATCGTTCTCAAAGACGGAGTGGCAGAGCAATTTGACAAGGCCTTGGATATCACTAAAGCCATCAAAGAGGATCTCAAGGATATTATGATGGACTACATGATGCCCTCTAAATTCATCTATCGTGATGATTTGCCGCTGACTCCTAATGGCAAGATTGATATTAAGGGACTTATGAATGAGGTGAATAAGCGATGATCAGCTTTTTGACCTCTCTGCCTCAGCTGGAAGCTTATGGGAATCCTCAGTATTTTGTCTATATTATTCTGGCGGTTTTGCCGATTTTCATCGGTCTTTTCTTCAAGAAACGTTTTGCTCCTTATGAAATCTTAGTCAGCCTGGCTTTTATTGTTTTGATGCTGACAGGGAAAAACCTCAATCAGTTGTTATCCCTCTTACTCTATGTTATCTGGGAAACGGCTCTGGTTCTCTCCTATAAGGCCTATCGCAGGCGAGCCAATAGTTCTGGAGTTTTCTATGTCTGGACTTTTCTGTCGATTCTGCCTCTGGCCTTTGTCAAAGTAGCACCGACCATCTCGCATGGCTTTGCCTCCCTCTTTGGTTTTCTAGGGATTTCCTATCTGACCTTCCGAGCGGTCGGCATGATTATTGAGATGCGAGACGGAGTGCTCAAGGAATTTACCCTCTGGCAGTTTCTGCGTTTCTTGCTTTTTATGCCAACTTTTTCAAGCGGTCCTATTGATCGTTTCAAGCGCTTTGATGAGGATTACCAAAAGATTCCTGAGCGCGATGAGCTGCTCAATATGCTGGAACAGGCTGTCTATTGGATTATGCTGGGCTTCCTCTATAAATTTATCATTGCCTATCTGGATGAGACCTATCTGCTCAATCCAATGAAGGAAGGCTCTCTCCAATTGGGCGGTGTTTTTAATCGTTATACTATCGGTGTTATGTATGCCTATGGTTTGGACCTCTTTTTTGACTTTGCAGGCTATTCTATGTTTGCTTTAGCAATCTCCAATCTCATGGGAATTAAGAGCCCAGTTAATTTTAATAAGCCCTTCATTTCAAGGGATTTAAAGGAATTCTGGAATCGCTGGCACATGAGCCTGTCCTTTTGGTTCCGAGATTTCATTTTCATGCGGTTGGTTAAGCTCTTAATTCAAAAGAAGGTCTTTGACAATCGCAATGTCACCTCTAGTGTGGCCTATCTCGTCAATATGTTGGTAATGGGCTTCTGGCATGGAGTAACCTGGTACTATATCGCTTACGGTCTTTTCCATGGCGTCGGTCTCGTTATCAATGATGCCTGGTTCCGAAAAAAGAAAAAAATCAACAAGGAAAGAAAGAAGAAGGGGCAGGAGCCTCTGCCTGATAATAAGTGGACGCAAGCTTTGGGAATCTTTATTACTTTCAATGTCGTTATGGTTTCCTTCCTGCTCTTCTCAGGTTTCCTAGATGCCCAGTGGTTTAATAATCCACTGATTAAAAAATAAGGGGGAATAAAAATGGATATTAAAGCAGAAGTTATTGAAATTATTGATGCTCTTTTCATGGAAGATGTATCTGATATGATGGATGAAGATCTATTTGATGCCGGTGTGCTCGATAGTATGGGAACTGTTGAATTGATCGTTGAATTGGAAAGTCATTTTGATATCAACGTACCTGTTTCAGAGTTTGGTCGTGATGACTGGAATACTGCCAATAAAATTGTTCAAGGGGTAACGGAGTTGCGCAATGCTTAAACGTTTGTGGCAAATTTTTGGCCCTCTGATCTGTGCCTTTATCTTGGTTATTGCCCTAATTGGTCTTTATCCGAGTAATCGGGGACATTCCTTCAAGGCTGAGAAGATCGATGCAACCGCTTTGACTAAGGTTAGTTTTAAAAGTCGGGCCAAGAAAGTGCGGGCTCTCGGAGACCCTAGACACCGCTTCGTTCCCTTTTTTGGCTCCAGTGAATGGTCACGGATGGATGCCCTGCATCCTTCTGTCTTAGCTGATGCCTATGACCGTGGTTATACTCCCTATCTCTTAGGACAAAAGGGGGCAGCCTCTCTGACTCAATATTATGGTATGCAGCAAATCATTCCTCAGATGGCCCGCAAGCAGGCGGTTTATGTTATTTCGCCTCAATGGTTCGTTAAGGATGGTGCTAATCCGGCAGCCTTTCAAAGCTTCTTTAGCAATGATCAGATGGTAAGCTTTTTGCAGAATCAAAAGGGGACCCTATATGATCGTTATGCGGCAAAACGCTTCCTCAAGCTGTATCCAGAAGCTCCACTGTCCAAGATGGTGGAAAAGGTTGCTAAGGGTCAAACCTTATCTAAATCCGATCGAGCCCAGCTCAAGCTTAGAAAACAGGTCTTAGAGAAGGAAGATAACTTCTATAGCCAATTTGGTGTAAGTCGTTGGAACTATGATGAGAAAATTGCCAAGAAGGCTGCCACGTTACCAGATGATTTCTCTTATGAGGTTCTGTCAGCCAAAGCTGATAAGTTAGCTGCCAAGGCAACGAACAACAACCGCTTTGGGATCTCTAATCGTTTCTATAATAATCGGATTAAGGGAAATTACAAGGCCTTGAAGGGGGCGCAGAAGACATTTAACTATACTAAGTCGCCTGAGTTCAATGATTTGCAGCTGGTGCTCCACCAGTTTGCTCAGATGGATACTGATGTGCTCTTTATCATCCCGCCAGTTAATAAGAAATGGTCTGATTATACAGGATTGGATACTAAACTGTATCAAGCGTCCGTTGCTAAAATCAAATATCAGTTGCAAAGTCAAGGTTTTAATCATATTGCCGACCTTTCTAAAGATGGGGGGCGTTCTCACTTTATGCAGGACACCATTCACTTGGGTTGGAATGGCTGGTTAGCCGTTGACAAGTATGTCAATCCCTTCTTGACACAAAAGCAGGTTCAGCCAGATTATCATATTAGCGACGATTTCCTGACTCAGGACTGGGCTAATTATACAGGTCAGCCTGAGGCTTTCAAAGCTGACTAACCAAGTAGTAAGGGGAGTGGGCTCAACCCCAAAATTGAAAATTTGGATTTCACTACGTTCTGATTTTAAGGTGGTGACCTGAAACGGTCTCTTCCCTAGAGCGTTTTTGACACTTGCTTTGCAAGTTTCATTTCCCCCCATTCAGAACAGCTCAAAGGGCCTGAGAACCCTTTGAGGTTAGAAATAAGATGAATGACGATCATCACATTCGTTTAGGTTTTCCACTTTGGCCTTGCGGCAAAGAGAAAATCAGCCAGCAGTAGTTCATTGAGGCTGGGAAGAAAGTATTCCAGCCTTCTATTGTTGCAGTAATAACAGTTTGACGCAGTGGTTGATTGGAAGTCCTTATCCCCTTACTTCGCAAGAGATAGGTCAAACAGTCTGGGAGACTGTTTGAGAAAACCCAGATCAACTGTGCGGAGGTGGAACGATGAAGTCGATTTATATAAAAAATGACTTTTTATACGTAATCTTCAAAGATTACAATGTTTTGTGGGTGAGGGCGAAGCCATCATGGCTGTTTGTCCCACTCTCTAATGGACTGTGCAGCGGTAGACTTCTTGGCTTAGCCAACAAGTCTTGCTTTCACCGGATGCGTCAATCTGGTAAATCTAGAGCAATACAAGAGAGGCAGGACTGCCTTTCTTAATTTTTTATGGTTTGTCCTCAGAAGTCTTATGAAAGCGCTTGACAAGTTTCATCGGGATTCCTATAATAGCTTTGAATTAAATAAAGATTGGAGCTAATCCTATGACATTAAAAAAATTAGCCTTTGGCTTAGTCGCCTTCTTAGCGGCCCTGCTTTTAGTGGCTTGCGGCAGCAAACAAGCGGCTGAGAATGCTAGTCCCCGTGAGACAGCTGATTTTCAATTAGTAAAAGCGGGACAGATGGATGTCCGAAATCACTATGAGTATAGGGGTGATAAGGTGTTGAAAATGACCACCACCACCACCTTGCTTTACTCAGCTATTCAGGTAGATTCAGCTGATGCTGCCAAGCAGTATTTAGAAGCGCACGGCGGTAACAAGTGGGATGGTGTTAAAGGAATTAAGCATAAGGTCGACTATCAAGGCGATCGAATGGTTGAAACCACAACAGTTGATTTTTCTAAGGTTGATATCAATGCCAACGCTGACCTCTTGCAAGTTCAGGTACCTGATGGTAAAAAGGTTGATCATATCAGCTTTAAGCAATCCAGTCAGGCTTTGAAAGATCAAGGTTACACCGAGGTCAAAGATGGTAAATTCCAAGAACTAAACTAAAGAATAAGATAGCAGAGGCTGGGAAGAAAGTATTCCAGCCTTCTCTTTTTGCAGTCATAACAGTTTGACGCAGTGGTTGGGAGAAAGACTTGTTGGCACTGCCAAGAAGTCTTTCCCCTGCACAGTTCATTAGGTGCTTTAGCACCAATGAACCACTGCTGATTGGAGGTCCTTATCTTGGGGTGCAGTCCCATTTTCAGGCACCCCCTTAAACAGTCCACTGGACTGTTTAACTACTCCGCAAGTGTTAGCGGCCAACCTAATCAACTGTGCGGAGGTGGGACAACGAAGTCAATTTATATAAAAAATCGACTTCTGTCCCACTCTCTTTTTATCTGGACTTTGTGATAAAATAAAGGCATGAATATATTCGATACCCATACTCATTTAAACGTAGAAAATTTTGCAGGAAAAGAAGCAGAAGAAATTGCAGCAGCGCGTGAACTCGGCGTGACTAAGATGAATATTGTTGGTTTTGATGAACCGACGATTAAGCGGAGTTTGGAATTGTCTGCCCAGTTTTCTGAGCTTTATTCGACTATCGGCTGGCATCCGACTGAGGCTGGTTCTTACACGCAGGAAGTGGAGGATATGATTGTTAGTCATCTGTCCAATTCGCGCGTGGTTGCTCTTGGTGAGATTGGGCTGGATTACCACTGGATGGAAGATCCTAAGGACGTTCAGATTGAGGTCTTTAAACGCCAAATCCAGCTATCTAAGGACCATGACCTGCCCTTTGTGGTGCATACCCGTGATGCCCTAGAGGACACTTATGAGGTCGTTAAGGAGGTTGGCGTCGGCCCCCGTGGTGGGATCATGCACTCCTACTCAGGATCCTTGGAAATGGCACAGCGTTTTGTCGAACTTGGCATGATGATTTCCTTTTCGGGTGTGGTGACCTTTAAAAAGGCGCTGGATGTGCAGGAAGCAGCGCAGAAGTTACCGCTGGATAAAATCCTCGTCGAAACCGATGCGCCTTACTTAGCTCCTGTCCCTAAGCGCGGTCGAGAAAATAGAACGGCCTATACTCGTTATGTCGTCGATAAAATTGCAGAACTCCGAGGCATCACTAACGAAGAAGTCGCGAAAGTCACGACTGAAAATGCTCTGCGCATTTTTGGAATTGACTGCTAATATAAGGAGAGGAATAAAATTATATGGTGGATACTATCAAGGACTTCTGGGCTCGTTGCTGCAAAGAACTCAATATACCAGAAGATACGAAGCATGAGACTTGGAGTTTTGGAAACACTAAAGAGATGGCGGATGAGCTAGCAGATTTAGTCAACAAGGGGATCAAAACAGCCACGACCTCAGCCTATGAATTGTATGAGCTTGGAGAGTGGGTGCCCCAGATTGGGGAATACAACATCATCCTCAATGGTTCGGATGAACCTGTTTGTGTCACGCAAACAAAAGTGACCTATATCATGCCCTATCATTTGATTCCGCCTGAGCATGCCTGGCATGAGGGAGAAGGTGATAGAAGTTACGCCTATTGGAAAAAGGTTCATGATGATTTTTTCACTCAGGAATACCAAAAAGTCGGAAAAGAGTTTTATGAACAAGCCCCTATGCTGTGTGAAGTATTTGAAAAGGTTTATTAATTATTCGCTAGTCAGTTTGTGCACATAGCGACAATAAAAATGATGGAAAATAAAATTAAAATACAAGAAGTCCTCGTCGTCGAGGGCAAGAGTGACACGGCCAATCTGCGCCGTTTTTATGAGGTTGATACCTACGAAACCAAGGGTTCTGCCATTACCGATGAGGATCTAGAACGCATCGCTTATCTCAATGAGTTACGAGGTGTTATCGTCTTCACCGACCCAGACTACAACGGTGAGCGTATCCGTAAAATTATCATGGAAGCTGTGCCGACAGCTAAGCATGCCTTTCTCAATCGCGGCGAGGCTGTCCCTAAATCAAAAACTAAGGGGCGCTCGCTCGGTGTTGAGCATGCCTCTTTTGAGGATTTGCAAAAAGCTTTGTCTGGGGTACTTGGCAGCTACGATGATGACAATCATTTTGATATTACCCAATCCGATCTCATGCGCCTCGGCCTTCTCATGGGAGCTGACAGTCGTCAGCGCCGTGAGTACCTCGGTGAACAGCTACGTATCGGCTATACCAATGGTAAGCAGATCCTCAAACGCTTAGAACTATTTGGCGTGACCTTGGCAGAGGTTGAGGAAGTGATGGAGAATTATCAAAAAAATTAAAAATTGGAGGAAGGGAAATGGAGCATGTTTATCTGCACGGTTTAGGCGATTCTCCATCTGTCTGGCGAGATATAGCAACTAAAATTCCTTCAGAAAAATCTTCTATTTTGCCTTTAGGGGATTGGTTTGATAAAGAGCATCCACATTACAGGCAATTGTATGAAGGTTTAGAGAATTACTGTCACGCTACTAGCGAGCCATTGGTTTTGTCTGGACATTCACTAGGAGCTATACTGGCCTTACATTATGCGGCTGCTCATCAGGATAAAGTTTCTGGCTTGATCTTAATTTCTGCTCAGTATAAGACACCCAAATGGCTGATAAAAGTACAAAATTTCATCTTTCATTTCATGCCTGAGCAGACTTTTAAAGGTTTGGGGCTGACAAAAAATCGGGCGATTGAATTTATGAATTCCATGGTAGATGTTAATCTAGAAGAAAAATTGTCGGCAGTCTCTTGTCCGACTTTGGTATTATGTGGAACAAAAGATGTTCCCAATAAGAGGGCTGCCAGAGAGTTAGCCAAGCGTATAAAGGTAGCTCAATTAGAATGGATTGAAGGTGGAGCCCATCAAGTGCTTACTTCTCACTCGGGACAGATTGAAAAGGCTATATATAAATTTCTAAGGAGCCAAGAAAGGTAATCAAACCATAATTGCTGGGGGCATATGATGACCTACAAGATTAGAAAAATGAAAGCAAATGAAGTTGATAGGCTGAATGATTTTCTGTATGAAGCGATTTTTATTCCGGAAGGGGCGGAAAAACCTGATAAAGAGATTATCAAGCTTCCAGATCTGCAGCTATATGTCAAAGACTTTGGCAGTCAGTTTGGGGATTTTTGCCTGGTGGCAGAAATCAATCAAGAGCTAGTCGGTGCTGTATGGAGCAGGATAATAGAGGATTATGGGCACATCAATGATGACACGCCTTCTCTTGCCGTTTCTCTTTTCAAAGAATACAGAGGGCAGGGGATTGGAACAGCCCTGATGAGAGAAATGTTGACTTTGCTCAAAATAAATGGCTTTAAAGCAGCTTCTTTATCAGTTCAAAAGGCCAATTATGCCGTTAAACTGTACCGGAAACTCGGTTTCCACACAGTATCTGAGAAAGATGAAGAGCTGATTATGGTGGTTGAATTATAGTAGGTTATTATAGTTCTTCAATTGGATATAACTTTGGAGAAAGTTAAGTAATGGCAAGGTATAAAGGAGTGCGATATGAAGGCTATTGAAGATTATCAGGCAGAAAAATATCAACAAACTAAATACGAAGAAATTGAATCAGGTATTTATCAGACCAAAGATGAGAGCGGAGAACTTCAGTATATGACTTCATTGTCTTTTGTACAGGAGCCCGACTTGGGTGAGGGAGCTGGTGAGGCTATATCGCAGTATCCTCTGGAAGACATTTTAGATGAATTTTACTGCTATATTAGTGATTTTTATAGGGATATGAATACAGCGGATTCTGAAAAGAATTATCTAGAGTTTGCCAGTTCTGACTTAGAAGATATTCAAAAACTTCGCTCGATTATCGGAAAACACGTCTACAATCTGGAAGAAGATGAGGGTGTGAGACTGATCATTGACTAAAATGAGTGCTTGGAGGTGGACATGCAGATTAGAGAAATGGTTATAGATGATTACGATGCGGTTTATCAGCTTTGGCTGTCCTGTAAGGGCATGGGGCTTAATAATCTGGATGATTCAAGAGAGGGAATTGCTGCTTTTCTCAAGCGCAATCCGACAACCTGTTTAGTAGCTGTTGAGGATACTGTGGTGGTTGGTGTTCTTTTGGCTGGTCATGATGGCAGACGCGGTTATATTTACCATACGGCGGTTAACCCAGATTTCAGACATGGCGGAATTGGCCGACAGCTGGTTGACCATGGACTTGCTGCGCTTCAGCAAGAAGGGATTCACAAGGTGGCCTTAGTTGTTTTTGACCGCAATCAGGCCGGCAATGGCTTCTGGGAAAAGTGCGGCTTTACCGTTAGAGAAGATTTGGTTTACCGCAATAAGGCGCTGACGGATATTGTCAGGATTGATACTTAAAACCTAATGCGAGAGTAATCTAGGAAGATCCGTTCAATGTCAACGCCATCGCAGAGTACGAGATTACGGAATTTTTCCCAAGCAAATTTGCAGAAGGTTTTGAAAGATTTGTTGAGTGAGAAATATCCTAACTCGATAATCTCTGTCAGGCTTGTGCTGTCCTATTTGTAGGAGCGATTGAATCATGAAGAATAATAGACTGTTTAGAATTCTATACTACGTCCTAGAGAAGGGTAAAGTAACGGCTAATGAATTGGCTGAGAAATATGAAGTCTCGGTCAGGACCATATACCGAGATATCGATGTTATCAGCAGTGCAGGCATTCCGATTTATGCGACTCAAGGCAAGGGTGGCGGCATCGAAATTTCTGATGACTTTGTACTGAGGAAATCACTCCTTTCTGGGGAAGAACAGGAGCAGATTTTAATCGCCTTGAAAGGACTGGAGGAAACAAGTAAAGAATATGAGAATGAGCTTCTGACAAAACTGTCGGCACTCTTTAAAATGAAAAATACTAATTGGATAGAGGTCGATTTTGACAGCTGGCAGGGGAATAAAGCCGATGCATTATTTAGAGACATAAAGTCAGCCATTATCGATAAAAATATTGTAAGATTCAGGTATTTTTCCAGCAGTAAAGAAGAGACTTATAGAGAAGTCAAGCCAATCAGGCTTTTATTTAAAAGCTGGGATTGGTATGTCTATGGTTTTTGTTTGCTCAGAAAAGATTTTAGATATTTTAAACTGTCTCGTATCAAAGGCTTTGAAACGTGTCGGGATCGCTTTAACGATCAATTCGACAGTATTGTTTTGCCAAGGGAAGTAAAGACTGAAGGTACAGTAGCAATCAAAATGAAATTTGATAAAACAGCAGCATTTAGGGTCTACGATGAAATGGCAGAAAATGCTGTAGAAGATAAAGAGGGCAATCTCTATGCTGAGATAGAACTGCCTAATGATGACAACCTTTATCGTTATATTCTTTCATTTGGAGATGCGGTAGAAGTTTTAGAACCAGAGGATGTTCGAAAGCAAATGAGAGAAATGACTATTAAAATGGCCAAAAAATATAGAACCTGACAAATGGTGTCAAGTATCTTCCTGTACAATAGAACTATCAAAATACAGGAGGATTAGATCATGAAATACGAATGGAGAAAACAGGAAAAAACACTTTATGGTGTCAAGCAGACACCGGTCGTAGTAGAAGTACCCAAACAGCAGTTTATCCTGATAAAAGGCAAAGGTAATCCCAATGAAGCGGATTTTTCAGATAGGATATCCGCCCTATATGCGCTGGCCTATGCTATCAAGATGCAGTATAAGAAAGATATGAAAGATAGGTCCGATGCTGAAGTGACGGATTTTACCGTCTATCCTTTGGAGGGACTTTGGGAAAATGGTGATGAGTCAGCATTTGATAAAAACAAACTGACCTATACACTGATGATTAAACAACCTGATTTTATAAAGCAGAAGGATTTTACCAAGGCGCTTGAGACTGTTAGAAAGAAAAAGCCTAATGACTTGTATGATGAGATAGGCTTTGAAGAAGTAAAAGATGGCAAAGCTATTCAGATCTTACATATGGGAAGCTACGATGATGAACCCAAGTCTTTTGCATTGATGGATCAACTTACCAATGATCTTAATCTTACACGAACGGCCGATTTTCACAGAGAAATCTACCTAAGCAATCGCAACAGAACAGCTGAAGACAAGCAAAAAACTATACTTAGGTACTCCGTGAGGTAAATACATGGAAAACGTTATCCAATAAGTGTGTGAGGCAGGAATGATGAAAACCGTTTATATGTATGTCCAAGATACCATGGCCGATTGGGAGCATGGCTACTTGATGCAAGCTCTGAGTTTACAGGTCATGTTGAAAAAGCCCAAAGTTTCTTTTAAAACGGTAGGCAGGACAAAAGCGCCGATCAGGACAGCCAGCGGCATTACTCTAGTACCAGATTTAAGTCTAGATGATATAGATGTTGCGAGTACAGCAGCTTTGGTGCTCATTGGCGGTGAGACTTGGCTGGATAAGGAGCAAGCAGCTATTTTGAACCTTGCGGCCGAGTTGTTACAGGAGGGATTCTTGGTTGCCGCTATCTGCGGAGCTACCTTGGGTCTGGCCGACCGTGGTGCCTTAAATACACGTTTCCATACGAGCAATGCTTCTTTTTATCCAGAAATGAGTCCCCATTATACTGGGCAGATATATTATAAGGATGATGTGGCTGTTTGTGATGGCAATTTGATCATAGCAAGTTCTGCTGGTTCACTCTTGTGGGCAAAACTGATTGTTGAAAAATTAGACTTGTATGCTAACAAAACAATCGAAGCTTGGTTTGACTATTTCTCTACGGGAGATGTTGCCGCTTATGCCAGATTGATGTCCTCATTCTCAGAGTGAGGAGACCTGATGAAGAAAGCGATTATCCTCCTGCGTGGCGTTACGCCGACCGGGCCAAATAAAATCCCCAAGATGGCTTATCTTAGAGAGATTTTAGAAGTGGCAGGTTTGCAGTCCATAGAGACCTGTATCCAAAGTGGGAATATTATTTGCGAGACAGATTTAGCTGATAAAGACATCAAAAATCTCGTCCACGATACGAAAATATCGGAGCGGATTTGTCCGTCATTATCAAAAATCCTGAGCAGTTAGCGAAAGCTGCGCAGGAAAATCCTTTTAGTGAGACCTATGATAGTTCACGCATTCATCTGGTTTTCACCAATGATACTATTTCTTCAAGCAAACTAGCAGAGCTTCTAGCACAAGACTTTGGGGATGAGGCGCTGTATGCAGGTAGCCAGTGTCTTTATATGTATTTACCCAGAGAAGCTAAAAAGAAAAAGTTGAATACTAATTTTTTAGAAAAGACGTTGGGCATCCGAGCCACCATGCGGAAGCTTAGTGTCACGAAGCGTTTGAGTCAGCTGTGAAAAAGAATGACAAAGGGAGTGGGAAAGAACCCAAAAATTGAAAGTTTTGGTTCGTATTCCCACTCCCTTTAGGATCATTTAGTCAAATACAGTCACAATTGGTTCAGCTGATGACCAGTCAGACAATTGGTCGAAAAATTGGGTGAAGACCGGTGTTTGGTTGTGGCTATCGATAGCTTCTTGATTTTCCCACTGTTCAATCATGATAAATTGATTGGGCTTGTCCACAGCTTGATAGAGCTGGTAGCTGCGGTTTCCTTTTTCTTGTCTTGAGGATTCAATCAGTGGTTGAATCGCCTGCAAGAAATCTTGACGATTATCCTCTTTAATAAAGAACGTGGCGTTGATTGTTTTCATAAATGGCCTCCTTGTAATAGATAATACTGGTAACAGTCTATAAATTTATAGACTAAATGTCAATATTTTGTTGCTTTCTAACATAGAGGGCAGCTACATATTATCTTTACCCCAAGTGTTGAGTTTGAGTAAAAGTTTCAATAGTTCTTGTCCCTTTGCTGTTAAGCGGTACTGAGTGTGAAAAGGTAAGGTTTGTAGGTCTGTTTTGAGCACTAGGCCATCGACTATTAAATCGTTTAAAGCGCGTGTCAGCATGGTTTTGGTGATTCCCTCTACTTCACGCTTTAACTGGTTAAAACGAATAGGCTCATGCTGTGAGATAATCCAGATAATATTGAGTTTCCATTTTCCCGAAGTACTGTCCATTAATCTTGATACCCCACAGTTCCAGTGTGTGTTTGTTTGCATAGCAGGGTCTCCTAAGACAGTGGTCACAAAAAAGTGACTACTGTTTTTTCATTATTAGCTTTATTATAATGAAATTGTTAAGAAACACAAAGGAGGATACAAGATTATGGAAAATATTTTAAACTTTTTGGATGAACGTCGGTCTGTCAGGCATTTTGATTCCCAAGTCATCTTGGAAAAAAGTGTGATCGTCGACATACTGAAACATGCCAGTTACGCTCCATCTGGTAATAATTTCCAGCCTTGGCGGGTAGCGGTCGTCGCTGATAAAGAGAAGCAAGAACGTCTTGCAGCATTTGCAGCAGGGCAGCTGCAAGTCAAGGAGGCATCCGCAGTCTTTTTGCTCTTTGGTGATAAAAAGGCCTATGACTTAGAGTGGTGGCAGGATTTTCATCTTCAGCATGAGGCTATTTCAAAAGACAAAGTAGCTGACAAGCTATTAAGAATAGAGAGATATTTTAGCTTGCATCCCGACGATAAGGATGTTGAAGGCTTACGACTGGATGTTGGTCTCTTTGCTATGAACCTCATGCATGTTGTCCGTACCTATGGTTATGATAGTGTGCCGATGAGAGGAGTGGATTTTGAGGCGGTGAAGGACTACCTAAAACTCTCTTCTGATTGGGAACCTATTTTAATGCTGTCTGTGGGGAAAGCCTTAAAATCTGGTCATCCCCATGTTAGGAGAAAGGTAGGAGAGTTTTTGATTTTTATTGATTAATTAGCTCAACTGTTCTAGGTCGCCCGTCACCCCTGTTTTATTTATGGTAGAATAAGTAGAAAGAATTAAAATAGAAAGTGCACCTATGAGAATAGCAGACTACTCTGTGACCCGTGCCATTTTGGAGCGTCACGGCTTTACCTTTAAAAAATCCTTCGGTCAGAATTTTTTGACTGATACCAATATTTTACAGAAGATTGTCGATACGGCAGAGGTTGACAAAAATGTTAATGTCATCGAAATTGGGCCTGGTATCGGGGCTTTGACCGAGTTTTTGGCGGAGAATGCGGCAGAGGTCATGGCTTTTGAGATTGATGAGCGCCTGATTCCGATTTTAGCAGATACCCTGCGTGATTTTGACAACGTGCAGGTAGTCAATCAAGATATCCTCAAGGCTGATTTGCAGACGCAGATCCAGAGCTTTAAAAATCCAGATCTGCCGATTAAGGTGGTCGCAAACCTCCCTTATTACATCACGACACCGATTCTCATGCATTTGATTGAAAGTAAAATTCCTTTCCAAGAGTTTGTGATCATGATGCAGAAAGAAGTGGCAGACCGCATTTCGGCTGAACCCAACACCAAGGCTTATGGGTCGCTGTCGATTGCAGTGCAGTATTATATGGAGGCTGAGGTAGCCTTTATCGTGCCTCGCACTGTTTTTGTACCAGCGCCAAATGTTGACTCAGCCATTCTCAAAATGGTACGCCGCAATCAGCCCTTGGTGGAAGTGCAAGACGAGGATTTTCTTTTTGATGTCGCAAAAGCCAGCTTTGTCCACCGTCGCAAGACCTTGTGGAATAATCTGACCAACCGCTTTGGCAAGTCAGAAGATATCAAAGCTAAATTGGAAGCCGCTTTGGAGCAGGCAGAACTCCAGCCATCTATCCGCGGCGAAGCCTTGTCTATTATGGATTTTGCTAGATTGGCAGATGCGTTAAAAGATCAAAGACTTTGATAGGTTAAAAGAGTTGAAGTATGATAATACCAGAATTTCTATCTTGTTAAGACGATAGGGGGAGTCTGCATAGTCTCTTTGAGCTGATGTCATGATGTAATCGTGGCCCTTAAGCCAGCCTAAAGCGGAAAACCTAAATGAATGTGACGACCATCGTTCATCTTATTTCCGATCTCCAAAGGTCTAAGGGACCTTTGTAATCGGGAAATAAAGCTTGCAAAGTAAGTGTCAAAAACGGTCTGGGGAGAGAATGTTTCAGGTCACCACCTTAAAAGTAGGGAGTGGGATCAACCAAAAATTTTCAATTTTTGGTTGATCCCACTTTTTTTAATACCCAAAATGCCTAATAAGAAGGCTCGCAGTTTGAAAGGAAAGTGATGTCATTGGCTATCAATGATAGGTCTAATCTATTTAAAATATAAAAAACATTAATTTGTGTAATGAATTCGCTTGCAATATAATGGGGGTGAAAAAAATTTAAAGGAGATAAAAAATGGAAAATCTAACTGTTGTTGAACAAATGGCTAAATGGGTTGCTACAAAAAATTTTGCTGACCTTTCGCAGGAAGAAGTAACTGCTTTGAAGGGGCGTGTGCTTGACGCTATTGGTTGTGCCATTGGTGCTTTGAATAGCCAGACAATCAAGAATATCCAGCAAATGACGCATGATTTAACTGCTGATGGCTCGGTGACCATGATTGGTGGGGGAAAAACCACACCGGATTATGCAGCCTTGTTTAATGGTGCGGCTATTCGTTATTTAGATTATAACGACTCCTATTTAGCTAAAGGAGAAACCTGCCATCCATCTGATAATATTTCAGCTATTTTGGCAGCGACAGAACACAATCATGGGACTGGGAAAGATTTTCTTCTTGGTCTAGCGATTGCTTACCAAATCCAGTGCCGGCTTTCTGATGAGGCTCCTGTCAGGAAACATGGTTTTGACCATACTGTTCAGGAAGCTTATGGGGCTGCAGCTGGTGCGGCTAAGGCTTTGGGACTGACACAGGCACAAATTGCAAATGCTATCGCCATCTCAGGAACTAGTTATAATTCTCTGCGGGTCACTCGGACGGGTGCACTGTCGAACTGGAAGGGTTTGGCAGCACCGAATACAGCCCGCGGTGCAATGTCTTCGGCTCTCTTGGCAAAGTATAATATTACAGGTCCACGAGAAGTTTTTGAAGGCAATAAAGGTTTCTATGAAACTATTGCTGGTAAGTTTGAAATCGACTGGGAAAAAGAAGGATTGGAACGTGTTTTAAAGACAATTATCAAGCGCTATAATGCTGAAATTCACTCCCAGTCTTCAATCGAAGGGCTGATTGAATTTAGAAATAAGGAACACCTTGCTCCGGAAGCTATTAAGGAAATTCGTTTGGATACCTTTGATGTTGCGTTTAATATTATCGGAGGGGGTGAAGAAGGCGATAAGAAACAAATTCGCCTCAAAGAGGAGGCTGACCACTCGCTTCCATACATGCTGTCAGCTGCTTATCTGGATGGTCAGGTTTTGCCAGCCCAGTATGAACAAGATCGGATTCTAAGGGATGATATTCAAAATCTTTTGCAAAAGGTAACCGTTAGGGAAAATCCTGAGTTCAGCAAACGTTTTCCGAATGAGATGGCTATCAGATTGGAAGTAGAAACCAATGATGGTCATATTTATAGGATTGATAAAGATGATTACCAAGGCTTCACCTCAAGACCGGCAAGCTGGGATGTCCTTTTGGAAAAATATCATTTGCTGACAGAATCTATTGACCAGACTCTAGCTCAAAAAATTGCAGATACAATTGCTCGGCTTGAAGACATTGATATTAGTGAGTTAACCAATTTATTGGCAAAAATTTGATAAGTCTTGGTTTGGATAACGGAGCATGGGCTTGCGGATTGTGTCAAAAAGATGAGTTCTCCTAGAATCTTTGATGATTCGTCGTCGGACTCCCTATTTTGACTTTATCCGCAGACGCCCTTTGCGACACGACGTTTGGTTGGTCGATTTTACTAACCAAACGAAGTTAGTGGGAGAGGCAGCCAATTCACTCTAGTGATTGGCGTTTGTTATTAAGTGTGAAGCACTTAGGTAACAAGCCTCTGCCATATCTTAATAATCGAACACGGGCTGCGGCTTGTGCAAAAAAGATAGTTTCTTCCTAGACGCAAGCGTCTTCGTCGAACCTCCTATTTTTGCTTGATCCGCGGACGCCCTTTGTATCTTATACGAGGAGGTTAAGAATGCTAGTAGATTTACCAGTGAGTATTTACCGTGGTGGGACTAGCAAAGCAGTTTTTATTGATGAAGCAGTTTTGCCAAGTGACCTCGGCGACAGAGAGAAAATTCTCTTGAAATTGATGGGAAGTCCTGATGCCAGACAAATTGATGGTCTGGGTGGGGCTGTTTCAACGACAAGTAAGGTGGCTATTATTTCTAAAGAGACGGTTAATGACTGGGATGTCAATTATACCTTTGCACAAGTTGCTGTGGATAAGGCCGTTGTCTCTTATTCTGGAAACTGTGGAAATATTTCGTCTGCAGTTGGTATTTATGCCATTGAAAATAATTTGGTTAAAACCAGCTCACCCCAAACCTTGGTCCGAGTTTATAATACAAACACCAAGAAAGTAATCAACGAGTATATCCCAACGCCAGATGGGCGATTGACCTATGAAGGAGATTTTGAGATATCTGGCGTTCCGGGTAAAGGCTTAAAAATTGAGCTGGAATTTCTTGAGCCTGCGGGGGCGTTCAGTGGGCAATTATTCCCAACGGGACAAGCAAAGGATGTCATAACCTTAAGTGATGGGAAAGATATTGACGTTTCCTTAGTTGATGTCGCCAATCCCCTCGTCTATATTCGGGCAGAAGATATTGGCTTAGAGGGAATCGAGACCCCTGAAATGATTGATAGCAAGGATAGTCTCCTGCAGCTTTTGGAAGAAATTCGCGGTAAGGCAGCCGTACTGATGGGAATTATTAAAGACCCTAAAGATAGTGCAGTTCTGACTCCAGGTGTCCCTAAGCTGACAATTATTTCTAAACCAAAAACTTACCTGACTAAAGAAGGAAAAGAAATAAAAAAATCCGATTTTGATATTGCTGTCCGTATGATGAGTATGCAAAAGGCTCATAAATCCATTGCTTTGACAGGTGCCCTATGCACTGGAGCAGCTACTCATCTAAAGGGAACGATACCTTATGAGTTGGTTCAGGATAGAGAGATTGGCGATAAGCTGGAGATTGCCCATAGTAGCGGCAAGATTTCGGTTTCTGTCAAGAGTGAGATTGTTGAAGGAAAAACTGTTATTAGGTCTGTTTCGAGTTATCGGACAGCCAGAAAGATTATGACAGGAACGGCCTTTATTAAGGGGGAATAGTCCTATGCTAGCTATACTCGGATATTTAATGATCATTACCTTCATGGCCTTATTGCTAGGCAAAAAAATTAGCCCCTTTGCAGGACTAATTTTGGTTCCGTTAATTTTTGGAATAGCAGCGGCTTTGATAACCGGCGTCCCATTTTTGAAAACTTTTGAATGGGTCTATCAAGGACTTTATTATGCTGTCGGTAGTGGAGGAAAAATCACAACAGGGGTTGCACCGACTATTACCCTCTTACTTTTTGCCATCCTTTATTTCTCTGTTATGCTGGATGTTGGTTTATTTGATCCCTTAGCCGTTATGATGATCAAATGGGCTAAGGGGGATCCGATGAAGATTATGGTTGCTGCAGCAGTCATTACGCTGTCGGTTTCCTTAGATGGTGACGGTACAACGACCGTTCTGATTGTTACAGCTTCGATGTTGGTGCTGTTTAAGAAGATGAAAATGAAGCAGATTTATTTGGCGGCCATCATCGGTTTTGGTAATTCTGTTATGAACTTGGTGCCTTGGAGCGGTCCCATGGCGCGTGCAATGCCGGTCCTAAATATTGGGCCTAAGGAATTCCTTTTACCAGTCCTTCCGGGGATGGTTGCTGCAGCGCTCTTAGCTATTTTTCAGGCTTATACGTATGGTAAGAAGGAGAGAAAACGACTCGGCTATGTCAAAGGACAAGGAATCCTCACTCAGTCTGAAACACAAAGTATTATTGATGATGTCACTCTGACAAACGTTGAATACAAGCGGCCTAAATTGATTTATTTCAATCTTATTATGACGGTGGCCATCATGGTTTTGCTGGTGTTGGATATCGTCAACGGAGGAATCCTCTTCTTAGCTGGGACAGCTATTGCTCTGATTGTCAATTATCGTGATCTATCTCTTCAAAATTCCCGTTTACTGGCAAATGGTGCCGAAGCTCTCGGCCCAGTCTCCTTGGTGTTCGGTGCTGGGGTCATCATGGGTGTTTTAAATGGTAGCGGCATGAGCGCTGCTATTGCGCATCAGTTGGTATCAATGATTCCCCATAGCTTGGGAGGTTATATCCCTCTGATTTTTGCTCTGATTTCTTTGCCTGGTTTGTTCTTCTTGCCAAACGATGCTTTCTATTTTGGCTTATTACCTGTTATCGCACCAATTGCTTATTCTTATGGGGCAACGCCTGTTCAAATTGGGGTAGCCTCTTTAATGGGGCAAGCTATTCGTTTCGCCAGCCCCCTCGTTGCTTTCTTATATGTCTTAGTTGATCGGACGGAAGTAAGCTTTGTGGAATATCAAAAGGAATATTTGAAATGGGGCTTTGCCAGTTTCGTTTTACAGACGAGCATTGCTGTTTTGACAGGAGCCATCCCGATTTAAATACTGTGTTTGCAAATTTCGATAAAGGCTTTAGCAAAACTAGGAAGCTGTCTGTTTTTACGGTAGGCGACTACTAAATCAACATAGACTTTCTGCTCCAGCGAAAAAAATTTTATTTTGGCGTTGTCATTTAAATGCTTGGTATGTGAAGCATTAATGAAACAAACGCCCAGATTGTTGGCAACAAGGTTGGCGGCAGTCTCGATATTTCGGGTTTGTAAAACCTGCTTTGGCTGGAAGTGATTTTCTAGGAAGATATTGTCGGAAATATGCCTTGAAAATTGGTCTGGCTGGTGTAAAATGAATAATTCATCAGCCAAGAGATCTAGGCTTAGAGAGGGATAGTCTCCCTCTTTTTTTAGATGGCTTTGTCCTACTAGATGGTGCTTGGCAGGCAGAGCAATTAAGATTTCTTCTGATTTTATTTTTTTGATTTCTAGAAGGTGATTTTCTTGGGTCCGATTCATTAGAGCCAAATCCACATTTCCATTTTCAATGAGGTAAGGAAATGAAGCGGATGAGGATTCATTTAATTGAATATCGACATTAGGAAATTCTTTATGAAATTTAGGTAACAACTCTGGCACCAAATAGGAACTTCGCAAAAGGGGGATAGCTAAACGCAAACGGCCAAATTTATTATTTAAAGCATTCTGTACAGTATCGTTAAAATTTTCTTGAATGCGAAGGATTTGTAAACCATACTTTAAAAATTCTTCTCCAAGGTAGGTTAGCTCAAGTTTCTTTCCACGCTGGTAAAAAACGTCAAAACCCAATCTTTGTTGCATATTTTTGATATAAATACTTAGAGACGGTTGGGTAATGTATAAGGCCTTTGCGGCCTTGGTGATACTGCCGTAATCAATAATTGTTTTAACATATTCAATATCTTTAATCTCCATGATCTACCTCTTTCTAGACAACTTAATCTTCCTTTGCTATTATAGCACTAAATAAATTGCAGCGAAGCAGCGGCCTGTTCAAGAGGATTCCGTTTTAACTGCTTGTTGGAATCACTTGCTAGCCAAAGATTTTAAGACAATTTCTGATGGGTCCCCGCTTTCTGATAAGGTGATTGTATTAATGTTAGTAGCAGACTGCTTGGATAAGATTAGGAGGAAAGAGATGAAAATCAAACGGCTATCCTTGGTCAGTGCTCTGCTTTGGTTTTCGCAAGCGTTCTTACATTTCCTGCTGCTGATAGGAGCTCCGTTGGGGCAATTTGTTTTTGGCGGAGTTTATACGGTTTTCCCGCTGTGGCTGAAACCAGTTAATCTGGCTTTATTCTTGCTTTGGACCTTCTTTGGTTATAGTTATTTGCTTTATGGCGGGATTCTAAAATCATCTTGGCAGGAAAAAACACTTACTAGAATTATCCAGCTTGTCACGGTCTTTCTAGGTTTAGCCACTTGCTTTAATTTCTTTGTCAGTAACAGCTTTTTTGAAAAGTACGTGACAGGAGTCATCACGTTCTTAGCTTTTTTGATTAGTCTGTTTTTGCTTTATAATCACAAAAATCTCCCACCCGATTAAGGTTGAGAGATTTTTTGCCCTATGGCTAAATATAAGTGAAACCTATAAAAGGCCATAGGTTATCAGGTCTTCACGACTTAGTATTTTAAGGAAAGGACGGGATTTGAACCCGCGCGTGAACAGAGTCCACTTGCCGGATTTCGAGTCCGGTGCCGTACCAAGCTGGGCCACCTTTCCAAAAGAGTCTTTTGAAAATGAATTGCTTCACTATCAATTGTGAGTTACCTAAATCCATTTTTATCTGACTTTGTAAATGTATTGATTGAAAAGAAACATCACAGGAAGAAAACCCACCTGTGATTAATCTTTCTCAATCAAATGCGGAGGAAGGGATTTGAACCCTCACGCCCGTACGGGCACATGCGCCTGAAGCATGCGTGTCTGCCGTTCCACCACCTCCGCATACACAACTATTATAGCGTATTTTCTGAAAATTGCAAGGCTTTGTTTCTGCCCCCAAGAGAGGGTCTTTTATGGTATAATAAGCCCATAAAATTCATAAAGGAGCTCATTTGCAAGGTAGAATTATCAAGGCTTTAGCAGGTTTTTACTATGTTGAGTCAGCCAACCAGCTTTATCAGACCCGAGCCCGGGGAAATTTCCGCAAAAAGGGGCAGACCCCCTATGTTGGCGATTGGGTCGATTTTTCGGCGGAGGAGAATTCTGAAGGCTATATTTTAAAGATTCATGAACGGAAAAATAGTTTGGTCCGGCCACCTATTGTCAATATCGATCAGGCTGTGGTTATCATGTCGGCCAAGGAGCCGGATTTCAACAGTAATCTTTTGGATCGCTTTCTAGTGCTCTTGGAACATAAGCGAATTAGGCCTATCGTTTATATTTCTAAGATGGACCTTATCGAGGATGATGGACAGATGAAAGCTATCCGCCAGTGCTATCGGGCTATTGGCTACGATTTTTACTGGTCGCTGGATGAGCTCATCCCTAAATTAAACAATCAAGTAACTGTCTTTATGGGGCAAACAGGTGTAGGTAAATCCACCCTCCTTAATAAAATAGTCCCTGAGTTAGCGCTTGAAACCAATGCTATTTCCGATAGTTTGGGGCGGGGCCGTCATACGACACGGGCGGTCAGTTTCTATAATGCTTGTGGGGGAAAAATTGCGGATACACCAGGATTTTCTTCCATTGACTATGAACTTTCCGATAGTGTCCAGCTCAATCAAGCTTTTCCTGAGCTTCAAAAAATTAGTCAGAGCTGTAAATTTCGCTCCTGTACCCATACTCATGAGCCAGATTGTGCGGTTAAAGCCGCCCTAGGGACTGGACAGCTTTGGTCTAGTCGTTATGATAATTACCTCATCTTTCTCAGTGAAATTGAGAATCGTCGAGAAACCTATAAAAAGGTCATCAAAAGAAAGTAGGATTAATCTTCTATGGTCAATAAAATTGCTCCCTCTATTCTAGCTTCGGATTATGCTAATTTTGCTCAAGAACTCCATCGGATTGATCAAACCAGTGCGGATTATGTTCATATTGATATTATGGATGGTCAGTTTGTCCCTAACATCAGTTTTGGGGCTGATGTGGTAGCTAGTTTACGCAAACACAGCAAGCTGGTCTTTGACTGTCACCTGATGGTGGTCGAGCCTGAACGCTATGTGGATGCCTTTGCACAAGCTGGTGCTGATATTATGACTATTCATGCTGAAGCGACCAAGCATATTCACGGAGCTCTGCAAAAGATAAAAAAAGCAGGCCTCAAGGCTGGTGCGGTCATCAACCCAGGCACTCCAGTTTCAGCTTTGGAGCCGGTTCTCAGCTTGATTGATCAGGTACTGATTATGACTGTTAATCCAGGTTTTGGTGGGCAGGCTTTTATCCCTGAAATGCTAGATAAGGTTAAAACAGTAGCGGCTTGGCGGGAAGAAACAGGTTATGACTTTGATATTGAAGTTGATGGTGGTATTGATGATAAAACTATCAAAGCTTGTAAGGACGCTGGTGCCAATGTTTTTGTTGCGGGCTCTTACCTCTTTAAGGCCGATGATTTAGCTAGTCAAGTTCAAACCCTGCGAGATGTCCTCAATGCCTAAAACAGTCGCCCTTTTAGCAGGTGGTTGTAAGGTTCAGCTTCCTGAGACTTTCGACCTTTACGTCGGCATTGACCGTGCTTGCCTCTGGCTTTTGGAACAGGGATTTCCCTTGGATTTAGCCATTGGGGATTTTGATTCTGTTACTGTCGAGGAGCTAGCCTTGATTAGGCAGCAGGCAGGGAAAATGATTCAAGCCCCAAGTGAGAAGAATGATACGGATACTGAACTAGCAGTCAAGACCGTATTGAGTCAGTACCCCAAAGCCGTCTTGACTATTTACGGAGCATTTGGCGGCCGTTTGGACCACACTCTCAGTAATCTTTTCCTGCCCAGCGACCCTGAAATTGCTCCTTTTATGCAGGCTATCAGCTTATTGGATGAGCAGAATGCTGTCAGCTATCTGCCGGCTGGTAAACATCAGATTCTACCTGATTCTGCTATGACCTACGTCTCTTTTATGGCTTCTCAAGAAGCAAACTTGATGATCAAAGGGGCTAAGTATGAACTGACACCGGAAAATTATTTTAAAAAACAAATTTATTCCAGCAATGAATTTACGAGTCAAGCAATAGAGGTTAGCCTAGATCAGGGTTACCTCATTGTGATTCAAAGTAAGGATAAGCTATGACCCTCATTTTAATTCTCATAGGCCTAGCCAGTTTAGGTCTCTCTCTTTATGTGCTGAGTAAATTATCCGTTCTCCACAGCAAACTGGCCAAGAAGCTGGATGATAATGCAGACAATCTGTCTGAGCAGGTTTCCTATCAGTTGGATCTGGCTAAGAAGGATCAGCTTCTGGCTCTCAATCAGGAGTTGGGGCGGCAAAAGACAGAAATCTATCAACAGTTGTCGGAAATTCGAGATGTCCTTCATAAAAATCTCAGCGATAATCGGGATCGATCGGATCAAAGGCTGGAACAGATGACACAAAGTTTGAGTACGGCTGTTAAAGAAATGCAGGCTTCCAATGAAAAACGTCTAGACCAAATGCGTCAGACCGTTGAAGAAAAATTAGAACAGACTCTGCAAACCCGTCTGCAGGCCTCCTTTGCAACGGTTTCTAAACAGTTGGAATCCGTTAACCGAGGCTTGGGTCAAATGAAGACCGTAGCCCAAGATGTTGGCACTCTCAATAAGGTTCTGTCCAACACCAAAACTCGAGGGATTATGGGTGAATTGCAGTTGGGCCAAATTATTGAAGATATCATGACAGACAACCAATATGAGCGAGAATTTGCGACGGTAAAGGGATCCAGCGAGCGGGTAGAATATGCTATCAAACTCCCTGGGAACCATGATGGTGAGTATGTCTATCTGCCCATAGATTCCAAGTTTCCTTTGGAGGATTATTACCGTCTGGAGGAAGTCTATGAATCCGGTGACAGTCAGCAGATTGAGACCTATCGTAAGTCGCTTCTGGCTAGTCTCAAGCGTTTTGCCAAGGACATTCAAAAGAAATACCTCAACCCACCAGAAACCACCAATTTTGGGATCATGTTTCTACCAACAGAAGGCCTCTACTCAGAAGTGGTTAGAAATTCAGCCTTCTTTGATGCCTTGAGACGGGAGGAAAATATTGTTGTGGCAGGCCCCTCTACCCTATCTGCTCTGCTCAATTCCCTCTCCGTTGGCTTTAAAACTCTCAATATTCAGAAAAATGCTGATGATATTTCTAAAATTTTAGGCAATGTCAAAACTGAATTTGGAAAATTTAGCGGCATGTTGGTCAAGGCACAGAAGCAGCTCAATACAGCAAGTAAGACTGTTGATAGTCTTCTAACAACTAGGACCAATGCTATTGTTAAAGCTCTGGACACGGTTGACGCTTATCAAGATTCAAGTACCCAATCGTTACTGAATATCCCTCAAGCAGAAGAAGGTGAGGATTCTCATGAAAATTAATCAAATGAAGAAAGATGAGCTTTTTGAAGGTTTCTACCTGATAAAAAAGGCTGAATTAAGAAAGACTAGGGCTGGTAAGGATTATTTGGCTATGACTTTTCAGGATGATTCAGGAGAGATTTCTGGGAATCTTTGGGATGCCCAGCCTCGCAATGTAGAAGAGTTCACGGCTGGTAAGGTTATCCACATGCAAGGGCGGCGGGAAGTCTATAATGGCGCTCCTCAGGTCAATCAGATTACCTTGCGTAATGTTAAAGAGGGTGAACCGAATGACCCAGCTGATTTCCGTGAAAAATCTCCTGTTGACATTGCAGAGATTCGCGATTATCTAGAGGGGATGATGTTCAAGATTGAAAATGCTACTTGGCAACGAATTGTCCGAACGCTCTATCGCAAGTTTGATCAAGCCTTCTTTACCTATCCAGCCGCTAAGACCAATCATCATGCTTTTGAAAATGGCTTAGCCTATCATACGGCAACTATGGTTCGCCTGGCAGACAGTATCGGAGACATCTACCTCAATCTCAATAAGAGTCTCCTTTTTGCAGGAATTATGCTCCATGACCTAGCCAAGTGCATTGAGCTCTCTGGTGTTGACGGAACCGAGTATACCATTCGCGGTAATCTTATCGGCCATATCGCACTGGTTAATGAAGAAATTACCAAAGCTATCATTGAGCTGGGGATTGAAGATGACCGTGAAGATGTTACGATTCTTCGCCATGTGGTGCTCAGCCACCACGGTCAGCTGGAGTACGGCAGTCCCGTTCGCCCGCGAATTATGGAAGCTGAGATTATCCACTTAATTGATAATATTGATGCTGAAATGATGATGATGACAACAGCTCTGACACAAGTTGAAGACGGAGAAATGACCAGTCGGATTTTTGCCTTGGAAAATCGGTCCTTCTACAAACCAAAACTGTAAAATAAAGATTAAAACGAATATTTATTGGATAAATGTTCGTTTTTTGCTGCTTTTATGATACAATATGAGTAAAATAATAAGGAATGGGAAAACGAATGAAATTAAGAAGAAGTGAACGGATGGTTGTTATTTCTAACTACCTGATTAACAATCCCTATAGTTTAACCAGCTTGAATACTTTTGCCGAGAAGTATGAAGCCGCTAAGTCATCTATCTCAGAAGATATTGCTATTATTAAGCGAGCCTTTGAAAACAGCCATATCGGCCATATTGAAACTGTGACAGGTGCTAGCGGCGGTGTGATTTTTACACCTAGTATCTCACAGGAAGAAGCTAAAGCAATCGTGGTAGATCTCTGTCGGCGCCTATCTGAGAGTGACCGAATTTTGCCAGGTGGCTATATCTATCTATCTGATTTGCTCAGCACCCCCAGTATTTTACAGAGCGTCGGGCGGATCATTGCCAGTGCCTTTGCTGGTCAAAAGATTGATGCTGTGATGACGGTGGCTACTAAAGGAGTTCCTCTGGCAAATGCGGTTGCCAATGTTCTCAATGTCCCTTTTGTGATTGTCCGGCGTGATTTGAAAATTACAGAAGGATCAACTGTTTCGGTCAACTATGCTAGTGGTTCCAGCGACCGGATTGAAAAAATGTTTCTTTCGAAGCGCAGTCTCCAGCCTAACAGTCGTGTTTTAATTGTTGACGACTTCCTCAAAGGAGGAGGAACGATCAGCGGAATGATCAGCCTGCTCAAGGAATTTGAAAGTGAATTGGTTGGAGTTGCTGTCTTTGCAGAGAATGCACAAAAAGAGCGGGCCCACTTATTTGACTACAAGTCTCTCTTGACCGTCTCAGAAATAGACATTAAAAATAATTTGGTGAAGGTAGAATTGGGGAATATCTTTAAGCGTTAAGAATTAAGAAAAACATTAAGGGAGTGTCTACTATTAGTAGGTAGGCGCTCCTATTTAAAAGTTTCTAGTTGGCCAAATTTGTTCATGATTGCTTACAAATTTTCTAAATAAAGGGCAAGGAATTCTATTTCAGCTTTTTGGTTTTGTGAAAATGTTAAGTTAAGACAAGATATTGACAAAATACTGGTGTTGTAGTATTATGATAGATGGTACTTTTTACTTTTGGTCTCTCCAAAGTGTACAGAGACGTGCTGACAAATGTTGCAAAGTACACCCAGATAGGTACCTGTCACCAAGTACTCTATCAACCAAAAATAAAATTTTACAGGAGAAAATGTAGATGCCTACAATCAACCAACTGGTACGTAAACCACGTAAATCTAAAGTTGAGAAATCTAACTCACCAGCACTTAACGTTGGTTATAACTCTCACAAAAAAGTTCCAACAAATATTTCTTCACCACAAAAACGTGGTGTTGCTACGCGTGTTGGTACTATGACACCTAAGAAGCCTAACTCTGCCCTTCGTAAATTCGCTCGTGTCCGTTTGAGCAACTTGATTGAAGTTACAGCTTATATCCCAGGTATCGGTCATAACTTGCAAGAACACAGTGTTGTGCTTATCCGTGGCGGACGTGTTAAGGACCTCCCAGGGGTTCGTTATCACATCGTCCGTGGTGCGCTTGATACTGCAGGTGTTGCTGACCGTAAACAAGGCCGTTCTAAATACGGTGCTAAACGTCCTAAAGGATAATAGAAGGGGGATAAGAACTAATGAGTCGTAAAAATCAAGCGCCTAAGCGCGAAGTGTTGCCAGATCCATTGTACAATTCAAAACTTGTAACGCGTCTTATCAACCGTGTTATGCTTGATGGTAAGCGTGGTACAGCTGTTAGCATCGTTTACGGTGCCTTTGACCAAATCAAAGAAGCCACTAGCAATGATGCTCTTGAAGTTTTTGAAACAGCAATGGAAAATGTCATGCCTGTACTTGAAGTACGTGCTCGCCGTGTTGGTGGGTCTAACTATCAGGTCCCAGTTGAAGTTCGTCCAGAACGTCGTACAACTCTTGGACTCCGCTGGTTGGTAAATGCTTCACGTGCACGTGGTGAACACACGATGCAAGACCGTTTGGCAAAAGAAATCATGGATGCCGCTAATAACACAGGTGCTTCCGTTAAGAAACGTGAAGATACACATCGTATGGCAGAAGCCAACCGTGCTTTCGCGCATTTCCGCTGGTAAGCGTAAGATGCAGAGAACGAGTCTGCAGACGAAAAATAGGAAATCGAAGCAGAACGCAGTCGTGTTCAATGAGGTTTGTCTTTTTTTCGTTGTCGGCAGATTGTTCGAGCTACTAAACTGTTGCTTTAGTCTAAACTCAATTATTTAAGATACAGAGATGAGGAGAGCAAGGTCAAAATAGGAAAGCTGACAACGAGGCTTCAGCTTCTAGGCAGTTTTATCTTTTTGAATTGGTCGCTCTTGAGTCGCGTTCAATTAAACCAAGATTCAAGGAGTTAGCAGATCCTGAAAAATAGGGAACTGATGTTATGCGGTTACGCATAAGGGAGTTCATTTTTCACTGAAAGTGTGCAACTCGTGCTCAATTGAAGTGAGGAACGTTAAGAAGGAGCTGCTCAATTTAGAATGATAGGTTGATTGAACACTATCTTACTCGTACAAGTTAATAAACATTTTAGAACGGGTAGGTCCCTGCCTATCCGTTTTTTCCAAAAATATAGATTTATAGGAGAATCATTCATGGCTCGCGAATTTTCATTGGAAAAAACTCGTAATATCGGTATCATGGCTCACGTCGATGCCGGTAAAACAACTACTACAGAGCGTATTCTTTACTACACTGGTCGTATCCACAAAATCGGTGAAACTCATGAAGGAGCTTCACAAATGGACTGGATGGAACAAGAACAAGAACGCGGTATCACTATCACCTCAGCTGCAACAACTGCACAATGGAAAGATCACCGTGTTAACATCATTGACACCCCAGGGCACGTAGACTTTACTATTGAAGTACAACGCTCTCTCCGTGTTCTTGATGGTGCGGTTACCGTTTTGGATGCTCAGTCAGGTGTAGAACCTCAAACTGAAACTGTTTGGCGTCAGGCAACTGAATATGGAGTTCCCCGTATTGTTTTTGCTAACAAGATGGATAAAATTGGTGCTGACTTCCTTTATTCAGTCTCTACGCTCCACGAACGTCTGCAAGCTAATGCTCACCCAATTCAATTGCCAATTGGTGCTGAAGATGATTTCCAAGGAATCATTGATTTGGTAACAATGAAAGCTGAAATCTATACTAACGACCTTGGTACAGATATTTTAATTGAAGATATTCCAGCTGAATATGTCGACCAAGCTAACGAATACCGTGAAAAATTGATTGAAGCTGTAGCAGAAACTGATGAAGACCTCATGATGAAATATCTTGAGGGTGAAGAAATCACAGAAGCAGAATTAAAAGCTGCTATTCGTAAGGCAACAATCAATGTTGAATTTTTCCCAGTTCTTGCCGGCTCAGCCTTCAAAAACAAGGGAGTTCAAATGATGCTTGATGCAGTCATTGACTATCTGCCAAGCCCACTTGATATTCCAGCAATTAAGGGTGTTAATCCAGATACAGATGAAGAGGAAGAACGCCCAGCGTCTGATGACGAACCATTTGCGGCTCTTGCCTTCAAGATTATGACTGACCCATTTGTTGGTCGTCTGACTTTTATTCGTGTTTACTCAGGTGTTCTCAACTCTGGTTCATACGTTATGAATACTACTAAGGGTAAACGTGAACGTATCGGACGTATCCTGCAAATGCATGCGAACAGTCGTAAAGAAATTGAAACGGTTTATTCAGGGGACATCGCAGCTGCTATCGGTTTGAAAGATACTACAACTGGTGACTCACTGACTGATGAAAAGCATAAGGTTATTCTTGAATCAATCGAAGTTCCAGAACCCGTTATCCAACTCATGGTTGAACCTAAGACTAAGGCTGACCAAGATAAGATGGCGATCGGCTTGCAAAAACTTGCAGAAGAAGATCCAACTTTCCGTGTTGAAACTAACCCAGAAACTGGTGAAACAGTTATCTCTGGTATGGGTGAATTGCATTTGGATGTCCTTGTTGACCGTTTGAAACGTGAACACAAGGTTGAGGCTAATGTTGGTGCTCCTCAAGTATCTTACCGTGAAACTTTCCGTGCTTCTACTCAAGCCCGTGGTTTCTTCAAACGCCAATCTGGTGGTAAGGGTCAATTTGGTGATGTTTGGATTGAATTCACACCGAACGAAGAAGGTAAAGGGTTTGAATTTGAAAATGCCATTGTTGGTGGTGTTGTCCCACGTGAATTTATTCCAGCCGTAGAAAAAGGTTTGGAAGAAGCTATGGCGAACGGTGTTCTTGCTGGTTATCCGTTGGTTGACATCAAGGCTAAGCTTTATGATGGTTCATACCACGATGTCGATTCATCTGAAACAGCCTTCAAGATTGCCGCTTCCTTAGCACTTAAAGAAGCAGCAAAAACCGCTCAACCAACCATTCTTGAGCCAATGATGTTGGTAACTATTACAGTTCCAGAAGAAAATCTTGGTGATGTCATGGGTCACGTCACTGCTCGCCGTGGACGTGTTGATGGTATGGAAGCACATGGTAACAGCCAAATTGTTCGTGCGTATGTACCATTGGCTGAAATGTTTGGTTATGCAACGGTTCTTCGTTCAGCTTCACAAGGTCGCGGTACCTTCATGATGGTATTTGATCACTACGAAGATGTACCAAAATCGGTACAAGAAGAAATTATCAAGAAGAACTCAGGCGAAGCTTAATCTGAGATAGGAGTTCTTTGAAGGAGAGAAAGCCTAAAATTCAAAACTAGCAGGTTAAACTTGCTAGTTTTTGTTTGGTTTTCACACTGAATTTGTAACTTTCTGAAAATGGTAAGTGGTTGCAATTTACAGAAAAAGATTATATAATAATCATGTTGAAGGGGCTTTGTGAACGTTCACAAGTTAACCTTTTCACAAATCGTTTAAAGGGCTCGCCCTTAATCAAATTTATATGATTTTCATAAGGAGGAAATCACAGATGGTAGTTAAAGTTGGTATTAACGGTTTCGGTCGTATCGGACGTCTTGCATTCCGTCGTATCCAAAATGTTGAAGGCGTTGAAGTTGCTCGCATCAACGACCTTACAGACCCAGCAATGCTTGCACACTTGTTGAAATACGATACAACTCAAGGTCGTTTCAACGGTACTGTTGAAGTTAAAGACGGTGGTTTCGAAGTAAACGGCCAATTCGTTAAAGTTTCTGCAGAACGTGATCCAGAACAAATTGATTGGGCTAACGACGGTGTAGAAATCGTTCTTGAAGCAACTGGTTTCTTCGCTACAAAAGCAGCTGCTGAAAAGCATTTGCATGAAGGTGGAGCTAAGAAAGTTGTTATCACTGCTCCTGGTGGATCAGATGTTAAGACTGTTGTCTTCAACACTAACCATGACGTTCTTGATGGTTCTGAAACAGTTATCTCAGCTGGTTCATGTACAACAAACTGTCTTGCACCAATGGCAGACGCATTGAATAAAAACTTTGGCATTAAAGCTGGTACTATGACAACTATTCACGGTTATACTGGTGACCAAATGATTCTTGATGGTCCACACCGTAAAGGTGACTTCCGTCGTGCTCGTGCTGCTGCAGCTAACATTGTTCCTAACTCAACTGGTGCGGCTAAAGCTATCGGTCTTGTATTGCCAGAGTTGAATGGTAAACTTCAGGGTCATGCTCAACGTGTTCCAGTTCCAACAGGTTCATTGACTGAGCTTGTGTCAGTACTTGACAAGAAAGTTACTGCTGAAGAAGTAAACGCAGCTATGAAGGCAGCGGCTACTGAATCATACGGTTACAATACTGATCCAATCGTATCTTCTGATATTGTTGGTATGTCATTCGGTTCATTGTTTGACGCCACTCAAACAGAAGTAACTGAAGGTGCTGATGGCACTCAATTGGTTAAAACAGTATCATGGTACGACAACGAAATGTCTTACACTTCACAACTTGTTCGTACTCTTGAATACTTCGCAAAAATCGCTAAATAAGTTCTTATTTAATGATTGTAAAGGCTAGTTTAGGCTAGCCTTTTTTGGTACTTATTTTATGACTTATAATATCTGTGATGAATAACTCTACTTTGGTACGGTAGGGCCTTTTTAATATGGGTTTTATATTTTATACTCAAAGAAAATCAAATAACAGGATGACGTGTAGATGGCTTGAGCATAGTAAGTTAAAGTTAACAATGTATCGTTTTGATTTTAAAGGGGATTAATTGTCATGAGCCTGCAGATGGGATTTCTTAATTAGTGAAAGCTATCACTTTTTGTGGAAGAATTTAGATATAGCTTTGAAATTATGTTATAATGATGGGGTAAAAAATAAATTTTAAGGAGTCCTATCCATGGCTAAATTGACTGTAAAAGACGTTGATTTGAAAGGAAAAAAAGTCCTCGTTCGTGTTGACTTTAATGTACCTGTAAAAGATGGCGTTATCACAAATGACAACCGTATTTCTGCGGCCCTTCCAACTATTAAATACATCATCGAACAAGGTGGTCGTGCAGTTCTATTTTCTCACCTCGGACGGGTTAAAGAAGAAGCTGACAAAGAAGGTAAATCTCTTGAACCGGTTGCTAAAGACTTGGCAGCTAAGTTGGGCCAAGATGTCGTTTTCCCAGGTGTAACACGTGGTCCAAAATTGGAAGAAGCCATTAATGCTTTGCAAGATGGACAAGTTCTTTTGGTTGAAAACACTCGTTTTGAAGATGTTGATGGTAAGAAAGAATCTAAAAACGATCCAGAGCTTGGTAAATACTGGGCTAGCCTTGGTGATGGTATCTTTGTAAACGATGCATTTGGTACAGCTCACCGTGCCCATGCTTCTAACGTTGGTATTTCTGCAAACGTTGAAAAGGCGGTTGCTGGTTTCCTTCTTGAAAACGAAATTGCTTATATCCAAGAAGCTGTTGAAACACCAGAACGTCCATTCGTTGCTATTCTTGGCGGTTCAAAAGTTTCTGATAAGATCGGTGTTATCGAAAACTTGCTTGAAAAAGCAGACAAGGTCCTTATCGGTGGTGGTATGACTTATACTTTCTTTAAGGCTCAAGGTATCGAAATTGGTGATTCTTTGGTTGAAGAAGATAAGCTTGATATCGCTAAATCATTGCTTGAAAAAGCAAATGGTAAATTGGTCTTGCCGGTTGACTCTAAAGAAGCTAATGCTTTTGCTGACTACACCGAAGTTAAAGATACTGAAGGTGAAGCAGTTGATGCTGGCTTCCTTGGTCTTGACATTGGTCCAAAATCTATCGCTAAATTTGATGAAGCTTTGACAGGTGCGAAAACAGTTGTTTGGAATGGTCCTATGGGTGTCTTTGAAAATCCTGACTTCCAAGCTGGTACAATCGGTGTGATGGATGCGATTGTTAAGCAACCAGGTGTTAAATCAATTATCGGTGGCGGTGACTCAGCAGCAGCAGCAATCAATCTTGGTCGTGCAGACAAATTCTCATGGATTAGTACGGGCGGAGGCGCAAGTATGGAGCTGTTAGAAGGTAAAGTGTTGCCAGGTCTTGCTGCACTTACTGAGAAATAGGTCTTGAAGGCTAGAAAAAAGAGACGGATGTCTCTTTTTTCTGTACATCACGTAGAGTTTCTACGAAGCTGCGCGAGTTAGAAAATCTAGCAAGGTATAAAGTATTGCCAGGCTTGGCTGTGTTGACAGAAAAATAAAATTGAGCTCGTCGGTCTCTGCAAAATCTTGATTTTTTAGAAAGAAAACAGAGTCGATATAAAAAATGAGGCTTGGGGAAGTTCTCAGCCTTATTTATTTGGTCAATTTTATTTGCTAGACCAGTGGTTGGGAGAAAGACTTGTTGGCTCTGCAAATAAGTCTTTCCCCTGCACAGTTCATTAGGTGCTTTAACACCAATGAACCACTGCTGATTGGAGGTCCTTATCTGGGACGCTGTCCTATTTTCAGGCATCCCCTTAAACAGTCCACTGGACTGTTTAACTACTCCGCAATTGTTAGCGTTCCTAATCAACTGTACGGAGATAGGACGACGAAGTCAATTTTTTATATAAATTGACTTTATAAATTGACTTCTGTCCCACTCTCATTTTTGTGCTAATCCAAATAGCCATGATTACGGTACCATTTGATGGTAGCTAACATTGTCTCTTCAACTGGGCGGAAATATCCTCCCAGTTCTTTTTTGTTTTAGTATGATCAAAGTGAGTGCGCTGGTATTCTTCGGCAAAGAGATCGACTAAATCTTTACTGACTAAAATGGGATTACCAGTTATTCGGTGATACACTTCATTCCAAATGGCAAAGGCCTGAAGCAAGGGGCGGGGAATCTGTCTTTTGGGGGCAGGAATTCCTGTGACTGTCTCTAGAGTATTCATTAGTTCCTTCATGGTCATGTATTGACCAGCAGCTAAATAGCGCTCGCCTTTGCGCCCATATTTTATAGCTCGAATATGGATATCGGCCACATCTCTAGCATCAACTACGCTATAGCTGGCTTTGATAATCCATGGGAGCTTCTGTTGCATATAATTTAAAATCATCTGGCCTGTAGAAGTTGGTCCCATATCACCAGGACCGTACATAGATCCCGGAAGCACAAAGGCTAAAAACAAATCGGGGTGTTCAGTGAGAAAATCTTTAGCGGCATTCTCACTGAGAATTTTACTGCGATAGTAGTCTATTTTGGTATCGGGACTGCGGGACATTGTCTCATCAATGAGCTGATTAGGCTGGCCTTTGAGGACAGCAATGGATGAGGTGTGCACCATTTGTCGAATTCCGGCATCATAGGCGGCTTGCAAAAGATTTTTTGTTCCTGTGATATTAGTATCATAGAGTTCTTGCCAGTGTTTGCCACCTTTATGGCTGTCACGAAAGAAGGCTGCCGTGTGAAAAAGGCTGTCGCAGTCAGATAAATAGGATTGGTAACTTTTAGGATTGAGAATATCTCCTTGAACAAAGTGAATGGGGAGATTTCTAAATTGTTTTTGTGCTTTATCCATTGACCTAACTAAAGCGGTAACGTGGATATTCTCTTTGAGTAAAGCGCGGACAAGGTTATTTCCCAAAAGCCCTGTTGCTCCAGTAACAAAGGCATGTTTGATAGTTCGGGATGGAATGGTTGTATTCATGTAAAAACTCCTCTTTAGGAAACATTAATTTAAGGACTTATTATTCAATTAGGTGTAGTTTAGTCTTTTGCTATTTTATTGTCAATAATTTACCTCAGCAACCATTTGAATAAGGGATTAATTTTAGAACTCTTAGTATGCCTTACAAAATTTTTATTCCAGCGGTGCCTTACGAAAAAAGTTAGAGAGTCGTTCAATGTGGTATGGTTAAGGTTGGTAGTGAAATGTCTTATTATGACAGATTGTTCTCTTTGGGGTGGAACAAGTGGACATTAGTTAATATCGTATAAAATAGAAGCAAAACAGAGGTAATTTTATCCTTCGAAATTGTCAGAAAATTTTGTCACTCATCTAAATCTATGGTAGAATAGGGAAGTGAATTTTTGGAAGGCAGGTCTTCAGTCGTGGGACGATTTCGTTTTAATCCTAAGGAATTTAAGCTAGGCATGCGGACTTTTAAAACTGGCTTGGCCGTTTTCTTGGTCTTGGCTCTTTTTTCTCTTTTGGGGTTTAAGGGTTTGCAGATTGGCAGTTTAACAGCTGTTTTTAGCCTCAGAGAGAATTTTGATAAAAGTATTCACTTTGGAACTTCTCGAATTGTTGGTAATACCATTGGCGGCGTCTATTCTTTGCTCTTTTTTGGTATTAGTGAACTTTTCCATCGTTCCTTGTGGGTGATGTTAGTCTTTGTTCCTATTTTTACCATGCTGACCATTATGACTAATGTGGCTATGAATAATAAAACGGGGATTATTGGGGCAGTAGCAGCTTTTCTAATTATTACCCTATCTATTCCAGAAGGAGATACCTTTATCTACACAATTGCTCGGATTTTTGAAACTTTTGTAGGTGTATTTATCGCAACCTTAGTCAATGCAGATATCGACCGAGTTCGTGAAAAATTTTTTACTAAGTCTTAAGGTTAGGTCTTATAAATCATTGATTTATGAGGCCTTTTGTTCAGTTCATTTTACAACGGGGGACTTTGCTTTCAATGTTAGAAAATGTAACATTTGACTTGACAGAGCCCCCTTTTCAGCCTATAATGGTTCGTGAAAGGAGTTTTTATGCGAGAAAAAGAGTTCAGACGTTCTCTAGCCGTTTTTCCCATTGGTTCGGTTATGAAACTGACCGATTTAACAGTCAGACAGATTCGCTATTATGAAGATCAAGGTCTTTTAACTCCTGATCGCAGTTCCAGCAACCGCCGTCTCTATTCCCTGAATGATATGGATGTCTTGCTAGAAATTAAAGACTTTTTGGATGAAGGATTGAATATTGCAGCTATCAAAAAAGAATATGCGAAACGTCAAGAGTCTGCTAATAACAAACAAAAGCCATTAACAGATGCCGATGTTCGGCGGATTTTGCAGGATGAGTTGCGCAATCAAGCGAGATTTACTTCACCTAAGTCCAACTTTGGCGGTTTCCGGATGTAGTTTCTGGTAATCCCATTCACTATTCTTACTCATAAAACTTGGGCAGGTTGGAAATTGCCCCTTACAACTTAGAAAGAGGAGGCCGTTATGGCAATCACAGTAGATGATATTCGTCGCGAAGTCAAAGAGAAAAATGTTACCTTTTTACGTTTAATGTTTTCGGATATTGCAGGGACTATGAAGAATGTTGAAATTCCTGCTACCGAAGAACAGCTTGATAAGGTTTTATCAAACAAGGCTATGTTTGACGGATCATCTATTGAAGGATTTGTACGGATTAACGAGTCTGATATGTATCTCTACCCAGATCTTGATACTTGGACTGTTTTCCCTTGGGGAGGAGAAAATGGTGCTGTTGCTGGGTTAATTTGTGATATCTATACGGCTCAAGGTGAGCCTTTTGCAGGAGACCCGCGAGGCAATTTGAAGCGTGCCCTACGTCACATGGAAGAAGTAGGATTTAAATCATTCAATCTAGGTCCAGAACCAGAATTTTTCCTCTTTAAAATGGATGAACTTGGTAATCCAACTTTGGAAGTGAATGATAAGGGTGGTTATTTTGACCTTGCTCCGACTGACTTAGCTGACAATACCCGTCGGGAAATTGTCAATGTTTTGACTAAGATGGGATTTGAAGTTGAAGCTAGTCACCATGAAGTGGCTGTTGGTCAGCATGAAATTGACTTCAAGTATAGCGATGTTCTCAAGGCTTGTGACCATATTCAAATCTTTAAATTGGTTGTTAAAACGATTGCTCGTAAGCATGGCCTCTATGCAACCTTCATGGCAAAACCTAAATTCGGTATCAATGGCTCAGGGATGCACTGTAATATGTCTCTCTTTGATGCTGAAGGTAATAATGCTTTCTTTGATCCTGACGATCCCCGTGGTATGCAGTTATCGCAAAATGCTTACTATTTTTTAGGTGGTTTGATGGAACATGCCTATAACTATACAGCTATTGTCAACCCAACTGTCAACTCTTATAAGCGTTTGGTACCTGGTTACGAAGCACCTGTATATATTGCTTGGGCTGGTCAAAATCGTTCTCCATTGATCCGTGTCCCTGCATCTCGTGGTAAGGGAACACGTTTGGAACTACGTTCGGTTGACCCTACAGCTAATCCTTATTTAGCTTTGGCGGTGCTGCTGGAGGCTGGTCTTGATGGTATTGAAAATAAGATTGAAGCCCCAGCTCCTGTTGAGTCTAATATCTATGTTATGACAGAAGACGAACGTAAGGCTGCCGGTATTCGTGATTTACCTTCAACTCTCCATAATGCCGTCAAGGCTCTGCAAGAGGATGAAGTAGTTAAAGCAGCTCTTGGTAATCATATCTATCCTAACTTTGTTGAAGCAAAGCGGATGGAATGGGCTAGCTATGCAGCTTTTGTTTCTCAATGGGAAGTTGAGAACTATTTAGATTTGTATTAAGTCTTGCCTGAAGTTGAGGCTGTCAGATAAAAAATAAAGTAAGGAGCCTGATGACTTGTCAGGTTCTTTTTATTATGGCTTCAGACAGTTTTTCCCTCTGATAAAAACAAGAAAACCACCGGCTAAACTAGTGTCTTATAAGGCTTCTAGCTTCCATTATTTGGCGAATGCTAGACTTAAAATTTTCTCTTTGTGTCAATTTGATTAAAAAATTAACAATCCAAGTGAAATTTGTCACCAGAATAATCAAGGATTTTAATTTTGAGTTAATGGACTTGTTATTTTTTCTTGTTAAACTGGAAACACAGTAAAAGAATCCTAAGTAAATTTATTGATTAGGATTTTTATTATGAACATAAGGGGAATTAAGATGAATAAAAAATTATCAACTGTAAGTTTATTTGTTGCCGCGACAGTTTTAGTGGGTTTGGCAGGTCAAGTTGCTCAAGCTGAAACCTACACGATTCAAAATGGAGATAGCTTCTTTTCTATCGCTAGCAATCAAGGGATGGATCCTTATCAATTGGCAGCCAATAATGGAATGACCATTTCAAGCACAATTTTACCTGGTCAAACCATTGAAGTTGATGGTTCTACTCAGGCAGCTGCACCAGCTCAAGAAGCTGCACCGGTTGCTGAAGCCCCTGCTGATCAAGGACAGGCTGCGGCTCCAGCCTTGGATACGGCAGTAAATACTTATCCTACAGGTCAATGTACTTGGGGAGTAAAACAGGTTACTGGCTGGGCCGGTGACTGGTGGGGTAATGGTGGTGATTGGGCTGCCAGCGCTGCTAGTGATGGATATACAGTCGGCTCTACTCCACAGGTTGGCTCTATTATTTGCTGGTCTGATGGTGGTTACGGTCACGTTGCCTATGTCACAGACGTCAACGACCAAGGTCAAATCCAAGTTTTGGAATCCAACTACAAGGATAATCCAGAAATTAGTAACTACCGTGGTTGGTTCGATCCTAATAATAGCGTAACTCCAGGCCAAGTTAGCTATATTTACCCTAATTCATAATCAAACAGAGTAAACGAAGCCTTCCTATTTTTGGGAGGCTTTTTCTTTATGTCATTTAATCTGTCTCCATCTAACCCCTGCTAGGTATGAGATAATAAGCCACCATTTGGCGGAGCCATAATTACAGATTAGATGAAAAGTTATACTTAGAAAAGAGGAAAATAAAAAGGAGCTAAAGCTCCCTTTTTCTACTTATCGTTATTTTTGTCTGGCGTTAGAATCATTGGAATAATGATTGGTTCACGTTCGGTTTGCTCGTAGAGGAAGGGCCTTAGGGCATTGACGATAGCTCCATTAACACTTTGGATACTAGCCTCCTTATTTTTCAAGGCAATCCGAATAGCATTGAAGAGGATACGTTGGCCTTGGCGAATCAGATCACCTGATTCACGCATATAGACGAAACCACGGCTAAGAATATCTGGCCCTGCTAAAATCATCTTGGTTTTAAAATCAACGGTAGCAACTGCTAAAACGACCCCATCTTCTGAGAGATCCCGGCGATCCCGCAGGACAGCAGTACCAATATCACCGATACCATTGCCATCAACGTAGATATCCTGAGCATTGAAGTGCCCGGCGCGACGAGCAGAATCTTTAGTCAGGGCGAGGACATCTCCATTTTCCATGATAAAAATATTATCTTTGGGGATACCCGTATCTTCGGCCAGTCCCGCATGGACCTTTTGCATTCGATACTCACCGTGGACGGGCATAAAGAATTTGGGCTTAATCAGGCGGAGCATGAGTTTTTGTTCTTGTTGGCCACCGTGTCCAGAAGTATGGATATTATTAATCTTACCATGGATAACATCAACGCCAGCCTCCTGGATAGTATTAATCAGCTTGTTGACGCTGGTTGTATTGCCTGGAATGGGACTGGATGAGAAAATAACCGTATCCCCAGGTTGTAAGGTAACTTGCCGGTGGGTACCATTGGCAATCCGAGCTAGGGCAGCCATGGATTCCCCTTGACTTCCTGTACACATAATCATGATTTCGCTGGCGTGATAATCTTTGAGTTCATTAGGTTCAATAAAGGTTCCGTCAGGCACTTTAATGTAGCCAAGCTCAATCCCATTGACAATAGCTTTTTCCATAGAGCGACCGAAAACAACAATCTTACGGCCATTCTTAACAGCAGCTTCTGCAGCCTGCTGCAAGCGGAAAATGTTGGAGGCGAAGGAAGCGAAGATAATTCGACCGTGGATGTCTCCGATAATTTTCATGATGGACTGACCAACAACTTTTTCTGAGTTAGTAAAAGTTGGAATCTCCGCATTGGTTGAGTCTGATAGCAGGCAGAGGACTCCGTCGTCACCGATGGCAGCCATACGGTGAAGATCAGCTGGTTGACCAACAGGCGTAAAATCAAACTTGAAGTCACCGGTACAGACGATTTTTCCTTGTGGTGTGTGGATGACAATTCCTAGAGGTTCTGGAATTGAGTGGGTTGTCCGGAAGAAGGTGACACTGAGATTTTTGAAGGTCAATTTAGTGTTATCATTGATTTCATAAAGTTTAGCGTCGCGCAGGAGGCCATGCTCTTCTAACTTTCCGCGAATGAGAGCTAGGGCCAATGGACCAGCATAGATAGGAATATTAGCCTGCTTGAGCAGGAAAGGGATTCCTCCAATATGGTCTTCATGTCCGTGGGTGATAACTAAGGCTTTAATCCGAGCAACGTTTTCAACGATATAGGAATAGTCGGGAATAACATAGTCGATACCAAGAAGGTCATCTTCTGGGAACTTGATACCGGCATCGACGATGATGATTTCATCTTGGTATTCGATACCATAGGTATTTTTACCAATTTCCCCCAGTCCGCCTATAGCATAAACTCCGACTTCTTCGGGTTTTAAATTGATAGCTGACATATTAGAACTCCGTTAGACTAAAGGCACCTGATTCTTTTTCATAGTCTAGGTGTTTATCAGATAATAATTCAATAAATTCAATATTGTAGTTTGTTTTTTCTTCAATTACTTTTCGAGCCTTGATTCGACCTTCAAGTTCATCTTTGGCGTTAATATCCAGATAAAGGGCTTGAGTGGTTTCGCGTCTTGGGCTACGGTCCTTAGTTTCTTGATAAAAAACTTTATAAATCATGGTTTTCCTTTCTGAGTTGTCAGGTATTTCTAAAAGATTCAAATCAAAAAAGCCTTGTCGTGCCAGTTTGATTATTTTCTATTAAATTATACTGAGTAGTAGTTTGACCTGAACATTTATAGCTATCGAAATTATATCATAAAAAAGGGGATTAGTAAAAAGGAATCAATCTTGTCGGGGAGACTGAGGTGTCAAGGACTATATTTTATGATAAAATAAGAAGGAATTTGACGAGAGGGAAATCATGAAATTATTAGCTTTTGACACATCCAATCAGCCCTTGTCAGTGGCGCTTTTGGAAGATGATAAAATCGTGGCGGACTTGACCTTGACGGTTAAAAAGAACCACAGTATCAGCTTGATGCCGACTATTGATTTTTTGGTAGCTCAAGCAGGTTGGCAACCCAGTGATTTGGAGCGGATTGTCGTGGCTCAAGGGCCTGGATCCTATACTGGGCTAAGAGTAGCGGTAGCGACTGCTAAAACCTTGGCCTATAGCTTAGGGATTGATTTGGTTGGAATGTCTAGTTTACAGGCTTTATGTGATCTGGAAGTGGGCGGTCTAGTTATCCCTTTAATTGATGCTAGACGACAGAATGTCTACGTCGGTTTTTATGAGGCTGGACAAATCGTTTCCCCAGAGCGGCATGCTAGTTTGGCAGACGTCTTGGACTTTGCCAAGTCTTATCCTCAAGTAACCTTTGTTGGTGAAGCAGAGAAGTTTCGTCCAGAAATTGAAGAAGTTCTGCCTCAAGCCCAGATTGTTGAAACCTTGCCATCGGCTAGCTTGCTAGGGCATTTGGGTCGAAGTCAGTCAGCGGTAGATGTCCATGCCTTTGTACCAAATTATCTCAAACGAGTTGAGGCGGAAGAAAATTGGCTTAAAACCCATCAAGAAAATAATTCTGATAATTATATCAAGCGCGTCTAAAATGAAAGAGAAAGAATTAGCTCAGTCTATTTATGATATTCTAGCGGATGTCTATGGCCAGTCCCCTTGGACCTTGGCTCAGGTACAAGCGGATTTAGCTCAGGACAATACCGATTATTTTTATGCTTATGAAGGGCATGAAATTGTTGGTTTTTTATCCATTCAGAATCTGGTTGGTCAATTAGAAATTACTAATCTGGCTGTTAAGAAAGCCTACCAAGGTCAAGGATTGGCCAGTCGGTTATTGCAGAAGTTAGAAGGCCGATCAGAAGACATCTTTTTGGAAGTTAGGGCCTCAAATCAGTCCGCCAAAAGGCTCTATGAAAAGTTTAACTTTAGCTGCTTGGCTAAACGCAAGGCCTATTATCATAATCCAATCGAAGATGCTCTGATCATGCAACGGGCTGCTAAGAAATAAGGAAGATTGAGTCTGGCAAATTGGCTATTATGAGGTTGAATAATGACGAAAGATAGATATATATTGGCGATTGAGTCTTCTTGTGATGAGACTAGTGTCGCCGTTTTAAAAAACAATTCGGAGCTTTTGAGCAATATTATTGCCAGTCAGGTTGAGAGCCATAAACGCTTCGGTGGTGTGGTGCCAGAAGTGGCCAGTCGTCATCATGTTGAGGTGGTGACACTCTGTATTCAGGATGCTCTGAATGAGTCTGGGATTGGGGTTCAGCAACTGGATGCTGTGGCTGTGACCTATGGTCCTGGACTCGTTGGGGCTCTTTTGGTTGGGATGGCTGCAGCCAAGGCCTTTGCCTGGGCCAATGGTCTCCCGCTTATTCCTATTAACCACATGACAGGTCACCTGATGGCAGCTAGGGAAGCGGGTGCCTTGACCTATCCGCTCTTGGCGCTCTTGGTCTCAGGCGGCCATACTGAGTTAGTCTATGTCAAAGAACCAGGTGATTACAAAATTGTTGGGGAAACCAGAGATGATGCGGTTGGCGAGGCCTATGATAAGGTCGGTCGGGTCATGGGGCTGACCTATCCTGCGGGTAAGGAAATTGATAACTTAGCTCACAAAGGACAGGATATCTACGATTTCCCTAGGGCTATGATTAAGGAAGATAACCTAGATTTTTCTTTTTCGGGTCTCAAATCAGCCTTTATTAACCTGTATCACAATGCTCAACAAAAAGGTCAAGCCCTAAAAAGCACTGACTTGTCTGCTTCCTTTCAAGCAGCGGTTTTGGATATTTTGCTGGCTAAGACTAAGAGGGCCCTCGAGCTTTATCCAGTCAAGACCTTGGTCGTAGCTGGCGGTGTAGCGGCCAATCATGGTCTCAGGGAGCGCTTGGCTGAGGAAGTAGCTGATCAAGTTGAGGTACGAATTCCGCCGCTCCGCCTCTGTGGTGACAATGCTGGGATGATTGCTTTGGCAGCAGCCATTGAGTTTAAGAAGGGACATTTTGCCAATCTGGATCTCAATGCTAAGCCGAGTTTGGCTTTTGAAAGCCTAGCTGACTAGCTTTCTATCCCAAGTTATCTTTACTGTAAGCCGGAGATTTAATTGAGAATTCAGATTTCCCAGACTTCTTGTCTTGGGTTTTTTCCTCTGCTATAATAATAGAATATTCTAAAAATTGAAAGAAGTCTTGATATGCAAGAAAAGGGATTTAAAGCCGGGGCTAAAGATGCTTTGCCGACAGCTTTAGGTTATATATCGATAGGGATTGCATTTGGGGTAGTGGCAGCTTCGGCAGGTCTGTCAGCCTTAGAAGTCGGTCTGATGAGCCTTCTCATTTATGGAGGTTCAGCTCAGTTTGCTATGGTGGCCATGATTGTTTCAGGAGCTGATTTGTTGACGATTACCCTGACTGTCTTTCTGGTTAATCTGCGAAATATGCTGATGAGCCTGCATGCTACAACTATCTTTACTAAGACTCCCTTTTTGCAGAATATTCTCATGGCTACTCTAATTACCGATGAAAGCTATGGCGTTCTCTTGGGAGAACAGGTTCACAATAAAGCTATTACAGCGGCCTGGATGCATGGTAATAATGTAGTTGGCTACCTAGTCTGGTTTTCGGCGACAGTTATTGGAACTCTAGTGGGCAATCTTATACCTAGTCCGCAAGCCATGGGGCTGGATTTTGCCTTGATTGCAATGTTTCTGGGACTCTTGGTCTTCCAGCTGGAGTCCATGATTTCGCAAGGAGTCAAAAAGCTCTGCTTGATTTTATTAGCTGTGGCGGCTAGTTACCTGCTCTTGGCGACCGTCTTGACTTCGTCTTTGGTAGTTTTGCTGGCAACCTTCATCGGCTGTAGCCTGGGGGTGATTTTAGATGGCAAACACTAGTTTTATTTTACTAGCTATCGTTCTGGGGTTTGTTGTGACTTGGATTCCTCGAGTGCTTCCATTTGTTTTAGTCAAATATCGGGGGCTACCTGATGTGGTCGTTCATTTTTTGAAATACCTGCCAGTTACCATTCTCTTTGCTTTGACCTTATCCAGCCTTTTTACCAGCAAGGTGGGGCAACTACCTAGGTTAAATGGTTTGGAGGGACTAGCCAGTTTGCCCACTCTACTGGTCGCTATTCGGACAAAAAATCTTCTCTATACTGTTTTGACAGGTATTATCAGTCTGGCTTTCTTGCGTTTGGTTTTTTAGAAGGACCAAGCTGTGGTAAAATAGGGACAAGAAAGTGAGGCTCAAATGGTTTTATCTAAGAAACGTGCCAGAAAGGTAATTGAGGCGATTATTGCCCTCTACCCTGATGCCAAACCCAGTTTAAATTTTGCCAATCATTTTGAATTGTTGGTGGCAGTCATGCTGTCCGCCCAAACAACGGATGCTGCAGTTAATACGGTGACACCGGCCCTCTTTGAGGCTTATCCAACTCCTGAGACTATGGCAGAAGCCAGCGAAGCTGATTTAGCCCAATGTATTTCTCGCTTAGGACTCTATCGTAACAAAGCCAAGTACTTAAAAAAATGCGCTCAGCAATTAGTCGAAGACTTCGCTGGTCAGGTTCCGCAAACGAGAAAAGAATTGGAGAGCCTAGCAGGTGTCGGTCGTAAGACGGCTAATGTGGTTATGAGCGTTGGTTTCGGTATTCCGGCCTTCGCAGTTGATACTCATGTGGAGCGAATTTGTAAACACCATGATATTGTGAAGAAGTCTGCCAGTCCTCTGGAAGTAGAAAAACGGGTGATGGAAGTTCTTCCGAAAGGGGAGTGGCTGCCAGCTCATCAGGCCATGATTCTTTTTGGACGTGAAATTTGCCATCCTAAGAATCCAGAATGTCATAATTATCCGCAGCTCTACGATTTTTCTGATAGTTAAGTTCTTAAACGGCTAGGTCCAGTTGATTATTAGTGTCGAGCTGTATGGTATGGAAAGGAAATTTATGTTACATTTTGAAAACGACTATAATGAAGGGGTCCATCCCAAGCTTTTGGAGGTCTTGACCAAGACTAATACTGAAAATCTAGCAGGGTACGGCCTTGACTCCTATACGGAGAGGGCCAGTCAGAAAATCAAAGAGGCCTGTCAGACTCCCAACGCTCAGGTCTTCTTTTTGACGGGCGGAACTCAGACCAATCAGGTGGTCATTGATACGATGCTGGCACCTTATGAAGGAGTCTTGGCGGCAGAAACAGGGCACATTGCTGCTCATGAAGCTGGAGCAATTGAATATATTGGTCACAAGGTATCAACCCTGCCGCACAAAAATGGAAAGCTAACTGCTGGGGATGTTAAAGAGTCGCTGGAGAATTTTTATGCTGATGATAATCATGAGCATATGGTTTATCCTGGTATGGTCTATATTTCTCATCCGACCGAATACGGTGCCCTTTACAGCAAGAAAGAGTTGGCGGAGCTTGCTCAAGTCTGCCGTTCTTATGCCATTCCCTTATTTTTAGATGGGGCTAGACTGGGTTATGGTTTAGCAGCGAAGGATACAGACCTTGATTTACCTACGATTGCTGAGCTGACAGATGTCTTCTATATTGGCGGAACCAAGATGGGTGCTCTAATAGGCGAGGCGGTCGTCTTTACACATGGAAATATGCCTAAGCGCTTTAATACTATGGTCAAGCAGCACGGTGCTCTCTTGGCTAAGGGGCGGATCTTGGGGATCCAGTTTGATCAATTCTTTACGGATAATCTCTATGAAGAAATTGGTAAAGGAGCTCTTCGTTTGGCTGAACAGCTCAAGGGAATTTTAAAAGATAAGGGCTATTCTTTCTTTTATGAATCGCCGACCAATCAACAATTTGTTATTGTTGAAAACGGCCAGCTAGAAATATTGGGGGAAAAGTTGGCCTACAGTTCTTGGGAAAAATATGATGATAACCATACGGTAATTCGTCTAGCAACAAGCTGGTCCACGACTCAGGAAGATATCGATCAATTAAAAGAAATTTTATAGAAAAGAGTGGCTGATTGAGTCACTCTTTTTAAATCTTAAATAATAAGGCTTGTACCAAAAATAGATAAGAAAAAAGCAGCCGCTAGGGCTGCAAAGGGTTTGAATAAGAAGAATTGTAAGATAATTATAACCAAAGTCACTGAAATCATACTTAAGAAAAACTGTTAGAAAACTTAATACTATACTTGTTTGGGGAAGCGGCAATAATTTCTTCTAATAATGAGGACTGCCAGCTACCCAGCCGGTACAGAGAGCGGCAGTGATATTAAAACCACCGGTGTGGGCATTGATATCCAAGACTTCGCCAGCAAAGTGCAAACCTGAAACTGTTTTGCTTTCAAGGGTTTTGGGATTGATTTCCTTGAGGTCTACTCCACCCTTGGTCACAAAGGATTTAGCCAGAGACATCTTACCAGTGATTTTAATAGGCAGAGACTTGATTTTTTTGATGAGCTCAGCTTTTTCTTGTGGAGTCAGCTGTTTGACTCTTTCAGGGAAATGCTGGGTGAGGAAGTCAGCCAAACGTTCTGGCAGTAAGGTTTTTAAAGCGTTCCTGACAGATTTTTCCCGCTCTTGTTCGAGCAAGGTTGCCAGCTCATCAGCTGTCAGCTTGGGTAAGAGGTCAAGATGAGCGACTTCGCCCCCTGAAACGAAGCTGGACAGCCTTTGGGCAGCGGGCCCAGATAGGCCAAAATGGGTAAAGAGCAGGTCGTGGGTGATCTTGTGTTTGTCATAAGTTAAGGTCACATCATCCAGAGAAATGCCTTGCAGGGCTTTGTGGGGAAAGTCGGTTAGCAGAGGACTCTCAGCGGCTTCTAAGGGAGTGACTGTCATCTTAAAGTGACGGGCAATCTCATGTCCGAACCCAGTAGAACCGGTTGAGGGGTAAGACTTGCCTCCTGTTGTGACAATCAATTTTTGGCAAGTGAAGGTCCGATCAGCAGATTTGAGGACAAAAATCTCACCTTGTTTTTTAACCGAAACTACTTCTGTTTGGGTTAAAATCTGGCCGCCCAGTTCCCCGATTTTATTTTCTAAGGTTTGAATGATGGTGTGAGATTTATCAGTTGTTGGAAACATACGGCCATGGTCTTCTTCTTTGAGAGGGACCCCATTATCCTCGAAAAAATTGATGATATCATGATTATCAAATTGGGATAAGACACTATAGAGGAAACGGCCATTACCGGGGATTCCAGCCATGAGGTCATCCAGACTGCCGCTGTTCGTAACATTGCAGCGACCGCCACCAGTTCCCGCTAATTTTTTCCCCAGACGTTTATTCTTTTCAATGAGGAGGGTAGAGAATCCGTAAGAGCAAGAAGCAATAGCTGCCATCATGCCTGCAGGACCTCCACCGATAATTATGGTATCAAATGCAGTTTTTGTCATGACTTTATTATAGCATAAGGGGAGGTAGGTTAGGAATCAATGTAAAAACTGACTCAGATTTCACTAGGTTTTCTTCAACTGGTATCGTCTGGCACTATTAATGGATAAACTGGCTGGATTTTCGGATGACTAGCTTCGTTAATGACAACCGTAGACATCCTTTGGCATTCTTGTCTAATTGACAGTCAAAGCCTATTATGATACTATTTTAGAAGAAATTTCGGATAAAAAGAGGACTTTATGGCTATTGAAAAAACAGTCAGTGAATTAGCTGAAATTCTTGGTGTCAGTCGCCAAGCGGTCAACAATCGTGTGAAATCTTTACCAGAAGAATTTGTTGGAAAAAATGAAAAGGGTGTGACGGTTGTCAACCGCGATGGCCTCATTAAGCTGGAAGAAATATATAAGAAAACGATTTTTGAAGATGAGCCGGTCAGTGAGGAAACTAAGCAGCGAGAACTGATGGAAATTCTGGTGGATGAGAAGAATGCTGAGATTGAACGTCTCTATAACCAACTTAAGGCTAAGGATATTCAGCTATCTTCTATGAATGAGCAACTCAATATCAAGGATGTGCAGATTGCAGAAAAAGATAAGCAATTGGATCAACAGCAACAGCTAACCCTAACGGCTATGCAGGATAGTGAAAATCTTAAATTGGAGTTGGATGAAGCTCGTACTCAGGTTGAAGAGATTCAAATTCAGCAGGCTCGTGCACAGAAGAAGGGCTTTTTTGCTCGGGTGTTCGGCGGTAAGTAATTGAAAATACAGAGGAAGCTGGGTAAGAACTCGTCCAATCTCCCTGTTTTGGAATAAACTCTTAGCGCATTGGCTGGGAGCAAGACTTGTTGACTATGCCAAGCAGTCTTACCCTGCACAGTTGATTAGGCTGGCTGCTCTCACTTGCGTGATAGTTAAACAGTCCAGTGGACTGTTTAGGGGGTTGCCTGACAATGGGACTGAGGACTACCAATCAACCACTGCGTCAATCTGGTCAATCTAGAACAATATTAACAAGTCTAGACTTTTGTCCCAGACTCCATTGCTGGCCAAGGCCAAAGCGGAAAACCTAAACCAACGTGATGAACCTTCTTAATTTTATTTCCGACCTCAAAAGATCTCCCGGACCTTTTGAGGTGTGCGGGGGTGGGAATGCAGCCCAAAATTTTCAATTTTTGGGTTGCTCCCACTCCCTTTTTGATTGGAAAGGATATACCATGGAAAAATTAGATACTTATATTGCTTTTGATCTAGAATTTAATACAGTTGAGGGAGTCAGCCATATTATCCAAATTTCAGCTGTTAAGTTTGACAAGCATGAAGAAGCGGCACAGTTCGATAGCTATGTCTATTCGTCTGTCCCCTTGCAGAGTTTTATTAATGGCTTGACAGGAATTACAGCGGATAAAATTTCACAAGCCCCAAAGATTGATCAGGTACTGGATGCTTTCAAGTCCTTTATTGGGGACACACCACTTATTGGCTACAATGCTCACAAGTCTGATCTCCCGATTTTAGCTGAAAATGGTCTTGGTTTAGCTACACAATATAAGCTAGACATCTTTGATGAAGCTTATGAGCGCCGTTCGACTGATTTAAACGGTATCGTCAACCTTAAATTAACAAGTGTAGCTGACTTTTTAGGAATCAAGGGGCGTGGGCATGATAGCTTAGAGGATGCTCGAATGACGGCGCGTGTTTACGAAGCCTTTTTAGAACTGGACAGTAACAAAGATTACCTTAATCAGCAGGAGGAAGCGCATGGTGACAATCCGTTTGCAGCTTTGGGGGATTTATTTGATTAATAGCAAAAATTGTCAAAAAAGTGATGTTTTGGCTTGCATGTAACGCAGCGTCATTTGCTAGGATATAGGAGAACAGGGGGTGAATGGAAGGAAAGTTCAGCTTGGCTTGATCCGTGGTCGCCCTTTGTATCTTAGTAACTTAAACACGGGCCTAATTTCCTGTCGGAGATTTTCGTCCAGCGAACTAGCCCTTTGTATCTTATATAAGGAGATGAAAGAGATGTCTCAGACTTATTCGACTGGTGAATTAGCTAAGCTGGTTGGTGTTTCGGTGCGGACCGTGCAATATTATGATCAACGTGGCATTTTGAAACCGTCGCAATTAACTGAAGGTGGGCGTCGCATCTACACAGAACATGATGCTGAACGGCTCAAACTGATTTATTTTCTAAGGGAGATGGATTTTTCCATTGAAGATATTAAAAAGGTTTTGGCTGAAGATAATGTCAGTCAGATCTTGCAGATGCTGTTAAACGACCGTATTACAGAGCTAAAGGCAGAAATCAGCGATAGACAGGGCAAGCTTGACACTGCTGTCAATTTGCTTGACAGGCTTAAGAAGCAGGGTAATCAGTCCCTTAAATCTCTTTCAGGCCTTTCACTAACCTTGAAAAATCAAAAACACTGGCGTCGATTGCAATGGCAATTAGGGGGCAGTCTAATGCTGATGATGGTAGTTACCATTGCCTGTGCGAGTTTTATTGATGGTAGCCACTATGAATGGACGATTCTGCTTGCTTTACCAGTCGTTTTTTTCATCGTGACAGGATTAATATACCGGTATTATCGACGCGTCGTTTATCTATGCCCGAACTGTCATCAAATATTTAATGTTTCGCTTAAAGCCTTTGTTTTCGCTTCGCATACGCCGAGGACACGAAAACTAATCTGCCCTCATTGTCAGCAAAAATCGTTTTGCTTAGAATTGGCTAAGGAGGTTGACTGATGGTAGAAACGATTTTAACCTGTAAACAGATTGTGAAACACTTTAAAACAAAGTCAGTCTTAAAAGGGGTTGACCTAACGATTAGAGCTGGTCGCATTCTTGCCCTGTTAGGTCCTAATGGGACAGGGAAGACAACCTTAATACGGACAATCTTAGGGTTATTAAAAGCAGATAGTGGAACGGTTGAACTGTTTGGAGAAACGCTGACAACAAGGAATCGTACTGACTTATTAAAGCATATTGGGGTTCAAAATGATGGCAACCTCTACGAGCAGCTATCGGTCAAAGAAAATTTAAGAATCTGGGGTCAGCTTTATGGTCTTGATGCTTCTGATATTGAACAAGCGATCAGTGAAGTGGTAAGATGTCTGGATTTAGTAGCTTATCTCAATGAACCTGTTGGGAAACTCAGTAAAGGAAATCGCCAGAAAGCTGCCCTAGCCAGAGCCATTTTACATCAGCCAAAGCTTTTGATTTTGGATGAGCCTACTACAGGCTTAGATCCGCAAATGGTAGAATCCTTCCTCAGTTATTTAAAGGAACTCGTTGCCAGTCGTGGAACGACTGTTCTGATGTGTACACACCAGCTACACGGCTTAGAGGAGATAGTAGATGAGGTGGCTATTATGTCAGAAGGAAAGATTTTATTAGCTGGGGACTTGCAACCCCTACTAGCTAGTTATGATGATGGGCAGCCCTTGCACTTGGAAGTGGAACCATTAGCAATAGGGAAGACACTAGCTCAACTATATGGTGAAGCATCTGCTGAAAAGGGCTATCTCCTTGTTAAAAACATCACACGTCAGGGGATTCCTAACCTAGTGCGAGATTTGACGACTCAAGGCTGTCAACTCTATAGCCTAGTCCGTGAATCTGTTAGTTTAACCGACCTTTATTTAGAGGTCATAGGAGGTGCAAAAGATGAATAAGAGACAAATTCTAGTAATTGTCCGTAAGGATTTGCAGGATTTTTTCTCAGATAAGAGTATTCTAGGGCTTTTTATTTTTCTCCCTCTACTCTTTAGCCTTATCCTTCCCGGATTATTGTTATCGCTTGGAACCAACGAAGCTCTCCTTAGCTCTATCAATGGCATGAAGAGTTTCGTTGATCATCTCCCCTTGGACATCCTTCCCAAAACCATTGATAGTCAGTTAGTAGCACTTTATGCCATCTTGGTATTTTTTATGCTTCCTCTTTTTATGATGCTACCGATTATTTTTTCCAATTTGATGGCTAGTTTTAGCTTTATTGGAGAAAAGGAACATAAGACCTTGGAAGGCTTGCTCAGCACCCCTATCAGTACCCGTAATCTTATTATTGGGAAAATGCTAGCCTCTATGATTCCAGCTATTTTAGTGACTTGGCTGGCCATGCTCGTTTATGCTGTGGTTGTCGATGTGATGGGCTATCATATCTTTAAGCAGTTGCTTTTTCCTAATATGACTTGGTTAATGAGCGGGCTCTTGGTTTCTCCTTTGCTTGTGATGTTATCGAGTTTTTTGGTCTTAGGGGTCTCCCAGTATATCAAAACCAGCAAGTCAGCTCAGTCAGTTTCTATGTTATTGGTTCTGCCCTTAGTGACTCTAATGATTTCACAAAGTACAGGTGTGATGTTAATTGGTGTTGATCTAATGTTGATAATCGTAGGAATTTTAGCCGTATTAAATGGACTTGCCTTTTATATCCTCACTAAGATTTTTAATATGGAGATCTATATTACTCAATAAAATCGTATATAGTATAAAAAATCGCTTGGAAGCTCCCAACGATTTTTTATTATGGTTTCAGCCAGTTTTTCTCAGAGAGAAAAACAAGAAAACCACCAGCTAGGCTGGTGGCTGATAAGGATTCTAGCTTCCAATTATTAAAACGGCAATTTACCAGCAAAAGCTCCCATTGATTTCTTAGTTGCTTCATCAATTTGAGTCAGCGCATCATTGACTGCTTGAGCAGTCATGTCAGATAGGGTTTCAAGATCTTCTGGATCCACGACGGCTTCTTGGAAGTCAATAGAGACTAATTTTTTATCCCCTGTGAAGGTAGCTACAACGAGGTCTTGAGCAGATTTTCCAACAAATTCTTGAGCAGCGAGCTCATCTTGTTTTTGTTCCATCTGTTTTTGCAGCTTTTGGGCTTGCTTCATCATGTTTTGCATATTCATCATAATATTTTTTAGATTCCTTTCGTATCAAGGGGTTAGACCCTGTTTGTAAATTTTCGTTGCCTTATTTTGCCTTATGGTTAAAAATTTTCAAAAGCAGAGGCAATCTCTTTTTGTTGGGTTGGAAATAAATGTGAGTAAACATTTATAGTAGTGTTTATAGAACTATGTCCTAAGCGTTTCATCAAGGTAAAGAAGATATAATCTCTCCCCTCGCCGTTTCGTAAGCCTTGTGAAATAAGAAAGGCTGCATGAGAGTGTCTGAAATCATGATTGCGAATTAACTTGAGATTATCAGGCATTCTCCTTTTTAGGATTACTCTAAAATTTGAAATATTGGGACCTGTGAGAACCTCAGGACTTGTTTGAAAAATTTGAAGATTATCTGAGTCATCTGTAAATTCACCTAATAAATCAAACTGTTTTGCCTTCCATAATTTCAATTCTTCTATAAAGGCATTGTGAATATAAATTCTACGATTTGATTGAGTTGTTTTTACAGTGCCGATATGAACTTGTCCATTACGGTAATAAGCCGAGTATTTAATATCAATATATTTTTCGTCAAGATTAACCTGTTTCCAAGTTAAAGCTAATGCTTCTCCTATACGAATTCCGGTATACATCAATATTCTGTAAAAGAGTTGATATTGGTATTCTGTTTTTTTAAAGAGTGAGTCGAATTGTTTGAATTGTTCAGGCGTATAGTAATTCATTTCTTTATATGGTTGAGGCAATTGCCGCAAACCATCACAGGGATTATCTATACGAAGCTGATTAGAAACTGCAACATCAAACATTTTATGAAGAAAAACCATTTGTTGATTGATGTGAGTATTAGATAGAGTTCCCCCTTTTGCACTTGGTTGGCTCTTAAGCCAATTTCTATAATCCTTAATATCAGCAATAGATACTGCTCGCATATTTGCAGTTTTAAAATATTTTGAGATATATACTCGGAAATAGGATTCTTGACTATCAATTGTACCCCGTTTATTGCCACGAAGTTCATCTTCTTCTCGAACCAGTGAATACAAATAGTCTACACTGATTTTATCTTGATATCCTACTTTATGAAGTTTATTGATTCGATAGTCTGCCTCATATCTTTCTGCCTCTTTGCGTGATTTGAAATCTGTTTTTCTATGACGTTTTTGTTTCCCTGTTACAGGATCATAACCGTCACTAATATCTACCCTCCATTTCTTATTTCTTTGTCTTGTTACTGTCATTTGAAACTCCTTTTTCAAAAACAGTATCTTCCTGCACACTATCAATTATACCATCTTTAAGTGAGAGCTCAAAACCTAGAATTTGTTCAATTGATTTTCTAGGGACACGACCAACTCTCTTATTATTATAAAAAGAAAAACCATGCTTTACTAGATCTTCTTTTGCCATTCGTATAATTTTTTTTGCTTGAGATTCTGGGTAGCCTGTTAATGTGATAATCTCTTCTTTTGATAATAAATCGATCATAATTTTCTCCTCATATATTATTTTATAGTTGCTTTTTTTAGACTAAGTCCACGGTTCTTTTGTGTCTTTAAGCTCGTGTTGATACTTATTAAGCCAACTCAAATGGTCTTTGTTTGGCTTGAATGTATGTTTGTAAATCCGGTAAAAATGGTCTAGTAATTTTTGTGAACTTCCCTGTCCATAGATTTGGTCAACTTTCCACAAAAGTGCTAACAAACCAGAGCCTCTTATAAGATATTGAATACTTTTTTCTAAGCTATTATTAGTGATTTTTGATGTAGTAAAAGAAAATGCACCAATTTCAAGTTGCTCTAACATTAACTTTGATATTTTATGAAGTTTATTAGATTTAGTATAGAAAAATAGATATTTATTAAGAATAGCTGATAGTATAATATTTTTGGCTTCGTTATCTGATTGACAATCAAAAAGAGCTAAGGTTAACTGGTGTGCAAATTTGCCTTTAAACTCAACTTCAAATCGAATCCAACTCTCTACCTTTTTATTTATATTGCGTTCTTGCAATTCTCTTTTTTTATCATAAATACGTACTAGAGCTTTACTGTTGTTCGAACGAGATCCAACGTAGATTGTTTCTGTCTTAAAGTTTTTAGAAATATCATTGATTTGAGATGTGTTTCTGGGATATGGCTTTTTTAAGTTATCCTCTTGTATATTTTCAGGGCTTATTTTGTCAGAGTTTTTGTATTTTCCGTACCTAAGTTCTGTCCGTCCGCTTTCTAGGGAACGCTTTAGCTTTGAGATATTGATTTTTTCGTTGATAAAATCAACACAAATATCTATTCGACTCAATCTTATATTGAGAGAAGAAAATTGTAGCTCTTGTAATAAAGTGTGGACATTAATAGATTTGCCAAACTTTTCTTGAAAGGCTTGTTGATAGTTATCCCATGCTTTAGCTGAGAAATATATGATGATCCCCATTTGTGGATTATCAGGATGATATGCAATTGATAACTGGAAGGTCTCATTGTCTATATTGAAACCGATTGTGTATCCCCGCGATAATTTTACGTTCTCATCAGTAAAACTATATAATTCAGAAAGTTTGCTTAGGTGCAGTAATTTTTGAATATTTTTTTGGGCTCGTTCCTTCCAAAATGTATGTTCGTTCTGAGAATTATTATCAAATACAACTACAGTAACTTGATCAACTTTTATGTCTATCATAAGTATCTCCTTTTTAAAATTTTTAATTAATTGTAAAGACTGTTCTTGATTGACTTTTTTGAGTTTATAGAATCAGTCGATAGGGGGTGTATTACTCTCCTCTATGTATTTGTGAATGCTTGAAAATTAATCATCATAAAAATGTTAGTATTTTAGAGCTCTAAGTAAATCATTTTGATACAATTTATTTTAGATTTATTTTCTCGCATAGGTAGTATGCCACAAAAAATCTTCAGTCTTATTCAAAAATTCATTTTTTTAGGGATAAATAATTTTTCAAGTATTTATCTACTAATATTTGTAAATGTTAAAGAATACTCTATTGATAGTTTTTCAATATTATCTATGGATATAACAAAAGGAGTAAGCGATAACGCCTACTCCTTTTGTTCATATATATAATTTAATTGCTATTAGGTACTTCAAGAGAAGAGCTGAAGACTTGTTTTTAAATAGACAAACTTCCGAATTAGCTTTTCTTCCTTTACAGGTTTAACATCAAAGATGAAGTAGTGGTCCCTATTATCCTTAGCATTCTCTTTATTGAGCTTAAAGTAGTTATGTTGGGATTTAGACATGGCCAAGAGAATATCATCTGTTAAGAACGTTAAGGGGATATCTAAGGCAGAGTAGCGGTAGAAGTCTGTCTCAAAGCGACGATAGCTATCGCTAAAATAATCCATTTGTAACTCATTATGATGAAAGTCAAGCTGATTCATGCAGGGGCACCTCCTCCAAAAGTTCAATAGCAAGCATATCTTCAAGCGCGATAGTGATGTGCCCATCAGTTGATTTCACTAAAACATGGTCACTTGTGAGCGTTAAGACGTTACCAATAACATGGTTTAAATTGTTCTTTTCTTCTATTGTGATTCGTGCGGTCAGTTGGTTGACATACAACTGGCTTAGCAGCAGAAGTTTCATCTCCATAGTTAATTCAGACTGAAAGGTTCTTTTACTCGCATCATCAAAGAGAGCAGCAGTGTGCTCTGACAAGAAAAATCCCATCCATTTTTGCATCCCAACATCTTGATATTCCCTTGCTGATTGAAAAGGTAAATAAGAACGATCTATCATTTCAGTCCCTCTAATCCTCCAGCGGAGTGACCGCCGATGAGTTTACTTCTTTCAATATTTCTGGAACCTTCTGTAAGGACGGTTCCTTTTTGTATAGCCAAAAAACCAAAATGTTCCCTAACAGTATCAATGGCTGCTTGGAGTCTTTCTTCCTTTTCTATCGTTTCAACATCATCGAAAAGTGATAGGAGTCCAATGCTTTCATCGACAAAGCCACTGTAGAATACGCCGATATTTCTCACGGCCCCAGAGTTATATTTACTGCGGAATAACTCCAGTACATGATTCACCATTGTTTTTGTTAGATTGGCAGGCTCAATTTTCTTTTGCGCCATAATAGGTCGCTTCCTCTCTATTTTTGAGTAACCGACTTGGATAGATACTACCGTGGCCTTTTTGTGGGCCGCTCTTAATCGATTCGCTACCTGTTCTGCCATTTCCGATAAGACAGTCTCAATCTCTCGTTTTGAGTAATAGTCACGAGGTAAAACCTGAGAATTACCTAGACCGTGAGACTTAGGTTTGTAAGGCTTGTGAACATTACTCTCATCTACACCGTTGGCATGGAACCACAATTGTACGCCGACTTTTCCAAATTCTTTTTGAAGTATGTCTGGATTAGCATTAGCCAGTTCTTTGATAGAGGGGATGCCCAATTTATGGAGTCGTTTCTCTGTACGTCTGCCAATACCCCAGAAGTCAGTTAGGTGTGGAAGAGACCAAAGTTTTGATTCGACATCTTCATAAGACCAATTGGCGCGCATGGTCGGTGTCTTTTTCGCTTCATTATCAAGAGCTAATTTGGCTAATAATGGATTAGCATTGCTCATTCCTACTGTCGAATAGATACCAGTCTTTTGCCAAATATCATGTTGTAGTTTAGCAGAGACGACATCTAATTTTGCTTTTCTACTCATCTGTTTATCATTGACAAAGTAGTTGAGAGAAGAAGTAAGATCGATAAATCCTTCATCAATAGAATAAGGCAGAATATCTTCTGGAGCAGCATAGTTTTGAAAAATATTCTGAATTTCTAAGTTCTTCTCAATATATCTATCCATTCTAGGTGGGACAACGAGTGTCCGTTTGGCCCAATTCTCAATATAGGAGATATACTGAGGTGAGATATCAAGTCCTTGGCGCTTAGCATTATAGTAATTGAACTTTCTCGTCTGAATATCAAAGGGCAAGTCGTAGGCACGTCCAACATTGTTTTTTCCAAAGACTTTTTTAAACATGGGAGATGATGCTAAAATCAACCCAGCAGCGTTTTCAGCTCTACTCATAACGCACAGAGAAGTATGTAGTGGATTTAATCCACGGTCAACACATTCTACACTGGCGTAGAAGGATTTCATGTCAACGAAAGCTATATCAGATTGAGGCTCTTTGGAATAATCAATATAGCCCATTATTCTACTTTCTCCTTAGCTTCTCTAATTTTTAAACTAGTTCATCAATATGATCTGTTACCTCATATTCAATATGTTGTGGTGCAATGTAAATTCGTCTATAAATAATAGTTTTAACAGATAGCATCCTAATCAGCTTTTATAGTGGGCATGAAGTGACTGACGACTAATCCAACAATATGTGGCTGATCCTCATAGGGGATAAATCGAACAGGATAATCATCATTTAGAGATACCATCCGAAACCCATTTTCTTCTCGATAGAGCTTCTTGATATAGACGGACTCATTCCATGACAGTGCATAGACAGCCCCGTCATAATCAAAACTACTGGCACGAATAAGAGCAACTTCACCATCTAAGTATACAGGTTCCATGGAGTCTCCTTTAATCCAAGCAGCAATATCGTAGCCATATTGTTCTTCGTCTGAATAAACGGTTTCTGTCTCATATTCATCAAAGAGAGCTTCACCAAGACCAGCAGAAAGAGCCACATCAGATAGAACTTCCACAGAAAACAGTGGAACAATGTCACCATGTGATTGTTGTTTTTGAAGCAATTCTTCAGCATAGCCATCAACCTTTTTTTGATTATCTGAAGAGAGCTGGAGGTAAGTATTAACAATCTTGTATTCAGACTCAAAGTAAGTCTTTGAAACTTTTAAGATGGTGGCTAGATGTTGAAGATTACTTTGATTGGGCTTAGTCTTTCCATTTTCCCAATTAAAGTAGGAGGAACGGTTGATATGAAGTTTATCTGCCATAGCAGATTGCGAATAGCCTAAAAGCATCCGTCTCTCTTTTAAACGTTTCCCTGAAAACATATAACCTCCTGGATCGCTTGTTGTTTTATAAACTAACAAAAGTATATCAAATTTTTTTAGTAAGAGCAATGAGAAAAGAAAAAGAGTCAGCAGAGCCTTCTCTCTATCCCCTAGATGGGTGGTTTGCTATATGTATGCTAAGATTGTAAAAATATCCATAGGAAAAGTTTAGGAGAGTCAATAAAAAGACATCTGAAGAGGATGTCTAGGTGAATGCTTTGTGCGCGTGGAGGCACACAAGATGATAAATAAGCTAGGAGTCCACCCTCGATTGACGTTGTAACATTATTATTAGCTTTACAATGATTTAATTCTTTATTTTAGAGATTTAATCAGAATTGATAAAGCTTTCGTGAACTCATGACGTTTTTGTTTGGGAAGTTCGGCTAAGAGTAGTAATAGATCTTCGGTATCCTCATCAATGCCTTGCTTCATATCGAAAAAGGTAGGTATATCTACTTCAAGAGCTTCTATGATTTTGTAAAGTGTACTGAGAGTAATGTTGCTAGGCTTATTTTCCAGTTTGTAAATATAATTAAAACCTAAACCAGCTTTTTCTTCGAGTTCCATTTGCGTCATACCAGCTTGTTTTCGTAGAATTTTGATTCGCTGAGTTATAAATTTTTGTAAAGTATTTTCCATAACCCCATCATACAGGTATTAATTTTTCAAAGAACCACTATAAAAAACTGAAAAATAAATTATACAGTTATATAAAACTGAAAATATGGTAAAATAGTCTTATATATAAGAATTAGGAGAATACTATGACAAAGGAAGAATGGCTAGAAGCTTTTGAAGCTATAAATGGAAGAAGAGCTACTGAAGAAGAAATGGCTTCCGCTAAATTCAACGGAGAATTCACAGAAAATACAGCTGTAGTAAATCAATCGAGTCCCCAAGAAGGCTTCAAAAGCAATCTAAATGAACCAACAAAAGCCACAGTGTTTTGTACTTCTTGTGGTAGCCAAGCTATTGAGGGGGTGCAGTTTTGTCAAAACTGTGGTGAGAGATTGGAAGGAAAAAGCTATGCAAGTGGTAATTTGTTTGTCCAGGTTCAGAAGACCTCCATACTTGACTATTTGATGAATTGCATACAGCATAAAAGATGGATCTTATTAATTTATTTAGCGATACTCAGTTTTTTTCAATATGGGATACCGATTCTTTTGATGATGTTTGCGATATCAAAAACAGGGCAGGGGCTAGTGTGTCGGATTATTGGTGCCAGAAAGATTGAACGTCAAGAACAAATAGAATATTTAAAAGTCCCCATAGATAATATGATAGCCAAAGCTAGATCTGAAGGTTTGTTATTGCCTGAGATAATTGATATTCATACTATTAATAGTGATGTACCAGTTGCTTATGCGGTTGGGATGAACAAACTTGTTGTATCAGAATCACTGGCTCAACACCCAGAAATTTTTGAATCTAAAGTAATGTTTGAATTGCATCGAATTAGCGATATGGCCCCGAATTTATTATTAGTTGTTCTTTCTGCTAACATTATCGTCGTATTAGCAGCAATTGTCATTTTAATCTGGAGTGGACTTAATAAAAACTATGGAGACAGAAGGACATCATTTTGGTCTGGTACGTCACAAAGTAAGGACGGTGCTATCATCTTTTATGTTTCTTTAGCAATAATTGCGGCTTGGGTAGGCTTAACCTATCTATTTGTCAGAAGTACGATTAAAAAAGATGTTTTAGCTGCTGATCAATATGTAGCTGAGCACAACTTAGGAGAAGTGCACTGTTATTATTTAGACAATATAACATCAGTTGATAATTCGAGAATTACGAAATTTTTTGAAAGAGGTTTCCCAGCAGTGAGCCAACGTATAGGTTTTATGCAAAATATGGGAGTTACTTATAATAGAGCTTACTAGAGGATTTCAAAAGGATGAATAGAGATGAATGGATTGAGTCTTTTGAAAAGGAAAAAGGCCGCAAACCAACACCCAAAGAATTTATTGAGGCTAAGAATGCTGGGTTGTTTTTAACTGAAAATGCTAAAGTTAGTTCTGATTCTATTGAAAATCCAGAACAAATTCTAAATAGTCCAATCATACCGATGATGGCAGGTGGGGTAGAGCATGGTGAGAAAGTTGAACTGACAACTTCACCTCTATCTAACTCTAATCATTTTCAGAAAGAGCAGCCATTAAAGAAATTCTGCTATAAATGTGGAAATCAGTTACAAGTAGATAGTGACTATTGCCCAAAATGTGGAGCAAAGTTTGGCTCAACAGATGGGGAGTATTCCTTTTTAATAGATATTACAGAGAAGATATCAGATGTCAGTTCTTTAGCTTCAAAAAAGACAAAAGAGTTAACAAGTAACGTAAGGACTAATATTGAGGTTAGTTTAGAAAAACGGAAGCTTGATATGCTGTTTAAACAATTAGGCGAAGCGTATTATAGTAAGTTTGCTAACGATTGGGATTCAGAGTTTCAATCATTAGTCAGTCAAATCAAAGAGCATGAAGAAAAGATTAATCAATTAAATCCTAGTTATAAGAAATCGAAAGGACGTATGTAGGTGATGAATAAATTAAAATATTTTTTTATCTTGATAATTTGTGGAATACTATTGGTCGGCTGTGGAAAAGGAAAAAACGGATCAGTTGAAAATAAAAGTTCTGATACAGCAAGCAGTAAAATAATTTCTGCTGATACTGTACACAATTTTGAAACTTATGAGTCACCAGAGGGTAAATTGGACGATGAGGGGATCTACCGTTATAGTTTTTTGAAGAATAATGATTCTGTATATGATGCAATGTCATACTTGGATATTGACCAAATACTACCAGTTCATAATCAAAAGAAGATAAACGTAACTCTTGGAACAAATTTTGTAATTGACTCTTATCATTTTAATCTGCCTAATACTGTTAGAAAAATTTGGGAAACTGTTGAGGGCGAAGAGATGGAAGGTAACGATGGAGCAATGACTGAAATAGATAATGGAAAGACAGCAACACCATTTGAGTCTATCTCATCAAAAAATCGAAAAAACTCAACAACCTTCTTTATTTCCGCAAATGTTATTAACACAAATAGACGTAGTGCCCAGGCTGTTGATTCGGATATTAACATTCTTACTTTCCAATATAAAGGCAGTGTCAATAGTGCAATTAAGCCAAATGAAAATGCAGGAAATAGATTATCGTATGAAGGGATTAATTTAGGAATTACAAGAAATCAATTTTTAGATAATGTCAAAATTAAGAACCCTATATATAAAGATGAGTATTTCAGATATGACAGAGAGTATGATAAGAATGATACGCGCTGCTTCATAAGTTATATATTAGATGAGCGTGAAGAAAATGACCGTCCTTCTTATGTAGAGTTCACTTTTGATAATGAAATTCTTACTCAAATTAACATACATTGTACAAATGAATACCTTGGTATTGAAGTTCAGTAATGATTATATAGTATAAAATTAGAGAGGGTCTGGAGCAGTAGTGCCAGCCCCTCTCAGTTTATATGCTTTTTATTTGATAGGAAATGTGGTCACACAAAGACCATTTTTTACTAACTATGGTATACATATAAAGTATTCTTTCATGATCTTATATAGCAATTCATAAATCAGCAAAAGATGGACTAGTATAGCGATCGTTTATATAGGGTGGTATGGGCTTCTATACTAGGACGCCAATTTTCAAATAATGGTCAACTACTGTAGAACATAAAAAATTAAATCGAGTGCTACTATACGAGACCATAAAATTCCCTATTGGAGTACTTTATACTGGCCCATTATTTCGTCATTGGTGGTTAGCTATAATTGACCATGAATTAAAGGAACATGGCACACTATACTGTACCATGAATATCTCAATAATGGTCTACATATGATGCCCATATTTTTGTTAAACATGGGCATCTATATTAGAATGTAAATTTTCAAATAATGGTCAACTATAGCGGGACATAAATAGTTAAATCATGTGTTACTATACAAGACCATAAAATTCCCCATTTGGCTACTCTATACTGGCCCATTATTTCGTCATTGGTGGTTAACTATAATTGACCATGAATTAAAGGAACATGGCACACTATATTAGACCATTATTTATTATTTTTATGAGGTAGTATACTTTACCACGAATATCTCAATAGTGGATTACATATAAAGTCCATATTTTTAATAAACATGGACTTCTATAGTTAAACATAATCAAAATTTTCATGGCTCTCTATAGTAGATTATGAATAAGACTCATTATGGACATCTATACTATACAGATATCTACATCACGCGCCATAAGAAAAGAGAGAAAGCTGCGCTTGTTATCTTTTAATAAACATGGGCTTCTATACTGTACCGTGTTTTCTAACTGCTATGGGCTTTTATAGTGAGCCGTGATATAAAGGCGAAAGAAAAGCAAAAGGCAGTGCCACATTTTTATAAGAAAAAGATAATACTAAAATATGTGCTTCTATACTAGAGTCTGGGACAAAACCTGTTCCGCGGCAGACAAAAAGCAACGGTTTTGATGCCGTTGCTTTTTGCTTTAGTGAGCTAGCCTTGATAAAATAGAGTTGACTAAAACCTACTAGAAAGGCTACCCCATGTATATTCACTATAACACAAATCAAACCACTTTACCACTAGAAACGCGTTCCTTGTTGCCCTCCAATCACCTGGTGTTTACAATTGAAAAGGTGGTTCATGCGCTTGATGATAGTAACTTTGACACCTTTTACCACGACTATGGGCGCCCATCCTACCATCCTAAAATGCTCCTAGCTTCTTTACTGTTTGCTTATACGCAAGGAATTTTCTCTGGGCGTAAAATCGAAAAAATGATGGTAGAAAATATCGCCATGCAGTATCTGACAGGACAACTGGTGGTTTCCTACCGCACCATCAATCGTTTTCGAGTGGCATCTGGTATGGAGAAACTCATTCGTGATTTGTTCATTGACCTCAATCTTCGTTTGAAAATGGAAGAGTTGGTTACTTTGGATTGTCTCTTTATTGATGGGACTAAGATTGAAGCCAACGCCAATAAATACAGCTTTGTTTGGAAGAAAGCCACCGATAAGTTTTCAGCCAAACTTCAAGCTAACTTACGCCACTATTTCCAAGAGGAAATTACTCCTCTCATTCAAGAGGCTATCATTTTAGATGAGGAAGAGCCCGTTACTTCCCAACAGTTATCAGAATTCGCTCAGCTCTTGGAGAATGAGTTACAGGCTGTTAACCAAACTATTGAAGAAAATCCTGTTAAAGGTAAGGACGAGCGAAAAGTGAAACGTCGCAAACTCAAGAAAGTCCTGCACAAAGTTCAGAATGACTTTTCTGTGCGGGCTAAAAAATATGAGGCCTACCAAGAGACCTTTGATGGGCGTAACAGTTTTTTCAAGACGGACACAGCTGCCACTTTTATGAGAATGAAGGATGATCACATGAGAAATGGCCAGCTCAAGGCAGGCTATAAATCTTCAAATCGCCAACTGAAAATCAATTTGTTCTTCACTATGATGTCTTCCCAAATCCTACGGATACCAGAACCCTTTTGCCATTTCTTGAAACCTACCCGCATGAATTGAAGACGGTTGTCGCAGATGCGGGCTACGGCAGTGAGGAGAATTTACTGAAGATGGATCAACAGGAAATTAACCACTTGATTAAGTACGCCATGTTTGATAAGGAGCAGAAGAAAAAGCACCAACAGTCGGTTAAGAACTTGACCAACTGGCACTATGATGAGACAGAGGACAGCTACACCCATCCTGAAGGCTGGCGCTATCAGTTTCATCATCTCAAGCACCAGAAGACCCCAACTGGTTTTGAACAAGAAATCAAGGTCTATTACGCTGAAGAACCAGATTTAGCTCCTCAAAAGGGGCTCTACATCAACGAACGTTATCAAAAACTCAAAGCTAAAGAATGTCAAGTCGCTTTTTATCTCCGTGAAGGCAGACAGATTTTGCCCAACGCAAGATTGAGGTGGAACCTGTCTTGGGCAGATAAAGGCTTGTTTGGGTTACAAGCGATGTCACCTGAGAGGCAAGCAGAAAGTAAACATTGACATGGGATTAGTTCTCATGGCCAACAATCTCCTAAAATACAACAGAAGAACCGTTCAAAACTAAAAAAGAGACTCACAAAAGTGAATCTCTAGTTTTTTTGTCACTGGGAATTGATTTTGTCCCGGACTCTTCTTAAGCATCGTTTTTATCTTAGATTTTTCTTCGTTTTTTCGTGGATTGCTGCGCGTGATTTAGCGCTGTTTTGAGTCGTTAATAGGTGAATAAACCTCTATATTATGCGCTTCGTGGGTGTTTTTCCATATTGTGTCACTACCTTAGTTGCTGGAAGAATAGAGAGAAGGCTATGCCATTTTTCTATTACAATTCATGGTTTTATCTTTGTTTTATATGTGCCTTAAACCTTGCTATCAGTTCGTTTATTAGGGTGGGGTTGCAATATCTCTTTTCTTTCTCTCTTCTTATTTCTATCTGAAGTGGCGAGAGAATAGAAAGAAAATAGCATTGCTTTTCTCTTATTTATTATTAGTTGAAGGTTTCTAAACGTTATTTTGATGCGGTTCTTTGTGTGACCTACCATGGATTCATCTTTGAATTTTCAATTCTTTTTCTTAGATTATTGGGTATAAGATTGAGATATTATTTTAGTGATTGATATTTAGTGAGATGAGGCAGATTTTTGTTAGAAAAGAGAGAAAGCTTCGCTGTTTTTCTTTTGTGTTACCGAATGCTTTACTAGCAAGGGTGCTAGTTTAAATCCGCAACTACATAAACGCAATATATAGTTGCGGAAAATTACTTAACCAAATCTGTTTGCGCAACTACATAAACGCAATATGTAGTTGCGCAGATATTTACAAATTTCCTTATGATAATGCATAACGGATTTAGAGAATAATTTAAATGGTTATATTGGAGTAGAATATTGTTAGTAGATTTAGATAATAATATAAAAATTACTATTTATTCTGCAGGTGGCAGAAAAAATTAAAAATGGGTGAAGTAGATGTACATTACAGTACAAGAAGAAATTAAAGGAGCCTATCGTGATGGGAAGTTTGGAGAATACCAGTGATGTAGTCAAGAGATGGTCGTTATAAAATGAAGATCAATAATTTTAAAAAATTGTTGACAAATTTCTAAGTGATGATAAAATGTAGAGCATGAAAGCAAAAGTGGCTCTTTGTCAACTGTAGTGGGTGACTTATAGCTAACAACGAGAGAGGACCAAAATGGTCTTTTTTTTGTGAGGTTAACCTTTTATCGCACGCTGATTGAGGAATTAGAGCAGATTATTTTTTTGTAAAAAAACAGTAAAAATCTTTGACTAATTTCGCTTAAATGGTGTACTAGTATCAGTTAGTAAAAATATCTGACTAACTACGGAGGTATCAGATGAAGGCAGTTGTGGTGAGTAGGCCTGGAGGGTCTGAGGTGTTAGAGGTCGTTGAGTGTCCGATTCCTGAGGTTAAGGAAGGTTGGTCCTTGGTTCGCATCAAGGGATTTGGCATCAATCGGTCTGAGATTTTTACGCGCCAGGGGCATTCGCCGCAGGTGCAGTTTCCTCGGATTCTGGGGATTGAGTGTGTTGGGGTCATCGCTGAATCGACTGATCCAGAGCGTCTGCCGGTTGGGCAGAAGGTCCTATCGACCATGGGAGAGATGGGACGGGCCTTTGATGGTGGCTATGCAGAGTATGCGCTCTTGCCCAACGACCAGATTTTCCCTGTTGAGACGGATCTGAGCTGGGAGGCCTTTGCGGCGGTTCCTGAGACCTTCTACACGGCTTATGGCTCCACGCTTCAGCTGAGACTAGAGGCAGATGATGTTGTCCTGGTGCGTGGGGCTGCCTCAGGTGTTGGGATTAGCTTTACCAAGCTGGTCAAGGCGGCTTTTCCTCAGGTCCGTGTCTATGGCTCGGTTCGCCAAGCTGACAAGAAAGACCAGCTCCTAGCAGTGGGCTATGATGAGATTTTGCTGGAAAAAGAGGGAAAGCTTGAGACAGACCAGTCTTTCAGCAAGGTCTTGGAGCTAGTTGGCCCTAGTGTTATCAAGGACACCATCAGTCACATGACCATGGGAGGTATCGTCTGTAGCACGGGCCTTCTAGGCGGCCAGTGGTATCTGGAAGATTTTGATCCGACCTATGACTTATGCAAGAACATTTACTTGACCACCTTTTACTCAGGCAACGTCTCAGACAAGGCCTGGCAGGACCTTTTTGACTTCATTGAGAAGCACCAGGTGGATGTGACGCCACAAAAGATTTTTACCATCGATGAGATCGCCAAGGCACATGATTTTTTGGAAAGTAAAGACGCCTTTGGCAAGGTCATTGTTAGAAATGAGGATTCATATGGCAGATCTAGTATTTAACCATTACATCCGCTCGATGGATGAGCAGTACAGCCGCTATGAGTGGTTTGCCCGGCAATACGGACTGACCCATAAGTCCATGCAGATTCTCTTTTGGGTGCTCAATTACCCAGAGATGACAGGACAGCAGGTGACGCAAAAAATATTAGCGGAGAAGACCTATTCCAGTAAGCAGGTGGTGCACGCCACTATCAAGACCTGGCAGAAGAAAGGCTATGTGAGTCTGCTGGAGAATCCAGAGGATAAGCGGCATAAGCTGATTCAGTTGACAGATGAGGGAGAAGCCTTTGCGAGGAGAATTTACCAGCAGCTGACCGCTATGGAAGAAAGAGCGACGCAGGTCTTGTCGCTTGATGAGCAGGCGATCCTGACGCAATTGACCCAGCGCTATAACCAGGCGCTCACACAAGAAATGGAGAAGATGAATGATACGATTTAATAATGTCACCAAACGCTTTGGGGACAAAGAGGTCTTAAAAGGGCAGTCCTTTGAGATCAAGGATGGGGAGTTTTTAGTCCTGGTTGGGCCTTCTGGTTCTGGCAAGACGACCCTCTTAAAAATGATCAACCGCCTGGTGGATCTGACGGACGGCCATATCTTGATGGATGGCCTTTATCAAAAGGATTTAGATGTGAGAGAGCTGCGCCTATCGACAGGCTATGTTCTTCAGCAGATTGCTCTCTTTCCTAACCTGACCGTAGCTGAAAACATCGCCCTGATTCCTGAGATGAAGGGCTGGGATAAGGCACGCATAAAGGAGCGGACCAAGGAGCTCTTAAAGCGGGTGGACTTAGAGCCAAGCGCTTATCTGGATCGTTATCCCAAGGACCTGTCTGGTGGTGAGCAGCAGCGGGTTGGCATCGTGCGGGCTTTGATTCACGAACCCAAGTATTTACTGATGGACGAGCCGTTTTCTGCGCTTGATCCGATCACGCGCCAGCAACTGCGGACGCTGACCAAGGAGTTGCATGAGGAGTTTGACATGACGACGATCTTTGTGACCCACGATGTGCGGGAGGCGCTTGCCCTCGCTGACCGGATTGCGGTCCTAAACCAAGGGGTGATCAGCCAATTGGCGACACCTGAGGAGATTCTATCCCAACCAGCAGATGATTTTGTGGCAGATTTATTTGGAGGTGTGACCCATGACTAACTTACTAGCAACCTTTCAGGACCGCTTCGGCGACTGGCTGACAGCCTTGATGGAGCACCTACAGATTTCACTGGTAGCGCTCTTAATTGCTATCTTTCTAGCCCTTCCCTTGGGAATTTTGCTGGCTCAGAAAAAACGGCTGTCTGAGATATCTTTACAGATTACGGGGATTTTCCAGACTATTCCCTCACTGGCTCTCCTAGGACTTTTTATCCCACTTATGGGGATTGGGACGCTACCGGCTGTGGTGGCTCTGGTCATCTATGCGCTGTTTCCCATCTTACAAAGCACGATCACAGCACTCAATAGCATTGACCCTAGCCTAGTTGAGGCAGGGACGGCCTTTGGGATGACCCGCTGGGAACGGCTTAAAACCTTCGAAATTCCTATTGGCCTGCCCATCATCATGTCCGGGATTCGGACCTCTGCGGTGCTAGTCATTGGAACAGCGACCCTTGCTTCACTGATCGGGGCGGGCGGTCTTGGTTCCTTTATCATGCTGGGGATTGACCGAAACAACAGTAGTTTGATTTTGATTGGGGCTATCTCGTCTGCCCTTCTAGCCATCCTCTTTAACGCTATATTGAAATGGCTGGAAAAGGCCAAACTAAAGACCATCGGAGCATTTTTCCTAGTCATGATTCTAGGCTTGGGCGCTAGCTTTGCGCCAGCCATTATCAAGGCTAACCAGGAACCTTCTGAGAAGTTGGTCATTGCTGGAAAGCTCGGTGCAGAACCTGAGATCCTCATCAATATGTACAAGGAGCTGATCGAGCAGGACACGGATATGACTGTGGAGCTCAAGCCATCCTTTGGCAAGACCAGTTTCCTCTATGAAGCCCTCAAGTCTGGGGATATCGATATCTACCCAGAGTTTACAGGTACCGTGACAGGCTCGCTTCTGAAAAATCCCCCTCAGGTCTCCAATGATCCAGAGCAGGTTTATGAAGCTGCCAAAGACGGCATTCTCAAGCAGGATAAACTTGCTCTCTTAAAACCCATGGCCTATCAAAACACCTATGCCCTAGCGGTTACCAGTGACTTTGCTAAGGAACACGGGCTTAAGAAGATCTCAGACCTGTCCAAGGTACAAGATCAGCTAGTAGCTGGATTTTCTCTGGAATTTAACGACCGGGCAGATGGCTACCCAGGCCTACAAAAGCTCTATGGCCTCAATTTCAAGGTCAATACCATGGAGCCAAGCCTGCGCTACCAGGCCATCAATAAGGGGGAAGTCAATATCATTGACGCCTACTCGACCGATAGCCAGCTCAAACAGTACAACCTGGTCGTCTTAGAGGATGACAAGCAGCTCTTTCCGCCTTACCAGGGGGCACCGCTTATGAAGCAAGAGCTCTTGGACAAACATCCAGAGCTGGAAAAAATCCTCAACCAATTGGCGGGTAAAATCTCAGCCACAGAAATGTCTGATATGAACTACCAAGTCGATGTCGAAGGTAAGTCTGCAGCCAGTGTAGCTCATGCCTATTTGGTTAAGGCCGATTTATTGAAAGGAAACTAACATGGAATTTTATGACGTCATCAACAAACGAAGAACCATCAGACAATTTAAGGATGAGCCAATTGAGAAGGTAGTGATTGAGCGGATTTTGGAGGCGGGGCTAAAGGCCCCTTCATCCAATCATCAGAGACGCTGGGAGCTGGTGACTCTGACGGACAAGACACTTATTTCGGAAGTGGCGAGCTTTGTCAAGCCCTATCGAATGGACTTGAAAGAGGCTAAAACGCCACGGCAAGAGATGGCCATGATTTCCTATCCCAAGCAGAGGACACAATTATCGGAAGCAGCCTGCTTGATTTTGCCTTTTTTCCCCGTTAAATATGAGATCAAGAGCCCTAAAAACGATTATGGACTTTGGGACTATGGGGCAACCTGGACTCTGATTGAAAATATTTTCCTAGCGACGACGGCAGAAGGCCTGGGAGCAAACCTACATGCACCAGTAGGAAAAGAAAGCCAGCTTATCAAGGATTATTTAGGAGTTCCAGAGCGTTACTACCTACCAGCTGTTCTAGCCCTAGGTCACCCAATCGACCAGGCTGAACTTCCCACTCAGGTCAATGCCACCCTCAAAAACCGTGTCCACTGGAACAAATGGAAACGATCAAAAAAATAAGTTAAAATGCCAATCATAGTTGTGTAAGTAGAGCTGTTAGCCTTGGGCTAAGGTAGCTGAATTTGTGGCCTAGGCGCTTATTCTAGTGATTACCTATTATGATGACAAAGCAAGTTTCGGCTTGCTTTTTTTAGTGTCTAGATTTATAATCTTTTATATAAAACAGTTTTATATAAAAGGAATTTCACATGTCAGCCATTGGTGGTTATTTGATTTTAAAGATTCGCCTGCTCAATGCCAGGTTGTTCAATCGCTATTTGAGTCAGGCACCGGATGCTCGCTACAATGCAGAGCAGGGCAAGATATTGTCAGCTCTCTGGGTCAAGGCGCCCCAGTCGGCTGTCGAACTCTCACAGGTGACTGGACTAGCAGCCAGCACCCTGTCTCTCATGCTCAAACGCTTAGAGGAACAGGGCCTGATCTATTCGCAAGCTGATCACAGGGATGGCCGAAAGAAGGCCTATAATGTGACCGAGCTTGGCAGAAGTCAGCAGGCGGTTGGCCAGGCGGTCAGCCAAAAACTCAGCGACGTCTTTTACAAGGGTTTTACACCAGAGGAAATCAAGGAGACAGAAGGTTATCTCCAGCGGATCCTGGACAACCTTAGCCAGGCTATGGAGGAGACTGGGAAATCAGACATCCCTGAAAAAGACCAGTAGGGACCCAGGCAGCCTAGACCGCTAGGTCCGGCAACCACTGTCCAAGTAGTTAGAAGGAAATCATAAAGGAGTAGTTATGACAGAGATAAATGCCATCCAGGTGCGTGGCGGTAAGGTGAACAATCTTAAAAATATTGATATCGACATCCCGCTCAACCAGTTTGTCGCCATCACAGGCCCATCTGGCTCTGGGAAGAGTTCCTTGGCCATGGGAATTTTATATGCCGAAGGGTCTAGGCGTTATCTAGAGGCTCTATCTACCTATACCAGACGTCGCATTCATATGAATCGCCAGTCCCAGGTGCAGGAGGTGCGCCACATTCCATCAGCCATCGCCCTGCGTCAGCGGCCAACGGTGCCGTCTGAGCGCTCCACAGTTGGTTCTATGAGTGAGGTCTTTAACATCATTCGCCTTATGTTTTCACGGCTAGGTAGCACCCATTGTCCAAATGGTCATGAGATTGCGCCTAGTCTTGCCATTGCCCAGGCCATGGATTTCTCAGGGGAAAAGATGGGGGTCATTACCTGTCCGACCTGTCAGGTCCAATTTATGGCCAAGGCAGCTGAGGATTTTTCCTTTAATTCTGCCGGAGCTTGCCCAGATTGTCAGGGGACCGGTAAGATTCGCTCGCTGGATGAGAACCGCTTGATTGCGGATGAAAATTTGACCTTACAAGAGGGGGCTATTGCTTCCTGGCGCCTGCCTGGTCGAAACTTTATGCCGACAGTTGCTGCCCACATCGGTGTTCGCACGGATGTGCCTTATAAGGACTTGACGGATGCGGAAAAAGACATCGTCCTCCATGGGGAAAAGAAGAAATATGCGGTGGATTTTAGGACCTCGACCGGTCGGGTCTTTAGCACGGAAAATACCCTCTATGAGAATGCCTATGAGGCGGTTTATGCCTCTCTCAAGTCGGTCAAGAGCGAGCGGGCTATGGCCAAGGTTGATGCTTTCTTTCACTTTACGACCTGCCCAACCTGTCACGGTTCTAGGCTCAATCCTGCCTTACTTGATCAGATCCTGACTGGCAAGAATATCGCCCAGGTTGCCGATCTCAGTCTTGGTGAGCTCGAGGGCTGGTCTCAGGAGATTTTAGCCAGTGTACCAGCAGAGCTGGACAATATGGCTAAGCTGCTGTGCAACCATTTGCGTGAAAACCTGCGCCCACTGTTAGACTTAGGATTGGAGTATTTGACCCTTTCTCGTGATGGTAATACCCTCTCGACTGGGGAGCTCCAACGGATTCAACTGGCCAGAACCCTGCGTACGCAAACCACCGGTGTCCTCTATGTATTGGACGAGCCTTCTATCGGGCTGCACCCTGATAATGTTCAGGGCTTGATTGGCATTTTCCGCGAGTTAATCGCTCAGGGGAATTCCCTAGTGGTCGTGGATCACGAAGTTTCCATCATCAGCCAGGCGGACTGGATTGTAGAGATTGGTCCCCAAGCTGGGGAAAATGGTGGTCAGGTGGTGGCTCAAGGTCGGCCAGAGGACATTGTCCAAAATCCCAAGTCCTTGATTGCCCCCTTTATCACCGGGGATGCCAAGGTCATGCATGACAAGGTCGTATCAACTAGCCAGGAAAAGCTTCATCTGGAGATTAGTGAGTTCTTTAACCTCAAGGATGTGACGGTTGATTTGCCTCAGGGGCAAATGACAGCAATATCAGGATTTTCTGGGGCTGGAAAAACCAGCTTGATTCTCGAGAGTCTCGTGCCAGCCATCCAGGCCAAAAAAGCCGGTGAAGCTATGCCCACGCACGTCAAACGGTTAGACACTAGCCTCAAAGAAGTCGTCAGCATTGATGCCAAACCAATCGGGAAGAATCTGCGTTCGACCTTAGCGACCTACACCAGCATCATGACCAATCTGCGCAAGCTCTTTGCCGATTTGCCAGAAGCCAAGGAAAAAGGCTATAGTTCTACCTATTTTTCCTATAATAACAAGGAAGGGGCCTGTCCAACCTGCAATGGCCTGGGAACGATCGTTCTGGATATCCAGTACCTGCCCGATATGGAGGAGACCTGTCCAGACTGTCAGGGCAAGCGCTATAAGCCTGAAATTCAGGACATCACTTGGCAGGGCTACAGTATCGTTGACCTCTTGGACTTGTCCGTAGAGGAGGCGTTAGAGGTCTTTGAGGACCAAGCCCGCATCTACAAGGAGCTTAAGAACCTCTCTGAGATTGGTCTTGGTTACTTGCACCTAGGTGAGAGTACGCCGGCTTTGTCTGGTGGTGAAGTCCAACGGCTCAAGCTAGCCAGCCACCTCAACAAGAAGCGATCAGAGACCCTCTTTGTTTTTGACGAGCCAACCATCGGCCTGCATTCCCGTGATGTCCAAACCCTGCTGGGTGTCTTTAACCGCCTCAAGGAAAAGGGTGCCAGCCTCATTGTCATCACCCATGACTTGGACGTCATGATTAACAGCGACTATCTGGTAGACCTTGGCCCACGCGGAGGCTTCAATGGTGGCCAGATTATGGCTCAAGGCCGACCTATGGAGCTGATTGCTTCAAAGGACTCTAGCCTGACGCTGGACTACCTGAGAGAACACGCTGCAAAATTTCACCTCAATTCAACCCATAACTAAAGGAGATTGTAATGACTACCTATACTGATTTATTGATTGATGACCTTAACCGTGCTTATGAGCGCTTTGAACGAGCTTTCGAAGGCGTGAGTGTCGAGCAGGCCAATAGCTTCCCAGCTGCAGAGATGGCTCCTCAGATCAAGTCCATGACCTGGCTCCTTTGGCACACCGCCATGGTGCTGGATATCCAGATCGCTGAACTAGCAGGGACTGACTGGCTCTACAAACAAGGCTGGCAGGAAAAATTACCCAAAAATGACACCAAAAATCCAAGCTGGCTCCACACGCTAGAAGAAGCGCAAACCATCACGGTGGATAGCTTTGATGACTTATTTGCCTATTTCAAGGCAGCGAGAGATCAGGCGGTTGCCTATATTAACAGCCTGACTGAGGAGAGCCTGGACGATATCGTCGATGAATCTTGGACACCGGCCGTGACTCGTGGTGTGCGCCTTGTCTCCACTCTGGACGACATTACCATGCACTCAGGCCAAGTCTTTTACGCCCGTCGTCTGCTGGGCTTGATGGATTAGTTGAAAGGAGATAACCGTATGATTGCCTTAACAGGAGTGACTGGCAAACTAGGAGGTCAATTGGCCCGTGACCTATCGCAAGCAGGGATTTCTGCCAAACTTTTGGCCCGTCGGCCAGAAGCCGTAGAAGTCCTGCCTCACACTACTATCCATGAGGCCTATTATGATAAGAGTGAGAAGACAGTGGAGGCTTTAAGTGGCGTCGATATCCTCTTTATTGTCTCAGCTCACCAATCAGAAACCCGTGTTGCAGAGCATAAAGCCTTAATTGATGCTGCAAAAATGGCTGGCGTAAGCCGCATCATCTATACGAGTTTTTTCAATGCTAAGTTAGATAGCACCTTTACCCTAGCGCGTGACCACGCCCAAACGGAAAACTATATCAAGGACCAAGGCTTTACCTATACCTTTATCCGAGATAATTTCTATATGGATTTCTTTATTGATCTGGCCCGAGAATACGGAGAAATCAAGGGGCCTGCTGGTCAAGGAAGGGTCTCAACTGTCTTTCGTGAGGATGTGGCAGGCGTTGCTTCAGCTGTCCTGAAAAATCCTAAAGCTTATGAAAACCAGGTGCTAGACATGACAGGTCCAGAGAGTCTAAGTCTAGCTGAGATAGCAACTCTCATCAGCAAAGCTTGGAATAAGCCAATCACTTATGTCCAAGAAACGGTTCCTCAGGCTTATGACTCCCGAAAGGTCTGGTCGGCACCGCAGTGGGAAGTGGACAGCTGGGTATCGACCTACACAGCGATCGCCAATGGCGAGCTAGCGACAGTTACCAATGATGTTGAAAAGGTGCTGGGGAGAAAGGCCACCTCACTAGCCGATTATTTAAAAGAAGGAGCTAGGTGAGAGAGCTGACAGGAAAAGAGACCCCATGATTTAAGGGGATCCCACTCAAGTTCAAGATAGTCAAGCTATCAATGACCGGCCTGCCGCTCAGTTTGCTGCCTTGATTGAAAAGCTCTAGCGCTCATTTTCACCCCACTAGAAAGGAGGCTCCCATGCAACAAGCATCTCTATTTGAGGCGGACCAAACGTCTACCATGCCCTAAGCCAATCGCTTGCGGCCCAAGGATTTTGATCACTTTATTGGTCAGGAGCACTTGGTCGGTGAGGGCCAATTCTTACGTCAAATGATTGAGAGTGACCAGATTTCTTCCATGATTTTCTGGGGGCCACCTGGTGTCGGAAAGACTACCTTGGCAGAGATCATTGCCAGAAAGACCCAGTCTCACTTTGGCACCTTCAGTGCGGTCATGAATGGGATCAAGGAAATCCGTACCATCATGAAGGAAGCTGAGCTCAACCGTCAGATGGGCGAGCGAACCATTGTCTTTATCGATGAAATCCACCGCTTTAATAAGGCCCAGCAGTATGCTTTTTTACCCTATGTGGAAAAAGGTTCCATCATCCTGATCGGAGCAACGACGGAAAATCCATCCTTTGAGATCAATGCCGCCCTCTTGTCACGCGCCAAGGTCTTTGTGCTCAAGCAGTTGACCAAGGACAATATTCTTAAACTCCTGCAGCAAACCATAGCTGAGTACGAAGCCTTTCCAGGGATCACAATTGAAGTGAGTCAGGAGATTTTGGAGCAGTTAGCCATCTTTTCAAATGGGGATGCTAGAAATGCCCTCAATACACTGGAGATGCTGGTTCTAAATGCGGAGCGCACAGACGAGACCGTCGTTATCAATCAGTACCTCCTCACCCTCATGCTGGGGGATAAGACAGCTTATTACGATAAGGATGGTGAGGAGCACTACAATATCATCAGCGCCCTCCACAAGTCCATGAGAAATAGTGATGTGGAACCGATCTAAAACTATCTGGGCCTTTGGAAATAGTTGCCTGATGATGGGGATGTAACTTCCAGACATATCTACAGTCACGAACTTGACTTGTTCACGTACTTTTCTAGGATACTGGTAGAAGTAATTTCTGATGGTTGTTTGTCTGTTATCCTCCAAAACAGTGATAATCTTTTTGGTCTCAAAATCCTGAGCAATAAAAGCTAGTTTCCCTTTTTGGTAAGAGAATTCGTCCCAAGATAGGACTTTAAGTAGCTTTGAAAAGTCTTTTCTAAAGGTGAATTGTTCTAGCTTTCGTTGAACAGCGGAGACCGAGATATGTAGTCGTTTGGAAATATCAGAATTAGTAAGTTTGTCGGTATGAAGCTCTGTTATCTTTGAGAGAACAGGTTTAGAAATCTGGTGGTTTTTCTGAACAAGAGGGGTCTAAGCGACCGAGACTCGACGACAGGATTTGCACTGAAAGCGTCGCTTCTTGAGTTTGAGAACGGTAGGCATTCCCTGTGCGTCAAGAATAGGGATTTTAGACTCTTTTTGAAAGTCGTACTTAATCATAGTCCCTTGACAATGGGGGCATAAAGGGGCAGTATAATCCAACTTAGCTTTGATTTCGATATGAGATGGGTGCTGCCAAGCGCAGAGAATAGAAATATTTTTGTCTTTCAATCCGATTAAATCTGTGGTATTCTTAAGTAGTTCCATATGAGCCTTTCTAATGATGGTTTCGTCGCTGTTCATTATAAGTCATATGGGACTTTTTTTGTACACTCAAAAGCTCCATAATCTCCAAAGTGGATTTACCCACTACAGAAATTATAGAGCCGCAAAGGGCCAATGAGATGTTCGTAGGCCTCACGTCATTCTCATCAGCGAGAGATGAATTGAGTCAAATGGGATTAAACTTTGTTTTAGCTGCACAAAAGAATCCTTATGTCTTTGAAGCGCTTTTTATTAAATATCCCTTTAAATACATGGAGCCTTCTGGGGATACTATTTTAGCAGAAAAGGACTTACCTGGTTTTGATGCTTTTAAACGTGTTGTCCTAGCATTAAGAGAGGAGGAGGGCTTCCATAATAGTGAAGCTGAAACTCTCTTTCATTTTTGGAGCTTTATATCAGGCCTGGCTATTCTATCAAAAAGCCCTATCGGAACGGATTTTTCACAAGCATCTCTTCGAGTAATGATCGAACATATGCTTGATATTTACATCAAAGGAGAAAACACATGAATATTTTAATTATTACGGCTCATCCTAACCCACAAAGTTTCAACGCTTACATCCTCAAACAAGTACGAGAAAATATTGATAAGTCCCATAAACTTCAAGTACTTGATCTCTATGCTGAAGGATTTGATCCTGCTTTGCGTTTTGATGATAAACATCGTAGACGTGATTTAGTCTCTGATCCTGAAACTGCAAAATATCGTGATTTGGTGACTTGGGCTGACCAATTCATTTTCATCTTTCCCATTTGGTGGTCGGGGATGCCGGCAATGCTCAAAGGATTTATTGACCGTGTCTTTGTTGCTGGATTTGCTTATCACAACACTAAGACTGGCTTGAAAGGTCATCTAAAAGGTAAGGCTTGGATTATTACTACCCACAATACGCCATCTTTTATTACGCTATTTTCTCAAGACTATGGTAAGGTTCTTAAAAATCAGATTTTAAAAGCCTGTGGTATTTCACCGGTCACCATCAGTCAAATTACTGGTGTTGAAAAAATTTCTGCCCAGAAGCGACAAAAAGACTTGGATAAGATCATCCAAAAAGCTAAAAATCTATAATATAAAAATAGCTTCCTTCAAAAGAGGGAAGCTTTTTTAGTGCAACTCAGATACTGCTATTGTCTATTTTTTGTCTTATTAAAATGATTTTTTGTAATGTTAAATGAAGTTATTGAAAGATTAGTCTAGTAAAATCAATGTTTTTGATGATAACGGAATTTAAAAAACTGTGAAGTATGTTTTGCATATTCATCATTGTTCTAAATTCTCCTTAAAATTTTTACCTTGCCATTATATCATGTTTAATCTTAATTTTAAAATAGTGAAAAGACCAAGGTGATAATGATGGTTGTGGCTCTAGAAGTGAACTTTTGGGCTTTTGGGCTTTTGCTCTTTGCAAGAGTTTGCATATTCTTTGGCATGTATTATAATAGATGAGAAATGAAAATTAGAAGGAAGTGCACTATGTCGAAAATTGAAACACGTTTTACTGACAAACTATATGCAGACTACCAGGCCAACCCTAAGCTGAGAGCTGTTGAAAATGCTGTGACTCATGCTGGACTGCTTAAGTCTTTAGAAAATCGCAAGGCTAGTCAAAACAATGATTTTGCCTACTCCATTGATTTAACCAAGGATGAGGTTGCCAATCAAAAACAATCCGGTCGTTGCTGGATGTTTGCGGCTCTCAATACCTTCCGTCATAAATTAATTGCAGACTTTAAGTTGGAGAATTTTGAGCTCTCTCAAGCTCATACCTTCTTCTGGGATAAGTATGAAAAATCTAACTGGTTCTTAGAGCAAATTATTGCGACAGCTGACCAAGAGTTAGGTAGCCGCAAGGTTAAATTCTTGCTTGATGTTCCGCAACAAGATGGGGGCCAATGGGACATGGTCGTGGCTCTCTTTGAAAAGTACGGAGTCGTACCTAAATCAGTTTATCCAGAATCTATTTCATCTAGCAATAGTCGGGAACTTAATCAATATCTTAATAAGTTGCTCCGTCAAGATGCTCAAATCTTGCGGGAATTAATTGCTGCTGGTGCTGATGACAGCTCTGTCCAAGCTAAGAAGGAGGAGCTCTTGCAAGAAATCTTTAATTTCTTAGCTGTTAATCTTGGTCTGCCACCGCGTCGGTTTGATTTTGCCTATCGCGATAAGGATGATAATTACCATAAGGATAGTGATATTACACCGCAGGAATTTTACCAAGAGTATGTTGGCCTCAAGCTGTATGATTATGTATCTATCATCAATGCTCCGACAGCGGATAAGCCCTATGGTAAGTCTTACACAGTTGAGCTTTTAGGGAATGTAGTTGGCAGTCGCCAAGTTCGCTACCTCAACCTAGATATGAAACGCTTTAAGGAATTGGCTATCGCTCAAATGAAGGCTGGTGAAACAGTTTGGTTTGGTTCAGATGTGGGGCAATCCAGCAACCGTCAATCTGGCGTTATGGCTGCTAATCTTTACGATTTTGCGACAGCTCTTGATATCAACCTTAAGCAGGATAAAGCTGGTCGGTTGGATTACAGCGAAAGCCTGATGACTCATGCCATGGTTCTCACTGGTGTTGATTTGGATGCTGAGGGTCAACCTATTAAATGGAAGGTTGAAAATTCTTGGGGAGAAAAGGTTGGTCAGGATGGTTACTTCGTTGCAACTGACAGTTGGATGGACGAATATACCTATCAAATTGTTGTCCGTAAAGAGTTACTAACTCAAGAAGAGCTGGCAGCCTATCAAGCAGAACCGAAAGTTTTGGCTCCTTGGGATCCAATGGGAGCTTTGGCTAGTAAATAAGTTCTAGTTTTTTAGAGATATATAATAATCCTAGGAGAAAAATGCTTCTAGGATTTTTAAGATGTTTAAAAGAGCCTTGAGTGTAAACTCAAGACTCTTTAGACTATTCACTATCATTATCATCACTGTCGCTATTATTTTGGTCAGTTTGACTGCTCGATGAGCTACTATTATCAGAACTACTGCTGGAACTTTGCGTTTGAGAATCAGAACTGCTGCTGTAGCCATAGGATGATGACGATGTACTGTAACTGTAGTTGTTACTATAACCACTCTTGGCAACATAGCCACCGCTACGATAGACCCCATCAGGCATTGTCCAATCTGTAGAACCGCTGCCATAAGTTTGGAAGAGGAAGGAACTCATAGCTTGATAAACTTCTGCTGCGACATCAAGACCTGTACCATAGACAGGCGTGAAACGGCTCTTGTAACCAGTCCAAACTGCCATAGAGTACATCGGCGTGATTCCAACGAAGGATTCATCAGGAGCCATGGTTCCGACAGAGGCATTGTAGAGACCGGTATCAGCCTCGACCTGTGCCAACTCATCATCGGAGTAGTTGGAAGTACCAGTCTTACCAGCATTGATAGCACCGGGCACAGCAGCTTTGGTACCTGTACCAGCTTGTAGAACGGTCTTCATCATATCGACCATCATGTAGGCTGTTTCAGGTGACATAGCTTGTGAGCCATTCGATGAGAAGGTTTGGTCTTTACCATTGCTAAACTCAATTTTATTGATATAGAGCGGCTCATAATAGGTACCGCCGTTGGCAAAAGCAGCGTAAGCAGCAGCCATTTTTTCAGAGCTGGCTCCATATTTTTGATCAGAACTGCTAGTATTACTTGAGATCGCATTGGAGTATTGTAGTTCAGGATAGTTAATCCCCAACCCGCTCAAGAAGGATTGGGCCTTATCTAGACCGACTGCATAGAGGGACTTAACTGCTGGAATATTCCGTGATTGCTGGATAGCGGTTTGGATAGACATGGTTCCCATGTATTTTCTATCCCAGTCGTAAACTGGTGTCGATGTTCCAGGGAAGTTGTAAGGGCTATCGGAAATACTTGCACCAGTTGAGTTGTAAACACCATTTTCGATGGCTGGCGCATAATCCGTGATTGGTTTCATGGTTGAACCCCAGTCACGGTCGGTTAGGACGGCCTGATTGGATCCCATCGAAACAGCTGCATCTTGGTGCCGGGCACCGATTTGAGCAACGACATTACCATTAGTAACATCAATGACAGTTGTTGCAATCTGCATTTTGTCATCAGGGTAAGCGACGTAATCATCAGAGTTGACGATATCGTAAAGACGCTGTTGGGCAGTCGAGTCAACATTTGTGTAAACTTTGAGTCCTGCGCTGTAGACATCTGCATGGGTCTTTTCCGAAACCTGATTGACAACTTCCTTAATATAATTATCAAGGTAGGCATCATAGCTTGATTTTTCGGTCTGCGGAATCAACCCATCTCCAACATCAGTGGCGATAGCAGAATCATAAGTTTTCTTATCGATGTTTCCCACCTTATACATTTCAGAAAGGACGGTATCCCGCCGTTTCTTGGCTTGTTCAGGATTGGTGTAAGGGTCATAGAGAGTCGGAGCATTTGGCAGCCCTGCAAGGAGAGCCAGCTGAGGAATGGATAAGTCAGTGAGGCTCTTGCCATAGTAGCCCTTGGCTGCAGTTTGCATTCCATAATAACCATTCCCCATATAAACTTTATTGACGTAGAAGGTCATGATTTCTTCTTTGCTGTACTTCTTTTCCATCTGGATTGACAGCCATGCCTCTTGAGCCTTCCGTTTAAGAGTTTTATCGGAATTGTTAGTGGAGAAGTAAGCCAGTTTAATCAATTGTTGGTCAAGTGTGGATCCCCCTTGGGTGCTGGTACGGGTCATGTTGTGCCAGGCCGCACCGATAATCCGATAGATATCAATCCCACGGTGTTTATAGAAGCGATGGTCCTCAATAGCTGTAATAGCATTAACCAGATTAACAGGAATTGAATCGGTTTTAGCACTGATCCGTTTTTCTGCCCCCAAGTCAGCAATTTCACTGCCATTCTTATCGTAGAGAATACTTGAGTTAGTAGCAACCAGCTGTCTTTCAGACAGGCTAGGTGCGCTGCTGGCATAATAAGCGAACAGCAAGCCGCCGGCGATGATCCCAACGATTGCTAAGGAGGCGATAATGCCTAGAAAGTACTTGAAGAATTTCCAAGACTTCTGCTTAGGTGTTAATTTGCGTCCATGTTCGCCTTCACTTTTTCCAATTGATTTGATTCGGTCGGATAAATTATTCCCAATGCCCTTCAAATCTGGAAATTTAAAATTAAAATTTTTCATAAGTCTTTACTTCCGTTCAAAAAATGGTAGTCGATAATGTCTAAATAAGGTACCTGAGGAAAGGCACTTTCCTTGATTATAATACCCTTTTTTCTGATATAATGAAGGGGCATGGACTTGCTGCCATTATCAATCTGATAAAAATCTATCAGAGCCCTCGCTGGTAGGAGATAAGTTTCTTTCAAGCTAGAAAAATGCAATAGGACAAAGCAAATGCCGTCCTGCTTGAGCACCTGTTCCATGTGTTCAACCTGATGGGCATGAAAATTTTTCATGGGCATGGCTGTTTTTTGGCGGGTCTCCTTAGCCTCAAAGTCAATATAATGCCCCTTATAAACACCAGAATAATCTGTTGTGGAGGCTTGACGAAAGTAGGCTTCTACTATTTTTGCCCGACTCCGTCTGGGATAATCAACCTTGACAATCTGAACAGGGGTCGGTTTCTTGTGAATGACAGCCATCTGATGGGCCAAATAGTATTCATTGGTCTGGTTGATAGCTGCTTCGAAAGACATTCCCCGATTGGCAAAATCAGTTTTTTTCTTTTGCTGCCTTACTTTTGGAAATGGCTTACGAACAAGGTTATGTGGATAGTTAACCATAATTCTCCTAACTGAAACAGACTTATTTCCATAAGCCTTCCCATTATACCATAAAAATTTGAAGGAATACAGTCTATGACCTCAATTCTTGTAACGGGTTACCGTAATTTTGAACTGGGAATTTTTAAAGATGATGACCCTAAAATTGGGATTATCAAAAAAGCTATCAAACGGGCCATTTTACAATATTGTGATCAAGGTTTGGAATGGCTCATTTTTACAGGAAATCTGGGTTTTGAATTCTGGACTTTTGAAGTTGCTGAAGAGCTGAAGTCAGAATATCAGTTTCAAACGGCAGTGATTTTTCCTTTTCAAACGCATGGTCAAAATTGGAAGGAAAGCAATCAAGAAAAGCTGGCTCGTTTTAAGCAGGCTGATTTTGTGAAATATTCCTATGAGAGCTATCAAAATCCTAGCCAATTTAGAATTTACAATCAATTTTTGATTGATAATACTGATGGCGCCTATGTTTTTTATGATTCTGAAGCTGAAACGAACTTGAAATATTTTATCAAGCAAATGACCTCAAATAATCATTATTTTGTAGACTTCTTAACTTTCGAAAATTTAAATGAAATTTTGGAAGAGGATGAGTGGTAAAGACTTGATTTTTGATAGTTTTGTCTGTATAATTACTATTTGCTAGGGCTGTTAGCTCTGACAAAAATGACAGATAGGTATGGAGAAAAGAATGGCAAGTATTATTTTTAGTCCTAAGGACATTTATGAACAAGATTTTAAAACCAGTATGCGCGGCTATGACAAGAATGAAGTTGATGAATTTTTAGATGATGTCATCAAGGACTATGAGACTTATGCGTCTCAAATTGCAGCTTTGCGCAAGGAAAATGAAAAGTTAAAAGCTGATGCTAAAAAAGCTGCGGCTCAGCCTGCTAGTGTGACCCCATCGTACGGCAGTGATGGTCTTCGCACGGCTAGTGTGGCCTCGGCACAAGCTAGTAATATTGATCTTTTGAAGCGCGTTAGCCGCCTTGAAAAGGAAGTTTTCGGGAAACAATTGATGGACTAGAAGACAGTGTGCAATTTTTGGATAATCGCATGTCACTTTTTAGTTGATATGAGGAAAGTCCATGCTAGCACTGGCTGTGATGCCAGTAGTGTTTGTGCTAGGTGAAACAATAAGCCTAGGCATGTCTATTTGACATGACGGCGGACGACGGAGCTAAGTTCTTGGATATGTTCCCAGTCCTGAAAGTGCCACAGTGACGGAGTCCTTGAGGAAACTTAAGGAGTGGAACGCGGTAAACCCCTCAAGCTAGCAACCCAAATTTTGGTCGGGGCACGAGATGGCTGGAATCCGAACGGACCATCTTGACTGCGTAAGCAGTAGACAGATGATTATCGAAGGAGACAGCACCTAGTGTCTCTGGAACAAAACATGGCTTATAGAAAATTGCATAATAGGTTTAGGAGCTAGCTCAGGCTAGCTTTTATTGTATAAAAATAGGACAAATATGAAGCAAACATTTAATTTAATAGCAACAGCGGCAGCAGGACTCGAAGCAGTAGTTGGCCGTGAAATTAAAGATTTGGGAATTGAGCGCCAGGTTGAAAATGGCCGGGTTCGTTTTCAAGGAGATATCACAACCGTAGCTCAGACGAATCTCTGGTTGCGGGCAGCAGATCGTATTAAGATTGTGGTTGGAGAATTTCCAGCCCGGACCTTTGAGGAACTTTTTCAAGGAGTCTTTGCCCTGGATTGGGAAAACTACCTGCCTTTGGGGGCTAAGTTTCCAGTGGCCAAGGCCAAGTGTGTCCGTTCCAAGCTCCATAATGAGCCCAGTGTTCAGGCTATTACCAAAAAAGCCATCGTTAAAAAATTGCAGAGCTATTTCCATCGTCCTGAAGGGGTTCCTTTGCAAGAAACTGGGGCTGAATTTAGGATAGAGATATCGATTCATAAGAATCAGGCCATGGTCATGATTGATACAACAGGGGAAAGTCTTTTTAAACGGGGCTACCGAACTGATAAGGGCGGAGCTCCTATCAAAGAAAATATGGCAGCGGCTATCATTATGCTGTCCAACTGGTATCCTGATAAACCTTTTATCGATCCAACCTGTGGGTCAGGTACCTTCTGTATTGAAGCGGCTATGATTGGCATGAATATTGCACCAGGATTTAATCGGGATTTTGCCTTTGAAGCTTGGCCCTGGGTTGATAAAGAGCTGGTTGAGGCTGTCCGTGAGGAAGCAGACAGCAAAGCTAACTACGATATAGAATTGGATATTATGGGGACAGATATTGACTCCCGCATGATTGAAGTTGCTAAAAATAACGCCTTAGAAGCTGGACTTGCAGATGTTATCAAATTGAAACAAATGCGCTTGCAAGACTTGAAAACGGATAAAATCAACGGCGTTATCATTTCTAATCCTCCTTATGGAGAGCGATTGCTTGATGACAAAGCGGTTGACATTCTGTATAATGAAATGGGTCAGACCTTTGCTCCACTGAGGACTTGGAGTAAGTTTATTTTGACTAGTGATGAAAATTTTGAACAAAAGTATGGGACAGTCGCTGATAAGAAACGCAAGCTCTATAACGGAACCTTGCGGGTTGATTTGTATCAATATTTTGGTCAGCGGGTTAAGCGATCAGAAATGTAGAGAGGACTTTTATGGCTAAGGAAAATGAAAATGGGAAGCTGGATTTTGAAGAAGCCAAGGATATGACGGTTCAAGAAGCTCTTCAAAAACACAAGGAAATTGAAGCCGGTGTTACTGATGATGATGGTGTCCTCGATAAGTATATTAAGCAGCACCGTGATCAAGTGGCAGCTGAAAAGTATGAGTCACAGACGTCTGATTTTGAGAATATTGACACGTCATCTTTGGATAGTTTTATTCAAAAGCAGAGAGAAGAGTTGGCTCATCAGGGGGTGCTATCTAAAGAGGAGCCGGAAGTTCAGGAGCAAAATCAGGCTTCTGAGACAATGGCTACCGAACAAAAGGACCCAGAATTCCTAGATGAAACCCGTGTCTTTGCCCCTGCTAAAGAAGGGGTGAGAGCAGTGGATAAGACTGCTGAGGATGACCAGTCCATCAATGATGAAGATTATCTGGTTGAACCAGAGGAAAAGTCAGATGAGGTTGAGGATTTCTTACCAGAAGAAGAGCCCTCTAAAAAGAAAAAAGTAGGAATTGTAGCAGGCTTAGTAGCTATTCTAGTGGTCATTGTCGGGACTGGCTTTGGCTTGAATTATTGGAATAAGCAGTCAACGACAACGGTATCTTCTGGGGCTAGTGCCAAAGGTAAGGATGATGGCAAAACCGATTATAAAGCCTTTCAAAAGTCATATAAGTCCTTCTTTATTGATGATAAACAGACTCAGTTGAAAAATAGTCAGTTCAGCCAGCTGATTAATCTCAACAAGACTCTGAAAAAACTTGATGGTACGACTTATTATAAGGATGCTAAGTCAGATTATAGCAGCCTGAATAAACAGATTACAGCGATCAAGACAGTCAATAAACTTTTTGACAAGGATATAATTGTTGATGGAAAGTTGGCTGCTGATGCCAAGGCCAAGAAGGAGGCAGACTTTGATAAACTGACTGATGATACCCTCAAAACTGGCAACAGCACACTTGATAAATTGATTCAAGAAGCTATCAAAAAGGGGAAGGAGCAGCAAAAAGCTGATCAAACTTCTGCTTCCAGTTCATCTAGTCAATCTAGTTCTGCTCCAGCTGATAATGGTGGTCAAAATACCAATGCTGGTTCATCTAGTACTCCAGCCATTCCTTCTGGTGGCAATATCCGTCAGTCTGGTATTACCAGCTATGATCCTTCCATTCTTCAACGAGATCGGAGTCGTGTCCCTTACAATGCGGATGCGGTTAAGGATGTCAATAATGCCGCTTGGATTTTTGGTGATGGTATCTTAGAAAAGGTTGTCTCGACGTCACAATCACGTGGGTATTTCTCAGGTGATGACTATATTTTGGAACCAGTTAATATCGTCAATGGTCACGGCTACTACAACATGTATAAGTCAGATGGCACCTATCTCTTTTCTGTAAATGCTCAAACGGGCTACTTTGTTGGGAATGCTTCTGGCAATTCAGATAATCTTGATTTTTAAGTTTTTAAAAGAGAGTGGGACTCAATCGGTAAATCGTGATACAAATACGATTTTGATTTTCCTTGCTCTCCCATTTTAAGGCTTTAACTTCTGTTGTTCTTTAAGGTGGCGAGCGTTTGGCAGTCTATCTCCAGACTACCAAAGTTCATTGGAGCATTTCATCCCATCTCTGCACAAGGGAAAGTTGATGTAGTGGGCAGATAAAGGCTTGTTTGGGGTACAAACGCTGTACCTAAGGGGAAAACGCCAAGTAACCATTGACATGGGATTGGTTCTTATGACCAATAACACCTCCTCAAATACAACAAGAAAATGGCTCACAACAAAAACAGAGACTCACATCAAAAGTGAATCTCTGTTTTTTCTTTGACCTGAACTCTTTTTGTCTCAGACTCTTGTTTTTTATACGACTAAAGCTTAAAAATCTGCTGGGATTAAGCTATTCACTAGGATTAGAAAGTATTCAACCCAGACTTTACAACTGTTTAAACGATGTGCCGCTCAAAAGCATTATCGGAAATTCCTTGGGAAAGGATAAGCTTGGCCCATTCTTTAGCTGAATGCAAACTGTGATCTTTATAATTTCCACAGGATTCGATAGTTGTTCCTGGGACATCGTTCCAGGTAATGCTATTAGCGATTTCTTCCAGACTGGATTTCACGGCTTTAGCGATTTCTGTCGGGTTTTGCTTGCCCCAGAAAATCATATGAAAGCCTGTGCGGCAGCCAAAAGGAGAGCAGTCGATGAGGCCATCAATACGCTGACGGATAAGTTTAGCTAGCAGGTGCTCGATAGTGTGCAAACCTGCTGTATCAATAGCATTTTCGTTAGGCTGAACTAAACGAAGGTCGAAGTTGGTGATGGTGTCTCCGACAGGGCCTTGTTCTTCAGAAATTAAGCGGACGTAAGGTGCTTTGACTATGGTATGATCCAGTTCAAAACTTTCTACAACAACATCTTTTGGCATGAGTTTACCTCGCTTTTAAAAGTTTTTATGCTCTTTGAAAATCAAAGCGATACATCGTTGACTGTGCCTTGCCGCATCTCAGTGGCATAAGCTAGATTTATCCTATCCCCAAAGGGCTTGTCTGTCCCGGCCTCTGGTCTGCGACTCATCGCCTAGTCTGATTTCCTTTGAGCATTACTAGCCTTATCATACCATAAATGTTGGAAATAAACGGAAAATGGACATCGAGGTTTGTAAAATACTGGTGTTGGGAGTTTGTTATGTAAGAAATATAATTGAGATATTCTTTAAAATATGCTAGACTTAAAGTTAGCCTTTTGGTAAAAAGGGTATTAGATTTGAGGTGAAACATGCTAGATATTATTTTAGCGATTGTTGCTATCCTCATTGGTTTAGGTATTGGTTATGGAGCCATGGTTGCTAAGACAAAAGCTGACCGTGAAGCTGCAGAACTAGCGCTTTTAAATGCCGAGCAAGAAGCTGTTACGATCCGTGAAAAAGCTCAAGATGACGCTGTTCATATTAAAAAAACAGCAGAATTGGATATGAAGGCTGAACGCAAGGAGCTACTTCTTGAGGCTAAGGAAGACGCCAGAAAATATCGTGAAGAAGTTGATAAAGAATTTAAGTCTGAAAAACAAGAGTTGAAGCAAATGGAGACTCGTTTGACTGAGCGTGCTTCAAGTCTTGATCGTAAAGATGAAAATTTATCAAGCAAGGAAAAAACACTTGATAGTAAAGAACAAAGTCTTTCTGATAAATCTAAACACATTGATGAGCGAGAAGCTAAGATCGCACAATTAGAAGAAGAAAAACAGGCTGAGTTGCAACGAGTTGCCAATATGACCATTGCTGAGGCGCGTGATGTCATTTTGACGGAGACTGAAAATGATCTGAGTCAGGATATTGCCAGTCGGATTAAAGATGCTGATGATGAGGTCAAGCGGACAGTGGATAAAAGGGCTAAAAACTTATTAGCTCAGGCCATGCAACGCTTGGCTGGTGATTATGTCACTGAGCAGACCATTACGACAGTTCATCTGCCAGATGACAGTATGAAAGGGCGGATTATTGGACGCGAAGGTCGTAATATTCGGACTCTGGAAAGTCTAACTGGTATTGATATTATTATTGATGATACCCCAGAAGTTGTTGTTCTTTCTGGTTTTGATCCTATCCGCCGCGAGATTGCTCGTATGACTCTGGAGGCCTTGATTCAGGATGGACGCATTCATCCAGCTCGTATAGAGGAATTGGTTGAAAAGAACCGGCAGGAGATTGACAATCGTATCCGTGAGGCTGGTGAAGCGGCTGCTTATGAGATTGGTGCTCCTAATTTGCATCCTGACTTGATTAAAATTATGGGACGCTTACAGTACCGAACATCTTATGGACAAAATGTTCTGCGCCATTCGGTCGAGGTTGGTAAGCTGGCTGGTATTTTAGCTGGTGAAGTCGGTGAAAATGTTGCATTGGCTCGTAGGGCAGGTTTTCTCCATGATATGGGGAAGGCGCTTGATCGGGATATTGAAGGCAGTCACGTCGAAATTGGAACAGAATTTGCGCGTAAATACAGGGAGCACCCTGTGGTGGTTAATACGATTGCCAGCCACCATGGTGATGTAGAGCCAGAGAGCGTCATTGCTGTTCTGGTTGCTGCAGCTGACGCGCTCAGTTCAGCGCGTCCAGGAGCTCGGAATGAATCTATTGAGAACTATATCAAGCGTTTGCGCGATCTAGAAGATATTGCGTCCGGATTCGAGGGGGTTCAAAATAGTTTTGCTCTGCAGGCAGGACGTGAGATTCGTATTATGGTTCAGCCTCAGAAAATTTCTGATGATCAGGTAACTATTTTGGCTCACAAAGTTCGTAAAAAAATTGAGGATAATTTGGATTACCCCGGCAATATCAAGGTAACAGTTATCCGTGAACTGCGTGCCATTGATTATGCCAAATAAGAAAAAGGAGTCGTTAGAGTATCTAGCGGCTTTTTTGATTGGTTACGATGGGGGAGAAGATAAGAGCCGGTTTTGTGGCTGTTTATACTCAAAGAAAATCAAAAATAGACAAGGCGGTGAAGCTCTTGTTTACTAACTGCTTTCGTGTTTGGCGAGCAAGTTTATTGACACTGGAATGGTTAAGGCTTATACTGGCTTTACAATATTTGTTGTTATAAAAAAAGTAACAAATAGAAAGAGGTTTATGATGACTATTACAAATAATTATTTCCAATCAGATAAGGAAGAAAAGATTGACTTGGTCAACTTGACTAGCTTGGAGGAGCGAGCTAAAGAAGTGATTCCAAAAGGAGGTTTTGGCTATATTGCAGGTGGTTCTGAAGACGAATGGACTATTAAAGAAAATACCAAAGCTTTTGATCGTGTACAAATTGTCCCTCGAGTACTGACGGGAGTGGAAAATCCTTCAACGCAGACGGACATTTTTGGGCAAAAATTGTCTATGCCTATCATCAGTTCACCTGCAGCGGCTCAGGGGCTAGCTCATGCCCGTGGTGAAATGGCAACTGCTGAAGGAATGGCTGCAGCTGGAACGATCATGTCCCAAAGTACTTATGGAACCACGACCATCACACAAACTGCTGAGGCTGGTCAAGGTGCCCCTCAGTTTTTCCAACTTTATCTAAGTAAAGATTGGTCGGTCAATCAGGCTTGGTTGGATGAAGCAGTTGAGGTTGGTGTTAAGGCTATTATTTTGACAGTTGATTCAACAGTAGGCGGCTACCGTGAGGCGGATATTATCAACGATTTCCAATTTCCTTTACCGATGGGAAATTTAGAAAAATTGGCAGAGGCTAGCCAAGGTTTAGGGATCAGCGATATTTATGCGGCCGCAGCCCAAAGGATTTTACCAGAAGATATTAAACGCATCGCTGATTATACGAATTTGCCGGTTATTGTCAAAGGGGTTCAAGATCCAGATGATGCGGTCGCAGCTATCGAGGCCGGTGCCAAGGGTATCTGGGTTTCCAACCATGGTGGGCGTCAACTCAATGGGGGGCCAGCTTCTTTCGATGTCCTGGAAACTATTGCTAAACGGGTAGATAAAAGGGTACCAATTATTTTTGACAGTGGTATTCGTCGGGGTTCCCATGTCTTTAAGGCCCTAGCAAGTGGGGCAGACCTTGTTGCTCTAGCCCGACCAATTATCTATGGGCTTGCTCTTGGAGGAGCCCAAGGAGTTCAAGGCGTTGTTGAACATTTGAATAATGAGTTCCGCATCACTATGCAATTAGCGGGTACTCAGACTGTCGAAGCTGTCAAAAAGGCAAAATTAATCCGCCATTAAGTTCAGCAGTCAACTATTATAGTTTAGTGAAAGCTGAGCAAAAAGTGCTGCTAAGCTTCTAGACTAAGAAACTGTATTCACAAGTCTAAATTCTTAGCGTCAGCTGGAAAAGGCCTGGGGAAAAAGTATTCCAGCCTTCTATTTTTGCAGTAATAACAGTTTGCCGCAGTGGTTGGGAGAAAGACTTGTTGGCTCTGCCGACTTAGTCTTTCCCCTGCACAGTTCATTAGGTGCTTTAGCACCAATGAACCACTGCTGATTGGAAGTCCTTATCTTGGGGTGCAGTCCCATTTTCAGACACCCCCTTAAACAGTCCACTGGACTGTTTAACGACTCCGCAAGTGTTAGCGGCCATCCTAATCAACTGTGCGGAGGTGGGACAACGAAGTCAATTTATATAAAAAATCGACTTCTGTCCCACTCTCAAAACAGACAGTTGCCGCCGTGGTAAAAAGACGATTGTCCCTATTTAAGTCAACTGTCGCGGGGATTTTCAAGACCCTAGGCTTGAAAATGAGCAATGTAACTCCGTTAGGAAGTCGCTTGCGTCCCTACCATATAAGGCTAACTATCAAAAAATGTGAATACAAGTCCTAAAAATAATCCCTTAGCGCAGTTTTTAACTGTGAGCTTTCGTGAGGATAAGCGGTAAGTCAATAGACTATTTGAAAAATCAGACACCAGTGGGGTGGGATCAGGAAGTTGAATTCTTAGAATTGATGACTCCTGTCCTGCTCCTTTTTGGTGCACTTTTTGTTAGCGGCCGTGACAGAAGTTGTACCCAAAAAACATTGAAACGCTTACATTTCTTGCCTATAATGATGGTAACAAGGAAATAAGGAAGGAGGCTCGTATGATATCGCGATTCTTAACTCAGGATTGTGTACGCTTTTCTGATAAAAAAATATCTTGGGAAGATGCAATAAGCTTGTCTGCCCAGCCGCTGCTTGATCAAGGTAAAATTGACGAAGTTTACATTGAGGCAATGATCAATAAGGTAAAAGAGTTTGGTCCCTTTATTAATTTGGGGCAGGGAGTGGCTCTCCCACATGCTCGACCGGAGGAAGGTGTCAAGGATTTTGGAATGTCAGTTTTAAAATTGCAAGAGCCGATGTTTTTATTGAATGATGAACAGCAAAAAGTGGATTTACTTTTTTGTTTAGCGGCTAGTGATAATGACAAGCATTTAGAAGCTTTGTCCTCTTTAACGAAACTTTTGTCCAATAAGCAGACCTTGAAGCGGTTAAAAGAGGCCAAGACTAGTCAGGAATTTATTACTATTATAAAAATGGAGGAAGGATCATGAAAATTTATGCCGTATGTCAAAGTGGTTTAGGAACTAGTTTTATGGTTCAAATGAATATCGAAGCAGCTTTAGAAGCAGCTGGGGTTGATATGAATGATTTCCAGGTTGATCATGCTGATTCTGGCAGTATCAGCGGGGATATGGCAGATTATTTCTTTGCGGAAAAAACACTAGTACCAGCTTTAAATAATCTACCAGATGAAAAGATAATTTCTTTAGATTCTATTATTGACGCAGATGAAATCACTCAGAAAGTCAAAGAGCTTTTAGATAAGAATAATATTCCACATACTTAGACGGGAGATGATAATATGACAGGGATTCTCAATCTATTTGTATCAATCGTAACGCAACCGGCAATTTTAGTTGCCTTGATTGCTTTAATTGGTTTGGTTTTGCAAAAGAAAAAGGTTTCTGATATTGTTTCGGGAACGATTAAAACAGCTGTTGGTTTCCTTGTTTTGACAGGCGGAGCCGGCATTCTTCAATCGGCATTGGAGCCTTTTGCGAAGATGTTTCAAGTTGCTCTGCATGCCCAAGGGGTCGTTCCAAGTAATGAAGCTGTTGTTGCTATTGCCCTAAAAGATTATGGCAGCCAGACTGCCTTGATTATGCTGGTAGGGATGATCGTCAATGTACTATTAGCCCGCTTTACAAGATTTAAATATATCTTTTTGACGGGACAAGCAATGATGTATGTTTCCTGTATTACTGCCGTTATTCTAATTAGCTCTGGCATGAAGACCAGTCCTCTGCTGATTATTTTAGGCGGTATTTTTGAAGGGACGCTTTTAACGATTACACCTGCTCTTTGTCAACCATTCATGAGAAAAATAACTGGCAATGATAAGGTAGCAATGGGACACACTGGCAATATTGGCTATGCAGTCTCTGGCTGGATTGGAAAATTTTTTGGTGATGAAACAAAGTCAACAGAGGATTTAAATGTTCCATCATCATTTGGTTTTTTAAGGGACTCTACAGTTTCTATTATGATTTTAATGAGCTTGGTTTACCTTGCTTTGACCTTCTTTACGGGTCTTGGTTACGTGGAAAATAAATTAAGTGATGGAACCAGTGCTATCGTCTTTGCTCTTGTTCAAGCCGGAACTTTTACAGCTGGCTTTGTTGTTGTTCTTCAAGGTGTTCGGATGGTTTTGGCTGAAATTGTTCCAGCCTTTCAAGGAATCGCTAAGAAGTGGGTTCCTGATTCTAAGCCGGCCTTGGATGTTCCAATTATTTTCTCGTATGCTCCAAATGCTGTGCTGATTGGCTTCTTCGTTAGCTTTATCGTTGGTACCCTATCGATGTTTGTCATGATTGCTCTTCATACGACAGTGATCATTCCGGGGGTTGTCGGGCACTTCTTCTGTGGAGCAGCAGCGGGTATCTATGGGAATGCTACAGGAGGCCGTCGGGGAGCTGTCTTAGGTTCGGCAGTCAATAGTCTCTTACTCAGCTGGTTGCCCCTAACTATTTTGCCGCTTCTAGGCTCTTTAAAATTGGCGGCTTCAACCTTTGCTGATACGGACTACTTAATTCCAGGATGGATTTTAGGTACGTTGGGTCAAGCCGGTTCTGTAGTCTTGGTAGCCAGTATTATTGCTTTTGTACTACTTGTTATCATGGCTAGTTTTCTTCTGGGAAGGAAGGCAAGAGCTGTCAGCAGTGAATGATAAGCAAACTATCGTCCCAACAATTCGGACGGTAGTTTTTGATTTTGAAATAAGGTATCAGTAGGTTAGAATGATTATACTAACTAGTACTAATGATTGGTTTGCATCAAGGGTTGGAGGATAAGTATGCTTGATAAGCGGTTAAGAGATCTGGCTAATTTTTTTATCAGGGAGAGACGAAGCAGCCTAGCTGTCTTAGAAAATTATTTAGGCCTGTCGCGTCGGCAAATTACATACGTACTCGATCGTTTAAATGAACTCTTTCGAGAAAATCAGATTTCACCGATTTCTTATCTAGGACGGGAGTTCGAACTCACGGATAGGCAATTGGATTTTCTGTCACAACTGCTCACTACCTCTCAAATGAAGAATTATATTATGAATAATGAAGAGAGGCAGAAGTTCCTTTATTTGATGCTAGTTGCTGTCGATTTAGACTACATTTCTTTAGCAGATATCATGGATGACTTACGGGTCAGTAAGACAACTGCTCTTGCCAATTTGAAGAATTTGGAAAAGTGTTTAAAGGTCAAGGGTGTCACTTTGGCTTATTCCAGAGATAAGGGCTACCATCTCTTGGGTGATGAATTAGTTTTGAGAAACCTACTTTTAGAGTGGTTAACAAAAGATATTGAAGAGGATAATAGTATTATCTACGATGTCTACATTTCAACATTTAAGGCGGAGAATGTTGAAACTCTTGTCCAAAAAATCCGTTTATTGAAGCAGTCCTATCGTCTCCAGCTAGTAGAAAGCAGGATGGTTGAACTGGCCTATTTTATTGTTTTGACTCTGAATCGTTTAAGAGGAGGATTCTATCAAGGAAGCGATTTTTCGGATATTGAGCTCTCAGACTTTGAGGAGTATCATTTTGTTCAAGCCTTACTAAAAAGTCTAGACATAAAAAGTACTAAAGAAAGTTCCTTTTTATCCGCTTTGGTTTTGGGAGAATCAGTCGGCGATATTAATTGTGATTCACCAGATAGGGGGAAAATTTTAGGACTAACAGAGGCAATGGTTACTCATTTTCAGACCTTATCTGGGATTCATTTTATGGAATGGTCCGATATCGTGGGGCAAATCTATAGCCATTTAAGGCCAACCTATTACCGTTTACTATTTCATCTACCCATCAATAATATATTAATTGATAAGGTAAAGTCAGAGTATCCTAGTATTTTTTATCTCGTTGAAAGGGCTTTGCAAGAGACGGACGGTCTAAAAATGTTTGTGGTTCCAGATGAAGAATTAGCCTTTTTGACGATGCACTTTGCCTCCATCTTGACGAAGAATCAGCGAAGAGTTCATCATCGATCAGTCAGAGCGTTGGTTGTTTGTACGAATGGTGTAGGCAGTTCGGCCATCCTGTTTGAAGAATTAGACCATTTATTTACCGAAATAGATTTGCTGGGGCCGATGACTATGGAGAAAATGCTGACGATGGCTGATGGTGATTTTGATATTATTTTTTCTACAGCCAGTGATGCTTCGATTTATCGCATGCATAAGCCTGTTTTTATTGTCAATCCTGTCATGACTGCTGATGAAGAGTACCGTCTAGTCAAACGAGTTTATGAGACTGTAGGAAATTCTTATTTTAAGCTGCCTAATGTAGATGATTTGATGGCGATTATCGAAAAATATGCAATTATTCAATACAACTCATCTTTGCGGCAGGAACTGTCTCAATACCTTTCTCCTCAATCGAGAGATAGCAAGCGTCCTTCCGGAAAATTAGGTTTAAGTGATGTATTAAAAAAGGAGTTTGTCCTTGTTCTTGAAAGTATATCCAGTTTGCATAAAGCAGTTGAAATGGTGGCTCAGCCATTAGTGGAAAAAAATGTCATTGAAGTGAGTTACACTAATCAGGTTTTAGAAAATCTGGATCAAAACTTGCAAAATTTTTTAATCGCTCCGGGAGTGTTATTGCCCCATGCCTATCCTAATGGTGTTAATGCTATAGGGGTAGGTTTAGCTACATTGCCGAAGCCACTTGAGACGGCTTTTGGTCAGATCAACCTGATTATTTTTCTTGCCGCTGTAGATAATGAGAGCCATCTGCAGGTCATGAAAGACCTGCTTAAGCTCCTTTCAAATCAAACACTTATCAGTGAGCTGAAGGGATTAAGGTCTCAGGAAGAAATTTATGACTTGCTTCAAAAGACGTTCAAGTAAACATAGCTGGTTTTAGGCTAGCCAATCCAATCTCATTAAGTTTAAGTAAATCCTAGATTGTATGCCCCATCTGAGTATAGGAGATTTCGCAGTTTCAGTACTCAGATGGTTTTTTTATGAACACGAAAACACTATATTTGCTTGAGAAATTTTAGTGATAAGGGCTCGAGGAAACTCACAAAAGTCTCAGACTTGCATACTATTTGTGGAAAAAGGCTGTAATAGAGACCGACAGGATTTGACTGAGAAGTTTTTAGGTAAGAGGCTTCTACTCATGCTAAGGATAGTGGAACTTATGAACGGTATCTTAAAAATTAGGCGGAAAGTCTAATACTTGAGGTGTTTTTGGGGTATTTATTAAACTACTGAGGATTTTCACTAGAAATACTTTATAAGATAACAGTGATTTTAAGGCGCATTACAAACTATTTTTAAACACGTGAGAGCATCAGTTGATGTTCCGTCTAGTTTCTATGAGATCAGTTGACAAGGGTATCGGGTTAGGTGAAAAAGTAATTTTTGTTATCTGGAATAAATGAAAATGAAAAGAAAAAGAATTTTTTTAAGCCTGTAATGGTTAGTTTGAAATTTCATTAAACTAGGCTCAACTGTATTTTCATCTGAAACTAATTGTGTTAAGCTAAGTCTCGTTAAGTAAAAGTGCTTAGCAAAAAAATAAAAGGAGAATTTCTTATGAACACATTTGCAATTAATGATTTTGAAACAGTAGAATTGGTTGACTTAGCTGCCGTAGAGGGCGGGGGTGTTATTGGTGCTGTTATAGGAGGCGTTGGTGGTTATTTAGGCGGTTACCTTGAAGGAGCAGATGCAGGAGCGAGCATTGCAGATGCTTGGGGTGTTGATAAGCGTATTGGAACAGTCGTTGGTGGTATTATAGGGGGACAAGCAGGAGGCGCTCTAGGTGCTCTCGGTGGATTAGCTATTCCTGAGCCTTAATCATTAAAAAGTTCGATTTAAAATTTGAGCCAATCCTCTATGTTAGTGAGGGTTGGTTTTTTAATTGTATGGACTTTCAGTCTTTGCGATATTTTCAGAACAATTTGGCTTAAATAAAATCAAAATAGGATAAGACGACAAATCGTAGACAGTACTGAAGTACGGCAAGGTGAAGTCAACGATGATTTATTTTGATTTTTAAAGAGTATTAGTCTAGGGCTTTTCCCTTCCCTATGCGTGACAGACAAAAAAAGACCGTCATGGTCTTTTTTGTTTCTATGAGTAATTGATAGTTAATTCTTTTCCTAATGCTAATGCAATTTTTGATAATGTATCAATGCTGGTGTTTGCTCCGCGTTCTATCCGTGCTATTGTTGATTGTGGCACATGGGCCAGTTCTGCCAGTTCTCGCTGGCTATATCCTTGTGCTTCCCTTGCAAGCATAAGAGCTACGGCGTTATCCATCCTCTTTTTTTCTTGTAAATATTTTTTTTGGAACTTTTCGTCTTTGAGTTGTTCTGCTAAAAAATCATCAAATTTCACGGTTGTCATTTTTCTTTTTCTCCCTTTCTTCAAATTCTATTTTGAGTTGCTTAGCATGTTGGATCTCACTTTTTGGAGTTTTTTGAGTTTTCTTAGTGAAACCATGTGTAATTATATAACGGTCGTCTACGACGTGAAAGTATAAGGCGCGTTGAATATTACTAGAAACTTTTGAGCGTATTTCAAAAATTTCACTATCTAATCGTTTGACCCACTCCATTTTTTGAGAGATAAGTAAACCATAAGATTGAATTTGATCAATAATCGTTAGTAACTTATTCTTATCTTTTTGCGGCAATCCTTCTAAAAAATCTAGAAATTCGTTTCTTCCATTAGGCCTAACGTACAACTCGAACTTGGGCTTTTTCGTGCACTGATTATATCATATATGCGTTCAAAATAACAATAAAATCATTCAAAAAAGATTGAATCACTTCAACTTATAAGAATAATCCTTAAATCTAGGGTGAAATGAGGAGCTCGTATAACCTTACTGTCTTTTACAATTTTTTACAACCGTTTTCAGAATATTTGATTTATTTATGATACAATAACGATATAGATTCTTATTCTTTTTTATATAGAAAGGTCGTTCCAGTCATGTCGTTTGATAATATTGATCAATTGGCGGTCAATACCGTCCGTTCACTGTCGATTGAAGCTATCCAAGCTGCTAATTCAGGTCACCCTGGTCTGCCAATGGGTGCTGCACCAATGGCTTATGTTTTGTGGAATCGCGTGATGAATGTTAATCCAAAGACCAGCCGTTCATGGAGCAATCGCGACCGTTTTGTTCTATCAGCTGGTCATGGTAGTGCTCTTCTTTATAGTCTACTTCACTTGTCTGGCTATGCTGTCAGCATGGATGATCTGAAAAATTTCCGACAATGGGGTTCTAAGACGCCAGGCCATCCAGAAGTGGGACATACCGATGGTGTTGAAGCAACAACTGGTCCTCTGGGGCAAGGGATTGCCAATGCTGTTGGTATGGCTATGGCAGAAGCCCATCTAGCTGCTAAATTTAATAAGCCTGATTTTGATATTGTTGATCATTACACCTATGCTCTTAATGGTGATGGCTGCCTGATGGAAGGGGTTAGCCAAGAAGCTGCAAGTTTGGCTGGTCACCTCAAGTTAGGCAAGCTGATTTTGCTCTATGATTCCAATGATATTTCCTTGGATGGCCCAACTTCAATGGCCTTTACCGAAGACATTAGAGGCAAATTTGAAGCTTACGGCTGGCAGCATATTTTAGTTAAAGATGGCAATGATTTGGAAGCTATTGAGGCAGCCATCGAGGCGGCTAAGGCTGAAAAAGATAAACCATCGATTATTGAAGTTAAGACTGTCATCGGTTTCGGGGCGGAAAAGCAAGGAACGTCTGCTGTCCATGGTGCTCCATTGGGTCAAGAAGGCGTTGACTATGCCAAGAAGGCTTGGGGATATGATTATCCAGCCTTTACAGTACCGGACGAAGTTAAACGGCGTTTTGAAATTGGTATTCAATTCCGCGGTGAAGCGGCTGAAAATGCTTGGGCTACCAAGTTCAGTGAATATGAAAAAGCTTACCCTGAACTGGCAGCTGAGTATAAGGCAGCTTTTGCCGGTCAGCCAGAGTCCGTTGAGCTGGAAGCTCATGAGCTTGGTACAGCAGTGGCTAGCCGGGTTTCTAGTCAGTCTGCAATTAAGCAAATCTCAGCGCAGCTTCCTAATTTCTGGGGTGGTTCGGCTGATTTATCGGCTTCTAACAATACCATGGTTAAGGCTGAAACTGATTTTCAGGCAGATAACTATGCTGGTCGGAACATCTGGTTTGGTGTACGGGAATTTGCCATGGCGGCAGCTATGAATGGGATTGCTCTGCATGGCGGTACGCGTGTTTATGGCGGCACTTTCTTTGTCTTCTCAAACTATCTCCTGCCTGCTGTTCGGATGGCGGCCCTACAAAACCTGCCGACTGTCTATGTGATGACGCATGATTCAGTTGCCGTTGGTGAAGATGGCCCAACTCATGAACCAATTGAGCAATTGGCTAGTGTCCGCTCCATGCCTAATCTTAATGTTATTCGTCCGGCTGATGGTAACGAAACCAATGCGGCTTGGCAGAGAGCGTTGGCTGAAACTGACCGCCCAACCATGTTGGTTCTGACCCGTCAAGGCTTGCCTGTTTTAGAGGGTACCAAAGAAAAGGCAGCAGATGGTATCAACAAGGGGGCTTATGTTCTGTCAGAAGCCAAGGGTGATTTGGATGGTATCATTATTGCGACTGGTTCTGAAGTGAAGTTGGCTTTGGATACACAGGCTGCTCTGGAAGCTCAGGGTACCTATGTTCGGGTTGTTTCTATGCCAGCTCAAAATATTTTTGATGAGCAAGAGGCCACCTACAAAGAAAGTGTTCTCCCAGCGGCTGTAACCAAACGTCTGGCGATTGAAGCTGGTTCTAGCTTCGGCTGGGGCAAATATGTCGGCCTAGCAGGTAAGGCCTTGACCATTGATACTTGGGGAGCTTCGGCACCGGGTGGCAAGATCTTTGAAGAGTATGGCTTTACCGTTGATAATGCGATTGCTCTCTACAACTCTCTTTAATCATTGAGACATTAAGCTCATCTTAGGGTGAGCTTTTTATATTGAGATGAACGCCTATAAGTTGTGAAGTTGATACTTTTAAAACATGATGGCTGCTCTGTAAACCTTGGTTGTTTGGCTATCTCTTTTGATGAATGAGATGGAGTCAGATCTTTGTAATTTTTGATGTTGTGTCACTCTTATTCATGTTGCGGCACGATTCTTTTATAAGGCTTTCTTGTGAATTATCATTGACAAGACTTAGTAAATCTCTTACAATGGCTTTGTAATATATCTATAGTACAATATTTGATGCATAAAAGTATTGTCAGTCTGATTTTGAAAAAGGCCAGTCCTGCTTGGATTGGCGGAAAGGTTCTCTGCTTTTCCTTGTAGGAGGTAATTTATGATTGAATTTCAGCATGTTTCGAAACTCTATGGTGATAAAGAGGCTCTCAGTGATCTCAATTTGACCATCAATAACGGTGAAATCTTTGGCCTAATTGGTCATAATGGAGCTGGGAAAACGACGACGATTTCCATCTTGACATCGATTATCGAAGCCACTTATGGAGATGTGGTGGTCGATGGTCAGGTCTTATCCGCTAATCGGGATGCCATTAAGAAGAAAATTGGCTATGTTCCCGATTCTCCTGATATTTTCCTCAATCTATCAGCTAGTGAATATTGGCATTTCCTAGGGAAAATCTATGGTGTGGCAGACAGTCAAGTTGACCAGCGGATCGCGGATTTGACTAAAGTCTTTGACCTGACTCAGCAGCAAAATGATATTATTGACAGCTTTTCCCACGGGATGCGACAAAAGGTCATCGTTATCGGAGCTCTAGTGGTCAATCCAGATATTTGGATTTTGGATGAACCTCTGACCGGACTTGATCCTCAAGCTTCTTATGATCTCAAGGAAATGATGAAGCAGCATGCTCAGGCTGGCAATACAGTTCTTTTTTCTACCCATGTCCTGCAAGTGGCAGAGCAGCTCTGTAACCGCATTGGTATTCTTAAACAAGGGAAATTGATTTTTGTTGGTACACTTGAAGAACTTAAGGCTAATCATCCTGAAAAAGATTTGGAAACCATCTATCTGGAGATGGCCGGTCGGAATGCTGAAGAAGCAGATTCTTCTCTTGATAATGAGGAGGCAAGCCTATGAGTTGGTCCAATATTTGGGAACTGATAAAGATCAATATTCTCTATTCTAATCCGCAAAATTTGTCTCAGATAAAGAAAAGGCAGGAGAAGAATCCTGGTAAAAATATCACAGCTTATAAGAGTATGCTGCGGCAGCAAGGCGGATTGATGATTCTCTTTACTTTTGTCTATATCATCAACTTTGTAGTTATAGATTTTGGCCGACTACCAGGTTATTTCACCCAGTATGTTTTGATCTTCTTTTTGATGGCTGTTTTCAATGCTTTTTCAGCCATGTATGCCATCTTTTATGACAGTAAGGATTTGGGCCTCTATGCCCCCTTGCCTATAAAAAATACTGATCTCTATCTAGCTAAGGTAGTTTCCTCTCTAGGGATGGGGGCGGTGTTTTTAATGCCTTTATTGTCCCTCTTTATTTTGTTGGCCTTACGATTAGGAGGGGTTTTGCTGATTCCTCTGGGAATTCTTCTTTTTATCGTGGCTCTTGCTTCTTGCCTGACCTTGGCCTTGACGCTCAATCACTTAATCGGAGGCTTGGTTGTTAGGAGCTCTCGCCGCAAGCTCTTTTCGACTATCTTGATGATTCTAACAACCGTCGGAATTATGGGAAGTCTCTTTTATTTCTTAGCCTCAAATAATAAATTAACGGAGATGACGGGTAGTCAGATGGTTGACCGTCCCCTCATTCCTTACTTTAGAGGCTATTATGATATCTTAGCCCATCCATTTGCGCTAGAAACGGTTTATAATTTTTATCTGCCCCTTGTCCTAGTCTTGATTTTAACTGCTTTATTGGTGAAATATTTTATTCCTCGCTACTATCAGGAAGCCTTCTATACCAGTAAGGAACAAAAATCTAAGTCACAAAAGCAAAGGGGTTATAAGAATATTGGCTTAAGAGGAACCTTGGTTCGTCACCATTTATCTACCTTGCAAAATGCTACCCTGATTGTGCAAAGTATGATGACTCCCATTCTCTTTCCCTTGATGATTATTTTTTACTCCTTTAGTATTGATAGGAGCGTCATTGGTCAATTCTCGGGTGCCTACTTTGGCTTCGCTTGGCTGGCCGGTCTAGCTTTTGGCAGTTTGAGTGCTACGCCAGCCTCATTCCCAGCTGTTGGTCTATCTTTAGAGAAAGAAAACTACCTAGTTTTTAAGTCTCTGCCGATTAATTTCAAAGCTTTCTTGAAGCAGAAATATTTGGTCTTGGTTAGTCTCCAGATGCTTCTCCCTTGGTTGGTCAGTGTGGGTATTGGCTTTTATTTGGGAATTCAGCTTCCCCTTATTTTGGCCCTCGCCTTAGGCTATCTGCTGTCTGCTTTCGTTCTCAATGAATTTATGTATCGTAGAGACTATCGCAATCTGGTCTTGAACTGGCAGGATATAACCCAACTCTTTAATCGAGGAGGGGGGCAATGGGTGGCTTTTGCCTTCCTACTTGCTGTCATCTTTTGTGGTGGTGTGATTATTGGCATAACGGTTCTACTTACCTTATTGATGGGTGCCCTAGCAACAAGCTGTCTGGTTCTTTTAATCAGTTTGTTCATCTTTGCTTTTCTTCAATACCGAATCAACCGCACCTTCTGGAAACAGTTGGATTAAATATATTCTTTAAATCGTACTTATCGGATATCGGTAAAACGGGAATTATTGATTCGCTTTACTAGGCATGTGATAGGTCAAAATAATCTCTTGCCTGTTTAAGGGGGTGCCTGAAAATGGGACTGCATCCCAAGATAAGGACTCCTAACCACTGCGCTAAACTGTTATTACTGCAAAAATAGGAGGATGGAATACTTTTTTCCCAGCCTCATTTCAGCCTAATCTCTTGAAATTTGGGAGTGAGAGGAAGCCTAATTCTTTGAATTTATGACTTCTTTCCCACTCCCTTTTAGTGTATAATTAAGTGTATGAAACGTAATTTTACAGGCGTAAAGCGACTGGTCATCAAGGTAGGAACCAGCTCGCTTGTTTTGCCTAATGGAAAAATTAATCTCAATAAAATTGACCAGTTGGCTTTTGTCATTTCTGACTTGATGAATCAAGGCAAGGAAGTTATTTTAGTGTCTTCGGGAGCGATGGGTTTTGGACTCAATGTTTTGGGCAGGGATAAAAGACCAGCGGAAATCGCTCAGCAACAGGCAGTTTCAAGTGTCGGTCAGGTGGCCATGATGGGCCTTTACTCTCAGGTCTTTTCTCACTACCAAACCACGGTTAGTCAGCTCTTGATAACGCGAGATGTGATAGTCTATCCGGAGAGTCTGGAAAACTTTACCAATGCTTTTGAGTCTTTAATTAAGATGGGCATTGTTCCAATTGTCAATGAAAATGATGCTGTCAGTATTGAAGAGATGGACCACCAGACCAAGTTTGGCGATAATGATCGACTCTCTGCTATCGTTGCCAACATCACCCATGCTGATTTATTAGTCATGCTTTCGGATATTGACGGTCTTTTCAATAAGAATCCTAACATTTATGAAGATGCGGTCTTGCGAGACCGAGTGACGGAAATTACTGATGACATCCTTGCTTCTGCTGGCGGAGCTGGTAGTAAATTTGGTACGGGGGGCATGCTCAGTAAGGTGCAGTCGGCCCAGATGGTTTTTGAAAATAAGGGTCAGATGGTTCTGATGAATGGTGAGAATCCTCGGGATATCTTACGGCTTTTGGCTGGCGAGAAGTTAGGTACTTGGTTTAAGCAGGAGTATTGACTACTAGCCTAAGGAATTTTGGAAGGGAGCAGTCTATGACAGTCATTGAAGATTTAGGAAAGAGGGCCAAGCAGGCCAGTCGGGACTTGCTGTCCTTGAGTACTGCTGAAAAAAATCAAGTCCTTGGGGCCTCAGCTCAAGCCTTGCTGCAAGCAGGAGAAACTATTTTAGCTGAGAATGCTAAAGATTTGGCCTTAGCCCAGGAACATGGCATCAGTGCGGTTATGGAGGATCGCCTGCGCTTAACGGCTGAACGTATTGAGGCAATGGCAGAGGGACTGCGTCAGGTAGCTGATTTGCAGGACCCTATCGGTCAGGTTGTTCAAGGTTTTACCAATAGAGATGGTTTAAAAATCGTTCAGAAGCGGGTGCCTATGGGTGTGATCGGGATGATTTTTGAAAGTCGTCCCAATGTTTCTGTAGATGCGTTTAGCCTAGCTTTTAAAACGAATAATGCCATCATCTTGCGAGGCGGCCGCGATGCTATCCATTCTAATAAAGTCTTAGTTGGTGTGCTTCGCCAGGCCTTGAGAGAAGCGGGAGTTAACCCTGATGCCGTTCAACTTGTTGAAGACCCCAGTCATGCTGTAGCTGAGGAACTGATGCAGGCGGCTGATTATTTGGACTTGCTGATTCCTCGTGGTGGTGCTCGTTTGATTCAGACGGTTAAAGATAAGGCCAAAGTGCCTGTGATTGAGACTGGCGTCGGTAATGTCCATATCTATGTCGATCAGACAGCTGACCTCGATATGGCGACTAAGATCGTTATCAATGCTAAGACCCAGCGTCCCAGTGTCTGTAATGCTGCAGAAAGTCTAGTTGTTCATCAAGCTGTAGCAGGTGAATTTCTCCCTCAGTTAGCTCAGGCCATTAAGGATGTCCATCCGGTTGAATTTCGGGCAGATGATAGAGCTCTTGCTCTGCTGCCGGAGGCAGTTCCTGCTCAAGCTGAAGATTTTGCGACGGAGTTTTTGGACTATATTCTATCGGTCAAGGTTGTTGATAACTTGGAGGAAGCTATTGAGTGGGTCAATACCTACACTACCCATCATTCAGAAAGTATTATTACTCAGGACATCGCAGCTGCCGACGGTTTTCAGGAACAGGTTGATGCAGCAGCAGTCTATGTCAATGCTTCAACCCGCTTCACCGATGGTTTTGTCTTTGGGCTGGGAGCTGAGATTGGCATTTCTACCCAGAAGGTGCATGCGCGTGGTCCTATGGGCCTTGAAGCTTTGACCTCGACTAAGTTCTACATCAATGGTCAAGGCCAAATCAGGGAATAAGTTCATTTATTAAGGTCATGCCTAGGCATGGCTTTTTTTGGTGAGAAGTATTTGCCCTCTGTATTTTTTCATCAAAGTCGCCTATGCCCTTGTGGAAAGAGAGAATGTTTATCTTGAAGTCCAATGCTTTATCGCTAGCTTTCTTATTTTTCTTGAGGATATTTAAGGACTTAGTATCTTGTGAAATACTTGGGCATATCTGCTATATTTATGGTAAAATAAAAGTTATGACAAATGACTTTCACCATGTAACCGTGCTCTTACATGAGACAGTGGATATGCTGGACCTAAAGCCCGATGGTATCTATGTTGATGCCACACTTGGCGGGGCTGGGCACAGTACTTATTTACTGTCGAAATTGGGCTCAGAAGGCCATCTTTACTGTTTTGATCAGGATCAGACTGCTATTGATCATGCCCAGACTAAGCTCAAGGACTATGTCGATCAGGGGATGGTGACTTTCATCAGGGATAATTTTCGCAATCTCAAGGAACGCCTTGCTGAGTGTGGTGTAACTGAAATTGATGGTATCCTTTACGATCTTGGGGTTTCCAGTCCCCAGCTGGATCAGCGAGAGCGGGGCTTTTCCTATAAGCAGGATGCCCCTCTTGATATGCGAATGAATCAGGCTGCTGATCTGTCGGCTTATGATGTTGTCAATACTTACAGCTATCAGGATTTGGTAAGAATCTTCTTTAAATATGGAGAAGATAAGTTTTCCAAACAGATTGCTAGAAAAATCGAGCAGGTTAGGGAAGTCAAACCGATTGAAACAACGACTCAGCTGACTGACATCATCAAGTCGGCCAAGCCAGCCAAGGAATTGAAGAAGAAAGGCCATCCGGCTAAGCAGATTTTTCAGGCTATTCGGATTGAGGTCAATGATGAATTAGGGGCGGCAGATGAATCCATCCAGCAGGCTCTGGAGCTCTTGGCTTTGGATGGTCGAATCTCGGTCATTACTTTTCATTCCTTAGAAGACCGCTTGACCAAGCAGCTTTTTAAAGAAGCTTCGACGGTGGATGTGCCCAAGGGACTCCCTTTTATTCCAGAGGAAATGCAGCCTAAGTTCGCTTTGGTCAACCGTAAACCTATTTTACCCTCTTCTGAGGAGCTGGCAGTCAATAATCGGGCTCACTCGGCTAGACTGAGAGTTGCTAAAAAAATTCGAAAGTAGAGAATAATTATGGCTCATAATAAACAGGAAGAAAGAGCGGTTCGAGCAGCTTTTCAGAAGCGGTTCCGAAAGTTTTCCAGACTTGAGCTGGCTTTTTACGGTTCTATTATTATTACTGCTGTTTTGATGGCTGTGGGAATTATTTATTTGCAGAGCCGAAACTTACAAGTCAAGCAGGATATTACAGAGATTAACAGTCAGATTTCGGATGCTGAAACAGATCTGAATAATGCTAAGCAGGAGGTCAATGAGCTGACTCGCTCTGATCGTATTGCCGAGATAGCTAAAAAAGCTGGACTTAACATTGATAACTCTAATCTTGGAAATGTTGGGAGTAACAAGTAAGGCATGAAAAAATTGATTAATCGCTTTTTGTCTTATGTGACAAAAGACCGGCGAGGACCTCAGGCTAACCGGGAACGGGTTGGCCAAAATTTGATGATTACTACGGTTGTCATCTTTTTTATCTTTATCATTAATTTTGCGGTTATTATCGGCACGGATTCTAAGTTTGGTGTTAAACTGTCTCCCAAGGCGAGGAATGTCTATCAGACAACAGTGACTAAGGCTGCTAAGCGGGGAACCATTTATGACCGTAATGGTAATGTGATTGCTGAAAATTCAACTACTTATACCGTTTATGCCATTATTGATAAAAAGTATGTCTCAGCTAAAGGTGAAAAACTTTATGTCCAAAATAAAGACTTTGATAAGTTGACCGATATCCTCAATCAACAGCTTGGTATGGAAAAAGATTATATTAGAAAGCAATTGAATCAGCCAAAGCTGACTCAGGTCTATTTTGGATCCAAGGGAACTAATTTATCTTATTCGACCATGCAGGCTATTGCTGATGCGGCCAAGGATGCCGGCATTAAGGGTGTTGACTTTGATTCCAGTGCTAGTCGGCTCTATCCTAATGGAACGTTTGCCTCAGAATTCATTGGTATTGCCCAAAGTAAAAATGGCAAGAAGGGGGATTCTACCCTAGTCGGAGCGACTGGTTTGGAGGCTTCCATGAATGGCATTCTATCGGGAACAGATGGTAAGGTCACCTATGAAAAGGACCAAAATGGCAATATTCAATTCGGAACAGGAAAAAATGTCAAGAAAACCATAGATGGTCGGGATGTTTACACGACTTTGGATGCCACTCTGCAGACCTATCTGGAAACTCAGATGGATACTTTTATGGGAAAGGTCGGCAATGCCACAGATGCCAGTGCTACCTTGGTCAATGCTCAGACAGGTGAAATTCTGGCGACGACCCAGCGGCCAACCTATAATGCTGATACCTTACAAGGGATGAGCAAGGATGAAGGTTACAATTGGCTCAACATGCTCTATGGCACTAACTATGAGCCAGGTTCAACTATGAAGGTTATGCTTCTGGCTTCGGCTCTGAATGAAGGAGCCTTCAATGCCAACCAGACCTACTACAATGGTGATGGGATCAAGATTGCGGATACGACAATCAATGACTGGGCAGTCAATCAGGGAACATCGTCTGGTCAGACTATGACTCTGGCGCAAGGCTTTGCTTATTCGTCCAATGTGGGAATGACCATTTTGGAGCAACAAATGGGAGATTCTACATGGGGAAGCTATCTCTCCAAGTTCCGTTTTGGCTTGCCAACCCGCTTTGGAATGGATGATGAGGCTTCCGGCTCAGTTTCCTTGGACAATAAGGTTACTGCGGCCATGTCTGCCTTCGGGCAAGGGGTGTCTGTCACAGAAACGCAAATGCTGCGTGCCTTTAGTGCTATTGCTAATAATGGTATTATGCTGGAGCCTCGGTTTATCAGTCAGATCTATGATTCAGATAATAATACCAGCCGAGTTGGTTCGACTGAAGTCGTTGGTAATCCGGTGTCAGCAGATGCGGCTAGCCAGACTCGCGACTACATGGTTAATGTCGGAACGGACCCTACTTATGGAACGCTTTATTCCGCTTCAGCGGGTGCTCCAATCATTCAAGTTGGCAACTATCCTGTGGCCGTTAAATCTGGGACAGCTCAGTATGCCTCCGATGACGGAGGTTACGAGCAGGGGGAGCACAGTTATATCTACTCTGTTGTCGCCATGGTTCCTTCTGATGATCCTAAATTTATCATGTATGTAACCCTGAAAAAGCCTGAAAACTTTAGCGGAACATTTTGGGCTGATGTTGTCAATCCAGTACTGGAACAGGCCATGCTGATGCAGGATGAATTGTCATCAACCTCAGTCAGCTCGCAAGCTTCTTCAGAAACCAGTTATCGGATGCCGAACTTTAATGGAAAGAGTGCCGGCGATGCAGCTGTTACCCTGCGGCAAAATCTAGTTCATGTGGTATCCTTGGGAAATGGAAGTAAGGTCAAAAAAACTTCAGTCAAGGCCGGCAGTGATGTGAAATCGGGCGGTCAGGTCTTGATTTTGACGGATAAGCTTCAAGAACTGCCTGATATGTACGGTTGGACCAAGGCTAATGTCAAAACATTTGCTGACTGGATGGGAATCAAGGTGACATTCAAGGGTTCGGGAACCGTTACTAAGCAGAATATTGACTCAGGTTCAAAGCTGAAAAATGTTAAAAAATTAACAATTACACTAGGAGACTAAGATGTTTACCATATTATTAGCAGGTCTGATTGCCTTCATCTTGACGGTAGTCGGTATGCCCTTCTTTATTAAGTTTTATCAGGCTAAGAAAATTGCTGGCCAACAGATGCATGAGGATGTTAAACAGCATTTGGCCAAGGCTGGAACTCCAACCATGGGGGGAACAGTCTTCATCATCGTAGCAACCGTGGTGACTCTGGCCTTTTCTACTCTAAGTCTCTTTCGTGGGGCTGCCTTTGGGGCAACGGCTGGCATTCTTTCGGTTGTGGTTATCTATGGGATCATCGGTTTTCTGGATGACTTTTTAAAGATTTTCAAGAAAATTAACGAAGGTTTAACACCTTGGCAGAAGATGCTCCTGCAAATTCTGGCTGGTCTGATTTTCTACTTTACCCATGTTCGTCCCAGCGGAACGGACGCTATCAATATTTTTGGCTTCCAGCTTCACATTGGTGTCTTCTATCTAGCTTTTGTCCTTTTCTGGGTTGTTGGCTTTTCCAATGCGGTCAATTTGACCGATGGAATTGATGGTTTGGCTTCAATTTCGGTGGTCATCTCCTTAATTGCCTATGGTGTCATGGCTTATGTGCAAAAGCAAGCGGATATTCTCTTGATCATTGTTGTCATGATTGGTGCTCTTTTAGGCTTTTTCGTCTTCAATCACAAGCCTGCCAAAGTTTTTATGGGGGATGTCGGCAGTCTGGCTCTAGGAGCTATGCTGGCTTCGATTTCCATTGCCCTGCGGCAAGAATGGACCTTGCTTGTCATTGGTCTGGTCTATGTTCTTGAAACGGCCTCTGTCATGCTGCAGGTGGCATATTTCAAAGCCACCAAGAAAAAGTATGGTGAAGGCCGGCGGATTTTTCGGATGACCCCCTTCCACCATCATTTGGAGCTGGGCGGCCTGTCTGGTCAAGGAAAAGAGTGGAGCGAATGGAAGGTAGATGCCTTTCTCTGGACTGTTGGTGCCTGCTCCAGTCTGGTAGCTCTTGTGATTTGGCTGGTGATTAAATGACATCAGAGATTTGTTACCATAGTCGCAGTTTATTACTAGAATGAGTTGCTGAGCTAAAACCAAATTTGTGTTTCTTTTCTTATCTATAGTGAAAATAGTATGAAATCCTTGCTTGTACATCTTGATTTCATGCTATTTTTATTGCTCTGAGCTTAGCATGGGGGATAAATGCACTGTTACAATAATGTGACAAAAGTTACAATTATATATTGAAATCGTTTTCTTTTATTGTTATAATAATCCTAGATATTGATCTACAATGTTATTGACGAGATATCTTAGTAAGAAAGGAGATTAATTCATGAAAAGAGCTCCTATTTGGAATGAAAGACAACGTTTTTCCATTCGTAAATATTCCTTTGGTGCGGCCTCAGTCCTAATCGGTGCTAGTTTATTCTTCGGCGGTCAAGTACTGGCTGATGAACAAGCAGTGCCAGCGGGTCAGCCTCAAGACCAAACGGTTCAAACCACCATTGCTGACCAGCCCGTTCAAGATGGGAATAGCTTAGCTTCTCAGACAGAAGACAGTAACACTGCAGTCCTTTCAGACAAGGCATCTGTGTCTCAACAAGCTAGTCAGGATTCAGCTCAGGCCACGGCAGAAACGTCTGCTCCCACAGACGCTGTGACAAGTACTGCAGCAGCGCCAGCTAGGGTGGACACTGCCACCCAGACGGATGCTATACCCGCTCAGGTTGAGTCACAATCAGCGGTTCAAACGGTTAGTGTCACCTCACAGCAGAACGAAAGTCTGGCACCGACTCAAGAAAGCCAGCTGTGACGAGAGCGTCTGTGGCGACAACGGTTCAAGCGGTTGGCAAAGATATCCCAAGTTCAGGCTATTATACCTATCCAGAGCGTACAGAAGTCAAGAATAGTCCCTCTGCCAGTGCGCCCCTCGCCTTTTACGCCAATGCCGGTGACCGTGTTTACTATGACCAAGTGCTCACTCAAGATGGCTATCAATGGCTGAGCTACAAGTCTTACAGCGGTATTCGCCGTTATGCCAATATTGCTAAGCTAGAGGTTAAGGAAGTTCCAGCACCCTCAGTCCCTAAAACTCAGTCCGGAACCGGTGGCAAAGATATCCCAAGTTCAGGCTATTATACCTATCCAGAGCGTACAGAAGTCAAGAATAGTCCCTCTGCCAGTGCGCCCCTCGCCTTTTACGCCAATGCCGGTGACCGTGTTTACTATGACCAAGTGCTCACTCAAGATGGCTATCAATGGCTGAGCTACAAGTCTTACAGCAGTATTCGCCGCTATGCCAATATTGCTAAGCTAGAGGTTAAAGAAGTTCCAGCACCTAAGACAGACGATCAGTCAGCAGGAGACAGCGAAACTACTTTTCCAACCCTGCAGCGTTACACCTTCGATCGGGAAGTCGCGGTTAAAAACGAAGCCAGGGCAGCCGCTAAGACAGAGTTCACCTTTACCAAAGGAGAAGGGGTTAACTATGATAAGGAACTCAAGGCCGATGGCTACAAGTGGATTTCCTATGTCTCCTACAGCGGTATCCGCCGCTATGTCATGCTGGACAAGCTGCCCAATTCTCAGCCATCAGAATCCAAACTGACCGGGCAAATCAGTGTTGAGAACCAAACTAACCAAGGCTTTGATGTCAGGATTTCCAATGTTTCAGACAGCAAGGGTATCCTAGCCGTCAAGGTACCTATCTGGACGGACCGAAATGACCAAGATGATATCATCTGGTATGACGGCGTTAAGCAGGGAGATGGCACTTACAAGGTAGCGGTCAAACTGTCTGACCATAAGAATGAAACCGGCACCTACAATATCCACCTGTATTATGTTGAAACTGACGGAGCTATGAAAGGGGTTGCCGCACAACAGGTTAAGGTGGCTGAGCCTCAAGTTACCAGAACCGGAACCCTCTCCTTTAGTAACAAGGATAACGGCGATTTCGATGTCATCGTTTCGACTGTCACCGACAGCCAAGGACTTAAGGCGGTTAAGGTGCCTGTCTGGACAGATAGGAATGACCAAGATGATATTATCTGGTATGATGGCATTAAACAGGCTGATGGGACCTACAAGGTCACCGTCAGAGTATCTGACCATAAGAATGAAACAGGCCTCTATAATGTCCATCTCTATTACCTAGAAAATGATGGCAAGCTGGTTGGTATAACAGGTCAGCAGCATCGCTCAGAAGCTAAGAAGATGGATAAACGGGTGACCGGAACTCTTGCTATTCAAAATCAGACTTCCGATGGTTTTGATGTCCTGATTACCAATGTGTCGAACAGCAACGGTATTGTAGCGGTCAAGGTTCCTGTTTGGACCAGCAATCGTGACCAAGATGATATTATCTGGTATGATGCTAATAAACAAGCTGATAATAGTTATAAAGTGACTGTGAAACTGTCTGAACATCAGTATGAGACAGGTACCTATATGATTCATCTGTACTATGTCGACAACAATAATCAGCTGGTTGGTGTCACCGGAACAACTTATGAAGTGCCAGCTCATGAGAATAAGGAGCAGGTAACGGTAACCAGTACCTATAAGGGAACTGGAAACTACCTGATTACGGCTCATAATGTTCCTAGTGATGGTGATATTCTAGTGGCTGTTTGGTCGGATACTCATGATCAGGATGATATCATTTGGTATGAGATGGACCGTTCCAACCTAGAGGCTTCCCTGCAAGTTAATACTCAAAATCACAATGGAACTGGAACCTATCATGCCCATGTTTATCAACGGCTTGGAGATAAGATGACTGCTTTGAGCGGTTATGATTTCCAAGTTAATAAGTCCAACTATGATACACCTTATTACAATCAAAGAGATGACCGCTGGTCTGGTCTGAAATATGGCCGTGGTTACCTTGGCCCAACAGGCTGCGTACCGACTGATTTAGCAATGGTCATCAGCTCACTCAAGGGCCAAGAAGTTACCCCGAACCAAGTGGCGGACTACCTTTACAACAATACCAATGAATTCAACAAGAATTTTGACGGAACCAGTGGTCAAGGGATCCTACAAGCTGCCAGTCATTGGGGTCTGGTTGCGACACCTCTGGGAAGTTTAGGCCAGGTTCAAACAGCCCTATCGCAAGGCTATCATGTTCTGGCCGCTGTGCAGAATAGTGTCTTTGTCAGAAATGGCAGTCATGAATTGGTTCTCAAGGGCTACAACAATGGTAGTACTCATGTATCCGATCCTTATACTTCTGAACTCTCTGGCTGGTATTCAGTGAGTCAGCTTTGGAATGAACAAAGTCATGACCCGATTGATACCAGTGGTATCGGTGCTCCGTTTATCAAGATTACAGATGCCTAGATTGTCAGATTAAACGAGATTCATCAATAGCAAACGGCCCTGCTGCCAGTGCTTTAGGAGGCACTGGGGACAAGGCCTTTTGATAATTGGGATATAAGAAATGCTCGCCTTGTGAAAAAGATACGAGCATTTTTATTATGGCTTTAAGTCATAATAAAAATGTTGGGTAAAATCTCGTTTCAGTATTCTTTTTTGGGGGATAAACTTTTAGCGCAGTTGTTGGGAGCGAGAGGTTGAGCAAAAGTTCTGCATCCTATTAACTAGTTTAGATAGAGCAGTTTGATACAGTGGAGGATCTCTACCTGAGCCTTAAAATGGGAGAGCGAGGAAAATCGAAATCGCCATTTCCTGACAACTTACCGATTCTTGCCCCTACATAATTCATTAAGTGCTTTAGCCCCAATGAATCACTGCTGGCTGTTTTTCCTTTTGCCAGCAGGTCAAAGCAGAAAAGACTAAATGGATGTGATAATCATCGTTCATCTGATTTCCAACCTCAAGAGGTCCTCCAGAGCTCTTGAGCTGTTCGGAGATGGGCGTATAACCCAAAATTTCAATTTTTGGGTTCTTTCCCACTCCCTATTCTTCTGGTATAATGGGTTAAGCAAAAGTAAGATATAAAAGAACTCGGGCAGAGTTAATGAGGGACGTATGACTTTTAAAGATTATAATTTCAAGGCCTATATCAATCAGGCTTTGGACCAAATGAATTTTAAGGAACCCACTTCGGTTCAGGCTAAATTGATTCCAGTGGTTCGATCTGGCCGTGACTTGGTTGGTGAATCTAAGACGGGCTCGGGCAAGACCCACACCTTTTTATTGCCAATTTTTGAAAAGCTAGAAGCAGGAGTCAAGCAGGTTCAGGCCGTGATTACAGCTCCCAGCCGAGAACTGGCAACCCAGATTTATAAGGCGGCTAAACAGATGGCTGACCAAGCTGATAGCGAGATTCGGCTGGTTAATTATGTTGGGGGAACGGATAAGCGGCGACAGGTGGACAAATTGAAGGCTGGGCAGCCTCAGATTGTCATTGGAACGCCTGGCCGGATCTATGATTTGATAAAATCAGGTCATTTGGATATTCATAAGGCCTCCACTTTTGTCGTTGATGAAGCTGATATGACCATGGACATGGGCTTCTTGGACACAGTTGATAAGATAGCTGCCAGTCTGCCTAAGGATGTGCAATTCCTAGTCTTCTCGGCTACCATTCCACAGAAGCTTCAGCCCTTCTTGAAGAAGTATCTGACAGATCCTGTTATTGAAAAAATTAAAACTCAGACAGTGATTGCTGATACCATTGATAATTGGCTGATTTCAACTAAGGGTCGCGATAAGAATAGTCAGATTTTGGAAATCTTGCCCCATCTTCAGCCCTATTTGGCTATGATTTTTGTCAATACGAAGGAGCGGGCGGACGAGCTTCACAACTTTTTGGTAGCCAATGGTCTCAAGGTAGCCAAGATTCACGGTGGTGTTCCGCCAAGGGAGCGCAAGCGAATCATGAACCAGATTAAACGGTTGGATTTCGAGTATATCGTAGCGACCGATCTTGCGGCTCGGGGGATTGATATTGAAGGGGTCAGCCATGTCATCAATGATGCCATTCCTCAGGATCTATCTTTCTTTGTCCATCGGGTCGGCCGTACAGGGCGAAATGGTCTATCTGGCACGGCTATCACTCTCTACCAACCTAGTGATGACACCGATATTCGTGAATTGGAAAAGATGGGGATTAGTTTTGTGCCTAAGGTCTTTAAAAATGGGGAATTCCAAGACACCTATGATCGCGACCGTCGGGCTAATCGTGAGAAATCTTACCAGAAGCTGGATACGGAAATGATTGGCTTGGTTAAGAAGAAAAAGAAAAAAATTAAACCGGGCTACAAGAAGAAAATTCAGTGGAAGGTTGATGAAAAACGTAAACGAGAAAGACGAGCGCAAGTCAGAGCCAAGGGCCGTGCCAGTCGTAAAGCTAAAAAGCAGAATTTTTAAATTTAATACATTTAACGGTTGAAGAGTCTAGGCAAAAACTCGTCTAGTATCCTTGTTTTGAAATAAACTCTTACCCCTGCACAGTTATTAGGATGGCCGCTAACAATTGCGGAGTAGTTAAACAGTCCCGTGGACTGTTTAAGGGGGTGCCTGAAAATGGGACGGCACCCCAAGATAAGGACTCCTAACCACTGTGTCAAACTGTTATTACTGTAAAAAATAGAAGGCTGGAATACTTTTTCCCAGCCTTAATGCCCCACTGTTGGCTGTTTTTCCTTTTGCCACAAGGTCAAATCAGAAAACCTAAACGAATGTGATGACCATTGTTCATCTTTTTTCCAATCTCCAAAGGTCCCAGGACCTTTGGAGCTATGCGGGGGTGGGTTAAAAAGGTCTGGGAGACCTTTTTAATCGGGAAATGAAGCTTGCAAAGCAAGTGTCAAAAATGGTCTGGGGAGAGACTGTTTCAGGTTACCACCTTAAAATTAAACATTTTGGGCTGATCCCACTCCCGTTTATCTGCTATTTTATCTAGTCTTGCCAGTCGAACGTTTTCTTGCCTAGTCATCAAAACGTTCTTTTTTCTTTTTTGATAGTATCTTTTTATCACTTGATAGAAATTCCCTATTATCCAAACGATTCATGGCATGTTAAACTAGTGTCACGATGAAGACTTAAAGGAGACTGTCTATGAAATTAAAGAACTTTTTTCTAGTTGGCTTGGCACTTGGTCTGGCTGCTTTAACTTTAACAGCTTGTTCGTCTAAATCGGGTGGCTCAGCCAAGCAGGATATCATTGTCGCAACGGATTCTGATACGGCTCCCTTCACCTTCACTGGCAAGGATAATAAGCAAACTGGTTATGATATTGAAGTCATGAAGGCCATTTTTAAGGGTTCAAAGAAGTATCATCTCAAGTTTGAGACAGCCGAATTTGAGTCTATTCTGCCGGGAATCGATTCAGACCGCTACCAAATTGCGGCTAATGATTTCAATTACAATGCTGATCGGGCTAAGAAGTATCTCTTTTCTGATCCAATCTCAGTCTCCAACTATGCTATTGTGACCAAATCTGGCACTAAATATGATAAGTTGGAGCAGCTCTCTGGAAAATCTACCGAAGCATTGGCAGGCTCAAATTATGCCCAGACCCTAGAGGATTGGAATAAACAGCATCCTGATAAAGAGCCAATTAAGGTTAACTATGTCTCTGGTCAAACGGGCTTCACTTCACGCCTTCAGGATTTGGATCAGGGTAAGATTGACTTTATCTTTTATGACCAAATTTCTTCCAGCTATGCAGCTAAGGACCAAGGTTTTGACTTTACGGTCAGCAAATTACAGGATAAAGTCGGCTCTAACAAGGATGGTAAGGAATACCTCCTCTTTGGAAAGACCGATCAAGGTAAAGAGCTGCAAGCCTTTGTCAATCGGCGGATTAAGACCCTCCAAAAAGATGGTACATTGAAGAAATTAAGCCAAAAGTATTTTGGCGGGGACTACGTTTCAAGTCTCAAGTAATAGACAAAAATGGGCTGGAACGGATAGCCATGATGACTTCACCCTCACCCATAACATATTGTAATCTCTGAAGATGACGTAGAAAAGGTTCTGTCTCGTGCTAACTATTTTAGGCAGAACAGTTTGATGCAGTAGTCGGAAGCAAGGTCTGTAGGTTGGCCCAATGGGTCTTGCTTCTGCCTAGGGCATCAGAGGCTTTAGCACCAATGAATCACTGCTGATTAGAAGTAGTGCGATTCCTATTTGGGTGTCCCTTTAAACCATTCAGTGGATTTTTAACGGCCATGCAAGAGTGTGGCAGCCTGCCAAAGGATAGGAATGGGGAGCAAGAAAGCTGTCGCCTTGAAACAAGAGTGTGGCAGAGGGCTGAGTCTTCCTTAAAACAGGAGAGCAAAGGCAATCGGAATCACCGCTTCATGACAACTTACTATTTTTTGTCTCATGTTGCTTTTCTATTTAGTCCTAGTCTTTGGAGTAAACTATTTTACAGCTGCTGCCTAGGATGATACAATGAACCGATAGTATAACTTGATAAGAATAAAAATTAGGAGATCTTATGTCAGAAACGAATAACTCACAAGAAGGACTAAGTAAGTTCTTTAAAACAACTAGAGGGAAAATGGCTGGCTTCTTTATCGGCTTAATTCTTGCTATCCTGATTTTGATGCAGGTCTGGGGCTATCTTATAAAAACAGGTCTCTATGATAAGTTTGTCAATACCTTGCCCGATGGGATGCTCTTTAGCGTACGCGCCGTTTTCGGTGCTATTCCTGATATTTTAAAACATCTGCCAATGACCTTGGGTCTGACTGTCTGGGGCTCTATCTTTGGTTTGATTTTGGCCTTGCTTTTTGCCATTGTCAAAATTAATCGCGTGCCTGTTCTCTATCAAATTCAGGCTTTCTTTGTCAGTTTTTTACGGGGAACACCTATCTTGGTTCAGCTTATGCTGACTTATTATGGGATTCCGCTTTTACTGCGCTATATTAATATGAAGACCCATTCGGGTTGGAATATCAATAATGTCTCTCCTCTGGTCTTTGCGGTTGTAGCTTTTGCCTTTAATGAGGCGGCTTACACCAGTGAGACTATTCGGGCAGCGATTCAGGCAGTTGATTCGGGTGAAATTGAGGCAGCTAAGAGTTTGGGAATGACCAATACGCAGATCTACCGTCGGGTTATTATTCCAAATGCAGCTGTTATTGCAACCCCAACCCTCATCAATACTCTGATTAGTCTGACCAAGGGGACCTCTCTGGCCTTCAGTGCTGGTATTATTGAGATGTTTGCCCAAGCAAAGATTATCGGCGGCCGAGACTATCGCTATTTTGAACGTTACATTTCAGTTGCCCTGATTTATTGGATTGTCAGCATTGTCATTGAAAATATTGGCCGTTATATTGAAAAGAGTATGGAAATTAAATCACCAGAAAATATTTCCGGAGAAGAAGGAGGCTTACGCTAATGATCAAGATTAGAAATTTGACCAAGACCTTTTCCGGTCAAAAGGTCTTGAATGGCCTCGATCTGGACATTGAAAAGGGGCAGGTTATCGCTCTCGTTGGTGCTTCCGGTGCTGGGAAGTCGACCTTTTTACGCAGCATGAATTACTTGGAAGAAGCGGATTCTGGCACGATTGAGATTGATGATTTCAAGGTGGATTTTGAAACGATTACTAAAGAAGAAATCCTGACTCTGCGCCGCAAATTGGCCATGGTTTTCCAACAGTTTAATCTCTTTGAACGGCGGACGGCTCTGGACAATGTCAAAGAAGGACTCAAGATTGTCCAAAAGATGCCCGACAAGGAAGCGACAGCTCTTGCTAAGGAGGAGTTGCGGAAGGTCGGACTGGCTGACCGAGAGAATCATTATCCTCGCCACCTCTCTGGCGGGCAGAAACAACGGGTAGCCTTGGCAAGGGCTCTTGCGATGAAACCAGATGTTCTCCTTTTGGATGAACCGACTTCGGCTCTAGACCCTGAATTGGTAGGCGAAGTGGAAAAATCCATTGCGGATGCTGCTAAGACTGGTCAAACTATGGTTTTAGTCAGTCATGATATGAATTTTGTTGCTCAGGTGGCTGATAAGGTCCTCTTCCTAGAAAAAGGAAAGATCCTCGAACAGGGGACACCAGATCAACTCTTCAACCATCCGAAAGAGGAAAGAACCAAAGAATTTTTTGCTAGTTACAAAAAATCTTATGTTTGATATAATAAGAATAAGTTTGAAGCTCGTTTGGCCAGTCAAGCGGGTTTTCTTGTGGATTCAGTCGCAATTTGCTTGTTGGGCTTTGATTGTTATTTCGGCCATTTCAGGTGATTAGATTTTCTAAAAGTGTCTAAGGTTTTTTATGTTAGTCGATATTTTTAAATTTTATTTGCAGGGTCTATTTATGGCTGTTGCCTTTGTTATTTTCGCTGTGATTGTCTGGCTGTCCTATCGAGCGCTCAAGTTGAAGGATAAGACGATCAAGGAGCGCCAAAATGCCCTTTATGATGGTATTATGATGGCTTTGATTTCTATTCCCATCCTGTCCTTCGCTTTTATGGCTATTGTTTTGATGATAAAGTCATAATAGTTGACCCGGCTGCACTTCTGGAGTAAACTAGGTCTACTAAAGGTATGCTAAGGAGAAACGATATGATTTATGATACATTGGTGATTGGCTCTGGTCCTGGTGGGATGACTGCTGCTCTCTATGCTGGTCGTTCTAATCTCAACGTTGGCTTGATTGAGCAAGGGGCACCCGGCGGCCAGATGAACAATACTTCAGATATTGAAAATTATCCAGGTTTTGAGACCATTTCTGGTCCAGATCTGTCTATGAAAATGTATGAACCCTTGGAAAAATTTGGCGTTGAAAATATTTACGGCATTGTTGAGAGGGTTGAAGATCATGGTGATTTCAAGCGGGTGATTGCTGGCGATGATCACTATGACGCCAAAACTATTATTTTAGCAACGGGTGCCAAACACCGTTTGGTGGGTGTTCCCGGCGAGCAAGAGTACAACAGTCGTGGTGTTTCCTACTGTGCGGTCTGCGACGGGGCTTTTTTCCGCAATCAAGATCTCTTGGTCATCGGTGGTGGCGACTCAGCGGTTGAAGAAGGAATCTACTTGACCCAGTTTGCTGATAAGGTGACTATTGTTCACCGCCGTGATGAATTGCGAGCGCAAAAAATTTTGCAGGATCGAGCTTTTGCTAATGATAAGATTGACTTCATCTGGGATTCTGTGGTTGAGGAAATCAAGGGTGATGATGTTAAGGTTCGCTCGGTTGACATCAAGAATGTTAAGACTGGGGAAGTGACTAACCATGAATTTGGCGGTGTTTTTGTTTATGTTGGTCTAGATCCAGTGTCCAGCATGATCAGTGATCTTGGGATTACCGATCAAGCAGGCTGGGTTATTACCGATGAGAAAATGAGGACTAACCGCTCAGGTATTTTTGCGATTGGTGATATTCGCCAGAAGGACCTGCGGCAGATTGCAACAGCTGTTGGCGATGGTGCTATTGCCGGTCAAGAAGTCTATAATTATATTACTGAGCAGGCTTAGGCATTACCCCAAAAGACTGGGGAACCGCTATTTGACAAGTATTTTTCAAGCATTCCGTCTGGAGTGCTTTTTTCTTATTGTTCGAATTGTGCTATAATATTACCTATACTTCAAAAGGAGGAAATTCTTTGAACCTCCAGCCTCTAAGCTGGCAGGTAAAGATGACAAGCTCAAATGTCAGAACAACGTACAAACGGGGCAGATGTCGAAACGACGAAAAATGGTATGGATCGGGGATTGACCAACCGTCATGTCCAGATTATCGCCATTGCCGGAACCATTGGGACAGGGCTCTTTCTGGGAGCTGGGAAGTCCATTCACCTGACGGGGCCTTCCATTGTCTTGGTTTATATCATCACAGGAATTTTTATGTACCTGATGATGCGAGGAATTGGGGAGATGCTTTTCCAAGATCCCGACCAACATACCTTTATTAACTTTATTACCAAGTACTTGGGACAGGGCTGGGGCTATTTCGCTGGCTGGTCCTACTGGATATCCTTGGTACTCTTAGGGATGGCAGAGTTGACTGCCATTGCTAAATATGTTCAATACTTCATTCCCAGCGCTCCCAGTTGGCTGATTCAGTTGGTCTTTCTCTTGATCCTCTGCGGAGTCAATGTTGTCGCCGTAGCTGTCTTTGGTGAGGTGGAGTTCTGGTTTGGGATGATTAAGATCATTGCTATTCTAGCCTTGATTGCAACAGCTATTTTTATGGTGCTGACTGGCTTTCAGACTCCGGTTGGCCACGCTAGTCTCACCAATATTTTCCATGGTTTTAAGTTTTTCCCTTTAGGAATTGATCATTTTTTTATGGCCTTCCAAATGGTCTTCTTCGCCTATCAGGCCATTGAGTTTGTCGGAATTACAACATCTGAAACCAAGAACCCTAGAGAGGTTCTGCCTAAGGCGGTTCATGCCATTCCAAGTCGGATTATGTTCTTCTATGTAGGAGCCCTGATTGCTATTATGTCAATCTTTCCTTGGAGACAGCTACCTGATGACCAATCTCCTTTTGTTATGGTATTTAAGCTAGCCGGTGTCAACTGGGCAGCAGCCTTGATTAACTTTGTGGTTTTGACAGCGGCAGCTTCCTCCCTCAATTCCATGCTCTATTCCAGCGGTCGTCATCTCTACCAATTGGCCAGAGAAACGCCTGCCTTGGATCGCTACAAACTTAACCGTTTGTCTCGAACCAATGTTCCGCAAAATGCTATTTTTACCTCAGCTGGATTTATGGTTATTGCGGCTATTCTCAGCGTAGTTCCATGGATTTCCGATAGTTTTACCGTTATCACCTCATCTTCTTCAGGGGTTTACATTGCCATTTATGCGCTGACTATGCTGGCCCATTTGCGCTATCGCAAGTCGCAAGACTTTATGGCGAATGGCTTCCTCATGCCAGCCTATAAGGTGCTCAACCCCTTGACTATTGCCTTCTTTGGCTTCATCTATCTGTCGCTCTTCCTGCAACAGTCAACCTTTATCGGAGCAGTCGGCTCGACCCTTTGGATTTTAGTCATGGGGACTATTTGTCAGATGGTTACGCGTAAGAATACTATAAAATAAACAGAGGCGGAACAGATGTTCCGGCTTTTTTTTGTAGAGATACTTTAGTGAATGTGTGCAGGGGTTTGTTTTGAAGTTGCTTATCTCTCTTTTTCTCGGTGTTAGTGAAGAAGTCAGGAGTTCAATGGAAAATGTCCCTAGCTGTTAGCGACTTTAGTCAGTTTTGCTCTGCAGGTGACCTCCGTACAGTCGATTAGAATGGCCGCTAACTATTGCGGAGTAGTTAAACATTCCACGTCCACTGGACTGTTTAAGGGGGTGCCTGAAAATGGGACGGCACCCCAAGATAAGGACTCCCAATTACTGTGTCAAACTGTTATTACTGCAAAAATAGAAGGCTGGAATACTTTTTTTCAGCCTTAATGATCCGCTGTTGGCTGTTTTTCCTTTGGCCACAAGGCCAAAGCGGAAAATCTAAACGAATGTGATGGTAATGATCATTGTTCATCTTATTTTCAACCTCAAACAGCCCCTAAAGCCTTTGAGCTGTGCGGGAGTGGGTTAAAAAGGCCTGGGAGACTTTTTAATTGGGAAATGAAGCTTGCAAAGCAAGTATCAAAAATGGTCTGGGGAGAGACCGTTTCAGGTCACCGCCTTAAAATTAGGGAGTGGTGAGAACCAAAATTGAAAACTTTTGAGTTGATCCACTCCCGAACAAGCACTTGAATGCTTGGTGAGACTGCTCAATTGAATACGGGCTGAAAAGCTGATAATTTAGATTGCCATCCTAAAAAATCGAGATTTTTTGTCCGTCCCTTAAAATTATTCGTCTCTCTTGCCGCCCTTAGTATCTTCTATTATGTTATAATAGTCACAAACTCAAAGGAGAACAGGCAGATGTACGCAGACGACAGTTTAACTTTACATACCGATTTATATCAACTTAATATGATGCAGGTCTATTTCGACAAAGGAATTCACAATAAAAGATCTGTTTTTGAGGTTTTTTTCCGCAAGGAGCCTTTTGCTAATGGCTATGCGATTTTTGCCGGTTTGGAGCGAATTATCGACTATCTCAATCATCTGACCTTTTCACAAACAGATTTGGCTTATTTGAAGGATTTGGGTTATCCTAAGGATTTTTTAGACTACTTGGAAAATCTTGAGATGACCTTGAGCGTCCGTTCGGCTAAGGAGGGGGATTTGGTCTTTGCTAATGAGCCTATCGTGCAAATCGAAGGTCCCTTAGCACAATGTCAGTTAGTTGAGACGGCTATTCTTAATATCGTCAACTATCAAACCTTGATTGCGACCAAGGCCGCTCGGATTCGATCAGTCATTGACGATGAGCCCTTGATGGAATTTGGGACCCGTCGGGCTCAAGAACTGGATGCAGCTATCTGGGGAACTAGGGCTGCAGTCATAGGCGGCGCTAATGCTACTTCCAATGTTCGGGCTGGTAAGATGTTTGGTATCCCAGTTTCCGGAACCCATGCCCATGCCCTAGTTCAAGCCTATGGCAATGACTATGATGCCTTTATGGCTTATGCAGGGACCCATAAAGATTGTGTCTTCTTGGTGGATACCTATGATACTTTGAGGTTAGGCGTACCAGCTGCTATCAAGGCGGCTAAAAAGTTAGGTGATAAAATTAATTTTCTAGGTGTTCGCTTGGATTCGGGAGACTTGGCTTATTTGTCGAAAAAGGTCCGCAAGCAACTGGATGAAGCTGGTTTTCCAAATGCTCATATCTATGCTTCAAATGACCTTGATGAAAATACGATTCTCAACCTTAAGATGCAAAAAGCTAAGATTGATGTTTGGGGTGTCGGCACCAAGTTAATTACAGCCTATGATCAACCAGCTCTAGGGGCTGTTTACAAGATGGTCGCTTTAGAGGATGACAAGGGCATCATGCAAAATACTATTAAGCTGTCCAACAATGCTGAGAAGGTTTCAACGCCTGGTAAAAAGCAGGTTTGGCGGATTACTAGCCGCGAGAAGGGCAAATCTGAAGGTGATTACATCACCTATGATGGTGTTGATGTCAATGAGGTTGAGGAATTGAACATGTTCCATCCAACCTATACCTATATCAATAAGACCGTTAAAAACTTTGATGCTGTTCCCCTTCTGCAGGACATCTTTAAGGAGGGGAGCTTGGTCTACGAACGGCCGAGCTTGATGGCAATCAAGGATTACGCTAGGAAAGAGCTGGATCATCTCTGGGATGAATATAAGCGGGTCCTCAATCCGCAGGATTATCCAGTTGATTTAGCTCCTGATGTTTGGCAAGACAAGATGGACTTGATTGCTAAAATGCGGGAAAAAGCCAATCAAACTCAGGATTTTTAGTGTTTAATGGTTTAGTGTCTTAATAGAGGAGGTAGCGATGAGTTTACAAGAAGCTATTATTAAAGAATTAGGGGTTCAACCACACATTGACCCCAAGCAAGAAATCAGACGGTCAGTAGATTTTCTCAAGGCTTATTTGAAAAAGCATAGCTTTTTAAAGAGTTATGTATTAGGCATCTCTGGCGGTCAGGATTCCAGCTTGGCCGGTCGTCTGGCTCAAATGGCTGTTGAGGAACTGCGTTCTGAAACAGGTGAACCCTACAAATTTATCGCTATTCGTCTACCTTACGGGGTTCAGGCCGATGAGGCTGATGCTCAAAAGGCTCTGGCCTTTATTCAACCGGATGTTTCGTTGACCATTAATATCAAGGAAGCGGTCGATGGCCAAGTAGCAGAGCTGGAGAGGGCGGGCGTTAAAGTTTCTGATTTCAACAAAGGGAATATCAAGGCCCGCCAACGGATGATTACCCAGTACGCTGTAGCTGGGGAAAATAGCGGAGCGGTTATTGGGACAGATCATGCGGCTGAAAATTTGACCGGCTTCTTTACTAAGTTCGGTGATGGGGGCGCTGATATTTTGCCTCTCTTTCGTCTTGATAAGCGTCAAGGAAAGCAGCTTCTAGCAGAATTGGGTGCTGACCAATCCCTCTATGAAAAAATTCCGACAGCAGATTTGGAAGAAAACAAACCTGGTATTGCTGATGAAGTAGCTCTGGGTGTGACTTATCAGGATATTGATGATTATCTGGAAGGAAAGCGTGTTAGTTCTCAGGCTCAAAAGACGATTGAAACTTGGTGGTTCAGGGGTGAGCACAAGCGCCATCTGCCAATCACTGTCTTTGATGATTTTTGGAAAGATTAAGTTTGAGGCTGGGCAAAAATTCGTCCAGTCTTCTTGTTTTGGAACAAACTCTTGGCGTAGTGACTGATTGGAAGTTCTTATTTGGGAGTGCAGTCCCATTTTCAGACGCCCCCTTAAACAGTCCAGTGGACTGTTTAGAAAACCAATATCAACTGTGCGGAATGGGTTAAAAAGGTCTGGGAGACTTTTTAATCGGGAAATGAAGCTTGCAAAGCAAGTGTCAAAAACAGTCTGGGGAGAGACCGTTTCAGGTCACCGCCTAGAAATTAAGAAGTGGTGAGACCTAAAATTTTCAATTTTGGGGTTGATCCTACTCCCTTTTGAATACATTTTGGGGTAATCTCTTGCTTGGCTGGTTTTCCTATGTTATACTAATTGTAAGTTATAAAACTAATGATGAGGTGAGGCTATGTTTTCGGCTGAAAAATTAAAAAATCGTCGTAAGGAGTTGGGAATGTCACAGGCTGACGTTGCTAGGCAATTGGGAATTTCCCGTCCCTCTTATTTTAACTGGGAAAATGGGAAAACCAAACCTAATCAAAAGAACTGGAACAAGCTCAGTAAGATTTTGCAGGTTAATCCTTCTTATTTTTTGTCGGAATATGAGATTGTTGAGACCTATGTTCAACTCAATAAGGGAAACAAAAAGAAGACTGTAGACTTTGCCAATCGCCTTTTAGCTGAACAAGGCAAAATAAGATCTGAGTCTGGACGGCAGCTCTTTGCTTACAAGGTCTACGAACGTCTGTCAGCTGGTACGGGTTATACCTACTTTAATGATGGTAATTATGATGAAGTCTTCTATGATGAAAAGATTGACCACGACTTTGCTTCTTGGGTCTTTGGGGATTCCATGGAGCCAACTTACCTCAATGGTGAAGTGGTTCTGATTAAGCAGACCGGTTTTGATTATGATGGGGCTGTTTATGCGGTTGATTGGGATGGTCAGACCTACATTAAGCGGGTTTATCGCGAGCCAAATGGTCTTCGCCTAGTCTCTATCAATCAGCAGTATGCGGATAAATTCGCTCCTTACGACGAGAATCCTAGGATTGTTGGTAAAATTGTTGGTAACTTCATACCGATTGATGCTAGTGCTTGAGGATAAAAAAGTAAGACTCCTAGAGATTCTTCTGAATCAACTCTGGGAGTCTTTTATAGTTCCATTTGACTGGGTCCAATTTAATCGTAAGGGAGTAAGAGTTTAGACTGGGCTAAATCTACAGTCAGCTGGTAATCGCTATTATCGCGAATAGTATGTTCAAAATCAGTTGTGTAAAGAACCAGACGGATCTGATCTCCTTTGGCTAGGCGGTAGATGCTGGGTTGTAGGTCTAACTGAATGGTCAGCCATTGATTAGCTTGGACTTCCTTAATGGATAGCAGATCCTGACGGTTTTGGAGGTTGAGCACGGCTTTGCTGATAACCCGATATGGTGTTTGGACGAAAGGAAGTTCCATGCAATTTTCGCGAGCATAATTGCGACCGTTATCAATACCTCGGATTTCCTTGATGGTCGGGACATCTTTGTAACGCTTCTTGGGACCAAAATCTAGGATTTGAGCGGATAGGATTCCCCTGTTTACTGAGGATCTGATTTTCAGATCCAGACGTGGGCGACCATTGAGCAGGAGGTCTTTACCTAAGGTCAAATCGAGAGTAACTTGGTTAGCCTTGCCCTCAAAGAGTTGAGCCTTGAACGTATTGAAATCCTTGGCGTAGCGGTCAAAGTCTTTTTGGCCATAGTGGTTGTCAATGACCGCTTGACCTTGACCTAAATCGAGGGGGTAATAGTTGGTCCCGCCAAATTCTCTTAAGCTTTGCCAAACCTGATCTTGGCTATTGTCTTGCCAGATGATGCTTGGTAGCTGGAAGCCATTGTTCAGACCCAAGAGTTTCCGAGTCAGGAGGGCATTCATGCTTTCACGGAAGTCAATGGATTGCCAGTTATTCATATAGACGTGCATCCCATTATGAAAGAAAAGGTGTTTTTGGATGTCAGCAGGAAGAGCCTTAAAGAATTGATAAGCATGGAGGGGCTTAACATTCCAGTCCTGACTGCCATGGGTCATGACGACTTCAGCTTTAACTTCTTTAGCATGACTGACATAGTTTCGATCCTGCCAGAACTGACTGTAGTCTCCCTTGTCCCTTTTAAGGTCTTGGCTCATCTGCCTGAGAAAGACCTGATAGGCTTGGTTGCTGCGAAGGTATTCACCGCCTAGGAGATTTCTAGAATAGGTATATTCGGTCAAGACATCTAAATCTTCACCAGGATAACCACCTGGACTAGATACGAGGCCATTTTCACGGTAGTAGTCATACCAGGAGGAAATACCGGCTTCGGCAATGATGACGTCCAAGCCATCGACAGCAGTAGTAGCCAAGGCATTAGACATCGTTCCCAGATAAGAAATTCCTGTAGTAACAACCTTGCCGGAAGCCCAGTCAGCTTTGACTTGGCTGGATCGTTTGGGACTAGTATAGGCAATAGCTCGATCATTGAGCCAATCAATGACAGCCCGAAAGGCATTGACCTGCTGGTAGTCTCCGCTGGTCATAAAGCCCTCAGAGGCCAGGGTGCCTAAACCTGAAACATAGATATTGGCAAAACCTCGAGCCAGAAGGTAGTCGTTGAGGCTGTAGTTGGCAATATGGGTAAAGGTCTCACAGGCAGGTTCTTGGGGTGCTTGTGATTTTGTATAGGTCACTTGAGGGATGGGCTTTTCTTCTATTTCAATCTGGCCAGTAGCTTTAACGACTAATTCACTATCCATCTTGTGCATCTTTTTATCATTTGCCACAGAATTAGTACCTTGGTGGTAGGGACTGGCAGTCATGGTTGTTGGAATAGGCTGATTGGCTTGGGGCCGCATAATATGGACGCGAATCAAGTCGTTTTTACCATCTTGATCGCTGTCGAGACTGGTTTCAACATAGACAACTTCGCGAATAATCTGACTGGTATCGAAGGTTGCCAAACTTTTACCATTGAAGTAGTGATAATGGTTGTCAGCAGGAATCAGTCCCTGACTGATTAGCTTATCAATCAGGGTCATGCCCGTTTTTTGTCTGGTCGCCAATAATTGATAGAGATTTAAAATGAACTGGCCTTCTTGGTATTGAATAGGGAAATTTGTCCGATCTAGAAAATCTGTGACATCCTCAAAATCGACATGGGGAACAAAGTCCAGAACTTGGCAAGCTACCGTATAAAAAATACCTTTAGTCAGTTGTCTGTCAGATTGAAAGAAAGACAGCAGATCTGTCTCAGAATCGGCTATCCAATTACTTAAAGGAATATCAGTATCACCATAGTGGAAGAAAATTCTGCGAAGGAAACTTTCCAGATTGGCCTTGGCTGATTTTTTTAGAGAGACAGAGAAACCTAGTTCTTGTAATTCTGCTTCAGCTTCTTGGACTGAAAGGGGAATGTAGCTAAATTGATTGAAACGCATGCTCTTACCTCACTAGTAAACGTTTTATTTTCAGTAATGCCTTTACTTTATCTATTATACTTGATAAAATGGTAGCTGTCTAAATACTTGTTAAGGAGAAAGGAAGTCTAGACGAATGAATGAATTTTTTAAAGAAGCCCTGACGCATGAATGGCTGGTGAAGTATGCGACAGAGGTTATTGCAACTGCTCTCATGGTTTTGATTGGGAATGGTTCTGTAGCCAATGTTGAACTGAAAGGAACTAAAGGCCATAAATCAGGTTGGCTCGTTATCGGTTTTGGTTATGGCTTTGCCGTAATGTTGCCAGCTCTTATGTTTGGTACGGTTTCCGGTAATCACATCAACCCAGCCTTTACGCTTGGTTTGGCTGTTTCAGGTCTTTTCAAATGGACCTATGTCCCAGGTTATCTGATCGCTCAAATGTTGGGAGCTATGTTGGGACAAGGAATTCTGGTAATGGGACACGCCGCCTACTATCAAAAGACAGAAGATCCAAATGCAATCCTTGGTTCTTTCTCGACTATCTCTGCTTTGGATGATGGTACAGAAGAAAGTCGCCGCCCTTCTACTATCAATGGTTTTATCAACGAGTTTATTGGAACTTTTGTTCTAATCTTTGGTGCTTTGGCTTTGACTCATAACTACTTTGGGTCTGAAGCGCTTAAAGATGCCGCCCAACAAACTGGTATGACTGTTGATGCCTTGACACAGCAAAGTCCGCAAATCCCGTTGATGACTGGTGGGGCTCTGGGAGCCGCTCACCTTGGTCTTGGATTCTTGGTTGCAGCCTTAGTTATTTCCCTCGGTGGACCAACCGGCCCAGCCCTTAACCCAGTGCGTGACCTAGGTCCCCGTTTGCTCCACCATCTCTTGCCTGAAACAGTTCTTGGTGAACATAAAGGTGATTCGAAATGGTGGTATGCTTGGGTGCCAGTCGTTGCACCAATCATTGCCGGAATCATTGCTGCAGCTGCCTTTAAAGCACTGTATATGTAATTGATTAAAAGGAGCAAGTTTGCCTTGCTTTTTTTATTTGTCAGTTATATTCCCTTAACCCTTTAATAATCCTTGACAATCAAATTGATACTTTGTTGCCGCTCTTTGCCGTATTTCAGTGCTATAAGTTGTTGCTTGTCTCATCTCCAACCAAGCTATCAGCAGCTCGTTGTCTAGTCCAGTTTTAATTTTTTGAGTATCAATTGACTCGTCTGTTTTATACTTAACAAAAATCAAAAATAGCGATATAATATAGTCATGACACTAGAAATTACACCAGCACAAGCACAAGAACTAAAACAAGCACTCAAAGATAAAGCAAATGATAAACACTATAGAAAACTTCATGCCCTCCTCCTTCGTTCACAAGGAATGAGCTTAACAGCAATCGGCAAAGAAGTTGGGCTCGTTCACCAGTCTGTTCGCAACTTAATTACCCGTTATCAAAAGGGGGGACTAACAGCTCTATTTAAAGAAAATCGCGGTGGTCGTAGACGTGCTTATATGACCGTCGAAGAGGAAGAAAGATTCCTAAACCAACAACTAGAACGGGCATTAAAGGGGGAGCACGTAACTGTTCAAAGCTTGTTTGAAGCCTATCAAGCTGAAGTTGGAAAGTCAACCACTCGTGAGGGATTCTATGCTTTATTAAAACGCCACGGATGGCGAAAGGTAACTCCTCGTCCAAAACATCCTAAAAAAGCAGACGCTAAAACGATTTATGCGTCAAAAAATAAAATCTATATTCAGGAAGACAAGAAAGCGCTTTAAGCATAGCCGACGTTACAAGAAAGTCCGTCTCATGTATCAAGATGAAGCGGGTTTTGGTCGTATCAGTAAGCTAGGAGCTTGTTGGGCACCTAAAGGTTATAGGCCACATGTAGCCAGCCACTACATTCGAGAATACCGTTATTGTTACGGAGCCGTTGATGCCCATACAGGAGAATCTTTTTTCCTCATCGCAGGAGGTTGTAATACTGAATGGATGAACGAATTTTTAAGACAATTAAGTCAAGCTTTTCCTGACGATTACATTGTTTTGGTTATGGATAATGCCATTTGGCATAAATCAAAGGCTTTAGAAGTTCCACATAATATAGACTTTGCTTTTATTCCGCCTTATACTCCTGAAATGAATCCTATTGAACAGGTCTGGGCTGAAATAAGAAAACGTGGGTTTAAAAACAAAGCCTTCAAAACTTTGGAGGAGGTTATTAATCAACTTCAAGAGGTTATTCAAAGTTTTCATTGGAAAGAGTTAAAAACGATTGTCCATAGAAAATGGACTTCGGCTATGCTTGATTTTCATTGAGTATTAAAGTGGTTTTAACTAAAAAAATCTAGCCGAAGCTAGATTTTTTTAGTTAGAGAAGAGCGGATGAGCATAGCGCCAGTAAAGATAACAATACCTACGACTAAGACTTTTAAAGTATTGAGGTCGATACTTGTAAGGAAGAATACGGCAATGAGAACACCGATAATGCCCCCTAAAACTAAGCCGGCATAACCGGTCCAGTTGACGCGGTCAGCTTTGATAAATTGAGTACTGGAGGCTGTCATAATCATAGCAGCATCCAGCATCATAACGGGCATGGCAATGGTTGGACTCAATCCCATCAGGGAGAAGAAAATCAACTCAGGAGCATAATTCCCTAGTCCCATGGTCATAAGTACACCGATAGCAAAGTTGAAGGCAACTCCAATAATCAGCCAGATGCCGTGCAAGCCATGAACGGCTGTTGATAGATTTCCGCCGGGATTCGTTAGCATACGGTAGGCCATAATCAAGGCTGCAACAATCAGAAGCAACCCCAAAATTCGTTGGACAAGGCGTTCATTCCAATTTTTGGTGATTCGCGTACCAAAGAGGGCTCCGAAGAAGGAGGCGGAAGCCATCGAAATCAGGGTTAAGGGTTCAACCTTGACAACTAAAATGAAGCAGAGGGCCTGCACCATGACAGGGATAACATGAGCCGTGTTCATAGTTCCAGGCAGCTTACTATCATCATCGTTGAGTTTGGTAATCTTAAAAAGGGTAGTTGTCGTTGCAAAAGAGCCAATCCCCAGAGTATCTAGCATATCGGTGACCAACCCAATCCAAAATCCAGTTGCAAAACGCTGGAAAATATTTATTTTTTTATGGCGAATATGGAGGGTCAGCTCAATGATAATGATAATCATAGCCAACACCAGTACTGCTTGAATCAGGTGTAAAATTAGATTTTCATTCATGTACCTAGTTTACAGAAAAAGCTAGTAATAGTAAATAGTTTTTGCTTAAAGCATATAATTATTTGTCAAATGAAAAGAATTTGACTAAAATGGAAGCAGTTAGGAGAAAAATGATGTCATTATTTGAAGGAATTACTTTAGCAGCACCGTTTTTTCGTATCAATAATCGGGAGCGTAATACGGAATTTTATCGCAAGAACTTAGGATTTAAAGTCTTAAAAGAGGAAAATTCTGAAGTTTTTTTCAGCGGGTATATCAATAAGAATGTCAAACTTGTTATTGAAGAATCCCCCTCCATGCGCGTGCGGGAGGTTGAAGGGCCCAAGAAGCTTAATCGCTTAGAAGTTAGGGCTCAAAATCCCGCTGAAATTGAGGCTCTTTTGGCTCAGGGAGTGGCTTACAAGCGACTTTTTAGGGGAAACAAGGGCTATGCTTATGAAGTCATTTCGCCAGAAAATGATCTTGTTCTCCTCCACGCCGAGGACAGTAGTGATTGTTTGGAGGAAATTTCAGGGGCTGGTCTAACCTTCGCTGCTTTGCCAGAATTTCAAGGGCTGTCTGACTTCCAGATTGCCAATTTGGTTCTGAACGTTGCTGATTTAGAAGTCTCTCAGGAGTTTTATCAAGTCCTAGCTGGCTTAGCCTTTTTACCGACTTTAAAGGCAGCTCAAGGTTCAGATCTGCAGGCAGCAGAGAACACCACTTGGGATCTTGAAATTATTGATTATCAAGTTCCGACTGATTATGATTTTACAGCCCTGAAAGCTTATTTGGAAGCTGCAGGCCTTTCTGTCTACCTTGATAAAGGACAAACCGTGCTTGTAGTTTCTGATCCTAGTCAAATTGAATTATGGTTTAGCAAATGAAAAAAATTTTAGACAAAATAGAGCAACAAATTGAGGCTGACATCTATCATGGTGCCAGCCTTGCCCTTTACAATGGATGTTGGCAGGAATTCTACTTGGGTACCTTAGATGGTAAGCAGCCGGTCGTGTCAGGGTTAACTTATGATCTAGCTAGTGTGTCTAAGGTTGTCGGTGTGGGAACGGTGCTGATTCAGATGGTTAAGGAGGGGATCGTCAAGCTAGATTGGCCCCTCAGGGCTTATTACCCAGCCTTTGCTGATAATAGCGTGACTATCCGCCAGCTACTGACCCATACGTCAGGCATTGATCCCTATATTCCCAACCGTAACGAATTGGATGCTGAATCCTTGATTGAGGCCATCAATCATATTCAGGTAACCAGCCAACATGAGTTTAAATATACGGATATCAACTTTATTTTATTGGGCCTGATGCTGGAAACCCTAACCAGTCAAACCTTGGCTGATTTATTGGAGCAGAAGGTTTTTAAACCATTTGCCATGAAGGAGACTAACTTTGGTCCAGTCCCAGTAGCAGTCCCAACGGTCAAAGGAGTGTTACCCGGAGTGGTGCATGATCCTAAGGCTAAGGTCTTAGGAGTTCACACGGGATCGGCTGGGCTTTTTTCGACGCTGAAGGATTTGGAAAAATTTTTGAATGCCTATTTACAAAGGGATTTTGCGGCTTATCTCAACCATAATTTTGCACCTTCGGGTTCAAAAGAGCGCAGTCTGGCTTGGGATAAGCAAGGTGACTGGCTCCTGCATACAGGCTACACAGGAACCTTTGTTCTCTACAACCGTAAGGCACAGAAAGCAGCTATCTTCCTCTCCAATCGGACTTATGAAAAGGATGAACGCGCTCAGTGGATTTTGGATCGGGATCAATTGATTACAGTCATCAAGGAGGAGCTCTGATGCGTTATGCCTTGCTTTTTAGAGGTATTAATGTGGGTGGTAAGAATAAGATTGCTATGGCTGACTTGGTTAAGCGGGTTGAGGAGCTGGGTTATCGTCAAGTTGAGACCTATATTAATTCCGGCAATCTCTTTTTTAATAGCGAAAAACCAGAAGCTGACATTATTGAGGGATTTAAGGCCTTCTTTGCAGCTAGCTATCCCTTTGTGCGGACCTTCGCCCTTATAGCGTCTAAGGATTTTGCAGCAGAAGAACTTCCGGATTGGTGGACTGATGATTTAGTCAGAAAGGATGTCCTTTTTTACACTGTAGAATTGGATAGTAAGATGGTGCGAAAGACTATTGAAAAGTTGAAACTGACTGATGAGATTGTTCATTTTGGGCATTTAGGTATCTACTGGGGTAAATATCAGGAGAAAAATTTCCTGAAGACGGCTTACCATAAGGCCCTTCTCAAGCAGTCCTTCTATAAAGAAATAACTATTCGCAATCACAAGACCTATGCTAAGCTGGCAGATTATCTTGGTCTTTCTCATGACCATCTGTAATGCCTGTTAAAGCTTTGTTAAAAGCTGACTGTGACTGTTTTTTTAAGTTTCATAAAGAGTCTGTGCAAAAAACTTGTCCAGTATATTTGTTTTGGAATAAACTCTTGGCGCAGTGGTTGGAAGTAAGACTTCTTGGCTGCGCCAAGAAGTCTTACCCCTGCACACACAGTTCATTAGAGAGTGGGATAAACAGCCATGATGGCTTCACTCTCACCCACAAAACATTGTAATCTTTGAAGATTACGTATAAGAAGTTAATTTTTATAAAAATTGCCACCTCCGCACAGTTGATTAGGATGGCGCTAACAATTACGGAGTAGTTAAACAGTCCAGTGGACTGTTTAAGGGGGTGCTTGAAAATAGGACTGCACCCCAAGATAAGGACTCCCAACCATTGCGTCAAACTGTTATGACTGCAAAAATAGAAGGCTAGAATACTTTTTTCCCAGCCTCACTGAACCACTGCCGGCTGGTTTTCCTTTTGCCAGAAGGCCAAAGCGGAAAATTTAAACGAATGTGATGATAATGATCATCGTTCATCTTATTTTCAACCTCCCCCCTAGACTTTTGAGCTGTGCGGGGGAGGGGGAGGATTACAAAGGTCTGAGAGACCTTTGTAATCGGGAAATGAAAGCTCACCAAGCAAGTGTCAAAAACGGTCTGGGAAGAGACCGTTTTTGACACCTTAAAACTAGAACATGGTGAGAATCAAAATTGAAAATTTTTGAGGTGATTCCACTCCCTTTTTCGAGAACCCCAAAATTGCCACAGGCTCTGAATGGGCCCACGGCAATTATAGTTTATTTATGTTATTTTTTTCAGATCTCAACAATAGCCATTTGTTTCGTCTTAAAATAAAGTGCAATAGTACATATAAGATGTAAGCAAACACACCAGTTACAAAGGTATACATAGTCCATTTGATCAGCTGGATGATAAAGATTGTTGGACTGGCAGCCAAGGTCGTTACCCAGTCTCTGAGATTCCAAAGCTCATAATAGAAACGGTTGTCATGGACAAGGTAGACCATAAAGGTCGACTGTCCTAAAAAGGCGATTAGTCTACTGTCTGGTAGTGACAGCCGTCGGAAGAGTTCAAAAATACAGATAGCAACGATAATAACGACTAAACTACTATTATTAAAGTTAGGAATACGCTGGAGAAAGACTTCTGTAGATTCACTTTTTATGTAGGTTTGAATCCTAGTTACAACAGTATTATAACCAGAAATCAGGACCAAGGCATAGACTAGCATAGGAAGGAGGAATAAAACATAGGTCCGTACCCTGGAAAGGACATCAAACCTCCTAACAAACCCTGCAAAGGAATAGAGAAAGACTCCTGTCAAGAAAACCTCTAACCCCGTCGCAAAAGATCTCATAATATGATTGGTCCAAGAAAAAGTTATCAGAGCTAAAAAGACAAGAAGAAAGCTAGCATACTGCTTATATTCCAATTGTTTAAGAAACTTATTTAAGAACAGTTTCCCAAAAAGAATCACAACAAAATAATAACCGACAAACCAAAATCGCTCGTTGATTCGCATAAATCGCTGCAGACCCGAGAATATATCTGGACGTAGGTGATGCAGCCAAGGAGAAAGGCAGGTCAATAAGGTAGCCGCAAATAAAAGTTGATAGAGCAGCTTTTTAGAAATCTTTCCGATCTGAATAGTATCGGGTTCCCTGTTGGCCATAAAATATCCAGAGACCAGAATAAATAAGGCATTGCCAATACTACCAAAGGTCATAATAACATTCAGTATTAACAGGCGGGGATAGAAGACGGGCTGATTAAAGACTTCTACTGCCTCCCTCTCCAAGTCTTCAGGAGAGACCAGCTGAACTCTAATACAGTGTCTGACAATGTGGTACATAATAATCATAAACAGAGCTACAATACGTAATAACTCTATATTTGAACGTCTTATTTTCTTTTTTGTTTCCATATTAATTTCCTATTTTATGATTACATCCTTTGCTAAACCATCCTCAGTAAGCATATTGATTCACAGGACACAGGAAAGCCTTAATGAATTTAATGATCAAGTTTCAGTTTATCAATAATCTGACTAGACGTCTATTGTTAAGTCAAAATCGTTAAAAACCTGCAATTAACCGATTGCAGGTTTGGTCTATATGAAATGAGTCTGGAAACTAATTTATTTGGTAATTGATAGTACTATCAATTAACTCAGATCTTAGTTCAGATCTCATTTTTCACTTGCAATAAGGCTGCCCCATAATCTGAAAAGCTTTACATTACAATCAGTCATCAAAAGTGTTGAAAGAGCGAGGAATAAAAGACAAAAGCTATCAAATAGAAATGATTCACAGTGTCAGACTTCTTGATTTTGACCTAAACGTTTTGGTCTTGCCAGAGGATATTGGGAATAAAGGTCTGTAACTGCTGCAGAAGTACATTAATATCTCCATTAATATAAGTAATTTCGATCTGCAGGGGCTCTGGTACAGATCTAGAGTTGACAGTTAAGTAGAAGTAGTAAGGTCTGCTGAGGCTGCCAGTCCGATCCATATGGAGAAAAGGTAGGGGAGAGAAATTCTGCAGCTGAAGAGGATATTTACTTTTTGTAACAAGGATTGAATCGATATCTTCCCATCTAAATTGGTAGTTCTGTCCTCTTTTAAAAATCATAAGCCCTTGCTGATCTCCTCTGATAAGAGAATGTGAACTGCTGCGCTTGATAGCAGCAGTGATTAGAATAATCACACTGCCGATCAGAAGGGCAGCAGGTAAAAGGGAAAAAATCCAAAATGTTCCTGCACCGGTAGATGCGAAAATAAAACTAAAAAGAGCTATAAATACGAACATTATTAGAGAGATGGAAAGTGATATGATACCAAAGACTAAAAGGAAGGTAGGTAAGCTCTTTTTTTCTCGATATTCAAATAACATAGTGTTCTTTCTTATATTAGGATTATAAATTATAGTCATTATAGCATTATTAGGCGATTGATGACTGCTTTTATTTCAAATGATAAGAAAATTAAGAAGTTGGTAATCTTCATATCATTTATAGCATTTTTTAATCTATAGACGATTAAAAAAAGAAGGGAAGAATTTTTTAATATGTCGGTGTACTTATGATGAGAGCAGGAGGGACATCAGTAATTTAAAGCATTGATTCTTCTCTACAGTTTGCCATCTCTTCTAGTTTGATGTAGTACTATAAGTAAAAAAGACTTTGCCTAAGCGGCAAAGCCTTTTTACAAGTGGACTTTATTTAGCTTGGCCTGAAACGGCTTCAGCGGCATCATCCATTGAAAGAACTTCGTGGAAGACACGTTGTGTCAATTCAGTCTTTTGTTCCTTAGTAAGGTATTTGGTGTTAACACAGTAGCCAGAGATACGAACGATAACATCTTCACCATTCATAATCTTGTCGTAGACATCTTTAAGGTCCATGACATTGAGGTTGACGTGTTGACCACCGTTTTCAAAGTAACCATCAAGGATAGTAACAAGATTATCTACTTGTTCTTCACGGGTCTTACCGAGAGCACGTGGAGAAACTTGAGTGGTCAATGAGATACCATCTGCTGCATAACCAAAGTCAAGGCTTGCAAGAGAGTTAAGGTTTTGCAACCAGCCACCCTTTGCCTTATTAGAAGGGTTAGCACCTGGTGAGAAGAATTCAAGTTTAGACAAATTAACCGTGCCATCTTCGTTGAGGTAAACACCCTTGTGGACTGGAGAGTTACCAGTTTGTTTAGAGTAAGCAACGTTTGAAGTGATGGTAAGAAGTGATACAGTAGCTTCAGCATTCTTGTAAAGCTTATGGCTGCGGAGACGAGTCGTGTAGGCTTCGATCAACCATTCTGCTAGCTCGTTTGAGCGAGGATCGTCTTCACCCCAGCGTGGGTAGTCACCAGTTGTTTCGTAATCGTAGATGTAGCCATCTTCATCACGAATTGGTTTTACAGTAGCATACTTGATAGCTGAAAGCGTATCAACTGTGTTGGCAAAACCACAGATACCAAATCCCATGTTAGCACGTTGATGAGTAGGCAAGAAGGCCATTTGTACAGCTTCATAGTTGTACTTATCAGTCATGTAGTGGATGATGTTAAGGGCGTCAACATAAGTATCAGTCAACCAATCCAATGATTTTTCAAAGTTTTCCTTAACGGTATCAAAGTCTAGAACATCATCACGAACAGGTTCGATATCGAAGACTTTGTAGTCTTTATGAACATCATCATAACCGCCGTTAAGACCAGTTAAAAGAGCTTTCAAGACATTTACACGAGCACCGAAGTATTGGATGTTGTGACGTTGTTCTTCATTTTCAGGGTCAAGCGGTGATACACAGCATGAGATACAAGACATTTCACCATAACCATCTTTAGCCATTGTTGTTACACCTTCATATTGGATAGAAGAGTGTTTGTGGCTCATGTGCATACAGTAGTGACGGAAAGCGTATGGCAATTTGTCAGTCCAAAGAACGGTCAAGTTTGGTTCTGGAGCATTGCCGATGTTATCCAAGGTGTTAAGGAAACGATAGTCCATCTTAGTAACACGGTGACGACCATCTGCCCCCATACCTGCCATGGAAGTTGTGATGAAGGTTGGGTCACCTGAGTAAAGTTCATCGTAAGCTTTAGTCCGAGCAAACTTAACAGTACGCAATTTCAGAACGAAGTCATCAACAAATTCTTGGATTTCGCTTTCAGTATAAGTGCCGCGAGCTAAGTCACGTTCAGCATAGATATCAAGAACGATTGGCACACGTCCAAGAGAAGTAGCAGCACCGTTGATGACACGGCAGACAGCCATGAAGGCGATATTGGTCCATTGGATAGCTTCCTTAGTATCCATTGCAGGACGACGAACGTCAACACCGTAGAGATCACCTAATTTAACAACATCTTGCAGGGCTTGATATTGCAAGTTAACTTCTTCACGCAGACGAATGGTTTCTTCATCAATTTCAGTCAAGGCGTTCCAGTCATTAACTTTTTCTTGCATGAGGTAGTCAGCACCGTAGAGAGCTAGACGTGCGTAAACCCCAATAATACGACCGCGTGAGTAAGCATCTGGCAAACCAGTTACAGTGTGAGCGTGACGGGCACGACGGATGTTAGAAGTATAAGCACGGAAAATACCGTCATTGACAGTCGTTGCATATTTGGTAAAGATTTCATGCACTGCTGGATCTGGTTCATATCCGTGTTCCTTTAAAGCAGTTTCAGCCATACGGATACCACCTTTTGGCATGAAGTTGAGCTTAAAGAGTTCGTCATTTTGAATACCGTAAATCAACTCTTGGTCTTTGTCAATATAACCTGCATCAATGTCAGCAATTGATGTTGGGCGCGTATCCATTGGGAAACGGCCAGCTTCTTCATAGTCAGCTTTCGTATCTTCTACAATTTTCTTGACATGGAGTGTCCGTTCGGTCGGACCAGCCAAGAAGCTTTCATCACCATCATAAGGGGTGTAGTTATCTTGAACGAAACGAGCAATACTTGCTTTTTCCTTCCAATCAGTTCCTTTAAACCCTTCCCAAGCTTTTTCAAAGACATCAGTGTTTGTTTTAACAGTTGCCATAAGACTAATTTCTCCTATTTTCTAGTAACATAATGGCTCTACCACCTGTTACAATTTACAGTATAATAGTAACACAGAGTAACCGTTTTCACAAGGAGAAACCTCAGAATATCCACTTTCTTTTATAATACAGATAGGATTTTTTGCTAAACTGTATTATAAACTTTTCTCCTTGGATCTTTTTCATAAAAGTTGTATAATAAACTAACTAGATGTTAGTCAGAAAGGAAAGGTATGCTGATTTTTCCCCTTCTCAACGATACCAGCAGAAAAATCATCCATATTGATATGGATGCCTTTTTTGCTTCGGTTGAAGAGCGGGATAATCCTGAGCTAGTTGGTAAGCCCGTCATTATCGGAGCTGATCCTAGAAAAACAGGTGGTAGAGGTGTCGTGTCTACCTGTAACTATGAGGCTAGAAAATTTGGTGTACATTCGGCCATGAATTCTAAGGAGGCTTTGGAGCGTTGTCCTGAGGCTATTTTCATATCGGGTGATTATCAGAAGTATCGTCAGGTTGGACAGCAGATCCGAGAGATTTTTAAACGCTACACGGATTTGTTCGAGCCCATGTCTATTGATGAGGCTTATCTGGATGTCACCGAAAATAAATTAGGGATTAAATCGGCTGTCAAGTTGGCTAAGATGATCCAGCTTGATATCTGGCAGGAGGTTCAGCTGACTTGTTCAGCTGGGGTCTCTTATAATAAGTTTCTGGCTAAATTGGCTAGTGACTATGACAAACCCCATGGCCTGACCTTGATTTTACCTGATGAGGCTGAGGATTTTTTGAAAGGTCTTCCCATTGAAAAATTTTATGGGGTAGGCAAGCAGTCGGTCAAACGCTTGCATGAGCTAGGGGTTTATACGGGGCAGGATCTCTTGGAGATTCCTGAGATGACCTTGATTGATCACTTTGGACGCTTTGGGTATGACCTTTATCGCAAAGCTAGAGGTATTTCCAACAGTCCCGTTAAACCCAATCGCGTGCGCAAATCCATCGGCAGCGAGCGAACTTACGGAAAGTTACTCCGAAATGATGAGGACATTAAGGCTGAAATTTCCAAACATGTCAAGAGAGTCGCTGATACCTTAGAGCGACACAGTAAGCAGGGCAAGGTTATTGTTCTAAAAGTCCGCTATTCAGATTTTTCTACCCTAACAAAACGTCACAGTCTGGAGCTAGCCACACAGAATAGGGAACAAATCGAAAAGGAAGCTTATGCTATCTTTGCGGAACTGGAAGAAGAATCTAGTCTGGGTATCCGTCTCCTCGGCGTTACCGTAACAGATTTAGAGGATACAGGAGCCAGTGAAATGACCCTGTTTTAGCCGTTTAACCGATGACTGCCTAACTTAATAAAAAGGGAATGAGATCAACCCCAAAATTGAAAATTTTGAGTCTCACCACGTCCTAGTTTTAAGGTGGTGACCTGAAGCGGTCTTTCCCCAGACCGTTTTTGACCCTTGCTTTACAAGCTTCATTTCCCGATTAAGAAGGTTTTTTGGCCCTTTGAAGTTGGAAATAAGATGAACGATAGTCATCACATTCGTTTAGGTTTTTCTGCTGTGACCTTGTGACAAGAGGAAAAACAGCAGGCAGCGGAGTCTGGGGCAACAGTCCAGACTCATTAGCATTGTTCTAGATTGACGCAGTGGTTGATTGGCGGTTCTTATCTTGCAGGAGAATCATTATTTGACTGTGGTGTTTGGAAAGAATCTGTGAGCCCAGACTTAGTTCAAGGCATTGAGCAGTTTGGCTGAGCGACGGCTGTTGATATAGAGTGGCAGATAAAAGAGTTGTAAAACCATGTTGAGATTGAGTCCGACAGCCATGAGGTCGGCAAAAATATTGATGAAAAAGAGACTGTAACCCAACATATAAGGAAGCTCTGAAAGGCTGTCCTTCCGATTGAAGCGGGATTGATTTCTAAAGGCCAAGCTCATGATAGCAATGTTAAAAATAATATTAACACAATGATTGAACTGAACGCTGGTCGTGACCGAATGCACTATCTCTTTAATATAAGCTAAATCGGTCTGACTCAGTCCGCTATCCTGATAGATGCCTGACTTGAGTCCAAAGTGCAACATTAGCAGTCCCAGTAGGGCCAGAATATTTAGTACTAAATTAATCAAGTGAAGGATAGCTACGGTACGATTGGATTTTCTAAAGATCGTTTGTATGTCTTTGATGGGCATATTGGTCTCCTGAGTTTATGAGTTGTTCTTAAAAAAGTTGGCAATATCAGCTTGGCTGATGCCGATCATAGGATCGATGGTGAGCAGATTGTCTTCGCTTAAGCGAAGCAGTCCGATGTCTGCGGTCCTGTTAAACTCTGCTCTTCTCATATCCGAGGTTGAGGAAGAATCCGCCTTTTTTGCTTTATTATCAAGGCCCTGCGAGAGTGGAGTTCCGGCTTGAATTTCTTTTTGGAAAGTTTCCTCTTCGCGGTCAGCTGGGTCAAAACGTTGGACAAGATAGGTCTTGCGCTGGGTTCCCTGATTTTTAACAGCATAATCAAAAGCAGAGATTTCCCCTAGCATAATCAGCTTCCTCTTGGAACGGGTGATAGCTGTGTAGATGAGGTTGCGCTGGAGCATGCGACCGCTCTGGCGCGTAAGGGGCAGAATCACTACCTGAAACTCACTCCCTTGGGATTTATGGATAGACATAGCGTAGGCTAAGGTGATTTTGTGCCATTCATTACGGGGGTAAACTACCTGGCTGCCATCAAAGTCTAACCAGATTTCATCCTGCTTGCTCTCGGTATATTTTCCTGGGATCAAGTCAGTAATGTAGCCGATATCACCGTTGAAGACATTGAGCTCGGCATCATTAATCAGGTGGAGGACCTTATCTCTTTTTCTGAATTTTAGGTCGTTAAAGAGAAACTGGTTGTTTCCATCTTCTAAGGGATTGAGGAGTTCCTGCATAAGAGTGTTAAGATTGGTAATGCCAGCTTGACCGCGGTACATGGGGGCGAGGATTTGGATTTCCTGTGCCTTGATGCCGTTGCGGATAGCAGAGCTGACAATCTGTTGGACCATACCGGGAATATGATTGGCCTGAGATTCAAAATAGGAGCGGTCGGCTTTCTTAGCTGTGAAATCTGCTGGCAGCTGTCCTAGACGAATCTGACTGGCTAGGGTAACGATAGTGGAATCTTCTGACTGACGAAAAATTTTTGTCAAAGTGACTTGAGGCAAATCAGAAATTTTTAAGAGATCTGCCAAAACCTGGCCAGGGCCAACAGAAGGCAGCTGGTCACTATCACCAACAATAATGATTTGGGTATTACTGGAGATAGCGGTAAACAATTGATTGGCTAACCAAGTATCCACCATGGAAAATTCATCAATAATAATCAGATCGCAGTCCAGATAGTCCTCCAAGGCCTGAAAGTTGTTATCATCAGTGCTCAAGCCTAGATGTCGGTGGATAGTAGCTGCTGGCAGACCGGTCAGTTCACTCATTCGTCGGCTGGCTCGACCAGTAGGGGCAGCCAGTACGATAGGAATGTCTCCTTTATTGAGGTCAATCTGATTGAGCTCGGCATAGGTTTTAATCAGTCCCTTGATGACAGTGGTTTTGCCAGTACCGGGCCCCCCTGTCAAGAGAAAAATCTTGCTGGCCAGAGCCTTGACAATGGCTTGCTTTTGAATGTCATCATAATGGACTCCCAGTTCGGCTTGAACAGTCGTCAGTTTTTCTTCAATTTGCTGAGCTTGATAGTCTCGTTTGAGGGGAAAATCGAGAATCCGCCGGAGATTGTTTTTGATTCCTTCTTCGGCGTAGAAAAGGGTGTTATCAAAAATGCGGGTTCCTATATTTTGTATCTTATCTTCGGCAATTAGATTGGTTAATTCATTGGCGATTAGAGCTGGATTCAGCTCTACCTGACGGGACTCTTCCAACAGATTGACAGCATTTTCTAGCAAGTCACGAGCTTCGACGTAGGTGTCGCCTCTTTCCAGCGAGGTTTCAGTGAGGCTGTGAACGAGGGCAGCTCGGAAGCGTTGAGGAGAGTCGCTCTCGATGCCCAGCTGTTCAGCGAGGTTATCAGCAATTTTAAAACCAATCCCCTTGATATCTTCGACCAGCTGATAAGGATTTTCTTGAATAATATCCAGAGTTTCTTCTTTATAACTGTCGTAGATGTCCAGAGCCTGACGATTGCTGAGGCCAAACTCAGCTAGTTTTGAGAGAATCTGTTCCGTTCCGTAATTGGCTCTTAGTCTGGCCAGAAAGTTGGCCCGATTGGTCTTGGAAAGTCCTGCGATAGCCTCTAATTTATCAGGTTGAGCCAGGATTTTGTCAATGGTATTGTCATCACCATAGGTCTCGACAATCCTTTGAGCAGTTTTTTTCCCAATGCCTTTAAAGTTATCGCTGGAAAAATATTTGATGAGACCGGCCGAGGTTAACTGGGCTCGTTCATAGCGACTGGCTTTAAGCTGTTCCCCGTACTTAGGATGCTGGGTCAGCTGGCCCCAAAAGGTATAATCTTCACCTTCCATGATATCTGCCATGGTCCCCGTGATGATGATTTCGAAGTCATCAAAATCGGGGGCATTGGTCTCTTCGATCTCGAGCAGGAGGATTTTAAAGAAGTTGCTGGCATTTTCAAAGATGATGCGGTCAACAGTTCCTGAAAAATAGAGTTCTGTCATAATTGTTTACCTTGCTTGTTCGGTTTAATTCAGGGCGCGTCAGTTTTATAAATTTTCTTGGACTTTGGGGGATAGCTTAGATTATGTTGCGGTTGCGTTAGCAAAAAAGAGGGGCGGGAGAGGTGCAGTCTGGGCGCCTTCTCCTATCTCCCTCTTATCATTTATTCTGGGCTACCAATTTCGGTCAGAGGCCAGAAACGGAATTTTACTTCCCCGATGATGCTGTCTTCTTTGAAGGTTCCAACCGCTCGGCTATCTTTGGAGACGATGCGATCATCACCTAGAAGTAAGTAGGACCCCTTAGGCACCTTGACTGTGAAGCTGGCATTGCCTTCTTTGTCAACGGTAAAGGCTTGGGCCGACCGAGCCAATTGCTGGAAGTAGCTGTTGTAGCTGTAGGTTGACTGCAACTTATCCTGAGCAAATTTTGTTTGGTAGCTCTTAAGGTAGTCTTCATTAACTTTCTTACCATTGACAGTTAATTTATCATGATCGTAGGTGATGGTATCACCAGGCATCCCGATGATACGCTTGACAATTTGTTTGGATCTGCCATTTTCTGTTTCTTTGGCAACAACAATGTCAAAACGGTCAATTTTGGCAGTCTTGGCGACGAAAAGTCTTTGATGGCCAGCTAGAGTTGGATCCATGGAATGACCATCGACGGTTACGAGAGTCCAGAGAAAAATACGTGTAATCAGAATGGTGATTATAATAAAGAGGAAGATCCCCCACTCTTTCATGAAGTAGATAAAAGGGGAGTCAAAGTAACTAATTGTTTTTTTCTTAGATGTAGTAGCAGACATGCGGTGTGAAATCCTTTAGTTATTCAATAATTTTTGAGCTTTTTTCGTATTGGCAAAATGGAGTTTAGCACAGTGTTCCAAGCCTTGCATACCATAGGCAGCAAGGATCTGACTGGCTACCTTATCCGACCTAGTGCCTGCCCCACTGGGTAAGGTGTAGCCTAGGTCCTCTCCTAGTTTTTTTAGATTTTCAAGAAAGAGGTTGCGGGCGATGATGGAGCTGACAGCAACGGCCAAATATTTTCCTTCGGCTTTTTTTTCAAAGGTTAGCGGGTTATGGAATTGATTACGCTCATTTTTTAGGTACTTATTGTAGTTATCCTGATTAGTGAAGGCGTCGATAACAATCTTATCTGGCTTAGGGACTTCCTGCAGGAGAAGGTAGATTGCTTGATTATGTAAGGCCACCTTGACCGATACGGCATTGTGGACTTTACCAGGTCCTACCACTTCATTGTATTTGCTTGGGGACAAGAGCAGGGCCTTGTGGGGAATTTTCTCCTCCAAGATAGGAGCGATCGTTTGAATCTTTTGATCGGTTAAGACCTTGGAATCAGCTACTCCTAAATCCTTAAGCAGAGAATGGTCAGTTGGTTTGACCAGACTGGCTACAACGGCTAGGCCTCCAAAATAAGAGCCGTTGCCAACCTCGTCAGAACCAATCAGAGCCAAATTTTGCTGGTTCTGATTGGCTCCCTTTGCTTGACTTGCTTTGGTTTGCGATCTCTTATCCTCTCGGTAACCGAATGTTTGAGCAAGGCTCAGGGCTTCCTTACCTTGAAAGACAATCTTGCCAGAAGTATAGACGAGGACGGTCGTATTCCTGTACTTAGCTGCAAAGCTGACATAAGGATTCTTGTTAGCCATTTGATAGTCAGTCAGCTCAGTTATAAGGCTATTTACCGACCTTTGGTCCATTTTCATGACGAGTGTATCCATGGGGACTATTTTATCACAAATGGCCCAGTCGTGACAGTTAGAAGTAGAGAAAATTTGGAAAAGATTGACGCGTCGTTATTTCCGTTATTGGTTTAGGCGAGAAGTTTGTCAGGTTTAAAAATCCAGTGACTGAGAAGCTGCCGGCTAAAATTGTTTCACCGACAGTCCGTTATCTTTTCATAGAATGATCAGTCAGGGTTTTCAAACTAGTCTGCTTTTTAGAACTTGTATTCACATTTTTTTGATAGTTAGTCTTATGTGGTAGGGACGCAAGCGACCTCCTAACGGAGTTTCATTGCTCATTTTCAAGCCTAGGGTCTTGAAAATCCCCTCGATGATTGACTTAAATAGGACCAATCGTCTTTTTACCACGGCAGCAACTGTCTGTTTTAAGAGTGGGACAGAAGTCGATTTTTTATATAAATTGACTTCGTTGTCCCACCTACGCACAGGTGATTAGGATGTCCGCTAACACTTGCGGAGTCGTTAAACAGTCCAGTGGACTGTTTAAGGGGGTGCCTGAAAATGGGACTGCACCCCAAGATAAGGACCTCCAATTGGTTCATTGGTGCTAAAGCATCTAATGAACTGTGCAGGGGAAAGACTTCTTGGCAGAGCCAACAAGTCTTTCTCCCAACCACTGCGGCAAACTGTTATTACTGCAAAAATAGAAGGCTGAAATACTTTTTTCCCAGACTTTTTCCAGCTGATGCTAAGAATTTAAACTTGTGAATACAGTTTCTTAGAAAAACATTTGGTCTAGGTAAGGACTTGATGTCTATCGTTTAGTCATTGTCTAAAGGCTAAAATTACGGTATAATGACAGGCAAAGAGGTGCTCTATGACAAAGACAAAAAATCGCTATAAATTTATATTTGGGCAAAAGCCTTTGACCTTAACCACGGATAAGGATAATCTGTTCATGGAAGAGGTTGAGCGAGTGGCGCGTGAAAAGTACGACAGTATCAAGGAAGCCTTGCCAACAGCTGATGATGAGACAGTTGCCATTTTGATGGCTATCAATTCTCTGTCAACCCAGCTCAGTCGAGAAATTGAGTTCGACAAGAAAGAGGCAGAATTGGACGCTCTACGCAAGAAGACTTTGACTAATATCAAGGGGCGTAAGGTCAGCAAGACTCAGGGAGAATGATTGATGATTTCATTGGTTATTCTCCTCGTTTTGGCATGGAATTTTTACCTTGGCTATAGTCGAGGTCTTTTCTTGCAAGCCTTTTATTTTTTGGCTAGTTTGGTCGCCATCGTTGTAGCGAGTATCTTTAAGGCCAAGCTAGCTCAGGCCCTCTATCTCTGGGTTCCTTATGCAAACCCGACGCAGGGAGGTAAGATGACCTTTTTTGTGTCAGAGAATGTTTTCGGACTCAATCGACTTTATTATGCAGGGGTGGCCTTTCTCATCATTTACTTGGCCGTTTATCTGATTTTTCGCTTTTTGGGGATTTTTGCCCATGCTTTTGAGTATTCCCGTTTGGAGGAGTTAGCCTACCAGCGGTCTATTGCAGGTGGGCTAGCTGTTCTGATTACTGCCTTTGGTCTAGCAACATTTTTCACTATCCTAGCTACTGTACCTATGACGAATCTGCAAAACTTCTTAGCCGATAATTGGCTGCTTAAGTTATTAATTATGATTTTCCCCAAGGCTTTATTTGGGTAGAGGTTTGAACCATCACTATCAAAAATCATAATCATCTGTTTAGGCGGTTGTGATTTTTTTATGACTTTTTGGATCTCTTAGTGTGTTCTTATTAAGAAAGTCAGGTTCTATAAGGTTGTAGTGGTCCAGTCAGCTTATGAGCGGCTATTGTGCCGAGCCAATAAATTTCAGAAAGCCCCGTAGGGCTTTTTAACATCTCATTGGTCCTAATTTTCCTTGGGAATTTGTTATAATAGTCTTATGAATACAAAAATTTTGGAGGCTTTGGAATTTGCCAAGGTCAAAAACCAATTTGAACCCTATTTACAGACAGAAGTCGCCCAAGAGGAGCTGCGTGCTTTACTGCCTGAGACCAATCGGGAAAAGATTGAACGATCCTTCGCGGAAATCGCTGATATGCAGGCTATTTTTGTGGAATATCATGACTTTTCAATTGGCGCCATCAGGAGCTTGGCTGAACCCTTAAGACGTTTAGAGTTAGAAGCAGATCTTAATGTTGATGAACTGTTAGCTGTTAAGCGGGTCTTAGAGGTGTCTGCAGAAGTTGGCCGTTTTTATGAACATCTAGAAAATGTGGAGCTTTCTGCTCTTAATCGTCTTTTTGAAAATCTGGAGGCTTTTCCTAAATTGCAGGGAAGTCTGCAGTCTATTAATGATGGTGGTTTTATTGAAGATTTTGCCAGCCCAAGTTTGAGCAAGATTCGCTGCCGTATTCATCAAGGAGAGAGTCAGGTTCGGCAAATCTTACAAGACTTGGTCAAGTCCAAGTCGGATATGTTGGCAGAGAATCTGATTGCCAGCCGTAACGGTCGGTCCGTCTTGCCTGTTCGCAACACCTATCGCAATAAGATAGCGGGAGTTGTCCACGATATTTCGGCCTCGGGGACGACGGTTTATATTGAGCCTCGGGCTGTGGTGCAGCTCAATGAAGACATCACTCAAGCCAGAGCGGACGAGCGGCATGAATTGCATCGGATTTTGCGGAAGTTATCAGACTTACTTCGCCCTCATACCCAGACCATCCGTAACAATGCTTGGCTGATTGGGCATTTGGATTTTGTGCGGGCTAAATACCTCTTTATGCAGGAGCATCAGGCCAGCCTGCCCAGTCTGTCAGAAGATAAGACGGTCAACTTACTCAATGTTCGTCATCCCCTGTTGGTCAATCCTGTTGCCAATGACCTTCACTTTTCTAAAAATCTCTCTGTCATTGTTATTACTGGTCCAAATACGGGTGGTAAGACCATCATGCTTAAGACTTTAGGTTTGAGTCAAATCATGGCTCAGTCAGGTTTACCCATTCTAGCAGATTCAGGCAGCAAGGTAGCTATCTTCAAGGAAATTTTTGCGGATATCGGCGATGAGCAGTCGATCGAGCAGAGCCTGTCAACCTTCTCCAGTCACATGGGGCACATTGTCGATATTTTGGATCGGGCTGATGATCAGAGTCTTGTTCTGCTCGACGAATTGGGAGCAGGGACTGATCCGCAGGAAGGTGCCAGTTTGGCTATGGCCATTTTAGAGCATTTGCGTCTCAGCGATATTAAAACCATGGCCACGACCCATTATCCTGAGCTTAAGGCCTACGGAATTGAAACTGCTCACGTTCAGAATGCCAGTATGGCGTTCGATATAGACAGCCTCAGACCAACTTACCATTTTATGCAGGGAGTTCCGGGACGTTCCAATGCCTTTGAAATTGCCAGACGTCTAGGCCTGGCTAAGGTCATCGTAGATGATGCTGAACAGATGACTAATCGAGAGAGTGATACCAATGCTATTATTGAACAGCTGGAGACCCAAACAGCTGAAAGCCGTCAGCGCTTGGATCACATTAGAGATGTTGAACAAGAGAATCTCAAATTTAATCGGGCTGTCAAAAAGCTTTACAATGAATTTTCACATGCTTATGACAAGAAATTAGAGCAGGCTCAAGATGAGATTCGTCAGCTGGTGGCTAGGGCGACGAACGAGAGCAACCAAATTCTTAAAAATCTTAACGATCGTTCGCAGCTTAAACCACATGAGGTGATTGAGGCTAAGGGCAAACTTAAGAAATTGGCACCGAGTGAGGATCTTTCTAAAAATAAGGTTTTACGTAAGGCTAAAAAGCAAAGGGCAGCGCGTGCGCCTAAGGTGGGGGATGATATCATCGTTATTGCCTACGGTCAGCGCGGAACCCTCATCAATCAGCTCAAAGATGGCCGCTGGGAGGCTCAGGTTGGTCTGATTAAAATGATCCTAAAGGAAGATGAGTTCAATCTAGTGAACCATAGGGAAAGTCAGAACCCCCGTAAGAAAAAACAAGTTAATGTTGTCAAAAAGTCTGCAAGTACGGGGCCACATGCCCGTTTGGATCTCCGAGGCAAGCGCTACGAAGAAGCTATGCAGGAACTGGATGACTTTATTGATCAGGCTCTTCTCAATAATATGGCCCAGGTTGATATTATTCATGGCATCGGTACCGGTGTCATCCGTGAAGGTGTGACCAAGTACCTGCGTAGCCATCGTCATGTCAAGAGTTTTGGCTATGCGCCTCAAAATGCAGGTGGTTCGGGCTGTACTATTGCTAACTTAGGTTAAACAATGGTAAATAAAATGGCAGTTGGCTTATGGCTATGCAGCGCCAGCTATCATGCTAACTAGAGAGGAAAAGTAATGAAAGGTTTTACTCACAAGGTTCAATATTATGAAACCGATCGGATGGGCATTACACATCATTCCAATTATGTCCGTTGGATGGAGGAGGCGCGTGTCTATTTTTTGGATGAAGTAGGTCTCCCCTATGATAAACTAGAGGCTGATGGTATTATTTCGCCAGTTACTGCGGTAGATTGTCACTATAAGGCGACATCAACATTTGCAGATGTTATCGCTATTGATATTAGTGTCCGTACACTTAAGGGAGCCAAACTGGGATTTGACTATGTGATGACGAATCAAGACGGGCAGCTGGTTTGTCAGGCACATTCGGAGCATAGCTTTTTAGATCAGGCTGGGCGGTTTGTTGCTCTCAAGAGGGTTTATCCTGACTTCTATACCAAGGTCCAAGACATGATAAACCAAGATTAACGAGCACTGGTCACGGAAAAATCAGTCCTCATGACAAATTAGAAAGAAATAAAGATGATCAAACTTATTGCTATTGATATGGATGGCACTCTTTTGGACAATCAAAAGCAACTGCCTCAGGAAAACATTGAGGCACTCCAGAAAGCTAGTCAAGCCGGTTATGATGTTGTCCTTTGTACAGGCCGCTGCCAGTCTGGTGTTGAACCCTATGCGAGGGAGTTGGGCTTAGGAGAAGACAAAGAATTTGCGATTTTAAACAATGGCTGCTCAACCTTTGCGCTCAAGGATTGGGCCTTGGTTGATTATGTGACCCTGAGTGATCAAGAGGTCAAAGAGCTATTAGATAGGGTCGCCGATTATGATAACATCTATTTAACCTTGACGGAACAGGAACGCTTTTTGGTCTTTGCGGATCAGGTACCTGAGATTGTCGCCTATGATGCCAGTTTAATTTTTACTCAGGCTCAGACTATCTCTTGGGCAGATTTCCAAGCAGGGCATGGCCGTATTTTCCAAGCGATGATTATGGGAGATTGTGATGCTTTAGACCGTTTTCATGACGAAAATCGCTCCTATTTTGATCAGCATTTTTCTCATGTTCGCAGTCAGCACTACATTGTTGAAGCACTCCCTAAAGGGACAAGCAAGGCTTCTGGTCTCAAGGCATTGGCCCAGCAACTGGGAATCGATCGCTCCGAAATAATGGCTCTGGGCGATGCGGCCAACGACTTAGAGATGCTGAAATTTGCCGGCCACAGTGTGGCTATGGGCAACGCGGCAGACAGCGTAAAAGCAGTTTGTCATCACCAGACAGCCAGCAATGATCAAGCTGGCGTAGCTAAAGCTATCTATGAGTATGTGTTAGACTAATATACAAAGGAGTTTTTGACGTAACGAAAGTTTCTACCATGAAGAGCTAAGGTAGAGCCTCTAAGGACTTATGAAAAACTATTTTTGCGACAGTTATTCTCCGAATTCAATTAAACAAGATATGAAGCCTTGAATGTAGTAGTTATTTTTAAGGCTTTTTTATTTTAAATCAAGAAATTAAATTGCAATATTTTTGTAATCTATTGACAAATTATATATATATAATATTTCTATCAATTAGATGGGAGTTCTAAGATATGAAGAAATTAAAAGGCTGTTTAAGTGTCATTGTATTGCTAATGATAATCGGTGCAATTGGTAGTGCGTTTGGAAAAGATAGTAGAAGTAGTGCAAACACTAGCAGTAATTCTAGGGTACAAAAAGAAGTTACTGATACAATTAAATCTACTAAAAAGAAAGCCGGTCAGAAAAAGACTCACAAGACATACGGAATTGGTGATGTTGTTAAAGTTGGCAATGTAGAATATACAGTCAATTCGGTATCGCAAGCAACTAGCGTAGGTTCTGAATATTTTGGAGAGACTGCTCAAGGTGTTTATCTATTGGTAAATATTACTGTTAAAAATAATGGTAAAGAATCTTTAAGTGTTTCAGATGATTTCTTTAAAATATATAAAGGAGACACTGAATATAAATCTGATTCTGAAGCTTCTTTGTATGCTAATGATAATACTGGATTTTTCTTAGAAGAAATTAATCCAGGAAATTCTGTAACAAGCACAGTAGCCATTGATGTCCCCCAAAATATTGCAAATGCTAAGGGTCTCCAATTACAAGTTCAAACAGGTGTGTGGGGAACTGAAAAAGCAAGAATTAATATCCAGTAATTCTATCTATGAGTATGTATTAGATTAAAAGGTTTGGTTGTGTTCCAAGCCTTTTAATATTAGACTTGTTCGATAACCAAAACTGATATGCTAAACTCATGAAAACCGTATACGAAGGCCCTAAAACTTTACTCAGAACATTAAAAATGATTAAGCTGAGTTGATTTGTGGCATTAGCAATTATGAAATGCCTTAGTTTTCGATCAAATCTATTATTTGAATAGCAATGTCAATGTTAGGTTGTTGATTGGACACGCCTATGCTTTTAGTGCTTTTGAATATTAAAAAGAGAGAAGATGAATTTCGTCTCCTCTCGTGCTTTATTTATCAATTCCACACTGCAATTGGCAAAAAGTCGAAAATTTTGAAATAAACGGTTCAGTCATTTCAGTCGGATAGTTGTTATCTATTTTTGATATTGCCTTCGTCAGCTCTTTTATCTGAATAAATCCATACATACCTAATCTCGCAACTGATTAAGTATTTTTCAGATTTGTTCATAACTCATTCGCCTAGGACCAAAACAGTTCATAGAGAGCCAACAAGACTGTTATCAACAAGACAGATGTGGAAGATAAGGCTTTTAATTTCTTGTTTTTAGAAAACTTGATAAAAATGGTATCTAGAACAACCAAAATTATCCAAAGGATAAAAATAATCACATATTTCATAACACTAATTAGTAAAACAATCTCCTGCTCTATAACTTAAAACTGAGAGCCATATTACCTTCAAACGATCCAGCTCCTGAAGGCCCTGAATCATTATCAAAAGATCCCCGACACCAAGATGGAGGAGGACTGTTTAGAAAGCAGAATAAAAATTTATTTAACTTCGTTATTCTTTGGCTTTTTAACAAAAAATCGCAAATGGTTCCTGAAAAATTAATTTCTATTTCTTAAGCAAATGAACTTTTTTGGGATTTTCTGAAAGTATCAATAGTTACGAGAAGCAAACCTAACAGCATCCTTTTTATTTATCTCTTCTTTTCCAATTCCTAAAAAAGGATATTGCATAAGAAAAAAGTACAATTATAGATATAGCAATCCATGTTATTAAGGCAAATAGATAAACCGAATCATGAGTCAACTGATAGATAATGAATATTGATAGACTCATAACTAGACTTAATAAAAAAATCTTCCATGTCTTCACCCTACTATTATTTTTCATCCCCGCGTACCTTCTTTTAAACTATTAAAAAGGAAATATCACACTTGTGACAATGGCCTGTGCAACCGTGCTCTTTATTTCTATCAAGAAAAAAGTATCACAGAAAGGTAGATTCGTATTTATACTCTTTTATACGTTTCAAAGTTCCACTCGCCATCAACAATTAAATCCTTTAATAAACGAACTTTTCATATAGATACATCATGGTATCACAAATTGTTTTATGGAGCATGATAACAGTTCCAATACCAGCTATAGCTGCAGCTGGTGGACATTCAAGTGTAGCAACTGTACCAACACCACCAGCAATTGTACCAACTACATCAGCTTTAAGAGTATCTGTGGTCACTTCCCCACCAGAAATAGTGGCAAGCTCCTCCCCCTCAACGGTTTTAAAATCAGTATATACGTTACTATCTAATAAAATAGAATTCATTTTTTCCCCTTTAAACTTATGATAATTTATTAAATTTTTGAAATTTTAATTTAAATAATCACTATTAAATTATTGTTTATGCAAATTGATTAATTATCCTAGATTAAATATATCCTAACTCTGAATATTCAAAATAAGTACACACGGCACCACCACCCAATGCTGGAATAGATACAAGTGGACAAGCAGCAGATGCATATGCAGTAGAGTATAAGGCACAGGCTGCAGCTGCATACCCCTCAGCATTACTCAATTTATCATAATCGCTTCGAACACTTCCCCCATCAACTTCAGCAAGTTGACTAATATCCGCCACTTCAAAATTATCAAAGGCCATTGAGTCTAACGTTAATGTGTTCATAAAAATTCTTCTTCTTTAAAAATTACGTGGTTATTTTAACGCTTAAAATTTACTTATGCAAGGGAAATCAGGAGGGTTTTTGTAATATTTAACATAAATAGTAATAAATAGAAAAATAAAAACATTTTTTCTGATAATTATCATAAAAATAAAATCAGTGGTTTGAGCAGTGACTTGGCTCAGACTGGTTAATTTGCAGATATCAAGAATTGGCTCCATAATTTCTGTAATCAGTAATCCTACTATGAAAATGATGGAGGTTTTGAGTCCTTATACTTCATGGCCCTGTCCATCTTTGATTTTCCTTAGATATTAGAATTGGGAGTACAGTTTATAAGATAACTGGTATATACCATTTACAAACTATCATAAAAGCACTATAATAAAAGAAAGAAAAACTCGTTGGAAGAGAGGAATAACAATAATGGCAACCTACCTTAAGGCAGATCGTTTTTATTATGCTCATGAAACTAAGCCAGCTGGCTATCTTGAGTTGGTTGATGGGCGCTTTGGTCAGTGGACAGAGAGTATGCCAAGTGCTGCTCAAGTTTTAGATTATACAGGGTATCAGATTGCGCCAGGCTTGGTTGATACCCATATCCATGGTTATGCCGGTCATGATGTCATGGATAATTCTGCGGATGGTCTTCGCAGTATCAGTCAGCACTTGCCAGAAGCTGGGGTGACTTCTTTTTTACCGACGACCTTGACAGCTAGCAGTCAGCAGCTGGAAGATATCTGCGCGACTATCGCTGATGTATCGGGGTCTGAGACAGGTGCCAAGATTCAAGGGATCTACTTTGAGGGCCCCTATTTCACAGAGAAATATAAGGGAGCGCAAAATCCTTCCTATATGCGCAATCCTAGTTTTGAGGAGCTGGAGCGCTGGCAAAAGGCAGCTAAGGGACTCCTGCGTAAAATCGGTTTAGCGCCTGAACGTGAAGGAACGGTTGACTTTATCCGCAAAGCTACAGCTTCGGGAGTCATTGTTGCTTTGGGGCACTCTGATGCGACTTATCAGGATGCCAAACGGGCCGTCCAAGCAGGTGCTAGTGTCTGGGTGCACGCCTACAATGGTATGAGTGGGCTTAACCATCGCGAGCCTGGCATGGTGGGTGCTGTTTATAATCTTGACAATACCTATGCTGAGTTGATTTGTGATGGTTATCATGTATCGCCAGTGGCTTGTCAAATCCTCCTCAAGCAAAAGGGAACAGGGCATGTGGCCATGATTACCGATTGCATGTCAGCTGGAGGTCAGCCAGACGGTGATTATATGCTAGGTGAGCTGCCTGTGATTGTTAAGGATAATACTGCCCGTCTCAAGGATGGGGGTAACTTAGCTGGTTCTATCCTCAAACTTAAAGACGGACTCAAGAATGTAGTAGATTGGGGCATTGCCACTCCTGAAGAAGCGGTTCATATGGCAACCTACGTTCCAGCTAAGTCCGTTGGTCTGGAAGAACAATGCGGCCAGATTAAGGCTAACCTCTCAGCCGACTTTATCGTTCTCAAAGATGATATGAGTCTAGTAGCGACTTATATCAATGGTGAAAAGGTTTGGGGCGAATAGGTGGACCGACTATCTTTTAATTTTTAGCACTTGCTCTATAATGCTGGCAGCAGATTTTTGCGCCGGCTTTTTTCTTTTGTTAAAATATGTAGCAAGAAAGCGTTTTAGGTTAGAGCGGTAGCAGTGGGGGCTGTGTTTGAGCTGGGCCAACGTACTCATTTTTCAGTTTAATACATCTTAGCGGTGTTCATCTGCTCTTTTGGTCGCTAATCACTTGTTTAGAGTGGTAGATAGAGGAGGAAATCTATTATGGAATTTATGAAAACACGTGCAGCCGTGGCTTGGGCGCCTAATGAGCCCTTAAAGATAGAAGAGGTCGATCTCATGATGCCCAAGGCGCATGAAGTCTTGGTCCGTATAACGGCTACAGGAGTCTGTCATACGGATGCTTACACACTTTCAGGTCAGGATAGCGAAGGGGTTTTCCCCTGTATTTTAGGGCATGAGGGTGCAGGTATCGTTGAGGCTGTCGGTGAAGGGGTCGCTGAGTTTCAGGTTGGTGACCACGTTATTCCGCTTTATACTGCTGAGTGCGGTAAGTGTGAGTTCTGCCTGTCAGGTAAGACCAACTTGTGTTCATCTGTCCGTGAGACACAAGGCCGTGGACTTATGCCAGATGAGACTGTTCGTTTCTATAAAGACGGTCAGCCTATCTACCACTACATGGGAACATCAACCTTTTCGGAACACACAGTTGTTGCGGATGTATCCTTGGTTAAGGTCCGTGACGATGCCCCTCTTGAGGAAGTCTGCCTGCTTGGTTGCGGCGTGACGACTGGTATGGGGGCTGTGCTCAATACAGCCAAGGTCGAAGAAGATTCAACGGTTTCTATCTTTGGTCTGGGGGGTATCGGACTTGCCGCGATTATCGGAGCTCGTATGGCCAAGGCTGGTCGTATTATTGCGATTGATACCAATCCTGATAAGTTTGAAAAAGCTAAGGAGCTTGGAGCTACTGACTTTGTCAATCCTAATGACTATGATTGTCCAATCCAAGAGGTTATCATCGAGATGACCAACGGTGGGGTGGACTATTCCTTTGAATGTATCGGAAATGTCGAGGTCATGCGTTCTGCCCTTGAGGCCTGCCACAAAGGTTGGGGAGAAAGTATCATCATCGGGGTTGCCCCAGCGGGTGCTGAGATTCATACGCGCCCATTCCAGTTGGTGACAGGCCGTGTTTGGCGTGGGTCAGCCTTTGGCGGTGTCAAAGGGAAATCAGATCTTCCGGGTATCGTTGACCAGTACATGGATGGTGAATTCGCCCTTGATGATTTCATCACTCATACTATGCCGCTTGAAGACATCAACAAGGCCTTCGACCTTATGCATGAGGGCAAATCAATACGAACAGTCATCCATTATTAAACTAAGATACAAAGGGCGTTCGCGGATAAAGCAAAATAGGGGGGTGACGCAGACGCTTGCGTCTAAGGAAGAAGCCATTCTTTTTTGCACAATCCGCAGCCCGTGTTCAGTTAATCAAGATACGGCAAAGGCTTGTTATCTACGTGCTTCGCCTTTGATAACAAACGCCAATCACTATTGTGACTTGTCTGCCTTTCTTAGTAACTTCCGTTTAGTTAGTAAGATCGACTAACCAAACGAAGTATCGCTAAGTGACTCTAATGATCCGGTGGATGATTGGAGGTTGGAAAGAAAATTTGTTTAGTCAATGTCGAAAAGCACAGACTACAGTGCATAAGCTACAGAGCTCTCGCACTTTAATCATCAAACCCTTTACTTAAACCTATGAAAAATCTAGAATTAATTTCAAGCAACCGTTCATTTGGCGGTCAACACCAACGCTATACTCACTTTTCAACCAGCACTCAGACTCAGATGACTTTTGCCATCTACCTGCCGCCTCAGGTAGAAAGAGGCAAGAAAGTGCCGGTAGTGTATTTTCTGTCAGGCTTGACCTGCACTGATGAAAATTTCTCAACCAAGGCTGGCGCCCAGCAATGGGCGGCTAAGTATGGTCTAGCGCTCGTTATGCCAGATACTTCACCGCGCGGTGAAGATGTAGCAGATGCAGATAGTTATGATCTGGGGCAAGGAGCAGGCTTTTATGTCAATGCCACTCAGGAACCTTGGGCTAAGCATTACCAGATGTATGATTACGTAGCTAAGGAATTGCCTGAGCTGATTGAGGCAAATTTCCCAGTTACTGATCAGCGTTCGATTTTTGGGCACAGTATGGGTGGTCATGGCGCCCTCCAGATTGGTCTTAAAAATCCTGAGCACTATGCGGCTATCTCGGCCTTGGCACCAATCGTTAATCCTATGGAGGTCTCTTGGGGGCAGAAGGCTTTCACCGCCTATCTGGGTGAAGACAAAGAAGCTTGGGAAGTCTATGACAGCACCCGGCTGCTGGCTCAGGTGGATTCTGATAAGTGCTTGCCGATTTTAATTGATCAGGGACTGGCGGATGGCTTTTATCCTGAGCAGCTCCAGCCCGAGCGCTTTGAAGCGGTGGCTAAGGAGCGTCAGCTTCCTGTCACTCTCAATCTGCATGAAGGCTATGATCACAGTTATTATTTCATTGCTAGTTTTGTCCAAGAACATCTAGCTTTTCATGCCGAACATTTGGGGTTAGGGGAAGACTAGCTTTTAAGTCATGAGAGATTTTAGAACAATCGGGTGGTAATTTTTAGAGAGCAGTTTGAGCTGCTCTCTTTGTGTTGCTGTTTAATACTTCTACCTTGTAAGAGCATAACATGAAATACTTAGTTACCAAAAAGTGCCTACTTTACAGTGTAGGCACTTTGTTTTATGATGACATTAGGAAGTGGATAATTCTGCCTTTAAGCGGCTATAATTTTCTCCCCAATCAGCTAAGGAGATTAAGAGTGGATAGAGATCTTCACCAATGTCTGTCAACGTATACTCTACCTTGGGTGGTACTTGATGATGGTCTCTTCTGGAAATGAGACCATTTCTTTCCAGTTCTCGTAGACTTTCTGTAAGTACTTTTTGGCTAACGTTATCCAATTCTTGCTTAATTTGTCCGTATCTTTGTGTTCCCTTGTTATGTAGAAGATAGATAATAAGGATCTTCCATTTGCTGGAAATTAAGCTTAACGTTGTTTTGACAGGGCAAGTATCCGGTGTCATTTGATAGACTTCCTTTCTATGTTTTACACTATTTTAGCATGGATAAAAGCTACAAGTAAATTATAAGGAGGAATTAGTATGAATATTGCAATTTTAGCGGCTAATGGGAAATTGGGGCATCTACTTGTCCAGGAAAGCCTAGCGAAAGGATTAAGGGTAACGGCTGTTGCGAGGAAATCTAATCAGACATCTAGCCAGTACTTTCTTAAAAAGGATATCTTGGAATTGAAAAAAGAAGATCTAGCACCGTTTGACGTCATTATCAGCGCATTTGGAGTTAGCCAGTTATCTGATTTGCCTTTATTTTCTGTTACTACTCAGCATTTGCTGGATCTATTGGAAGGAAGTCGCAAACGCTTGATTGTGGCAGGCGGTGCAGGGAGTCTTTATATTGATGAAGGACTGCGTTGGGTAGATGCTACAGATTTTCCAGCTGAACTCAAGCCACTTGCTCAAGCAGAAGATGATGCTTTCGCCCTTTTAAGGAAAAATCAAACAGTGAGATGGCTTTATGTTTCGCCACCTGCCGAGCTAAGATTCGGTCAGCCCAAGGTGGGTAAAACGGTATTATCGGACGATCATTTGAGGGACAATGCTAGTGGCAAAAGTACTTTAACTTATGCGGACTATGCAGAAGCCTTGATAACAGAAGCGCTTTCTTCTAAGCCTCATGTGCGGGAACATATTTCTTTTTTGGAATCTTAGGGAATGAAAAGAGAATGAGATTGGAAATAGGATGAACAGCGTTCATGGGATTAGATAACCTCCAACAGTTTCATAAACTGTTGAAGCTATCCCTTGCATGGCAGCTAAACAGTCTAGTGGATTGTTTAAGGGGGCGCCTGAAAGTGGGCGCCCCAAGATAAGGACCGCCAGTCTAGTAAAACTAGGGCAAGATGAAAGAGGCAGAGATTTTTTGTACTGACCTCTTTTTCTTGACATATATTATAAGTTAGCTTATAATATAAACACTTATTAACAAGGAGGAGTTTCTATGAAATTTTCTTTTGAGTTGGCTGTCAATGCTAAAAAAGAGGAAGTTTGGGTCTACTATTCTCAAATTGATCAGTGGTTTGTCTGGGAGAGTGATTTGGAACAGATTGCTTTGGACGGTGATTTCACTACAGGACAAAAGGGGCAAATGAAGCTGGAGGGCATGCCTGAACTGGCCTTCACTTTAGCTGAAGTGCGTGAAAATCAGTGTTTTTCTGATGTAACAGCAACGCCTTTTGGCAATGTTCTCTTTAAGCATGAGATATTTGAAGATCCTGCCGGTGGCATCAGCCTGAGACATTCTGTTTCTTTGACAGACGGTGAGATGACAGAGGACGCTTTGGCCTTTTTGAAACAGGTTTTTGACGATGTGCCAGAAAGTGTTGGAAAACTAAAACAAATTTTGGAGGCGGCATGACAAAAGCTTTTCATTCCCAATATGCGGATAACCATCAGGAATCGACAGGCCTTTTATTTGCCCGGGTCTATAATGCTTGGCATGACCGAGTAAAAAAAGCTCTGCAAGATGTTGATCTGACGCATCCTCAGTTTATTATTCTGACGAGTTTAGGAGCTTTGGAAGAGAAACAAGATTGGATTACTCAGGTTACTTTAGCTGCTTTTTCGGATATGGATGTGATGACGGTCTCACAGGTTCTTAAGCTCTTGCTGAAAAAAGGCTTGGTGGAGCGGCGGGAACATCCGCAGGACAGTCGGGCAAAAGTTGTCTTTCTGACAGATGCAGGCAGGGAGCGCATGAATCAGGCTTTGCCTCTCGTTGAGGAGATTGATCAGGATTACTTTGGCCAGCTGGACAATCAACTAGCAGTTTTCAATCAGCTTTTAATAAAATTGGAGGAAAGAGATGGTTAAATTTTGGGTCGGAGTGGTTTCGGAAAATCATGTCAAACGCGGTGTTGACGGCGGTTTTTGCCAGATCTGTCATGGCAAAGGTGGTCCCTTAAAACGCATGAGTCAAGGAGACTATCTGCTCTACTACAGTCCAAAAGTTACTCTTGACTCTGATCAAAAGCTGCAGGCTTTTACAGCTGTGGGTAAAATGAAGGATGACAAGGTCTACCAATTTGAGATGGCACCGGACTTTGTCCCTTTCAGGCGAGATGTTGAGTATTACAAGTCTGTTCGTCCCTGCCCGATTGAAGTGGCAAGGCAGCACCCAGACTGGAAAACCTATGCCAACCAGTTGCGCTACGGGCATTTTGAAGTCAGTCGAGATTTCTTTATGCATGTTTTTGAGTATATGAAAACGAGGTAGGCCTAGACAATCCCTATCTTTTCTGCTACAATGTATCCCAAGAAAGAATGTTATTTCAATCCTTTATCTTAGCGAGTTCGGAATGGTGGAAGCCGAATAGAAAGAAGGAATAACTGGCGCTTTCTCTTAGTTGAGTAACTAAGTTTAATCGTAATAAAATGAAGTAATAAATTAGGGTGGAACCGCGTTTAATACGCCCCTATGTCAGCTGGCATAGGAGTGGAAAGACGTGGTTCTTTTTCTATCCTAGCTTTGCCATTTAAGAGAGGAAAAAGGAAGACAGCAATGTCAAAAAAACTAACCTTCCGCTTCGTCAAAAGTGCTAGTGCTCCTAAAGGAGCAAGCACCTAAAGGCAATCCCTATGAGGATTGCCTAGACGCTGCACTAGATTTTCAAGTAAAAATATGGTTTGCTTGAAAAATCGTCGCAAAACATACTTATTAAAAAAGGGAGAACCAATGAGTAAAAAACTAACTTTTCAAGAAATTATCTTGACTTTACAACAATACTGGAATGATCAGGGTTGTATGCTGATGCAGGCTTATGACAATGAAAAGGGTGCGGGGACAATGAGCCCCTACACCTTCCTGCGGGCTATCGGACCTGAACCTTGGAATGCGGCTTATGTGGAGCCATCACGTCGTCCGGCTGATGGGCGCTATGGGGAAAATCCTAATCGCCTTTACCAGCACCACCAATTCCAAGTGGTTATGAAACCATCGCCAAGCAATATTCAAGAGCTTTACCTTGAGTCCTTGGAAAAATTGGGCATCAATCCCTTGGAACATGATATTCGTTTCGTTGAAGACAACTGGGAAAACCCGTCAACGGGTTCAGCGGGTCTTGGCTGGGAAGTCTGGCTGGACGGTATGGAAATTACTCAGTTTACTTATTTCCAACAGGTCGGTGGTTTGGCGACAGGTCCCGTAACCGCAGAAGTTACATACGGTTTGGAACGCTTGGCCTCTTACATTCAAGAAGTGGATTCGGTTTATGATATCGAATGGGCGCCGGGTGTTAAATACGGTGAAATTTTCTTGCAGCCAGAATACGAGCATTCAAAATACAGCTTTGAAATCTCAGACCAAGATATGCTCCTTGAAAACTTTGACAAGTTTGAAAAAGAGGCCGGTCGAGCTTTGGAACAAGGTCTGGTTCACCCAGCCTACGACTATGTTCTCAAGTGTTCACATACCTTCAACTTGCTTGATGCGCGTGGTGCCGTTTCTGTAACGGAACGTGCGGGTTATATCGCCCGCATTCGTAATTTAGCTCGGATCGTTGCTAAGACCTTTGTGGCTGAACGCAAGAAATTAGGTTATCCATTGTTGGATGAAGCTACACGTGAAAAACTTTTGGCACAGGAGGAAGACTAAGATGACTAAGAATTTACTGGTAGAATTGGGCTTAGAAGAACTTCCAGCCTATGTCGTAACCCCAAGTGAAAAACAATTGGGTAAAAAAATGGCAGACTTTTTGGCAGATAATCGCCTGTCATACGAGGGTATCCAGACTTTTTCAACACCGCGTCGCTTGGCAGTTCGTGTGATTGGCTTGGCTGATGCCCAAACGGATTTGAAAGAAGATTTCAAAGGTCCTGCTAAGAAAATCGCTCTAGACAGTGATGGTAACTTTACCAAGGCTGCTCAGGGATTTGTGCGTGGTAAAGGTTTAACCACTGATGATATCCGCTTTGAGGAAGTCAAGGGCGTTGAGTATGTTTATGTGACTAAAAACGAAGCAGGTAAACCTGCTGAAGATGTTTTGGCAGGCATCCCTGAGGTGCTTAACAGTCTTACCTTCCCTGTCAGTATGCACTGGGCTAAGAACACCTTTGAGTACATCCGTCCTGTTCACACCTTGACCGTACTTTTGGGTGACAAGGCGCTTGATATGGATTTTCTCGATATCAGCTCTGGTCGTATCAGTCGTGGTCACCGTTTCTTGGGCAAAGAAACTGAGATTGCAACGGCGGACTCTTATGAGGAAGATCTTCGCAAACAGTTTGTCATTGCAGACAGCACTGAGCGTGAGCGCATGATTGTGGATCAGATCAAGGCTATTGAAGCTAAGGAAAATGTCCAAGTCGATATTGACCCAGAACTCCTCAATGAAGTTCTCAACTTGGTCGAGTATCCAACTGCCTTTATGGGTCGCTTTGATGAGAAATATTTGGAGATTCCAGAAGAAGTGCTGGTAACATCTATGAAGAGCCATCAACGTTATTTCGTTGTCCGTGATCAGAAAGGCAAGCTCAGACCTAACTTTATCTCGGTGCGTAATGGTAATGATGTCGCTCTGGAAAACGTCGTCAAAGGCAATGAAAAAGTATTGGTGGCCCGCCTTGAAGATGGTGAATTTTTCTGGCATGAGGACCAAAAACTGCGTATTGAAGACCTTGTGACTAAGCTGTCACAGGTGACCTTCCATGAGAAGATCGGCTCTCTGGCTGAACACATGGCGCGTGTTGGTGTTATTGCGGACTATCTTTCAAAACTAGCAGAGCTTTCATCAGATGAGGCGGCAGCTGTTGCGCGTGCAGCTGCTATCTATAAGTTTGACCTTTTGACCGGCATGGTCGGCGAGTTTGATGAGCTGCAAGGCATTATGGGTGAGAAGTACGCTCTTCTTGCAGGTGAAGAAGAGGCCGTTGCGACAGCTATCCGTGAGCATTACCTGCCTGACTCAGCTGACGGTGACCTTCCAAAGACTAAGGTCGGTGCTGTTTTGGCCCTTGCTGATAAATTGGATACGCTTCTCAGCTTCTTCTCGGTTGGTCTCATCCCAAGCGGTTCTAATGACCCTTATGCTCTTCGTCGTGCGACGCAAGGGATTGTCCGCATTTTGGATGCCTTCGGCTGGACTATTGCGATGGATGAGTTGGTGGACAACCTCTATGGCCTTACTTTCGATAGCTTGACTTACGATAACAAGGCTGAGGTCCTTGATTTTATCCGTGCTCGTGTGGACAAGATGATGGGCAAGACACCAAAAGATATCAGGGAAGCGGTTCTAGCTGGCTCTACTTTTGTTGTATCAGACATGTTGGCTGCAGCGGCTGCCCTTGTAGAGGCCTCGCAAAAAGACAACTACAAACCAGCAGTTGAAAGCTTGTCTCGTGTCTTCAACCTGGCTGAAAAAGCTGACAGTGCTACTACTGTAGAGGCTAGTCTTTTTGAAAATGAGCAAGAAAAAGCCTTGGCTCAAGCTGTCGCTGAGCTTGAGTTGGGTAAGGATGCAAGTGCAAATATTGAGCAACTCTTTGCGCTTAGCTCAGTCATTGATGCCTTCTTTGATAACACTATGGTCATGGCAGACGACCAAGCAGTGAAAAACAATCGCTTAGCTATTCTCTCAGACTTGGCTAACAAAGCCAGCCAAGTCGCAGCCTTTAATAAATTAAATACGAAATGAGATCAAGACAGAAATCAGTAGACCTAGTCTTGATTTCGTTATCTTACCTCCACACGGTCTATTGGTTGGCCGCTGTCACTTGTGAAACAAGGGATAGGGCCACCCAATAAACTACTGCAATTATAATAAGATAATGTTTAGTCAGAAAGGAGTTGAACACAGCCTAAAAGCATCGAGAAGTTGAGAGTGGGACAAAATCAAAAATCACGATTCTGATTTTGTTGTTCACCTCCGCACAATTGATCTTGGTTTTCTCAAACAGTCTCCCAGACTGTTTGACCTATCTTTTGCGTGGTCGTTAAACAGTTCAGTGGACTGTTTAAGGTGGACGCTTAAAAACTAAAAAGCGTCCCAAGGTAAACTTTCTAGTGTCAGAAGATACATTGTCAGTTTCCCATTTTATTCTCGCTTTTTATGGCTTCAGTATCAGATATGGATCCTAAAAAAATTGCTCGGATTAATGAGCTTGCTAAAAAGAAAAAAACGGTTGGGTTGACTGGTGAGGAAAAGGTTGAGCAGGCTAAGCTTCGTCAGGAGTATATCGAAGGCTATCGTCGCAATCTGCGTCATCACATTGAAGGAATCAAGGTGGTTGATGAAAAAGGCAATGACGTGACCCCAGAAAAACTCCGTCAAATTCAACGTCAAAAAGGCCTGCATGGCCGCAGCCTAGACGACCCGAATAGTTGATGAGATAAGCAAAGGTTAGCGGTTTTCGCTGACCTTTTTGTATGCCCAAATGTAAGAGGGTTGTTGAGATTTTAAAACGCTTTTGTAAGAATGGGTATTTAAAGTGAGGATAAGAAAAAAATGACCGTTGCAATGGCCATTTTTTAATAAGCGGACTTCTTTAAGAGCTATAGAATAAAGGTATAAGTGGGGAAAGAATTATGGTTGAAAGTCGGAAAAAAATTGATGAGCTTTTGTTCTTTTTGAGCCAGCAATCAGATTATATGACGGCTCGTCAATTAGCCCAGGCTCTGGGAAAATCAGAAAAGACCATTTATCGAATGATTAAGTCTCTCAATCAAGAGCATAGCGGTCAGTTGATTGTCTCTCGAAAGGGCAGGGGCTACTGGCTGAATCAAGAAAAATACCTGACCTTTACTCAACACTCCTGTCCCCTCCATGATGACTTAACGGTTGAGAATAGACAGGAACTGATCTTGGAGCGCCTTTTGCTTAGAGCCCCCAAAGGGTTGGCACTTTACGACTTGTGTCAAGATTATTTTGTCAGCGAATCTGTCATTCAAAAGGATAAGTTGGAATTACAAAAGCTGTTGAATGATTATCAATTACGTTTGCTTAGCCGAAGACGCATTCTTTCCATTCATGGAGAAGAACAGAATATTCGCCGGGCTATTGCGGATTTGGTTCCAACGTTTAGAACAATTGATTTGGAGCAATTATCCCTTGAAAAGGATCAAACGATTGATAGGGAGGTATCCGGCTTTATTCAGGCTGAGCTTCATTCTATTGAACAACATCTGCAAGCAGTTCTTCCCTACCCTTATGATGTTAATGTTTTTTCCCACTTATATATCATGATTATGCGTTCTAAGAATGGGAAGGTCTTCCTAGGTACACATCAGTCTCTTCAGAATTTTGAGGAAATGAACTCCTTGATGAAAGAGAGCTGGCGGGTGATTCAGGATGTTAGAGAAAAATTAGGGATTAGTGTTGATGATAGTGAAATCTATCATCTCTATCAATATTTGATGGCTTCCCACTTTCAGGATATTCATGACTCCGCTCCGATTTATTTTTCTCAGCGAACGTTGGCCATCACTCATTTCTATTTTGAGCAGATGTTTCCTGATAGAGGACAGGCTATTATGGAGGATTCTCCTATCTTTGTCGACTTGGCCAATCATATTAGTCCCATGCTCAGGCGCTTGGATCACAAGATTCGAATAAAAAATGCCATGCTGTCGGATATACGATTGACCTATCCTCAAATTTTTGATCAGGTTCGCCGTGTTTCAGAAGCAGTCAGTCAACGGTATGGTTTCCCGGCTATTAACCTGGACGAAATTGGTTTTATTACCCTCTACTTTGCTCGCTATCAAGAGACTCAGTCACCGCCGATTCCTACTTTAATTATGTGTACTTCTGGCATTGGAACCTCAGAGTTGCTTCGCTCCAAGATTGAACAGCAATTTGGCGATTTAGCTATTTTATCGGTTCTGCCCTATCGAGATTTGGCCGATGTCAGTCGGCAATATCCAGAGGCCCAGCTGTTAATTACAACCGTTAATGTAGCGATACCAGAGAATATGACCAAAATCCTAGTCAGTGCCTTGATGACGGAGGATGATCAGAGGCGTATTCGACGAAAGATTGAGGAGATTCGCTATGGCCACTAATCTTTATGACATCCACTTAGATTTAGCTCTGGCTGGTCGGAAAGAGATCTATCAGTATTTAGCAACGGAGCTTGCAAAAGATTCACCCATTGATCAGTCAGTTATTTTGGAGGCTTTGGTCTGGCGGGAAAAATTGGGTAGTATTGAGATTGCACCGGGAGTAGTCTTGCCCCATGTCGAACTTCCAGGTCTAGCCAACCGCATCATTATTAGCAGACTGGCATCAGCAATCAACTGGTCTGAGACTGTTAATCGCGTCCAGCTGGTGCTTACAATTGCCTTGGACAGTCAGGCTCGGGCAACGGAGCAATTCGCTATTAAGGCCTTTGTGAGAAAGTTAGCCGATGAGCACTTTGTTCATCAATTGAGAAAGGTAGATTTAAAACAGTTGGAAATCATGTTAGAAAATTTATGAAGCTGGTTAATAGACTGTGTCTGGTCTTTTCCCAGAAGCCCTATCAAAAGGAGACATTTATGGAAGTAACAGATGTGATTGATAAAAACTTGGTATTGACAGGTCTTACTGCTAGAAGCAAGGATGAGATATTGCGGAAGCTCTGCCAGCTGCTGGAAGAGCAGGCCTATCTGGATGATGCCGATAGTTTTTTAGAAGATGTTTATTTGCGTGAAAAAGCAGGGCAGACAGGCATCGGTAATTTTGTGGCGATTCCCCATGGTAAGAGCGAAGCGGTTAATAAAATTGGTGTGGCCATTGCCATTAACAAGTATGAAATCCCTTGGGAAAGCTTAGATGGTAAGGGGGTCAAAGTAGTGATTCTCTTTGCCGTTGGCAATGACACCGACAATGCTCAGGAACACTTAAAGCTCCTAGCACTCTTTGCTAAGAAATTGGGCAAGGATAGGGTGGTTGAAAATCTTTTAGCGGCTCAGTCGGTTGAAGATGTTGTTGCAGCTTTTGCCTAAAAGGAAATAATTGGAGTTGCTTGGGGTTCTCGATTGAGGCAGGCAAAATTTAGACCAGAACTGAATGCGCCTACGACACTGTGCCAAAAGATATGCAACGGTTTCAGCCTTAGCTGATTACAGGTGCAGAGACCTTTAAGTATATAGACTTCCTAGATGCCGAGCCTCTGCGTCTGCTTTCCTATTTTGCTGTGTGTCGCTTAACACTTTTGTATTTTAAAGAAAGGAGATCATTTATGAAAATTGTTGGAGTTGCTGCTTGTACGGTTGGGATCGCCCACACCTACATTGCTCAGGAAAAACTTGAAAATGCTGCTAAAAATGCCGGTTACGATATCCATATTGAAACTCAAGGAACCATTGGAGTAGAAAATGCATTAACAGAGCAGCAAATTCAAGAAGCGGATATCGTTATTTTGGCTATTGATGTCAAAATTTCGGGGATGGAACGATTTGAAGGAAAAAAGGTCATCAAGGTTCCAACCGAAATCGCCATCAAATCTCCCAATAAACTCTTGCAAAAGGCTGCAGAAGTAGCTCAGGGATAGAGAAGTGAGGTAAACTAGATGAAAGATACATGGAAAAAATTAAACCTTAAGGGGCATCTTCTGACCGCCATTTCCTATTTAGTTCCCATTGTATGCGGAGCTGGTTTCCTTGTCGCCATTGGCATGGCCCTTGGCGGCACCGCTCAAGATGCCTTGGTTCAGGGGAAATTCACCTTTTGGGATGCCTTGGCCACAATGGGCGGTAAGGCTTTAGGGCTGTTACCTGTTATTATTGCAACGGGGATTGCTTATTCTATCGCGGGTAAACCAGGGATTGCTCCCGGATTCGTTGTAGGCTTATCAGCTAATGCGATCAGTGCTGGCTTTCTGGGTGGTATCCTAGGCGGCTACTTTGCCGGATTTTTGGCCTTGGGGATTCTAAAAACTTTCAAAGTTCCCGAATGGGCCAAAGGGCTGATGCCAACGGTCATTGTTCCTTTATTATCCTCTCTAATTTCTGGTTTGCTGATGATTTATATTGTTGGTATTCCGATTGCGGCTTTTACTAACTGGTTGACGACGGTTTTGCAAGGGCTAAGTTCTTCTTCCATGTTAGTATTTGGTCTTGTTGTAGGATTTTTGAGTATTGTTGATTTCGGTGGGCCAATCAATAAAACAGTTTATGCCTTTACCTTAACCCTGCTAGCGTCAGGAGTAAAAGAACCGGTTACGGCCCTGCAATTAGTTAATACTTCAACGCCTATTGGCTTTGGTTTTGCCTATTTTATAGCTAAGTTACTCCGTAAGAATATTTATGGCAGAGAACAGATTGAAACCTTGAAATCCGCAGTACCCATGGGGGTTCTGAACATTGTTGAAGGAGTTATTCCTATTGTTATGAATGATATTGCACGTGCTATTACAGCAGCGGCGATTGGTGGTGCTGCTGGTGGTGCGGTTTCCATGGCTATGGGAGCAGATTCGACGGTTCCGTTTGGAGGTTTTCTGATGATTCCGACGATGTCACATCCCTTAGCTGGTGTTCTTGCTATTGTTGTTAATGTATTAGTGACGGGTCTTGTCTATGCTTTTATTGCCAAAAATAAAACAGCCGAGGAATTAGCGACAGTCTCAGAGGTAGAAGAAGAAGATATTAGTCTAGATGATATTGAAATTTTATAAATGAAAGGAAGGAACCCTATATGGCACATGTTCATTTTTCGCCGTCACTAATGTGTATGAACTTGGATAAATTTACCCAAGAAATCACCTTTTTGAATGATCATGCTCAGTCTTATCATATTGATATCATGGATGGTCATTTTGTTCCGAATATTACACTTTCGCCTTGGTTTATTGAGGAAGTAAGAAAGCTCAGTGATGTACCAATGTCAGCTCACCTGATGGTGACTGACCCTACTTTTTGGGTAGAACGGCTGATTAGTATTAGGTGTGAGTATATCTGTATGCATGCAGAAGTTATTAACGGTCTCGCTTTTCGACTAATCGACCGTATTCATGATGCGGGACTAAAAGCTGGTGTTGTCCTGAATCCAGAGACACCGGTCAGCGCTATCTTGCCTTATATTGACTTGCTGGATAAGGTGACGATTATGACAGTCGATCCTGGTTTTGCAGGCCAACGTTTTTTGGAAAGCACACTTGATAAAATTGTCCAATTGCGTAACTTACGGAAAGAGCATAACTATCCTTATTTAATTGAAATGGATGGTTCGTCCAGTCGTAAGACTTTCAAGAGGATTGATCAGGCTGCCCCCGATATTTATGTTATCGGCCGCAGCGGTCTCTTTGCAGTTGCGGATACAATTGAAGAGTCTTGGGCAAAGATGTGTCAGGATTATTTGGAGATGACAGGAAAGACTGTTGAATAACGGAGCCCGAAATAAAAAGATACTAAGGACTTGTATTCACATTTTTTTGACAGTTAGTCTGATGTGGCAGGGACGCAAGCGACCTCCTAACGGAGTTCCATTGCTCATTTTCAAGCCTAGGGTCTTGAAAATCCCCTCGACGATTGACTTAAATAGGGTCAACCGTCTTTTTTACCACAGCGGCAACTGTCTGTTTTGAGAGTGGGACAGAAGTCGATTTTTTATATAAATTGACTTCGTTGTCCCACCTCCGCACAGTTGATTAGGATGGCCGCTAACACTTGCGGAGTCGTTAAACAGTCCAGTGGACTGTTTAAGGGGGTGCCTAGAAATAAGACAACGTCCCAGATCAGGACCTCCAATCAACAGTGGTTCATTGGTGCTAAAGCACCTAATGAACTGTGCAGGGGAAAGACTTCTTGGCAGTGCCAACAAGTCTTTCTCCCAACCACTGCGTCAAACTGTTATTATTGTAAAAATAGAAGGCTGGAATACTTTTTCCCCAGGCTTTTTCCAGCTGACGCTAAGAATTTAAACTTGTGAATACAGTTTCTAAGGTAAAGATTCTGTAAGAATTTATTCTTATGAAGCACTAATATTAAAAACGGATGAATGGCACATTCTCACGATTTTGAAGTGGCTATTCATCCGTTTTTTTGATATCCAAGTGTCAACTTGTCAACTGTCTAAGATTTTTTGTTAAGTCAAGCTTCTTATTTTTGGATTAAGGGTAAAATAAGTCAAACGGGAGTGCAAGCCCACAGCTAATATTCTTAGTTGAAAAACCAAACTTGATTTCGTGGGTATAAAAATCAGATGTCGGTAGCAGATCTTTATTTGTGGTATAAGGAAATTACTCTACATATATGGTTTCAGATTTCTTTCCACTTGGCAAAGAAGAAATCTGCTATAATAACAGGTTAGAGAGTGAATTTTAAAGTAATGTCTATTCGTTGAAAGTATAGCGTCTTTTAGCAAAGAAATGAACCTGCCTACACTCCTGTGAAAAAAGACTCACCTTCCTAGAATCTTGCGATTCTTCGTCCTTTTTCACAGTAGTTGATTGGTAACTCTTGTCGTATGCACGACAGCGACTTACCTAATCAACCTTGTGGCGGTGCTACGACGCTACCACAGATAGCTGTAGCACTCGCTATTTTTCTTTGGAGTGCTTAACGGCTTGGTATCTTAGAAAGGAAATGAACCCGCCTACGACTCTGTGGAATTAGATAAAATCTCCTAGGTGTCTTTTCACCTGCGTCGATTTTCCTAAATTCCTTTGAGTCGTTTAACGGCTTGGTATCTTAGTTATGCAAGATAAGTTAGTGATTCATGGGGCACGTGCCCATAATTTGAAAGATATAGATGTAGAAATTCCACGAGATAAACTGGTAGTAGTGACTGGTTTGTCTGGATCTGGTAAATCCAGTCTGGCTTTTGATACCATCTACGCAGAAGGGCAGCGGCGCTATGTGGAGAGTTTGTCAGCCTATGCTCGTCAGTTTTTGGGAAATATGGAAAAGCCTGATGTAGATAGCATAGATGGTCTCAGCCCAGCTATTTCTATCGACCAGAAGACGACCAGCAAGAACCCGCGTTCAACCGTTGGTACAGCAACGGAAATCAATGATTACCTGCGCCTACTCTATGCGCGTGTAGGGGTTCCTTACTGTCCAAACGGTCATGGGGAAATCTCCGCCAGCTCGGTTGAACAGATTGTTGACCAAGTTTTGGAATTGCCAGAGCGCACCCGTATGCAGATCTTAGCACCAGTTATCCGTCGCAAGAAAGGACAGCACAAGACCCTTTTTGAAAAAATTCAAAAAGAAGGTTATGTGCGTGTGCGTGTCGATGGTGAGGTCTATGATGTGACTGAAGTTCCTGAGCTGTCCAAGTCCAAGATGCATAATATTGAGGTGGTCATTGACCGTCTGGTCAATAAAGAAGGTATTCGCAGCCGTCTGTTTGATTCAGTGGAAGCAGCGCTTCGAATTGCGGATGGCTATGTCATCATCGACACCATGGATGGTAATGATTTGCTCTTCTCGGAGCATTATTCCTGTCCAGTCTGCGGATTTACCGTTCCTGAGTTAGAACCGCGTCTTTTTTCTTTCAATGCTCCTTTTGGGTCCTGCCCAACCTGTGATGGCTTGGGGATGAAGCTGGTTGTCGATATGGATCTCCTCATTCCAGATCCTAGCTTGACCTTGCGTGAGGGAGCCTTAGCGCCTTGGAATCCTATTTCTTCTAACTATTACCCAGCCATGCTGGAGCAGGCCATGGAAGCCTTCGGGGTTGATATGGATACGCCCTTTGAAGAGCTCTCGAAAGAGGATCAGGATCTGATTCTTTATGGTTCTGATGATAAAGAATTCCACTTCCACTATGTCAATGATTTCGGTGGGGTGCGTGATATTGACATTCCTTTTGAAGGCGTGGTTAATAATGTCAACCGTCGCTATCATGAAACGAACAGTGACTTTACCCGCAATGTCATGCGGAGCTATATGAACGAGTTGACTTGTACGACCTGCCACGGCTACCGTCTCAACGATGCTGCTCTCTCTGTTAAGCTTGGGGGCGAAGATGGTCTTAATATTGGTCAGATTTCAGACTTGTCCATTCAGGACCATTTGGCTCATCTTGGCACCTTGCATCTGTCGGACAACCAAGCAACGATTGCAGGACCGATACTAAAGGAAATCAAGGACCGCTTGACCTTCCTCAACAATGTCGGCCTCAATTATCTGACTCTGTCCCGGATGGCGGGAACCCTGTCAGGCGGAGAAAGTCAACGCATTCGTTTGGCCACTCAGATTGGTTCCAACCTCAGCGGTGTCCTCTATGTCTTGGATGAACCCTCTATCGGACTCCATCAGCGTGATAATGATCGACTGATTGCCAGTCTTAAGAAAATGCGTGATCTAGGCAATACCCTGATTGTTGTTGAGCATGATGAGGATACTATGCGGCAGGCTGACTGGTTAGTGGACGTTGGTCCGGGTGCCGGCCAATTCGGCGGTGAAATTGTTGCGTCTGGTAGACCAGAACAGGTCGCCAAAAATAAAAAATCGATCACCGGACAGTACCTGTCTGGTAAGAAGGAAATCCCTGTACCAACCGAAAGGCGAAAGGGAAACGGTCGTTTCATTGAAGTTAAGGAAGCAGCTGAGCACAACTTGCAATCGATTAATGTGAAGTTTCCCCTTGGAAAATTTATCGCCGTAACTGGTGTATCAGGTTCAGGGAAATCGACCCTCGTCAACAGTATTTTGAAAAAGGCTATTGCGCAAAAACTTAATCGCAATTCGGAAAAACCAGGTAAGCATAGGAGCGTCGAAGGGATTGAACATATTGAGCGCTTGATTGATATTGACCAGAGTCCAATCGGCCGGACACCGCGTTCCAATCCAGCGACTTATACAGGGGTTTTTGATGATATTCGTGATCTCTTTGCCAAGACTAATGAAGCCAAGATTCGCGGTTACAAAAAGGGACGCTTTAGTTTCAATGTCAAGGGAGGACGCTGTGAGGCCTGCTCAGGTGACGGGATTATTAAGATTGAAATGCACTTTTTGCCGGATGTCTATGTTCCGTGTGAAGTCTGCCATGGCACGCGCTACAACAGTGAGACCCTAGAAGTTCACTACAAGGAAAAAAATATCGCAGAGATTCTTGATATGACCGTTAATGATGCGGTAGATTTCTTCGCCCCAATTCCCAAAATTGCTCGCAAACTTCAAACCATCAAGGATGTCGGGCTGGGTTATGTGACACTGGGTCAGCCAGCCACCACCCTATCAGGTGGGGAAGCTCAGCGCATGAAGCTGGCCAGCGAACTTCATAAGCGCTCAACTGGTAAGTCCTTCTATATTTTGGATGAGCCAACGACTGGTCTGCATACCGATGATATTGCCCGTCTGCTCAAAGTCTTGGAGCGCTTTGTCGATGAAGGAAATACTGTTCTGGTCATCGAGCATAATTTGGATGTCATCAAAACTGCTGATTATCTAATTGATTTAGGACCAGAAGGCGGTGTTGGCGGCGGTCAAGTTATCGCTACAGGTACCCCTGAGGCAGTAGCCAAAAATCCTCAGTCCTTTACCGGCCAATATTTGCAAGATAAGTTAAAATAACCATAAGAAGCCAGAAGAGTCTGGGCAAAAAATCGTCCAGTATCTTTGTTTTGGAATAAACGCTTGGTGCAGTGGTTGGGAGCAAGACTTGTTGGCTATGCCAAGAAGTTTTCCCCACTGCACAGTTCATTAGGGAGTGGGAATACGAACCAAAATTTTCAATTTTTGGATTGTTCTCACTCCCTTTTTATGTGGAGAAGGTTAGGTGTCCAATTCCATCTGAATCAAGTTCTAATGTATATAGTGTCTTTTAGGCAATAGCCCCTTAGCAATTTTCTGGTGTCACAAAAATATCATAAATGTAATATTATGTCATAGAAGTCTTTATCAATATTGCCCTAAGGCTTTTTGTTTGCTATACTAAAGGTATATTTAATTTTTAGAAAATTATCATTTTTTAAACTAGAGGGAGAAAATGATATGGATGATTGGGAAATCAGAAATTCTATAGACCGCAATACTTGGGAACAATCGAGGCAGAGTTCTGCGCTGGAAAAAATACAGCGAAATCAAGAACGTTTTCATCAGGAACTCATAGATGAACAGCAAGAGAGGGAGATGCGGGAGAAAATTTCCCGTTTGGAGTTAGCTCTAGCTCAGACAAGTGATCCTAAAAAGCGACAACAAGTCAAAAATTTATTAGATGAAGCAATTTTGGAGCAAAATCTTTATTATATAGAAAAGGATAAGTTGGAGCGCCAAGAAAGGCGTAAGCAACTTATTTATAATATTTTGGTGGTTTTGATTCTGGTAGTTTTAGCCTGTGTTGCTTTTGTTCTTTGGACTTCCTATCAAAACAAGAAGAGCCAAACTGACCAAATCCAAGCAAGTTCAATTTCCTTGTCATCCAGTCAGGCTTCCTCAGATCTAACTTCTTCCTCTACTCAGGCAGACAGTGAACGTGTTGCTTATGACGGTGTGTTTCCTAACCAAATGATTGGAACTTGGAAGGGGACCATGTCAGGAATGCCAACTACGATTACTTTCTCGAGCAATGGTGACTTAAGAATAAAGGTTAATGGAAGCGATAGCAGTAGTTCTGAAGTCTCTGGGACAGTCTATTCAATGATTCCAGTTGATGAGACAACTTATAGAATTGTGGATTATTCAGGAACAGTGTTGCCTGCGCAGCTAGGGGGGAGTGGTATTCAATACGACTTTGGTTACAAATTAAGTTCTGACGGACAAACGTTATATCCTATTCTTTGGCAGTATGGAATGAATGAGGAGCCAAACTATTCCGAGTACAGTATCTATGAGAATGGTTCTTATACTAAGGTCAACAATTAATCTATATCATTTAAGAGAGACTATGGTTTCGGTAACGCAACGTATCAGAAAATTAAGCAACCTCGGGCTGGTTATCCTTTCTTTTAAGAACTTCCAAAAACTGCAGAGGATTGAGCTAAAAGGATTAGAATGTCAAAAATATATTAGATTTCTTCGGTAACCAAAACTGCGTACGAAAGGCCCTAAAACTTTACTCAGAACATTTAAAATGGTTAAGCTGAGTGATTTGAGGCATTATCGATTATGAAATGCCTTAGTTTTCAAACAAGTCTATTAAAGTCAGTCTTTGTATAAATTCTTTCAAATTAGTAATTTACCCTCATTCATGCTAGAATAAAGCTATTCGATGGGAGGTGTTTTCAGGTGTTTGAAGCGCGTGTAGAAAAACTGCTGGCAGCTTTGGAGAAGACAGCCTGTGATGGCTTTTTAGTTACTAATTTAACGAATATCTATTATTTGACTGGCTTTTATGGCACGGCAGGAACAGTATTTCTTTCCAAGCAGCAGCGGCTTTTTCTGACAGATTCCCGTTACAGCCTTTTGGCTAGAGACCAAGTTAAAGGCTTTGAGATTATTGAGACCCGCCAACCGCTTGCTGATATTGCTGAGATTATTAAAGGTGATCAATTGACTGCAATTGGTTTTGAGGGGGAAGCTATTTCCTATCACTACTATCAGCAGTTGAAGGAGAGCTTTGCGGATTACTGCTTGCAATCTCTGACTGATTTGATTGAACAGTTGCGAATGATTAAGGACAGCAGTGAGATTGAAGCTATTCGTCAGGCCTGCAAAATCTCTGATCAGGCCTTCTTAGATGTTTTAGATTTTATCAAGCCTAATCAGACTAGCGAGATTGAAGTCGCCAATTTTCTTGATTTTCGGATGCGAGAGCGAGGAGCGACCGGTCCATCTTTTGACTTTATCGTAGTTTCGGGCCGGCGTTCTGCCATGCCCCACGGCCGAGCCAGCGAAAAAATTATCTGCCAGGGTGAGACCCTAACCTTAGACTTCGGCTGTGTCTATCATCACTACGTCAGTGACATCACGCGAACGATTCATATTGGCCAGCCTTCTGACGAAGAGCGGTCTGTTTATGATATTGTCCGCAAGAGCAATCAGGCTGTGATTGACTCCGTCAAGGCTGGTATGAAACGCTGTGACTATGATGGCCTTGCTCGTCGAGTCATTGATCAAGCTGGTTACGGTGCTTGCTTCACCCACGGTATTGGTCACGGGATCGGTCTTGATATCCATGAAGGGCCTTACTTTGGGCAGTCAACCGACTTGGTGGAGTCTGGGATGGCCATCACTGATGAACCTGGGATTTATTTGGATGGAAAATTCGGTGTACGGATTGAAGATGATATACTGGTGACTGAGACAGGCTGTGAAGTTCTGACTAAGGCACCCAAAGAATTGATTATTATTTAGGAGGTTTCCATGACTGAAAATCGTCTATCTTGGCAGGATTATTTTATGGCTAATGCCGAGCTGATTTCTAAGCGGTCAACTTGTGACCGTGCCTATGTTGGAGCGGTTCTGGTTAAGGACAAACGGATTATCGCTACGGGCTATAACGGCGGGGTTTCCGAAACTGATAACTGCAATGAGGTCGGCCACTATATGGAAGACGGTCATTGCATTCGGACGGTTCATGCTGAGATGAATGCCCTGATTCAATGTGCCAAGGAGGGGATCTCGACCAAGAATACCGAAATTTATGTCACCCACTTTCCTTGTATCAACTGCACCAAGGCTCTTTTGCAGGCAGGTATCAAGAAAATCACCTATAAAGCCGACTATCGTCCCAATGCTCTGGCTATCGAACTGATGAAACAAAAAGGTGTGGAATATATTCAGCATGATGTTCCCCATATCACCTTAGGGAGGGACTAGGCAGAGGCTGTTTACATTCACAAAGAATTTGAGTAGCATCACAAATTATGATAAAATAAGCTGATAACTAAATTAATGAAGAGGTAGAAAAACATGATTGAAGCAAGTAAGCTTAGAGCTGGTATGACTTTCGTGACAGGTGATGGAAAATTAATCCGCGTTCTGGAAGCCAGCCACCATAAACCAGGTAAAGGGAACACTGTTATGCGGATGAAACTGCGTGACGTTCGTTCAGGTTCAACCTTCGATACGACCTACCGTCCCGAAGAAAAATTTGAACAAGCTATCATTGAAACAGTGCCTGCCCAATACCTTTATAAGATGGATGATACAGCCTACTTCATGAATAGCGAAACCTATGACCAATATGAAATTCCAGTGGCTAACGTGGAAAATGAACTGCGTTACATTTTGGAAAACGGTGACGTTAAAATTCAATTCTATGGAACAGAAGTAATTGGGGTACAGGTCCCAACAACTGTTGAACTGACTGTTACGGATACCCAGCCGTCTATCAAGGGTGCTACCGTAACAGGTTCAGGTAAACCAGCTACCTTGGAAACAGGTCTTGTGGTCAATGTGCCAGATTTCATCGAAGTTGGCCAAAAATTGGTCATCAATACCCAAGAAGGAACTTACGTATCACGTGCCTAAAGCTACGATATTAGGGGCAAAGGGAGTGGGAAGGGACCCAAAAATTGAAAATTTTGGGTCCTCACCACGTTCTGGTTTTAAGGGGGGTGACCTGAAACGGTCTTTCTCCAGACCATCTCACTCCCACCTCTGTACAGTTGGCTAGGTTTTCCACTTTGGCCTTATGGAAAAAGGAAAATAAGCCAGCAGTAGTTCATTGGTGCTAAAACACCTAATGAATTGTGCAGAAGTAAGACTTCTTGGCCTAGCCGACAAGTCTCACTCCCAATCACTGCGCCAAGAGTTTATTCTGAAACAGGGATACTGGACGAGTTTTTGTTCAGGCTCAACGAAAGCTCTTATCTATAGTTTTTTAAGTCCCTGACTGACTTGGTTTGACTAGTGTTACCGACTGGTCAAATTTTGTGTCATCAACCAATAAAAAGTTTGATAAAACTTAGCCTTGCTTAAGGCGTAAATTTTAATAAGAATAATTAGAAAGGACAGACCTATGACAGAAACAATTGGAGATATTGTCATCGCTCCTCGGGTGTTAGAGGTTATCACAGGAATTGCAGCGACCAAGGTTGAGGGGGTATATTCGCTCAACAATAAGGCTGTAACGGATAGCATCAGTAAAACTACCCTTAGTCGTGGTGTCTATCTCACTACCAGTGGTGAAGATAAGGTCACAGCGGATATTTACTTGCAACTGCAGTACGGGGTAAACGTTCCGGCGGTTTCGATTGAAGTTCAAAGAGCTGTTAAATCAGCTGTCTACGATATGGCTGAGGTTGAAATTTCAGATGTCAATGTTCATGTTGTTGGTATCGTTCCTGAAAAGACGCCAAAACCAGATATGACAGCCTTGTTTGATGAGGATTTCCTGAATGACTGATTCAAGACATAATCTACGAGAACGAGCTTTTCAAGCGATTTTCAGTTTAGAATTTGGTCGAGCTGATTTTCTTCAGGCTGCTAGCTTTGCCTATGCCTATGACAAAGTAGCAGAAGAAGGACAAGCATTTGACGTTCCAACTCTGCTCTTGAATTTAGTCAAAGGAACCATGGATAATCTGGCTGAAATTGATACTTATATTATTGAGAATCTTAAAGAGGGCTGGTCTTTAGAACGGCTGACCTTAACCGACCGCAGTCTCCTACGTTTAGGACTCTTCGAAATTAAGTACTATCAAGAAACTCCTGACAAGGTTGCCCTCAATGAGATTATTGAGTTGGCTAAAACCTACTCCGACCAAACGTCCGCCAAATTTATCAACGGCATTTTGACAAAGTTTGTTGAAGAATAATACAAAATGACCCGAGTTGGTCATTTTATTTTGGTGAAAAGTGAAAAATCCCTTAGCTATTGGTTGCCAAGGGATTTATTTTTATAAAGATTTTCCGGTTAGGAGGCTGATGGGCAGGGTGTAGTGTTCTTGAACGTCTTTACCATCAATCTTAGCTAGAAGGACATCAACCAAGAGCTCAGCAATTTCCTTGATGGGCTGTTTGATCGTGGTCAACTGTGGGAAATAATTCTCCACAAACTGAGTCCCATCATAGCCAACAATTTTGAGGTCTTGGGGAATTTTAATGCCCAGATCATCCGCAATTTTCATCGTCAGAATGGCTGTCATGTCGTCGGAAGTAAAGATTCCCTGAGGCTTCTCCTGAGACAGGATGGACTTGATTTCCATCTCTTTGCGAATAGCAGAATAATCGCTGGGAATGTTGAAAACCTTAGCTTTAGGAAGAACAGAGCTAAAACCCTTGCGACGCAGACCAGTGGTTGAATTGGAATTATCATTACCAGTAAACATGATAATATTTTGGCAGCCCACCTTTTGCAGGCTAATGGCCGCTAATTTTCCGCCTTCAAAATTATCGGAAGAAATAACAGGGATACGGGGTGCCAGATTGCGGTCAAAGGCAACAATGGGAGCTTCCACCCGTTCGTAATCCTCGATATCCAAATTGTGGCTGGAAGAGATGATACCATCAACCTGATTAGCCGCCAGCATTTCCAAGTAGTCTCGCTCTTTGTCAGATTCGTTCTGGCTGTTGCAGATAATGACCTTGTAGCCGTGATAAAAGAGGATATGTTCCAAGTGTTCAATAATTTCAGCGTAGAACACATTAGAAATTTTGGGGAAAATCAGTCCGATTAGTTTAGAGGATTTTCCCTGAAGCCCACGGGCTAGGTTGTTGGGTTTGTAGCCCAGTTCACGCATGGCTGCATGGACTTTGTTCTTGGTCTTTTCAGAGAGGTAGCCCTTATTGTTGATAACACGAGAGACGGTGGTCGGGCTGACACCAGCCAATTTGGCAACATCAGTTAATTTTGCGACCATAGCTTATCCCTTTAAGTGATAGTAAGTTCCGCTGACCTGACCAGAGAGAACTTTAAGACCTGATTGGCCAGCTTGAGGAAAGACCCGACTGGTAAAGACCTTCTCACCCTTGTTGATGAAGATTTCTACGATGGATTTATCAACAAAGATACGAGCTTCCAGAGTTTGGTTCAATTGGCATTCTCTCGTTGTACCAAACTCAGTCGCATATTGGACACCAGCTTGAGAGCGATCGAGGATAACCTTACCCTTGTCATTATCGATGGTAAGCTTAAGACCATGTCCCTTTTGGTCTGCGAAGAGGAGAAGTTCTGTCTTTTGGTCAGGAGCAAAGGTCAAGTCTAATTCATAACAATTATCTGTCTGAGACTTGTCAGCAAAGGCTTCTTGGTTGGTTCTCAGACTAGTCATGGCTGAAACGGGATATTGGTAGAGTTTACCATCCTTGATGGACAGTTCCTTAACCAAACTCATCGCTCCCTGATAGTCATATTGGTCGGTCGGATAGTCGACATCTGGAAGTCCAATCCAGCTGACACAGTAGGCTCTGCCATCAGGCATATTGAAGCCTTGGGTAGCATAGGCTTCAAAGCCATAATCCAGATTTAAAATTTGGGAAGCACCGACAAGGGCTGGTCGATTTATGTCAAACGTTTGACAGATTTTATAGGTGTTGGGATAAATATTATCATAGGCTAACTCAGATTTGTCCAAACCCTGAGGGCTGTAGAGAAGGACTGGTTGTCCATCGACAAAGACCAAATTTGGACACTCAATCATATACTCAGAGCCTGTGCCGCCAAAATCTAGATTACCGACTTCTTGCCAGCTGTGGACATCGTTATTGAGAGCCTTGTAGAGCTTGATAAAGCCTTTTTTATCAAGGGATTGCGCCCCAATGATGGCGTAGTATTGTCCCTTGTAATCAAAAATCTGTGGGTCGCGGAAGTGCTCAGTCACATCGGCTGGCTGTTTGATAAGGATGTCGTCGAATTTTTCAATATGGCCTTTCTTATCCATCCAAGCTCCGATTTGGCGAGGATCCCGTACCCAGTCTTGGTTGCGGACATTACCAGTATAGAAGATGAAGAGTTTATCATCAATCGGATAGGCAGAACCCGAATAAGCTCCGTGGCTATCATTTTCATGGTCAGGTTGGAGAGTAATGCCCGTTTCCTTGAAGTGAACTAGGTCTTGAGATTCGGTGTGGACCCATTGTTTCAGGCCATGCGCTGCACCGAAAGGCCAATTTTGATAAAAAAGCTGGAATTTTCCGTTGAAGTAAGAAAAACCATTTGGATCGTTTAAAAGGCCGGTCTTTGGTTCGATATGATAGTTGGCTCGCCAAGGAGAAGCAGCGATATGAGCTTCGATCTTAGCTTTCTCCTCATCGGTCCAGTCAGCATAGGGGCGGTAACGCACCTCTGTCGGTAGGTTCATAAATATTCCTCCATATATTATATGTCAACTATTGGCAAGAAATGTCACGTCCATAACATAGTAAAGGTTTTCATAGAAAAAATCAAGGGGCAGGGGTTGGTCTATTTAAAATAAATGTAGACCCCCTACACTACTTACTATTTTGTGACTCATCATGTTCCTTACTATAATTTTGACGTGCTAAGGTTCACCTCGCAAGAAAAGTAGTTCTATTTTTATAAAGATTAGCTTCACGATGGTGCTGTATACTGTGTGTATGCCTGTTCTTCTTATTAACCCTGTCAGACCGTATTATCGACTGGTCTGGTGTCATGTCGCAGGGATAAAATAGGTTTGATCTTTTCGCGATCACCTTATTACGCTAGTCGCTATGGCGATCTAGCTCTATCCCATACTAATCCAGTCAATCCAGTATTATCGACTGGTCTGACTTCATGTCGCGGGTAGCATAGTTTTGGTCTATGCTGAAATTTTAATGACGGTTTTTGGGATGGTTAGCAGTGTTTTGTGGTTTGTTCCACTAGTTCAAGGAGTTCTGAAAATTTTAAGTGTATTGACTTTGATTAGTAATAAAACACTCGGTCTTAGCAGGTTGTTCTATCCCATAGCATTAGAGGGAATTCTGCTCTCATTTAAGATGAGGAGTCGAATGCATTTTGTTTAACGAATTCAACAAATCAGTAAGGGGAAAATAAAATTTCTGCAAAGCGGTTGACATAGTGGCGGTCTTATGTTAAATTAAGAATTGTAAAAAAGCGTTTTCAAAAACTGAAAGCTTTTATCTTATTAAATTTTAAAGGAGTTACGCAATGGATTATGCTAAAGTAGCTGCCGACGTTATTAAAGCAGTCGGTAAAGATAATCTGGTCGCAGGTGCCCACTGTGCCACTCGTCTTCGCCTCGTTCTAAAGGACGATACGAAGGTTGACCAAGAGGCTCTTGATAACAATCCCGATGTCAAAGGGACTTTCAAGATGGATGGTCAATATCAGGTTATTATCGGTGCTGGCGATGTTAACCATGTTTATGCTGAGTTGATTAAGCAAACTGGTTTGAAGGAAGTTTCTACCGAAGATGTCAAGAAAATTGCAGCAGAAGGGCATAAGCAAAACCCAATTATGGCCTTTATTAAGGTCCTGTCTGAAATTTTTGTACCGATTATTCCAGCCCTTGTTGCCGGCGGTCTCTTGATGGCGGTCAATAACATCTTTAAGTCAGAAGGATTGTTTGGATCACAATCACTGATTGCCCAATATCCACAAGTTTCCGGTATCTCTGACATGCTGACTGTCTTGTCGGATGCCCCATTTATCTATATGCCAGTCTTGCTTGGTATCTCAACTGCCAAACGTTTTGGCGGTAACCAGTTCCTTGGAGCTGCTCTGGGACTTATGATGAGCTCGCAAGAACTTAATGAAGCTGTGGTGAAAGCAGCTGGAACGTCACTGAATTGGAATTTCTTTGGCTGGACACTTCATGCACAGCAATATACTTCACAAGTTATCCCAGCGATTATCGCCGTTTGGGTTATGTGTATCATTGAAAAATGGTTCCACAAACATTTGCATTCAGCAGTTGACTTTACCTTTACACCGCTCTTTACAATGATTATCTCAGGTTTCTTGACCTTTGCCATCATTGGTCCAGTCTTTGGTCAAGTTTCTGACTGGGTAGCCAATGGTTTGGTTTGGTTATATGATACCTTAGGCTTCTTGGGTATGGGTATCTTTGGTGCTTTCTATACGCCAATCGTTGTTACGGGACTTCACCAATCCTTCCCAGCCTTCGAGACAATTCTGCTGAATTCCTATAAAGCTGGTCATGGCTCAGGGGACTTTATCTTCGTTGTGGCTTCAATGGCCAATATGGCGCAAGCCGCTGCAGCTTTTGCTATCTTTGCTTTGACTAAGAATTCTAAAACTAAGGGACTTTCAAGTTCAGCTGGTGTTTCAGCTCTTCTTGGTATTACTGAACCAGCAGTCTTTGGGGTTAACTTGAAATACCGTTTCCCATTCTTCTGCGCTTTGGTAGGTTCGGCTATTGCAGCAGCTATCGCTGGTCTTTTACGAGTTATTGCCGTATCGTTAGGTTCAGCCGGTGTTCTTGGCCTTATCTCTATCGCGCCTAAATCAATTCCTTTCTATTTGATTTGTGAAGTGATTTCCTTCGTCATTGCTTTTCTAATCACTTACTACTATGGTAAGACTAAGGAAGCAAAGGTATTTGAAGCAGAAGCGGCTGTAGCTGCTGCTGAAGCTGATGTCGAAGCACACGGTCTTGATGAAGCCTCAGGCAACGAACCAGCAGCTAAAGCAGAAGTTTCTGAAGAAACCATTTACGCTCCACTTGATGGTCAAGTTGTTGAACTGTCTTCTGTCAATGACCCTGTCTTCTCATCAGGGGCTATGGGTAAAGGTGTTGCTATTAAACCTAGCGGTAATACGATTGTATCGCCAGTTGATGGCATTGTACAAATTGCTTTTGAAACCGGCCATGCCTATGGTTTGAAATCAGATCAAGGTGCTGAAGTTCTTATTCATATCGGTATCGATACTGTCTCAATGGATGGTAAAGGTTTTGAGCAAAAGGTCAAAGCCAACCAAGCTATTAAGAAGGGTGATGTTCTTGGAACATTTGATGCAGCAGCTATTGCAGATGCAGGCCTGGAAGATACTACCATGGTTATTGTAACCAACTCTGCAGATTATACAGATGTTACTCCGGTAGCTTCAGGTTCTGTTACGGCTGGTGCTGACTTGCTTGAAGTAAAATAAGTTTGGTATATTATAAGGGGGTGAGATTTTGGTCTCGTTCCCTTTTGATTTGCTGTTCAAAAACTTCTTTTATTGGCAGAAAACCTTGGGATTTTCATTGATTTATGCCCTTGAATTTTTTATAATGAAGTAGAGATAGATAGGTATAGAGAGGAAAAATGATGACTAAATTATACGGAAGTGTGGAAGCAGGCGGAACCAAGTTTGTCTGTGCTGTCGGCGATGAAAATTTTCAGGTCGTAGAAAAAGTGCAGTTTCCAACGACGACACCCTATGAAACCATTGATAAGACTGTAGAGTTTTTTAAAAAATTTGAAGCCAACTTGCAAGGAATTGCCATCGGCTCATTTGGCCCTGTTGATATTGACGAAAATTCGAAGACCTATGGTTATATCACCAAGACCCCTAAGCCTAATTGGTCAAATGTAGATTTGGTTGGCTTGATTGCCAAGGAATTCAAGGTCCCTTTCTATTTTACGACGGATGTCAATTCATCAGCTTATGGTGAAACTATGGTTCGCCAAGGGGTTGAAAATCTGGTTTACTACACTATCGGAACGGGTATCGGAGCTGGGGCTATCCAACGCGGAGAGTTTGTTGGTGGCGCTGGTCATACAGAGGCTGGCCATGTTTACGTTGCCCTGCATCCCAGCGATGTAGCTAATGAATTTCACGGGACCTGTCCCTTCCATAATGGCTGTTTAGAAGGTTTAGCAGCTGGTCCTTCACTGGAAGCTCGCACAGGAATTCGGGGCGAATTGATTGAACAGCATTCAGATGTTTGGGATATTCAGGCTTACTATATTGCCCAAGCTGCTGTTCAGGCGACTCTTCTTTATCGTCCAGATGTGATTGTCTTTGGCGGTGGTGTTATGGCTCAGGAGCACATGTTACGTCGGGTGCGTGAGAAATTTACGAATCTGCTCAATGATTATCTCCCTGTTCCGCCTGTTGAAGATTATATTGTCACACCAGCTGTATCTGGCAATGGCTCAGCTACTATTGGTAATTTTGCCTTAGCGAAAAAGGCAGCAGGACGTTTTGATCAGTAAGATAATTATAGTGAATAGGTGCTAGATGGCTGATGGTCTTTCCTATTCACTTTTTTTCTTTTGAGAAAAATGTTAAAATGGCAGATAAAAACGGAGGAAAACAGCCATGGCAGAACCATTATTTTTAAAGGCTAGTATGCATGACAAAATTTGGGGTGGGACAAGACTGAGAGATGTCTATGGTTATGATATCCCGACAGAAACAACAGGGGAATACTGGGCCATTTCCGGTCACCCTCACGGGGTTTCCATTATTGAAAACGGTTCTTTGGCTGGTCAGGGCCTAGATCGAGTTTATCAAGAGAGGCCCGAGCTCTTTGGCAATCCATCCAGTCCGGTTTTTCCGCTCTTAACGAAGATTTTAGATGCCAATGATTGGCTCAGTGTTCAAGTTCACCCTGACGATGCCTATGCCCAGGAACATGAAGGGGAATTAGGAAAAACTGAGTGTTGGTATATTCTGGCTGCCGATGAGGGGGCGGAAATTATCTATGGGCATACCGCCCAGAGTCGTCAGGAATTAGCAGAGCGGATTGAAGCTGGGGATTGGGATCAACTCTTAACGAGAGTGCCTGTCAAGGCTGGTGATTTCTTTTATGTACCAAGCGGCACGATGCATGCCATTGGTAAGGGAATTATGGTGTTGGAAACTCAGCAGTCTAGCGATACAACCTACCGGGTCTACGACTTTGACCGTCCTGATGCGTCAGGAAACTTGCGTCCTCTGCATATTCAGCAGTCCATTGATGTCATGACGATTGGTCAACCGCAAAATTCCCACCCTGCCACTTTAAAAACGGGTGACTTAACCTCGACCTTGCTGGTAGCCAATGAATTCTTTACGGTCTATAAGTGGCATGTTGTTGGTCAGACTAATTTTGAGGCTGTTGCCCCCTACTATCTTGTCAGTGTCATTGATGGTCAGGGCCAGATTAGGATTGCTGACCAGTCCTATCCATTGGATAAAGGACAGCATTTTATCCTGCCTAATACCGTTAGAAATTGGGAAATGTCTGGGGAATTATCTATGATTGTCAGCCATATAACGTCTTAACAAAGCAAATCAAGGAGAAGCGATAAGCTCCTTGATTTTTTTGTCAATAATTAGGTCGTGATGTTATTTTTGAAGCTGTATTAGGTGTTAAATTCTAAAAAATATAGGGCGTCGTCAGGCGGAGAAAGCGGGCCAGATAAAAAGCAGAATTCTCAGAGTAAGTTCTGGCTCCAGAGCAGTAGAATTTAGTCTGAGAAAAGGTGCCTCATCTCAACAGAATTTCGTCTCAGACTAAGCTCTGTTTTGGGCTAGAAAGCAGCCGTAACAAGGTCATGGTATTGCATTCCTGTCAAAGAGTGTACAGTAAAATGACTGGCAAAATAAAAATAATTAAAAATATTACATTTCAGTTGCAATTATTTTTCTTAGGCTTTATAATTAGAGTGATTGTGCTTGCTTTTGACAATAGGTGTTTGAAAGTGTTTATAATCAACATAAAATATTTAGAGAGGGATGGATACATTCTATGAAACCTAAGCCTAGGAAATCTAAGTATTCTATTCAAAGGAAAGAATACTTTTCTATTCGTAAGTTTAAGTTTGGCGCAGCTTCGGCCTTGATCGGGGTCAGTTTGTTCGCTACCGGTAGCGTTCTCGCTGAAGAGCAGCCCCAAACTCAGTCTACAGTCGTAGCTGTTCAGTCTTCGGAAGGGGCCGGTCAGTCGGTTAATTCGGAGCAGACAGTGACGTCAACGCAGGATGCTGGTGCTAGTAATAGCGCTGGTGAAAGTCAGACGAGCCCATCAAGGGAGAATGGGAACTCAGCAGAAACGTCACAAAATGCAGAACTAACTACCGATAAGGGTTCAACTGCTGATCACACATCAGTAAGTGAGGGCTCACAATCAAACAGCTATGTTGATGATTCGGCTAGAGTGGATGCTGCAGGGCAGAATGCCTATGTTTTTTATAAGGTCCGTTATGTTGAACAAGGAGCTGATGGTTCCGAATCAACAGTTGCTCAAACGCCAGCTAAATCCTTGGTGATTCCTGCTGATGATTTAGCTGATAAAATTGTGACTGAAACAGCCAACTTAAATCAACTGGGCTTATCAGGTTATGCTTTAGCTCCGAATCAAGCGGATACGCAAGCAGTTGCAGCCTTAGAACTTCAAAAGTCCAAGTATGTAAGGTTCTATGTTCAAAAGGCTGCTAATCAAGTGACAGCTGCAGCAAGTAATGGACAAACGTTTGTTCGGCATCAGGGCAGTCAAATGGATACTGAACAGCGTGGTGGTCAAGCCCAAGGCACCCTTGGTGTGACTATTGGTCGTGACTATCAATCGCTGAATGAAGCAAGCAGTATCCGTCCCATTGCTATCACAGCGACTCAATCTGGTCAGGCGATTAATCTTGTCCTTATGGGAAGTGCTGATGAAGATGAGGAAGAAGCATCAGATAGTAAGGCAGCACAGGCAGAATTATCCTTTAGTTACACTAAGGAAGGGACGGCTGAAGTTATTGATGGATTGCCTGCCGGCCTCTTCTATGATGCCGAAAGTGGCCAATTAACAGGGACAGTCCTCCAATCTGGTCAGTATACGATTAAAGCTACTGTGCAAACCACTGATGGGGCTACAGCCAGCAAGACAATTGATCTGGATGTTAATGCGCTGCCTAAGAGTGATCAGGCTGTTTTTTCTGGTCGTAAAATTTCTGGTATTGCCGTTAATGGTGGGATTAATGCGGTCTCAACCAAATTTAGTTACAGTGCAACTATCAATGGAAAAACAGTGACCAAGGATGGTTTACCAGATGGCCTAGTGTATGATTCTGCTACTGGTAAAATTGAAGGGCAGGTTGCTCAGGCCGGCAGCTATACTATTTTGTCGCAGGCTAGTGTTGAAGCAACAAACCCTGACGGTACCTATGTTGGTTCAGGTGCTGTAACTTATGTAACAGAAAGCCATTTATATGTAGCTGAACAAAATGGCCCTGGTCTGCCATCTATTTCGCTTACAGCTAACCCGATAAATGCATCAGCAGTGTCTGCTCAGCCAACCCAATCGGGCGGTTCCGTATTTAGGGCTGTAGCTGGTGAAAATCCTGTGGGTACCGTTCATCTGGGTGACAACGCGACACCATCCAACAATCACGATACCGCTATTGGTTACTATGCAGAAACCAATGTTGATTTGGATAATAAGGGTGGTGCAGTTGCTCTTGGTACTTATACAAAAGCCAATGGTGAAAATGCGATTGCTATCGGTAATACTGCCAATGCTGGCGCTAATTCAGCCATTGCCCTTGGTGGTAAAGCAAGCGGTGTCGGTGCAATAAATATTGGTTATACAGCTTCTGCCGATGCTCCTTCAAGTGTTAGCATAGGTTACTATGCCAATGCTCAATCGTCAAATAGTGTTGCGCTTGGTACCCAAGCTAAGTCGGAAGCTATTCTGGCTTCAGCAATTGGTCCTTCAGCGCAAGCTACTTACTATAATTCTGTTGCTCTTGGTGCAGGTTCTATAACAGATTCTGATGCAACAACAGAAGATAGTGCTACTATTAATAACATAACTTACTCAGGATTTGCAGGTCAGACGAAAGCTGCTGGCGATCAGGTTTCAGTTGGTTATAAGGACAAAGAACGTCAGATTAAAAATGTAGCTGCAGGTGCAATTTCCGAAACATCTACAGATGCTATTAATGGTTCTCAATTGTACCTTCTGACCAGAGATTATCATTGGATTGCTACATCCGGTACTGCTGGAACAGGTACGCAAAATCAAGTGAACGATACCAATGTTGCTCCAGATGCTCAGCAGGTTCATGGTGGTGATACCATTACCTTCCGCGCAGGAAATGGTCTTAATATTGAGCAGAATGGCAATGTCTTCACCTATTCGATCAATACCCAAAAACCTAAGCTCGAAATTACACCGGGCGAAAATGGTACCTACACGGTTAAATATACTGATGCCTTTGGACAAGAAGCTTCGGCGCAGTTTACCGTTAATACCATTAAAGGTGAAAAAGGTGACAAAGGAGACACCGGAGCTGCAGGACGCGACGGCCGTGACGGCGTAGACGGCAAGGACGGTAAAGCTGGTGCTGCTGGCTTCGTCAATGTTGTGGATAACCACGATGGCACTAAGACCATCACCACAGGCACCGATACCAACGGCGACGGTGTGGTCTCTGACGACGAAAAGAGCAGTGTTATCGTTTCTGATGGCGCTAAAGGTGATAAGGGTGATACCGGAGCCGCCGGTCGTGATGGCGTAGACGGCAAAGATGGTAAAGCTGGTGCCGCAGGTTTCGTTGATGTCAAGGATAACAACAACGGCACTAAGACCATCACCACAGGCACTGATACCAACGGCGATGGTGTAGTCTCTGACGACGAAAAGACTAGCGTAACTGTTTCTGACGGTTTCCGACGGTGCTAAAGGAGACACCGGCGCTGCTGGCCGTGATGGTGTAGACGGTAAGGACGGTAAAGCCGGCGCCGCAGGCTTCGTCGATGTCAAGGATAACAACAATGGTACTAAGACGATCACCACAGGAACTGATACCAACGGCGATGGTGTAGTCTCTGAAGACGAAAAGAGCAGCGTAACTGTCTCTGACGGCGCTCAAGGAGCTAAAGGCGATAAGGGCGACAAGGGTGATAAAGGAGACACCGGAGCTGCAGGTCGTGATGGCCGTGACGGCGTAGACGGTAAAGCCGGCGCCGCAGGCTTCATCGATGTCAAGGATAATAACAATGGCACCAAGACCATCACTACAGGTACTGATACCAACGGTGACGGCATCGTTTCTGACGATGAGAAGAACAGTGTGACCGTTTCTGACGGCGCTCAAGGAGCTAAAGGCGATAAGGGCGACAAGGGAGATAAAGGAGACACCGGCGCCGCCGGTCGCGACGGCGTAGATGGCAAGGACGGTAAAGCTGGCGCCGCAGGCTTCGTCGATGTCAAGGATAACAACAATGGCACTAAGACCGTCACCACGGGTACTGACACCAACGGCGATGGAATCGTTTCCGAAGACGAAAAGACTAGTGCGACTGTCTCTGATGGTGCCCAAGGTGTCAAAGGTGACAAGGGAGATACTGGAGCCGCAGGTCGAGATGGTGTAGACGGCAAGGATGGCAAAGCTGGCGCTGCTGGTTACATCAATGTTGTGGATAACCATGACGGTACTAAGACGCTCACCACAGGTACGGATACCAACGGCGATGGTGTGGTCTCAGAAGATGAGAAGAGCAGCGTAACGGTTTCCGATGGTGCTAAAGGTGACAAAGGCGATACAGGTGTAGCTGGTCGCGATGGCGTAGATGGCAAGGACGGTAAAGCTGGAGCCGCAGGTTTTGTCGATGTCAAGGATAACAACAATGGCACCAAGACGATTACGACTGGTACAGATACCAACGGTGACGGCGTAGTTTCTGACGATGAAAAGAGCCACGTAACGGTTTCCGATGGAGCCAAAGGCGATAAGGGCGATAAGGGCGATACCGGCGCTGCTGGTCGTGATGGTGTAGATGGTAAAGCCGGCGCCGCAGGCTTCGTCGATGTCAAGGATAACAACAATGGCACTAAGACCATCACCACAGGCACCGATACCAACGGCGATGGTGTGGTCTCTGAAGACGAAAAGAGCAGCGTAACGGTTTCCGATGGCGCTAAAGGCGATAAAGGTGATACCGGAGCCGCAGGCCGCGATGGCCGTGATGGCGTAGATGGTAAAGCTGGAGCTGCTGGCTTCGTCAATGTTGTGGATAACCACGATGGCATCAAGACGATCACCACAGGAACGGATACCAATGGCGATGGTGTGGTCTCTGAAGATGAGAAGAACAGCGTAACGGTTTCCGATGGCGCTAAAGGTGATAAAGGCGATACCGGCGCCGCAGGCCGCGATGGCCGTGACGGCGTAGACGGTAAAGCAGGAGGAGCTGGTTATATCAATGTTGTGGATAACCACGATGGCACTAAGACGCTCACAACGGGTACTGACACCAACGGCGATGGCATCGTTTCTGACGATGAGAAGAACCGTGTAACTGTTTCAGACGGTGCTAAAGGAGACACCGGAGCTAAGGGTGACAAAGGTGATAAAGGTGACACAGGTACCGCAGGCCGCGATGGTCGAGACGGTAAATCAGCTACTGCAACCGTTAAAGATAACGGCAATGGTACATATACTATTACGCTAATGAATGGTGATGGTACAACGTCATCAGTAACCGTAAGAGATGGCCGAGATGGTAAAGACGGTAGAACACCAACCGTACAAGTTACTGATAATCACGATGGTAGCTATACGATTACCGTAACGAATGCAGATGGCTCAACGTCAACAGTGACTGTTAGAGATGGAAAAGATGGTCGTGATGGTATCTGTGGTTGTCCGCCGGTAATTCCTGGTCAGCCTCTGCCTCCACTCCCTCCAATCGTACCGAATACCTCAACGCCTGATTCATCCGATGATCCAGGTACTCATGACACTGATCTTCCAACCTCAGTTTTTAGTGAGAATAAAAAGAACAGCGTCGTTGTTAATGAAACACCTGTACAATTGGTAAGGAAAAAGCACGATGTACAGCCAAATCATTTACCAGAGACAGGGGATAAGGACTTAAGTCTTGCTAGTCTTGCAGGTAGTGCTCTTGTCCTTGTGGTCATGGTTGGAGTATTTGGAAAAAGACAAGATGGCGATATTTAATTAACGCAATACGGAAATTAAATTTAGCTTCATTTAGTCTAAGTTGATAAAGCAACAGTTGAGTGACTGTTGCTTTTTAGCTTAAGATAATTTTGACTTTGTGGTATCTTGATGGAGGAAGCATTAATCGTTGTCTCATCAGTTAACCAGTGAGAAAAGACAGCATAATAGCGGCTATTCGTATTATGCTGGGACATTTCAGTGCTTAATTTAGGGCCTGTCAATTGATGACGCAACCTTATGTAACTTTGACTTACGAGCCGCATTAATCTTATTATTTTTGGAAATTAGATTTCGAACAAGTCTCATAAATATAACTATCCATAGCAAGCCATCAAAAGCAAGCCATCAAATACTTTGTCGTGAGAAGAACAAATGACTCATTTAACCTAGTATTTTGAATGAGTTAGGCTAGTTGAATTATTGTATCGGTATGGCTTTTATGATAAAATATGATGTTAGTGACTATCGAAAGGAAAAGAGATGGCAAATATTTTACGCAAGGTCATTGAAAATGACAGAGGCGAAATTAGAAAATTAGAAAAAATGGCTAAGAAGGTCGAATCCTATGCGGACGAAATGGAAGCATTGTCAGATTCAGAACTTCAAGCCAAAACCGAGGAATTTAAGAAGCGTTATCAAGAGGGAGAGACGCTGGATCAATTGCTGTTTGAAGCATTTGCGGTTGTTCGTGAAGGTGCTAAGCGGGTGCTTGGCCTCTTCCCTTACCGTGTGCAAATCATGGGGGGGATTGTTCTCCACAATGGTGATGTTTCGGAAATGCGGACCGGTGAAGGTAAAACGTTGACGGCAACCATGCCCGTTTATCTCAATGCCTTAGCAGGCGATGGGGTTCATGTCATCACCGTTAACGAATATCTTTCCACTCGTGATGCCACTGAGATGGGAGAGCTTTACAGCTGGCTTGGTCTTTCTGTTGGGATTAACCTGTCTTCTAAATCTCCAGCTGAAAAGCGGGAAGCTTATAACTGTGATATTACCTATTCGACCAACTCAGAAGTCGGATTTGACTATCTTCGTGATAACATGGTTGTCCGCAAGGAGGATATGGTACAGCGTCCGCTTAACTACGCTCTGGTCGATGAAGTTGACTCGGTTCTGATTGACGAAGCGCGGACACCTTTGATTGTATCAGGGCCTGTAAGTTCCGAAACCAGTGCTCTCTATACACGAGCTGATAAGTTTGTTAAGACGTTGGAATCTGTCGATTATGCTATTGATGTCCCTTCTAAGACCATTGGCCTTATGGACTCAGGAATTGATAAGGCTGAGGAATTCTTCAATTTAGAAAACCTTTACGATATTGATAATGTTGCCTTGACCCATTATATTGATAATGCTTTGCGGGCCAACTATATCATGACTCTTAATATGGACTATGTGGTTTCTGAAGGAGAAGTTCTCATTGTCGACCAGTTCACTGGTCGAACCATGGAAGGACGGCGTTTTTCTGACGGTCTCCACCAAGCCATTGAAGCTAAAGAAGGCGTGCCAATCCAAGATGAATCCAAGACGTCGGCTTCAATCACTTATCAAAATATGTTCCGGATGTATCGTAAGCTCTCAGGGATGACTGGTACTGGTAAAACTGAGGAAGAAGAGTTCCGTGAAATTTACAATATGCGGGTCATTCCGATTCCAACCAACCGACCTGTCCAGCGGATTGACCACCCAGACTTGCTTTTTGCAACTACAGATGCTAAGTTTAGGGCGGTTATTGAAGATATTAAGGAACGTCATGAAAAAGGACAGCCTGTTTTGGTCGGTACCGTAGCAGTTGAGACTTCTGATTTAATCTCTAAGAAGTTGCAAAAGGCTGGTATTCCGCATGAGGTACTGAATGCCAAGAACCACGAAAAAGAAGCGCAAATTATTATGAATGCGGGCCAACGCGGCGCTGTTACCATTGCAACCAATATGGCTGGTCGGGGTACAGACATTAAGCTTGGTAAGGGTGTTGTAGAGTTAGGCGGTCTTTGCGTTATTGGTACAGAACGTCATGAAAGCCGCCGGATCGATAACCAGCTGCGCGGTCGTTCAGGTCGTCAAGGAGATAAGGGAGAATCTCAATTCTATCTATCTTTTGAAGATGATCTGATGAAACGTTTCGGGTCCGAGCGGGTTAAATTCTTCTTGGAGAGAGTTTCGCCAGAGGATGAAGATGTGGTGATAAAATCACGCCTTCTGACCAGTCAGGTGGAATCTGCTCAAAAACGCGTTGAAGGGAATAACTACGATATTCGGAAGCAGGTTCTCCAATACGATGATGTCATGCGGGAACAGCGTGAAATCATCTATGCTGAGCGCTACGATGTTATTACGGCTGAACGCGATCTTGGTCCAGAAATTAAAGCGATGATTCGACGGACCATTGACCGCACCATAGATGGCCATAGTCGCAATAGTAATGTTGATGAAGCCTTGGAAGCTATTCTTAATTTCGCTCATAATAATCTCCTGCCTGAGGATTCTATCAGCATGGATGACTTAGATGAGTGGTCTTATGAAGAAATGAAGGATGAACTCTATGATCGCGCTATGGATGTTTACGATTCGCAAATCGCTAAGCTGCCGGATCAAGAGTCTGTTGTCGAGTTTCAAAAGGTACTGATTCTGCGAGTTGTGGATAACAAATGGACCGACCATATTGATGCTCTTGACCAATTGCGCAATTCCGTAGGTCTGCGTGGTTACGCTCAGAATAACCCCATCGTTGAATACCAGTCTGAAAGTTTCCGCATGTTCAACGATATGATCGGAGCCATTGAGTTTGATGTGACTCGTCTGATGATGAAGGCACAAATTCATCAGCAGGAACGGGAAAAGACAACAGCTCAGGCTCATACTACTGCAGCAGCTAATATTGCGGCCCAAGGGCCTGGTCAAGTAGTAGCGGATCAAGACCTTGATTTCACCGATGTCAAGCGCAATGATCCTTGCCCGTGCGGTTCTGGTAAGAAGTTTAAAAATTGTCACGGCCGCCGTCGGGTGAGTTAGAAAGACAGATCATTTGAGACGTTTAAAGTCAGCAAAACTTAGAAACTGTATTCACAAGTTTAAATTCTCAGCATCAGCTGGAAAAAGCGACCATAAGGTCGCTCAAAACAAACAGTTGCCGCTGTGGTAAAAAGACGATTGACCCTATTTAAAGTCAATCGTCGAGGGGATTTTCAAGACCCTAGGCTTGAAAATGAGCAATGGCACTCTGTTAGGAGGTCGCTTGCGTCCCTATCACATAAGGCTAACTGTCAAAAAATGTGAATACAAGTTCTTAATGAGAGTTGCATAACTGTCTAAAATCAGATTGAAATAAGACTAGAAAGTGATATAATGTATTTTATATCACTTTTACTTTTATAAATTCAAAATGTTACTGGCTTGTAAGGGCGATTTTCTCCCAAGTTTTTGGAGTTTGCCCTAGCAATCTGGTCTTAAAAATAAGTCTCTTTGGAGTTTTATTTTTATCTTAAAGGGGAGGCAAGTATGGCATTTATTCCAGAAAGTGACAAGATTGATGTTGAAAAGGTTCGGCAGATTTCTAAATTAACCGGCCAAGCCTTAGCGCGTAAGGAAGCGCGTGACAGGGAATTAGAAGCAATTATCAAGGGTGAGGACGATCGTCTGCTCTTGGTAATTGGTCCGTGTTCATCAGACAATGAGGATGCTGTCCTAGACTATGCTCATCGTCTGGCTGACTTGCAAGAAAAAGTCAAGGAACGCGTCTTTATGGTGATGCGGGTTTACACCGCTAAACCACGGACTAATGGCGATGGCTACAAGGGTCTGGTTCACCAACCAGATGCTCAAGGTCAGCCCAATCTGATTAATGGTATCAAAGCTGTTCGTAATCTCCATTATCGGGTGATTACCGAAACTGGATTGACCACGGCAGATGAAATGCTCTATCCAGAAAACCTCTCTTTGGTTGATGATTTGGTATCTTATATTGCTATTGGAGCGCGTTCAGTTGAAGATCAACAGCACCGTTTTGTGGCCTCAGGCATTGATGTACCAACTGGCATGAAGAATCCAACTTCAGGTAACCTCAACGTGATGTTTAATGGAATGTACGCTGCCCAATCTCAGCAGAACTTTCTCTATAACGGTCAGGAAGTTAAGACAACGGGGAACCCTCTAGCTCACGCTATTTTGCGGGGGGCTCTCAATGAGTATGGTAAGAATATTCCAAACTACTATTATGATGACCTTCTAGCAACTATCGATCAGTATGAAGAGATGGGCTTGGAAAATCCATTTATCGTTATTGATACTAATCATGACAACTCTGGAAAGCAGTATCTGGAACAGGTGCGGATTGTTCGGCAAACCTTGATTAACCGTGACTGGAGTGATAAAATTAACAAATTTGTTCGTGGCTTTATGATTGAGTCTTATCTAGAAGACGGCCGTCAAAACCAACCGGATGTCTATGGTAAGTCTATCACTGACCCTTGCTTGGGTTGGGATAAGACTGCTGAACTCATCCACGAAATATACGAAACGCTAGGAAAATAATATGGGAATTCATCAAAAGAGCCAAAAAATTAATGTTGCTCAAGTTAAGCAGCTGTCAAAACTTGAAGGAGAGGCACTGGCTAAAAAAGAAGCTAGGGATAAAGAACTAGATGCCATCATTAAAGGGGAGGATGATCGCCTGCTCTTAGTTATCGGACCTTGTTCATCCGATAATGAAGATGCTGTTTTAGAATATGCTCACCGCCTATCTGCCTTGCAGGAAGAAGTTAAAGACCGTGTTTTTATGGTCATGCGGGTCTATACGGCTAAACCGCGGACCAATGGTGATGGCTACAAGGGTCTGATTCACCAACCGGATACTTCCAAATTACCTGATCTCATCAATGGAATTGCAGCGGTTCGTAACCTTCATTATCGTGTGATTACCGAAACTGGTTTGACCACAGCAGATGAAATGCTCTACCCCTCAAATTTACCCTTGGTTGATGATTTGGTTTCCTACCATGCGATTGGGGCGCGATCAGTTGAAGATCAGGAGCATCGCTTTGTGGCTTCGGGGATTGATGTCCCAACTGGTATGAAAAATCCAACCTCCGGCAATCTTAATATTATGTTCAATGCCATTTATGCGGCTCAGAATAAGCAGAACTTTATTTATCATGATGCTGAGGTTGACACCGATGGGAATCCGCTGGCTCATGCGATTTTGCGTGGGGCAACGAATGAACATGGTGAAAATGAACCTAATTTCTATTATGACATCTTAGTTAAGGCTATTGAACGTTACGAACAAATGGGATTAGCTCATCCTTTCATCCTGATTGATACCAATCATGATAATTCTGGCAAGAACTATCTGGATCAAATTCGTATTGTCCGACAAACCTTGATTAATCGTGACTGGAATAAGCAGATTAACAAGTATGTGCGTGGCTTTATGATTGAATCTTATTTAGAAGATGGCCGTCAAGACAAGCCAGAAGTCTTCGGTAAATCCATTACAGATCCATGTCTGGGGTGGGATAAGACTGAAAAATTGATTCGGGAAATTTACCAAACTTTAGGTAAGGATTCCTTTGAAGATTTTTTAAATAACTAATGGTCGGGAGCTGGGAAAATCTCAGCTCCTTTACCATGAGATTAAGATGGAAATCAGCGGCTAATCTCTTTTAAGAATCTCGCCTTTTAAGCTGAACAAAGGATTATTTTACCGAAAAATACTACAATAAGAAGGATCCAGTCTGGAGGCATAAGGCTGGAATGGATTTTTATGCGAAGGATATAAAGATGATTATTGGACACGGTATTGATTTGCAGGAGATTTCACGGGTTGAAGGAGCTTATATCCGCAATCCTGCTTTTGCTCAAAAGGTTCTGACGGATCTAGAGTTTCAACGTTTTGATTCTCTCCAAGGCCGAAGAAAAATGGAATATCTGGCAGGACGCTGGTCAGCCAAGGAAGCTTTTGCCAAGGCTTGGGGAACTGGGATCGGAAAATTACGTTTTCATGATATTGAGGTAGCGACCAATGAAAAGGGAGCTCCCATTATCACCAGCAAGGTCTTCTCAGGTAATGCTTTTGTCTCTATTTCCCATAGCGGCGGCTTTGTTCAAGCCAGTGTGATTTTGGAAGTGGACTAGCGGAAGTTGGAGTTTTTGACTGTCTTTGAATTAAAATCAAAAAAAGAGGTTTTGATATGATTTCAAGTTTACACCGACCAACCTTGGCTAAGGTTAATTTGTCGGCTATTTCAAGCAATATTAAACAGGTTCAGGGCCGCATTCCTCAGGCGGTTAAAACCTTTGCCGTTGTTAAGGCCAATGCCTATGGACATGGAGCTGTTGCTGTTGCCAGCCATGTTCAAAGGTTGGTAGATGGTTTCTGTGTTTCTAATATTGATGAAGGGGTTGAACTGCGCCAAGCTGGGATAAGAAAGCCTATTTTAATCTTAGGGGTGGTTTTGCCGGATGAAATTGCTCTAGCTCGAGATTACCGCCTGACTCTGACAGTAGCCAGCTTGGAGTGGCTGGAGGCGGCCCAGCAGAAGCAGCTTGATTTAGAAGGAATTCTAATTCATGTTGCTGTAGATTCGGGTATGGGTCGAATCGGGGTCCGCAGTCTGGCTGAGGCCAATGACTTAATTTCAGGCCTACTAAAGGCTGGCGGTCAGGTCCGCGGAATTTTTACCCACTTTGCTACAGCTGATGAAGCTGATGATCATAAGTTTCAGGAACAGTTGGCTTTCTTCAAGGAGCTGGTAGCTGGCCTGGATTATTGCCCAGAAATTGTTCATGCGAGTAATTCGGCAACGAGTCTTTGGCACAGAGAGGGTATTTTTACCGCTGTTCGTTTAGGCTTGGTTATCTATGGTCTCAATCCTAGCGGTTGTGAGCTGACCTTACCCTATACGATAAAACCTGCTCTGACCTTGGAGTCTGCCTTAGTTCATGTGAAAAAAGTTCCGGTTGGCACAGATATAGGTTACGGGGCCACTTATACTAGTTCCGAGGAAGAATGGATCGGTACCCTGCCTCTTGGCTATGCAGATGGTTGGACCCGGGATATGCAAGGATTTGATGTTTTGATTGATGGACAGAGATGCCCCATTGTCGGGCGTGTGTCCATGGATCAGATTACGGTCAAATTGCCTCAAAGTTATCCTTTGGGAACCAAGGTGACTCTGATTGGCAGCAGCGGTGATCAAACTATTTTGGCGACTGATGTGGCCCAAAAACGGGGAACGATTAACTATGAAGTTCTCTGCCTACTTAGTGATCGTGTACCGAGAGAATATGACTAATAAAACAGCCTTCACTTAGCAACCGTTGTTGTTTCAGTGGAGGCTGTTTCTATTATTTCAGTGGAGGATTAGGACTATTTTTTAGCTAGTCTCGTTAGCTTTTATCCTTATCCGTAAGAATTGCATATAGCAAAAGGGAGAGTCCAAGGAGGTTAATCACTTGCGCTAGTAATCCCAGATGTCTAAATAAGGTTGTGATTCCTAAAACGACTAAAATCAGTAAGGATGCTAATTTTTGTCTTCGCATATTCTGATGGCCTCCTAATGTGGCTAAAATGCAAGAGATGGATGTTCATAAGAATTGAGAGCAACTTTCATCAAATACATCTGACAAAAATATAGTAGCATGAAATGTCAGTGATCACACACAATTGTCGTGAAACGGTCAAAATATGTCGTTAACGGGATATTATTATAAAAGTTTGATAATTTAACTTTTATAATAATAGGGAAAATAGCTATAGCAGCTGATTATCCTCCCAGTCGGACGGTATGTTATAATAAACTCATGTTATGTGACCAACCAATTGCGGTACTCAAGGGATTTGGGCCCAAGTCCGCTGAAAAATTTACTAAATTAGGCCTTTATACAGTGGAAAATCTCCTACTTTACTATCCTTTTCGCTATGAGGATTTTAAGGCTAGGTCTGTCGCCGAACTGATCGATGGGGAAAAGGCTGTTGTTACAGGAACTGTTGTGACACCTGCCAATGTTCAATATTATGGTTTTAAGCGCAATCGTCTATCCTTTAAGCTCAAGCAGGGTGATGCTGTGATTGCAGTCAGTTTTTTCAACCAACCTTATTTAGCCGATAAAATTGAGCTGGGGCAAGAAGTTGCTATTTTTGGCAAGTGGGATACTCGCAAATCAGCTGTGACAGGTATGAAGGTCCTAGCTCAGGTCCAAGATGATATGCAGCCAGTCTACCATGTAGCCCAAGGAATTTCGCAAAATGCCTTAGTCAAGGCCATCAAGGCAGCCTTTGATAGCGGAGCTTTGGAAGAACTTGAAGAGAATCTGCCTCAGGAACTGCTAGCAAGGTACCGACTTTTAGATCGTCAGACAGCAACTAGGGCTATGCATTTTCCAAAAGACCTAGCTGAATACAAGCAGGCCTTGCGACGAATTAAATTTGAAGAACTCTTTTATTTTCAGCTCAATTTGCAGGTTCTTAAATCGCAAAACAGGGCGGCAAGCAACGGACTAGCTATCCCTTACGACGAGCAGGCCCTCAAAAAAGAGATTGACCAGCTTCCCTTTAGTTTGACTCAGGCCCAGAAGCGGAGTTTGGAAGAAATTTTAGCGGACATGAAATCAGGTGCTCACATGAATCGGCTTTTGCAAGGTGATGTGGGCTCTGGCAAGACAGTCATCGCCAGTCTGGCTATGTATGCAGCCTATACAGCAGGCTTTCAATCAGCCCTGATGGTACCGACAGAAATCTTGGCCCAACAGCATTTTGAGAGCCTGATTAAGCTCTTTCCTGATCTTAACATTGCTCTCTTGACTGCTGGCATGAAATCAGCGGTTAAAAAGGCAGCTCTGACTGGGATTGCAGACGGTTCGGTGGATATGATTGTTGGAACTCATTCCTTAATCCAAGACGGGGTTTCCTACCACAAGTTGGGGTTGGTCATTACTGATGAGCAGCACCGTTTTGGTGTTAATCAGCGCCGAATTTTCCGTGAAAAGGGGAATAATCCTGATGTTCTCATGATGACAGCAACTCCTATCCCTAGAACTTTGGCCATTACGGCTTTTGGCGAAATGGATGTCTCTGTTATTGACCAGATGCCGGCTGGGCGCAAGCCCATTATTACCCGCTGGGTTAAACATGAGCAATTAGAAACAGTCCTGACTTGGTTGCAGGGAGAAGTAGGCAAAGGAGCTCAAGCCTATGTTATTTCCCCCTTGATTGAAGAATCCGAGAGTCTGGATTTGAAAAATGCTCTTGATTTGCATCAAGAGCTGGTTGATTTCTTCGGGGCCCAAACCCAGATAGCCCTTATGCACGGTCGCATGAAAAATGATGAAAAAGATCAGATTATGCAGGACTTCAATGATGGAAAGCTGCAAGTTTTGGTTTCAACGACTGTGATCGAAGTCGGAGTCAATGTTCCCAATGCCACAGTCATGATTATTATGGATGCTGACCGCTTTGGTCTCAGCCAACTTCATCAACTGCGAGGCCGAGTCGGTCGGGGTGATAAGCAGTCCTACTGTGTTCTGGTAGCCAATCCTAAAAATGAGGTTGGTAAACGGCGGATGCAAGCCATGTGTGAGACTACTGATGGTTTTGTTCTGGCTGAGGAAGATCTGAAAATGCGGGGGTCTGGTGAAATCTTTGGTACCCGTCAGTCGGGAATTCCGGAGTTTCAAGTGGCAGATATTGTCGAAGACTATAATATCTTAGAGGAAGCCAGAAAAGTTGCCAGTCAAATTGTTACTCAGAAGGATTGGCAGGCTGATCCCCGTTGGTCTATGCTCTCAGCCAATTTAAAAGAACAAGGAAATTTTGATTAGAAAACAATAAAAAATTCAGAAAAGAAATTTTTCCTTTCTGAATGGTTAAGTGGTTTAGGCTAAAACGTCCTTGATGACCTTAGCAGCATTTAAAACTCTAGCAATACCACAATAGTTGATGTCTTGAATCAAAATCTCAACGATTTCTTCTTTGGTCACACCAGCAGATAAGGCAGCATAAGTGTGCATCCGTAGCTGTTCTTCACAGCCTCCCATAGCCAGCAAGGTAGATATGGCTATAAGTTCCCGTGTTCTTAGGGGTAATCCTTCTCTTTTGTAAACATCCCCAAACATTTCAATGACCATTCTAGAAAGGTCAGGCGAAATTTGGTCTAAATTTTCTTTGGTGGCCTGTCCTAACTCCCCGTCAATTTCAGCGAATTTTTCTAAACCAATGTCAAAGCGCGATTGTGTCATAAGATTTCTCTTTTCATTTTTTATTTCACAAATTCATGTGATATACTGATTGTAAAACTTAAAGGGAGGTTTAAGTCAAGGGAAAAATGAAAATTAGTGAATTTGCTAAAAAAACGGGGATTAAAGAAAGTACATTAAGGTATTATGAAAAGCAGGGTTTCCTGCAGGTTCAACGTCATAATGGTATTCGAGAGTTTTCGGATAAGGATTTAGAATTTGCTGAGTTTATTAAACGCTTAAAGGCCATGGGAATGCCTTTATCACAAATCAAACGCTATGCCGATTTGCGATATCAGGGCGAGGAAACTGTTAAAGAGCGTTTTGACATTTTACAAGAACACCAACTTTTTCTGGAATCTAAGATAGCCGATTATCAATTGTTTATGGAAAAATTGAAGGATAAAATGGCTATTTATCGAGATATGATGAAATGAAGAGAGTGGGATAAACAGCCATGATGGCTTCGCTCTCACCCACAAAACATTGTAATCTTTGAAGATTACGTATAAGAAGTCAATTTTTACATAAAGCAATTGACTTCGTCGTCTCATTTACGCACTCCGCACAGTTGATTAGGATGACCGCTAACAATTGCGGAGTAATTAAACAGTCCAGTGGACTGTTTAAGGGGATGCCTAAAAATGGGACTGCACTCCAAGATAAGGACCTCCAATCAGCAGTGGTTCACTGGTGCTGACTAAAGTACTTAATAAACTGTGCAGGGGTAAGACTTCTTGGTATAGCCAACAGGTCTTACTTTCAACCACTGCGTTAAACTGTTATTACTGCAAAAAAATAGAAGGCTGGAATACTTTTTTCCAGCCTTCTATTTTGAAATAGCTCTCTTAACGTAGTGGGGATTCGTGATGGTAGACTAGATGCTTTAAGCATTAATCAGTATCAGCGAGAATACAGTAGTATACAGTAGTATACCTATAGGTTAAACAGTCTGGCGAATTAAGTTGGTCACCGAGTGCGGCTACTGGTCTTGTTCTTCCTCCATTGTTATCCCTCAATATATTCTTTTAATGCTTTTCCTTTTAACCCAGCACTGAGAGCGATAAGAAGCTTGAGTCTTGCCTTTTGACTGTTGAGTTCCTTGACAAACATAACTCCGGCTTCTTGTAGTTTGACACCGCCACCGGGATAAGCATAGACAGGTTCGGCAATGCCATTGAAGCAACGAGAGACAAGCACAACTGGTACGTTTTGACTCATTAGCCATTCCAACTCACTCGCTGCTTCGGGTGGTAGGTTTCCAGCACCTAAGGCCTCGATAACTACCCCATCAATTTTCTGCGGATCTAAAAGACTGATAATCCCCTCGCCCACTCCCATGCCAGCATAAGCCTTGATGATGGGCACCGTTCCGGTGATGGTATCTAAGTCAAAACGGACCCTAGGTTCTGCCGTTTTAAAAAAGAGAATGTCATGTTTCATAATAATGCCAAGGGGACCGTGGGTTGGGGTATTAAAGGTAGCCACATTGGTGGTGTGGGTCTTGGTCACATACTTGGCTGCATGAATTTCATCGTTCATGACTACCAGAACTCCCTTGTCTGTCGCCTTATCGTGACTGGCTACTCGAATGGCTGACAGGTAATTATAGACGCCATCACTTCCCAGTTCATTGGAGGACCGCATGGCTCCTGTCAAAACAATGGGAATCTCTGGGATTGCCATGGTATCCAAAAAATAGGCTGTTTCTTCTAAAGTGTCAGTCCCATGGGTGATGACCACTCCATCAAACTGATCGGCGCATTCCCTAATCTTATGGTAAAGGGCCAGCATGTGGTAAGGAGTCATGTGGGGGCTGGGAATATTAAGAAAATCAAGAACGGTTAACTCAATGTTGGACAAGTCTAGCCCAATATGGTTCATAGGGTTATCCTTGCTGGAGTTAACTTGACCAGCATCGTCTGCCTGCATGGAAATAGTACCGCCAGTATGGAGAACAAGGATTTTTTTCATCGTACTTTTTTCTTTCTGAAATTGTGTTATAATTTATTCTATCATAAAAGACTGGAAAGGAGCCGGCGTTTTGGCAATTAAGGCAGTATTTTTTGACATTGATGGCACGCTTGTGAACGACCGTAAAAACGTTTCGCGGACGACCCAGCAAGCTATTGCAGAGCTGAAAAATCAAGGCATCTTTGTCGGCCTAGCTACTGGTCGCGGTCCGGCTTTCGTCGCCCCTTTCATGGAAAATCTGGGGTTGGATTTTGCGGTCACCTATAACGGTCAGTACATCGTCAGTCGCGATCGGGTTATCTACCAGAATCAATTACCCAAATCAACTGTTTACCGCTTAATAAAATATGCTCAAGAACGCCGAAGAGAGGTTTCTCTAGGGACATCGGTCGGCCTCTTAGGTTCTAATATCATCAATATGGGAACTTCCCGCTTTGGTCAAGTGGCCAGTCGGCTGGTTCCCAAACGTCTGGCCAAGTTTGTTGAGCGGTCCTTTAAAAACATTATTCGTCGTGTCAAACCTCAGAACTTAGAGGCCCTAAAAACTATTATGCGAGAGCCTGTCTATCAGGTCGTCATGGTGGCAACTGAAGGCGAGACCAGTAAGATTCAGGAAAAATTTCCTCATATTAAAATCACTCGTTCCAGTCCTTACTCAGCTGACTTGATTTCAGAAGGTCAGTCCAAAATTAAGGGAATTGAACGCTTGGGTCAGATTTTTGATTTCGAGCTATCTGAAGTCATGACCTTTGGCGATTCGGAAAATGATATTGAGATGCTGCTGGGTTCTGGTATTGGTATTGCCATGGGGAATGGGACTGAGGCGCTCAAGCAGACGGCTCACTATATCACTGACTCCAACAATCAAAATGGTATTGCCAAGGCTCTGTCCCATTATGGTCTCATCCATCTGGGAAGTGAAAATGACTTTCTGTCAGCTGATGATAATTTCAATAAGGTGCGTGATTTTCACCGGCTTATGGATGGGGCAACTAACAATACTCCTCGAGTTTATGGTCTTGAAGAAGCAAGCCATCGGGCTGACTTTAAATTGGAGGAAATTGTTGAATTCATTTATGCAACCTGTCAGACCTCAGATGACTTTGAGCAGGCCCTAGCTAACTTGCATACTGCTTTAGATAAGGCAGCGACCAAGGTGCAAGCCAAGAAGCATCCAGAAAGTCCGCTGGTTGGGCAAGTTGATGCTTTGATTGATTTGCTCTATCTAACCTATGGCTCCTTCGTCCTGATGGGCGTTGATCCTAGTGGTGTTTTTGATATTGTTCATGCGGCTAATATGGGGAAGACCTTCCCGGACGGCAAAGCCCATTTTGACCCAGTGACTCACAAAATTTTAAAACCAGATGATTGGGAAAAGCGTTTTGCTCCAGAACCTGCCATTAAGCGAGAAGTTGATCGCCAGCTGCATAAAGCTCTGCGGCGAAAAGCCAGCGAGACTAGCAGTCTAAATGATTAGCTTTACTTTCCTAACTGAAAATAGCCGAAGCTATCAGAAAAATCCTTGCTCAACAGGCGAGGATTTTTCATCATTTTTACAAAAGTCACTAGCTGATTTACAAAGTTTTTTGTTCATCACGAACAACTAAAATATCCACCTTTGCATGACGCATGATATACTCAGAAGAAGAACCAATTAAAAGACGTTCAAAATTATTAAGACCGGTCGCTCCTAAAAGAATCAAGTCAGTCTTTTCACGTTTAGGAATATCAATGGCTAAAAGACGTTTAGGGTTGCCGAATTCGATTACTTTACGGACTTCTTTGACGCCGGCTTCCTTGGCAGTTTTTTCGTAGCCGCCTAAAAGAGCATCAGCTTCTTTTTCAAGGTTTTCGTAGGTGAAGGTATCAACGGCAGCGATGTTCTGGATAGCCCGAGTATCAATAACATGGGCTAAGACAAGTTCGGCATCATTGCGCTTAGCAACAGCAATCCCTTTTTTAAAAGCCAATTCGGCCTGGTCAGAACCATCGACAGCAACGAGGATATGTTTATAAGCTTGAATCATAGGATTGTTCCCCCTATTCTTGTTTTCGTAAGTTTATTATACCTCTTTTTCAAACTTTATGAAAGCGATTGCTAGAATTTTCGGAAATTTCTTCCAATCCTCTCAGCTATCTTTTTTAGCGAAAGCTCTTAAAATTGTTTCCAATTTTTTATTAATTCAGCTATAATAAAGCGACAGAGGTTACAAGTATGAAGCAATTTAATAAGTCATCCAAACTCGAACATGTGGCTTACGACATTCGTGGGCCGGTCCTTGATGAAGCTAATCGTATGTTGGCTAATGGTGAGAAAATTCTCCGCCTCAACACAGGGAATCCTGCAGCTTTTGGATTCACAGCTCCTGACGAAGTTATCCGAGACTTGATTTTAAATGTCAGAGAGAGTGAGGGGTACTCAGATTCTAAAGGAATTTTTTCTGCCCGCAAGGCTATTATGCAGTATTGTCAGACCAAGGGCTTCCCACCAGTTGATATTGATGATATTTATATCGGTAACGGGGTTTCTGAGCTGATCTCTATGTCCCTGCAAGCTCTGCTAAATGATGGGGATGAGGTTTTGGTTCCTATGCCCGACTATCCTCTTTGGACGGCTTGTGTCAGTCTAGCGGGAGGTAAGGCTGTCCACTATCTCTGTGATGAGCAGGCTGAATGGTATCCGGATCTCGATGATATCAAGTCCAAAATTAGCTCAAATACCAAGGCGATCGTGGTCATTAATCCCAATAATCCAACAGGTGCCCTTTATCCTAAGGATATTTTGGAAGACATTGTTGAGCTTGCTCGGCAGAATGATTTGATTATCTTTGCGGATGAGATCTATGATCGTTTGGTAATGGATGGGGCACAGCATATAGCCATCGCCAGTCTGGCTCCTGATGTTTTCTGTGTGTCTATGAATGGCCTCTCCAAGTCCCATCGTATCTGTGGTTTTCGGGTTGGATGGATGGTTTTGTCCGGACCTAAGGAGTCTGTCAAGGGGTATATTGAAGGACTTAATATGCTGTCTAACATGCGACTCTGCTCCAATGTTTTGGCTCAGCATGTTGTTCAGACTTCCTTGGGCGGCTACCAATCTGGTGATGAATTGTTAGTCCCAGGCGGTCGAATTTATGAGCAGAGAGAGTTTATCACTAAGGCTATCAATGATATTCCTGGCTTAACAGCCGTCAAACCTAAGGCTGGCCTCTACATCTTTCCTAAGATTGACCCGAATATGTATAGGGTCGATGATGATGAAGAATTTGTTTTGCGCTTGCTTAAGCAAGAGAAGGTCATGCTAGTTCCTGGTAAAGGGTTCAATTGGAACAAGCCTGATCACTTCCGCATTGTTTATCTGCCCCGAGTATCTGAACTGGCAGAGGTTCAAGAAAAGATCACTCGGGTCTTGGCTCAGTATAAACGTTAAAGTTATAAAGTCTATTATTGGAGAAACTTCCCTAGAATTGGGAGGTTTCTTTTTTCTGGCGTTTGCCAAGCATTGCAAAGATTTTCTTCGTAAAAAAGTGATAGCAGCTTGATTTTGAGCAAGATACCAGCGGGGCTATTGTGTAAAAAGGGAAAAAGATCCATTAAAATCCGAACGTTTTGATTAAAATTGTAAATTATTGACTATAATTTTGGAACTATAAGAAATTTTCTGATAATTGATTGCGATTTCAAAAAGACTCTGATATAATGAGGTGAAATCATAAAGAGGGAAAAGAGAAATGCCTAGCTTATTAGAAAAAACAAGAAAAATCACATCCATCTTGCAACGCTCGGTTGACAGTTTGCAAGAGGATTTACCTTACAATATTATGGCCTTGCAGTTGGCTGATATTATTGATTGTAATGTCTGTATCGTTGATGGTGGGGGAACGCTTCTTGGCTATGCCATGAATTATAAAACCAACACCGACCGTGTTGAGGAGATTTTTGACGCTCAGCAGTTCCCTGATGACTATATGCGGGGGATTAGTCGGGTTTACGATACCGAAGCCAATATCCCTGTCTCCAGCGAGTTAACCATCTTTCCAGTAGAGTCCCGAGATATCTATCCGAGAGGTCTGACCACTTTAGCACCGATCTATGGTGGTGGCATGCGGCTGGGATCTTTAATTATCTGGCGCAATGATGATGAATTTACCGATGATGACTTGATTTTGGTTGAAATTGCAGCGACCGTTGTTGGGATTCAATTGCTCAATCTGCAAACAGAAAATTTGGAAGAAACCATCCGCAAGCAAACAGCTGTTAATATGGCTATCAATACCCTGTCTTATTCGGAAATGAAAGCTGTAGCTGCCATTCTTAATGAATTAGGCGGTCTTGAAGGGCGCTTGACTGCTTCTGTGATTGCTGATCGGATTGGAATTACCCGTTCGGTTATCGTCAATGCTTTGCGAAAGTTGGAAAGTGCCGGTATTATCGAAAGTCGTTCTTTGGGAATGAAGGGAACCTACCTTAAGGTTATTAACGAAGGTATCTTTGATAAGATTAAAGATTTTGAGTAGTAGAAAAAATCCTGTCTCTATGGCAGGATTTTTTAGTATAATGAAGAAAATATCTATGTCCAAAATGGAGGATAAAAATGACTAAAGCGCTGATTTCGATTGATTATACCTATGATTTTGTGGCGGATGATGGCAAACTGACAGCAGGTCAGCCTGCTCAGGCCATTGAAACAGCCATTGCTGCTAAAACCCAGACAGCCTATGAAGCTGGTGATTATATTTTCTTTGCCATTGATGGCCATGATGAAGGAGATACTTTTCATCCCGAAACCAAACTCTTTCCCCCCCACAATATCAAGGGGACCAGCGGACGCAACCTCTATGGTCAGCTGGCTGATGTTTATGAAGCTATCAAGGATGACAGTCGGGTTTTCTGGCTGGATAAGCGCCACTATTCAGCCTTTGCGGGAACGGATTTGGATATTCGGCTGCGGGAAAGGCGGGTGACAACTTTAGTCTTAACTGGTGTTCTCACCGATATCTGCGTCCTTCATACAGCTATTGATGCTTATAATCTGGGTTATGATATTGAGATTCCTGCTTCCTGCGTGGCAAGCCTGACTCAAGAAAATCATCAATTTGCCCTTGATCATTTCAAGAATGTCTTAGGGGCGACTGTTACAGAATGAAAATCGAATCGCTATTTAAGCGATGACTAGGGGCGCAATTTTCAGTAAGCTTTACCTACTGAGTGTCATAATTTCAAACTTTGGGTAATACTCCCCCTTCTTTAAGTAGACACAAAAATAACCAACTGGCTCTCAGACGGAAAAATTTCCTGATGTCCAGTTGGTCGCTTGAGTATGTGTCTGACTTAACTTAATGATATACGCAATCTTTAGAGATTCCCATACTTTATGGGTGAAGACAAAGCCATTATAGTTGTTTGTCCAAGCCTCTCTTTTTAGATGAAACTGTCTTCTTGAATCTTATAAAAGGAGTGGCGGGAAAAGATAAGGAGGGCTGCAAGGAATATCAGCCAGATAGTTATTAAGATAGGGTTAATCGCTGAGGCAGGGAATGAGACTAGGGGACTTTTGAGCAGAATAGTGAATACTATGAGAAAGAGCAATAGGAGTAGTAAGGAAAGTTTGTTGCTTACCCTTATCACAGATTCTCTATCTTCTCGAATATTTATAGTCAGTACTGGACTGGTAAATCCTAAGATATCTTTGACATAGACAGTGTGTTCGCCAGCCGATACAGAGCATTCCCTTGGCTTAATGATTGTCAGCCGGCCAAGATTTTTATTGTCAAGTATGAGAAAGAGTGGGCTTCGGTCGTTGAAAAGACTGATGTTTCGATGGATAGATAGCCTTGCCATAATGTTACCTCCATTATTTATGATTATTTTTGATAAAATCCTCGGACAACTAGAATCATATCTGCAATGTCTTGGGGGGCTTCTTGAGCACCCGTTAGCATCCAATGAGCATAAATACTCTCAATGCTGGCAACATAAGTTGTCAGCCTATAATCTTTGGGCAGGGGTAGATCTGGGTTGACCACATCATAAAAGAGGGCAGGGTCGCTTTCAACCAGCTCAGTGATAAACTGGCGTGTTTTCTGAGAAAAATTTACTGGTGCTATGTCAATGATGAGTTTAATAAATTCTTGCTGGCTTTGCAGGTAATTGAGGCTGTGAATGAGTTTTTCTTCTATACTGGCAGGATCATCATGCAATTCTTTTCGGAGGTGGTCAGTTATCTCATGCATAAGCTTTTCAATCAAGTCATATTTATCTTGATAATGAAGGTAAAAAGTGCTGCGGTTGATGTGGGCTTTCTCAGTGATTTGACGGATAGTAATATCTCCAAATGCTTTCTTTTCTAGCAGCAGCTCGGTAATAGCTGCTTTTATTTTGGCCTTACTTTGTGTGTGACGTTTTTGAGTCATAGGATATCCTCTCTTTAAATAGACAAAGGTCTATATAATGCTGCTTGTTTTTCACTTTAGTCTATTATATACTAAAGGAAAGATTAAAGCAACAACTGTCTAAATAAGGAGGTGGTTAGATGAGTTATGTTGAAATGAAACATTCTTATAAGCGTTATCAGATGGGAGAAAGAGAAGTCGTCGCCAATAACGATATCAGTTTTGAGATTAATAAAGGAGAGTTGGTTATTGTCTTAGGAGCTTCTGGCGCTGGTAAATCAACGATTCTTAATATTCTTGGCGGCATGGATACGAATGATGGAGGAGAAGTTTGGATTGATGGTAACAATATCGCAACTTACAGTCCAAAAGAGTTAACGACTTATCGCCGAAATGATGTTGGGTTTATCTTTCAATTTTATAACTTGGTTCCCAATCTGACTGCTAAAGAAAATGTAGAACTTGCTTCAGAGATAGTATCTGATGCCAAAGATGCTGCCGCAACCCTAGAGGGAGTTGGACTTGGAAGTCGATTAGATCATTTTCCTGCCCAGCTGTCTGGTGGCGAGCAACAGCGGGTATCTATTGCCCGTGCCTTGGCTAAAAATCCTAAGTTACTTCTATGTGACGAACCTACAGGAGCTCTGGACTATCAAACAGGTAAGCAGATCCTAAAACTCTTGCAGAATATGTCTCGTCAAAGAGGGGCCACTGTTATCATTGTCACGCATAACTCGTCCTTGGCGCCGATTGCTGACAGAGTGATCTATCTGCATGATGCCAAGGTTAGTAAGATTACCTGCAATGATCAGCCTTTAGATATTGATAGTCTTGAGTATTAAAGGGGTGATTTTATGAGAAAAAAGGTTTACTGGGAAACGATCTGGAAGGCCTTGTTGGGATCAAAAGGCCGCTTTCTTTCTATTATGCTTTTGATGTTTTTAGGATCGTTTACCTTTATCGGCTTGAAAGCAACAAGACCCAATATGCAAGGGCGAGCTGATGAGTATCTGCAGGTCCATCAAACAGCAGATTTATTTGTAACAGCCAGTCATGGTTTTAGTCAGGCTGATCAGGAAGAGTTAGAGCATGTTGATGGTGCTAAGGTAGAGTTTGGGAAAGTAACAGATGTGACGATTGAGGATACCGACAATGCTGTGAGGGTGTTTTCCAATAGTCAGACCATCTCGACTTACCAGTTAGAATCAGGCAATTTACCCAAGAAACAGAATGAGATTGCTCTGGCTGCTCCTTTGAAAAAGAAATATCAACTGGGTGATAAATTATCCTTTCAGCTTTCTGAGAAGTCTAATTTGGTAGAAAAAGATTTCAAAATAGTCGGTTTCATCAAGTCATCTGAAATTTGGTCTAACTTAAATTTAGGATCGTCGACAGCAGGAGATGGTAATCTGACAAGTTATGGTGTTGTGAATTCCTCAGCCTTTGCGAATAGCACCAATACTTTGGCTAGAATTCGCTATGACCGACTGAAAAAGCTTAATCCTTTTTCCGATGGTTACACTAAAAAAGTGAATAGTTATCAAGACGCGTTAGATACAGTGTTAGAGGATAATGGCCAAAAGCGTCTGGCAGACTTGAAAAAGGCACCGCAGAAAAAAGTTGACCAAAGTAAAATAGCCTTGGCTGACGCAAAAAAGAAGCTGCAAGAAAGTACAGCTGCTCTAGCATCAGCACCTCCTTATCAGCAAGAGTTGGCTCAGCAGTCTATTAGTCAAGCGCGCCAATCAATCGCTCAAAAGGAGCAGCAGATTCAAAAAGCTCAGGCTCAAATTGATGCTATGCCAAAACCAATCTATAATACTTATACACGTTCGACCATGCTGGGCGGAGAAGGTTATACGGTCTATTCTGCCAATGCAGACAGTATGGGCAATCTCGGCAATATTTTTCCTATTGTACTCTATGGTGTTGCTGCCTTGGTTACCTTTACGACGATGACTCGATTTGTTGATGAGGAAAGAAACAAATCGGGTCTACTGATAGCTCTGGGTTATACGAAACAAGATGTTATCCGGATATTTCTTATTTATGGTTTTGTAGCTAGTATGCTAGGCAGCCTCTTAGGCATTATCGGAGGACATTATTTGCTTTCGCGTATTGTTCTGCAGATTTTTTCAGGGAATATGGTCTTGGGCAGTCCCCATTTATCCTTTTACTGGTCTTATACCTTAATCGCTGTTTTGTTAGGATTGGCGAGTGCTGTTTTACCGGCTTATCTTATTGCCAGTAAGGAGCTGGGTGAAAAACCGGCTCAGTTGCTGCTGCCTAAGCCGCCTGTGAGAGGGTCGAAGATCTTCTTAGAGCGGATAGGGTTTATGTGGCGGCGTTTGAGTTTTACTCATAAAGTGACCGTCCGTAATATTTTTCGCTATAAGCAGCGGATGCTGATGACGATTTTGGGGGTGGCTGGTTCAGTTGCACTTCTTTTTGCAGGCTTAGGAATCCAATCCTCTTTGGGAAAGGTGATTAGGGAACAGTTTACGCAGTTGACCCCTTATCATCTGGTAGCTATGAAAAAGGAAGGTGTCAAAGATAATGATAGCTTAACGGACTTTTTAAGGTCAAAGGACGTTGCGCGTTATCAGAGTATTTATTACACTAACTTGACTGAAGAGGTGCCTCAGTTAAAAGACAGGCAGAGTATTGCTGTTATGGCAACGGATGGCGACAACTTTGACGACTTTGTTCGCTTAAAGGATGCCCATACTAATCTGGACTTAAAACTGCCTAAGCACGGTGTCGTTATCTCTGAAAAATTAGCCCGCTTTTATAAGGTTGATGAGGGTAAGAGTTTTTATCTTAAGGACAGTGATGGTAAGAAGCGCCGTATCAAGGTTGCTGCCGTTGCCAAGATGAATGTTGGCCACTATTTATTTATGACTCGGTCAGTCTATCAAGATATTTTTGGTCAGAAGCCCGATGATAATGCTTATTTTATCAACCTAAAGGATGATTCTTCTTCTCATATTAAGGATATATCAACGAAATTACTGGCTATGAACGAGGTTGCATCGGTGACTCAAAATACATCTCGGATGAAGATGATTAAAACAATTGTTACCTCTTTGAATGCAGCCATGATTGTTCTGGTTGTCAATACAGTTCTTTTGGCCCTTGTTATTCTTTATAACTTGACTAATGTCAATATTGTTGAACGTATTAGAGAGTTATCCACGGTAAAGGTTCTTGGTTTTTACGATAGTGAGGTTACCTTGTATATTTACCGTGAAACGATTGTTCTTTCAATGGTAGGAAATGTTTTGGGACTCTTAGCTGGTCATTATTTGCATCAAGTAATCATGGAGATGATTGGTTCTGATAATGTATTATTTGGGACAAATGTTGATATTCAGGTTTATGTGATCCCAATTGTTTTTATCTGTCTTATTCTTGTAGGATTAGGGGTATTTGTTCACTATCGACTCAAATATCTTGATATGCTGGAAGCTTTACAGGCAGCAGAGTGATAAATTTCCATCAGAAGTGTTGGTGATATCATCCTCTCTGCAGGTTAAAAGAGGTTGGGAACGTTCCCAACCTCTTTATGATGTGCAAGATCCATTTACAAGAAGAAAGCTAGTATATTCAAGATCCAAAGATGGGCAGGGTAAAAGATATAAAAGAACCATCTATGGATAGGCTTAGTGCTGCCTTTTTGCCCATTATAGAAAAATAGGAAGGGAAGGAAGAGGAAGCTCATAGCATCGCTGTTGTAACAAAACATCTCAAACCAGACACCCAGACTTGGGTAATGACTGATATTAAGGTCTGGTCCCATTATGATAAAGAGCAAGACGCTCCATAATCCAAAGACGAGCAGCTGCCTTTTAGGATTACCATAAAATCTCCAGAAAATCAGCATGAGAAAGAGAATTGGGATACCGCCTTCCAGTGTCAGACTGAGGTGCTGGCCAAGAGGCAGACCGATAAGCGATAGGAAAAGTCCCATGATGAAAATCACTGTTCCCAAGATAAAATTAAGGCTGCGCTGATTGGTGGAGTCTTTAGCTTTTTGCCAAAAATAGATCATGCTGTAACCTAAAGCGAGGGTTAAAAAGATATTATCTACGATCTGGTGCTTAGATCCTAGGAGTAGCAAAGATAGGAAGTCACCTAGCTGCATGAGAATGGCAGCCGTCCACAATCGAAGCAAATGTTTTTGTCGATTTCTGGTATGAAAGAAGCCTTCCAGTGTTAAATAAGCAAAGACAGGAGCAACAAATCGTGTCATGAGATGCAGCCAGCTTGGCAAGCCGGGGAAGGCAAAAAATGCAGAATCCATTACCATAAAAGTCAGGGCGATGTATTTGAGCTGATTAGTATTCCATCCTTTTAATGTTTTCATGGCATCTTCCTCCTTGATATCAGTGTACCAAAATAATGAAGCCCTGCCCTTACAATTTTGAAAGAATGTTTTTATCTTTAAAAGTGTGATATAATTTTGAAGACTATGTAATGCTTATAGGAGAAAAATGGATGAAAATTTCGGAAGAAGAAGTGCGCCATGTAGCGACCTTGTCAAAGTTGTCCTTCTCAGATGAAGAAACAGCTGAATTTGCGACTACCTTGACCAAAATTGTCGACATGGTTGAGCTGTTGAATGAAGTTGATACGACTGGTGTGCCTATTACAACAACCATGGCTGACCGCAAGACAGTTATTCGCCCTGATGTGGCTGAAGAAGGAACTGATCGCGATCAGCTCTTTAAAAATGTACCGGAGTCGAAAGATTATTATATCAAGGTACCGGCGATCTTAGATGACGGAGGAGATGCTTAATGTCTTTTAATAATAAAACAATTGAAGAATTGCACGATCTCCTGGTCAAAAAGGAAATTTCTGCGACTGAGCTGACTGAGGCGACACTTGGGGATATCAAGGCGCGTGAGACGGCTGTTGGTTCTTTTATCACGGTAGCGGAAGAGGCGGCTTTGGAGCAGGCTCAGACTATAGATGAAGAAGGAATTGATGCGGATAATGCCCTGTCAGGAATTCCTTTAGCGGTTAAGGATAATATTTCGACTAAGGGGATTTTGACAACTGCTGCATCGAAAATTCTCTACAATTATGAACCCATCTTTGATGCGACAGCTGTTCAAAATGCCTATGGAAAAGGTATGATCGTCGTTGGTAAGACCAACATGGACGAGTTTGCCATGGGCGGCTCAACCGAAACTTCCTACTTCAAGAAGACTAAAAATGCTTGGGATCAAAGCAAGGTCCCCGGTGGTTCATCAGGTGGTTCAGCGACAGCAGTAGCTTCTGGTCAGGTTCGTCTGTCACTGGGATCTGATACGGGTGGTTCCATCCGTCAACCGGCAGCTTTTAATGGTGTTGTCGGTCTTAAGCCAACTTATGGTACGGTGTCCCGTTTTGGCCTGATTGCTTTTGGCAGCTCGCTGGATCAGATTGGTCCATTTTCGCAGACTGTTAAAGAAAATGCCCAACTGCTAAATGCTATTGCCAGCGAGGACAAGAAGGATTCCACCTCTGCTCCTGTTCGGATTGCTGATTATACCAGTAAGATTGGGCAAGACATCAAAGGGATGAAAATTGCCCTGCCTAAGGAATACTTGGGCGAAGGCATTGATCCACAAATTAAAGAAAATATTCTAGCAGCGGCTAAGCAGTTTGAAAACTTGGGAGCCATTGTTGAAGAAGTTAGTCTGCCCCATTCCAAGTATGGTGTGGCGGTTTATTACATCATTGCTTCTTCAGAAGCTTCCTCCAACCTGCAACGCTTCGATGGGATTCGCTATGGTTTCCGAGCAGAAGGTGCCGAATCTCTAGAGGATATCTATGTCAAGACTCGCAGCCAAGGCTTTGGTGATGAAGTTAAACGCCGTATCATGCTGGGGACCTTCAGTCTGTCGTCTGGTTACTACGATGCTTATTTCAAGAAGGCTGGTCAGGTACGCAGTCTGATTATCCAAGATTTTGAGAAGGTCTTTGCCAATTATGACCTTATCCTCGGCCCTACAGCACCGCAGGTAGCTTTCGGTTTGGATACGCTCAATCACGACCCTGTTGCCATGTATCTGGCTGACCTTCTGACCATTCCAGTCAATCTAGCTGGGCTACCAGGAATTTCGATTCCATCAGGGTTTGTGGATGGTCTGCCAGTTGGCTTGCAGCTGATTGGTCCTAAATATGGTGAGGAAACTATCTATCAAGCGGCCTCCGCTTTTGAAGCAGTAACTGACTACCATAAGCAGCAGCCAGCAATTTTTGGAGGTGAGAATAAATGAACTTTGAAACCATTATTGGGCTGGAAGTCCATGTGGAATTAAATACCAATTCAAAAATCTTCTCACCATCATCGGCTCATTTTGGTGAGAATCCCAATGCCAATACTAATATCATCGATTGGTCTTTCCCCGGTGTTTTGCCGGTTATGAATAAGGGTGTTATTGATGCGGGAATAAAAGCTGCTTTGGCGCTCAACATGGATATCCACCAGACCATGCACTTTGACCGCAAGAACTATTTCTATCCTGATAATCCAAAAGCCTATCAAATTTCGCAATTTGATGAGCCAATTGGCTATAATGGCTGGCTGGAAGCGCAGCTGGATGATGGTTCGACAAAGAAAATTCGTATTGAACGGGCGCACTTGGAAGAAGATGCTGGTAAGAATACTCACGCTGACGATGGTTATTCCTACGTTGACCTCAACCGTCAGGGTGTGCCTCTGATTGAGATTGTTTCTGAGGCTGATATGCGCTCTCCTGAAGAGGCTTATGCTTATTTGACGGCTTTAAAGGAAATTATCCAGTATACCGGTATTTCTGATGTCAAGATGGAAGAAGGCTCCATGCGGGTTGATGCCAATATTTCCCTGCGTCCTTACGGTCAAGAAGAATTTGGTACCAAGACAGAGCTAAAAAATCTCAACTCCTTCAGTAATGTCCGCAAGGGATTGGAATATGAGGTTGAGCGTCAGGCCAAAATCCTGCGTTCTGGTGGTGTGATTCGCCAGGAAACCCGCCGTTATGATGAAGCTGGAAAACAAACAATTCTTATGCGGGTTAAAGAAGGTTCGGCCGATTACCGTTACTTCCCAGAACCGGATCTGCCAATCTTTGAGATTTCTGATGATTGGATTGAGGACATGCGGGGCAGCCTGCCTGAATTTGCCAAAGACCGCCGAGCCCGCTATGTGAATGAATTGGGTCTGACGGACTATGATGCTAGTCAATTGACAGCGACCAAGGCGACCTCAGACTTCTTTGAAAAAGCTGTTGGCCTAGGCGGCGACGCCAAGCAGGTCTCCAATTGGCTCCAAGGTGAAGTGGCCCAATTCCTCAATAGCGAAGCTAAGACCATTGAGCACATTAATCTGACACCAGAAAATCTGGTAGAAATGCTGGGCTTGATTGAAGATAGCACTATTTCTTCCAAGATTGCCAAGAAGGTCTTTGTCCACCTGGCTAAAAATGGTGGTGGAGCCCGTGACTATGTGGAAAAGGCTGGTCTGGTACAGATTTCTGACCCTGAGATCCTGATTCCCATTATCCATCAGGTCTTTGCGGATAATGAAGCAGCGGTTGCTGACTTTAAGTCTGGTAAACGTAACGCCGACAAGGCCTTCACCGGTTTCCTCATGAAGGCTACCAAGGGACAGGCTAACCCGCAAGTCGCCCTCAAACTCTTGGCTCAAGAACTGGCTAAGTTGAAGGAAGAGTAGGGGAAATAATAGAAAATAAATAGGGATCCAGTTAAGTAGAACTGGGTCCTTTTTATGCGCAAAAGACTTTCTTATTTTTTTAAATGGCGTAAAATGGTAAGAGCTTGGCGGAAATTGTTATGGGATTGTGTCGGTCTATCTTTTAAAATAGAACCATCATTAAAAGAAAAGAGAGAGAAATATGTCTAAAGCAAAAAAAGTTATTTTAATTACGGGAGCTTCATCAGGAATGGGGAAAATAACGGCTCAGGATTTAATCAAGGCGGGTCATACCGTCTACTGTGTCGCTCGTAGCCTTGATAAGATGAAGGACTTGGCCCAACTAGGCGGTCATGTTCTGAAAATGGATGTCACCAGCGAAGGGGACATTGAAGAGGTTGTCAAGAGGATTATTGACGAGCAAGGGCGGATTGACGTCCTTTGGAACAATGCAGGCTATGGTCTCTGTGGTCCAGTTGAGGAGATGCCCATGGAAAGAGTGCAGATGCAGTTCGAGGTCAATGTCTATGGTGTGGCCCGTTTGACCCAAAAGGTCCTACCCTTCATGCGTCAACAAAGAGATGGCCTCATTATTAATACCTCATCTATGGGTGGGAAAATCTATTCACCACTAGGAGCATGGTACCATGCCACTAAACATGCCATTGAAGGTTACAGCGATTGTCTCCGTTTGGAATTGAAGGTCTTTAACATAAAGGTTGTTCTGCTTGAACCAGGAATCATTAACACGGACTTCTATCAAGGAGTACGTGACAATTTCTCTTTTGAATCGCAAAATGGCCCCCACAAGGAAGTGGCCAATGCCTATATCAAGTCTATGGATAATCCGCCAGTAGCAGGTTCTAATCCAGCTGTCATTTCTAAAATTGTTCAAAAGATTATCAATGCCCGTAAACCCAAACCACGCTATCTAGTTGGACAAGGAGCACACCTCTTAGTCGGTATCCGCCGTATCCTAGGAGATCGTATCTATGACCGTATGATGTTAAGTCAAATGAAATAAGGAAGTTTTTCAATGAAACTAGCAGTTACTCGAGGGCTAGAAGATTATCTGAAAACTCTAGGACTGGATTTTTCCAGCCTACTTCATAAAGCCACTATTCCCAATAAATTAAGAAACGAAGAAATTGAGTTGACCAGTTTAGAATACTTTCGTTTGCTGGACGAGCTCGACCGAGTGCTTGACGAAAAGGAAATTCGAGCCCTTAGCCAGATTGCCAATCTCCAGCTTTTAGTTCCCGCCTTTTTTGCAGCCTTATCGGCTAAAAATGGCCTAGAAGCCTTGGAGCGGTTTGCTCATTTTAAAAAGTTGGTTGGTCCCATTGAGGTGGAATTGATGGTGACGGAGCTATCAGTCTCTGTCCATTTTAGCTATGCTCTCAGGCAGTTCGACCTGCCGAAGCTTGCGGTACTTAATGAACAATTGCTCCTCTTAAATCTCCTAAAGACCGGAACAGGACAATCCATTCAACCCATTTTGCTTGAAAGCCCCTTTGATTATGAGGAGGAGACCCTAGCTGAATTTGGCCAACTAGTCCAAAAATCGACCTATAATCAGCTAGTCTTTGCTAGGGTTGATTTGGACCAACCTTTTATTACCCAAAATAATATCATGTGGCACTATCTAGAGCCAGAGCTCAACAAGCATTTGGCTAGCCTAGAGGGTGAGAAGTCTTTTGCCACTTATGTACAAGAGGAGCTCCTCTCCGCCATTCCGGCAGGCAACTTTCTTGTGGAAGATATCGCCCAACGTTTGGGTCTTAGCAGTCGGACTCTACAACGGAATTTAAAAGCGGAAAACACTTCGTTTAAGGAGCAGGTTCAGGCAGTCCAGAAGGCTATGGCAGTTTCGTATTTGCAATTGAACTTATCCACCGAAGAAATCGCAGATTTACTGGGTTATACCGAGGTTGCTGCCTTTAGTCGGGCTTTTAAAAAATGGCTGGGGATGACGGTGACTGACTATCGAAAAAGGCTACTGGTGAGTGAATGAACTGGACTAGACTAGGAGGAGAGTCAGACTTTTTGTTTTGTTGCTAAAATTAGCTATAATAGGAAAGTCAAGATAGACGGGGCTTCAAAATCTTATGGCACCAAAAGGGGGAATCCTGATTTTCCAGTTTTTTCGTCTTTTTCAAGAGTTTAATAGCTATGTCCAAAAGAAAGGAGGAGCCATGCTCATTGGTTCAAAGGAATTTTTGCAGGAATGGCGGATCATAAAAAAGGAGCAGACGCCGCGAGCTGCTCTGGAATTTTTATTGGCTAGCTTGGCCATGCCAGAGGATCTCTCCGGTCAGTTGGAGGAAAATCAGGCCTTGGTCGCTAAATTTTCGCCTGATTTGGCTCCTCATGACCGTTTTTGGGCTGACCTAACTAAACAGGTTCGATTAGCCATGAAGGGGCGAGATTTTCAGGAGAAGACCAGCTTTAACCGCCAGCTCCACCAGCTCCGCTATGTCATTTCCAGTCAGCAGGCCCAGTATGTCCGTCAATATTACCGAAAACATGGCATGAGTGACCAGGATGCCCTGATTGCCTACCTGCGGGCCAATCATCTCAGGCCCAGCCTCTGGGACCATGCCAGATTGCACAATAAACGCCAGATCAATGCAGGTGATTTTCACTTTCCTGACCAGCAAGAATCCTATAATATCAAGGTTCTCCTCCAGTTTCGGACGGAATTTATCATCGATAGTCAAGGGAATTTTCTCAATGAAGTTGATGCCGAAAAGGTGACAGCCAATGGTATCATCAATGGGGCCAGTTTCAATTACGGCAACAATAACAAGAGTCATTTTCGTCTGGATGTTTATCCTGTCAGCCCTCATGACCCAGCCTTTCGTAATCAAGCTACCAAGGGCTACCGCTCTCCCAATCGGACGGGCAGGATTCGCTTGGGCAGGTTCTGGCAAGAGAGGCAAACAGCTGATTTCGAGAAGAGTTTTTACAATAAAAAAGGGGGCTATGCCAAGGAAGGTCAGGCCCTCATCAGCTTGGTCAAGCAACGGAAAAAAGTCTTCAAAAGGGCTTTGCGTGATAGGAAGTAGTCAAGATCTAAGACTAGGCCTTTTTGCTTTGATATAGATATAAAGGGGCTGGAAAAAAAGTCCTGAATTAACAAAATCGCATGAAATCTTTCGTTTAAAAACGCTGATTTCATGCGATTTCTTATTTTTAAAATCTGAGAAAATTAGTGAGATTTTGAGTTTTTGCCCAGCTCCTTTATCTAGTAGTGAATTTTACAGAATCGCATCAAAAGATTCTGGGAGGATTTGGCCTCCATCAACAACAATGGTCTGACCAGTAATGTAGTGGGCTTCCTTAGAAGCTAAGAAAGCAACGGCTGTGCCAATGTCTTCTGGGGAACCTAGGGTATGAGTCGGTACGGTCTTTTTCATTTCATCCAGATAGGTCTGTCCCTGAGCTTGCAGACCCTCGGTCAGGACATTGCCAGGTTGAACGGCATTGATGGTGATAGCATCCTTGGCGTATTCCAGAGCAGCACTCCGCATAAAGCCTAATTGTCCAGCCTTGGTTGAACCGTAGTGGGCCCAGCCAGGATAGCCAGTAATAGGGCCAGTGATTGACGAGGTTAGAACAATTCGTCCATAGCCTTGGGGTTGCATAATTTTAGTAGCAGCCTTGACCACCAAGAAGGTTCCCTTGAGATTGACCGTTTGAATCAGGTCCCAGTCAGCCTCGCTCATTTCAGCAATTTTGACTTGGGGATAGATACCAATATTGGAACAGAGAATGTCCAGCCTGCCGTATTTTTCTCGAATCATTTGGAAGGTTTGATCAATAGCGTCGCTATCGGTAACATCAAAGGGATAAAAGTCAGCGCCTAAAGCCTTGGCACTAGCTTGACCAGCATCTTGGTCTCTATCAAGAATGATAACCTTGGCTCCCTGTTGGATTAAAACTCTGGCAATACCTCGACCAATTCCCTTGGCTCCACCAGTCACGACAGCGATTTGGTCAGTCAGTTGAAACATAGTGATACCTCCCTATAGGTTAGTCTAGTTGAAGGACAGCCTAGCAAGTGAGCTTCGACTAGGTTTGATACAAATGTCCCTCCTTCACTTTAACTATAACAAAATTCTCAGGCTTAGTAAAAGCTTTTAAGGGAGGTCAGTTGCCTAAGAGCTAAAGCTCTTGGCTCCTGTCGCCAATCACTAGTTGTGACTTGTCTTCCTTCCCTTACTAACTCCGGCAGAGGCCGATGACTGATTCGAAAGCCTTCTTTTTTATAGAAAAGTCGGTCTCCACGAAGACTATTTTATGCTAGAATGGAGACTAGAGAGGTAGGCACCATGTCAAAAACGTTTAAAGGGACTATGATTACCATTGCCGCAACCCTGTGTTGGGGCTTTTCAGGTATTTCTGGTCAATATCTGATGGCTCAGGGGATTTCGGTCAATCTCCTTACCAGCCTGCGCTTGATTATAGCGGGTCTAGTCTTGACAGGACTGGCCTTCATTAAGGATAAGGCGACATTGACATCATTGATGTCCTCAGGCTCCAACCGAGTTCGTCTCTTGATTTTTGCCATTTGTGGTCTCCTAGCCAACCAGTATGCCTATCGACAAGCCATTCATTATACCAATGCAGGAACGGCAACGGTTCTCCAGTATATCTCGCCAGTCTTAGTTCTGGCCTATGTTAGCCTTAAGGGGCGGACCCTGCCGACATTTTCTGAAAGCTTATCTATTTTTCTGGCCATTTTGGGTACCTTTCTAATTGCGACCCATGGCCACTTAGCTAGTCTAGCCATCACCCCTCTTGGACTTTTCTGGGGTGTCCTCTCGGCCTTCACCTACACAGCTTACATGATTATTCCAGCCAAATTCATTCAAAGTTATGGAAGCTTGACCGTCGTTGGTCTGGGGATGTTAATTGGTGGTCTTGTCTTTCCTATTTTCACGCAAGCTTGGCGCTACCGTCTCCCCCTAAATAGCCTCAACCTGCTGGCACTCTTTGGTTTGATTGTCGTCGGGGCTATTTTGGCCTATACCCTCTTTCTTAAGGGCATCAGCATGGTTGGTCCCTTAAAGGGCAGTCTCCTCGCAGCTATTGAGCCAGTTGCCAGCGTTATCTTGGAAGCCCTAATTTTGGGGCAGGTCTTTTATCAGATGGATATTCTGGGCATGCTCTTCATTGTTCTAGCGGTACTTATCATTTCCCTACGAGACCTGATTATTTCTAGGAAAAAATCCTTATAATCTCAAGCGAGCTTAGGCTTGCTTTTTTGGTCCTTAATTTTGAAGATTTTATTCCTCAAACTTCTCGTAACACTATTGACATCGAATATATATATAATACCCGTTGTGCTAGTTAATCAGGCATAAGCCTTAGAATATTTCAAACTCAGCCCAAATTCATTTTGACTATTTTCCAGCATGAGTGAATAGATGAGTAAAATAGCTTCTACTCTAAACTGTAATGCCCGAAAGTTTCGACAGCGTAAATTCTCAATGCCAAACTGTTCTAAGCTCGAAAAGACGGTTTCAATCGGTTTGCGCAATCGGCTAATTTTATAGTTCTCAAACCAAGAATAGTCTGCCATATTTTTCCTGAGTTGAGAAATTAAGGTGATACCACAATTGGCCAACTCTTTCTTAACCTGCTTGTCAATATAGCCCTTGTCTCCATAAATCAGTGGAATAGAGCTGTGTTCCAGTAATTCAAAAGCCACTTGGCTATCGTAAACAGAGGCTGACGTTACTACATAATCCAAAGGAAAGCCCCTATCGCTGACTAAAACGGAGAACTTCACCCCGTAGTAGTGAATCTTCTTCGTGGCGTTGTATCCGATGTTAGCGACTTCTGATAAAAGACTAGCTCTTATACTTAACAAAAATCAAAAATAGCGATATAATATAGTCATGACACTAGAAATTACACCAGCACAAGCACAAGAACTAAAACAAGCACTCAAAGATAAAGCAAATGATAAACACTATAGAAAACTTCATGCCCTCCTCCTTCGTTCACAAGGAATGAGCTTAACAGCAATCGGCAAAGAAGTTGGGCTCGTTCACCAGTCTGTTCGCAACTTAATTACCCGTTATCAAAAGGGGGGACTAACAGCTCTATTTAAAGAAAATCGCGGTGGTCGTAGACGTGCTTATATGACCGTCGAAGAGGAAGAAAGATTCCTAAACCAACAACTAGAACGGGCATTAAAGGGGGAGCACGTAACTGTTCAAAGCTTGTTTGAAGCCTATCAAGCTGAAGTTGGAAAGTCAACCACTCGTGAGGGATTCTATGCTTTATTAAAACGCCACGGATGGCGAAAGGTAACTCCTCGTCCAAAACATCCTAAAAAAGCAGACGCTAAAACGATTTATGCGTCAAAAAATAAAATCTATATTCAGGAAGACAAGAAAGCGCTTTAAGCATAGCCGACGTTACAAGAAAGTCCGTCTCATGTATCAAGATGAAGCGGGTTTTGGTCGTATCAGTAAGCTAGGAGCTTGTTGGGCACCTAAAGGTTATAGGCCACATGTAGCCAGCCACTACATTCGAGAATACCGTTATTGTTACGGAGCCGTTGATGCCCATACAGGAGAATCTTTTTTCCTCATCGCAGGAGGTTGTAATACTGAATGGATGAACGAATTTTTAAGACAATTAAGTCAAGCTTTTCCTGACGATTACATTGTTTTGGTTATGGATAATGCCATTTGGCATAAATCAAAGGCTTTAGAAGTTCCACATAATATAGACTTTGCTTTTATTCCGCCTTATACTCCTGAAATGAATCCTATTGAACAGGTCTGGGCTGAAATAAGAAAACGTGGGTTTAAAAACAAAGCCTTCAAAACTTTGGAGGAGGTTATTAATCAACTTCAAGAGGTTATTCAAAGTTTTCATTGGAAAGAGTTAAAAACGATTGTCCATAGAAAATGGACTTCGGCTATGCTTGATTTTCATTGAGTATTAGATAATATTAGAGCAAAAAACGGTACAAATTAGTAATAAATATTTTTAAAAAGTTTAAGAAAATATTACAGAATATTTAAGTCTATCATGTATAATTGATATTGAAAGACTGTCTAGTTCATAAACCAGAGGGGATTTTTTCTTTATCTAAAAATTGGTAAAGTAAAAGATTGTCATCGTTGATTTATAGCTGGTCGAAGAGTTTTACTATCCTCAAGGAGAAAACTCTAAAGTTGGGAGAGAACAGATAGAATAATAATGGACTTTTCCATTTTAGGTTTGTCCTTGAGTTTTTCATATTTAGAAGGAGAGAGAGTATGTGGAATAAACTCAAGGAAAAGCAACGCTTTTCTATTCGTAAACACAAGCGTGTTGGCGCAAGTTCGGTCTTTTTGGGACTAACTTTGTTGATGGCTTTGGCTAGTACGCAAGGTCTTGCTGAGAGGACAGATGCTACAGTAGCTTCTGCTCAATCGACTAGTGCTGTGACTGCAACGGTAGGGGATGCAGATACGCCGAATAGCAATTCAGAAAGCCAAGCCGTTACAGGCGATGCTACAAATAATGCAGCGACAAATCCAGAAAATGTTCAAAATCAAGTAGAAGCTAATCGCCAAGTAACAATCAGTTATGTAGTGCGTTATGTTGATGATAATAGGAATGTTGTTTATCAAACAACTAAATCAACTACAGTAACAGCTGATGATTCAGGATATGCTAGCACTGTTGTAACCGAAAGTGGTAGTGATATGGGAGCTTTAGCGGGCTATGAGTTGACAGGAGGACCAGTTAGTCAAGCAATTACAGAGAATGCTAACAATGTCATTACATTGAGAGTTTCTGCTAAGTCAGCTACAGATACTAAAAAAGAAGCAACAACTCCTGCTGAGACAGATAAATCTGAAGATGCCAAGGTTCAAGAACCAGCGCAAGCAAGTGGAGGGCAAGCGAGTGATGTTACTACAACTGCAGATGCTGTAGAATCAACTAAGAATTTGGAATCTACTTACAATCCAGCAACTGCCTTGGCTGAAGAAAAGGTTCAAGTCTCTAATCAAACTGCAAATTTAAAACCAGCTACTTTGCGCTTAGCTAATACCCTTTTAGCTACCAATAGTTTAGGAGCAACGACTCCAACGGCTGCTTCTAATCCGACGGCAGGACAAATTTTAGACACAGAAGATAAAGCAGCTGATATTTCTGGCTTGGGAATTACTGCCGTTAATTTTTATAATGAAGGTACATTAGTGTCTACGCAGTATGTGAAAAATGGGGAAAAACTTCTTGAACCTAATATTCCTGAATCTGGGGATAAAGTCTTTAAGGGTTGGGAATATAATGGCCAACTTCTTGACTTTAGTCAGCCGACTAATTTTCCAACTGGAACAGAGATTACAGTCAATGCGAAGTATGAAGATACTGTTCGTGTTACCTTTGTGAACGATAAAAACGAAGTTGTTAAGGTTAAAGAAGTTGAAAATGGCGCAACTACAAATGCTGATGATGTGGTTATCTTATCGCCAAAAGATTCTTATCTTTTCTCACATTGGTCAACGACTCCAAATGGAGCAGCTTTTGATTTTAGTCAAGGTATCACAGCAGATATGACTCTTTATGCTGTTATTGTGAACCAAAAGACGATATCTTTTGATTCTAACGGTGGTACAGCTGTTAATAATATTTATATTAATTCGGGGTCTATCAGTTCTTCTGGACAAAACTTACCAATACCAACACGTAAAGGTTACACTTTTGATGGGTGGAAAGATAAACAAACTGGCAGTTCTTTTGAGGATACGACAGAAGTTAATCATGACTACCAGCTAGAAGCACAATGGACTGCTAATACTGATACACCGTATGAAGTGGTTTATTGGATTGAAACGCCGACAGGTGTGCGTGAAGTTAATGGTATTCGCTATGCTGTTGACCACATTGAAGAAAATTATGGAACAACTGGAGAAGTTGTGTCTGAAGATCCGGGTATGGGACCTGATTCGTTTGATCACGAGCTTTCTAGTAATCAACCAGATCTTGGCCATGTCAAAATTGATGGTAGTGGTGAGACAGTTGTTAATATTTATGCAGAACGTAAGAAATTTACGCTGACAGTTATTGGTATTAATGACAGCTATACTCATACTTATCAAGTGAAATGGGGAACGCCACTTAATGAAGCAGCGCCACTTGAGACAGATGTGAAGTGGTTAGCGACAGCAGAAGGAAAGTTTGGGGCACGTTCGCCTTTGTCACGTTTAAATTATCCAATGCCAGATGTGGATACAACTTTGGAAGCTATTGCACTTGCTAATCAAATTGTCATGCATACCTACTTTAAAGATGTTGATACCGGTGAAATTGTTCAAGTTAATACGAATATCCTTAAGAAGGGTACGGGCTTGAACTTATCATCAGAGATTGAAGGATATGAATTTATTCAATTTGAAGGTCAGGCTGTCGGTGACCGTGTTATCGATGTAGACGGTAATGATAAGACTGCTTATTTTCGTAAAAAAACTTACAAAGTTACATTTGTTACTAACGATCCAAATACTTCTAATGTGGAAGAGACAGCTGAATATAAGGCAGATGTTGCTCCGTTAGTACCAACGACTCTAGTACCATATCAAAGTACGAAAACAGATGAACATGGGGTAACCTATCTCTTTACTGGCTGGTATGATAGTAAAACAGCGGTCGGAGCTAAGGCTGACTTTACCAATGCCAAGGTTCCAGCGGGTGATTTGGTTTATTATGCAGGTTGGATTCAAATGCCTGTTTCAGTGACAGTTCATCGTGATACAACTTTTAGTGATTCTGATGAAGATAAGTATGTATTGTTAGTTATTCCAGGAAATACTGTTCTTAATCCTGATAATAATTATGCGCAAACAAATTCAGACGGTTCTGTTAAGTATGATGCAAATGGAGTACCCCTTCGTGATCTTACTGCAACATTTGATAGTCAACTTCACCCAAATACTAAAACGGCTGCGGATGGTTCAGAGTTACCACTAGAATGGTATAAACTAGTCAATGGTCGTTTGGAAAAATTTGACTTAGATACAGAAATTACAGCTCCTGGCACAGTCCTTGTTCCAGTTTGGACATATGAATCTAAGAGCATTCGATATGATGCAAATGGAGGTACTAATGCTCCTAGCACGGCAGGAATTGAGTTCTTAGAAAATGCTGCTGTTGCTGATCAAGGAAATATGACGCCACCATCATCTGATAAGGTATTCTTAGGTTGGAATACTAAAGTAGATGGTAGTGGTGATAGCTATTTGCCAAAAGAAACATTGGCCTTTGATAAAGTTGTAGGTAACTCTATTACCTTATATGCACAATGGGGAGATACCGTAGGTAATGTAGAGGTAATCTATGATCCAAATGGTGGTGATGGTAGCGCTGTAACGAAGCACTATGCAACAAATGATCCTGTTTATGTTACAGATCAAGGCTTTACTCGTTCTGGTTATACCCTAGCAGGATATGCGACGACTCCAAGTGCAAGCCCATCATCAGTAGAGTATAAAGTCGGTGACCGTATTGTTGCTGAGAATGTAACTTTGTATGCAATCTGGGAACAATCAGACATCCAACCGCCAGTCATTAATGCTGATGATAAGACTGTCAACGAAAAGACCCCATTTGAAGTACCAGTAACGGTAACAGATAATGATGATCCAGCGCCAAGCGTAGAGGTCACAGGTCTCCCAGATGGTGTCACCTATGCCCCAAGTACCGGTAAGATCACTGGCTCAGCCGACAATGAAAGCTGGACAGATGATAGTGATGAAAGCCATGACTACACCGTGACCATCACAGCAACCGATGGCGCCGGCAACAGTACAACGAAAGACATCACGATTACAGTACAACGTGATACGGATGGCGATGGTCAACCAGATGTCACGGATCCAGATGATGATAACGATGGCATTCCAGATGACAAGGATAAGAATCCGAAAGTTCCAGATAGTGAAGGTCCATCCATCACAGCAGGCGATAAGACTGTCAACGAAAAGACCCCATTTGAAGTACCAGTAACGGTAACAGATAATGATGATCCAGCGCCAAGCGTAGAGGTCACAGGTCTCCCAGATGGTGTCACCTATGCCCCAAGTACCGGTAAGATCACTGGCTCAGCCGACAATGAAAGCTGGACAGATGATAGTGATGAAAGCCATGACTACACCGTGACCATCACAGCAACCGATGGCGCCGGCAACAGTACAACGAAAGACATCACGATTACAGTACAACGTGATACGGATGGCGATGGTCAACCAGATGTCACGGATCCAGATGATGATAACGATGGCATTCCAGATGACAAGGATAAGAATCCGAAAGTTCCAGATAGTGAAGGTCCATCCATCACAGCAGGCGATAAGACTGTCAACGAAAAGACCCCATTTGAAGTACCAGTAACGGTAACAGATAATGATGATCCAGCGCCAAGCGTAGAGGTCACAGGTCTCCCAGATGGTGTCACCTATGCCCCAAGTACCGGTAAGATCACTGGCTCAGCCGACAATGAAAGCTGGACAGATGATAGTGATGAAAGCCATGACTACACCGTGACCATCACAGCAACCGATGGCGCCGGCAACAGTACAACGAAAGACATCACGATTACAGTACAACGTGATACGGATGGCGATGGTCAACCAGATGTCACGGATCCAGATGATGATAACGATGGCATTCCAGATGACAAGGATAAGAATCCGAAAGTGTGGGATTACCAAACACCAGTTGCTAATTCTGCCTCAACATCAGGAACAACCAAGGCAAAAGCTCAGGCTGATAGAGTGGCTGAACAAGAAGCTAAAGAATTGCCTAAGACAGGCGATGAATCATCATCAGCTTTCGTTGGTATTGGTGCAATGCTTTTGAGTATTCTAGGACTTAGCGGTGTTCGTCGTAAAGCAGAAGATGAAGATTAATAGGAATTTTCAGCCTTCTAGTTTGGTTTAAAATTTTAGTTTTAAACTTGACTAATAATAAAAGGTCGAGACAAGTGTTCTCGGCCTTTTTTGCTACCCATATGAAATGTGGAGAAACGTGGGGATTTTTGGGGTTATACTAAACAAATTTCAAAAATAGCTATATAATGGTTGTATGAAAAAAGAATTTACCGATTTACAAATCCAAGAGTTAGAAAAAGCTATTAAAGATAAGAAAAATAATGCTCATTATCGCAAATTGCATGCCCTCCTCCTTCGTTCACAAGGAATGAGCTTAACAGCAATCGGCAAAGAGGTTGGGCTCGTTCACCAGTCTGTTCGCAACTTAATTACCCGTTATCAAAAGGGGGGACTAACAGCTCTATTTAAAGAAAATCGCGGTGGTCGTAGACGTGCTTATATGACCATCGAAGAGGAAGAAAGATTCCTAAACCAACAACTAGAACGGGCATTAAAGGGGGAGCACGTAACTGTTCAAAGCTTGTTGAAGCCTATCAAGCTGAAGTTGGAAAGTCAACCACTCGTGAGGGATTCTATGCTTTATTAAAACGCCACGGATGGCGAAAGGTAACTCCTCGTCCAAAACATCCTAAAAAAGCAGACGCTAAAACGATTTATGCGTCAAAAAATAAAATCTATATTCAGGAAGACAAGAAAGCGCTTTAAGCATAGCCGACGTTACAAGAAAGTCCGTCTCATGTATCAAGATGAAGCGGGTTTTGGTCGTATCAGTAAGCTAGGAGCTTGTTGGGCACCTAAAGGTTATAGGCCACATGTAGCCAGCCACTACATTCGAGAATACCGTTATTGTTACGGAGCCGTTGATGCCCATACAGGAGAATCTTTTTTCCTCATCGCAGGAGGTTGTAATACTGAATGGATGAACGAATTTTTAAGACAATTAAGTCAAGCTTTTCCTGACGATTACATTGTTTTGGTTATGGATAATGCCATTTGGCATAAATCAAAGGCTTTAGAAGTTCCACATAATATAGACTTTGCTTTTATTCCGCCTTATACTCCTGAAATGAATCCTATTGAACAGGTCTGGGTTGAAATAAGAAAACGTGGGTTTAAAAACAAAGCCTTCAAAACTTTGGAGGAGGTTATTAATCAACTTCAAGAGGTTATTCAAAGTTTTCATTGGAAAGAGTTAAAAACGATTGTCCATAGAAAATGGACTTCGGCTATGTTTGATTTTCTTTGAGTACTAAATTTCAAGTTCAAGTTAGCCAGTCTGTAAAAACTCTTTAGGAGATTTATAATTGAATAGTTTCTTTGGATAGTTGTTAATCCAGTTTTCAATAAATGCGACTTGTTGTTGAGTCGCATTTTTGCTTCCCTTAGGCAACCAGCGCCGGATGAGTCTATTATGATTCTCATTAGTTCCACGCTCCCAAGAAGAATAGGGGTGGGCATAGTAGATATGAGCAGGGTCAAAAACTTCTGCTAAACGACTGAATTCAGCCCCGTTATCAGCTGTGATAGAGTTAATTTGATAATCCCTGAGGATTGCTTTCAGAGCTTGATTGACTGAAGACGTGGACTTATCGGGAATGAGTCGAATGATTTGATAACGACTCTTTCTATCCGTTAGAGTCAACAGGCACTCGTTTTTTGCCCGAGTTTGAATAACCGTATCAATTTCAAAATCACCAACATTCTCACGCTTGTTAATGCTTTCTGGTCGTTCCTCGATAGACTTTCCAGCTGGCTTAAAGTTGGGACTGGCATGCTTTTTCTTAGTTTTCTCCTTGCGAGGATAAAGCATGTCAGCTTTAGTCAATCCTAAGTGTCCATGATGAATCCAGTAGTAAATAGTGGAGATGGGAACAGGTAATCCTTTTGCCTTTACTATCATCTCAGGAGAATATTTCTGTTTGATGTAGTGAGTTATCTTTTCTTTGAGTCCCTTGGTCAGGGAGACTTGTTTAACAGAACGTTTACGATTGTTTTGATAGGCTTTTTGGGCGAAGTCAGCTGAGTAGATCACCTCAAATTTTCCTTTACGCACTTGTTGTCTAACCTGACCACGTTTGACTTCGTTGTGAATGGTTTGAGGAGCTTTAGCCAATCTCCTAGCGATTTCACGATTTGAGAGCCCTTCTTGAAGCCAACGTTCAATTATTCTACGTTCAGTTAGTGTCAAATGTTTACTTTTTGGTGTATAATAGTTTTGCATCTCAGAGTCTTTCTAATTGTTATTGTGGTGATTACAATTATATCTCTCTGAGATGTTTTTTGATACTCTTAGGTGGCTAACTTCATTTTAGAACTTTCCGATTTTCTTTGAGTATAAAATTATTTGAAAAATATCAAAATTATATCAAAATTATTGTAATTTTATGATAAAATGTGTAACATAGCACTAAGATAAGTGGGATTATCCTAAAGGGAGAAATTTTGGGAGTTGAATAAATAAAAGGGAGGAAGTTATTCTATGGGTGCAAAACATAGAAAGCAGAAATACTTGATTCAAAAGAAAGAGTATTTCTCAATCCGGAAATTTAAGTTCGGGGCGGCGTCTGCTTTGATTGGTATTAGCTTGTTTACCTCAGGCGCAGTTATGGCAGAGGAACAAGCGCAGTTGCCAGCAAATACGTCGGCAACTGAACAAGTGCAGGCTAATGCTCCAGATAGTTCAACAACTACTGTTGAGTTGCCTGATCAATCTGCTACAACAACGACACCAAGTAGTCAAACACAAGCAGAGAACTCAGTTCCTACAAATGGGGAAGAAGTAGTTACATCAGCAGCTGATACAACTACAAGTTCAGCCGCTGATAGTAAATCTCAGGAAAAGGCAGATTCTCAAGGGGTTAATCAAGCAGAAACACCACAGGTAGAAACTGCCAAAACGGTTGCTCAAGATAAGGATAATACCTATATTTTTTATAAAGTCCGTTATTTTGAGCAAAATCCAGATGGAACAAAGACTTTAGTTACTCAAACACCAGCTAAGTCTGTCGTTGTTCCAACAAATGAAGCTGATATTAAGATGGTCATTGAGTCAGCAAACCTACGTTTGCCATCTCTTTATGGCTATACTTTGTCAGATTGGGGTCAATCAACACAAGGTGTTGTTGCTTCTGAGTTAAAGAAGACAAAGTACATTGATTTTTATGTAAAACGTATTGATAATTCAGCTGTTGCAACAGCGACAAATGGTGAGTCAAGTGTACAAATTCAAGATACACAAGATGTTACAGAGCAGCTTGGTGGGAATGCTCAAAGTTCTTTAAATATTACAGCTAGCCGTAATTATCAAGTTATTAATGAAGCTAGCAATATTCGTCCAATTGTTATTACTGTAACCAAGAGTGGTAAAGAAGCGGAAGTTTCACAAGATGCTAATGACGATAAAAAGGCACAAGTAACTTTCACTTATACTAAAGAAGGACTTGCCGGTGAACAAGCTGGGCTTCCAGCAGGTTTAACCTTTAATGCTGAAACTGGAAAAATTGAAGGAACTGTTCTTCAATCTGGTCAATATAGCATTACAGCTAGAGCGCAGGTTGGTAAGGATGCACCTGCTACCACAACCTTTGACCTTGATGTTAACGCATTACCAAAGAGTGATCAGGCTGTTTTTGCAGGTCATGCGATTAGCAGTATAGCTGTTAATGGAGGTAGTCAAGCAACTGCTACTAACTTTAGCTACAGTGCTATTGTCAATGGACAAACTATCATGGGACAAGGTCTTCCAGAAGGTCTTTCTTATGATAAAACAACTGGAAAGATAACAGGGCAGGTTACTCAACCAGGGACTTATACTATTCTTTCTCAAGCTAGTGTAGCTGCGACCAATCTTGATGGCAGTTATGCCAATACTGGTGCGGTTACTTATGTGACAGAAAGTCATCTCTATGTCGCTAAGGCAGTCACTCAAGGACAAGCTGTACCTAGGGTAACACTGACTGCGACTGCTGCAACCAACCCAACTATTGCACCAGTTCAACCAACTAACGTCCAAACAGGTGAGTCTGTCTTTAGGGCAATTATGAATCCTGAAACAGTAGATGGTGTTGATGGTGCGATGAAACTTGGAGATTTCTCTGAAGCTAACCATGAGTATGATACCGCTATTGGTTATCATGCGAAGACTAATACAGGTGTACCAGCTAATAACGGTGGTGCGGTTGCCATTGGTGTTCACACAACTGCTAATGGTGAAAATGCAATTGCTATTGGTAATGGTTCAACATCTAGTGACAACTCTGCAATTGCTCTTGGTGGCAAGTCTTCAGGAGTTGGTGCTATTAATATTAGTTACCAAGGTTCTGCCAACGGTAGTTCGGCTGTCAATGTTGGATATTATGCTAAGACTAATGGAGAATATGGCACTGCCATTGGTGGACAAGCCAAATCTACAGGTATTTTAGCCACAGCTATTGGGGGTAATAGTTCAGCTAATGACTATCGCTCAACGGCTATTGGTGCTCAAAGTGGTGCAGATGGGTATAATACAACTGCTATTGGTTCAGGAAGTAAGGCGATTGCTACTAATGCTACGGCTATTGGTACAGGTGGCTCAGCTACTTATGATAATTCAGCAACTATTGGTTCTGACTCTAAGACTGATGCAGCCGCAACTCGTGAAACTCAAGCCACAGTTAATGGTATTACTTACTCTGGATTTGCTGGTTCTTCTGATGCGATTGAAGAAGGTTCACAAGTTTCAGTTGGTTCTAAAGATCATGAACGTCAAATCAAGAATGTGGCAGCGGGTGCTGTTAGTGAAGAGTCAACAGATGCTATTAATGGTTCTCAATTGTATCTATTTGAAAAGAACTCTCATTGGACAGTAACCACAGGTACTGCTGGTACTGGTACACAGACACAAGTTCATGATACAGATGTTGCTCCTGATAATCAGGATGTTCATAGTGGTGATAAAGTAACCTTCCGTGCGGGTAACTATCTCAATATTGAACAAAATGGCGATGTTATCACTTATTCTGTAAATACTCAAAAACCAAAACTTGAAGTTGTTAGTGATGGTAAAGGTGGCTATACAATCAAGTATACAGATGCCTTTGGTCAATACTCTGAAGCACCATTTACTGTTGCAACAATCAAGGGTGAAAAAGGTGATAAGGGTGAAGACGGTAAGAATGGTAAAGACGGTAAGTCTGCTATGGCGACTGTTGAGACTAAAGCAGATGGTACCAAAGTAATCACTACTGGCTATGATCAAGATGGCGATGGCACGATATCTAATAACGAGCGTACCAGTGCAACCGTTAAGGATGGTGCCACCGGAGCCACAGGTGCGGATGGTAAAGATGGTAAGTCAGCTAGTGCGACTGTAACTGATAACAATGATGGTACTAAGACTATTACCATTACCAACGCTGATGGCTCAACCACAACAGCCACTGTTAAGGACGGTAAGGACGGTAAGTCAGCCAGTGCGACAGTGACCGACAACAATGACGGCACTAAGACCATTACCATCACCAACGCTGATGGTTCAACGACAACAGCTACTGTTAAGGATGGCGCTACAGGTGCAGATGGTAAATCAGCTAGCGCAACCGTGACCGACAACAATGACGGTACTAAGACTATTACCATTACCAATGCTGATGGCTCAACCACAACAGCCACTGTTAAGGACGGTAAGGACGGTAAGTCAGCCAGCGCAACCGTGACCGACAACAATAACGGTACTAAGACCATCACGATCACCAACGCTGATGGTTCAACCACAACGGCCACCGTTAAGGATGGCGCAACAGGAGCCACAGGAGCCACAGGTGCCGACGGTAAAGATGGTAAGTCAGCCAGTGCGACAGTGACCGACAACAATGACGGCACTAAGACCATTACCATCACCAACGCTGATGGTTCAACGACAACAGCTACTGTTAAGGATGGCGCTACAGGTGCAGATGGTAAATCAGCTAGCGCAACCGTGACCGACAACAATGACGGTACTAAGACTATTACCATCACCAACGCTGATGGTTCAACCACAACAGCAACCGTTAAGGATGGTGCCACTGGAGCAACAGGTGCGAATGGTAAAGATGGTAAGTCAGCTAGCGCAACCGTAACTGACAACAATGATGGTACTAAGACTATTACCATCACCAACGCTGATGGCTCAACCACAACAGCCACTGTTAAGGACGGTAAGGACGGTAAGTCAGCTAGCGCAACTGTGACCGACAACAATGACGGCACTAAGACCATTACGATTACCAACGCCGACGGTTCAACGACAACGGCAACTGTTAAGGATGGCGCAACAGGAGCCACAGGAGCCACAGGTGCCGACGGTAAAGATGGTAAGTCAGCCAGTGCGACAGTGACCGACAACAATGACGGCACTAAGACCATTACCATCACCAACGCTGATGGTTCAACGACAACAGCTACTGTTAAGGATGGCGCTACAGGTGCAGATGGTAAATCAGCTAGCGCAACCGTGACCGACAACAATGACGGTACTAAGACTATTACCATTACCAACGCTGATGGCTCAACCACAACAGCAACCGTTAAGGATGGTGCTACAGGTGCAGATGGTAAAGATGGTAAGTCAGCTAGCGCAACTGTGACCGACAACAATGACGGTACTAAGACTATTACCATTACCAACGCTGATGGCTCAACCACAACAGCCACTGTTAAGGACGGTAAGGACGGTAAGTCAGCTAGCGCAACTGTAACTGACAACAATAACGGTACTAAGACTATTACCATCACCAACGCTGATGGTTCAACCGCAACAGCAACCGTTAAGGATGGTGCCACTGGAGCAACAGGTGCGAATGGTAAAGATGGTAAGTCAGCTAGCGCAACTGTAACTGACAACAATAACGGTACTAAGACCATTACCATCACCAACGCTGATGGTTCAACCACAACAGCAACCGTTAAGGATGGCGCAACAGGTGCCACCGGAGCCACAGGTGCAGACGGTAAAGATGGTAAATCAGCCAGCGCAACCGTAACTGACAACAATGATGGTACTAAGACTATTACCATTACCAATGCTGATGGCTCAACCACAACAGCCACTGTTAAGGACGGTAAGGACGGTAAGTCAGCCAGCGCAACCGTGACCGACAACAATAACGGTACTAAGACCATCACGATCACCAACGCTGATGGCTCAACCACAACAGCCACTGTTAAGGACGGTAAGGACGGTAAGTCAGCCAGTGCGACAGTGACCGACAACAATGACGGCACTAAGACCATTACCATCACCAACGCTGATGGTTCAACGACAACAGCTACTGTTAAGGATGGCGCTACAGGTGCAGATGGTAAATCAGCTAGCGCAACCGTGACCGACAACAATGACGGCACTAAGACTATTACCATTACCAACGCTGATGGCTCAACCACAACAGCAACCGTTAAGGATGGTGCTACAGGTGCAGATGGTAAAGATGGTAAGTCAGCCACAGCTCGCGTGATTGATAATGGTGACGGTACTTACACCATCACTATTACCGATGCAGATGGTAAGACATCAGAAGTGACAGTTCGCAACGGTAAAGATGGTCGTGACGGTGTTGATGGTAAAGATGGTAAATCACCATCAGTAGAAGTTGTTGATAATGGCGATGGAACCTACACCATCATTACTAGAGATGGCGATGGCAAGGAAATTTCCCGCGTAACCGTTCGTGACGGTAAAGATGGTAAAGACGGTAAAGATGGTAAAGATGGTAAGTGCGATTGCAAACCATGTGATCCTGATAAGCCATTGCCACCTCTTCCGCCAATCACCCCTGACAAACCGGATAAACCAAGTCAGCCGAACAAACCAACGCAACCGGATAAACCAAGTCAGCCAAGCAAACCTAATAAACCAGGTAGGCCAAACAAACCAACTCCTAACAAACCAAGTCAACCAAGCAAACCAGTAACCTTGACTGGCCAACCAAGTGCTTCAGCTACAGTAGCTAAGCAGGCGGCAAACCAATTACCGGCAACTGGTGAGCAAGACAATGGTTTAGCAAGTCTAGTAGGAGTAGGTCTAATGCTAGTAGCGATGACTGGACTAGTTGCTAAAAAACGTAAGGATGATGCTTAATTACCATTAAGCAAAGGCCATGAGATTAGCTTTTAAACACAAGTAGCAGGTGAATAAAAGCTAACATTTGGAGAGGAGCATTTGTTCCTCTCCTTTTTTAATTAAAAACACTGCCAATAAAACGATTAATACTCATTTAATTTCAAAAGCTAATTTTTTGATCGTTTCTAAAGTCGTGCGGACGCAAGCGACTTCCTTGGGAATGCCATTGCTAAGATTGAGCCTAAGTCTCCAAAATTCCGTTGGGGCTGGGAAAAAGTCCTCAGGTTCCTTAATTTGAGAGGTCACCAACCATTGACACAGTGGTTGATTGGAAGTTCTTATCCCTTGTCTCACAAGTGATAGCGTTTGACACTAACTCCGTTAGCTCTATCTACCCACTTTGATAGTCTCTCCCCAGACTATCAAAGCAAAACCAATGTGCGGAGGTAGGAGTACACGTAGCCCCGAACCAGAAAATAAGAGAGTGAGGGAAATCGATTTCTGTCCCACTCTCATTCCACCAATGCTACGACAGGCAAGATTGAAGGTAGCCCGCTATTAGCAGAAAACTATACTATTTTGTCGCAAGCCAGTCGTCAAGCAACTAAACCAGATGGTACATTTGCTGGTACAGGTGCTGTAACCTATGTGACAGAAACCAAATTATATGTCGCTCATCAGGAAAATTCTGGTTTACCAGTCATTACGGCAGGTGTTACTGAAAATACTCTTGATGCCACTGTTTCAACCCTTGATTCATCCGCCTTGGTGGCAAGAAATACGGTCCTACGTGCTTTCCCTTCAAATGACATCCACTACTTCAGCGTGGAGGATAAAGGGAAGCAACAGACTAACTATAACAACGAAGGTGCCACAGGAAACATGGCAGTGGGTGCGGCTGCAAGTGCAACGGGAGATAATGCAGTCTCAGTAGGTTCAGCAACAGTTGCAACTGATAAAAGTGCAGTTGCGATTGGTACAGCTTCTCAAGCGACAAGTACAAGTACAGTCGCTTTAGGTGAAAGTACGATTGCTTCTGGTATAAGTGCCTTAGCATTTGGTCGTGCTGCTAAAGCCCAAGGAGACAATGCAGTATCTATCGGTCATCTTTCCAAAGCCAATGGATTAAGTAGTACCGCACTCGGTCACAATGCCAAAGCATTAGGCACAAGTAGTAGTGCCCTCGGACAAAGTTCTAACGCCGCAACAGCTCAATCTATTGCTATCGGCTGGAGTTCTAAAAACTTAGCGGCAGATGCAGCTACTGGCACAGGAGGAGAGCAGGGTATTGCAATAGGTTATCTCGCTGAAACTAGTGGAACTAGAGCAATTGCCATCTCCCGTGACAGTAAAGCCAGTGCAACAGATGCAATTGCTATGGGGTGGAAGGCAAATTCATCACAAGTCAACACTATCGCCATCGGTCGTGAGGTTAATGCTAATGCAGCACAAGCTATCGCTGTTGGTCTCAAAGCTAATGCTTCTGGTCAGAATTCAACAGCAATCGGTAATGCTGCTAATGCCAGTGTTAACAACGCAGTTGCTATTGGTACAACTGCGAGTGCAACCCATGCAAATAGTGTAGCTTTAGGTGCTAATAGTACGACTTCTGCCGCAGTAGCAACCAATTCTGCCACAGTTAATGGCATTTCTTATAGTGGTTTTGCTGGGAATGCCCCAACGAGCGTCGTATCTATTGGTCAGACAGGACAAGAGCGTCAACTTACAAATGTAGCCGCAGGTCAAATTACAGCAACATCTACGGATGCTATCAATGGTAGCCAATTGTATAATGTGGCTAACAATTTGGCTTGGAGTATCAACACAGGAATAGTGGGTTCAGGAACACAAAATAATGTTCATACAACAGCAGCAGGTCCTGAAGAATATAAGGTTTCTAATAATACGGTCACATTCCAAGCAGGTAATGGTCTCAATATTGAACAAGTGAATAACGTCATTACTTATTCACTGAATTTGAAAGCTCCTACGATGAATATTACTTCTGACGGTAGCGGTAATTATACAGTCACTTATACTGATACTTTCGGTCAAGAGATAAGTTCAAACTTCAGTGTTGCAACAATCAAAGGTGAAAAAGGAGATACTGGAGCTACCGGTGCACCAGGTCGTGATGGTATAGATGGTAAGTCAGCTATGGCGACTGTAATTGATAATGGCAATGGCACCAAAGTCATTACTACTGGCTATGACCAAGATGGCGATGGTACTATATCTGATAATGAACGGACCAGTGCGACTGTGGTAGATGGTAAAGATGGCGCCACAGGAGCTGCAGGTCGTGATGGTGTTGACGGTGTTTCACCAAGTGTTGCTATAACTGACAATGGCGACGGCACGAAAGTGATAATCATTAGCAACGCAGATGGCTCAACGACAACCGCCACAGTAAGAGATGGTGCAACAGGAGCAACGGGCGCTACGGGAGCCACAGGAGCTGCAGGTCGTGATGGCGTAGACGGTAAGTCAGTCAGTGCAACTGTAACTGATAACGGTGACGGTACTTACACCATCACTATTACTGATACAGATGGTAACATCTCAGAAATAACAGTTCGTGATGGCAAGGATGCTAAATCACCATCGGTAGAGGTTGTTGATAACGGTGACGGCACTTATACCATCATTACTAGAGATGGCGATGGTAAGGAAGTTTCCCGCGTGACTGTCCATGACGGTAAAGATGGGAAATGTGATTGCAAACCAAGTGATCCCAATAAACCATTACCACCACTTCCGCCAATTATTTCTGATAAACTAAATAGTTCAAGTCAGTCTTACAAACCTACTAAACTAGGTAAATCTAGCAAATCTATGTCTCTAACAGGTCGACCAAGTGATTCAACCCCAGTAGTTAATTCTAAGCAAGGGGCCAACCAACTACCAGCAACTGGGGAGCAAGACAATGGTCTAGCAAGTCTAGTAGGTGTAGGTTTACTGTTAGTAGCTACAACTGGTTTAGCTAGAAAAAAACGTGAAGGGGAAGTTTAATTCCATTAAGACAAAGTCGTAAAATAAGCTTTTGAACACAAGTAGTAGGTGAAAAAGTTGCGACAATGATGGTTACTTCACAAACTAAGGAACCTGAGGACTTTTTATACGTAATCTTCAAAGATTTCATTATTTGTGGGTGAGTGGGAAACCATCATAGACGTCTGTCCCACTCTCATAACGGGATTTTTGAGACTTAGGCTCAAAAATTAGCAATGGCATTCCCAAGGAAGTCGCTTGCGTCCGCACTATTTTAGAAACTATCAAAAAATTAGCTTTTGAAATTAAATGAGTATTAGTTGTTGGTGAGAGCCAAGTCATCATGATTGTCTGTCCTGCTCCCTTTTTTAATTAAAATTAATATGATAGAATTATTAAAATTCAAAGAAATGTGATAAAATAGCAGGGGCGGTATTATTCGTAAAACGTAAAATAGAAGCAAATAAGGAGAGGACAATGGCAGTTATTACATCTAGAGAAGAGAAAGAAGCCTTGGTTAAGCAGTTGCTTGCTATTACCTATCAACATTCAAGACGTAAAGAATACCAACAAGCTCGTGACTTAGCTCTTGAAATCAATGGCATTCTTCCTAATATTCCTCAAGTCCTATCTGATATTGCAACCTATTCAATTTTTTTACAGGATTGGGTTAAAGCGATTGAGTATGCCTTACTGTGTATTAGTATTGAGCCAAAGCATATCAATTCACATGATGTATTGGCACACGCTTTTGGAGCACTATACGATTGGGAGCCTGCTGGGCAATATGGTCGAAAAGCTCTGGAACTTCGAGATGAGGTCAGCTGTGCAAATAATAAGGTTCCCCCTCAGCTACCTAGCAAAATATCCCTAAAAGGTAAACAAAATATCATTAGTTTTTCGCTCTATGGCGCTAGCCCTGATTATAATGAAACAGCGGTGTTAAATGCGGAATTGGTAGATGAGTTTTATCCCGACTGGCGTTGCCGGTTCTATGTTGATGAGACGGTGCCACAATCAACCCTAGCTCGTCTAGAAGCCCATAAAGCCGAAATAATCTATGCAACACCCGAGATGAAAAAACTGCCACCCACCATGTGGCGATTTTTAGCCCTAGAAGATCCAAATGCTGGCTATGTCATTTTTAGAGATGCGGATTCTGTTATTTCAAGACGTGAAGCAACAACCGTTGAGGAGTGGGTAAAGAGTGGTCGTCGGTTTCACACCATTCGTGATTCGGGTGCTCATACTGAGTTGATTATGGCAGGTTTATGGGGGGCTTTGGCAGGTAGTGTTCCCCAGTTTTCGCAAAAGATGTTTACCTATGTGCAGACCACTTCACTCCATCCACGCTTTGCGGATCAATTCTTCCTAAGGGACTATATCTGGCAGTATGTCCGGCAAGATCTCTATGCTAGCGACCGCCTGTTTGGCTTTTTTGAGGCTCATCCGATAACGTCAGTTGGAGAAAATTATGATATCACCCACATTGGTTGTGACGAGGGTGGTTATTATAAGAGAATTGATTTAAATTATGAAGACGGACAGAAACTTACCTGGCGCTTGTATAGTCAGATTAGTCCACTTCCTAATGACGATTTGAGCCCACGCTATATCCCTGAGCGTTTTATCTGCGAGTATGAGGCTGTTGTCAAAGATAGGGCCGTCAGTGTTTGTGTGCCTAAACGTTATGGCGATGGTCTAACTACAGGAAAATCAAGACTTGAAATACTAGTAGCTAAGGAGTAAGTAATGACCAAGATTGTTTTAAACATGATTGTTAAGGATGAAGCTCATATCATTGAAGAAACATTAGAAAATCTTGTTAGCAACCTAGCCTTTGATTACTGGGTAATTTCTGATACGGGTTCAACAGACCAGACACCAGAAATTATTAAAACCTTCTTCAAAGAAAAAGGAATTAAAGGTGAATTGTTTTATGATAAATGGCAGAATTTTGCCCATAATCGGAACAAGGCTCTTGAGCATGCCAGAGGAAAAGGAGATTATATCTTTGTTTTCGATGCTGACGATAAGATAGAAGGGGAGCTGTCTTTGCCTGACCCCTTAACTGCAGATGCCTATTATCTAGAATTTTCAACAGAATTTGCAGAAACCGTCTATCGTCGTATTTCCCTTTTCAAAAATCGCCCAGATATCTATTGGCGGGGTGTTCTCCATGAGTTCATTGACCTGCCAGAAGGTTCTTCTATTAGTACCATCTTAGGGGCCTATCGCTTGATTTCTAGAAGGAAGGGCAGTCGCAATCTAGATGAGAAAAAATATCTCAAAGATGCTCAGCTTTTGGAAAAGGCCATCCTAGATAATCAAGATCCCGACTTATTGCCACGTTATGTCTTTTATTGCGGACGTTCTTATCGTGATGCAGATGAGCCTAAACGAGCCCTTCCTTGGTTTGAAAAACGGGCTCATATGACAGAGGGTTGGTCGGAAGAGGCCTATTGTTCTGCCCTTACTGCTGGTAATCTCTATGAAAATCAAGGTAATTTAAAGATGGCAGACTACTGGTGGGAGCAGGCAACGGTTATTAATCCTAAACGTGCAGAAGCCTGGCATCAATTAGCGCGCAGTCATCGGGAACGTCAAGAACACCATCTCGCTTTTGCCTTTGCCTATATGGCTAAAGATCTGGAAGCTGATACTGCCAATCTCTTTGTTTGGCAGTCAAGCTATGACTATTGGGTTGCCTTTGAACTTCTATCTGCCGGTGTCCAGCTTGGTCGCTTCCAAGAAGCCTATGAAGGATTTTCTAAACTGCTAAAATCATCCCAAAAAGAATTAGCCAGACCATTCTACAAGCACTTAGAAAACTTTCTACCCTACCTAGATGCTGATATCTTACAGTACCTAGCAGACTAGTTCTAACTGTTGAGATGGAGTGAGACAAAAATCGGTATTTGGGAGAAATCGATTGCCCTCACTTTCTCATTTTTCGGTTCAGGCTGCGTGTACTCCCACCTCCGCACAGTTGGTTTTGCTTTGATAGTCTGGGGAGAGACTATCAAAGTAGGTAGATAGAGCTAATGGAGTTAGCGTCAAAGATAGTCTAGGAATAGACTATGGAAGTGGGTAAATAAAGCTAACGAAGTTAGTGTCAAACGCTATCACTTGTGAGACAAGGGATAAAAACTTCCAACTACTGCGTCAAAGTCTTGTTTATGTCGCAAACTAACACTTAACAAAAATCAAAAATAGCGATATAATATAGTCATGACACTAGAAATTACACCAGCACAAGCACAAGAACTAAAACAAGCCCTTAAAGATAAGGCAAATGATAAACACTATAGAAAACTTCATGCCCTCCTCCTACACTATGAGGGAAAGAGTTTGACTGCTATTGGAAAAGAAGTTGGTCTCGTTCATCAAACCATACGTAACCTTATCACTCGCTATCAAGAAGGAGGCCTCTCAGCTATCTTAAAGGAAAAACGAGGCGGCCGCCGCCGCTCTTATCTAACCGTTGAAGAAGAGCAGGCCTTCCTAAAAGAGCAGTTTGAACAAGCCATTGATGGTAAATTTATTACTATCGAAGCCCTTTTTGATGCTTATCAAAAACGCGTGGGGCATCCCACTACTCGCGAAGGATTTTATGCCCTCCTTAAACGACACGGTTGGCGCAAAGTTAGCCCTAGACCTCAACATCCCAAGAAAGCAGACGCTCAAGTTATTGAAGTGTCTAAAAATAAAATCTATAGTCAAGAGCGCCCGTAAGCGCTTCAAATATAGTCGCCGTTATAACAAGGTGCGTCTTATGTATCAAGATGAAGCCGGTTTTGGGCGCATTAGTAAGTTAGGAAAATGCTGGCCCCCGCAAGGCGTCCGTCCGATTGTGGCTAGCCATCATATTCGAGAATTCCGCTACTGTTATGGGGCTGTTGATGCCCATACGGGGCACTCCTTTTTCCTTATCGCAGGTGGCTGTAATACTGAATGGATGAATGAATTTTTACGAGGCTTGTCTGAGCAGTTTCCGGATGACTACATCGTACTGGTTATGGATAATGCCGTGTGGCATAAGTCTAAGAGTTTAGAGGTTCCTCACAATATCGAGTTTACTTTCATTCCACCCTACACGCCTGAGATGAACCCAATTGAACAAGTCTGGGCAGAAATTCGTAAACGCGGTTTCAAGAACAGGATGTTTAGAAGTCTCAATGACGTCATTGATAAGCTACAAGAAGTGATTAGAGGTTTGCATTGGAGCACTTTAAAAAGCATTGTTCGTAGAAATTGGACATCCGCTATTTTTGATTTTGGATGAGTATTAGATTACGGATGGGATGACATAAGGCACAGGGAAAACTGTCAATCAGGCCAAATGAAGAGGTTTCACAAAGGAAAGATACCATAAAGTAGCGCATGCGTTGGATGCTTTGGGAAAGGTTTTGACAAATCCGACAAAAGCGGGAACGTTCTGGAAAGTCATTAGGAAAAAGGCTATAACGAATGGCTCGATAAATTGAGCTGGCTGTTCGGCACCCCTCTTGAATGGCCCAGAGATAACTAGCTATAATAACGACATCTGGTTGCTTTTGTAAGTGAACGTTTCGCCGATGCCTCACGCAGTAAGGAACGAAGCGGTCATAAAGTGTACTCACTTTTGTTAGCAAAACTGAAAAGATATCTTGTGTTTGATGTGGATTTGCGAGATAATAGTCTTGGCTTTGCCTATCATTCCCTCATTTCGTGGTTGTTCTGAGTTTATGATAGGCAAAGTTTTTTATTTTGGCTAGTGTTAACTAGCACAACGGGTATTATCATGTAGTTATTGATGGTCAGGCCTATGGTCCCTATGACATCTCCAGCCTATCCCAAATGAAAACAAAAAGTCAGTTTAATCCAGATACTCTTGTCTGGAAACAAGGAATGAAAGACTGAATTAAGGCAGGTTCTGTTGATGAACTTTCATCGCTTTTTGATAATCCCATGCCACCAATTCCTGAACAAGATTAGTTGAGTATCAACTTCCATTTCACAAATACAATCACCTCCGTAGGGCCACGTAATCCAACGGAGGTTCTTTCTTATGGTAACCTTCAAATTCCCCCCTTTTTTCCTCCTCAACTCGCCTTCAAAGTATGCTATAATAAGGGGTACTATTAGTTTTGGAGAAAGTTGTGAGTCTAGAAGATTACTTGCCGACCTTCGCGGTCGAAGCTGTTTATGATTTGAAGCCTGAGAGCCTGAGAAAACACGGGATTTCAGCGGTTTTAGTGGATTTGGATAATACCCTCATTGCTTGGAATAATCCTGATGGGACCCCTGAGCTAAGGGAGTGGTTGGACGATATGACCGAGGCCGATATACCGGTGGTGGTAGTTTCCAATAATAAACACGAGCGGGTCAAGCGCGCGGTTGAGCCCTTCCATGTGGACTTTATCAGTCGGGCTATGAAGCCCTTCACCCGTGGGATTAATCAGGCCATTGAGCGTTACGGTTTTGACCGTGAAGAGGTGGTTATGGTTGGGGACCAACTCATGACCGACATCAGGGCCTGCCATAGGGCTGGTATCCGTTCGATTCTGGTCAAGCCTCTGGTAACCTCAGATGCTTGGAATACCAAGTTTAATCGAGCCAGAGAGCGACGGGTCATGAAAAAAATTGCCCAAAAGTATGGTCCGCTCAAGTATCAAAAGGAAATTTAATGGAAGAATTATACTGTATCGGCTGTGGGGCCAAGATTCAAAGTCAGGACAAGGAAGCTCCTGGCTATACACCCCAGTCCAGCATTGAAAAAAGTCAGGAGACAGGCGAGCTCTATTGCCAACGCTGTTTCCGCCTGCGCCACTACAATGAGATTGTCGATGTGGCCATCTCTGATGATGACTTCCTCAAGCTTCTCCACGAGGTGGGAGACAGCGATGCCTTAATCCTAAATGTGGTTGATATTTTCGACTTTAACGGTTCGGTTATCCCCAGTCTCAGTCGTTTTGTTGCCGGCAATGATGTCCTCCTAGTCGGTAACAAGAAGGATATTCTCCCCAAGTCGGTCAAGAATGGCAAGGTGACCCAATGGCTGACCGAGCGTGCCCATGAAGAGGGCCTGCGACCAGTTGATGTTCTCTTGACTTCCGCTCAGAATGGTCAGGCCATCAAGGAATTGATTGCGCGCATTGAAAAGCTGCGGGCTGGGCGTGATGTCTATGTGGTTGGTGTGACTAATGTCGGCAAGTCAACCCTGATCAATGCTATTATCAAGGAAATCACTGGAGATCAGGAGGTTATAACCACCTCACGCTTTCCGGGGACGACCCTGGATAAGATTGAAATTCCGCTGGATGATGGTGCTTATATCTTTGATACTCCAGGGATTATTCACCGCCACCAGATGGCCCACTACCTGTCGGCCAAGGACCTCAAGTTTGTCAGTCCCAAGAAGGAAATCAAGCCCAAGACCTACCAGCTCAATCCCGAGCAAACCCTGTTTTTAGGGGGCTTAGGTCGTTTTGATTTTGTAGAAGGTGACAAACAGGGCTTTACAGCTTATTTTGACAATAATCTCAAGCTCCACCGCACCAAACTAGAGGGGGCCGATGATTTTTACCTCAAGCACGCTGGCAGTCTTTTGACGCCACCTTCTGCTAAGGAAGTGGCTAATTTTCCCAAATTGGTCCGCCATGAATTTACCATCACGGGGAAAACCGATGTGGTCTTTTCTGGACTAGGTTGGGTTCGGGTTAATGGTAGCGCCAGGGTTGCAGCCTGGGCTCCCGAGGGTGTCGGGGTCATGGTTCGCAAGGCCATCATCTAAGAAAGGTAGAAAGTATGAGTCAGTCAACTTTTATTCCGCCAGATAAATATGCCAAAGCTATTCGACAAATACCCTATGGCAAAGTGGTGACCTTGGCTGACTTGCGGGCCTACTTAGGGCAGAGTGACAGTGTTCCAGTTTTCTCGGGAATAGCCACTCTGATTGTTGCCTGGTCTGAGGAGGATGAGTCAATACCCTATTGGCGGGTACTCAAGTCAGGTGGAGAAGTCAATGCCAAGTATCCCGGTGGTCTGGAAGCTCAGAAAGTCTTGCTGGAAGCAGAAGGCCATCGCATCATTCAAAAAGGGAAAACTAAGATGAAATACTATGTCAAAGATTATCAAGAGCAGTCTTATCTGTTTGATGTCAAAAGAAATCTCATGTAAATTTTGGACCAGCTCTGCTATTTTCACAAATAAAAAGGAAAAAATATGACATTAACATCAAAACAAAGAGCCTTTCTTAATAGTCAGGCCCATACTATGAAGCCGGTCGTTCAGGTTGGTAAGAACGGTCTCAATGACCAGATTAAGACCAGTGTTCGCCAGGCCCTTGATGCCCGTGAGCTGATTAAGGTCAAGCTCTTGCAGAATACGGATGAAAACATTCACGAAGTCGCTGACATTTTAGAGGAAGAAATTGGCGCTCAATCCGTTGCCAAAACCGGTCGAGTTCTGACCCTCTACAAACAATCCGCCAAAAAGGAAAACCGCAAACTTTCGCAGAAGGTGAAAGAAATTTGAGATTAGGGTGCTTAGAGCACCTTTTTCTTTTCTTGAGAAACTGTTCTTATTGGAATTACAGGGTAAATGGTCTCTTTCCCAACTTTTTCTTTATCCCTAATTATGCTATAATGGTGGCTAAAAGAGTTGATTTCTAGAGCGTGAGGAGATGGCTATGGCACTGGATTTAGTAACGCCTTTCACCAAGGTTGAATTGGAAGAAGAGGTTAAAGAAACTGGTCGCAAGCAGGTCGGTATTTTGGGCGGAAATTTTAATCCCGTCCATAATGCCCATCTAATTGTGGCCGACCAGGTGCGCCAACAGTTGGGGCTGGATGAGGTCCTGCTCATGCCCGAATACCTGCCCCCTCATGTGGATAAGAAGGAAACCATTAGTGAGGCCCACCGTCTCAATATGCTGATGCTGGCTATCAATGGGGTTGAAGGTCTGGATATTGAGACCATCGAGTTGGAGCGTAAGGGTATTAGCTATTCTTACGATACCATGAAGTACCTGACTGAGGAAAATCCCGATACCGATTATTACTTTATCATCGGGGCTGATATGGTTGAGTACCTGCCTAAGTGGCATCGGATTGATGAGTTGGTTGACCTGGTGCAATTTGTTGGTGTTCAAAGACCAAAATTCAAGGCAGGAACCTCCTATCCCGTTATTTGGGTGGATGTTCCCCTCATGGACATCTCCTCAACAGCCGTCAGAGAGTTGATTAAGACGGGGCACACGCCTAATTTCATGGTACCCCAATCAGTTCTGGCCTATATCAAGAAAGCGGGGCTTTATCGTTAATGTATGAGACATTTTTAGGTCGTCCTTATGACCGCCAGCAACTTTTAGACCTTATGCAAGACCGCCTGTCTGCCAAGCGCTTCCAGCACTGTCTGGGTGTGGAGCAGGCGGCTAGACATTTGGCCCAACTCAATGATTGTTCTCTGGAAAAGGCTGGCCTGGCCGGTCTCTTGCATGATTATGCCAAAGAGCTCTCAGACAGTGATTTTCTGGCCTTGATTGATAAGTATTCCTTGGACCCCGACTTAAAAAACTGGGGCAATAATATCTGGCATGGTAAGGTTGGTATTTACAAGATTCAAGAAGATTTGGGACTGACAGATGCTGAAATCCTCAAAGCCATTGAAGACCACACGACAGGTAGTCACCAGATGACCACCTTGGATAAGATTGTTTATGTGGCCGATTATATTGAGGATAACCGTGATTTTCCTGGGGTGAACCAGGCTCGGCAAATAGCGGAGCAATCCCTAGATAAGGCCGTCGCCTACGAAACGGCCCATACGCTGGCCCACTTGATTGAGCGAAAATTGCCCATCTACCCGCAAACCATTGACACCTACAATGCCTTTGTCGGGAAGTTGAAGGACTAGCCAGTGAAGACAGCACTGATATTAATTGACTGCCAGCAGGCTTTGATAGCTAGTCTTCCCTATCGTCTTGATGAATTCATTGAGACAGTAAAGGAAAGTCTGACCTTGGCAGAAAGTAAAGGCTGGGAGCTTATTTGCCTTCGTCATTGTGATGAGGAATTGACCCCTGGTTCTGAAGGTTGGCAAGTCACAGAGCAGCTCAATCTCCCCGATGGGGTTAAATATTTTGATAAAGGCTTCAATAGTATTTTTTAAGAAACTGGTTTAGCCGATTATTTATGGCAAGAGTCCATTGACCGCCTGATACTTTTAGGCTTACAAACGCAATATCGCATGGATACGTCTTGTAAGGTAGCTTTTGAATTGGGCTATGAAGTCCTTATTCCTAAAGAGGGGCATACAACATTTTCTACAGACCGACTATCTGCCAAACAACTCATTGAGCATTATGAAGCCATATGGGACGGTCGTTTTGCCAAACTGGTATCCCTAGAGAAATTAGGAAAATTAAACTAAAAAAGGAAAAATGAATAGATGACAAAAGATGAACTATTGAAAATTGTTGTGCAGGCCGCTGATGAGAAGCGGGCGGAGGATATTGTGGCTTTGGCTTTGGCCGGTTTGACCAGTCTTACTGACTACTTCATCATTATGAGCGCCATGAATACCCGCCAGTTGGAGGCTATTGCGGACAATATCCGTGAAAAGGTTAAGGAAGCTGGTGGCGATGCCAGCCATATTGAAGGTGACAGCAAGACCGGCTGGGTTCTCTTGGACCTCAACGATTGTGTTGTCCACCTCTTCTCGCAAGAAGCACGGGAACATTTTAATCTGGAAAAACTCTGGCACCAAGCACCCATGGTGGATGTGTCGGCTTATCTAGCATAAGATGAGAGCGGGACAAAAATCGTGATTCCGTCAAATTAATTTTGTCGTCCCGCCTCCGCACAGTTGATTAGGTTGGCCGCTATCACTTGCTTTGCAAGGGATAAGGACTTCCAATCAACCACTTTTTCAAGATGTTTAATCTTGAAAAAGTAAAAATTTAAAGACTTTTGTCTCTAACTCTTTACTATGGAGTATGGCATGACTAAGAATTATGAAAAATTTGCATCGGTCTACGATGCCATTATGGACGACAGTCTCTATGACCAATGGACAGAATTTTCCCTCCGCCATTTTCCCAAGGGCAAGAAAAAATTGCTAGAATTGGCCTGCGGAACGGGGATTCAGTCAGTTCGCTTCGCCCAGGCGGGCTTTGATGTGACGGGCCTAGACCTCAGTCAGGAGATGTTAAGCCTGGCCCAGAAAAGAGCCCAAGTGGCAGGTCTGACTATCAGCTTCATCCAAGGTGACATGCTGGACCTTTCCCAAGCTGGCAGTTTCGACTTGGTGACTTGCTATTCGGACTCCATTTGTTACATGAAGGACGAGGTCGATGTCGGTGATGTCTTCCAGCAAGTCTATAATCAGCTTAATGACGGTGGTGTCTTTATCTTTGACGTCCACTCCACCTATCAGACGGATGACATTTTCCCTGGGTATTCCTACCATGAAAATGCGGAAGACTTTGCCATGGTCTGGGATAGCTATGCTGACGAGGCTCCCCACTCGGTGGTTCACGAGCTGACCTTTTTTATTCAGGATGCTGACGGTCGTTTCACCCGCTACGATGAGGTCCATGAGGAGCGGACCTATGACATCCTGACCTACGACATTCTACTCGAACAAGCCGGCTTTAAGACCCGCAAGGTTTACGCAGATTTCACAGACCGGGACCCCACCCCAACTAGTCAGCGGTGGTTCTTCGTGGCGGAGAAGTAGAAAAGATAACCTCAACTTGTCCATCTAACTCAGTACTAAAGGGTGCTGAGTTTTTCTATTGTTCCGTTAATCCTAAAATGTTGTTCCGTTAAATCAGCTATCCTTCCGAACTATGCTATAATATTAACCATATAAAGAGGTGAATGGAGGGATGTCTATGTATATGACAGTAAAGCAGGCCGCTGAATTGTGGGGGATTTCGGATCGTCGTGTACGGGCATTATGCAGTCAAGGAAAGATTCTAGGTGCTATTCATGAAGGTCGGCTGTGGAAAATTCCTTTAAATGCTAAGAAACCTGTTGATAGCCGTTATAAAAAGTCGAATAGCCTTCTAAAACAGATTGCTAAAAAAATGGACCAGTTATCAAGTTTGCGTCCCCTGACTAGCGGAGAAGTAGAACGTCTTAATGAGGAATTTACGGTAGAATATACCTACAATTCAAATGCTATTGAAGGAAATACTCTGACACTACGTGAAACTGATTTGGTGTTACGTGGTTTGACAATCAACCAGAAACCTCTCAAAGATCACATGGAGGCTATTGGTCATCGTGAAGCTTTCCAATATGTTCAAAGTATGGTTGCTGAAGGACAACCTTTGACTGAGAGAGTTATTAAAGACATTCATCATCTAGTCTTGTCTGATAAGAAGGATGATAGAGGAGTTTATCGTAAAGTGCCTGTTCGTATTATGGGGGCTAGCAATGAGTCTGTACAACCCTATATGATTCGTCCTATGATGGAGCAGTTGTTAGAGAGATATGTTAGTAGCCATGATAATATTGTGGCAAAGTTGGCTAGATTTCATCTCGAATTTGAAAGTATTCATCCCTTCATTGATGGGAATGGACGTACAGGAAGACTTCTTGTTAACTTAGAGTTGATGAAGGCCGGTTATCCACCAATTGATATCAAATTTACAGACAGGCTTGCTTATTATCAAGCTTTTGAGGAGTTTCATGCCAAAGGAAGCATAAACTCAATGGAGAATCTTTTTGCACGATATATTAATGAGCGTTTGGATAGCTATTTAACGATTCTCTCGGCAGAAAATCCTTGAAAAACCTAATTGAATGCGGGCTAAAATCCTAGTAAAAAAGAGAATCGTCCTCGTGTCCGAGTGACACTTGCGTCCGATTCCTATTTTTATACGGATTTCTTAACGCCCTTATATCTTGCGAAAGGAGCATCACTTGACAGTTACCGGTATTATCGCAGAGTTCAACCCCTTCCACAATGGTCATCGTCACCTTCTGGAGCAGAGCCAGGGCGTGACCGTCGTGGCCATGTCGGGCAATTTCGTCCAGCGAGGCGAACCAGCCCTGATTGATAAGTGGACCAGGGTCCAGATGGCTTTGGAAAATGGAGCTGACCTAGTGGTTGAGCTCCCCTTTCTGGTAGCCGTCCAATCGGCTGATTACTTTGCCCAAGGGGGAGTTGACCTTTTAGCCAAACTTGGGGTTGACCAGCTCATGTTTGGAACGGAAGAAGTTATTGACTACCAGCGACTCTCGCAAGTCTATGCCCAAAAATCACAGGAAATGGAAGCCTATCTGGCTAGTTTGCCAGATAAGCTGAGCTACCCGCAAAAGACACAGAAAATGTGGGAAGTCTTCGCAGGAGTGAATTTTACAGGCAAGACCCCCAACCATATTTTGGGGCTGGCCTATGCCAAGGCAGTAGCCAAGAGAGGCCTTGCCCTCAGACCGATCCAGCGATTGGGGGCCGGTTATCACTCCGAAAGCAAGTCCGAGCAGATTGCCTCGGCGACCGCTATTCGCAAGCACCTGGACGACCGAGATTTCCTAGCCCAGACCGTTCCCGACAGCCAGTTCTTGGAACAAGCCAGCAAGGTTGTCTGGGCCGACTATTTCCCCTTGCTCAGATATCAGATTCTGACCAATCCCGACCTGACTAAGATTTTTCAGGTTAATGAGGAATTGGCCAGCCGCATTAGCTCAGCCATAAAAGAAGTAACCAGCCTGGACGAATTAGTGGAGCTGGTGGCCACCAAGCGCTATACCAAGGCCAGAATCCGCAGGGTTCTGACCTATATTCTGGTCCAGGCGCAAGAAAGCCCCCTGCCTCAAGCCATCCATGTCTTGGGCTTCAACCAAAAAGGCCAAGACCACCTCAAGACTATCAAGAATCAAGTTCAACTGGTCAGCCGTATCGGCAAGGAGCCTTGGGACAGCCAGAGCCAAAAAGCCGACGCAGTCTACCAGCTCGGCAACTCCGCTATCAAAGAGCAAAACTGGGGCCGGGTGCCGGTGAGGATAGAAGAGGAGAACTAACATGGAAACAATAAGTTTTGATGAATTTAAAGATGATATAGAAGCCTACATGAAGCAGGTCAACCGGACTGTCCAACCGATAGTAGTAACCTCTACCTCTGAAGATGAAATGCAAGATGTCGTCATCCTATCAAAGAAGGAGTGGGATGGCTACCAGTCAACCTGGGAGATTTCTCAAAACAAATACCTGTCAGATAAAATTATTGCAGGCTTAGCCGAAGCTAGAAGTGGTAAAGCCAAGGAGAGATTATGATGACCTAGTTAGTGCTAGGTCTTTTTGATATACTTAAAACAATTAAATGATAGGGAGCTTTTGGATGGAAGAAAAGAGCAAAAGAGAATCAATTATTAAATTTCTAACTAATAAAGATAGATGGTACATTCGATATATCAGGAGAAAAAAGTTGGTCAAAGCTGCATCTGATAAAGTTCAAAGAATCGCCAGGTATAAAAGGATAGCTCTTGTGTTTTTTGGAATAGATATAGCAGCAGTTTTGATTCTCAAATTATGGTCGATTTTATTTAACAAAGTTATTTCTTTAAAATCTATATTTGAATTTAAGTACGATATTGGTTGTCTACTCGGTATGACTATTGTCCTTATTCTTGCGGTGTTAAAATCTATTGTAATCGTTAGATTTAGCAAATTGGGGAATAAGACTGCCTCTAAAATAGATTCTATTGTTCGGTTTATTGCTTATGTATTGCTATTTTTAGTATTTATAGTTTCATTAAGTAGAAATTGGCGTAGTTTTATTTTTGTCGTAGGTATGGAAATTCTTCTCTACTTATTTGCTGATTGGTTTAGACAATTTAAGTTAATTCCCCATATAATAGCAGATATTGTAACCTTGGGAGTTTTATATTGCATCAAGTACTTGGATAATTCTTATATCACCATTGTTTCTATAGCAGTTGTTTTTATACGATATTTCATAATTACAAGTTTGAATATAAGATGGGACGGTTTTAAATGTCACTTTAAGGATTTGTTATTTTATAATGGCAAATTTCATCTTCCATCTGAACTTCTTTCCTTTTATGTATTTCTATCAATTGTAGTTGTTATGGATGAAAAATGGAATATGGGTAGCTTCGTCTCTTCAGTATTATTAATTGGATTTATATATTCTTTAATGATGCATATTAGATTGATATTTTATACAATATACGGAATTACTCCAAAAGAAGTTTCCTATTTGATAATTGGTAGTATGGTACTGTTAGTATATATAATGGTAGTAAACTTTGTGGATCCAGATGGCCTTCTGTCCTTTTTCCCGTTGTTATTGACATTAATACATGATAGATTACCTCAGTTAGCTACTGATAAATGGAGAAATTATGAATTAAGTTTTAGTAAGGAAGGAAAGAAATTATTTACCAGATTAGAGCTGTTTTTGATTACAGTTGTCTTTACTAATTACGTTTTACTAAAGAAGGATCCCAAATGGTTAGCTAAGCAATTTTGGTTTCAGATTCCCAGAAAGATAATGCCTTCATTATTAAAGAATAATCATTCTTTTATTCCACTTTTTTCAATTTTTATTGGATTAATATTTGTGGGGATATTAACACTACTAATCAACTTACTTGTTATTCCCAATAATTCTCTTATAGAAAAAAGGTCAAATAATCATCTTAAAGATAATGATGCAATTGATGTTGTTGAATATGATAAATCAGAGTGGTTTTAATTTTTTCAAAAAATCCCTTGACCCTCCCGCTACGTCATAGTCTATACTCATAGTTGAGGTGGACAGGCCTACACTCCTGTGAAAATAGAGAGGTAGCTGTTTCGACTTTAGTCGAATTACAGATAAGACTACCAAGGTAGAAGCCTTCCTCGGTGCTATGTCACTGTCGTTAGGCTTCCTAATTTTCTTTAGAGTGCTAACGGCTTAGTATCCTCGAAAGAGAGGAGGTTCTTATGAAAACCGTTAAGGAAATGAGTCAGCTGTCTGGTGTCAGTGTGCGCACGCTGCATTATTATGATGAGATTGATCTGCTCAAGCCCAGTCAGGTGGCTGAGAATGGCTATCGCTATTATGACCATAAGGCCATAGCCCGTCTGCAAGAGATTTTGCTTTTTCGGGAGCTGGAATTTCCCCTCAAAACAATTAAGAAGATTGTGGACAGTCCGAGTTATGACCAGCAAGCAGCCCTAGCTGAGCAGATTAAGCTTTTGGAGGTTAAAAAGGCCCATTTGGAAGGGGTTCTGGCCCATGCTCGTCGTCTGCAAGATGGAGGAGATACTATGACATTTACTGCTTTTGATAAGTCCCAACTGGAGGCCTTGGAAACTGAAGCTAAGGAGCGTTGGGAATCTACCCAAGCCTATCAAGCCTTTGCGGCTAAGACCAATCAGAAGGATTTTTCTAAAATGACCGATGAGATGATGGTTATAATGAGCGAGTTCGGTCGCTTGAAAGACCTGGATCCTACAGATGACAAGGTCCAAGCCCAAGTTAAGGTCTTGCAAGATTACATCTCAGAAACGTTCTACCCTTGCAGCCCTGAAATTCTGGCAGGTCTTGGAAAAATGTATGTGGCTGATAATCGTTTCAGCCAGACCATTGATCAGACTGGTGGCACAGGCATAGCTCAATTCGTCAGCCAAGCCATTGCCCATTATTGTAAAGGCTAAATCAAGAAGACCTTCGGAACCACTTGTTTTGAACTGCACCCCAAAAGTTAAACAAAAAATCTAACGATTGGGGTGTTTTTCTTATGAAATTACGGTATGAAGACAAAATTGAAATCTATCGCTTGAGGCAATCTGGCTGGACTTGGCAAATGCTCAGCCAAAAATTCGGAGTCAATGAATCTGGTCTTAAGTATATGGTAAGGCTCATTGATAAGCACGGTCTAGAGAGTGTTAGAAAAGGTAAGAATCAATACTATCCGTCTGAATTAAAAAAGGAAATGATTGATCAAGTGCTCTTACAAGGACGCTCTCAACTTGAAGTCTCTCTAGATTATGCTCTGCCAAATCGAGGAACGCTTCCAAATTGGATAGCGCAATACAAGAAAAACGGGTATACTATTCTTGAAAAATCAAGAGGGAGACCTGCTAAAATGGGACGGAAGCCTAAGAAAAAACTCGAAGAGATGGCTGAATTGGAGCGCTTTCAATATGAAAATGAGTACCTGAAAGCGGAGGTGGCTGTGCTAAAAAAGCTGAGAGACTTCCGTTTGAGGGATGCAAGGCTCAAAGAGTAACAGAAATCATCCAAGAATTGATTGAAGAGTTTGCCCTGACACTATTACTTGCTATTCTTAGCTTATCCCGTTCAACTTATTATTATCAAGTTAAGCGGTTGTCTCAAGCCGATAAAGACAGAGACCTAAAAGAAGCGATCCAAGAAATATATACGGAACACAAGGGGAGGTACGGCTATCGTAGAATTCACCTTGAACTAAGAAACCAAGGAATTCAAGTGAATCATAAGAAAGTTCAACGCTTGATGAAGGAGCTTGGATTGAAGGCTAGGACCCGTGTCAAACGTCGCTATAATTCTTACAAGGGAGACGTCGGTAAGAAAGCTAAGAATCTGATTAGGCGTCGGTTTGAGGCTTCCCAACCTCTGAAGAAGTGCTACACAGATGTCACAGAATTTGCCATTCCAGCGAGTGACCAGAAGCTCTATTTGTCACCGGTCCTTGATGGTTATAACAGTGAAATTATTGCTTATAGTTTATCCACTTCCCCCAATTTACAACAGCTGAAAGCCATGCTTGAGGAGGCTTTCCCTGATGATATCTATCAGGGAGCCATCTTACATAGCGACCAAGGCTGGCAGTATCAGCACGCTTATTACCACCATTTTCTAAAAGAGCATAAGATAATACCATCTATGTCCCGTAAGGGTAACAGTTTAGATAATGGGATGATGGAATCTTTTTTTGGAACCTTAAAATCTGAAATGTTCTATGGCTTTGAGAAGGACTTTCCATCCATTGAGGCCTTAAAGCTCGCCATCTCAGATTACATTGCTTATTACAACAATAAACGTATTAAATTAAAACTAAAAGGACTGAGTCCTGTGCAATACAGAACGCAATCCTTCACTTAAATTATTATGTCCAAATTTTTGGGGTCACTACATTTCGGGGGTTTTTGTGCTTTAAAAAAATATTTTTCAAAAAGGTCAAAAAAAGTCAAAAATTCTATTGACCTTTCCTGACCAAAGTGATATAGTAATATCACAGGGTTGGAGATGAGAGGAGAACCCTGATGAAGAAACTGACAGTGCGTCGCAAAAATTGAAAGAGGCTAAAAATCTAGGGAAAAGATGAGCTTCTAGAAATTAGGGCTTTCTATCTCTTCCCAATTCTATACGGATTTCTTTCGCCCTTTCAAGCTTGGCCTTTTATTTTTAAGCCAAAGGTCAAAGAAGGTCAGAACAGATTTCTCATTCTAAGAGTAAGGTTCTGAAAAAATTTTTGGACAAAAAGTCAGTAATAGTCAAAAAACAAAAATAAGAAAAGTAAAGAGGTACTATTATGAACAACAATTTTGGATTTAACAATATGGACGACATTTTCAATCAATTGATGGGTAACATGGGCGGTTTCAATTCGGAAACCCGGCGTTACCGCATCAACGGTCGGGAGGTTACTCCTGAAGAATTCAACTATTATCGGCAAACGGGTCACTTGCCTAGTCAAGAAGCCGTGCAAGAAGGGGCGTCTCAAGCCAGTCAAGGTCAACTTAAACAAGATGGGATTCTGGCTAAGCTCGGTCGCAACTTGACCGAAGAAGCCCGCCAAGGTAAGCTGGATCCTGTCATCGGTCGTAATCAAGAAATTCAAGATACCGCTGAAATTCTGGCGCGTCGGACTAAGAACAATCCTGTTCTGGTCGGTGATGCTGGGGTTGGTAAGACTGCGGTTGTTGAAGGGCTAGCTCAAGCTATTGTGGCAGGTGATGTGCCTGCTTCCATCAAGAACAAGGAAATCATTTCCATTGATATTTCTGGTTTGGAAGCTGGAACCCAATACCGCGGCGCCTTTGAAGAAAATATTCAAAAATTGATGGACGAGGTCAAGCAAGCAGGCAATATCATTCTCTTCTTTGACGAAATTCACCAAATTTTGGGAGCTGGTAGTACTGGTGATGGTCAAGGCTCCAAGGGTCTAGCTGACATTATCAAGCCTGCCCTTTCTCGGGGTGAGTTGACGGTTATTGGGGCAACGACCCAGGATGAATACCGCAACACTATTTTGAAGAATGCTGCTCTGGCTCGTCGTTTCAACGAAGTTAAGGTTAATGCTCCTTCGGCAGAAGACACTTTTGCTATTCTGAGAGGCATTAGACCTCTCTATGAACAACACCACAATGTGGAATTACCAGATAAGGTCTTGAAGGCTGCGGTAGATTACTCTATTCAATATATGCCACAAAGGGCCCTGCCTGATAAGGCTATTGATTTGATTGATGTCACTGCAGCTCACTTGGCAGCTCAACATCCAGCGACCGATGTTAAAACCCTAGAAGCTGATATAGCTAAGGCGCGTGATCGTCAGCAAGCCGCGGCTGATAAGGAAGATTATGAAGCAGCTTTGGCTGAAAAGGTTAAGATCGATGAGTTGCAAAAACAAATCGATAACCACACTGAAAATCAAAAGGTTGTGGCGACTATTAATGATGTTGCTCAAGCTGTTGAGCGTATGACCGGTATTCCTGTTTCGCAAATGGGTGCTTCTGATATTGAACGCCTGAAAGAAATGGGCAGCCGCCTTAAAGGTAAAGTCATCGGCCAAGATGAAGCTGTACAGGCTGTTAGTAAGGCCATTCGCCGAAACCGTGCGGGCTTTGACGAAGGAAATCGTCCAATCGGTAGCTTCCTTTTTGTCGGACCTACTGGTGTCGGTAAGACTGAGTTGGCTAAGCAATTGGCTTTGGATATGTTTGGCACCAAGGATGCGGTTATCCGTCTGGATATGTCAGAGTACAGCGATCGCACAGCCGTTTCTAAGCTGATTGGAACAACTGCCGGCTATGTAGGCTACGATGATAACGCCAATACCTTGACCGAACGGGTCCGCCGCAATCCTTACTCCATTATCCTCCTAGATGAAATTGAAAAGGCTGATCCACAAGTCATTACTCTGCTCTTGCAAGTATTGGATGATGGCCGTCTGACTGACGGTCAAGGTAACACCGTCAACTTCAAGAATACTGTGATTATCGCAACCTCTAATGCTGGTTATAGCTTTGGGGCTGCCTCAGAAGAGGATGGTAAAGAACTCAGTCTGCGCGATAAATTGGCCCCATTCTTCCGTCCAGAATTTCTCAACCGTTTCAACGGTGTCATTGAGTTCTCTCACCTCTCGAAAGAAGATTTGAAAGAAATCGTTGATCTTATGCTGGATGAAGTTAACCACACTCTGGCTAAAAAGAATATCACATTGGAAGTGAGCGAAGCAGCCAAGGCCTACCTAATTGAGGAAGGTTACGATGAAGCCATGGGGGCTCGGCCTCTGCGTCGGGTTATTGAAGGCCAAATTCGTGATAAGGTAACAGATTTCTACCTTGATCATCTTGATGTTAAAGCACTTAAGGCCGATATGGTAGACGGACAGTTGGTCATTTCTAAAGCCTAGGTTTTTGGAGCTGATAAATTCGTTTATGAAGACTCTCGCCTCCATGAGGTGGGGGTCTTTTAGCAACTTAAAAAACGGACAGACTATCTGAGGCGTGCTATAATGAAAAAAGAAAGTGAGGCAAACTATGACGGTTATTGCTTTAACAGGGGTGACAGGCCATCTAGGCGGTCTGGTTGCTCAAGCACTAGACGGAAAAAAGATGGATTTACGTTATTTAGCCAGACGCCCAGAGCGGGCTCCCAAGGTTGCTGGTGTTCCTGTTTTTCAATCGGCCTACGATCGATCTCAAAAAACATTAGAAGCCCTGGCTGGTGTGGATGTTCTCCTCATGGTCTCGGCTAGTGAAAGTGTGGATAGATTAGAGGAGCATAAGGCTTTTATTGATAGTGCCAAAAAGGCTGGGGTCAAGCAGATTGTCTATACCTCTTTTTATGGTGCTGAGCCTGATGCGACTTTTACGCTCAGCCGCACCCATGCAGGGACAGAAAATTATATCAAAGAGCAGGGCTTTACCTATACCTTTGTTCGTGATAATTTTTACTTGGATTTCTTTGTTGAATTGGGTCGAGCCTATGGTCAAATTAAGGGCCCTGCTGGAGATGGCAAAGTTTCAGCGGTGGCCCGTCAAGATGTTGCTCAGGTCTTGGCCAAGATTTTAGAAAATCCAAGTAAATGGGCCAACCAAACTTTGAATATGACAGGGCCTGAAGAGCTGACAATGGGCGAGATAGCTCGGATTCTCAGCCAAAGTCTGGGGAAAACGGTCACTTATGTCCCAGAGACGGTCGAAGAAGCCTACGAATCCCGCAAGGCTTGGTCAGCAGAGGATTGGGAGTATGACGCTTGGGTGTCCACTTATACGGCCATTGCCAAAGGAGAACAGGCTGGGCTTTCAAATGACATCGAGCGCGTCTTGGGACGCAACCCCATCGGTCTAGCAGAACTAACCAAGTGAGAGCACTGAGCCTTAGGCAAGATAAATGAAAAAACGTTGGAATATTCCAGCGTTTTTTGCTCTGCATTTTAAAAATAACAGTCAATGCCGTGTTTCAGAAAAACAGCTTGGTAATCATAAAGATCCTCTGGATGAAGAGCTGCATAGTCAGACATTTCGTATTTGCGGTTTAGAAGTTTATATTTATTTTCTCCAAATTGATGAAAAGGGAGCAGCTGAACTTTGTCCACTTGAATATCATTAAATAGTTTTGCAAAGTGTTTGGCATCCTCTAATGAGTTATTGAAATCAGGAATAACGGGAATTCTTAAAACAATTGTTTTATTGTGTGTAAAGGCATAATTGATATTTTGAATAATAAGATTGTTATTGACACCCGTCACCTTGCGATGACGAATCGTATTGTAGTGCTTTAAATCTGTGTAAATAAAATCAACATATTGGATTAAGTCAGTAAATTTTTCGTGTTCGGCAAAAGCTGTTGTTTCAATGGCTGTGTGAAGCCCTTCTTCTTTAGCACGTTTGAGAATGGCTTTAGCAAATTCAAACTGTGCAAAAATTTCACCGCCAGATAGAGTAAGACCGCCACCGGATTCTTCATAAAAATCGACATCTTTTTTTACTTCAAATATAATATCGTCCACTGTCTTTACTTCTCCCATAATCGTTGGAAGCTTTGTTTCAGCATCCAGCATTTGTTCGGGCTGACGTTTTTGAGATTCAGGATTGGAACACCAAGGGCATCGCAAGGGACAGCCCTTTAAAAAAACAGTTGTACGAATGCCTGGGCCATCATGGATAGAGAAATGCTGAATATTGAAAATGATTCCTTTTTCACCAGTCATGGTTTTACCTTCCTTTTTTATCTTAATGTCAGTCTATCACAAAAACGAAATTCAATCAATTACGAACGTAATCTTTTGATTTGCTTTCTTTTTTAATATTTATCTGTTAAAATAAATCCAGAGGTGATCATATGAAGCGTTTAGATGACATTATTAATTTAGTTTCTCAAGCTAAAAAAATAGATGTTAATACCCTATCTGAAAAGTTAGGTGTATCAAAAGTAACTGTCCGCAAAGACTTGGACAAATTAGAAAGCAGAGGCTTACTGCATCGTGAGCATGGCTATGCAGTATTGAATAGTGGCGATGATTTAAATGTCAGACTGTCTTATCATTATAAGATCAAAAAAGCCATTGCGGAAAGGGCGGTTGAATTGGTCAGTGATAATGAAACGATTATGATTGAATCAGGATCGACCTGTGCTTTATTAGCGGAAGCCATTTGTCAACATAGACGTAATGTTAAAATTATTACTAATTCTTGTTTTATTGCGTCTTACGTTCGAAAGTATGATTCCTGTCAGGTGATTTTGCTTGGTGGCAATTATCAAGCTAATTCCGAAGTCACTGTCGGTCCCTTGTTAAAAGAGATGGTCAAGTCATTTCATGTTGAAAAATTATTCGTAGGGACAGATGGCTTTGATGAAACATTAGGTTTTATGGGAAAAGACATGATGCGGTGTGAAGTTGTTCAATATATGGCTAAATCAGCTGATGAATTAATTGTTTTAACAGATTCAAGTAAGTTTACTAAACGCAGTTTGGTCAATCAATTTGCTTTAAGCCAAGTCTCGCAAGTCATAACAGATTCTGATGTTTCAAAAACCTTACGTGAGCATTTAAGGGCTAATCATATTAATCTAAAATTGGTGGACTAAAAATAATAATAGTGTAAAACTGCTATGAATAAAGAAAAAAGACGTTTGCTGGCTAAAACATCAATCATTTGGTGACTGACAAGTCTACTATTTTAAAAGTTTTAGAGTTAGATCAGGATCTTGATACAGCTAATCTAGGATAAAAATTCAGTTGACATTGTTGGTTAATAAAAAAAGTTTTTGGTTTAAAATAAAATCTTATATTATCCAGTTAGAGAGGGATAGAAGCTGAATCGGCGAACACCCCTATACTTCAACAATAAAACAGCCACTGATAACGGATTTTGCTAAAAATGGCTGTTTTTTCTTATTTTCTCGTTGAGAATGAGAGTTAAAAAATAACGGTGTTAAGAATTGCACTGTTAACTAGAAAGGTAATTGTGGTATAATAGGTACATTAGGAGGTTCACTATGGTTGAATTTACTCTTGAGCCTTTTGCTAACGACACTTTCAAATTACTTAAATCATTGAAAGAAAACCAAGTTGAAGTAAAAGGCATTTATTATATACCGCTTTCTCAACAAGAGATTGCAGACATTAACAAAATGTCAAAACTGAAAACGAATAGACTTCTGCGTGACTTGATTGAAGGTGGCTTTGTTTGCCCTTATCAAAATAAACGTGGAAAATATGAAATTACTGAAAAAGGACATAAAGTTTTACGTCTAATTCAGAAGAAAAACGCTTGATTAAGGAGAAAAGTATGGTACAATCCATTAGCACAGCACAGCACAGCACAGCACAGCACAGCTACAGCACAGCACAGCACAGCACAGCACAGCACAGCACAGCACAGCACAGCACAGCACAGCACAGCACAGCACAGCACAGCACAGCACAGCACAGCACAGCACAGCACAGCACAGCACAGCACAGCACAGCACAGCACAGCACAGCACAGCACAGCACAGCACAGCACAACACAGCACAGCACAGCACAGCACAGGTAGTTACTACCTTTTTTCAGAATACGCAAAATCACCTTCATTTAGATTTGGAGTGATTTTTAATGGTTAGAAAATTAACTGAAGACCAAGTTAGAGATGGTTACGCACATAAAGATGGATTTTTTAAAGGTGCAAAACAAATTTTAGAATTTGATAAATATGAGAATAATGTGAGTCAAGGTACTGGGCAAATAACTACTTTTAAGTCGCTTGGTTTTACAGGAAAAGGAAGCAATCATAAACCTGATGGTTGGTATTTACCAGATGACGTATCTAAGGTCGCAATAATATTGGAAACCAAAAGTTCGGATAAGGATATTGAATCTACCAAATTTACAGAAGAACTTTTAGCAAATGTGAAAATTGCAAATTCAAAATATCCAAGAGTCGTTGGAATATTATTTAATGGTATTCATACAAGAGTTTTTTTGAATGATGAAGAACAGGTTGATACCCCGAAAAAACTTCAAACAAAATCATTCTATACCGAATTGTTTAATAATTTTGAAATTGACACTAACAAAATATACTTAACAACTATGAAAATTAACAATTTACTCCATTTTAAATTTGGTTTAAATGATTATTATGATAGGATGGTGTTTACTGCTTGCGCATTGGTTGCAAAAAGATATGAAGCTCCGTTGACACAAGGGATGTCATATACTTTACTTCACTTTACAATTTTAGATACACTTTCTAAATCTCTTGAAGAAGCAAAAAAACAAAATGACAAATTAAATGTATTATTGGATACTTATTCTAGAATTCAAATGAGTATTACTGATAACCAAAATGCCATTGATTCATTCATAGAGCATATAGAAACTATTTCAAAACTTATCAATTCAAAATACTGGAATGGTGAAGATGTAATGTCTATATTTTTTAATGAGTTTAATCGTTATAAAGGCTCTTCTAAAAATGGACAAGTTTTCACACCAGAGCATATTACTTCGTTTATGTATAAATTGATAAACATTGACCCTAAGAAAGACCGCGTTTTAGATGCAGCTTGTGGAAGTGGAGCTTTTCTGACTAAAGCAATGTCTAATATGATAAAAGAATCTGGAGGTCCAGGTACAAAACAATCTGGAACTATTATGGCTTCTCAAATATATGGAATCGAAATAGATAAAAGAATTTTTTCTTTGGCATGTGCAAATATGTTGATACATAAAGATGGAAAAACAAATCTTGAGCAACTTGATTCAACCTCTGAGGCGGCTGGAGAATGGATTAACAGTAAAAATATTACAAGAGTTTTAATGAACCCACCTTATGAAAGAAAATACCATCCAGAGTTAATCATTAAAAATGTTCTTGATAATATTAAACCACGCTCTTTAGCTGCTTTTTACTCCCTGATAAAAAGCTAGAAAAATATCAAAAAAGGTATTAAAAAATCTTTTAGAAAAATCATAGGATTTTAAAAATTATTAAATTACCCGAAAAAACCTTTGATGAAGGAGTAACAACATCTATATTTATTTTTGAAAGTGGCATATCACAAAATAATGAGGAAATTTTCACTTGCTATATTAAAGATGATGGGTTGGAAAGAGTAAAAAATCAAGGCAGACAAGATATAAATAAAAAATGGTCTGTAATTGAAAATAAATGGGTAGAAGTTATAAAGAAACAAAGTGGGGATGATAGTATCAAGTGGATAAAACCAAGCGAGCATTTAAGCTATCAGAAAGATTTGAAAGAGTTTGAGGTTTTTGAAGAAGATTTCAAAAAAAGTATCTTTGATTATTTAATGTTTAAAGAGGATATTGATTTAAAAAAATTAAAAGAAAATATATCAGAAAAAGTGATTTATTCCAGCGATATTACTAAAAGAAAAGAAACGGGTATAGTATCAATTGTGGTTGAGGAGACAAATAATGGGGAAAATTGATATTAAGAAATGGCATGACTTCGAAATTTCACGGTTATTCACTATAAAATCGCCTAAAGCAAGAAAAATTTCAGAGTACATTGAAGGTGATGTTCCGTATGTATCATCAGGTGCAATCAATAATGGAGTTGTCTCATATTTAGAACCTAAAAATGAAGATGATATTGAGGAGGGAAATTGTATAACTGTCAGCCCCCTAGATGGCTCAGCATTTTATCAAGAGCATGATTTTCTTGGACGTGGTGGTGCTGGGTCAGCTATATCTTTATTATATAATGATAATTTGGATAAATATAATTCTTTATTTATATCAACTATAATTAAATTAGCTTCCGAAAAATTTGATTATAGCGATGCTTTAACTGGTAGTAATTTATATACATTAAAAATTAATTACCTGTATTGACAAATAATCATGGCTCTCCTGTAATTGATAAAGAGAAGATTTATAATGAGCAAGGGTTAATACCAGATTGGGATGGAATGTCAAAACAATAAAATCCTTAGAAGTCCCAGTATTGAATAAATTGGAAATATTGAAAGAATTAAGTTCTTAATGATGCTTTACGAACTACCTAAGAAACTTTTCTCTCCACTCCAACACCTGCAAATCTTCCTCATCAACCAATGAGACACGCTCCTCTGCCAATTCCTGATAGAGAATATCCTGAATATTCTTCTGTTTCAAAATCATAGAGACTAGAGACCATCTCGCTAGTTTTCTATATCGGGGGATATGACATTCTTTGGCAATGGCATATAGTCTCGTTTTAGGGAGGTCTAGGAGGTATTCACGTTTGTTAAAAGAGAGAACTCCATCTTCCTCGTTGAATTTGAAATAAGGGCTGTCAACTGCGTCTCTCGCCTTCTCAGTTTCTTCTTTCAAAACTTCCATGTAACGGGAACTTGGTTTTGGTAATACTAATTCTTTTTGCCTTACTTCAGTTGAAGTAAGGTTTTTCTTTGTCTTTAAAATCTCAATAAAGATGGATTCTGCATCTTTTTGAGAAGTGGGATAATACCCATGTTCTGTTCTCCAGTTACGAATATAGGTGAAGAAACCAATATAGTCTTGTAAATACTTAGTGGATACATTTGTCATATCACGGTAGATATATTGCTTAATCTCTTTATGGAGTTCATTCACTCGCCCCAGTGATAGCCCATTTTGGTATTTCAATTCGGTGAAGGTATCAAATAGCATGTCTCCTCGATTGGTAATACGGTCACTAATTCCTTCATAGTAGAGATGTTCCAACACTTTCTTATTCGCCTTCTTTTCAAATTCTTCTGTTGTCTGAATCACATAGCCATAATCCCCAATCATTTTAATGTAGTTAGAAGGACGAACATAGTGAGGTGTATTTCTCAATTTGCAATAGTCCTCATAAATACTATTCGCATCACTACAGAGATAAGAAATATTATCAAAGTGTTCATCAAACAAATCAAAGAAAAGTTCGGGGGATACCTTGCCTAAACTTGCTACTTTACAAACGCAATAACCTCTACTATCAACAGCTGTAATGACAGTGGCGAATTCTGACCCCATCACGCCATACTGGGAAGGCTGCCTACCATAACGTGGTTTCCTGTAGGCGTTCTTACTGATAGTGGAAACTAACTGCCGACTTCCTTTCTGGCTTTCTCTGACAAAGGTCTCATCTACTTGGACAACCCCTGTTAATTGAGGCATTGGCATCTCAGCCAGAGCATGAATTAACTTCATTCTCCAAAACCACACAGTTTTATAATCAATCCCAGCGCAGCCATAATCATTTACCAAGACATTTATCATATCGTGAATAGGATAGTGGTGTATCACCATTTCTAACACCTTAACCCAAATATCCCAATGCCAACGTGTCTTCTCTAAAATAGTGTCTGTAAAGCGATTGAACCGCTTATGACAATCCTTGCATTTAAACTGTTGAATGTTATGACGTTTTCCATTTTTGACCACAGAATCAGAGGTGCAAGAAGGACAAGTTGTATTAACTTCTAATTTCTCTAAGCGTTGCTCAAAATTAGATACAACAAGCTGATTGAGTGTGTTGGAGAAATCACTGCTTTGCTTTTGAGAATAGTGTTCCACCACGTTTTTAAATTGTGTATAAGGTAGTGTCTCCACATAATTCAAGACATCTTCTAAACTGAGTTGTTTTTTAGCCATTTTCTTCCCTCTTAACTTTAATGGTTTAATTATCTACACCATAATTATATCATAAAAAGAGGTAATTTCACAACAAGAAATTGATAGATTTTGAAAAGATGTTTGTAAGTAAGGTTAAAATTAAGGCATTTGTAAGCATCACACCATTATTGGATAATATAAATAAAATCTAGAAATCTGGCTTTGTCCAGATTTTTTTGTTAAAATGTTTAGATTTGCACAAAAAGCAAAAAGGGTCAGTGGTTTCATTCACCAAAGCTGATCCTTTTTTTAAAAAAAACGATTGTATTTTAAGAAAAATAATTGCATTTCAGGGAAGATACTGTTATTATAATTTCGAAAGAAAATAAAAAAATTACGAACATAAAAAGGAGGAGGAAATGACAGTTCAACTTTTAACTCAAAAATATACCAATGATGTTCAAAAAAATTCTCAAAAACACTTTGGTTATTTAACAGAACGCATGTATAACTACCGTGATAAGGTTCTTGACAAGAAGCCTTACATTGATGCAGAACGTGCCCTTCTTGCTACTGAAGCTTATAAAGAACATCAGGAAAAACCAAATGTTCTTAAGCGTGCTTACATGCTTAAAAATATCTTGGAAAAAATGTCCCTCTATATTGATGATGAAACTTTGATTGTTGGCAACCAAGCTTCTAGTGATAAAGACGCACCAATCTTCCCTGAATACACCCTTGAATTTGTTTTAAACGAACTGGATCTTTTTGAAAAGCGTGATGGGGATGTTTTCTACATTACAGAAGAAACCAAAAAGCAAATTCGTGAAATTGCTCCTTTCTGGGAAAATAATAACTTGCGTGCTCGAGCAAGTGCTATGCTTCCGGATGAAGTGCAGGTGTATATGGAAACAGGTTTCTTCGGCATGGAAGGTAAGATGAATTCCGGAGATGCTCATTTGGCTGTCAATTATCAAAAACTACTTGAACAAGGACTTATCGGTTTTGAAAAGCGTACGCGTGAAGCTAAGGCCAATCTTGATTTGACAGATCCAGCCAGCATTGATAAATACCATTTTTATGATTCTATCTTGATTACAATAGAGGCTGTCAAGACTTATGCAGAGCGTTTTGCAGCTTTGGCAAAAGAAATGGCAGAGACAGCTAATGCTAAGCGCCGCAAAGAACTGCTTGACATTGCAGCGATTTGTGAACACGTACCTTACCATCCAGCTAGAAACTTTGCAGAAGCTGTGCAGTCTGTCTGGTTTATCCAATGTATTCTTCAGATTGAATCAAATGGTCACTCTCTTTCCTACGGTCGTTTTGACCAATATATGTATCCATATATGAAGGCAGATATAGAAGCAGGTCGTGAAACTGAAGAATCAATTGTTGAGCGCTTGACCAATCTTTGGATTAAGACACTGACGATTAATAAAGTGCGCAGCCAAGCTCATACCTTCTCATCTGCTGGATCACCGCTTTATCAAAATGTCACTATCGGTGGTCAAACACGTGATAAAAAAGATGCGGTTAACCCTTTGTCTTTCCTTGTTTTGAAATCAGTTGCCCAAACACATTTGCCGCAGCCTAACTTGACGGTTCGTTACCATGCTGGACTTGATCCAGATTTCATGAATGAAGCTATTGAAGTGATGAAACTAGGCTTTGGTATGCCAGCCTTTAACAATGATGAAATCATCATTCCGTCTTTTATCAACAAGGGTGTAACAGAAGAAGATGCTTATGATTATTCAGCAATTGGCTGTGTGGAAACGGCAGTTCCTGGTAAATGGGGCTATCGCTGTACTGGTATGAGTTATATGAACTTCCCTAAAGTATTGCTCATTACTATGAATAATGGTATTGATCCAGCTTCCGGCAAACGCTTTGCCCCAGAATTTGGTCGCTTTGTCAACATGAAGTCCTATGAAGAACTCAAGACTGCTTGGGATAAGACCCTTCGTTATTTGACGCGGATGAGTGTCATTGTAGAAAATAGCATTGACCTAAGTCTTGAACGTGAGGTTCCAGATATTCTTTGTTCAGCTTTGACTGATGACTGTATCGGTCGTGGTAAGCATTTGAAAGAAGGCGGTGCAGTCTATGACTACATTTCTGGACTTCAAGTTGGTATCGCTAATCTTTCTGACTCTCTGGCTGCTGTTAAGAAATTGGTCTTTGAAGAAAAACGTTTAACAACGGCTGAACTTTGGGAAGCTCTTCAATCAGATTATGCTGGTAAGCACGGTGAAGAAATCCGTCAAATGCTTATTAATGAAGCTCCTAAATACGGTAATGACAATAATTACGCAGACCAATTGGTATGTGATTGCTATGATGTTTATGTTGATGAAATTGCTAAATATCCTAATACACGCTATGGTCGTGGCCCAATCGGCGGTATCCGTTATTCAGGAACATCTTCTATCTCAGCCAATGTTGGACAGGGCCGCGGGACTTTAGCTACTCCGGATGGCCGTCATGCCGGCACACCGCTTGCTGAAGGCTGCTCGCCATCTCACAATATGGATAAGAATGGTCCTACATCTGTGCTTAAATCCGTTTCTAAATTACCAACGGATGAAATTGTCGGCGGAGTTCTTCTCAATCAAAAAGTAAATCCACAAACCCTAGCAAAAGAAGAGGACAAACAAAAGCTTATTGCCCTGCTTCGAACCTTCTTCAATCGTCTTCACGGCTATCATATCCAGTATAATGTGGTTTCCCGCGAGACTTTGATTGACGCTCAGAAACATCCTGAAAAACATCGTGATTTGATTGTTCGTGTTGCAGGTTATTCAGCCTTCTTCAATGTTCTTTCTAAAGCAACTCAAGATGATATTATTGCACGGACAGAACACGCAATTTAAGAAAAAGAGGAAAAGAAAATGGAATTTATGCTTGACACACTCAACTTAGAGGAGATTAAAAAATGGGCTGCCATCTTACCATTAGCCGGTGTGACATCCAACCCATCTATCGCTAAAAAAGAAGGGCAAATTGACTTTTTCGAGCAGATGAAAAAAGTTCGTGCTATTATTGGCGAAGGACCAAGTCTTCATGCTCAAGTTGTTGCAGAAGACGTGGAAGGTATTGTCAAAGATGCTCATAAACTTCGAGATACACTTGGAGGCAATCTCTATATTAAAATACCTGTTTCTCCAGAAGGTCTGACAGCTATTAAGCAGCTTAAAAAAGAAGGGTTTCAAATTACAGCAACGGCTATTTATACCGTTTTTCAAGGTCTTTTAGCCATTGAAGCTGGTGCAGATTATTTAGCGCCTTATTACAATCGTATGGAAAACCTTAATACAGATCCTGTTGAGGTGATTAGTCAGCTTGCTCAGGCCATTGAGCGTAAACAAGCTACCACAAAAATTTTAGCAGCAAGCTTTAAAAATGTTTCTCAAATGACCAAAGCTCTAGCTGCCGGTGCTCAAGCTGTCACCGCTGGAGCAGATATCTTTGCTGCTGGCTTTGCCAATCCGTCTATTCAAAAGGCAGTTGATGATTTTGCTGCTGATTGGGAAAGTACCCAAGGTCGTTCAACTATATAATATTTACAAATTTTCAAGATGAAAGGAGATCTTACAATGAGAATTTTTGCCAGTCCTTCCCGCTATATTCAGGGAGAAAATGCCTTATTTAATAATCCAAAGGCCGTTATCAATTTAGGAAGTCGCCCGATTCTACTTTCTGATGAGACTGTTTATCAGATTATTGGGCAACGGTTTGAAACCTATCTTAATCAAGAAGGCCTGCTTGTAAAATATGTTCCTTTTAATGGAGAAGCTTCGACAAAAGAAATTGACCGAGTTGTCGCAATTGCAAAGGAAAATGAGAATGATTTAATTATCGGTCTTGGCGGAGGAAAGACGATTGACAGTGCAAAGGCAATTGCAGATATCCTTAAAATACCTGTTATCATTGCTCCAACCGTAGCTTCCACAGATGCTCCAACTTCAGCCTTATCAGTTATTTACACAGAAGAAGGAGCGTTTGAAAAATATATCTTTTATTCAAAAAATCCTGATTTAGTTCTGGTGGATACAGCTGTTATCAGCAAGGCACCCGTACGGTTGCTGGCTTCAGGAATTGCTGATGGTTTGGCAACTTGGGTAGAAGCAAGAGCTGTGCTCCAAAAAAATGGCCAGACTATGGCTGGTGCCGGACAAAGCTTAGCCAGTCTTGCGATTGCTAGATCTTGCGAAGAAACTTTATTCGCTGATGGTTTGCAGGCCTTATCGGCTTGTAAAGCTAAAGTGGTGACTAGGGCTCTTGAGAATGTCATTGAAGCCAATACTTTATTAAGTGGTCTAGGATTTGAGAGCGGAGGCTTGGCTGCTGCTCATGCCATTCATAATGGATTTACAGCCCTAGAAGGAGATATTCATCATCTAACACATGGTGAAAAAGTTGCTTATGGAACATTGACCCAGCTTTTCCTTGAAAACCGTCCAAAAGAAGAAATTGACAAATATATTCATTTCTATAGAGCTATTGGAATGCCAACCACTTTAGCAGAGATACATTTAGAAAATGTTGATTATTCTGAACTTCTAAAGGTCGGTAAACAGGCTACAATTGAAGGTGAGACAATCCATCAAATGCCGTTTGAAATTAGTGCCAGTGATGTTGCCCATGCACTTTTAGCAGTCGACCAATATAGTAGGTCATTGAAATAAAAAACAATAAAGCTTGCTGAAATATCCTCAATGAACATCAAAAGAACAGTCTAATTTTTTGAATACTAAAGAATTAGGCTGTTTTGCTGTGCTTGAAAGGAGCTAGAATAGGAAGATCAGAAGAGTGGACAGCTGTAATTGTACATAATTAGATCTGTTAGAAAAATCTGCTATTGAAACCCTTTGTTTCTTTATAATGATTGCCGATTGCAGGTGACTTGGCGTTAAAAGGGGATCTAAAAAAGCATTATTATATAAAGGGATTAAACTTTTCCTGCTGCGACTCCACTGCATCAGGTTCCGCCGATCTAGGCCGACTTTGTATCGCAGGCCGATGTACTTTTTCATAATCCCCGAGGAAGTGCCTAGCCGCTTGGCTAGGTTCCTTCTTAATATATAAAGGCCTCTCCCACTAGCTAGTCACCTTGTGGTGATGGAAAAAAGACAGCTTAACTTTCCAGCTTCCTTTCCTACCTTGATTTTTAAGGCCTGACTTGCTATAATAGCTTAGGATTTAGCTGATTTTCTCACTTTAGATTTCAGCTTTACTGGATAAATAAAAATTGATAAAAGGAGACTTACCCATGGGACGTAAATGGGCCAATATTGTTGCGAAAAAAACGGCTAAAGATGGTGCTAACTCAAAGGTCTATGCTAAGTTTGGTGTTGAAATTTATGCAGCGGCTAAGCAAGGGGAACCAGATCCAGAATCTAATTCAGCCTTGAAATTTGTTTTGGAACGGGCTAAGCAAGCGCAAGTGCCTAAACACGTTATTGACAAGGCGATTGATAAGGCTAAGGGAAATACTGACGAGACCTTTGTTGAAGGGCGTTATGAAGGTTTTGGACCAAATGGTTCAATGATTATCGTTGATACTCTAACGTCAAATGTTAATCGGACAGCAGCTAATGTTCGATCTGCTTTCGGTAAGAATGGTGGAAACATGGGAGCTTCTGGTTCTGTTTCTTATATGTTTGACCGCAAGGGAGTCATTGTTTTCAAGGGGGATGATGCGGACAGTATTTTTGAAACCCTTCTTGAAGCCGATGTTGACGTTGATGATGTTGAGGCAGAAGATGGTAGCATCACTGTTTACACAGCTCCAACAGATCTTCATAAAGGCATGGAAGCCTTACGTGCCAATGGCGTAGAAGAATTCCAAGTGACGGAATTAGAAATGATTCCGCAATCGGAAGTTACCTTGTCTGGTGAAGATTTAGAAGTTTTCCAAGGCTTGATTGACGTCTTGGAAGATGATGAGGACGTGCAAAAGGTTTATCACAACGTGGATCTTGCTGACTAAAACGTTTAGATTAGAAGAGGTGGGGAGCTCCTGACCTCTTTTATTAGTGCTCAAAGAAAATCAAAAATGAACAAGGCGTAGGCAGTTCAAAAGGTCTGGAGGGCCTTTTGAGATTGCGAGAATGGATAAGGCAGGGCTTTAAAAGTATAGTAAGCTGAAAGAAGATACCAAGCTGTTAAGTATTTTAAAGAAAATTAGGACGTTTGACGCAGAGTCATTAATTTAAAGATTCAAGGGAAACTAATCTATTTTCGCAGAAACGTAGGTGTGTTCCGTTACTAAGTAATGCCAAGCAGATACCTACCGAAGAGTCATTTAAGACTATATCCTTTCGCACAGCATTATCGGCAGTGTTCCGTTTGCAGCGATGCATCGCTTTGATTTTTAAAGGGTATGCGTAGTTATGGCAAAAAGCTTTAATCTTAGAGTCCGTTGCTGATTGAGAAAGCACCGCTTGGTTTCTTTGTCAGATGTTTATAACAAAAATATTTGAAAAAATTATGAAAATATTGAAACCGTTCTCAAAAAAATGATATAATAGGGTTGAAATAAGGAACAGAAAAGGTCTGTTCTGTTAAATTTTTAGTGTTTAAGTGAGGTTGATAGATTATGGCTGTTAGAGATTTTATGACCCGAAAAGTTGTCTATGTATCACCTGATACGACCGTTGCCCATGCGGCTGATATCATGCGGGAACAGGGTTTACGCCGTTTGCCAGTTATTGAAAATGATAAATTAGTAGGGATTGTGACGGCTGGAACCATGGCTGAAAACAGTCCATCTAAGGCAACCAGCCTGTCTATTTATGAAATGAATTACTTGCTCAATAAGACTAAGATTCGTGATATCATGATCAAGGATGTGGTGACCGTGTCGCCTTTTGCCAGCGTGGAAGATGCGATCTATCTGATGATGACGCACAAGGTTGGCGTGTTACCGGTTGAAGAAAATGGTGTGGTTTCAGGGATTATTACCGATAAAGATATTTTCCGGACCTTCTTGGAAGTTTCTGGTTATGGTGAAGAGGGGGTGCGTGTTCGGATTTTGGCTAACGATAGCGTTGGTGTTTTGGAAAAGATTGTCAGCACGATTACCAAGGAAGGTCTCAATATTCGGCGGACAGTGATTGCCGGAGCTAAGGACGGTAAGGTTGTCAATGAAATCCAAATTGATGGTAAAGCTGATATCGCTGATCTCAAGGCTAAGTTAGAAGCTGCTGGGTTGATGGTCGATGGTATTCAAGAGACGCAAGCCAAGGCCTTGTTTTAACGAAAGGTTGGAAGTTTTGCCGTGGACAGCTTCCTTTTGGCTCGTCAGAATTGCTGGGTTGGCTGATGTTTATCTTTTGGAGACTGGTGGGAGAAATCTCGCCAGTTTTTTGGTAAAATAGAACTACTATGGAAGACCTAAACACGCAAAAAAAAGGACATTTAATTACCCTTGAGGGACCTGATGGGGCCGGTAAGACCAGTGTTCTGAAACAATTAGTCCCTTTATTAGAAGCTCAAGGCTATCAAGTGGTGACGACTCGGGAACCTGGTGGCGTAGCTATTGCTGAGAGTATTCGTCAGGTCATTTTGGATGTCAATAACACAGCCATGGATGAAAAGACAGAGCTCTTGCTTTATATTGCAGCACGGCGACAACATTTGGTTGAGAAAGTTCTGCCAGCCCTGGCTCAGGGCAAGCTGGTCCTGATTGATCGTTTTATTGACAGTTCAGTGGCCTACCAAGGTTCTGGACGTGGTCTGTCGGTTACCGATATTAACTGGCTTAATGATTATGCTATTGAGGAAACTAAGCCTGAATTAACCCTGCTTTTTGATCTGCCTTCAGAAGTTGGTTTGGCACGGATTGAGCAGGCTGATGTTCGGGAAGTGAACCGTCTGGATTTAGAAAAGCTGGATCTGCATCAGCGGGTACGGCAGGGTTATTTGGATTTGGCCAAGAATCAGCCTGAGCGGATTAAGATCATTGATGCTGCTCAAGGTTTAGAAAAAGTAGTCGCTGATGCTTTAGCGACTATTCAGCTGGCACTTACAAAGGACTGAGGATGACATTAGCTGATTTACAACCTAAAATTTTTCAAGAGTTTCATCAAATTTTACAACGTGGACGACTCAGTCATGCCTACCTCTTTTCAGGGAATTTTGGCAGCTATGAAATGGCTATTTTTCTGGCTCAAAGTCAATTTTGTGAAAATTTGCAAGATAATCTGCCCTGTGGGCAGTGTCGGGAATGCCATTTGATTGCTGAGCGGGATTTCTCAGATGTCAAGGTGATTGAGCCCCAAGGCAATGTCATCAAGACAGATACTATTCGCGAGCTCCTGCGTGATTTTACGCGGTCGGGTTTTGAAGGTCAGTCTCAGGTCTTCATTATTCGAGATGCTGATAAGATGCATATCAATGCGGCCAACAGTCTCTTGAAATTTATTGAGGAGCCCCAATCGTCTTCCTATATGATTCTCTTGACGTCGGATGAGAGCAGGGTCTTGCCAACGATCAAGAGTCGCTGTCAGATTTTTCGTTTTCCAAAGAATCAAGAGTATTTAAAAAATCTCTTGGAGCAAAATGGTCTTTTAAAGGCCAAGGCTAGCTTGATTGCCGCTGTAGCTGATGATGGAGCTTCGGCTTTAGCATTGACAGAAATGACTAAATTTGACGACCTATGCCGCAGTTTGGAAAAATTTATTGCTGGCTTAGATAAGGATTCTGACCAATCCTTTTTACAGGTGACACGTCTAGCTAGTTTAGCAACTGATAAAGCGGAGCAAGATTTGGCTTTTAAGCTTTTATTGGTGATGCTGGGGCGGACTCAGCAGCCTCGTTGGGTTACCAAGGTTTATCAGGCTAGACAGATGTGGCTTAGTAATGTCAGTTTTCAAAATGTCTTAGAATATATGGTGTTAGAATGACAGAAGTAATAGGGGTAAAATATGAGGAAAATGATCTCCTTTCCTATGTTTTGCCAGATCAAACTTATGAAAAAAATGATTTAGTAGTGGTTCGCTTGCGTAAGGGTAATCGTCTGGCTCAGGTGGTCCAAGCTAATATTGAGTTAGAAGAAGCTGACCTGCCTGCTCAGATGGATCGGGTTCTAGGTCTGGCTCGACAAGAAGACCTTAACCGCCATCAAGCCAATTGTCGTTATGCTCGTGACAATATAGCAGCGGTTAATGAGATGATTGCCAAATGCCAATTAGATATGAAGCTCGTTAATATTGCTTTCCCCTTGGATCGCAGTCATGTCTTCATTTCTTTTACAGCTGAGCATCGAGTGGATTTCAGACAGCTGCTTAAGGATTTGGCTGGTCATTTCCGAGCGCGTATTGAATTGCGGCAGATTAATACCCGTGAGGAAGCTAAAATCTTTGGTGGGCTGGGCCCTTGTGGCCGTCCTCTTTGCTGCTCTAGTTTCCTTGGTGATTTCCCACCGGTTTCGATTAAGATGGTCAAGAATCAAGGTCTCTCTCTGAATACCGGCAAGACAACTGGTCTTTGTGGCCGTTTGCTCTGCTGTCTCAGTTTTGAAGATGATTTTTACCGAGAAGCCAAGCAGAAATTTCCTGATTTCGGAAGCCCAGTAGAAACTGCTGAAGGCAGGGGGACTGTGGCAGGGATGGATGTCTTTGCCGAAACCGTTAAGGTTCGTTTTGAGGATCGGGCTGGCCTGTTGACCTATAGTTTGGAGGAGATTAGTTTACATGGATAAGAATGAACTCTTTGCTGCCTTCGACGATGTTTCCAATAACTTGATGGAAAATTTTGCTCAGGTCGAATTGATGAAAAAGAAGATGCAGGAAATTATGGAGGAAAATTCCCAGCTGCGGTTGGAAAACGCCAAGCTGCGGGAACGTCTATCTGATGTCGATGAAAAAATGCCTGCCAAATCTTTCAGTCAGGGCCGAGAAAATTTGGAGTCCATCTATGAGGATGGTTTTCATGTCTGCAACAATGATTATGGCAAACGCCGTGATAATAACGAAGATTGTCTCTTTTGTATGGAATTATTGAACAGGGAGTAGGGCATGCAGCTGCAAAAATCTTTTAAGGGGGACGAGGAGACCGGAAAGCTCTATCTCGTGCCGACTCCCATCGGTAATTTACAGGATATGACCTATCGCTCGGTAGAAATCCTCAAATCTGTTGATTTTATCTGTGCCGAGGATACTAGGAATACTGGCCTTCTGCTCAAGCATTTTGAAATTGTCACCAAGCAGATTTCCTTCCATGAGCACAATGCTTATGAGAAGATTCCTGACCTCTTGGATTTACTGTCAGCTGGGAAAAATCTGGCTCAGGTTTCTGATGCCGGTCTACCTAGCATTTCTGATCCAGGTCATGATTTGGTGCAAGCAGCTATTGAACAGGGGATTCCCGTGGTTGCCTTGCCGGGGGCTTCGGCTGGGATTACAGCCTTGATTGCCAGCGGTCTATCTCCTCAGCCTCATATCTTTTACGGTTTTTTACCGCGCAAGAAGAGGCAGCAGGAGGAATTCTTCAAACAGAAGCTGGCCTATCCAGAAACACAGATTTTCTATGAATCTCCTTATCGCTTGGTTGATACTCTGACTAATATGAGATCGATCTATGGCGACCGCCAAGCGGTCTTGGTGAGGGAACTGACCAAGATTTATGAGGAATATCAGCGGGGATCAATTTCTGAAATCCTCGGCCATCTGGCGCATACTCCTGCCAAGGGGGAGTGCCTCCTGATTGTCTCTGGCTCGAGTGGTCAGGAAATACAAGCTGCTGAGCTGGATGATTCGGCGATTACAGCTTTAGTGGAAGAAGCGATTGCTCAGGGTGCTAAGCCCAATAAGGCCATTAAAGAAGTCGCTAAGGCTTACCAGCTCAACCGCCAAGAGGTTTATAAACTTTATCACGATTTATAAGTGTTCGGCATCTTTTGGCACGGCATTCATAAATTGATAGACAAGCAAAACACTTCTATTGGAACTAGTATCAGTGAGAAAACAGGAGTGTTTTTAGTATACCTAAATTGTCAATTAGCTTGGGCAAGCTGACTTAAAAAAACGTGATGAGGTATTTGATAGCTGGAAGACTTGGTGGTCCTGTGTTTCCTTCATCGTTGCTGTGGGTTGCGGGTTGGATTGCCCATGTGCAGGAGCAAGGGAGGGTATAAGCTCGTTTTGTTTATGTTGGCTTAAAAAATTGATCTATATCTCAATTAACAGGAGGTAGTCCTTATGTCTGAAAAAATTTCTATGAAAAATGGTACTTTGCAGGTGCCCGCTTTTCCAATCGTCACTTATATTCAAGGGGATGGTGTCGGTCAAGATATTTGGGAAAGTGTCCGTCGCATTGTTGATGAGGCAGTAAAAAAGGTTTATGCAGGCTACCGCCAGATTGACTGGCAGGAAGCCTTGGCCGGCGAAAAGGCCCTTGCCTTGACTGGCCAATCTTTGCCGGAGCAAACCTTGTCTGCGATTAAGGAAAATCTTATCGCCATCAAGGGACCGCTAGGGACACCAGTCGGACAAGGCAGACGTTCCCTTAACGTAGCTCTGCGTCAAGAATTGGACCTCTTTGCCTGTGTGCGTCCTGTCCGCTATTTCAAGGGTGTGCCCAGCCCGCTCAAGGAACCTGAAAAAACTCAGATGACTATCTTTCGTGAAAATACCGAAGATATTTATGCAGGTATTGAATGGGAAGTCGGAACAGCAGAGGTCAAAAGGGTGATCACTTTTTTACAGAAAGAAATGGCTGTCAAGAAGATTCGCTTTCCTGAGACATCAGCCATTGGCATCAAACCAATTTCGGTGCAAGGAAGTGAAAGGCTGATTCGCTCTGCTATAGATTATGCCCTGACACATGGTTTAACAAAGGTGACACTAGTCCACAAGGGCAATATTCAAAAATTTACCGAGGGTGGTTTCAGAAAATGGGGCTATGAATTGGCCCAGCGAGACTATGCCGAAGCACTCGCAGATGGCCGTTTGGTCATCAATGACATTATTGCTGATAACTTCTTTCAGCAGATATTGCTTCATCCGGAAAAGTTTCAAGTGGTGGCCCTGACCAATCTCAACGGGGATTACGTCAGTGACGCCCTGGCCGCACAGGTTGGTGGAATTGGCATTTCCCCGGGGGCTAATATCAACTATGAGACAGGTCATGCTATTTTTGAAGCGACTCATGGCACGGCACCGGATATTGCGGGCCAGAATAAGGCTAACCCCTGTTCCCTACTCTTATCAGCTGTTATGATGCTGGGCTATCTAGGCTGGACAGAAGCTGCCGATCAGATTGAATCTGCGCTAGAAGAAACGATTCAGGCCAAACAGGTTACTGCTGATTTCGCTTTTGCTATGGGTGTCGAGGCCCTCTCGACCAGCGATTTCGCACAGAAGATTATTAACAAGCTCTAAGACAGGAGACAGGCTGACGAAGTGTGATATCATTCCATTTATTCGTACTAGCTGGACAAGTAGTCCATCTTAATCACATTGGTAAATCAGTGCCTAACTAGCTTGTCCTAAAAGTTGGCTATAAACCTTTCAGTTTTAAGAATTAATCTCAGTAGTTCAAGAGCGTGGGACAGACGGTCATGATGACTTTGCCCTCCCCCATAAAATATTGTAATCTTCGAGGATTACGTATAAAAAGTTCGTCCAGCATTCCTGTTTTGAATAAGCTCTTGGCGCAGGGGGGGCGCTATCCCTTGCATGGTAGTTAAAGGTGGCCGCTTAAAAACTAAGAAGCGTCCAGTTGCAGAAAACCAATCAGAAGTGGTTCATTGTAATGAATTGTGCAGGGGTAAGACTTCTTGGCATAGCCAACAAGTCTTACTCCCAAACTCTGCATCAATCTGGTAAATCTAGAACAAGGCTAACGAGTTTGGACTTTTGTCTCAGACTCCGCTGTTGGCTAGTTTTCCTCTTGCCACAAGGCCAAAGCGAAAAACCTAAACGACTGTGATGACCATCGTTCATCTTATTTCCAACCTCAAAAGGTCTGGGAGACTTTTTTAATCGGGAAATGAAGCTTTCAGAGCAAGTGTCAAAAACGGTCTGGGGAGAGACCGTTTCAGGTCATCATCCTAAAATCAGGAAGTGGTGAGAACCAAAATTTTCAATTTTTGAGTTCTTCCCACTCTTTTTTACTCATCAACTATCTCTTCTTGCGAATATTCGGATCTAGCCGAGTTAAAGGAATCGTTTTCATGAAAATCTTTACAAGATTCAGACAACTGTGCTACAATAAAACCATTAAAATTTTGGAGGTGTCGTTATGACTGTTTACAATTTCTCGGCAGGACCTGCTACTTTACCTAAACCAGTTTTGGAACAAGCGCGTGATGAGCTGCTTGATTATCAAGGTTCCGGAATGTCCGTGCTAGAAATGTCCCATCGCTCTCCAGAATTCGACAACATTATTAAAGATGCGGAAGGACTCTTGCGAGAATTGATGGCTATTCCTGCTAATTACAAGGTCATGTTCTTGCAAGGTGGGGCTTCCCTCCAATTCACCATGGTGCCGCTCAATCTTGCTCAGGGCAAGAAGGCTTATTATTTGGTTGGCGGTTCTTGGGGTAAGAAGGCCTACAATGAGGCAGTCAAATTATCCAAAACAATTCCTTTTGAACCGATTCTCTTGGCTTCTTCAGAAGATACGGTCTATGACCATATTCCTGACTTTGATCCAGCTAGTATTGATAAAGATGCGGCCTATGTCCACATCACGACGAACAATACAATTGAAGGAACGTCTATCTATGATCTGCCAGACACTAACGGTGTTCCAATTGTGGCGGATATGTCTTCCAATATTTTAGCAGCGCGTTACAATGTAGAAGATTTTGCTTTGATTTACGCTGGCGCTCAAAAAAATATTGGCCCAGCAGGGGTGACCGTGGTTATTGTCAGAGAAGACTTTCTCAATGATCAGCCCCAATTATCTGCTATGCTGGACTACCGTATTCAGGCAGAAGCAGGTTCGCTTTACAATACGCCACCAGCTTATAGTATCTACATTTCAAAACTTGTCTTTGAATGGGTGAAGAATACTATCGGCGGAGTTGATCAGATGGCAGAGATCAATCGTGAAAAATCTGGCCTGCTCTATGATTTCATCGAGCAATCTGACTTCTATACCAGTCCTGTAAAAAACGTTAAAGACCGTTCTGTCACTAACATTCCTTTTGTGACCCCAAGTAAGGAATTGGATGCTGAATTTGTCGCTCAGGCTGATAAACTTGGCTTCAAGAATATCAAGGGTCACCGCAGTGTCGGCGGTATGCGGGCTAGTCTGTATAACGCCTTTCCAAAACAAGGAGTTTTGGATTTGCTCGATTTCATGAAGAAGTTTGAAGCTCAACATAAGTAAAGAATGGAACTAATCCCTTTTTGATATGTGTAAGTAGGAGAGAATAATGGAAATTCGTCTGGCCCATCCGAACGAAGTGGATAAAATCATGACAATTATTGAAAAAGCGAAGAGCTATTTGGCTCAATCAGGCAGTGACCAATGGCAGAATGGTTATCCAAGTCAAGAGGATATCTTTGAGGATGTTCTCGAAGGACGTGCTTGGGTGGGCCTAGAGGAAGGTCTCCTGATAGCCTATGCTGCGGTTATTGAAGGTCATGAACCTGCCTATGATGGTATTTATGATGGCAAGTGGGAACACAATAATTATCGCTATGTTACCTTTCATCGGATTGCCTTGGCTGATTCTGCTCGGGGACAGGGCTTGGCTCAAACCTTCTTGCAGGGCCTGATCGAAGGGCACGATGGTCCGGATTTCCGCTGTGACACGCATGAGAAAAATAAGGCCATGCAGCATATCTTAGAAAAATTAGGCTACCACTACTGTGGGAAAGTTGTTTACGAGAGTGAGCGTTTGGCCTATCAAAAAATTAAGTCAAAGGCTGAAAAAGTCTTTTATCAGGAAGTGGATGAGGCAGATCATCACACCATCTAGACTGGTAAAAAGAGCTATCAGGCTAGTGTTCCTAGATAGCTCTTTTCGTATGAGTTCTTAATAAGAGATTATAACAAGGAGTAAATTATGGTTTACAGTGTCAAAACCTTCAATAATATCAATCAAGTTGGCTTAAAAGAATTGGGTAATAAATTTCAAGTTGATGGGGATTTAGCAGAAAACCCAGACGCTTATATTATCCGCAGTCAGAATTTGCACGATTATGCCTTTCCGAGCAATCTTAAGGCTATTGCGCGTGCCGGTGCAGGGACGAACAATATTCCGATTGATCGTGCTACAGAAAGTGGAATTGTCGTCTTTAACACCCCTGGTGCTAATGCCAATGCGGTGAAAGAGGCTGTGACGGCCTCGATCCTTTTGTCAGCACGCGATTATATTTCAGCCAACGCTTGGGTTAACAGTTTGTCTGGTGATGATGTGCCTAAGCAGATTGAAGCTGGAAAAAAACAATTTGCCGGTACTGAAATCCGAGGAAAAACACTGGGTGTTATTGGGCTTGGAGCTATCGGCGCCCGTATTGCTAATGATGCCAGACGCTTAGGTATGTCGGTTCTGGGTTACGATCCATATGTATCTATTGAGGCGGCTTGGAATATCTCCCACCATGTCAAGCGGGTTCAAGATATCAAGGAAATATTCGCCAATGCTGACTATATTACCGTGCATGTTCCTCTGACAGACGATACCCGTGAGACCTTTAATGCTGAGGCTTTTGCCCTTATGAATAAGGGAACCACCATTATCAACTTTGCTCGAGGAGAATTAGTTAATCATCAAGATCTTTTTGAAGCCATCGAAGCAGGCGTAGTCAAACGCTACATCACAGATTTTGGCAGCGAAGAATTGCTCAATAAAGACAAGATTACGGTCTTTCCGCATGTGGGCGGCTCGACAGCGGAAGCAGAGCTCAATTGTGCCATAATGGCCAGTCAGGAAATCCGTCAGTTTATGGAAACTGGTGAAATCACGAACTCTGTCAACTTCCCTAATATGCATCAGGTACAAGATGCCCCCTACCGGATTACTTTGATTAACCGCAATGTTCCCAATATCGTGGCTCGTATTTCGACAGCAGTTTCTGATGCCAACATCAATATTGCCAATATCCTCAACCGTTCTAAGGGGGATTTTGCCTATACTTTGCTGGACTTGGATGAAACCGATAAAGATAAGATTAATGCCCTCGTGGCAGCCTTTGAATCCAGTGACAATATCATCAAGGTACGCTTGATTAAGGCTCATAAGTGAAGCCATGTCTTTTTACCAGAAACAGTGTCTCTTTGAAGACATTGTTTTTTCTATAATTTGGTACGATAAGACTATTGGCCTTAGCTTTAGCTAGAAGGATCTCATGGATAAAAGAGACTTAAAAGGCTATCAGAAATCGCTAGGGGAGCATTTATGCGCTTAATTTTACGGCCAAAGGAGGGGAGCGGATATTTTGTATATTGATTGCGAAACAGGTATAGAATATCTTTTTGTTGGTGTTTCTGACGGCAGTTTAATGTCCTTGCTCAATGCAGATGGCAGTCTAAAAATCAATGAAAAGTGGCGAAATGGAGAATTATGATTTGTAAACAAACCTACCAATCCCCCTTAGGGTCGATCTCTTTGATTGCTGATGACCGAACTCTTTTAGGAGCTTGGTTTTTCGGTCAAAAATACTATGAAAAAGGTTTTGAAGAGATTGATTTAGTACTCAAGGCTAATTCTGTTCTTGAGCAGGCTAAGGTTTGGCTGGATACTTATTTTGCTGGTCAAAATCCCTCAGCTGTTGACTTTCTGGCTCCTCAGGGGACAGCTTTCCAGAAGCGGGTCTGGCAGGTTCTCGTTGCCATTCCTGCCGGATCCACCCTGACCTATGGTCAAATTGCCAAAAAACTCAACTGTCGGTCTGCCCAAGCCGTTGGTTCTGCTGTCGGAAAAAATCCCATTAGTATCTTTATCCCCTGCCATCGTGTGCTGGGGAGTCAAGGAAAGTTGACGGGTTATGCTGGTGGTCTTGATAAAAAAGCTTGGCTGCTTGAGCATGAGGGTCTGACTATCACATTGAAAAAATAAGAGAGGAAAAACATGATTATTTTTTATCAATATCCTAAATGCACAACGTGTAAACGCGCTAAGGCAGAATTAGATGAACTTGGATGGAACTATGAAGCCATTGATATTAAGGCTAATCCGCCCAAAGCTGAGGAACTTAAGAAATGGATTGGAGAAAGTGGAGGAGAGGTAAAAAAATTCTTCAACACCTCAGGCCAGTCTTATCGAGCACTTGATTTGAAGGACAAGATTGATAAAATCAGTCTGTCGGAAGCCGCTGATTTACTAGCAGCCGACGGTATGCTGATCAAGCGACCTCTCCTCGTGAAGGACGGAAAACTCCTGCAGATTGGTTATCGTACCCTTTATATAAATTTGGATCTATAGCATATTGAAACCGCTTCTCATTTTGGGGCGGCTTTTTTAATAACCATTCACGACAAAATAACGCCAATTCATGATATAAACAATCCAAAAGTAAAAAAACGAGTATAATGGATTTATCAACATAACGCTAACTGTGTTGATAAAGAAGGAGCGAGGAGATGTAAGCCGATTATTGGAAATCTTGTAAGAAGTTGAAATTAACTTAGAATCACTTATAATTGATAATTTGTTGTGCTGACTAGATGAGTCATTGTCATGATAATAGAATATTGTTTTACGAGGAGAATTGAGATGTTGGGAAAATCACTTGAACTTGGTGAACTCTATAAAGAACTTAGAATGGCCAGAGGACTGAAGCTGAAAGATATTGCTCGTGATAATCTATCAGTTTCACAGTTGTCGAAGTTTGAAAATGGTCAAACAATGCTGGCAGCAGATAAGCTTCTATTGGCAATTCAAGGAATTCACATGTCATTTTCAGAGTTTGGTTATGCCCTTACTCAATATCAAGATAGCATTTTTTTTAAAATGGGGAAAAAGTTAGTTGAACTACAGTCACATAATGATTTAGCTGGCTTGAAAGAGCTTCTTGCAACCTATTCAGGTGATGAAGTTTATGAGACGTATAATAGCCTAAATAAGTTAGTCATTAAAGTAGTTATTTCTACGATAGAACCAAGTTATCAAATTACAGATGATGAAAAAGAATTTCTGACAAGCTATCTCTATGCCATTGAAGAGTGGACGGAGTACGAACTTTATCTTTTTGGTAATACTATGATTGTCTTATCGGATGAAGATTTGGTTTTCTTAGGAAAGGCATTTGTTGAGCGTGATAAGCTATACCGCTCTTTAGCTAGTCATAAGAGAAATGCTGAGTTGGTTCTGTTAAATCTTATCTTAACTTTAGTTGAGCGTAAAAAATTTTACCATGCTAATTTTTTTATTGAAAATCTCGATCATTTGCTGAGCTATCAAGATATGTTTGCTATAATTTTTAAGAATTTTTTAAAGCAAGTTATTTCTTATTTAACGGGAGAGCAGGATAATTTAGAAAGTATTAGAAAAAATATCCAAGCAGTTGAAGAGCTTGGAAACCCGATTCTAGCCAAATTTTTAAGGACAAATTTAGAAGAAATTATAAAGAAATAAAATTTAGTAATAAAATTAAAGGCCTTCCGAATCAATTTCGGGAGGCCTTTAAAAAAAACAATGATATCCTATAAAGGAAAAAGTATGATGGGTAAACAAATGATTAGTAGTAGAATTCTTTTCAGCATGATTGATTTTCCTCCTTTCCTCTATTATAAGCAGTAATGTAGAAAAAAGGAAAATTCGCAAATATGAAAAAAATTGGAAAAATAAATTCATATTTAATAATTTATCAATATACCAAATTATTGAGGTATTATAAGGACAACAAAGGTATTAGAATAATTCGATAGTAATTTTAAGGAGTTGAAAATGGATTTAAAGCAAGTTGACATCGATCAAAGGGTGAATGCTAGTAAAAATGATTTCTTTGACAGCACATATAATAGGGTATATTCGGATTTATTAAATATTGAATTAGCGGATCAGTTGAGCTTTTTGAGGAAAACTTATTTAGAGAAAAAATTAAAATCTGAGTTATCAATTCTTGATTTATGTTGTGGAACAGGAAGGCATTTGCTGCCTCTTAATAAAGATGGATATAAAGTAGATGGGGTCGATATTAATAAGGAATATGTATCTGTTGCAAGTAGGAAACTTGACTCAATAAGTAGTGGAAAGGTTTACGTTGCGGATGCCCAAAATTTTTCAAATTCGCATAGATATAACTTGATTTATAGTATGGAAAGCTCTATAGGTTATTTACCCGATAAACAAACAGTTCAAATTTTAAAAAATTTAAAACAAAATCTTTTGACTGTAGATGGTATTTTTGTGTTACATCTAATCAATAGAGATTATTTAATTAAGAATCTAGGTGAACGAATGTGGTTTGGAAACGAAAGGGCTGGCTACGTCCTTGAACGTCGGGAATTCGATTCTCAAAAAGGTGCTATACAGATAGAGCAAATTAGAATAATAGATGGAATTAGTCGGGAGTTTTCTGTTGAAATGAGATTGTACTCCTTGCAAGAAATTAAAGTTCTCCTTGAGCAAGCCGGCTTACAAATCTCTCAAATTTATGGAAATTATAACAATGGAAAATTTGATATTTCGTCGCCATATATGATTTTAGAATGCAGATTGAATTGAAAGGAGGTGAGCATGATGAAAGAGCAAGGCTTGATTATCATTTGTGCTAACTAAGCACATAGGAAGAAAAACGAAATTTGGCAAGGATATCTTCTAAGTCAAGTTTCGTTTTTGCGTTTGGAAAGGAAAGCTATGCTAAAATTATTTAAGCAAAATTGTTTATTTACGAAATTAATCACCATTAATCTTTTTTCAAAAGTTGGTGATCGCCTTTTCTATACAGCTATGCTAACAACAGCCAGTCTTTTACCCCATAGTAGCACTGCAGTAATGGTGGTGTCTGCCTCTGAGACTTTACCAGTATTACTAAGCTTATTGGCTGGTACAGTAGCAGATCAGCAAGCTAGCAAGATTAAACTCCTTATGAGGTCTTCTCTATTCAGAGCAGTCATGTATCTGGGAATTGGAGGTCTTTTTTGCTATCGGTCAACTTTACCCTTGTTAGTTATGGCTTCCCTGCTGAACCTTCTATCGGATATAAGTGGAAACTATTCAACTGCCTTATTCTCCCCATTCACTAAGAAGTTAGTTGCAGCTGAGGATATGGAAAGAGCTCAAGGGCTTATTAGTTTAGGTTCTCAGTTGGTCAATGTGCTTGCGACTTTTTTAGGTTCAATTCTTTTAATTATCCTCAATAAAAGCTTTTTGGCAATGATTAATGCTTTGATTTTTGTATTCGTAGCCTTTGCATTTCTCAAACTAGCTCCACAGTTGAGAAAAACTGAAAATGCTATAGCTATAGCTGATTTTGATAATATTTTCATAGCAGTAAAGACAAATTTTAACGAATTCTTGGAAAATAGGAAATTATCATTGAATCTTTTACAATTATGCCTACTGAATGGTTTTTTCGGTGGTCTAGTTCCGATTTTTACCCTTTTTATTAAAAAAAATAAAAATTTATCCATTTTTCCAGCTTCTTTAAAAATTTCTCTCTTATCTGGAGTGATTACCTTAGCAATGATTGCTGGAAATCTAATGGGAACAAAGATTTTGAGGAATCAGTCGATTTCAAATTTAACTATGTTTTCAGATATCTTTATTATATTGGTAGGCTCAGGTTTTTTACTCAATAATCTTTATGTGATTCTTATAGCAAGTAGTTTACTCTCTTTATTCCTAGGAACTATTTCTCCTCGCTTTTCAGCAAAAGTTGTTAATTGCACTCCAGTTGGACAGTTAGGAGGGATTATTACAACAGTCAATGCCTGCCTCACTTTGGTTCCCCCTATAACCAGTTTCCTCTTTCCAATGTTGTCTAACTTTGGTTTAATCCTTGCTTACTATGGTTTTATTACCTATGGAGTCCTGTTAATACTTATTGATCTAAAAAATTATTATCTTGGTCAAAATTCATGCCTATAATCACGATTTGAAGACGATTGCCGAAGATACCAAGCAAGTGGCTAGTGTGAAGCAATGGACTACTATTTGATTTTCTAAGTAAAATAACTGATCTTCTTTAAACAAAGACAAGAAGGTCAGTTTTTTTGAAAGATAATTTGAATAGTCTACATTTATGTTGCTTCCCTGTAATGTATTAGAAGTATTTTTGTAATATAGTTGTTCTATTATATGATTGTACTAAATGAGCATAACAATAGAAAGGTTTTTAAATGAAAAAAGCTAAAACTCAAACGAAAAAGAAGATGAAGAGGCGAACTAAACGAGTCTTATGGGGGACAGGAGCAGTTTTAATCCTAGCTTTGGCTGGTGGCGGTTACTATGCTTACAAAAATTTTATTCCTCACAAGGTTAGCTTTGATAAGAATGCAAGGGCCCAGTCCAATTTTTTTCAATATATCAATAAGGACTATTTAGCCAAAACAAAGATTCCCAAAGATAGAGCGACACAAGGTGTTACTGATGAGCTTCAGGACAAGGCGGACAAGCAGCTCATGTCTGATTTGGATGAACTGGCTGCTAAGAAAAAGTCTACCAAAGTTGATGGGATGAATGTGGTTATCGACTATTATTCTATGGCGACAGACAGTAAGGCCCGCAGTAAGAATGGTACTAAGCCAGCTAAGAAATACCTTAAGCAACTGGATGATCTTGATAGTCTTTCTCAGCTAAATCAATCTTATAAAGATCTGACAATGGAAGGAATTGTGCTGCCTGTTAATATTTCTCTAGTTCCCCAAGATACTGATACCAGTCGCTATATTCTAAGTTACAGTGAAACTGGTGGAATTCTTCCTGATACCAGCACTTATAAGGATAAGAACCAATCCCAGCAATATTTCAGGGCCTATAAAGAGGCGGCAACGGCTGTTATGAAGGATATGGGCTACAGTAAGTCTGAGTCCGAAAAGATGGTTGAGCAAACTATTTCCTTAGATAAGAAGATGGCTAAATATCGCATGTCAGCAGAAGATGCTTCAGATCAAACGAAAATCTACCATGAAGTTTCTTCTAATCAGCTCAAATCTTATTCAAAAGATTTGGACTTGATGGGCTTGGGTAGTAATTTAGTTGGGCATTCGGTCGACAAGGTGGATGTAACCAATCCTAAGTATTTTAAAGCTCTCAGCAAGTTTATGAATCAGAAAAATTTTAAAGAGGTCAAGTCTTGGAGCTTAGTTCAAAACGCTATGAACATGACGAACTATCTGGATCACTCTACGCAAAAAGATGCTGGTAAGTATCAAACAATGATGACAGGACAAAGTCAGCTTCCAAGCCAGAAGAAGCTAGCTTATAACTTAGTCTCTCAATCATTTTCAGATAGTCTGGGTGTTTACTACGGCCAAGAGCATTTCGGTCAAAATGCTAAGAATGATGCAACCAAAATGGTTAAAAAAATCACCAAGACCTATAAAGAACGTTTGGAGAATAATAGTTGGCTTTCTCAAGCCACCAAGGATAAGGCCATCGAGAAGCTGGATAGTATGACCTATAATATTGGTTATTCTGATTATGTTGAAAAGGATTTTTACCAAAATATTTCAATTGATAAATCTAAGTCTCTTCTTGATAATGATATGGCAATTACCAAGAAATGGATGTCTTATCAATTTTCAAAATTTGATCAGCCTGTCAATAAGCAAGTTGGCGGGGTTTCTTCTTTTGTTGTTAATGCCTTCTATGATCCAACGAATAATTCGATTAACTTAGATGCTGCCATTCTACAGGATCCATTTTATTCGAAAAAGAATAGTGATGAAGATAACTATGGTGGCATTGGGATTGTTATTGGTCATGAAATCAGTCACGCTTTTGATAGCAATGGTGCCAACTATGATAAAAATGGGAATCATAAGAACTGGTGGACCAAGGCAGACCATAGGGCTTTTGATAAAAAGACGAATACTTTGATTCAGCAATGGGATGGTCTGGAGTATGCTGGTGTTAAGGTCAATGCTAAGCAGACTGTAACTGAAAATGCTGCTGATTTGAGTGGCGCCAATGTCGCCCTGCAAGCTTTAAAAGAACAGGATTCTTCACCTAATCTCAAGGCCTTTTTTAAGAGCTATGCCATTAGCTTCCGTGAGGTCGGATATGTTCAATACTATAAATCGGTGATCCCTACAGACGTTCACGCTCCAGCTGAACTACGGGTTAACCAGATTGTCAAAAACATAGATGACTTTTACAAGGCTTATGATATTAAAAAAGGTGACAAGATGTATATGGATAAGAAGGACCGCTTAACCATTTGGTGATTGTCTTGTCCTAGCTAAAAAATTCCTATCTCGTTTGAGTAGGAATTTTTGTGTCTAGTATTAGAGATTTATCTCCAGCAAAATCGGTCCGTGGTCTTGGCGGTCGCCTGAGTCGATCATATCGGATTTGATGATTTTATCGGCGGTGCGGGTGCTGGTCTGCCAGTAGTCGATGCGCCAGCCGGTGTTGTTGGCTTTATTGATTTTACTGCGCCGCGTCTATCAGGAGTAGATATAATGTCACTGCACTTATAGTAGAAAGTGTCGGTGAAACTCTGGGCTAGCGTAGTAGTGAAGCCCTATAATCTTTATCGATGAAGTCAAAAAAACAGCGTTTGGTTTGACTTAGTGAGATTGCATTCTTGGTGAGAGGTATGTAATGTTACATTTCAAGGATATCAAGAATTTTTTCTAAAATAATGTTATAAGACAGTAGACGGTATTGGTTACTGCCTTATTTTTTGTTTGCCTAGATTATTTAAATAACTTGTATACCTTGTATCAAAAATTTTGATTCCTAAAAACGAAAATCAAGAAGTAATAAGATTAAGAGTTACTTAGCAACGAAGATTTTAATAATAAAACATCATCCAGAAACTTTAGATCCTTACAAAATTGTAAGAAAACTAGGGACAGCTGTAAGGTTGTTGGAGCATGCTTTTTAGTAAACTGTGAGTAGAAACAAGGTCATTGAAAGTGAGCTGAAGGTGTCAAGAAAAGGAAAGATTGTTTCATGGCCCATTGATCTCTTATTTTTTCTAGCTTTCTTAACGGGCTTTGTGACATGGCTTTGGGTTCGTTGATCTTACTAAGCAAACGAAGTTAGTGGGAGAGGTAGCCAATTCATTCTAGTGATTAGCGTTTGTTATCAAGTGCGAAGTACTTAAATAACCAGCCTCTGCCGTATCTTATTAATCGAACGCGCCTACGACTCTGTGAATTTAGAGTCACTTAACGGCTTTGTATCTTATGAAAGGATAACTAGTTGATATGACAACAATGATTGAACTCAACCAAATCAGAAAGACTTTTGGACAGCAAACGGCTGTTGATCTTAATAATCTAAAAATTGAGCAGGGGGCAGTCTACGGTTTGATTGGCTCAAATGGTGCTGGAAAATCCACTATCATGAAAATGATTTGTGGGCTTCTGACACCAACATCTGGTCAGGTTAATGTCGCAGGTTCTGTTATGAGTGAAAGCAATCGTACCGCTATTTTGAAGCAGATTGGTTCTCTCATTGAAGAGCCTGCCTACTATGATAATCTAACGGGCTACGAGAATTTACAGATCCTTAAAGAGCTGAAAAATCTGAAGGATCAAGATGTTACTGAAGCTCTGGCCACTGTCCATTTGACAGAGAACAAGGATAAGCAAGTTAAGCATTATTCTTTGGGGATGAAGCAGCGCTTGGGGATAGCTATGGCAATTATAGGGCGTCCTAAACTGATTGTTCTTGACGAACCAACCAATGGTCTTGATCCGCAGGCGCGTGAAGAAATCCGCAAGCTTATTCGTGAGTTGCCTCAAAAATTTAACACGACTGTGATGATTTCCTCACATGCTCTGGATGAGATTGAAAAAATGGTGACTCAGATAGGGATTATTGGTAAGGGAAGGCCACTCTACCAAGGAACCATTGAGCAGTTTAAGAGCCAACACAGCAGCAATATTTGTTTGAAAACTTCAGATGACGAGCTTGTGGTATCTTTACTGGACTTTGCGACGAATGATGTCAAAGTGACTGAAAAAGGCCTGCTTCTGCCGCATTTATCGGATGAGCAGATAGCAGAGACTGTCAAACGTTTATTGGCTGCTGATGTGGATGTCTATCGTATTTATGAGGTAACCAAGTCTCTTGAAGAGCTCTTCATTGACTTTACGGCCGAAGATACTTTGTAAGGCGGTGTTTACGATGAAAAAATTATTTCAAATAGAAATGCGAAAATATCGTGGTCTGCCTGTTGTGCGTTTGCTGGGACTTTCTGTTATCATAAATGTTGTCATCTGTGCCCTTGTGATCTTTCGGGTGAAAGGAGCGAACCAACTAGGGGATATCGTAAAACTTTATCAAGTGTTTGATAACAATGCTGTTTTTAAAATTATTTCTGCTCCGATTATATTAGCTAGTCTAGCCAGTATGGCGGTGCAATTGGAAAATCGTCATAAGATGTGGAAGATGCTTTACAGCAGCGGCGTCCATTATAGTTCTATTTACGCCGTTAAATTTACCTATATTTACCTTTGTTACTTAGTATCTCAAGTTATTGAATGGGTAATCATCCTGCTGTTGGTTAAAATTCATGGGTTTACTGTCAATATCCCACTGGCGCGTCTAGAGCTTTTTGCTCTTTCTATGGTCTTGGTGTCAGCCGTAGTGCTCCTCTTGCACTACCTTTTATCTCTAAAATGGAGCAATCAGCTTATCAGTTTGTCAATCGCTCTTGTAGGGTCTTTGGTTGGGATGCTTGTTCTCTTTATTTCTAAAGGATTTGCTCATATCTGGATTTACAGTTGGTATGGCCTTTTAATATCAGTTGATATGGAGAGGGTGGGCAGTGAATTTATTGGACATCTGAGAAGTTTCAATGCATTTCCTTTTATAGCTTCTCTTATTCTTGGGATTGTTCTCTTTCAATTAGGCAAACATGTAAAGGTTGGTGATTAGGATGGCTCTAATAAAGATTGAACTGCTAAAACTGCGACGAGCTCGTTTCTGGTTACCACTTTTGGTTTTGCCACTCTTATCAGTTGTTTATGGTAGTGTTAATTTTGCTGGGAATATTGGAGTTCTTAAACGAGAATGGCTTAGCCTATGGACCCAAGTTTATCTTTTCTACGGAAGTTTTTTCTTTCCAGGTATGATCGGTATTGTGTGCGCCTATATTTGGAATAGTGAGCACAAGCGTAATAGTTTAAAACTTCTTTTAACATCTGCCTACTCATTTTCTAGTGTTGTTTGGGCAAAAATAATCGTTGCTTTTGGCTTAATTTTAATATCGCAATTATATTTTTTGAGCCTTTATGCCATCAGTGGGCTCCTCTTTAAATTTGAAATGGCTTTTCCAACACCCCTGCTTTTATGGGCCATTTTAGCTAGCCTTTTTTCAGTATCACTAGTTGCTATTCAAACCTACTTGTCTCTGCGGATCAAAAGTTTTGCTCCACCTGTTGCCCTAGCTATGGTGATCGGTGTGTTTGGCTTTATTTTAACGGCGCAACATATAGTCTCAGAATTAAGTTATGTGCTTCCTTTTGCTAAACTGGCCGCTTCCATGAATCAGATGACTGCTGTTAATCCAGAGATTACAAGTTTTGAATGGCTGAGACTGGTTCTCTATACCGTGCTAATCGTGTTAGGAGCTAGCTTTTTACAGATTCGTCATCTTAAAAAAATAGTTTCCTAATGGTTCAATAGGAAGATAAGATGTGAGGCACCTTATTTCTATAGATAGTAAGGTCTACAGTGTTAATAGTAATAAGCATTAACGTCAATATACAAATAAGCCACCATATCATTTTGTATAGGTGGCTTTTCTATATGCAATGTTATAAATCGATCTCCAGCAAAATCGGTCCGTGGTCTTGGCGGTCGCCTGAGTCGATCATATCGGATTTGATGATTTTATCAGCGATGCGGGTGCTGGTCAGCCAGTAGTCGATGCGCCAGCCGGTGTTGTTGATCTTGCTGGTCCTACTGCGCTGTGCCCACCAAGTATAGACATTGGGAATGTCGCCATGTTTGTAGCGGAAGGTGTCTGTGAAGCCTTTGGCCAGCAGGTTGGTGAAGCCTTCACGTTCTTCGTCTGTGAAGCCGGGAGAACGGCGGTTGCTACTGGGGTTAGCGAGGTCGATTTCTTTGTGGGCAACATTATAATCCCCACTGGCTAGAACAGGTTTTTGGTCATCAAGTTGGGCTAGATACTCAGCGTATTTGATATCCCAGAGCTGACGCTCTTCTAAACGTTTGAGCCCGTCTCCGGCATTTGGGGTATAGACTTGAGTAACGAAGAAGTTATCAAATTCTAGGGTAATAATCCGCCCCTCCTTATCCATGGTTGATGGGGCATCAATTTCTGGATAAGTAATAATTGGTTTCGGCAGGTTGGCTTTATAGAGGAACATGGTGCCTGCATACCCCTTACGTGCAGGCTCAACTGAGGAACGCCAAGTGATTTGGTAGTCAGGGAAATAGTCTTCCAATAGGGTCAGATGTTTTTTTGTTGGCCCTTTGGCTGATAGTTTTGTCTCTTGAATAGCAATGATATCTGCATCCTGTGCGATGAGTGTATCGATAACTTGACGCGAGAGAAGCGCACGAGCTGAATCACTGGTCAGAGCTGCATTGAGGGAATCTATATTCCAAGAAATGAGTTTCATAATCATATCCTTTTTTCAAATTTCCTCTATTATAACAGATTGATCAGCTGGCTGTGAATTATTTGGCTGGATAGGTCATGAGAAATCAACGGGCTACAGTTACAAAAATTTACAGAAAATTTCAAAAATAGTCTTGACAGTAGTTTTAGAAGACTTTATAATAGAAAACACATTTTGACAGAAAAGTCAGAAAATTATGGAATTGCGAGGTAGCTTTATGACAGAACAAGTGACATCCACTTGGAAGACAAAACTCAGGGCTATGGGACCTGGAATCTTGATGGCTTCAGCGGCCGTCGGTGGTTCCCATATCGTTTCTTCGACTCAAGCCGGTGCTATTTATGGCTGGCAGTTGGCCATTGTTATCCTCTTGATTAATGTTTTTAAGTATCCTTTCTTCCGCTTTGGTTCGGAATACACCATGCAGACCGGTAAAACATTGATTGAAGGTTACGCAGAGCGGGGGAAACTTACCCTTTGGGTTTTCTTTATCCTGAATGTTTTTTCGGCTATTGTCAATACAGCAGCTGTTGGTATTCTCTGTGCGGCCATCCTTTATAACATTTTTCCAAATGGTTTTGGCCTGAGTATTTCTCAGTTAACGACTATTCTGATTGTCTTAATTTGGGCTATGCTCTTGATTGGCGGTTATAAATTTCTGGACGGCTTGGCCAAGTGGGTCATGACAGCCTTGACTCTGGCGACGGTAGCAGCAGTCGTGATTGCTATGTTCAAGCACCGTGAGTATGCTCCTAATTTTGTAGCACCAACGCCTTGGCGCTTAGCAGCCCTGCCCTTTATCGTCTCTCTGATGGGCTGGATGCCAGCTCCAATTGAAATTTCTGCTATTAATTCTATGTGGTCGGCAGAAAAGCGAAAGAGCGTTAAAATGTCCTATCTGGATGGCCTCTTCGATTTTAATGTGGGCTACATCGGAACAGCTATTCTGGCCTTGATTTTCCTTGCTTTAGGAGCCTTGATTCAGTTTGGATCAGGCAAGGCCATTCAAGGAGCTTCGGCCCCTTACATCGCCCAATTTATTAAGATGTACACGTCTGTTTTAGGAGATTGGGCCCGTTTCTTGATTGCTCTGATTGCTTTCTTGTGTATCTTTGGTACAGTTATCACCGTTATTGATGGGTATTCTCGAGCTAATAATGAAACCCTGCGTTTGATTTTAGACAGAGAAAATTCATCCCAAAAGGCTCTTAATATTTGGATGACGGCTACTGCAGCAATTGGTCTCATTGTTGTCTATTTCTTCTCTGGGAATGTGGCTAATATGGTGAGATTTTCAATGATTGCTTCCTTTATTACGACACCTTTCTTTGCTTATCTCAATTATAAGCTGGTGATTAACGACGGTCATAAGATTGCCCCATGGCTCAAATGGCTTTCTATCGCAGGTTTAATTTACCTCTTTGGGTTTGCCATCTTCTTTATCGATGCCTGGCTGACGGGCCATATTTAGGACAAGAAGTCGGGGAAAAGGCCTGTCTCTATATGTAATCTTCTGAAGTTACATTACTTTGTAGATGAGGGCAAAGCTATCATGGCTGTCTATCCCACTCTCACATTTAAGGTATTGAATGCAAGTGAATAATATAAAAATCGGATTTCCTTTTGGAGATCCGATTTTTATATTATCGAAGGGCGATCAAAATGACTGTAACAATGTAGAAGACAGCAGTCAGCAGATACCCCATTCGCCAGAACAGCTTGAAAAATCGTCGGTAAGAGAATATTTTTCGCCTGCTGTTCCGATTGCTGCGGATAATGAAAAGGCATGTTGCGATAGCCAAGAGGCACATCATCAGGAGATACTGAGGAAAGAGGCTGTGGGTGAAATAAGTGCTTGAGTAATGAATAATAGCCCAAGCCAAGAAGGGCAAGGAAAGGTCAGGAAATTTGATGCTAAAGCGCTTGAGGTCGAAATAACGAACCAGTGATTGGGCTAAAAATGGTACCAAAAAGAAGTAAAGAATTGCGAGAATATATATCATAAGACTATTTTATCCTGATTAGAGAATAAAGTAAACTTATTCTCAGGAAAAAGTCAAAAATCCTTGCAAAATCAGTATATTTCTGTATAATATTAAAGGTGTATCTGGTTGTCCAGACATACTTGTGGGAGGTAAAAATCTTATCCTTACCGCCAAAACCACAAAGGAGGAAATTACAAATGGCTAAAAAAGTCGAAAATGTCGTAAAACTTCAAATTCCTGCTGGTAAAGCTACACCAGCTCCACCGGTTGGTCCTGCACTTGGTCAAGCCGGAATCAATATCATGGGATTCACTAAAGAGTTTAACGCTCGCACTGCTGACCAAGCAGGTATGCTGATCCCAGTTGTTATCTCTGTGTATGAAGACAAATCATTTGATTTCATCACTAAAACTCCTCCAGCTGCTGTTCTTTTGAAAAAGGCTGCAGGTGTTGAAAAAGGTTCAGGTGAACCTAACAAAACTAAGGTTGCTTCAGTAACGCGTACACAAGTGCAAGAAATCGCTGAAACAAAAATGCCTGACTTGAACGCTGCAAATGTCGAATCAGCTATGCGTATGATCGAAGGTACAGCACGTTCAATGGGATTCACTGTTACTGATTAAGTGTGAATCCGGCTGCACCTGATATCATCGGATCTCGATGGCGGTGTGGAAGATGAAAATCGATAGGACCACATAACACAAGGAGAATAGATAACATGGCTAAAAAAAGTAAACAAATGCGTGCTGCCTTGGAGAAGGTAGACACTTCAAAAGCATACAGCGTAGAAGAAGCTGTAGCATTGGCAAAAGAAACAAACTTTGCAAAATTTGACGCAACAGTAGAAGTTGCCTATAACCTTAACATTGACGTTAAAAAGGCTGATCAACAAATCCGCGGTGCAATGGTATTGCCAAACGGTACAGGTAAAACACAGCACGTTCTTGTATTTGCGCGCGGCGCTAAAGCTGAAGAAGCAAAGGCTGCAGGTGCCGACTTTGTTGGTGAAGATGACCTCGTTGCTAAAATCAACGGTGGATGGTTGGACTTTGATGTTGTTATTGCAACACCTGACATGATGGCAATCGTTGGTCGTCTTGGACGTGTCCTTGGCCCACGTAACCTCATGCCAAATCCTAAGACTGGTACAGTAACGATGGATGTTGCTAAAGCTGTTGAAGAGTCTAAGGGTGGTAAAATCACTTACCGTGCTGACAAGGCAGGTAATGTACAAGCTATCATTGGTAAAGTATCCTTCGATGCTGATAAGTTAGTTGAAAACTTCAAGGCCTTCAACGATGTGATCGTGAAAGCTAAGCCAGCAACTGTTAAGGGTGCTTACATCACCAACCTTGCTATTACCACGACTCAAGGTGTAGGTATTAAGGTAGATAGCAATTCACTTTAATGTCTTATTGTCTAAAGAGATTGGATTATCCAGTCTCTTTTTTGCGTTCTTTCAAGGAATCTTTGAGAAGAATTATTTTTTAAACCGCTAGGAGAAAACTTCCTTTTATGGTAAAATAGTAGGGATAAAGTATAAGGAGAAGGAATAATGGTAGAACCCAAGTATAAACGTGTTTTGATTAAGCTTTCTGGTGAAGCCTTGGCGGGTTCCAAAGGTGTCGGGATTGATCTGCCAACCGTCCAAGCTATGGCTAAGGAAATTGCTGAAGTGCATGAATTAGGGATCCAAATTGCTTTGGTTATCGGTGGTGGTAACCTCTGGCGGGGCGAGCCAGCAGCGGCGGCTGGTATGGATCGGGTTCAGGCCGATTATACCGGCATGCTGGGGACAGTCATGAATGCCTTGGTTATGGCAGATAGTCTCAAGCAGGTTGGTGTTGATACCCGTGTGCAAACAGCTATTGCTATGCAATCTGTAGCAGAACCTTACATTCGCGGTCGAGCCTTGCGTCATCTGGAAAAAGGGCGGATTGTTATCTTCGGTGCAGGCATTGGTTCTCCTTATTTCTCAACTGATACAACGGCAGCTCTTCGGGCGGCTGAAGTTGAGGCTGATGCCATTCTCATGGCTAAGAACGGTGTCGATGGTGTCTACAATGATGATCCCCGCAAGAATGCTGATGCCGTTAAGTTTGATGAATTGACCCATGTAGAAGTTATCAAACGTGGTCTCAAGATTATGGATGCAACAGCCGCTACAATGTCTATGGACAATGATATTGATCTGGTTGTTTTCAATATGAACGAATCTGGCAATATCAAACGCGTCGTCTTTGGCGAATCCATCGGTACAACTGTTTCTAACAAATCGTCAAATTAAGAAAGAAAAGGAAAAAGTATAATGGCAAATTCTATTATTGATAAAGCAAATGATCGTTTTAAACACTCGCATGAGTCACTTGCTCGTGAGTTCTCAGCTATCCGCGCTGGTCGAGCCAATGCTAGTCTTTTGGACCGCATTGAAGTGGAATATTATGGGGCTCCAACTCCCCTCAATCAATTGGCTTCTATCACAGTACCAGAAGCTCGTGTCCTTTTGATTTCACCGTTTGATAAAAACTCTATCAAGGATATTGAACGGGCGATTAATGAATCAGACCTCGGCATCAACCCTGCTAACGATGGTTCTGTGATTCGCTTGGTGATCCCAGCCTTAACCGAAGAAACACGTAAAGAGCTGGCTAAGGAAGTGAAGAAGGTCGGTGAAAATGCTAAGATTGCTATCCGTAACATCCGTCGTGATGCTATGGACGAGGCTAAGAAGCAAGAGAAGGCTAAGGAAATTACCGAAGACGAACTTAAGTCATTGGAAAAGGATATCCAAAAAGCAACCGATGATGCCGTCAAGAAAGTTGATAGCATGACCAACGAAAAAGAAAAAGAATTGCTAACCGTTTAATGGCAGCTGGGAGGGTCTGGGACAAGAGCGTCTCGGACCTTTCTTAGTCAATGAGGAGATAAGATGAACAAGTTACTAGCAAAAATTATTACAGCTATGGTGACAGACCAAAATGATCACTATTACTATGTGCAAAAAGATGGTCTGACTTTAGCCTTGGATAAAAAGGAAGGGGAGCATCAACTGGGCCAGATGGTTCAAGGCTTTGCTTACACAGATCAACATCAAAAGCTCCGACTGACAACTCTTAAGGTTTCTGCTACCCAGAATAGCTATGGCTGGGGCGTAGTGACCAATGTCCGCAGAGACTTAGGGGTCTTCCTTGATACGGGTCTGCCGGATAAGGAAGTTGTGGTTTCTTTAGATGTCCTGCCTGATATCAAGGAACTTTGGCCTAAGAAGGGGGATAAGCTCTATGTAAAATTAGAGGTTGATAAAAAGGACCGGATCTGGTCTCTCCCAGCTCAAGCAGAAGTCTTCCAAAAGATGGCTGGCCCTGCTTATGACAATATGCAGAACGAGAAGTTGCGGGTCATCGTCTATCGTCTCAAACTGTCAGGAACTTTTGTCTACCTGCCTGATAATAACATGCTGGGCTTTATTCATCCGAGTGAGCGTTATTCAGAGCCCCGTCTGGGTCAGGAGCTGGAAGCGCGTGTCATTGGTTACCGTCACGTTGATCGTACCCTTAATCTCTCGCTGAAGCCACGCTCCTTTGAGATGCTGGAAAATGATGCTCAGATGATTTTGGCCTATCTGGAAAGTCATGACGGTTTTATGATCTTGAATGATAAATCATCTCCAGAGGCTATCAAGGCGATTTTTGGCATTTCTAAGGGACAGTTTAAAAAAGCATTAGGGGGATTGATGAAAGCTCAAAAGATTAAACAGAGCCCTGAGGGAACAACCCTTCTTTGAATGGGGAGCTGGTCAAAGGCTCATCCAATCTCATGCTTTTGAATAAACTCTTAACGTAGTGGTTGGAAGTAAGACTTGTTGGCACTGCCAAGAAGTCTTACCCCTGCACAGTTCATTAGGTGCTTTAGCACCAATGAACCACTGTTGATTAGAGGTCCTTATCTTGGGGTGCAGTCCCATTTTCAGGCACCCCCTTAAACAGTCCACTGGACTGTTTAACTACTATGCAAGTGTTAGCGGCCATCCTAATCAACTGTACGGAGGTGGGACAACGAAGTCAATTTATATAAAAATCGACTTCTGTCCCACTCTCAATCGGGAAATGAAGTTTGCAAAGCAAGTGTCGAAAGCGGTCTGGGAAGAGAACGTTTCAGGCCACCACCTTAAAACTAGGACGTGGAACAACCCAAAATTTTCAATTTTTGGGCTAATCCTACTCCTTTTTTCTTAGTTCCGATTATCCTGATAGGGAAAGACTAAAGAGTGATAAAAATTGTTTATCGCTTGATAAGTTTTAAATAATTGTTTGCCTAGCTTAAAGATGATATCATGAGTTTACGATTAAAATTGTAAGGAGTTTTTTATGAAACTTAAAAATATTGTGAAATTAGGCGCTGTAGCTGTGGCTTCAGTTGCCATTCTGGCAGCTTGCAGTTCTAAAGGGGCATCTGGCGGAAAAGAGACTGTCAATTTTGCAACTGTAGGAACCACCGCTCCCTTCTCCTATGAAGACAAGAGCGGTAAGCTGACTGGCTACGATATTGAAGTGGCTAAGGCCGTTTTTAAGGGCTCTGATAAATATAAGGTTGAGTTCAAGAAAACCGAATGGTCATCTGTCTTTGCTGGGTTGGATTCTGGCAAATACCAAATGGGCGGTAATAACATTTCTTATTCTACTGATCGCGCTAAGAAGTATCTCTACTCTGAGCCAACGGGGACAACCCCAACCGTTTTGACTGTGCCTAAGGATAGTGATATTAAATCTTATGATGATATTGCTGGTCATTCTACCCAAGTTGTTCAAGGGACAACGACTGCTAAGCAATTGGAAGACTATAATAAGAAGCACAGCGATAATCCGGTTGACATCAATTATACCGAAGAAGATGTTACCCAAATCTTAGGCAGCTTGAATGATGGCAAGTTTGACTTTAAACTCTTTGATGCTCCGACAGTCAACTCAGTTATCAAGAGTCAGAACCTGTCAAACTTGAAAACCATTGATGTGCCTTCTGAGCAAAAACCATTTATCTACTTCGTTTTCTCGAGTGACCAAAAGGATTTGCAAAGCTATGTCAACAAGCGTCTAGAAAAATTGCAGAAGGATGGTACTTTAGCGAAGTTGGCAAAGAAACATTTAGGCAACAAAGATTATATTCCTACAGCCAAGGAAATGAAGGTACCTGCTAAAAAATAAATCATTGAAAGGAGGTCAGGCCTCCTTTTTTTGCTAAAAGTCGCTCATGGTCGGATTCTAGCGATATAGTTATTAGCTATAAGTCTATACAATAATAAACAATTTGAAAGCAGTCTATCCTTGTGGGATAATAAACTCACGATAATTTAGAAAAGAGGTCTTCTTATGAAGTGGAAAAAGATTATTGGTATCATTACAGTAGTAGCTGCGGCAACCCTGTTCTTGACAGCCTGTGGTTCTAAATCAAATAGTAAAAACGAACTCAAGGTTGGAATTATGACTTTGGACGATACGACAAAACCTGTCTGGGATCAGGTTAAAAAGGATGCGGCTAAGAAGGGCATCACCATCAAGTATGTTCAATTTACAGACTATAACCAACCTAATAAGGCCCTATCGACTGGTCAGGTTGATGTCAATGCCTTCCAGCATTATTATTTCCTTAATAACTGGAACAAGGAAAACAAGGGGAATTTAGTAGCGGTGGGTGATACCCTAATCAGTCCAATCCGTCTCTTCTCTAAAACAACCTCATCTGGTAAGGAAGAGTACTCAGATGTTAAAGATCTACCTGAAGGTGCTAAAATTGCCATTCCTAATGATGCTTCAAATGAAAGTCGTGCTCTTTTCTTACTTCAGGCTGCTGGCTTGATTAAGCTCTCTACCAAGAATGGTGACCTAGCAACTTTGAAGGATATTACCGAAAATTCTAAGAATATTGATATCACAGAGGTTAGCGCTGAACAGCTGGTTACTAATCTCAAAAATAAATCTTTAGATGCTGCGGTTATCAACAATGCTTATGCTCAGGAAGGTAAGATTGATTATAAGACGACGCTGTATACGGAAAAAATTGATGCAACGTCTAAAGATTGGGTCAACGTTATTGCAGCTAAGAAGGATTGGAAAAAATCAGACAAGGCTGATGACATCAAGACTCTGGTTAAGATTTACCAATCTGATAAGATTGCAAAATTGATTGACAAGTCCACCCATGGTGTTGATCGGGCTGCATGGAAGGGTGCTCCAAAACCAGCATCATCCGGTAATAGCTAAAGACTAGATGAAAAACAAGGGGAGCTGGATCATAACTGTTTTCAGCTTCTTTTTTTATTAATGGATTACGCTTACGACTCTGCAGAAAAAAGATAACGATAACGTTCCTATTCTCTATTGAGTCACTGAACGGTTTAGTATCTTAAATAGAGGAGGTTAAAATGATGGGGTCAAATGAGAAAGAGCAAATCGCGAAGTTTGAGAATGATAAATTTGCTCAGGAGTACCTTGAGGTTTTGAGAAAACTAATTGCCAAAAAATCTATCTTTGCCCAAGGCATTGGTCTGAAGGAAGTGGCTGCCTATCTAAAGGATATTTTTTCTCAGGCTGGAGCGGAGGTTTTAGTTGACGAGAGCTATCAGGCTCCCTTGGTGCTTGCCAAGTTTAAGAGCCCTAATCCTCAGGCTAAGACCCTTATTTTCTATAATCACTATGATACGGTCCCGGCGGATGCGGATCAGGTCTGGACAGGGGATCCCTTTAAACTGAGCCTTAGGGATGGCTATATGTATGGTCGAGGCGTTGATGATGATAAGGGACACATTATTGCCCGCCTGACGGCTGTGTGTCAGTATTTGGCAGAGGTGGGTGCCCTACCCCTTAATATAACCTTCATGATGGAGGGAGCTGAGGAGTCAGCCTCAACGGATTTAGAAAAATACTTGACCAAGCACAGAGAAGATCTTCTGCCTGCTGATTTTTTAATCTGGGAACAGGGGATTAAAAATGCCAAGGGGCAGCTGGAGATTACTGGTGGCAATAAGGGCATTGTTACTTTTGATTTATCTGTGAAAAGTGCTAGCGTTGATATCCATTCAAAATTTGGAGGTGTTATTGAGTCTGCAACTTGGTACCTCCTTAGGGCTATTGACAGTATGCGTGACGATCAAGGGCGTATATTGATTGATGGTATTTACGATCAGGTTCAAAAGCCGACAGAAAGGGAATTGGAATTGGTCGAAAAATATGCTATCGAAAATGGAAAAGGTCTGACAGATTTATATGGCCTAGAATTACCTGTTATGTTAGAAGATAGACAAGCTTTTCTGAAACGCTACTTTTTCGAACCTGCTCTTGGTGTGGAAGGGATCCGTTCAGGTTATCTGGGCCAAGGTGTCAAAACAATTATTCCGTCGGCGGCTCAAGCCAAGATGGAGATGCGCTTGGTACCTGGCTTGACGCCAGCACTGGTTATTGATAAAATTAAGCGTCATCTGCTCAAGCATGGCTTTGACGCTGTTCAAGTGATCTACACTTTAGGCGAGGAAAGCTATCGTTCTGATATGTCGGCTGAGCCTATTCTTCGTGTGATTGATTTGGCTAAGCAATTCTATCCAGCAGGTCTAGCAGTCCTACCGACAGCTGCTGGCACGGGTCCTATGAAGATGATCCATCAGGCTCTTCAGGTCCCTATGGCTGCCTTTGGCTTAGGAAATGCTAACAGCCGAGACCATGCCGGAGATGAAAATGTTTCGATTGCAGATTATTATACTCACATTGAACTAGTTAAGGAGTTAATAAAATCATATGAATGAAGCTATTATTCAATTAGATCATATTGATATTACTTTCCATCAAAAGAAAAAAGTCATTGAGGCTGTTAAGGACGTGACGGTCCACATCAATCAAGGGGATATCTACGGAATCGTTGGTTACTCTGGTGCTGGGAAGTCTACCTTGGTCAGGGCCATTAATCTCTTGCAGATTCCTACAGCGGGAAAGGTTCAAGTTGCCGGTGATCCCTTATTTGATAAGGGAAAGGTGACCTTGGATTCCTCTAAATTGCGACAGAAACGTCGTGAAATCGGAATGATTTTTCAACATTTTAATCTGATGGCTCAAAAAACGGCTAGGCAAAATATCGCCTTTGCCTTACGCCACTCAGATTTGTCCAAGGAAGAAAAGGCTAAAAAGGTTGATCAATTGTTGGACTTGGTGGGATTAACAGATCGCTCCGATAACTATCCTGCTCAATTATCTGGTGGTCAAAAGCAAAGGGTGGCCATTGCTCGTGCGCTGGCTAATGATCCAAAGATTCTGATTTCAGATGAATCGACTTCAGCCCTCGATCCCAAGACGACCAAGCAAATTCTGGCGCTTTTGCAAGATTTGAATAAGAAATTGGGCTTGACAGTGGTTATGATTACCCACGAAATGCAGATTGTTAAAGATATCTGCAATCGGGTAGCTGTCATGCAAAATGGATCTTTGATTGAGGAAGGGTCCACTTTGGAAATCTTCTCCAATCCTAGGGAAGCCTTGACACAGGATTTTATCAAAACGGCAACGGGGATTGATGATGCCTTGGCTAAAATTAATCGTCAAGAGGTGGTTGAGAATCTAGGAGCAAATGATCGTCTGGTCCTGCTGCGTTATGCTGGAGCTTCGACCGACGAGCCCCTTCTCAATCAGCTTTATAAGGACTATGAGGTTTCGGCCAATATTCTTTATGCCAATATTGAAATTTTAGGAGATATGCCTGTCGGAGAGATGGTCGTGATACTGTCCGGTCAACAGGTTGAGTCTGCTCTAACAGTTATTGAAGAGGCAGATGTATCTGTCACGATTTTAAAGGGAGGTAGGAAATAATGGAGCTGATTGAAAAGTATTTACCCAATGCTTATGAGTTGGGCTGGTCTGGTGATTTAGGCTGGTGGTCTGCTATCTTGGCAACCCTCTACATGACCTTTTGGAGTTTCTTGATAGGGGCTTCTTTGGGACTGATTGCAGGTCTTTTTCTCGTTTTGACGGGCCCAGGCGGTGTCATTGAAAATCGACCAGTCTTTTGGGTGCTGGATAAGGTTGTTTCAATTTTCCGTGCGATTCCTTTTATTATTTTGCTGGCGATCTTATCAGGTATCACACTCTTTCTCGCTGGAACAACGCTTGGTGCGACTGCAGCCTTGGTTCCTCTTTCAGCGGCCACTTTTCCCTTCTTTGCCCGCCAAGTTCAGGTGGTCTTTTCAGAAATGGATAAAGGGGTGATTGAAGCAGGACAGGCTAGCGGCGCAACGCTATGGGATATCATCAAGATCTATCTCAGTGAAGGTCTTCCTGAGCTCATTCGCGTTTCTACTGTTACCTTGATTTCATTAGTCGGAGAAACAGCTATGGCTGGTGCCATTGGTGCTGGTGGTTTGGGAAATGTGGCCATTGCTTATGGCTATCAGCGTTTCCAAGGAGATATCACTCTAGTAGCGACTATCTTTATCCTTCTTTTAATTTTTATCATTCAATTTACTGGTGACTTTTTAACAAGAAAGTTGAGTCATAGATAATAAACGATGAAGAGTACCCTGCTTTGTTGGATGAGAATCCAGCAGTAGGGTGCTTTTTTGCTTTCTTACAAAACTGTAAGAAAGTAGAGAGCGATTGTAAGGTTGCAAAGGGGAATTTTTCGGTAAACTAAAGATGGTTAAAGATAAAAGAATCTGTTAGACCAATTCAGCTTTAAGCTGGTTGGTACTTAGGTTATAATAAATAGAAAAGAGGAGACCACATGCTGTTAGAAATTAATCATCTCAAGAAAATTTTCCGCACGCGCTTTTCCAAGGAAGAAACCCATGCGCTGCAGGATGTTGATTTTAAGATTGACAATGGCGAATTTATCGCTATTATGGGCGAATCGGGTTCTGGTAAGACCACGCTTTTGAATATTCTGGCAACCTTAGAAAAGCCGACGGAAGGTTCCGTCATGCTCAATGGTCAGGATATTACCAAAATCAAGGAGAGTCAGCTGGCTGGTTTTCGCCTCAGAAATCTAGGATTTGTCTTTCAGGAATTCAATTTGCTAGATACCCTGTCGGTTCGGGATAATATCTTTTTGCCCCTGGTTTTGGATCGCAAGTCCTATCAGGAAATGAATCGTCGGCTAAATGAATTAGCCCCCGTACTCAGGATTCAGGATTTACTGGATAAGCGCCCCTTTGAATTGTCTGGCGGACAAAAACAAAGGGTGGCAGTTGCCAGAAGTTTGATGGCCAATCCGCAGGTTCTGCTGGCTGACGAACCGACAGCAGCCCTAGACTATCGTAACTCGGAAGACCTGCTCAATCTATTTGAAACGATTAATTTGGATGGTCAGACCTTGCTCATGGTAACCCACTCAGCCAATGCCGCTGGTCACGCCAAGCGTGTGCTCTTTATCAAAGACGGTCGAATTTTCCATCAGCTCTACCGTGGTGATAAGAGCAACAAGGATTTCAGCAAGGAAATCTCGCTAGCCATGTCAGCCCTGTTAGGAGGTGAATAGGATGTTCTATCTTAAAATGGCTGTTCGCAACCTCAAAAACTCTATAAGTCAGTACGGTCCCTTCATGTTGGCCAGTCTCCTGCTCTTTTCCTTGCTTTGTTCGTCATGGCTGATTCTGCTCAGTCCTATGGGGAAAGGAATGAACACTGGGGCCACTACCTTGGTTTTAGGCATTTTTGTCCTGACTATCTTTTCTCTTATCATGGAGCGCTACAGCTACAAGATTTTACTCAAGCAACGCAGCCGTGAATTCGGACTATACAATATATTGGGGATGAATAAAGCTCAGGTCAGCTTTATAGCGACACTAGAACTAGGAATGATCTTTTTGGGCTTAATCCTTCTGGGTTCTGTATTCAGTGCGGTCTTCTCAAAGTTTCTCTATCTCATCTTTGTCAATATCATCAATTATGATAAGCTTAATTTAAAGCTGACCGTTCTGCCCTTTATTCTGACAATTATTATTTTTGCAGGAATTTTTCTGATCTTGGAACTGACAGCCCTCTGGCATATCAGAAAGTCCTCTCCTTTAAACCTTTTCAGTAAGCAGGAGCAGGGAGAAAAAGAACCTCGAGGCAATATTATCTTGGCAGCAGCTGGACTGCTGTCACTGGGTTGGGCTTATTATCTCGCTTTAACATCTACCAATTCTGCTGCTCTCGTGGTACTCTACCGTTTCTTTATCGCTGTTCTATTAGTTATTGCTGGGACCTATCTTTTCTATATCAGCTTTATGACCTGGTACCTCAAGCACCGTCGTAAAAACAAGGCTTATTACTATCAACCCGAACACTTTGTCACCACCTCGCAGATGATCTTTCGCATGAAGCAAAATGCGATAGGTCTAGCCAGCATTACCCTGTTGGCCGTCATGGCTCTGGTTACCATCGGAACAACAGTATCCCTCTATAGTAATACTCAAAATGTGGCCAGAGAGACTTTTCCAAAATCCGTCAGAATTACCTATGCCACTAAGCATGGCGAAGGACGTCAGCGTCTGCAGGCTGATGTCTTAGACAAACTAAACAAATCGGACAAGGACCTTATTGACTACACTACGAGCATGATTTTTATGCCCCTAAGCACTCAAAAATCTGTACGTGTAACCGATAAAGATGTTCTAAAGGATGCTAGCCAACAGGGGTTTGTCTATGTCCTGACACAGGAGGATTTCCGAAAACTAGGCAATGATCTCCCCCACCTAAAAAAGAAGCAGGCAGCCTTCTATATCCAAAAGGGGAACAGTCGGTTAAAAAACCTCGATTTATTAGGACGGCATTATAATATCGTCAAGAACTTTAAAGCTGTGCAAATGCCAGACGTTACTACGACCTATAATCCAGGCGTTCTGGTCGTTGCTGACCGTCAAGAGGCTATGGCTATAGTAGCAGCTTACAAACCTTATTTATCTAAGATGACAACGATCGGTGAAACGTATACGGCCTACTTGGAACTGTCTGATAAGGAAATCAAGAAAGTTGCACCAAATGGCATTGCTATCGGCCAGAGTAAAGATGCGGGTCATCTGGATACACGCGAGGCTTCTCTAGCAGAAGGTTATCAGGTTTTCGGCGGTTTGCTCTTCACAGGTGTCCTTTTAGGCAGCAGCTTTATTTAGGACTGGCTCTGATTATCTACTACAAACAGTATTCTGAAGGGCATGAAGACAAGAAATCCTACCGCATTTTGCAAGAAGTCGGTATGAGTGAAGGGCAGGTGAAGAAGACCATCAATTCACAAATTATCCTCGTCTTCTTTATGCCTTTGGTCTTTGCTGCCTTGAACTTTGTGATGGCTATTCCCATGCTCAAGCAGATGCTTTTAGTTTTCGGTGTGACCAGCTCCAATCTGGTCTATCTTGTCAGCGTTATAACAGTTGCGGTTATCGCCTTGATCTACTTTATCATCTATCGCCTGACCAGCCGTACCTATTATCGCCTGATTGAACGCTGAAAGAGCAACTGATTATTAGGATTAAAGTTTCAAGGACCTCAGTCGATAGTGTCGACACAGGTCCTTTTATGTTAAAATGAGTTAAATGCGTTTGCACTTCTGAGGAAAAAGGGCCGTCTTCCTAGAGTCTCGGTACTTCTTTATCAGATTCGCTCGTTTTCTTTGGAGTGCTCAATGTCCTTGTATCTTGTAAACGAAACATGGATTAAAAACATCGAGAAAGGGACCGCCTGCCTTGTATGCAAGCCTACGGTGTTACCCTCTGTTGTCTTGCCTTGCCGCTTTTGTATCTTGCGAAAGGAAAGCCAGCGTGGCAGAAAAGAGCAGAGCCGCTTTTCCCTCACCATCCAGAAAGGAAGCTTATGACTCAGACACAAGAGAGAATCTATCTTGTTGAAGATGATCAGACCATTGTATCGCTACTTAGCCAGCACCTGTCCGATCGCTATCAGGTAGCCAGTGTCCGCAATTTTCGTGATGTCCGCCGAGAAGCTGAAGATTTTAAACCAGACCTCATCTTAATGGATATTACCTTGCCTTATTTCAACGGCTTTTATTGGACAACAGAGATTCGCAAGTCTATGACTGTCCCTATTATTTTTATATCGTCCAGTGATGATGAGATGGATATGGTCATGGCCCTCAATATGGGTGGCGATGATTTTATTGCCAAGCCTTTCTCACTGCCCCTTTTGGATGCTAAAATTTCCGCCTTCCTGCGCCGGGCTCAGCAATTTACAGCTGATGTCCTGCATATAGGTGATTTTAGCCTGACACGTGACGGCCTTTTGTCGAATGGTGACAGGCAGGTTACCTTATCGCCGACAGAAAATAAGATTTTAGCGATTTTGCTGTCTCATAAAGATCAGGTGGTGTCCAAGGAAGAACTGATGGAGAAACTCTGGGAAAATGAGAGCTTTATCGATCAAAATACCTTGAGTGTTAATATGACCCGTCTGCGCAAGAAGATAAGCCCTTTGGATTTTAATCATATTCATACGGTGAGAGGGGTAGGGTATTTACTCAAATGATTAGAAAGTTCATCAAAGAATACGGCCTCTGGTATCTGATTTATAGCCTCATAGCTGGTCTGTTCTGCTTAACTTTTTGGCTCTATCATTTGCCTCTGGCCTATTTTATCAATAGTCTAGCTTTAAATATCGTTATTTTGTTAGGGTTCAGCCTCTGGCTTTATATCCGTTTTTACAGTAAGCTAAAACAGATAACTAGCGCCACAGTCAATTTAGAACTGACGGATTTAAAAATGTGGCAGACTCCCAGTGATCAAGCCTATCAAACCATTATCGCTGATTTAAAGGCTGGAGAAGCAGAGCATCAACTGCAGGCTATCAGTCAAATTAGGCAGTTAGAATCTGTCGTTAAGATGCGGTCTCATCAGATGAAAGTGCCTATCTCGGCTATATCGCTTATGGCTCAGACAGATAATTTGGACAAACAAGAGGTAAGGCAGCAATTGCTCCGCCTGCAAAATTATCTGTCTACCCTCTTAGCCTATTTTAAATTTAGCCAGCATCAAGATGATTTTCGTTTTGAAAATATCTCGGTAAGGAAAGTGGCAGTGGATTTAGTCAAGACTTACCGAATCGCCTGTCTGGCCAAAGAACTTTCTGTTGAGATTGAGGGAGAGTGGCAGATTAAGACCGATAAGAAATGGCTGACCTTCGCTATTTCGCAAATTTTAGATAATGCTATTAAATACTCTAGGCCGCAGGGAAAGATTATCTTATCCATGACGCAAACAGGTCTGACTATTACGGACCAAGGATTGGGCATTCTCCCAGAGGATCTGCCTAGACTTTTTGAAGAAGGCTTTACTGGTTATAATGGCCATGAGCACCAGAAGGCTACTGGATTTGGTCTTTACATGACCAAGCAGATACTAGACAGTTTAGAGCTTTCTATCCGAATAACCAGCCAGGTCGGGCAGGGAACTAGTGTCAGAATTACAAAATCATAGTTCCATATCACAATGACCAAGACCTCGATTGCTGGTCAGTCAATCTTAGTTTTTAACATAATAAATAAAACCACCCGTGAAAAGGTGGTTTTAAATTTATTTCATCGTAGGGAACAACAATACGTCGCGAATGGTTGTGGTATCGGTTAGCAGCATGACCAAACGATCGATTCCAATACCTAGTCCGCCTGTTGGCGGCATACCGTATTCGAGGGCTTCAATATAATCGTAGTCGATACCTGTTGCTTCATCATCACCAAGTTCTTTGGCAGCTGCCTGAGCCTTGAAACGTTCTAACTGATCAATTGGATCATTTAACTCGGTAAAGGCATTGCCGTATTCATTGGCCATGATAAAGAGTTCAAAACGATCGGTGAAGCGCGGATCATCTGTATTTTTCTTAGCCAGAGGAGAGACTTCAACTGGATGTCCGTAGACAAAGGTTGGCTGAATCAGCGTTTCTTCAACGAATTCTTCAAAGAAGGCGTTAATAATATGTCCAACAGATGTAAAGTGGTTCTCAAGCGGAACATTTTTTTTCCGTGCTAGCGCTTGAGCTTCTTCTAAAGACATTTCCTGCCAAAAATCAACTCCTGTTACTTCCTTGATAGCATCAACCATGTGCACACGCTTGAAGGGTTCGTTGATTTTGATTTCAGTGTCTTGATAAATGACAGCAGCATCCCCCTTAACGGATTTAGCGGCATGCTGAATAATGCCTTCGGTCAGATCCATGATATCATTGAAATCTGCATAGGCCTGATACACTTCAATGGAGGTAAATTCAGGGTTATGGGTAGCATCCATTCCCTCGTTGCGGAAGATGCGGCCGATTTCATAAACACGCTCCATACCACCGACAATCAGGCGTTTGAGGTGGAGTTCGGTTGCAATCCGCAGTACCATGTCCATATCCTGAGCATTGTGGTGGGTAATAAATGGCTTAGCCGCTGCCCCACCGGCTTCATTGTGGAGAACAGGTGTTTCAACTTCCAAGAAGCCAAGGCTGTCCAGATAACGGCGAATTTCAGAAATGATTTGTGAGCGAGTGACAAAGCGTTCGAAGCTGTCACGATTGGTAATCAAATCCAAATAGCGCTTGCGGTACTTGGTTTCCACATCTGTTAGACCGTGGAATTTTTCAGGCAGGGGACGCAGGGCCTTGGACAGATGCGTAATATGAGTTGCCTTGATAGAAAGTTCTCCCATATCGGTTCGCATGACTTCACCCTCAACGCCCAAGAAGTCGCCAATATCCGCCTTTTTGAAAATTTGGTAGTTTTCCTCACCAACGGCATCTTTACGGACATAGATTTGAATTTGCCCTTCCCGATCTTGCAGGTGGGCGAAGCCGACTTTACCTTTACCACGTTTGGTCATGAGGCGGCCAGCAATAGTAGCGGTTTCGTTAAGCTTATGAAGTTCTTCCTTGGACTTATCATCATATTTAGCCTTGAGCTCAGCTGAATTTGCAGTTCGTTCAAAGCGTTTGCCAAAAGGGTCAATGCCCATTTCGGACAAAGCCGCCATTTTTTCTCGGCGGACAATTTGTTGGTCATTCAATTCTTGCTTATGTTCCTGAGACATGTTTATCCTCCAGTAGTTACTCCAATCTATTTTATCATAAAATAGAAACATGTGATATAGGAAAATAAGTGCAAAACCGCTATTTGAGGTAAAAAATGTAGCAAAAATGAAACTTTAATAGTTACCCTAAACTAATAATTAGAGGAGCCTTGTCTGTGGTTTGCCAACTATGCTACAATAGAGATAAGTATTATGAAAGGAAAGCTATTGATGAAAAAATTAAGTCAGAAAGAGTTGGAATGGATTGCAGCCTTTGAAGAAATCAATCATCGCAAACCGACACCAAAAGAGGTTCAAGAAGCCTTTGCCAACCAACAAAAGCAGGGGTCAAGTCAGGTTAAGAATGCCTCTAGTAATCGTAAGAATAAGCATCAGCTAGCGCTCAGTCTGTTGATTCTTGCCTTATTAGCCATTATCGCAGTACTGGTTTTCCAACTAAAGCAAGAGAAGTCCCAGTCTGTCCGCACCCAACAGACCAGTCAGAGGAATAACCGTGTCCGTAAATCTCGTTCACCATCAAAGCCCTCGTCCTCTTCTAGTCAAAGTTCTTCCTCAAGCCAATCCTCCCATTCTTCCTCAGAAGCTGATCATCAAAACGAGAAATCCCAGTATTGGAATGCTAACAAGGCCAGCCAGTTGGCAGACTTTATGGATTCCTGGGGGAGACAGATGAAGCAGCCAAACTACAAGAAAATAGCGGTTGACCTCCCTGTCTACTGGCAGGATGGCAGCAAACTCAGCAGTGATGAGACGATTGTGGATGCTTATGAGTATTGGTACGGTAACGGTACCAGCGTCCATCGCTACATTTTTGTGATCAGTGCTTCTGGTGAACCTAAGGTTCTCTACTCGCAAGATACCAATGGTGACCGTTATGTTGTTAAAGAAACTGAAAATCAAGAGCTAAAAACTGGTTTTAGCGATATTGTGACTGGCGATTAGCGTTTGTCATTCTTCTCAAAAGATAGTATAATTTTTGGGAAATAAAATCGAAAGGTCTATCATGATTACTTCTATTGTTTTTGACGTTGATGATACTATTTATGATCAGCAAGCTCCCTATCGTCTGGCTATAGAACAATGCTTTCCAGACTTTGATATGAGCCAAATAAATCAAGCTTATATCAGGTTCCGTCATTATTCAGATGTCGGTTTTCCTCGTGTCATGGCCGGTGAATGGACAACAGAATATTTCCGTTTTTGGCGCTGCAAAGAGACCCTCTTAGAATTTGGCTACCGCGAAATAGATGAAGTGACAGGCAGCCGCTTCCAAGAAGTCTACGAGCACGAATTAGAAAATATCACCATGTTGGACGAAATGAGGATGACCCTTGATTTTCTAAAGGAAAAAGGGGTCACTATGGGAATCATCACCAATGGTCCGACCGAGCACCAGCTCAAGAAAGTTCGCAAGTTGGGCCTCTATGATTATATTGAGCCGGGTCACGTTCTCGTTAGCCAGGCCACAGGCTTTCAAAAACCTGAGAAGGAGATTTTTAATCTGGCAGCTGAGCAATTCGGAATGAATCCCGCCACCACTCTTTACGTTGGTGATTCCTATGACAATGATGTGGTTGGTGCCAAGGCCAGTGGTTGGCAGGCTATGTGGTTCAACCACCGTGGCAGAAAGCTTAAGACAGGTACTAAGCTTGTCTATGATGTAGCTATTGATAGCTTTGAGCAACTTTTTGGGGCAGTGAAAATCCTCTTTGACCTTCCTAATAGCAAGTTTTTCTTTGATGCCAATGACACAGAAAATCCTGTTCTTAAGATGGGAATCGAAAACGGTTTGATGATGGCAGCAGAGCGGCTTTTAGAAAGTAATATGAGTGTGGACAAGGTGGTTATTCTTCTGCGCCTAAGTAAGCAGCAAGAGCGAGTACTGCGAATGAAATATGCCTTACGATAATAAAGAAATGTATAAAAAGCCAAGCTTGAAAATGTCTCAAGCTTGGCTTTTTGCCTATTGATAGGCTAGTTCATTCCTGACCCTGACAGTCGATCATAAAATCCTGTCAGAGGTGAAGTTATTAGAGAGGATGAGTCCTCCTAAGCTGTCTTCTTATTTTGATATGAGATGACTCGATAGTGATAACAGCTTGGAAGTAGAGGGAGATAGCTGGCATAGTGCTCCCTGTTAGTCACCAGCTGCTTTTGTCAGCGAGATAAGGATCTTTTGATCCTTTATTCCGCTGCTCGTTCCCACTTTTTGGAGAGGTGGCGGGAATAACTGGAAATACTGAAGTTAATTAAGAAGTAAAGAGCGGTGATGGTAAAGTAGAGTGCGAAAATTTGGCTGGTTTCAAAATATTTACCCATCAGGATCTGACTTTTTCCGAAGAGGTCTTGGAGAGCGATAACCGAGTAAAGGAAGCTGGTATCCTTAACAACGGTAACAAACTGAGAGATGATTGAAGGTAGCATTTTGCGGATGGCCTGCGGCAAGACGATAATCCGTAAGACCTGAAACTGAGTCAGTCCTTGTGAAAGGCCAGCTTCGGTTTGTCCATGGTCAATGGCATTGAGTCCTCCGCGAATAATTTCTGCCAAGGCAGCCGAAGTGAAGATGGTAAAGGCTGTAATCCCTGCCGATGTCGCTTGAAGTTGGAAAATCAAGAAAACGATAAAAATCCAGAGAAGATTAGGAACATTGCGGACAAATTCAATATAGATGCTGGCGATCAGCTTCAAAACGGTATTTTTACTATTACGCATGACAGCCAAAATCATCCCAAAGATAGTCGAGAGAACAATGATGATAAAGGCCAGATAAATAGTTGTCCAGAGACCTTGGGCGAGGAACTTTAAGTTATAAGATGCAAATAATTCAGACATACGTTTTCCTCCTCCCTATAAATCGTAAGCTTTCTTATTGGTTTCTTCAACATGCCGGCCCCAGGTAGCAACAGGGAAGCAGACGATGAAGTAAAGCAGGGCTGCTCCTGCAAAGGCAGGAATATAGTTAGTTGTTTCGTAGGCCCAAGCCTTGGCAGTAAACATGATATCTGCTCCCGAGATAATCGCAACTGTCGCTGTATTCTTGATTAAATTGACGACTTGGTTAATCATCGGTGGAATGATAATCCGAATGGCCTCAGGCAGGATAATTAACCCCATCGTTTCACGGTAAGTGAAACCTTGTGATAATGCAGCCTCTGTCTGCCCGCGCGGGATAGATTCAATCCCCGAGCGGATGACTTCTGACATATAGGCTCCGGTATAGACACCGACACAGATTACAGAAGTCCAGAAAGCTGGGACCTTGATGGCTCCACTGGTTAAAATGGAGAGTCCGTAGTAGACAAAAACAAAGTGAACCAGTAGTGGTGTATTTTGGAAAAGTTCCACATAAACACGAGCGATAGCCTTGGCTAACTTGTTGCGAGATGAAGACATAGCTCCGAAGGCTAAACCAAGGACTAGAGCTAGCAAGAGGGCGCAGATGGCCATGCCTAAGGTGTAAAAGAAGCCTTTAGCGAATTGGCCAAAGTTGGCAAAGTAATCAGCCCACCGTGAAAGGGCGTAGGGACTAGTTGCTGTTATTAAAATAAACATAGGCTCAGAGCTCCTTTCTACTTATTGTCAGGGCTGGCAGGCTTGAGGTTATACTTCTGATATAGCTTTTGCAGACTACCATCTTTTTGCCATTGGTCTAGGAGACCGTTGATGTATTGGGTGACTTGACTGTTTGATTTCTTGCTGGCAATCCCGTATTCCATGGTGTCAAAACCTTGGTCAAGAATCTTGTTGTTTTTGCTGACGTATCCTGTCAGAATGGATTTATCAACAGAGAAGGCGTCAACTCGGTAAGCCCGCAAGGCTGTAGCCAATTCAGGGTAGCTTCCTAACTGAACATACTTGAATTTAATGCCATTATCAGAAGCAAAAGTTTCTAGGGAAGCCTTGGTTGTTGATCCTTGAGCGACTCCGATCGTTTTTCCATCCAAATTCTTGGGATTCTTGATACCAGAAGCCTTGTTGACTAAAAAGCCAATTTCATCATAATAGTAAGGCTTTGAAATACTGAAATTAGCCTGACGTTGGTCATTGATCGTGTAGGTGGCAATCATGATGTCAGTTTGCCCATTATCCAGCAGAGCTTCTCGAGTTTGGGCAGTAACAGCTGTATATTGGACCTTAACACCTAAAGTATCAGCGATTTTCTTGGCAAGATCCACTTCCATACCGGTGTATTTATCTTTTTTAGAATCATAGTAACCAAAATTAGGAACGTCTTGTTTAACACCGACTTTGAGAGTTCCTGAATTCTTAATCTTTTGTACTTGTGCTGGCAGTTTACCTTGGGTGGCTGCCTGTGCTGAATTTCCCTTGAAAAGGGAAAAGCTCCCTAAAGCAAGTAGCAAGGTTGCCAGTACGAGGGGTATTCTTTTCATGTGTCATCCCTCCTTATTCAATAGAAACTTTTTCACTGGTATGGTTGATAATCTTAGAAAGGAACTGTTTGGCGCGTGGTTCTTTTGGATGATCAAAGAAACCGTCCACATCAGTAGTATCTTCTAAAATTTCGCCATCAGCCATAAAGATGATGCGGTCGGCTACACTGCGGGCAAAGCCCATTTCGTGGGTAACCACCACCATGTTCATCCCTTCCTTGGCTAAGTTTTGCATGACGGCTAGAACATCCCCGATGGTTTCAGGATCCAAGGCAGAGGTAGGTTCATCAAAGAGCAGGAGTTCAGGATTCATGGCTAAACCGCGAGCGATAGCTACCCGTTGCTTTTGACCACCGGACAGCATGCCTGGATAAGAATCCTTGCGGTCCCACATATTAACATAGGTCAAGTATTGTTCAGCAATTTTCTCTGCTTCTTGTTTATCCATGCCTAAAACGCGAATAGGAGCCAATGTCACATTTTCTAGCACGGTCATGTGAGGATAAAGGTTGAAATGCTGAAAAACCATGCCAACTTCCTTGCGCAGCTGCACCAATTCCTTGTTAGACGCATTAGAAACTTCATGGCCGTTGACTTTGAGGCTGCCAGTTTCGATACTTTCCAAGGCATTCATGGTGCGAATGAGAGTTGATTTTCCTGAACCAGAAGGCCCTAGCAAGACAACGACTTGTCCCTTTTCAATTTCGAGATTGATATGACGAAGGGCATGGTAGTTACCATAGTATTTTTCTACATTATTATATTCGATAAGTGCCATAGATTCCTCCTTTGACGAAGACGTTAGCTGATTTGAATTCTGATGTCAGAAAACCTAATGTGGTATAAATTTTATCATAAGAAAGATTTCTTGTCAATATTTTCAGAAAATTTATACAGACTTGAAATAGACTTGTAAACCCTTAGTATTTCTATTATTTCGTGACTTTTGTTATAATAAAGGATAAAATATCAATTAATAGGAAAAAAGAGGTAAGAATGATGAAAAAGATTCTTGTTGTCGACGATGAAAAGCCGATTTCAGATATTATTAAATTTAATCTAATTAAAGAAGGTTATGAAGTTGTTACTGCTTTTGATGGTAAGGAAGCCCTTAAGCAGTTTGAAGATGAAAAACCAGACTTGATTATCTTGGATTGGATGCTGCCAGAATTGGAAGGGCTCGAAGTTGCTAAGGAGATTCGCAAGGGCAGCCATGTGCCAATTATCATGCTGTCTGCTAAGGACAGTGAATTTGATAAGGTTATCGGTCTGGAAATTGGTGCCGATGACTATGTCACTAAGCCATTTTCTAATCGTGAGCTTCTGGCTCGAATCAAGGCGCATCTGCGTCGAACCGAAACAATTGAAACAGCCGTTGCTGAGGAAAACAGTATTTCAGACAGTGAGCTTATTATTGGCGATTTGCAAATTGTTCCGGATGCCTTTGTTGCTAAAAAACGTGGCGAAGAATTAGAATTAACCCACCGTGAATTTGAACTGCTCCATCATTTGGCGACTCATATCGGCCAAGTCATGACTCGGGAACATTTATTGGAAACAGTCTGGGGTTATGATTATTTTGGTGATGTCAGAACTGTTGATGTTACTATCCGTCGTCTCCGTGAAAAAATTGAGGATACCCCAAGCCGGCCAGAATATATTTTAACCCGTCGTGGCGTTGGTTATTATATGAAGTCTTATGAATAATAATCCTGTTGTTGAAAATCTCAATACCTTTGAATTAGCCCTACTAATCCTTTTGGCCTTGGTTGCCCTTTACTTTATTTATCAGGCAGTTCGGGAATACCGAAATGCTAAGACTGTTCGGGCAATCAGCCAAAAGGTGACCAGTTTGATTGCTGGTGATTACACAGAAGATCTTCATTTAAAGGGAGATTCTGAACTGATTGAGTTGGGAACCAACTTGAATGACCTATCGGATGTCCTCCATCTGACTCATGAAAACCTTTCGCAAGAACGCAACCGCCTAGCTTCTGTCCTCTCCTATATGAGCGACGGAGTTTTGGCGACCAACCGTGTTGGAAAGATTACTATGATTAATGATACAGCTCGTAAACAGCTGAATCTGACACGAGAAGAAGCTCTTGAGATGAATATCATGGACCTGATTGATTCGGATGACTATGATTATCGTGATTTAATTACCCAAACCCCAGAGGTGACTCTCTATCGCCGTAATGAATACGATGAATTTATCACCTTGCGGGTCAATTTTGCCCTCAACCGAAGGGAGAGTGGCTTTATTTCTGGTTTGGTTGCTGTTTTGCATGATACAACTGAGCAGGAAAAGGAGGAGCGTGAGCGCCGCCTCTTTGTCTCGACCGTCAGCCATGAACTGCGGACTCCTTTGACTTCGGTTAAATCCTATTTGGAAGCCCTCAATGAAGGGGCTCTCAATGAGGATGTAGCCCCTAGCTTTATTCAGGTTTCGTTGGATGAAACTAACCGAATGATGCGGATGATTTCTGACCTCTTGCAGCTGTCGCGGATTGATAATGATACCAGCCATTTAGAAGTTGAAATGACCAACTTTACCGCTTTTATCACGGTTATTCTCAATCGTTTCGATCAAATTAAGAGTCAACAGGATTCCGATAAGGATTATGAAATTGTTCGCAACTATCCACTCAATCCAATCTGGGTCGAAATCGATACCGACAAGATGACCCAGGTCTTGGATAATATTCTCAACAATGCCATCAAGTACTCACCTGATGGTGGTGAGATTACAGTCTCAATGACTACCACCGATACCCAATTAATTATTTCAATCTCCGATCAGGGTCTGGGTATTCCTAAGAAGGACCTGCCTTTGATTTTCGATCGCTTCTATCGTGTAGATAAGGCGCGTAGTCGGGCTCAAGGTGGTACCGGTCTGGGCTTGGCTATTGCCAAGGAAATTATTAAGCAACATCATGGCTTTATTTGGGCTAAGAGTGAATATGGTCAGGGCTCGACCTTTACCATTGTTCTCCCTTATGATAAGGAGCCTGACGACTTTGATGATGAATGGGAGGAAGATGAGTCAGTCGATGACCAATAAAGGTTTTAAATATAGTATTTTAGCATCGGGTTCCTCAGGGAACTCCTTTTACTTGGAAACTCCCAAGAAGAAGCTCTTGATTGATGCAGGTCTTTCAGGAAAGAAGATTACCAGTCTTCTAGCTGAAATCGACCGCAAGCCTGAAGATTTGGATGCTATATTAGTTACCCATGAGCATAAAGACCATATCCACGGTGTTGGTGTTTTGGCTCGAAAGTACGGGATGCCTATCTATGCCAATAAAAAAACTTGGCAGACCATGGATGCTCACAATATGATTGGTAAGATTGACCCAGAGCAGAAACATATTTTTGAGCGGGGGAAGGTCGTGACCTTTGGCGATATTGATATTGAGAGTTTTGGTGTCAGTCACGATGCTGTTGATCCCCAATTCTACCGCTTTATGAAAGACGACAAGAGTTTTGTTATGCTGACAGATACTGGGTATGTCAGTGATCGGATGGCAGGTCTGATTGAAAATGCGGATGGCTATCTGATTGAGTCCAATCACGATATGGAAATCCTACGATCAGGTGCCTATCCTTGGAGTCTTAAGCAGCGAATCCTATCGGACAAGGGTCACCTCTCTAATGAGGATGGCTCTGAAACTATGATTCGCACTATCGGCAACCGGACCAAGAAGATTTATCTAGGCCATCTCAGTAAGGAAAATAACATCAAGGAATTGGCCCACATGACCATGGAAAACAACCTGACTCAGGCTGATTTTGGTGTTGGTCATGACTTTAAAGTCTTAGATACCTCGCCGGATGAGGCTACCCCGCTGACGGATATATAAAAATTACATGCCCTAATAAACAAAAAAACGGAGCTGGTTGGTTCTACCTAGCTCCATTTTTTAAGCAAGAGAGCCATTCTTACTGAACGGCTCCTTTTTGATTTATTCTTAATATTTAGACCATGTCTTTGGGATAAAGAGGAGGAGAACCGGATAGATTTCCAGACGTCCGGCAATCATCGCTAGAGACATAAGGAATTTGGCCCAGGGGCTGAAAATGGCGAAGGTATCCGCAGTTCCCAGCATTGGGCCAATATTGTTGAAGGTGGAAGCAACAGCACTGACCACAATAATAAAATCATTATTGTCCAAACTAATTAATAAAATCAGTCCTATGAAAATCATAGCATAGACAGTCAGGTACTTGAGAACACTGTGCTGAGTAGCCTTATCCAGCGGGCTATGGTTGACATGGAGAGACATGACACGATTGGGGTAAAGGGTTTTTAGAATTTGGTTTTTGGTAATCTTGCTGACAATCAATGAACGCATAACCTTGAAACCACCGGCTGTAGAACCAGCGGATCCCCCGATAATCATCAGCACTAAAAGGATAACCTGAGAAAAAAGGGGCCACTTGGTTAGGTCGGTAATGCCAAAGCCGGTCGTGGTGATAACATTGGAAACTTCAAAGAAGGAGTAGCGCAAACTTTGAGCCCAAGAGCCATACAGGTGGAAAATATTGAGGAAGATCAGTCCTGTAGCTATGGCTACAATGCTTAGGTAGGTTCGCAGTTCTTCATCACCAAAGAAAATCTTGAACTTCCGAATCAAGAGGAAGTAGTAGAGATTAAAATTCACTCCGAAAATCAAGGTTCCAATGGAAACGATAACTGTAATCAGGCTGCTGTGGTAGTGAGCAATGCTATCGTTATAGACAGCGAAGCCTCCAGTGCCGGCACCGCCCATAGCAGTAATGACACTATCGTAAAAGGGCATACCGCAAGACCAAAGAATGACTGCAAAAATAGCAAACATTCCCAAGTAGATAATGTAGAGAATTTGAGCAGTGTTCTTAAGTTTGGAGACTACTTTACCAAAGACGGGGCCAGGAACTTCTGCTCGCATGACTTCCAAGTGAGCATTTTTAGAATTTTCCATAATTGCCAAAGCAAAGACCAATACTCCCATCCCCCCGATTAAATGGGTGAAACTCCGCCAAAAGAGCAGGGCATGGGAGAGGACGCTGACATCGGGCAAGATAGTAGCGCCAGTCGTTGTAAAACCTGAACTGACTTCAAAGAAGGCATCCACTAGGCTGGGAATTTGACCGGAAAAGACAAAGGGCAGCGCTCCGAAGAAGGACCAGAGAATCCAACAGAGGGCGACAATCAACATCCCTTCCTTCGTATAAATACGATAGTTTTTGGGTTTAAAGGCAGAGCCTGTCAAGCCCAGCAGACCAAGAATTCCCATCGTAGTCAGTAGGCTGGCAAATGCCTGCCAATCCTCATGGTAGATGAGAGCGACAAACAAGGGAACAGTTAGCAGACCGGCTTCAATCAGTAATAATTTCGCTAGGAGGTAGCGGACCATAGAACGATTCATTCAGGCCACCTCATTTCAAAAGATCGTAAATATCAGTGATATTAGTCAGCAGGGTTACCACGACGATTTTATCACCGACCTCATAAGTATCCTGTCCGGTTGGAAACAGCGGTTTGCCCTTACGGATGATAGCAGCCACCAAGACTCCTTTTTTGAGTTGCACATCAGCCAGATGCTTACCGGCGATTTTATTCTTTTCACGGATTTCGAACTGGAGAGTTTCGATCTTACCATTAGCAATATGGTGGACAGCATCCAAACTTGACGATTCTTGAGCATTGACCCGGCCGCGGATGAAATGCATCATACTGTCGACCGCAATGGATTTTGGTGTAACAATGCTGGAAAATCCATCGGTGTCGATAATTTCCAAAAGGCTGGTTCGATTAACCTTGGTAATGTTTTTTTCAATTCCTAAGGTATCAAGAAACATGGAAGAGATGATATTTTCTTCATCGACCCCTGTCAGTGTAGCCACGGCATCGTAGTTTTCAACACCTTCTTCAACCAGAATATTTTTAGCGGTTCCGTCTCCCAAAACAATAGGGATTTCTGGAAATTCTTGGCTAAAGTATTGGCTGCGCTTTTCGGTAATTTCAATGACCTTGAGCTTAATTTTGGTGTTGCGCAAGAGATTGAGCAGATAGTAGGTAATCCGTCCTGCTCCAATAATCATCATATTCTTGATGACCTTGCTTTTGACAAAATTGTGGAAGAGAATCATTTCGATGCGGTCGCCGGTCACGTAGATTTTGTCACCAGTGAGCAGCTGATCATCTCCGTCAGGAATAATGACTTGGCCATCACGCTTGATGGCACAGACCAAGATATTACCAAATTTCCGGCGAAATTGATCGAGTGAAAGGTCGCAAAGCCTGCTCTTTTCAGTGATTTTGAATTCCATCAACATAATGCGGCCGTTGACAAAGTGTTCAACCGATAGAGCTCCTGGAAAATCAACACTGTTGGCAATGTAACGGGCTGCTAGAAGCTCAGGGTTGACCACCATGGAGAAGCCCAAGAAATTATTATCCTTAAAATAGGCATTGGAATATTCCGGATTACGGACCCGAACGATGGTTTCCTTGGCCCCCATTTTTTTAGCTAAGACGGCCGAAATCATATTGACTTCGTCTTGGTCGGAAATAGCAACAAAAATATCACAGTGCTGTACATCAGCTTGCTCCAGAATTTTATAATTGGCACCATTGCCAACGATTCCCATAATATCTAAGCGTCTGCTAACGCGACCCAAGACTTCTTCCTTTTCTTCAATTAAGGTCACATCATGCTTTTCTTCAACTAGAGAACGACATAAGGCGGTACCGACTTTACCACCGCCGACAACAATAATTTTCATTGCTTTTCCTTATATGTTAGTCTATGAACCGAATTTTTTATAAGCTCTAATGATTGTTTAGCATAGGTTTACATTCATTGCATTTGTGCGATGATTAGCTGAGTTAAAAAACAGTTCTTTAGCTTTTTAAAAATAGCCAAAAAGGCCTAAGCTAATATATTATCTTACTCTTTTTTTGGAGAAAAATCATCCCCTTTTTTAAAATAATAAGTCTTGAAACAAGATTGAAATGAACTAGTTTTTGGACTGTAAAGAAGAATTTTATAAAATGAGCGTAAAAGTCATTCTTTTTGTAACATTTAAAAATTTTTTATTTAGTAAGTGTTGACTTCTAGCCATAGAGTGCTATACTAAACTGTAGAGAATCGTTGATTTAAATCAGACCTGTTATGATTTAAGTTAATGAGCCACCACCAACCATGCTGTTTGCTGAGCTTGACTCCGGGCAGCGTGGTTATTTTTTTGCAAGTAGTGAGAAGCAAATAGTAATAAAAAATCTTGTGAGGTAGTTATGGTCGTACAACCCTTCATTCAGGAAAACTATCATGAGACCAAAGGTCGCAATCATGTGGTTCTCTTTCAGCCCCAAATTCCAGCTAATACGGGTAACATTGCCCGTACTTGTGCAGCTACTAACAGCCCCTTGCATATTATTAAGCCTATGGGTTTTCCTATCGATGATCGTAAGATGAAGCGGGCGGGTCTGGATTATTGGGATAAGTTAGATATCAGTTTCTACGATAGTCTAGCGGAGTTTCTAGTTCAATGTCAGGGGGCCATCCACCTAGTGTCCAAGTTTGCTGAAAGTATTTACTCTGATATTGATTATGCGGATGATCAGGATCATTATTTCATATTTGGGAGAGAGGACAAAGGACTGCCAGAAGACTTTATGCGAGAGCATAGTGAACAGGCTATTCGGATTCCTATGAATGATCAGCATGTTCGTAGTCTCAATCTTTCCAACACTGTCTGCATGATTGTCTATGAAGCCTTGCGGCAGCAGAACTTCAATCATCTGGATTTAGTCCACACCTATGAAAATGATAAATTAAAATAAGATAAATCCTAACAAGTGTTCATATGAGAATTTGAACAAGGCTACCTTCCCTAGAGTCGATCCATTTCTAAATTGGTTAGTAAAAATTTCGGGCCCAGCGGTCCGAGATTTTTTGTTTTAGTTTGTGATAATACGGATGATTAGGAATTCTTTGCCCATAAAGGTAATAGTTAGTTTGATAATGCAAGTAAGGCAAAAAACAATTCTAGTGAAGTGGCCCAAGGCTGGCCAAAAATTTGTCCAGTATTCCTGCTTTAGGATAAGCAGTGGTTGGGAACAAGACTTGTTGGCTTAGGCTAGGCCAAGAAGTCTTAGCCCTGCACAGTTCATGAGGTGCTTTAGTAGCAAAGAAGCTACAAGTTGGTTTTCCTGTTACCACAAGGCTGAAGCGGAAAATCTAAACGACTGTGATGACCATCGTTCATTTTATTTTCAACCCCAAAAGGTCCCTCAGAATTTTTGAGCTGTGCAGGGGTGGGTTAAAAAGGTCTGGGAGACCTTTTTAATCGGGGAATGGAGCTTGAAAGCAAGTGTCAAAAACGGCTTAGGAGAGACCATTTCAGGTCATCATCTTAAAATTAGGATGTGGTGAGGACCAAAATTTTCAATTTTTGAGTTGATCCCACTCCTAGTTTAACGAGTGGTTTCTAGATGGGTATCGGTTTCAGGCTCCATGAGGAATACGCTCATAAGAGATTGTCCCAGACGTTCTCTGAATTCTTGAATGCTACTTTTCATAAGTCATTTTTTCCCAAAACCATAACGCTACATTCACAAATAAAAGTATGGCTTGTTTCGCTTTCGTGTCAGAGGTGTTTTACCTTATTTGGAAAAAGTTGTATAAGCGAGACAATACTTGACCAGATTAAGTTTTCAAGACTAATAATCTTGCTTTTATCGGTCTTTTTTGTTATGCTTAGATTGTCTTCAGGGCAGGGTGAAATTCCCGACCGGCGGTGACGGCTTCAAAAGAAGCGGAAGTCCGCGAACCCTACGGGGTTGATGTGGTGAAACTCCACAACCGACAGTATAGTCTGGAAGGGAGGAGACAAGTTTTTTGTGCTACAAAGGAATTTTAAGGTAGTTGGGCTCAGCTAAGGTACCTAGATCTTTTGTTCTAAAATGACTTAGCCTCCTTCAATTTGGAAAAAATTGGAGGAATTTTTTATGTCAACATCTATCAAATCGACACGTCGTTTAGCCTATATTGCCATTCTTTCGGCGGTGTCCTTCTTACTCATGTATTTTAGCTTTCCGCTGATTCCAGGGGCTAGCTTTTTGCTGGTTGATTTTTCAATTCTGCCAGTGCTTCTAGCGCTTGCTATCTTTGATCTCAAGAGTGCTTTTGCAGTTCTAACGTTGCGGACCTTGTTAAAATTGCTTTTGAATAACGGTGGCGTGGGTACCTTAATAGGATTACCAATGAACTATATCGCCCTCAGTCTTTTTATAGCAGCGCTGGGACTGATGTGGAAAAAAAAGCAGACATTTAAATCTTATTGCCTAGGGGCTGGTTTGGGGACGCTAGGCTTAACGGCTGCCATGATTATTCTAAATTATATTTATGCAGCTCCGCTCTATGCTAAGTTTGCTAACTTTGATATTAAGGCTATCTTGGGTATGGCGAACTACCTTTTTGCTATGGTCCTTCCTTTTAACCTCATTGAGGGGGCTATCTTTGCAGTCAGCTTTTATGTACTTTACCTAGCTATCAAACCTCTCATAGCGAAATTGTAGGTCCTATGTTATAATACCGTTATGCATAATCGACAAAAATATTTTATCCGAGCTAGCTTTGCAGCTTTAGTCTTTGTTATCTTAGGTTATATCGTTAAGTTTGACCCCCGTACCCTGCAAGGATTTGACCAGTCTATTCAATCTGCTGTTCGGGGGGATTTACCGGCTCCTTTGACAGCTTTCTTTAGAACTATCACACATTCGTCAACCTTACTGGTCATTTTTGTAGTGATTGTTGGTTTTATGATTGGTAGGAAATGGTATATAGAAGCTGGTTTTTTGACTCTGCTGGGGGTAATTGATCTTGTCTTGGTAGTAATTTTAAAAAATCTTTACCAGCGCCCTCGTCCATCAATTCGGCATCTAGTAGTAGAAACAGGATATTCTTTTCCCAGTGCGCATTCGCTAGTATTGATGTTGATGGTTGGTGGTATGATTATCATTGCCCGTCAGCGGATTAAACAAAAAGTTATTCGTTACCTTGTAGAATTTTTGTTGGGATTAGTTATCTTTCTTATCGGTCTGTCGAGGATTTATCTGGGTGTACATTATCCAACGGATGTTCTTGCTAGTCTTATCCTAGGCTACGGTGTCTTAAATTTAGTCTATCCATTCTACGACGAGCTTCGCTTCGAATGGCGCTTCAAAAATAAACAAAAGTGAGGGAAGATCTTCGGATCTTCTCTTTTGTATCCTTAATTTTGCCAGCCGTATTGACGACTTCGGTCTTTTGTATTAAGATGGTTTCATACATCATATTACATTTCAGCTTTATAAAGAGGTAGAATATTGAAACGAATTTTATCAACGTGGAATCGCACCAGCTTATTGAAACGAATTGCCATTGGTGTTGTCTGTGGTGCTGTTCTTGGTTTGGTCCTTCCCAAGCTTACCATCATTGGTCTCCTAGGAAAATTGTTTGTTGGTGCTTTGAAGGCTATTGCCCCTCTTTTGGTCTTTGCCCTAGTAGCTAACGCTCTATCACAAACGCGTGAAGGACAAAAATCCAATATGACCACTGTTATCGGTCTCTATATGTTTGGTACCTTTGCAGCTGCTCTGACTGCTGTTATCTCTCATTATCTTTTTCCCATTAAATTGACTCTATCTGGTGCAGCGACCAAGGCAGCTTCAAGCCTTTCTCAATCACCTAAAGGGGTGGGAGCTGTCTTTCAGGCTTTGCTTTTGAAGATGGTCGATAATCCTATCCATGCTCTAGTTGAAGCTAACTATATCGGAGTTTTGGTTTGGGCAGTTGTCTTTGGTTTTGCCATGCGGACAGCCAGTCAGCATACCAAGGAATTGCTTAATACGATTGCTGAGGTAACTTCACAGATTGTTCGCTGGATTATTAATCTAGCTCCTTTTGGAATTCTTGGTTTGGTTTTTACAACCATTTCAGAGAATGGGATTAGTGTTCTTTCCAGGTATGGTATTTTAATCCTTGTCCTAGTGGGTACGATGGCCTTTGTTGCTTTAGTAGTCAATCCAATCATTGCTGTTATCATGATGCGTCGCAATCCTTATCCCTTGGTTTTACGTTGCTTGAGAGAATCTGGTGTGACAGCCTTCTTTACTCGCTCATCGGCTGCCAATATTCCGGTCAACATGAAGCTTTGTGAGGACCTTGGCTTGGATCCAGATACTTATTCGGTGTCCATTCCTTTAGGGTCCACGATCAATATGGCTGGGGCCGCTGTCACCATCAATGTTTTGACTTTGGCAGCGACTTCAACTCTGGGGATTCATGTAGATTTTGCGACAGCTCTGATTCTGAGTGTAGTGGCTGCTATTTCAGCATGTGGGGCATCTGGGGTAGCCGGAGGTTCATTGCTTTTAATTCCAGTTGCCTGCAGCTTGTTTGGAATTGATAATGATACAGCCATGCAGGTGGTTGGGGCTGGATTTATCGTTGGTGTTATTCAAGATTCCTGTGAGACTGCTCTCAATTCATCAACCGATGTTCTCTTTACTGCAGTTGCTGAACTGTCAGCCTGGGGGAGAGAAAAATCGACTAATAAATCAGTTAAACTTTAGCTATAACAAAAGGGCTCTGACTATCCATGGTCGGAGCTCTTTGCTTAGATGAGGTTGTTTTGAAATTAGCTAACCTGCTGAGAGATTATTATAACTGGTTATAGAAAAAATCTAAGCTGAAGAGCTGGTCAAATATGCTATAATGAAGGGCAACAAGAATGAAAAGAAGGACATCTATGGCAAATAATTTATTGGTCTTACAATCAGATTTTGGTCTCGTTGACGGAGCTGTTTCGGCTATGGTTGGGGTTGCTTTGCAAGAAGCTGGTGATTTGAAAATTCACCACCTGACTCATGATATTACCCCCTATAATATTTTTGAGGGTTCCTACCGTCTCTTTCAGACAGTAGAATACTGGCCTGAAGGGACGACCTTTGTTTCTGTGGTCGACCCAGGTGTTGGGTCTGACCGCAAAAGTGTCGTTGCTCTGACAGAAAAAAATCAGTATATTGTTACACCTGATAATGGGACTTTGTCTTATATAAAAAAACATATTGGCATCAAGGCTGTTCGTGAAATTTCTGAACTGAAAAATCGTCGTGAAAATACGGAACTTTCCTACACCTTCCACGGTCGGGATGTCTATGCCTATACGGGCGCTAAATTAGCTTCGGGCCACCTTGCTTTTAAGGATGTTGGGCCAGAATTTTCGGTTGAGGGAATTGTTGAACTGCCGGTTGTTAAGACTGTGCTTGAGAAGAATCTGATTCGTGGAGCAGTTGATATCTTAGATGTCAGGTTTGGATCGCTTTGGACTTCCATCAGAAATGACGAGTTCAACACTCTGAATCCTCAATTTGGTGACCGCTTTGAGGTAACTATTTTTAATAATGATATGTTGGTATACCAAAATCAGGTCACCTATGGGAAATCATTTGCAGATGTGCGGATAGGACAACCGATTATTTATATTAATTCACTGTATCGTGTTGGGCTGGCCATTAATCAGGGGTCTTTTGCCAAGGCCTACAATGTTGGTGTTGGTCCCCAGTGGCGTATTGAAATCAAAAAGATTTAACTGGAGGAGATCTTTATGACAAATAATTCTATTAAAACTGTTGTAGCAACAGGAATTGGTGCCGCTCTTTTCGTAATCATTGGTATGTTTATCAATATTCCGATTTTTGGGAATACTAGTATCCAGTTGCAATATGCGGTGCAAGCCCTCTTTTCGGTTATTTTTGGACCTGTAGCGGGCTTTTTCATCGGTTTTATTGGCCATGCCTTAAAGGATGGGATTCAATATGGTAATATCTCCTGGGCCTGGGTTTTGGCCAGCGGTCTGATTGGTTTAGGTATTGGTCTTTTCCGCCGCTTCTATGATGTCAGTAAAGGGAAATTTGCTCTTAAAGAATTGATTGGGTTCAATTTGGTTCAGATCATTACCGTTTATATCGCTTACGGGCTCATTTGCCCACTTGGCGACCGCTTGATGTATAAACAGGCTTGGTCCTATCTCTTTGCTCAGGGATTTATTGCTGGGACAGCTAATGTTCTGACTATTGCAATCGGAGGCACTATACTGTTAACAGTTTATGCTAAGACCCGAGTTCAGTCGGGAAGCCTTTCAAAAGATTGATTATGAAGCCATTTATTGAATTTAAGGATTTTTCTTTTAAATATGATGCCCAAAAGGAGCCAACATTAAAGTCACTTAACCTGACTATTGAAAAGGGGCAAAAGGTCCTGATTATCGGTCCGTCTGGCTGTGGAAAATCAACTCTGGCTCAGACCATCAATGGCATTATTCCTAATACTTATCAGGGTGAAAGTACTGGCAGTTTGATGATTAATGGTCAACCCGCTTTTCACACGTCCATTTATGAAAAATCCCACTTGGTCAGCACGGTCTTGCAGGACACTGATGGTCAATTTATCGGTCTGTCCGTGGCAGAAGATTTGGCCTTTGCTTTAGAGAATGACTGCTGTCAGCAGGCAGAAATGGTTCACACGGTCCATAGCTGGGCAGACAAGTTAGAACTTTTGGATTTACTGGATCATCGTCCACAAGATTTATCCGGTGGTCAGAAGCAGCGGGTCAGTTTGGCAGGGGTACTGATTGATGAGAGCCCGATTTTGCTTTTTGATGAGCCGTTAGCCAATTTGGATCCTAAATCTGGTCAGGATACCATTGCCCTTATTGACCAACTTCATCAAGAGACTGGTGCGACGACTTTAATTATTGAACACCGCTTAGAAGATGTCCTTTACCGACCGGTGGACAAGGTTGTTTTGCTGAATGATGGCCAGATACTTTTTGAAGGGTCCCCTGATCAACTTTTGGCTTCAGAAATTCTGGCTGAGAATGGCATTCGTGAGCCTCTTTATATCACGGTTTTACGCCAGTTGGGGCTGGATATGACCAATTTATCGTCTCTTTCAGATTTAGAGAATCTGAATCTTCCTCAGATTGACTTTGCTGGACAAAGGAGCAGTCAGTCTAGTCAGCCCAAGGAGCCTCTTTTAAACGTTAATCAGCTTAGTTTCGGTTATAGTCCTAATCACCCTATATTAAAAAGCATCCATCTGGACTTAGCAAGAGGAGAACGCATTGCTCTTGTTGGCAAGAATGGTGCTGGAAAGTCCACCTTAGCCAAGGCGTTGACCAAATTTGTTGAAGCTAGTGGTGAGTTTCTTTGGCAGGGACAAGATATTTCGGATGATTCGATCAAGGAGAGGGCCAGCCGAATTGGTTATGTTCTGCAAAATCCTAATCAGATGATTAGTCAGACCATGATTTTTGATGAAGTTGCTAAGGGCCTGCGTTTGAGAGGACTTGGGGAAAAAGCGGTAGAGGAGAAGGTTTTGGCCAGTTTAAGAACTTGTGGGCTTTATGAATTTCGTCAGTGGCCGATTTCAGCTTTATCTTACGGGCAGAAGAAGCGAGTTACTATTGCCTCTATTCTAGTTTTAGAACCGGAAATTATTCTGCTGGATGAGCCAACGGCTGGTCAGGATATGCAGCATTACACTGAAATCATGGATTTTCTGGATGAGCTCAATCAAGCTGGGCAGACGATTGTCATGATTACCCACGATATGCAATTGATGCTGGATTATTCAGATCGCTGTTTGGTGATAGCGGATGGAAAAATTTTGGCTGATAAATCCCCTATGGAAGTTCTCTCAGATCGGGATCTGTTACGGAAGGCTAACTTGAAAGAAACCAGCATCTTTCGGTTGGCGGATAAGCTAGGATTGGATCCTCTGGCTTTGAGTCAGTTTTACCGTCAAAAGAAGGAGGAGCTCACTAGTGGCAAATAAATTTATTGGTTACCGGCAGGGTCAGGGCTTTCTCTACCAACTATCAGGTAGCAGCAAGATGATTTTTTTCATCCTAGTCTCCATTGCCTGCATGGCGACTTATGACACCCGCTTTATTTTGGTGCTTGGTTTTTGTGCCGTATTACTCTTTCGCTGGGCTAAGATTAAGTGGGCAGATGTGTCTTTTGCTATGACGGTAGTTTTTTTGATTGCCTTGTTTAATCTACTTATGGTTTATCTCTTTGCTCCGTCCTATGGGGAGGAAATCTACGGGACTAAGACACTATTGTTTGCTGGCTGGGGACGATTCTATGTTACCAGTCAGGAGCTCTTTTACCTTTTTAATCTGATTCTTAAATATTTTTGTACCGTTCCCTTGGCGATTCTCTTCTTAATGACCACCCATCCTAGCCAGTTTGCTGCCAGCCTCAACCGGATTGGTCTGCCTTATAAATTGGCTTATTCGGTTAGCCTAACATTGCGCTATATCCCCGATGTTCAAGAGGAATTCGGCATGATTAAGCTGTCACAAGAGGCGCGTGGTTTAGAATTGTCTAAGAAGGCCAATTTAGTCAGTCGAATTAAAGGCAATTTGCAAATTGTTATTCCTTTAATCTTTGGTTCCTTAGAGCGGATTGATACCATAGCAACAGCAATGGAATTGCGCCGTTTTGGGAAGTATAAGAAGCGGACCTGGTATCAGGCTCAGCCGATGACTGGCAAAGATTGGTGGGTTCTAGCTTTAGCTTTTATCATTTTGCTTGTTAGTCTGGCTTTAATCTTTTGGAATCATGGACGGTTTTATAATCCTTGGGTTTAGCCAGTTTATACTCATTAACATCAAAGGTTAATCATGCTTTGTTGTTGAGACTGATGGCGGTTAAATAACGTTTTGAGGAGTGTTTCGTAGCCATGTTAGCCTATTTTTGTTGTTTGTGGGAGTGGGAAAGACCCCAAAAATTGAAAATTTTAGTTCCTCACTACGTCCTAGTTTTAAGGTGGTAACCTGAAACGGTCTCTCCCCAGACCTTTTGAAGGTGGGAATAAGATGAACGATGGTCATCACATTCGTTTAGGTTTTCCGCTTTGGCCTTGTGGCAACAGGAAAATCAGTCAGCAGTGATTTATTGGTGCTAAAGCACCTAATGAACTGTGCAGGGAGTAAGACTGTTATTACTGCAAAAAATAGAAGGCTGGAATACTTTTTTTCCAGCCTCAGGTCTGTTCTATCGTCCGTTGCTTGATATATCACTTTTTGATTGTCACAGAATATAGCTGAGCTGATGTTCAGAGATATTTTTTCCCCAATAGCATAGAAAATGCAGTACTATCAGGTTAGGCTTAGATGACTGGATAAGATTGTATAGACAAAGAGCCTTGATCATGGGTTGATATCCTATGGTCAAGGCTCTTTGTCTTTTGTTTATTTTAGATAGTTGAGATAGTCGTATTTTTCAAAGGTGTCAGAACTAGCAACAGCAACGATGGTTGCTTGTTCTGGGAAAATGGTGTCAGGGCTAATATCTGTTTGTAGTCTGGCGTTTTTTCTGAGTCGATAGCCGATGATATTGAGGTCGTACTTATCACGCAGATTGAGTTTGGCTAGTTCTTTATTCTGCCAACTATCGGGTAATTCAAATTCTACGATAGAGACCCCTTCTTCCAGATAAAAGATATTATGAATACGATGCCGCATCAGCGTTGAAGCGAGTGTGCGACCAGATTCTCGTTCAGGTGAGATAACACGATTGGCACCGATTTCGTAGAGTACTTCCTCGAAGGTTTCGTTCTTAGCCTTAGCAGCTATGTAGGGAACTCCTAGTTTTTTACAATGCATGATGGCTAAGACGGAACTTTCTAGGTTGTTTCCTGTTGCAATGATAACTTGATGGCACTGGTCAATTCCAGCATCCCTGAGGGTCTCAATGTTGGTAATATCGCCTATAATGGCTTTGCTGACTAAATCGGCAATATCTTGTACATGGTTGGGCTTATTATCAATGACAATCACTTCTTCACCAAACTTAGCTAATTTTTCAGCCAAGGTGGCTCCAAAAATTCCCAAACCTAAAACACCAATAATTTTTTCTGACATAAAAAATTCCTCTTAAAATAAAATTTAGACTAAGCGTTTCTATCTAGTTTTTATTAGATAGAAGCACCTAGTATTCTTACCTTTTAACCTAGAGTGAGGTCAACACGGGCATAATTGATTGTTTGTTTGGACTTTTGTCGCAAACTAAGAAGCACTGTGATTGGCCCAACTCGACCAAAGAACATCAGGGCCATGATGACCCAGCGACCCGCTGTTGATAAATGACTGGTAACATCCATAGAAACACCGACAGTTGCAAGGGCACTGCAGGCTTCAAAGAACAGCCTAAAAGGAGAGATATTTGGTTCAAATTCTAACAGACAAATATAGCCAATGATTAAAATGACAAAAAAGAAGATGAGGATCGTCAAGGTCTGTTTAACAATACGAGTTGGAATAGTACGGTTATAAACACTGACTCGAGTTTGTCCCAAAAATTCCGATCGAAAAATAAGGAAGGTGATAGCGGTTACGATGACCTTGAGCCCTCCGGCCGTACCGCCAGGGGCCCCGCCAATTAGCATCTGAATCATAAAAATGAAGTTAACAGCATTACCAGCCTTGGTGTAGTCAATTGTTGCAAAGCCAGCTGTCCGCATAGTGACCGTCTGGAAGAAGCTGACGAGGACTTGATGATAGAAACTTAGGCTTCCAATGGTGCCTGGATTATCTTGCTCTAAAATCCAAGCCAGCAAGGTACCAATGAGGAGGATGATTGCTGTGGTAGTGAGAACCAAGCGAGTCTGAATGGTTAAATTCCTCTTGAGGAGGCCAAGTTTATGAGGAGACGCCTTGAACCAAGATTTAGCAAGGTCAATCAGAGCCATCCAATTGCGAAAGCCTAATCCGCCCGAGATAATGGAAAAGGCTACGACTAAGTTGACAATCCAGTTAAGTTTGTAATGAATCAAGCTGGTCGAGCCAAGATTATCAAAACCGGCATTACAAAAAGCAGAAACAGCTAGGAAAAAACTGTTGAAGATACCGTTCTGCCAGCCAAACCTTGGAATAAAATCAATCATCAGGGTCAGGGCGGCGAGACATTCGATAGTGAAGGTGATTTTGTAAATCCGAAAAAGATAGTGCCTGAGGTCAGCGCTGGAATTACTGCCGATAGAAGATTGAAGGATTTCCTGTTGTCTGAGGGACATCCGTCTGTTAATACTATAATAGCTAAAGGCGATTAGACTGACTAGTCCTAAGCCTCCGATTTGCATCAAGCACATCACGAGAAATTGTCCCAAGCCATTATAAACATCTCCAATGGGAAAAACAGAAAGTCCAGTCACACAGACCATGGATACTGTGTTAAACAGATGATCCAAATAGTTTGTGGCAGGGGCATTATCATATTGTGTAACTGGCAGGGATAAAAGCAGGCTGCCAATCAGAATGACAGAAATGAAGCTAGCGCTAATTTGCTGGGCAACAGATAAATTTCTAATAACATTAAATTTTGTCATGGGTAAAAGGACTCCAATCAGAGGGGCTTCTTATTTGGAAGACCAGCCTTCCGAGGATACTTATTGGGGGTTTCCTTCTTTTTTTCGAGGACTGTAAGGGTGCGGCCGTCCCCGTTAGGCAGCTGATAAGTGTTGTTTGATTGAACCTTAGCAAACAGAAGATTAAGAGCTTGTTTGGCTTGGACTAGTTCTTGGTCAGCAGCAGCGGCTTTGAGGGCCAATAATTTGCCACCAATCTTAAGGAAAGGAATGGTTAACTCAGAGAGAACCTGCATTCTAGCAACAGCTCGTGCAGTGACAATATCAAAGCTGGCACGAAAATCTTTATTGTGTCCGAAATCTTCGGCTCGACCATGACAGAAATGCACTCCTGTTAGCTCCAAGCCTTTTGCAACTTCATTGAGGAAGTTAATTCGCTTATTAAGGGAATCAATAATGGTCACCTCAATCTCGGGACAGAGAATCTTGATGGGGAGGCTGGGGAAACCAGCTCCAGCTCCGATATCTAATAAGCGAAGAGGGCTGTTCTTGATTAGGCCCTGCAGGACAGGTGCGATAGAATCGTAGAAGTGCTTGAGATAGACGTCCTCCTTGTCGGTGATGGCTGTCAGATTGATTTTTTCATTCCAAGTCACCAGCAATTTAAAGTAGTCTTCAAACTGCTTTTTCTGCTGTTCCGATAGGGTAAAACCTTGGCTGGCCAGTAACTCATAAAATTCTTGTGGTGTCATTTTTCTCCCTCAAATTGAATAATAGCTCTATTTTACCACTGTAGGTCTCAAAGCTCAATAAAAGAAGACTAAGTCTACTCGTCCTGTTGCCCATTTTGTCGGGATTCTGATAGAGTGAAAGAATCCGTTTGTCCGACTACCTCCCCTCAGCAATTTTTGCTATAATAAAGGGTAGCTATGGAAGGATTTAAGAATCTTTTCTTATTTATCATCTGGATTATTTTTTTGACTTGCGCTTGGTTTAATCTGGTGTAAGAGTTTGGATGATGTTTTAAATGGAGGATCATTTATGTTATGGATTATAGTTGCCCTAGTGGCAGTCTTAGTGCTTTTGGTCATCATCAGTTACAATGGCTTGGTGCGTCTGCGGATGCAGACTCAAGAATCTTGGAGTCAAATTGATGTGCAGCTCAAACGTCGTAATGACTTAATTCCAAATTTGTTGGAAACAGTAAAAGGTTATGCAGCCTATGAAGAAAAAACCTTAACGAAAATTTCGGAATTGCGGGCACAGGTGACACAAGCAAAATCTCCTGCCGAAACGATGCAAGCTAGTGACGCTCTTACTAAGCAGGTTTCGGGAATTTTTGCGGTGGCAGAAAACTATCCTGATTTAAAGGCTAATACTAGTTTTGTCAAATTACAGGAAGAATTGACCAATACGGAAAATAAAATTTCCTACTCTCGTCAACTCTATAACAATACAACGGCTAACTACAACGCTAAGTTGCAAATTTTCCCTAGTAATCTGGTGGCTGCTATCTTTGGTTTCAAACCTGTTCAATTTTTGGAAACAGCTGAGAATGAAAAAGCTGTTCCCAAAGTTGATTTTAACCTATAGGAATTGCCTATGTTATATCAACAGATTGCTTCCAATAAACGCCGTACCTTTGTGCTGCTGATTCTTTTCTTTGCGCTTTTAAGCCTAATTGGGGCGGCCGTTGGCTATCTCTGGCTGGACAGCCTTGTTGGAGGAACTATCATAGCCCTCATCATCGGAACTATCTACGCCGCTTCCATGATTTTTCAATCGACCAATGTCGTTATGTCCATGAACAATGCTCGTGAAGTGACAGCCCAGGAATATCCTGATTACTACCATGTTGTTGAGGATATGGCTATGGTGGCTCAAGTCCCTATGCCTCGAGTCTTTGTTGTGGACGATCCTTCTCTCAATGCCTTTGCAACAGGCTCTTCTCCAGAAAATGCTGCTGTAGCTGCAACTTCTGGTATTCTTGCAGTCCTAAACCGTGAAGAATTAGAAGGGGTGATCGGGCATGAAATCAGTCATATCCGCAATTATGATATTCGAATTTCTACGATAGCAGTAGCTCTAGCTTCTGCTATCACTCTGATTTCTAGTATCGGCGGCCGCATGATGTGGTGGGGTGGCGGTCGTAGCCGACGTTCCAACAATCGTGATAACGGCGGCTTAGGTATCATCCTGCTGGTCTTTTCTTTGCTGGCTCTGATTTTAGCTCCTTTGGCTGCCAGTCTGGTTCAGTTGGCTATTTCTCGTCAGCGGGAATATTTGGCGGATGCCAGTTCGGTAGAGTTGACCAGAAATCCACAGGGGCTGATCAATGCTCTTAAAAAATTGGATCAATCTCAGCCTATGCAACAGCATGTCGATGATGCCAGTGCAGAGCTTTATATCAATGATCCTCAAAAAAAAGGTGGAATGAAGGCGCTCTTCTTTACTCACCCACCGATTGCGGATCGAATTGCGCGACTGGAGGCGGTTTAAAAGGTTCGCTCTCGAAGGAGGGATAACGGATAAGGCTTGCGTGAGCTAATTCTGAATAAAATTTAGAGACTGCGTCCTTTTATCTTTAATATAACAAATCAAGTCGCCCCTGTAGGGCGATTTTTGTTTGATTGTAAAGAGATTGAAAACTATTTCTGTTATATTAAGAGCAATCATTTTAGGGAGAAATTGAGATTGTCCTTGTGATTACTACCTAATCCCCTTGAAAATCAAAACGAAGGGGTGTTGACTTCAGCAGTCTACACTTTGTCGCGACACGAGCCAAAGCAATCAACCGTTGTTTTTCAGCTTTAAGGCGACAGGTTCGAACAGTTTACTGAGTTATTTGAGTAGGGTAGGTGAGTTACGATACCTATTTGCTTCAGTCTGTGATAGTAAAGTTACTAGGCTAGGTGGGTAAAGTTGTATCAGGCAGATGTTTAACAGATGACTGTCTTATTTTGTTTGATAAGTGAGAAGCGGCAGGTTCTAATTGTTAGTTTCGTTCGGTCATACTAAGGAGAAAGATGTTTAATATTGCAGAATTAAAGAAGAATCCAGAGGGACTTCATTTCGACCAAGAGTTAGATATTAAGTCGCTGCTTTTAAGTCGAAATCCAGAGATTATTGATGTTAAAGACGTTAGAGCCAAGGGATTGGTAGGTTTTGATGATGGGCTTTTCTTGCTCAATTATGATTTGACTTATCAGTTGACCCTGCCGTCCAGTCGTTCAATGGAACCGGTTGCCTTTGATAATAACTGCTTTGTTTCAGAGGTATTTATTGAGGCTAGCCGGATTGAAGCTAAGAAAGACTTGGTTGATGAAGACCTAGTTCTGATCTTGGAAACTGATACCATTGATTTAGAGGAAAGTGTTGTTGATAATATTTTACTCAACATTCCGCTCAGAGTTTTAACGCAGGAGGAAGCTGAGGATGATAGCCTGCCAGCGGGTAATGATTGGTCAGTTTTAACAGAATCGCAATATCAGGCATTACAGGAGGAAAATAAAGAAGCTAATAATCCCTTTGCTGCTTTGGATGGTCTTTTTGATCCAGATTAGTAGAGAATCGAATGTTTAGTTTATTTGGTGATTTAGCTAGTCTCAGATGAAAATGTGGATTAGCTAAGAAAAAGAAGGAGGTAGTGGATAATGGCAAAACGCATTCTATTAATCGAAGGCGAGAAAAGTTTATCAAGGTTGGTGTCCTTGAAGTTACAGGAAAAAGGCTATCAGGCATTTGTCAGTCAGAATGGTCATTCTGGTTTAAAAATGGCATTGGAAAGGGATTTTGAATTGATTTTTATTGATTTCAACCTCCCTGATCAGGACGGCTTGAAACTCATGCAAGAAATCAAGAAGGTCAAGAAAGTTTCTACTGTTTTGATGGTCAATCGTGAAGATGTGGAAAATTTACCCAAAACAGAGGGCTTGGCAAATGATTACTTGGTTAAGCCCTTTGCAGTGGAAGAGCTTTTGGATAAGGTTGATGAAATTTTCCAACGCAAGGGTTTGAAACGCAAGCCTCCTAAGTCTAATCAAACGGCTTATCAGGATTTAATTATGGATGAGGCCAGCCGTTCGGTTATCCGCAGAGGAGAAGCCATAGCTCTGACTAAAAGAGAATTTGCTCTTTTGTCGACCTTATTGCGGCATATCAATACGGTTATGACACGAGAGGAATTGCTGGACTATGTCTGGAGCTATAACGATGGCACAGTTGAGACTAATGTTGTGGATGTTTATGTTCGTTACCTCCGTGGAAAAATTGATATTCCCGGTCATGAATCTTATATCCAAACTGTTCGAGGCTTAGGCTATGTCATTCGAGAACATTAGAGAAAACTTAGATAGGATAGATTCAAAATAGCGTAAAAATGGGATAAGATTAGGTTTGGCAGGGAGAGTCAATCCTTTTTTTATGTCCCAAAGTATGGTAAAATAAAGTATTACTAAAATATGATAGAATTGGGGTGTTTTTATGCGTTGCCCAAGATGTAATAATAATAAATCTAGCGTCATTGACAGTCGTCAGGCTGAGGATGGCAATACTATTCGTCGGCGTCGTGAATGTGACCATTGTGGGACTCGTTTCACTACCTTTGAGCGAATTGAAGAAGTGCCCCTCTTGGTTGTGAAAAAGGATGGAACTCGGGAACAATTCTCTCGTGATAAGATTCTCAATGGCATTATCCAAAGTGCCCAAAAGAGGCCGGTTTCTAGCACTGATATTGAGAATGTTATTAGTCGGATTGAGCAGAAAATTCGCAGTGAGTATGATTCCGAAGTGTCGAGTGAGGTGATTGGCAATCTGGTTATGGATGAGTTGGCTGATCTGGATGAAATTACCTATGTCCGTTTTGCCAGTGTTTATCGCTCCTTCAAGGATGTTGATGAAATTGAGAATCTCCTCCAACAAATTACCAATCGTGTTCGTAGTAAAAATAAGAAAAATAAGGTAAACGATGAAACCAATTGATGATTTTTCTTTTGTGAAAAATAATCAGGTCAGCAGGGATATGACCAATTTGATCAGGCTCTACCTGCCTATTATAGGCAGCGATGCTGCAGTGGTCTATCAATATCTGACTAGTTTTTATGACGGCGGAGGAAGAATTCATAAGTTCGCCGAAATCCTTAACCATACCCTCTTTGATCTGCCCCGCTTTGAAGCGGCTCTGGCGGTCTTAACTGGCATGGACCTGGTGGCATTTTATCAAGATCTCTCTAGCTATATCATTGAGCTGAGAGAGCCCCTGACTGCCCAAATTTTTCTAGCGAATCCTGTCTATCGTCGCCTCTTGGAAAGTCATATCGGTGATGTGGCGGTAGCAGAGCTGGAAATGGAAGACGTCAGCCATCTGCGTAATCTCTCTAAGAAATTTTCAGACGTTTTTTCTGATAAGGGAGAAGTGGAACTACATCCTGTGCAGCCCAAAACTAATTTTGATTTGGAGAGCTTCAAACAGCGGATGACGCTTGATGGTCTCTATTTCGCTAATGAAAAGCAGGATGTCATCGCCCTCAATAATATTTCTGAAAAGTTTCAGCTGACTTGGTTTGATGTTTATCAGCTGGCTAAGGAAACGTCCAGCCACCATAAGATTCTGCCCAAACGGATTGTTGTTAAGCTGCGACAAGGACAAGAATCTCAGTCGGCTGCATTCAGCCACGAGGAAGAGGTCATCCTCAGAGAAGCCAAGGCTTCTACCCCAGAGAATTTCTTAGCTAAAGTTAAAACTGGTTTGGGAGCTGTAACAACAACTGCCAAGGAAAAGAAAATCTTGGCAGATTTGGTGGAGATGGATTTCCTTGATGAAGTTATCAATATCATGGTTGTCTATTATTTCAAACGTAATAATTCGGCTACCTTGGGCAGGAATGCTATGATGAGTCTAGCGAATATTGTTTCCTCAAAAAAGGCGATTAGTGCGGAATCTGCCCTGACAGTGCTCAGTCAACATAGCCAAGGTTATTCTAAAAGTAAAGGTCAGGGGGCGGCTAAGCAGACGACCTCCAGTGTGCCAGATTGGAGTAATCCAGACTATAAGGAAGAGACCAGCCCTGAGGAGCAGGCAAAATTAGATGAAATGAAGCGACAAATGCTCCAGCGATTAGAAAAAGGAGGTGACTAGATGGAAAGTATCGGACAAGCCCTTAATCGGACAGGGCATGCCAGTCGGGTTAATTTAGACGATTTGACCAATCAAATCATGGCAGATCAGGCGGTAGCTAGTTTTATTTCAGAGCACCAGCTGAGTCAGGCAGAAATCAAACGCAGCCTCCCCAAGTTCAACCAATTCTTGGTGGAGCGACGGAAGTTTCAAACAGGCGATAGCAGTTACATAGCCAAGGGTTACGAGCCTATTTTAACCATGAATGAAGGCTATGCAGATGTTTCCTACAAGGAAACTAAGGCCCTCAAGCAGGCTCAGGCGCAAAGGGCTATCGAAGATCGCATCCATGTAGTCAGCCTACCTAAATCCTATAAGAATATCACCTTTCAAGATGTTGATCTTACAGGATCGCGTTCAGATGTCTTCCAGTATTTGGTCAATTTTGTTGATCGCTATCCAAGTCCGAATCAAAAGGGACTTTATATCTACGGAGACATGGGGATCGGGAAGTCCTTTATATTGGCAGCCATGGCCCATGAGTTATCCGAGAAAAAGGCTGTTGAGACGACCATGCTTCATTATCCCAGCTTTGTTATTGATATTAAAAATGCTATCAATTCTGGCGGCGTCAAGGAGGAGATTGATGCAGTCAAGGCGGTTCCAGTCCTTATCCTAGATGATATTGGGGCTGAACAGACCACTTCTTGGGTCCGGGATGAAATTCTCCAAGTAATTCTGCAGCATCGAATGTTGGAAGAATTGCCGACCTTCTTCACTTCCAACTATAGCTTGGCTAATTTGGAAGCTAAGTTTGGCAATATCAAAGGGGCCGATGAATCTTGGCAGGCTAAGCGTGTCATGGAACGTATTCGCTATCTCGCTAAGGATGTTCACCTCTTAGGTGAAAATCGGCGGTGATTTTGAGGGTAGCGCAAGGTGAATGGCTTCCTAGGCAAGGGATTTGGTTTCTGTTTCGCCTGCTAAATTTCATTTGCCAGAAAATATTGCTTGGCTCCCTAGGAGCTAGATTTATAAATAACTGACTCTTTTACCTATAAGTCAGACAAGAAAGGAAAACAAATGGCCTTACCAACTGTGGCTATTGTGGGTCGTCCTAATGTGGGGAAATCGACCCTTTTTAATCGGATTGCGGGTGAACGCATTTCCATTGTTGAAGATGTGGAAGGGGTAACCCGAGACCGAATTTATACTAAAGCGGAATGGCTTAATCGCCAGTTTTCTATTATTGATACAGGCGGTATCGATGATGTCGATGCTCCCTTTATGGAACAGATCAAGCATCAGGCGGATATTGCTATGACTGAAAGTGATGTCATCGTCTTTGTTGTTTCCGGCAAGGAAGGTGTGACAGATGCCGATGAATATGTAGCCAAGATCCTTTATCGCACCCACAAACCGGTTATTCTGGCCGTCAACAAGGTGGATAATCCGGAGATGCGTAACGATATTTATGATTTTTATGCACTGGGCTTAGGGGATCCTTACCCTCTTTCCTCTGTTCACGGCATTGGGACTGGTGATATTCTCGATGCCATTGTTGAAAGTCTTCCGGTTGAAGAAGACGATGACAATCCTGATATTATCAAGTTCAGCCTGATCGGCCGCCCTAATGTTGGCAAGTCCAGTCTTATCAATGCCATGCTGGGTGAGGAGCGGGTAATCGCCAGCCCTGTCGCTGGAACTACGCGGGATGCTATTGATACGGACTTCGTTGATGATGAGGGACAAGAGTACACCATGATTGATACTGCAGGCATGCGGAAATCTGGGAAGGTCTACGAGAATACCGAAAAGTACTCCATTATGCGTTCTATGCGGGCAATTGACCGTTCGGATGTAGTCCTCATGGTTATCAATGCTGAGGAAGGCATCAGAGATTACGATAAACGAATTGCTGGCTTTGCCCATGAAGCTGGTAAGGGAATTATCATCGTGGTCAATAAGTGGGATACCATCAAAAAGGACAACCATACAGCCAGCAAATGGGAAGAAGATATTCGGGATAATTTTCAATTCTTAAGCTATGCTCCGATTGTCTTTGTCTCAGCGGAAACGAAGCAGCGCCTGCACAAGTTGCCTGAACTGATTAAAGGCATCAGCCAGAGTCAAAACACGCGGATTCCATCTGCTGTGCTTAATGATGTGATTATGGATGCGGTTGCTATTAATCCAACACCGACTGATAAAGGCAAGCGCCTGAAAATTTTTTATGCAACTCAGGTTTCGGTTAAACCGCCGACTTTTGTTATCTTTGTTAATGACGAAGAGCTCATGCATTTTTCCTATATGCGTTTTTTAGAAAATCAAATACGTGAAGCCTTTACCTTTGAAGGAACACCTATTCATTTGATTGCCCGAAAGCGAAAATAAGCTCAATTGAAGCCGAAAGGTGATTCTTTGCTGATAAAAGAAGGGGGATAGGAAACAGGAGCTAAGATGAGTTTCAGAGTAAGAAGGAAGTAGAGGGATGCTTATGAGTCCGCTACATGCTTCTATTATTTTAGAAAACCTTGCATAGCTAAGATCGAATGGATAAAACTTGAGATCAAAGATTCCCATGAACTTATTCTACAAGGAGGTAGGCATGTGGCCTTGAGTGTATACGACCTCTATCAAAAAATGCTGGCTCACATGGGGCCGACCAACTGGTGGCCGGCTGACAGCAAGCAGCAAATTATTATTGAAGCTATTTTGATTCAAAATACAACAGAGCGCAATGCTCTAGTGGCTTCGTCTCTCATTCGTCAGGAAACTGCTTATAATTTTGAGAAGATTCAGGAGTTGTCGACAGATAAACTAGAGGAGTTAGTTAGGCCGGCAGGTTTTATGAAGAATAAGAGTAAGGCGATTAAAACACTAACTCAGTGGTACCTATCTTATGATGAAGATTCTGAGGCCATTGTGGCTCAGTACGGTGAGACTCTGCGCAACACTCTTCTCCAGCTGCACGGTGTTGGCCCTGAGACGGCTGATGTCTTGTTGACTTATATTTTTGATCAGCCGCAATTTATAGCAGACAAGTATGCTCGCACGCTCTTTGGCCTCCTAGGTGTTGAGGGATTAACCACTTATCAAAGTTTGAACCGCCAGCTATCTCAGCTTCCGGAACCTTTTACTTATCAGGATGCCCAAGAATTTCACGGATTGATTGATGAGTTTGGCAAGGCCTATTTTCATCCCATTGATAATTTTCAGGACAGTTTTTTAATGGGGATCCATTTAGACTGGGCAAAGATAAATGTCAATCCAACACAAAAATAAGCAGCAGAGCATTAACAAGTTAAAGGGAGATTGCTGCCTAATGCACCTATGTCAAAAGAGTCTGGAACCCAAAGCGGTTCCAGACTCTTTTAGGCTGTTTTACGGGACGCTGGCTTCTTTAGTCTTACTCATAATCCTTGAAAAAGTTTGCTTTCTCTAAACTTTTTAATCGGTTGAGGCTGGTCGCTTTTCTTCGCTAGGTCTTTTTCCAACCATTTCATATCATACCAGTGTCCAAATTTATAGCCTGACTTTTTGAAGTGCCCGATCTCCTTAAAGCCTAGGTGCTTGTGGAAGTCTAAACTCTTATTGGTGAGATAGTCATCTGGATGCTCAGTTGTCGCGATGCAGGCCAGAACGGTCACAATTCCTTGAGCCTTGAGACAAGTTCCTAAATTTTGGTAGAGAAGCCGGCCGATTCCTTTGCCTTGAGCATGGGGGGCTAGGTAGATAGTGATTTCTGCCAGCCACTGGTAAGCCTCTCGTGGGTGAAAAGGAGAGGCATAAGCGTAACCTAGAATGTGGTCGTCCTGTTTGGCTACTAAATAAGGATAGGTTTGGCTAATGCTTTGCCAACGCTGGCTGAATTCTTGCAGGTTGGGGGCTTGGTATTCAAAACTGATGGCTGTTTTTTCAACATAAGGTGCATAAATAGCTAGGAGCTGAGGTAGGTCAACTTCTTTAGCGTTTTGGATAGTTATTGACAAGGCTGTCCCCTTTCGTTTCTTTCTAGTATAGCATAAGCTTTTTCTCTAAACTATTTTTTATGAAAATGCTATTTCATTTTGTTATAATAAAAGGATAAGTTAATTTAGATTGGACATGGATAATTATGGCAAGATTGATTCCTGGACGGGTTCGTAATGAAGGTATTGCCCTGTCCCAAGCTGGTAAAGTCAAAATTAAATCAACAGCTAATAAGATTATCAAGGCAGAGGTGGCTGATGTTGCTATCCAGTTCTCTTTTGATGATGACAGGGTCAGCTGTTCTTGCCCTATGTTTGCTCAAAAGAACTATTGTTCACACTTGGCGGCTATAGAATTTTATCTGAAAAATGATCCTGCTGGCAAAGAGATAGTTGATCAGCTGAAAAATGAAGCAGCTAGTCAAAAGCAACAGGAAAGGTTACATTCCTTTGGCAGTCTCTTTTTGGATGGTTTAGCTGTTAATGAGGACGATAGCCTTAAATATCGTTTGTCTGCTTCAGGTGAACAAGATTTGTATTCATCTGCTATCTGGTGGACACTTCACATTAATCGTCTCCCTGATGACCGTTCATACATTGTGCGAGACATCAAAAACTTTCTGCAGGTTTTAAAGCGAGAGGATGCTTATCAAATTGGAAAGAACTATTTTGAGCCGATTTCATACCTGCAGTTCGATGAGGCTAGTCAGGAATTTCTTGACTTTCTTTTGCGGCTGATTCCTGATGAAGACCTCAATCATTTGGATTTTCTTTTACCTAATCGTGGTCGCCATCTAGCTCTGCCTAGGGGCTTCTTTGAGGAAGGCACTCAGCTTATGCAGGATCTTTATGATTTTCATGTTACCCTCAATGGGCGAGACTATAAGGAACTTTATTTTAAGGAATTAACCAAAGAAGATGATCTCTTTCATTTTAAGATTCTGGTTCATCGGCAATCCTTAGAAATGGTCATCGCTGAAAAAGCCAGTCAGGCCTACTTTGATCAAACCTACCTGCTCCACAGACAGACCTTCTATCATCTTAATACTAAGCAGAGACGCTTGGTTAAGGCCATTAAGGGTTTGATGATTGATCAGGATTTGAATAAGCATGTTCACTTTGATTTGGAAGATCAGGGAAAACTAGCGGCAAGCCTTTTAGATTTTGCCGAAATTGGCCAAATAGATGCTCCTAAATCCTTTGCGATCCGAGATTTTAAGCCAATTTTTAAGCTGGATTTGTCAGAAAATGATGAGATTTTACTGAATCTCATCTATGACTATGATGGGAGTCAAGTCGGTAGTCGAGAAGAGCTGCAGGCTCTTCCTTTTACTAGCAATTTTAAGCGAGAAGAACGTATCAGTCAGGTTCTAGCTAGTGAAGGTTTTGTGGGGCATTTCTCTGCTCGCCACCGGCCAGTCTACGATGAGGCTCTCTATGATTTCTTTATGAGGACTATTCCTCACTTAGAGCGTCTGGGTCAGGTGATTTTGAGTCCAGATTTAGACGATTTGCGAACCTACGAAAGGCCCCAAATTAAGGTCTCTACTGAAAAAGGCCTCTTGGATGTTTCCTTTGATTTTTCTTCCATCTATGAGGGAGATATCAGTCAGGCCTTACAAGCCCTTTTTAAGAATGAGGCCTACTATATCAGTGATAAGGGACATTTGGTTGTCTTTGACGAAGAAACTCAAAAGGTCAGTAAAACCCTGCAGACTCTGCGGGCCAAACCGATAGCCAACGGTCATCTTCAACTGGATAATTTGGCGGCCTTCCAGCTGTCAGAACTCTTCAAAGATTCTGAGCGCGTTGATTTTTCCAAAGACTTTCAGCAATTGGCCTACGATTTGAGGCATCCAGAAGTCTTTGAATTGCCTAAACTTGCAGTTAAAGCCAGCTTGCGTGATTATCAATTGGCAGGAATTAAATGGCTGTCTATGCTTGACCACTATGGGTTTGGTGGTATTTTGGCGGATGATATGGGACTAGGTAAGACCCTGCAAACCATAGCTTTTTTGACGGGTAAGATGAAAGCGGCCTCCAAAGTCTTAATACTCTCGCCATCCAGCCTGATTTATAATTGGAAGGATGAATTTACCAAGTTTGCACCTGAGCTTGATGTGGTCGTATCTTATGGGCTTAAACAGGAGCGGGTGGCTACGATAGCTGAAAATCATCAGGTGACAATTACTAGCTATGCCTCTTTCCGGCAAGATTTTGACAGCTATCAGGTTGGTCACTATGATTATTTGATCTTGGATGAGGCTCAGGTTATGAAAAATACCCAAACCAAGATTGCCCAGCATTTACGAGCTTTTGAGGTTGGAAATTGTTTTGCCCTGTCGGGGACGCCCATTGAAAATAAGCTCTTGGAAATCTGGTCTATCTTTCAGATTGTCTTACCAGGTCTGCTTCCAAGTAAGAAGGAGTTTTCAAAAATGGAAGCCAATCAGGTGGCTCAATATATTAAGCCTTTTGTCATGCGGCGTAAGAAGGAAGATGTTCTGCCAGAACTGCCTGATTTGACAGAAACTACCTATTATAATGAATTGGAGGATGAGCAGAAAGCCATTTATTTGGCTCAATTGCGACAGATCCAAGCGAGTGTCCGCCAATCCAGTGATGCTGAACTCAATCGTCAAAAGATTCAAATTTTATCTGGAATTATCCGTCTGCGGCAAATCTGTGATACGCCGGCTCTCTTTATGGATTATCAGGGAGCCAGTGGCAAGATTGAGAGCCTGCGTCAGTTGCTCAGTCAAATCCAGGCGAGTGCCCACCGTGCCCTTGTTTTCTCGCAATTTCGCGATATGCTTGATATTGCTGAGGAAGAAGTATCTAAACTAGGTATGACCAGTTACAAGATTACTGGCTCTACCCCAGCTGAAGCAAGACAGGAAATGACCAAGGCTTTCAATAATGGCAGCAAGGATGTTTTCCTAGTCTCCTTAAAGGCGGGCGGTGTTGGTCTTAATTTAACTGGGGCGGATACTGTCATTCTGATAGACTTATGGTGGAATCCAGCGGTAGAGATGCAGGCTATCAGTCGGGCCCACCGGCTTGGTCAAACAGAAAAAGTAGAAGTTTACCGCCTTATTACTCGAGGGACCATTGAAGAAAAAATCCTTGAATTACAGGATTCTAAGAAAAATTTGGTGACAACTGTTCTGGATGGTAATGAGAGTCGGGCTAATATGACTATCGAAGAAATCAAAGAAATTTTAGGTGTCAAGGACTTTATATTATCCAGTTAGAGAGGGATAGAAGCTGAATCGGCGAACACCCCTATACTTCAACAATAAAACAGCCACTGATAACGGATTTTGCTAAAAATGGCTGTTTTTTCTTATTTTCTCGTTGAGAATGAGAGTTAAAAAATAACGGTGTTAAGAATTGCACTGTTAACTAGAAAGGTAATTGTGGTATAATAGGTACATTAGGAGGTTCACTATGGTTGAATTTACTCTTGAGCCTTTTGCTAACGACACTTTCAAATTACTTAAATCATTGAAAGAAAACCAAGTTGAAGTAAAAGGCATTTATTATATACCGCTTTCTCAACAAGAGATTGCAGACATTAACAAAATGTCAAAACTGAAAACGAATAGACTTCTGCGTGACTTGATTGAAGGTGGCTTTGTTTGCCCTTATCAAAATAAACGTGGAAAATATGAAATTACTGAAAAAGGACATAAAGTTTTACGTCTAATTCAGAAGAAAAACGCTTGATTAAGGAGAAAAGTATGGTACAATCCATTAGCACAGCACAGCACAGCACAGCACAGCACAGCACAGCACAGCACAGCACAGCACAGCACAGCACAGCACAGCACAGCACAGCACAGCACAGCACAGCACAGCACAGCACAGCACAGCACAGCACAGCACAGCACAGCACAGCACAGCACAGCACAGCACAGCACAGCACAGCACAGGTAGTTACTACCTTTTTTCAGAATACGCAAAATCACCTTCATTTAGATTTGGAGGTGATTTTTAATGGTTAGAAAATTAACTGAAGACCAAGTTAGAGATGGTTACGCACATAAAGATGGATTTTTTAAAGGTGCAAAACAAATTTTAGAATTTGATAAATATGAGAATAATGTGAGTCAAGGTACTGGGCAAATAACTACTTTTAAGTCGCTTGGTTTTACAGGAAAAGGAAGCAATCATAAACCTGATGGTTGGTATTTACCAGATGACGTATCTAAGGTCGCAATAATATTGGAAACCAAAAGTTCGGATAAGGATATTGAATCTACCAAATTTACAGAAGAACTTTTAGCAAATGTGAAAATTGCAAATTCAAAATATCCAAGAGTCGTTGGAATATTATTTAATGGTATTCATACAAGAGTTTTTTTGAATGATGAAGAACAGGTTGATACCCCGAAAAAACTTCAAACAAAATCATTCTATACCGAATTGTTTAATAATTTTGAAATTGACACTAACAAAATATACTTAACAACTATGAAAATTAACAATTTACTCCATTTTAAATTTGGTTTAAATGATTATTATGATAGGATGGTGTTTACTGCTTGCGCATTGGTTGCAAAAAGATATGAAGCTCCGTTGACACAAGGGATGTCATATACTTTACTTCACTTTACAATTTTAGATACACTTTCTAAATCTCTTGAAGAAGCAAAAAAACAAAATGACAAATTAAATGTATTATTGGATACTTATTCTAGAATTCAAATGAGTATTACTGATAACCAAAATGCCATTGATTCATTCATAGAGCATATAGAAACTATTTCAAAACTTATCAATTCAAAATACTGGAATGGTGAAGATGTAATGTCTATATTTTTTAATGAGTTTAATCGTTATAAAGGCTCTTCTAAAAATGGACAAGTTTTCACACCAGAGCATATTACTTCGTTTATGTATAAATTGATAAACATTGACCCTAAGAAAGACCGCGTTTTAGATGCAGCTTGTGGAAGTGGAGCTTTTCTGACTAAAGCAATGTCTAATATGATAAAAGAATCTGGAGGTCCAGGTACAAAACAATCTGGAACTATTATGGCTTCTCAAATATATGGAATCGAAATAGATAAAAGAATTTTTTCTTTGGCATGTGCAAATATGTTGATACATAAAGATGGAAAAACAAATCTTGAGCAACTTGATTCAACCTCTGAGGCGGCTGGAGAATGGATTAACAGTAAAAATATTACAAGAGTTTTAATGAACCCACCTTATGAAAGAAAATACCATCCAGAGTTAATCATTAAAAATGTTCTTGATAATATTAAACCACGCTCTTTAGCTGCTTTTTTACTCCCTGATAAAAAGCTAGAAAAAATATCAAAAAAGGTATTAAAAAATCTTTTAGAAAATCATAGGATTTTAAAAATTATTAAATTACCCGAAAAAACCTTTGATGAAGGAGTAACAACATCTATATTTATTTTTGAAAGTGGCATATCACAAAATAATGAGGAAATTTTCACTTGCTATATTAAAGATGATGGGTTGGAAAGAGTAAAAAATCAAGGCAGACAAGATATAAATAAAAAATGGTCTGTAATTGAAAATAAATGGGTAGAAGTTATAAAGAAACAAAGTGGGGATGATAGTATCAAGTGGATAAAACCAAGCGAGCATTTAAGCTATCAGAAAGATTTGAAAGAGTTTGAGGTTTTTGAAGAAGATTTCAAAAAAAGTATCTTTGATTATTTAATGTTTAAAGAGGATATTGATTTAAAAAAATTAAAAGAAAATATATCAGAAAAAGTGATTTATTCCAGCGATATTACTAAAAGAAAAGAAACGGGTATAGTATCAATTGTGGTTGAGGAGACAAATAATGGGGAAAATTGATATTAAGAAATGGCATGACTTCGAAATTTCACGGTTATTCACTATAAAATCGCCTAAAGCAAGAAAAATTTCAGAGTACATTGAAGGTGATGTTCCGTATGTATCATCAGGTGCAATCAATAATGGAGTTGTCTCATATTTAGAACCTAAAAATGAAGATGATATTGAGGAGGGAAATTGTATAACTGTCAGCCCCCTAGATGGCTCAGCATTTTATCAAGAGCATGATTTTCTTGGACGTGGTGGTGCTGGGTCAGCTATATCTTTATTATATAATGATAATTTGGATAAATATAATTCTTTATTTATATCAACTATAATTAAATTAGCTTCCGAAAAATTTGATTATAGCGATGCTTTAACTGGTAGTAATTTATATACATTAAAAATTAAATTACCTGTATTGACAAATAATCATGGCTCTCCTGTAATTGATAAAGAGAAGATTTATAATGAGCAAGGGTTAATACCAGATTGGGATGGAATGTCAAAACAAATAAAATCCTTAGAAGTCCCAGTATTGAATAAATTGGAAATATTGAAAGAATTAAGTTCTTAATGATGCTTTACGAACTACCTAAGAAACTTTTCTCTCCACTCCAACACCTGCAAATCTTCCTCATCAACCAATGAGACACGCTCCTCTGCCAATTCCTGATAGAGAATATCCTGAATATTCTTCTGTTTCAAAATCATAGAGACTAGAGACCATCTCGCTAGTTTTCTATATCGGGGGATATGACATTCTTTGGCAATGGCATATAGTCTCGTTTTAGGGAGGTCTAGGAGGTATTCACGTTTGTTAAAAGAGAGAACTCCATCTTCCTCGTTGAATTTGAAATAAGGGCTGTCAACTGCGTCTCTCGCCTTCTCAGTTTCTTCTTTCAAAACTTCCATGTAACGGGAACTTGGTTTTGGTAATACTAATTCTTTTTGCCTTACTTCAGTTGAAGTAAGGTTTTTCTTTGTCTTTAAAATCTCAATAAAGATGGATTCTGCATCTTTTTGAGAAGTGGGATAATACCCATGTTCTGTTCTCCAGTTACGAATATAGGTGAAGAAACCAATATAGTCTTGTAAATACTTAGTGGATACATTTGTCATATCACGGTAGATATATTGCTTAATCTCTTTATGGAGTTCATTCACTCGCCCCAGTGATAGCCCATTTTGGTATTTCAATTCGGTGAAGGTATCAAATAGCATGTCTCCTCGATTGGTAATACGGTCACTAATTCCTTCATAGTAGAGATGTTCCAACACTTTCTTATTCGCCTTCTTTTCAAATTCTTCTGTTGTCTGAATCACATAGCCATAATCCCCAATCATTTTAATGTAGTTAGAAGGACGAACATAGTGAGGTGTATTTCTCAATTTGCAATAGTCCTCATAAATACTATTCGCATCACTACAGAGATAAGAAATATTATCAAAGTGTTCATCAAACAAATCAAAGAAAAGTTCGGGGGATACCTTGCCTAAACTTGCTACTTTACAAACGCAATAACCTCTACTATCAACAGCTGTAATGACAGTGGCGAATTCTGACCCCATCACGCCATACTGGGAAGGCTGCCTACCATAACGTGGTTTCCTGTAGGCGTTCTTACTGATAGTGGAAACTAACTGCCGACTTCCTTTCTGGCTTTCTCTGACAAAGGTCTCATCTACTTGGACAACCCCTGTTAATTGAGGCATTGGCATCTCAGCCAGAGCATGAATTAACTTCATTCTCCAAAACCACACAGTTTTATAATCAATCCCAGCGCAGCCATAATCATTTACCAAGACATTTATCATATCGTGAATAGGATAGTGGTGTATCACCATTTCTAACACCTTAACCCAAATATCCCAATGCCAACGTGTCTTCTCTAAAATAGTGTCTGTAAAGCGATTGAACCGCTTATGACAATCCTTGCATTTAAACTGTTGAATGTTATGACGTTTTCCATTTTTGACCACAGAATCAGAGGTGCAAGAAGGACAAGTTGTATTAACTTCTAATTTCTCTAAGCGTTGCTCAAAATTAGATACAACAAGCTGATTGAGTGTGTTGGAGAAATCACTGCTTTGCTTTTGAGAATAGTGTTCCACCACGTTTTTAAATTGTGTATAAGGTAGTGTCTCCACATAATTCAAGACATCTTCTAAACTGAGTTGTTTTTTAGCCATTTTCTTCCCTCTTAACTTTAATGGTTTAATTATCTACACCATAATTATATCATAAAAAGAGGTAATTTCACAACAAGAAATTGATAGATTTTGAAAAGATGTTTGTAAGTAAGGTTAAAATTAAGGCATTTGTAAGCATCACACCATTATTGGATAATATAACAAGGACTAATATCCTTTTGACATGCTACCTTTTTAGGGTATAATAGAAATGTTAGAGTCATGTTCAAAAAATTGGGGGAAGGATACTTATGGCCAGAAAAAATCGCCAGTTTCCACTCGTAGCAGATGATGAGTCGGTAATTACAGCAGCTCCTCAAATGCACTTGTACGATAATGAAGATTTAATCAATAATATTCATGGGGATTATCAGGATAAGACCTTTCAGGACCAGCCCGATAATGACAATTCCACTGTAACGGCCTCCAAAAGGGGGCAAACTCCGCTCAGTGATAGAAAGGCTGGTCAATCTTACGCTGAATTAGCTCGGCAGGAAGCCAAGCAAGATCTCAAGCGCAAGCGCCAATCTTTTATTGCTAAAGAAGCAAAGTTGCCGAGTAAACCAAATTTTCAGCGTCGAGAAGCTGCTGGAACAACCACCAAGTCGGCCAATTCAAAACCGACCCTCTTCTTTAATGGTCGAATGGCAGGTGCCGATCAGGACTTGCCTAATAATGAATTAGCTCGTTTTAGCAAAAATCTTCACCAAGATCACTATATCTTAGCAGAATTACCTAGGGTTTATAAGGAGCCTAAGAATCCTTCTACTAAACAAAGTCAAAAGAATAGTTATGACTTTTTAAAACGCAGTCAAATTTATAATCAGGAAGAAAGCAGACAGCGTCGAACTCATCAAATTGCCAAGGAATTGAATTTGATGATGGATGAGGAGTAGGCAAAGGAGAAAAGAAGACTATGTCAAAAACCTATCATTTTATTGGAATTAAAGGCTCTGGGATGAGCGCTCTAGCTTTGATGTTGCATCAAATGGGCTACAAGGTTCAGGGTTCTGATGTTGAGAAATATTATTTTACCCAACGGGGGCTGGAGCAAGCTGGCATCAAGATTTTACCTTTTGATGAAAAAAATATCACAGCTGATGTTGAATTAATTGCGGGGAATGCTTTTCGGGAAGATAATAATGTTGAAGTGGCTTACGCGCTGCACCATGGCTTGGCTTTCAAACGTTATCATGAGTTTCTCGGTGATTTCATGAACCAATTTACCAGTCTCGGTGTTGCGGGTGCCCATGGTAAGACATCAACCACAGGTCTTTTAGCTCATGTCTTGCGCAATATTACTGACACCTCATTCTTGATTGGTGATGGAACTGGGCGTGGTTCAGAGAACAGCCAATACTTCGTTTTTGAGGCTGATGAATACGAACGTCATTTCATGCCTTATCATCCGGCCTATTCTATCATTACTAATGTGGATTTTGACCATCCTGATTACTTCACTTCTATTAATGATGTCTTCTCGGCCTTTGATGATTATGCCAAGCAGGTTCAAAAGGGTCTCTTTGTTTATGGCGAAGATCCTTACTTGCGAAAAATTACTTCTAATGCCCCCATTTACTACTATGGTTTTGAGGACAATGATGATTTTATAGCTTGTGATATTGTCCGTACAACCCATGGTTCTGATTTTAAGGTTCAGCATGAGGGCCAAGTTTTGGGGAGCTTCCATGTGCCAGCCTTTGGCCGTCACAATATCTTAAACGCTACAGCGGTTATTGCAAATCTCTATGTTGCTGGTTTTAATATGGAGTTGGTGGCCGAACATCTTAAGACTTTCGCTGGTGTTAAGCGTCGCTTCACGGAAAAAATTATCAATGATACTATCATCATAGATGATTTTGCTCACCACCCAACTGAAATCATTGCTACCTTGGATGCAGCTCGGCAGAAGTATCCATCAAAGGAAATTGTAGCTATCTTCCAGCCTCACACCTTCACGCGGACTATTGCTCTTTTAGATGAATTTGCAGTAGCTTTAAATGAGGCTGACAGCGTTTATTTGGCAAAGATTTATGGTTCTGCACGTGAGCATGACAACGGTCAGGTTAAGGTTGAAGATTTAGCTGCTAAAATTAAGAAGCCAGCAAAAGTTGTGACGGTTGAGAATGTCTCTCCTCTTTTAGACCATGACAATGCTGTCTATGTCTTCATGGGAGCGGGCGATATTCAGCTCTATGAACGCTCCTTTGAAGAGTTGGTGGCTAACCTAGCTAGCAGTACCCAATAAAAGTATTAGTATTAATAGCCAAACGAGTCTGGGACAAAAGTCCAGACTCGTTAGCATTATCCTAGATTTACCAGATTAGCGTAGTGATTGGGAGAGTAAGAGAGTGGGACAGAACGATTTTTTATATAAATTGACTTCGTTGTCCCACCTCCGCACAGTTGATTAGGATGGCTGCTAACACTTGCGGAGTAGTTAAACAGTCCAGTGGACTGTTTAAGGGGGCGCCTGAAAATGGGACTGCACCCCAAGATAAGGACCTCCAATCAACCACTGTGTCAAACCGTTATTACTGCAAAATAGAAGGCTAGAATACTTTTTTCCCAGCCTCTTACCCCTGCACAGTTCATTAGGTGCTTTTATCACCTACGTTGATTTTCCTAAATTCCTTTGTATTGCTTAGCGGCTTTGTATCTTGATTAAACTGTGCTGAGGTGGAATTAAAATGCTCCCATGGACTTTGTTTGGCAGTCTGGAGATAGACTGTCAAAGCCTGCCACCTAAAAATAGGAAAGTGGCAGAGTCCTGAGCCTTAAAATGGGAGAGCGAGGAAAATCAAAATTGTCATTTTATTTCGATTTTGATTTTTATCCCACTCTCTTTTCGTTTATAGGAGATTTTTTATGATTATTAGACAGGTTAGAATGGACGATTTTGGGGAAATTCTTGATATTGAGGAAGCTAATTTTTCTGAAGAAGAAGCGGCAAGTCCCCAAGCTCTGCAAGAGCGGATTGCTATTATTCCGGATACTTTCTTAGTCGCTGAGCTTTCTGGGCGTGTGGTGGCTTATTTAGTTGGGCCGGCCAGAGCGGAGCGTTATCTGACCGATGATCTCTTTGAACGCGTTGCCCCTAATCCTGTCACTGGTGGTTTTATCCAGATTCAGTCTCTCTCGGTGGCACCTAAGTACCAAGGACAAGGATTGGGGACAGCTCTTCTAGCGGCTCTTAAAGACTTAGCTCTGGCTCAGGAACGGCAGGGAATTAGCCTAACCTGTCATGCTGAATTGATTTCTTACTATGAGATGAATGGCTTTCAGGATGAAGGCCTATCAGATTCCCAGCATGGTGGCCAAACTTGGTACAATCTGGTTTGGGAAAATCGTTAAAGTTCTTTTTCCTCTATAAGGGTTTGGTGATAAAACTTATAAAATTTGCATTTACCATTAATTTAAGATATAATGGCGACTGATAACTATGAGGAGGATGAGCTTTGACCGATTTTAAGGACGATAAGTCAAAATCTGCAGCCGGTGGCAAGAGCTTTAAGGAACAGATTTTGAACGAATTAGAAGAAGCCAATCGCTTAAAAGGAATCCAAGATGACGGGATCGTTAAATCGATTGTTGAAAGTCTCAATGCTGACGGCAATCGTGAAATTGATCCCGATTTTAATTGGCAGGAAGCTGCTGCTCAACTGAAAAAGCAGGAGGAGCAGGCAGCTAAGTCAGCTGAAGAAGAGCAAAAACGTGCTTTGGCTGAGGCTCAAGCTATTAAAAAAATTCGAGAGAAGGAGCATCTCAGGGAGCTCAATCCTCTGGGTGAAGACTTGACCGAAGAAGAGCCACTGGAAGAGAGCAGTGCTTATGCCAGCTCTGCTTCAACGTCAGCTTCGGAAGCTGCTGAGATCGCTGATGTAGATCTATCAGGATTTACAATCCCCATTCCCATCCAAGATATCCATTCGGCTAGTTCAACAGGACCCCTGTCTGAACAATCAAGTCGGTCGCAGGAGTCTGAGACGGAACCTCATATCTTCTCTGTTTCTGAGGAAGAAGCAGGTTTTGCTTCCGAGAGTGATTCGGAAGTAGAAGTCTCATCTAAACAGCCGTTATCTAAACAGACTTATGATAATGGAACAGTTGATGATAATGAGCTGGAAGAAGGTGAAGAAGATTGGGAGGAAGAGGAGCTCTCTTCTCGCCGCAAGGATAATAAGCGTAAGCAAAAGAAGAAAAAACGCTTGGCTCGCCGTATTAGTACTTGGATTATCAGTCTTATCTTGCTCGCTCTCTTGGCGGGCGGTGGATTTGGTTATTATTATGTCAATTCCAGCTTAGCTCCGCTAGATGCTCAGTCGACTAAGTATGTAACGGTTGAAATTCCTAAGGGAGCTGGCAGTAAGCAGATCGGCCAAATTCTTGAAAAAAAGCGCATCATTAAAGATGCCAATGTTTTCAATTATTATACCAAGTTTAAAAATTACAGTAATCTTAAGAGCGGTTACTATAATTTGAAAGCCAGCATGAGTATTGATGATATTATCAAGGAACTGCAGGCTGGAGGGACAACTGAGCCAACCGATCCTAGTGCTGGTAAGATTGTTATTCCAGAAGGGTATACTCTGGAGCAAATTGCTAAGGCTGTTGAGAATAACGCTAATACCAAAGTTAAAACGGATAAAACGCCGTACAGCTCTAAAAAGTTTCTCAATTTAATGAAGGATAAGGATTTCATCGAAAAGATGAAGGAAAAGTATCCTAAGCTCTTGGCAGACCTGCCGGAATCTGATAGAGTCAAGTATCAGTTAGAAGGCTACCTTTTTCCAGCCACCTATAATTACACTAAGGATGTCAATCTTGAAGACCTTGTGGACCAGATGCTAGGGACTATGGATTCTTATCTAAGTGAATACTATGATAAGATTGAAGAGTCCAAGTATAATGTTAATGAGACTTTAGCGTTGGCTTCTCTGGTGGAAAAGGAAGGGCAAACAGATGAAGACCGTCGCAATATTGCTAGTGTCTTCTATAATCGTTTGGATGCTGATATGCCTTTGCAATCTAATATTTCAGTGCTTTATGCCCTAGGTAAACTTGGTGATAAGACTTCCCTGAAGGAAGATGCCAATATTGATACCAATATTGATTCTCCTTTCAATGACTATAAGAATAAGGGAGTCATCCCCGGCCCTGTCGATAGTCCAAGCTTATCTGCGATTGAAGCAGTTGTTAATCCGGCAGATACAAAATATCTTTACTTTGTTGCTGATGTTGAGACTGGCAATGTCTATTATTCTGAGACCTATGAGGATCACCAAAAGAATGTTGATACCTATGTAAATAAGAAAGTTTCGGATAGTAGCGAACAAGATTCAGAGAATAAAAATTAAAATTGAGCCTCAAACAAGAGTCTGTGACGAACGTTTCCGGGCTCTGTTTCTGTGTCAAACCTCTGACCAAAATAAAAAATAGAAAAGAGAAAATCATGGCAGAAAAAACTTACCCAATGACTCAAGCAGAAAAGGAACAGCTTGAACAGGAATTAGAAGAACTCAAATTGGTCCGCCGTCCAGAAGTTATCGAACGGATTAAGATTGCCCGTTCTTATGGTGACCTATCTGAAAACTCCGAGTACGATGCAGCCAAAGATGAGCAAGCCTTCGTCGAAGGTCAAATTCAAATCATTGAAACTAAGATTCGCTACGCTGAAATCATTGACAGCGATGCCGTGGCTTCTGACGAAGTTGCTATCGGAAAAACAGTTGTGGTTCAAGAAGTTGGCACCAAGGATCAGGATACCTATTCTATCGTTGGAGCTGCGGGTGCTGATGTTTTCGCTGGTAAAATCTCCAATGAAAGCCCTATTGCTCAAGCTTTGATTGGTAAAAAAGTTGGCGACAAGACTACAATTGAATCGCCAGCAGGTAGCTACGATGTTGAAATTGTCAGTGTTGAAAAAACTCAATAACTAGTTGAAGAGTTTGGTACAAAATTCCAAACTCTTTTAATTATGTGACTTTTAGTCCGTCTCGCGTCCTTTGGCGCGAGACAAATAAGCCACCCGCTAAACGGAGAGTTTTGATTATGTAGCATTAAATAGTTGATGCTTAAGTAGATGACACTTACCTCTTTGAAGCGCAAAATTGTACATCCTTGGCTCTAGTGTGTTGTATTTTTAAAGTTCTGGTTTATTCTTGAAATCTCAACAGGTCCAGTACATATTTTGAGACAATCATCTGTGCAGCAAGGAATACTTTGGTAGTCCCGATGGACTGTCAAAGGTTTGAGCCTAGAAGATGACCAGCGAAAATTCCACCCAGCAGTGGTTCATTGGTGCTAAGGTGCCTAATTAACTGTTCAGGGCGTAGCCATCATGGCTGTTTTTTTATTTCACACCTCAGAGTGGGGGCCGTGGCGCGTGGAGCAGCTCTTTTTGCGGATAAATAAAAAGGATCTGTCCTAGTTATGATGGGACGGATCCTTGCATTTTAAGCTAGTTTTTTTTGCGGTTTTGTTTACCGGCATTACGGTTTTTCTTTTTAGTAGTAATAGCTTGATTCGTTTGATTTTGTGGCGTGACATCTTTTCGAGCCGCTTTAGCTGTTTTAGGTGCCTTAGGTGGGTTCTTCTTGAATTCTTCTTCAACTTGTTTGGCAAGTTTCGGTTTGATCAGGAAGTTGGTAATCAGCTGTTGAATAATAGAGAAGATACCTCCTACGAACCAGTAGAGGACGACAGCTGAGGGCTGTGCCAGTCCGAAGAAGACCATCATGATAGGAGTCATATACATAGTCATACCGGCTTGCTTGCGCTGCTCCTCTGGCATCTGCTTGACAGCTAACCAAGACTGAATCAAATAGAGACCAGCGATGATAATCATCAAAGGAATATCACGGTGACCCAAATTGAACCAAAGAAAATCAGACTTGAGAACTCCTGGGGTATAGCGAGCTGCGAAGTACATAGCCGAGAAGAAGGGGAGCTGAATCAAAAGTGGCAGGCACCCCATGCCCCCTAGCATGCTGACGCCGTTTTCCCTTTGAGCCTGCATGAGCTCAGTCTGGGCAGCCATTTTTTCTTCTTGGGTTGCCGCTTCTTTCATTTTCTTATTGATGGGTTCAAAGATTGGAGCCAAGTAGTCACGTTTAGCAGCTTGATAGGCAGCACTGCGTGATTGATGGAGCCCAAGTGGGAGAATTAGCAAGCGCACTAGGACGGTGACAAGGATGATTCCCAGTCCAAAACCTAATCCGAGATTATGGGCAAAAAAGGTGATAAGGTGTCCCATAGGTTCGCCCAATAGATGCCAGACTGTTCCAGTCGGTTTGCCGTTTTTACCAAGGCGGACACAACCAGACAAGATAAAGAGCATGGATAGGGCAATACCTGAGAGAAGTATACGTTTTGAAGTTTTATTCACAATAAGTTCCTTTAAATTTAGTAATACTGTTCTATTTTACTTTTTTTTAGACAAATACTCAATAGTTCCCAAGTAGGAATTTAGCGGATTTTTAAAATCCCACCTCGGATATCCGTAATGACACTATTGACTTAGAAATTTCTTATAAAAAAATCTTACAGTCGGATAAGAATTTTAGTGTTTTGTGGGACTGGTTAATTGAACATGGACCAAAAGCCTAGCGGAAAAGATGAAGGTCTTAAAAAATCAGGATTTTCTGTCGTATTTTTATTTCATACGGCTTTTTAAACGTCCCAAGTAGCTTTTCTTAGAACTTGTATTCACATTTTTTTGACAGTTAGCCTTATGTGGTAGGGACGCAAGCGATCTCCTAACGGAGTTCCATTGCTCATTTTCAAGCCTAGGGTCTTGAAAATCCCCTCGACGATTGACCCTATTTAAGTCAATCGTCTTTTTACCACGGCGGCAACTGTCTGTTTTGAGAGCGGGACAGAAGGCGATTTTTTATATAAATTGACTTCGTTGTCCCACCTCCGCATAGTTGATTAGGATGGCCGCTAACACTTGCGGAGTAGTTAAACAGTCCAGTGGACTGTTTAAGGGGGCGCCTGAAAATGGGACTGCACCCCAAGATCAGGACCTCTAATCAGCAGTGGTTCATTGGTGCTAAAGCACTTAATGAACTGTGCAGGGGAAAGACTTCTTGGCAGTGCCAACAAGTCTTTCTCCCAACCCCTGCGTCAAACTGTTATTACTGTAAAAATAGAAGGCTGGAATACTTTTTCCCAGACTTTTTCCAGCTAACGTTAAGAATTTAAACTTGTGAATACAGTTTCTTAATTTGCCATGCGGAAATCTGTGAAGTCTTCGAAGTTAGCCATGGTAACATCCACATAGGTGACCTTGGCCCAAGGGGATGGACCCTTGCGTATTTCTTGAATAAACTTAGCCATCTTAGCTGGATCAGCTGATTGGGCTAAGATTTCGACAGTGCCATCATCCTTGTTCCGAACCTGTCCATAGATATCGCCGATTTCTTTGGCAAGATTGAAGGTTGAATAGCGAAAGCCGACCCCCTGCACACGACCAGAGACAATCATTTTTATCTTTTTCATGAAAAATTCCTCCTTTGGACTGAGCTTTGATTTTTCCAGATGTGCTATAATAATTATATGATTATTATAACCTCAAAAGCCAATAATCTCATCAAAAAGACAAAAAAATTGTTGCAAAAAAAACATCGAAAGCATTCTTATCTGATTGAGGGCTGGCATCTCTTTGAGGAAGCCTGTACGAATGGTGCAGTTTTTGAACATATTTTTGTCCTTGAGGAAATGGCTGACAGAGTGAATCATCAAGAGAAAGTTGTTCTGGTGACGCCGGAGGTGCTTAAGGAATTGTCTGAGAGTCCTACTCCCCAAGGGATTGTTGCGGAAGTTCGGTTAGATCAACCAGCCTTGCCTGAGACTTGGCAGGGGCCTTACCTAATTTTGGAAGATATCCAAGATCCAGGAAATCTTGGAACTATGATTCGGACGGCTGATGCCGCTGGCTATCAGGCTGTCTTTATCTCAGATAAGTCGGCTGATATCTATAATGCTAAGACGCTTCGCTCTATGCAGGGCAGTCACTTCCATCTGCCTATTTACCGCGGTCCAGTCATGGACTTTGTGGTAGCTTTAAAAAATGCAGGAATTTGTCTACTGGCAACGACTTTATCAGAGCAATCTATTGACTACCGCGAGTTAGTTAAGCCAGCTAGGTTTGCCTTGGTTATGGGAAATGAAGGTCAAGGGATTTCTCAGGAAATGGCTCAGGCAGCCGATCAGTTGGTTCACATTAGTATGCCAGGACAGGCGGAGAGCCTCAATGTGGCAGTTGCTGCTGGTATTATGATGTTTCAACTTATTTAGGAAGTTCCTGCTAGTTACTAGCAAAAGGAGAACAGTATGAAAGCCTATCAAAAAGATAAAGAATTTATGAAAATCGTAGGACCTTTGATTGAAAATCCTAGATTTCAACGCTTAGACGAGATTACTCATCACCATTATTCAACACGGATGAAACATTCCATCAATGTGGCCTATACAAGTTATAAGCTTGCCAAGAAATTTGGTTGGGATGCTAAGTCAACAGCTCGTGGCGGTCTCTTACATGATTTCTTTTACTATGACTGGCGAGATACCAAATTTAATAAGAGTCACGCTTGGGTCCATCCACGGATTGCGGTTAAGAATGCTAAAAAATTGATTAACCTCAATAAGAAAGAAAAGGATATTATCCTCAAGCACATGTGGGGAGCAACTATTGCCCCTCCTCGCTACAAGGAATCTTATATCGTTACCTTTGTTGATAAATACTGGGCGATCAAGGAAGGTTCTTATCCTATGCGCCAACGCTTTAAAAATCGCAAGATTTTCAAACGTAAACAATTGGGTTCTCACAACCACTAAATTTTGCTAAAATAGAAGCACTTAAATAATTTGGAGGATACTTTATATGAATATGAATAATATGGGGCCAAGTCCCGTTATTACACAAGCTGATGCTGGCTTGAGTCGTTTCTTTGCCAGGATTTATGGCTTAGTTGGAGCTGGTATTGGTTTATCAGCTGTCGTTGCAGCTCTTATGCTCTTTGTCTTTCCAGAAAATATGATTGCTATTATGACTGGTGGACGGCTGATTTATCTGGGAGCCCTTGGTCTTGAGCTGGCTTTGGTCTTTGTAGCTTCGAGTGCTGCTCGTCGCAACACACCCTGGGCTTTGCCGCTTTTCCTTATCTATTCTGCTTTGAATGGTTTTACCATGAGTTTTATCATTGCGGCTTATACAGGGGCAGAAGTTGTCGGTGCCTTTGTGAGTTCGGCTGTCGTCTTCTTCATTATGGCGGCCATTGGTGCAACCACAAAGAAAGATTTATCAGGCATGGCCAAAGCCTTAATTGCTGGTTTGATCGGCATTATTATCGCAGGAGTTGTCAATATTTTCTTGGGGTCAGGAATGATGTCCTTCTTGGTCAGTGTGGCCTCCGTTGTGATTTTCTCTGGCCTGATTGCTTATGAAAATCAGCTGATTAAGCGCGTCTATGGTCAAACACATGGTCAGGTTCACGATGGCTGGGCAATTTCTATGGCTCTCAGTCTCTACTTAGACTTCATCAACCTTTTCTTGAGTATTTTGAATCTCTTTGGCCGTCGCAATTAGTCAGCTATAAAGGGGGTAGAAGCAGTTGGTTTAAGATAGCCAGCTGCTTTTTTTGCAGTTAAGCCATTTAAGTCTTTGTGCTTTACATGGCATGGAAGAAATAAGCCTTATCATTATTTTAGGTAGAAGCGAGAGAATTTTTGTTCACCTCCGCACAGGTGATTAGGCTGGCCGCTATCCTTTACATGGTAATTAAACAGTCCGGGACGCCTAAGTCGCTAATCAACCACTGCGTCAATCTGGTAAATCTAGAACATTGCTAACGAGTCTGGACTTTTTATACGTAATCTTCAAAGATTACAATATTTTGTGGGTGAGAGCGAAGCCATCATGGCTGTTTGTCCCAGACTTATCCCAAGTCTTGAAATTAGGAAGCGAGTCTGGTCCTGTGGACCTTTTATTGAACTAGGCTGCTGTAATCATCAGATGATTTATAGAGGACTTGATTTTTAAATTGGTCCGTTCCACTTGAATCTAAAATGTCGCTGTAGGCTGTAACAAGGCGGTCCTTGCTAGTATCGGATGGATCAGCTTGGCTATTTTGGAAGTGGCGGTCAGGAATGGGTTGACCAGCTCCATACATGAGAATACTAAAGCTGGTACCGTCATCATAGGTAACCGTCATTAAAGCCTCTCCTTTACCATCTCGGCTAACAGAGATACTGCCAGTTGTCCCTAGAACACTGATGCGTCCTTGAGGAGAGATGACAACCACTCGCCCGCTGCTATCTGCCCAGGTACCAGAAATGCTGGTATAGTCGCCTTTAGTTAGAGCATCAAGATTAAAGGAGGAGCTAGCAGATGGTGTTTCTGCCTCCTTATTGTCTGAGTTGTTCTCTGCTTGGTTGCTTGAGGAAGATGACTTAGCTTTTTGTTTGGTCGAAGCTTTATGAGATGAGGATTTAGAAGATGATTTCTTTGATTTTGCTTGCGGTTTTAATGTTTGATGAGTCTTTGTCTGCCTAGTTTCCCTATTTGGCTTGTTGCAGGCAGCCATGCCAATACTTAGGCAGACTGCTAGAGTAAGCGATAGTAGTCGAAATGATTTTCTCATAACCTTTCCTCCCTTTTCTGTAGTTGCCTCTAATCATACTATTTTTTGAAAGAAATGTAAAACGTTTTCAAATTGGCTTTCATCTTGCTAGATGGAGGAGTGAGTCCATAAAAAAACGGCCTCAAGGCCGTTCCGTTTCTCACTAGCGAGCAATGCGTCTGCGAGCCGCTTTCTTACGATTTTCTTCGATGAAAGCGGCTTTCTTTTCCTCAGGTTCAATAATTGTCTTCTTGACAGCAAAGACAGCACCTGCGACAGTTGCAGCAGTTCCAACAACGCCAGTAGCAAGGCCACGAGCGAAAGCATGTTTTTTAGCCATGATCGTCTCTCCTTCTTTCTTATGTTATAATTATACTAGCTAAATTTTAGATTATTTTCAAGGAAAAAGATGAAAACAAAAGTAATAGTAGTGGCTGGTCCGACGGCGGTTGGCAAGACCGCCTTGGGCATTGGTTTGGCCCGAAAATTTAATGGTGAAATTATCAGCGGAGACAGCCAACAAGTCTATCGTAAACTGGATATCGGAACAGCTAAGGCAAGTTCGGCAGAGCAGGCTGCAATTCCTCACCATCTGATTGATGTGCGAGATGTTGATCAGACCTATTCTGTCTACGACTTTGTTCAGGAAGCTAAAACAGCCATTTCTGAAATTGCTGGTCGGGGGAAGGTACCTATTATCGTTGGAGGAACGGGGCTTTATTTACAGAGCCTGTTAGAAGGGTATCACCTTGGAGGAAAAGTTGATCAGGATGCTGTATTAGCCTATCGGAAAGAGTTAGAAGTACTGTCCGATGCTGACTTGACAGCTAAAGCTCAAGAATTGTCACAAAAGCCTGACCAGCCTAATCGCAGACGATTAATTCGAGCTTTGGAGTTAGAAAAGTTTGGTAAAGATTTGGTTAATCAGGGGGCTGAGTATGACTCTCTTTTAATCGGCCTTAATGATGAGAGAGTTAGGCTGTATGATAGGATTAATAAACGGGTTGATAATATGTTGGACCAAGGGCTGCTCGAAGAAGCTTACTGGCTCTACGAGCATTATCCAGAGGCACAGGCGACCAGGGCTATTGGGTACAAGGAGCTTTTTCCTTATTTTAGAGGGGAACAAGACTTGCAGACGGTAACCGATAAGCTCAAACAGAACACCCGTCGCTTTGCCAAACGTCAGCTGACTTGGTTTAGAAACCGCATGGCTGTCAATTTTTATGAGATTTCTGATCCTGATTTTAAACAGGCGGTTGAGCATGCAGTAGAGGAATTTTTAGAGAAGGGCTGAGCCAATTAGGGTTTAGTCCTTTTCTTAAGAAAAAATTAAAGGTCAAACGCTAACTAGCGCTAATGGCACCAAATCCCGCTTTATCAGCTTATTTTTAGCTTTATGGTATAATGATAGCGTTATGAAAAATTCTAATATTACTCTTATTGCTCAAAATTTGGATATTAAATCATCGCAAATCCAAGCGGTTTTAGATTTAACTGCCCAAGGAAATACCATTCCTTTTATTGCCCGCTATCGGAAGGAAAAAACAGGTAATTTGGATGAAGTTGCCATCAAGGCGATTATTGATCAGGACAAATCTCTGACAGCTCTAGCTGAGCGAAAAGAGACAGTTCTGGCCAAGATTGAGGCGCAAGGCAAGCTGACCTCTGAATTGAAAAAGGCTATCGAAGCTGCAGATAAATTAGCTGAGGTGGAAGAACTCTATCTCCCCTATAAGGAAAAACGTCGGACTAAGGCAACCATCGCCCGCGAAGCAGGTCTGGCTGATTTGACGCGGTTGATTTTGCAGAATGTCCCTGACTTGGAAGTTCGGGCTGAGAAATTTATTTCGGATAATTTTCCTACAGCCGATAAGGCTTTAGCGGGAGCGGTGGACATTTTAATAGAATCTCTGTCGGAGGATAATCGTCTGCGATCTTGGACCTATAATGAAATTTGGAACTACAGCCTGTTGGTTTCCAGTCTCAAGGATGCCAGTTTGGATAGCAAGCAGATTTTCCAAATTTACTATGATTTCTCAGAAAAAGTCAAAGACTTACAGGGATATCGGATCCTAGCTCTCAATCGTGGAGAGAAGTTGGGTGTGCTTAAGATTAGCTTCGAACACCACTTGGATAAGATTATCCGTTTTTATCAGGTCCGCTTTAAAGTTAGAAATGCCTACATTGATGAGGCTATTGCCAAGGCAGCCAGAACTAAGATTATCCCAGCCATGGAAAGGCGGATTCGCAGTGAACTGACCGAAACAGCGGAAGATGGCGCTATTTCACTCTTCTCCGATAATCTTCGCCACCTACTTTTAGTGTCACCGCTTAAGGGGAAGGTCGTTCTTGGTTTTGATCCAGCTTTTAGGACAGGAGCTAAGCTAGCGGTGGTAGATCAGACTGGTAAGCTCTTAACCACTCATGTTATCTATCCTGTAGCTCCGGCCAGTCAGGCTAAAATTGCTAAGAGCAAGGAGGAACTGGCTGAGCTGTTACAAGCTTATCAAGTGGAAATCATTGCTATTGGTAACGGGACAGCCAGTCGGGAAAGTGAAGCCTTTGTAGCAGAAGTGCTCAAGGATTTTCCAGAGGTTTCTTATGTCATTGTCAATGAAAGTGGGGCTTCGGTCTATTCAGCTTCTGAATTAGCGCGGCAAGAGTTTCCGGATTTGACAGTTGAAAAGCGTTCTGCCATATCTATTGCACGACGTCTGCAAGATCCTTTAGCTGAACTAGTTAAAATTGATCCTAAATCTATCGGTGTTGGTCAGTATCAGCATGATGTCAGTCAGAAAAAGCTGACAGAGAATTTGGACTTTGTTGTGGAGACAGTTGTTAATCAGGTTGGGGTCAATGTCAATACGGCCAGCTCTGCTCTTCTTTCCCATGTTGCTGGTCTCAACAGGACCATTTCTGATAATATCGTTAAATTCCGTGAGGAAATAGGACGCCTTACTTCAAGGGAACAAATTAAAAAGGTCCCGCGTCTAGGAGATAAGGCCTTTGAACAGGCGGCAGGTTTCTTACGAATTCCTAATGGTGACAATATTTTGGACAATACTGGCGTGCATCCTGAGTCCTATTCAGCTGTAGAAGAACTTTTCAATCGTCTGGAAATTAGAGAACTAGACCAGGCGGCTAAGGATAAATTGACGGCCCTTGACCTAGCTCAAATGGCCTCTGACCTGGATATTGGTCAGGAAACGCTCAGGGATATTATCGCTGACCTACTTAAGCCCGGCCGTGATTTGCGGGATGATTTTGAAGCTCCAGCCCTCAGGCAAGATCTCCTAGAACTCAAAGATTTGCAGGTCGGTCAAAAACTGGAAGGAACTGTCCGTAATGTAGTTGACTTTGGGGCCTTTGTTGACGTTGGTGTCCATGAGGATGGTTTGATTCATATCTCTGAAATGTCCAAGAACTTTGTCAAGCATCCCAGTCAGCTAGTCTCTGTTGGAGACATTGTGACCGTTTGGGTTTCTAAAATTGACCTAGAGCGCGAGAAGCTCAATTTATCTTTGGTGGCTCCACGTGAATCTAACTGATTACGTCAAGCGGGTCTCGCTTGAGGATTTCGGTCTGCCTTTTAAGCACCAAGCGTTTTGGAATAGGCGACTTCGGACGACAGGCGGACGTTTCTTTCCCAAGGATAGCCACTTGGACTTTAACCCTAAAATTTATGAGGCTGTGGAGCTGGCTATCTTTAGGAAAATTGTCCGTCATGAGCTCTGTCATTATCACTTATACTTTGCTGGTAAGGGCTATAAACATGGCGATAGGGAGTTTCGACAGCTGCTCAAAGAAGTGGAGGGGCTGCGATACGCTCCTAAGCTTCAGGAGCAAAATTTTCGTTATCTCTACCAGTGCCAAACTTGTGGTCAGACCTACCCTCGGCAGAGACGCGTGAACCTTAATAAGTTTCGTTGCGGTCGATGCCGAGGCAGGTTGGTCTTGCTTAAGCAGATTTAGTTCTCATTTTCTGTCTTTTTTCTGATAAATCAGCCTTAGGGCTGATTTTATTTTTAGCAAGGAGCAGTATAATAAACCTGTAAGCTGAGGGGGAGTCTGAAATAGAACAGGAATTTCAGTCAACCCAATCTTAGGAAGTGAGGAAGCCAAGATGACAGGTCTTTATAAAAAACGGCAGGGGCGGATTTTTGCTGGCGTGCTAGCCGGCTTGGCTGATAAGTTTGGCTGGGATGTCACCCTAGTCCGTGTACTCTACGCTATTTTTACCTACTTAATTGGTTTTGGGCTCTTTCTCTATGTCCTCCTAGCTGTCCTTCTTCCCTATAAGGAAGATGAAGAACGTGATCAATATGGCACTGGTCCTCGTCGTCGCAAGGATGCTGAAGTCGTTGATGATGATGACAAGTGGTTCTGGTGATTTTATGGCTTGCCTTGGCTTTAGTTAGAAGCTAGGGCATTTTTGTTTCCGTTTGCATTTATGTTATAATGGGGATATTAAATAGAAATGAGAAAAACTTATGGCAGTTACTGTTGATATGCTGGCTAAGAAGGTTAAGTTGGAGCCAGTCTATTCCAGACCTGAACTTTTAAAAAAGGAAATTACGACCTCCGATATTTCTCGTCCGGGACTGGAGTTGGCTGGCTACTTTGATTATTATTCTCCTGAGCGGGTTCAACTCATGGGAATGAAGGAATGGTCTTATATGATGACTATGACTCCCCATAATCGCTATTCGGTTCTCAAGGCCATGTTCAAATCTGAAACGCCGGCTCTCATTGTTGCGCGAGACTTGGAGATTCCTGAGGAAATGATTCGGGCAGCCAAGGAAGGCGATACCCCGATTTTTCAGGCCCATCAGGCAACCTCTAGTGTTTCTGGTGAGATTTCTTGGTACCTCAATTCTTGCTTGGCAGAGCGGACTAGTGTTCACGGTGTTTTGATTGATATCTATGGTATGGGTGTCCTGATTCAAGGTGACTCCGGTATCGGTAAGAGCGAAACTGGTCTAGAACTGGTTAAGCGAGGACATCGTCTGGTTGCGGATGATCGTGTTGATGTCTATGCCAAGGATGAAGAAACCCTCTGGGGAGAACCAGCTGAAATTTTACGTCACTTGCTAGAGATTCGTGGTGTCGGTATTATTGATGTTATGAGCCTCTACGGCGCCAGTGCTGTTCGGAATTCTTCCCAGGTTCAGCTTTCTATTTATTTGGAAAACTTTGAGCAAGGCAAGGAGTTTGATCGTCTGGGTAATGGTAATGAGGAAATCGAATTGCAGGGGGTTAAAATTCCTCGAGTTCGGATTCCCGTTAAAACCGGTCGAAATGTTTCTGTTGTTATCGAAGCGGCAGCCATGAATCATCGGGCTAAACAGATGGGCTTTGATGCGACTAAGACCTTTGAGGATCGTTTGACCAATCTAATTACAGAAAATGGTACTGATTGATGGCAGCTATTAATCCAGTAGTTTTTCAATTCGGTCCGATAGCGATTCGTTGGTATTCCATCTCTATCGTAACAGGTATGGTTTTAGCTGTCTGGTTAGCCATACGGGAGGCACCCCGCAAGGGAATGACCTCGGATGATATCCTTGATTTTATTCTAATTGCTTTTCCCATTGCCATTTTAGGAGCTCGCCTCTACTATGTCGCTTTTGAATGGAAGTATTATCAGAACCATCTGAATGAGCTGCTGGCAACTTGGAAGGGCGGTATCGCCATCTATGGTGCTCTTATAGCGGGTGCTCTGGTTATGCTGATTTTTTCTTGGAAACGGAAAATCAATGCCTATGATTTTTTGGATATTACTGCTCCGGGAGTCATGCTGGCTCAAAGTTTTGGCCGTTGGGGAAATTTTTTCAACCAAGAAGCCTATGGAAAGGCAGTTGCCCATCTGAATTATTTGCCCAAGTTCATTCAGCATCAGATGTATATTGATGGCAGCTACCGGGTACCAACCTTCTTGTATGAATCTCTCTGGAATCTGTTGGGTTTCACTCTGATTATGAGTGTGAGACATCGTCCAGGACTTTTAAAACGTGGGGAGGCTGCCTGGTTCTACCTAATCTGGTATGGCTGTGGCCGCTTTGTCATTGAGAGTATGCGGACGGATAGTCTGATGTTGGGAGGCTTGCGAGTATCTCAATGGCTGTCTCTGATTCTGGTGATTCTTGGACTGGTTATGACCTATTACGGTCGAACCAAGGGGCAGCAACCCGATTATCAACAAAATAAGAATGAAAATAGTAGGAGTAAAACATGGTAGGATATGCAATGTTAATTATCGCTTTGGCTTTTGTTGCCTTGGTCATCTATTTGGCTATCGTCCTGCGCAAGGTAGCTGGAGCGGTCGACGAAACGAAAAGGACACTGACAGTTCTGACAGCAGATGTGGATGTCACTCTGCACCAAACTAATGACTTGATTGCCAAGGCTAATGTTTTGGTGGATGATATTAATGGTAAGGTGGCTACGATTGATCCGCTCTTTGATGCGGTTGCTGATCTCTCACTCAGTGTTTCTGATCTCAATAGTCAAGCTCGTGTTTTAGGCAAAAAGGCAAGCAGTGCAGGTTCTAATGCTGCTAAAGCAGGAACAGTTGTGACAGCCCTGCGTTTTGCCAGCAAGCTATTTAAAGGTAAAAAGAAAGGGGAAGAATGATGGGAAAATTTTTAAAGACTCTAGTGTCTAGCGCAGCTGTCGGAGCAGCAGTTGGTTATTTCTTGACCACTAAGAAAGGGCAAGAGATAAAGGAGAAGGCGGTAGATTTTGCTAACGGCTATAAGGAAAATCCTGAGGCCTATAATCAGACCGTTAAGAAAAAGGCTAATCACTACAAGAATTTGGCCGTCAACACTTTCAATGATTATAAAGAAAAGTTTGAAACAGGTGAATTGACCAAGGAGGATGTGCTTGATGCAGCTAAGGAGAAGGCAACTCAGGCATCTGAATTTGCCAATGACCAAGTTGTAGCCTTTCGTGATAAGTTTACCAAGACCAAATCAGAGCCAGCATCAAACACACAGGCTGAAGTCGATGACATCGTAATTGACTATCCTGAGTCCGATGAAACTAGCCAAGAAGATTAGATTGAAGTCAGATGAGGCATGAGTTTTCGCCCATCTGGCTTTTTATTTTCTTAGATATTCGCAAATGTGGATAAATGAGAAAACTGTCAATATTTTGATTCTTTTTGATTTTGTTAAGAGTTTGTCATTATTAATGAAAAGGCTTACTGTTTATGTTAAACTGTATTTAATAGGGAGTTTACAAATTGAAAAGGAGGAAGGACTAATGAAAAAATTTATGAAAATGGCAGTTCTCATTTTTACAAGCCTTTTAGTTTTAGGAGGCTGCCACAGCAAGATAACGGATAAGTTACAAAACGCACAAGCTAAAATGACTGTCAGCCAGTTGATAAAAAAGGCTAAGGTAGCTAACAAGAAGGTTGAGACTGTTCACTTTGACATGGATTTGAGCACGACTTCTCTTGGTAAGAGAAAAACCCAGAAAATGAAGGCAGATCTTGACTATGGTGATCAGGCTGGTGATGTGAAGAGAGCCAATGGTTCTATTTCTACGAAGCAGGATGGCTCAGAAGATTATCAAGCCTTTAAAATGCCAGGAGGCGGTGATATCTATTCAAGAGCTAGTCAAGATGCTCCTTGGACTCTCAAAAGCGTCAATGGTTACAATGTTGATCCAGATTACTTTGATTTCCTTGATATTGTTTATTCCATGAAAGATGATCTCAAACTTAAGGATGACGGAGCTAACTATACTCTGGCTCTCAAAAGTCAAAATGTGGATTTGGTGTCTCTATTTGAAGATGAGTTAAACATGTATTTGACAGGTGATAGTCAGTCAAGTATGAAGAAAACATTTGAAGTCAGTTTTGATAAGGAGAATTTTCGTCTGAAGTCTTTTAAACTTAAAATGGTAAGTAAGGTGCGAGCTAACCGACTATCTATGGAGGTTGAGTCTAAGTATTCAAAATGGAATAAGATTAGCGATTCCAAGTTTAAAGCCCCTGATAATGTTAGTGATGCTACCTATGATAGTAATGATGATGCGGGCGATACAAGTGATGACAGTCAGGAATTTTCTGATCTAAACTAACTGTGAAATCAGTTTAAAATTACTGTTATTCAGTAGTCGTCTGGTTTTCTTTCTAAAAGTGTTCTTATCGTTATTTTTAAAGCAAAGGAGTGGGATAGATGAGGCTGGGAAAAAGTATTCCAGCCTTCTGTTTTTGCAGTAATAACAGTTTGACGCAGTGGTTAGGAGTAAGACTTGTTGACTATGCCAAGATTACCCCTGCACAGTTCATTAGGTTCTTTAGCACCAATGAACCACTGCTGATTGGAGGTTCGGATCTGGGACGCTGTCTCATTTTCAGGCGCCCTCTTAAACAGTCCGCTGGACTGTTTAACTACCACGCAATTGTTAGCAGCCATCCTAATCAACTGTGCGGAGGTGGGATGACGAAGTCGAAACTGACTTCTGTCCCGCTCCCTTGTTCTCACCTACAAAATGTTGTAATCTCTGAAGATTAGGGGATAAAAATAATTTTTCGTTTAGAATTATTGTCTTCAGCCCTATTTCTTGATCGGAAAAATCAAAAAACGAACAAAATTGGCAATCTAACTTTGTTCGTTTTTTTAATATTATTATTAGGACTTTTATACACTATCTTCACAGATGATAGCATCCTGCGAAGATGAGCGCAGTCACTCAAATCAGTTTGTCCCAAACTTTTATTTTTTCTTCATCGAAAGAACGAAGGTTGAGACTGTTGATGTAATTGCAATTCCCAATAAAATCGCTAAGCTGAAGGAAACGACTGTTCCCCAACCCATTGTGAGGAATAGGAAGCTTAGGAGGACAGATGAGATACAAAAGAGGGCGATGCGGGCAAAGAAAAGCAATTCCCGCAATTTAGCACTCTGCGTATCGACTTGGTAAAATTCTTGATATTTTTGTTGTGATTGATTAGCTTGATTGGTTTTATTTTGTGATTCTTGATTATCATAATAATCAAAATCATGTTGGCGTTGGGCTGCCATAGCATTCTCCTTTCCACTGGAGTAGTGGGGTAAACTTTGTTACTTAGGTAGTATTCTATCATAAATTATTAAAATTGTCATGAAGATTTAGCGAGGGGCGCTCGATTAGGCTTGCTTTGATGCGAAAATGCCGTGCGAAGATGTTTCAGACCTTTTAAATCGTTTCAGATTTTCTATGAAAATTTGATATAATAGTAAAGCTATGGATAAAATTATTATTACTGCAACCGCGGAGAGTCTAGAACAGGTTGAGGCTCTGCTAAAGATTGGTATTGATCGCATTTATGTTGGGGATAAGGCCTTTGGGCTTCGTCTGCCTAAGACCTTTTCAGACAAGGATTTAAAAAAGATTGCCCAGTTGGTGCATGAGGCTGGTAAGGAATTGACTGTTGCCGTTAATGCTCTCATGCATCAGGGAATGATGGATGCTCTGCCTGAGTACTTGGATTTCTTGGAGGAAATCGGAGCTGATTATATCACGGTCGGAGATGCTGGGGTTATCTATATCTGTCAGCGAGACAATCGCCCTTTTAAACTGATTTATGATGCGTCGACCATGGTGACTTCCAGTCGTCAAGTCAATTTCTGGGGCAAGACAGCAGGCGTTTCAGAAGCTGTTTTAGCTAGAGAAATCCCGTCAGCTGAACTCTTTAAAATGTCAGAGAACCTAGAAATTCCAGCAGAGATCTTGGTTTATGGAGCGAGTGTTATCCATCATTCCAAGCGTCCTCTCCTGCAAAATTATTATAACTTCACCCATATTGATGATGAGAAGACCCGGCAGAGAGATCTCTTTTTGGCTGAGCCTAGCGATAAGGATTCCCATTATTCCATCTATGAAGATAATCATGGGACCCATATCTTCGCCAACAATGACCTTGACTTGATGACTAAGCTGTCTGATTTGGTCGAGCATGGCTACCATCATTGGAAACTGGATGGTATCTATTGTCCAGGTGAAAATTTTACTAGCATTGCTGAGTGCTTTACTAGGGCCCGTGACTTGTTAGAAGCTGGTCAGTGGTCGACTGATCAAGCCTTCCTCTTTGATGAAAAAATTCGTAAACTCCATCCTGCCAATCGGAATTTAGATACTGGTTTTTATGAATTTGATCCAGACTTAGTTAAGTAGGAGGTTCATTCATGTTTTATGCTTATTTACGCTGGTTGGTTTCATTCCTAGTTTGGGTAGTCAATGGTAATGCCCATTATCATAATCGGGAAAATCTCCTAGATACCAAGGAAAACTATATTTTAGTTGCCCCTCACAGGACTTGGTGGGATCCTATCTATCTAGCTTTTGCTACTAAACCTAAGCAATTCATTTTTATGGCTAAGAAGGAGCTTTTTAACAATCGTATCTTTGGCTGGTGGATTCGGATGTGCGGTTCGTTCCCAATTGACCGAGACAATCCTAGTCAGGAAGCCATCAAGTATCCTGTCAGGATGTTGAAGAAGAGCCATCGCTCTTTAATTATGTTTCCAAGCGGAAGCCGCCATTCAACAGATGTTAAGGGCGGTGTGGCAGTCATCGCCAAGATGGCTAAGGTAAAGATTCAGCCGGTTGTCTACGGTGGTCCAAGAAAATTTTCTGGTCTCCTAAAAGGAGAAAGGATTGACATGAACTTTGGCCAAGCGATTGATGTGTCGGATATCAAACGTCTCAATGATGAAGGCATAGAGAGGGTTGCTAAACGAGTTCATACTGCCTTTGATCAGTTAGATGAACAAAATGAAGCCTATAATAATCATAAAAAGCTCAATCCGCTGACCTATATTTATCGGGTCCCACTAGGTATTATTGCCCTGATTCTGGTTCTTTTGACCATGGCTTTCAGTTATGTGGCCAGCTTTGTTTGGACACCAGAAAAGCATCTTAAATAAGCTTTGTATGAGGAGCTAATGGGGTTCAATGACTTGGTTTATAGTAATTATTTTGTAAAGGCTGGAAAAAGTATTCCAGCCTTCTATTTTTTGCAGTAATAACAGTTTGACGCAGTGGTTGGGAGTAAGACTTGTTGGCTAGGCCAAAAAGTCTTCCCCCTGCACAAGTTCATTAGGTGCTAAAGCACCAATGAAACACTGCTGATTGGAGGTCCTGATCTGAGACGTTGTTCCATTTTCAGGCGGCCCCCTTAAACAGTCCACTGGACTGTTTAACTACCACGCAATTATTAGCGGCTATCCTAACCAACTGTGCGGAGGTGGGACAACGAAGTCTATTTTATATAAAAAATTGACTTCTGTCCCACTCTCGTTTTTTATTTTCGGATAAATAGGTAAGAGGTTTTATGAAAGCAGAAACAATTTATCTATTAGCTGTTCTTGTCTTGTTAGGAATGATTTTGTTACTGGCTATTATTTAGCGGGGGAAGTCTATGATTGAAGATTGGATTGAAAAAATTAAAGAAAATAAATTGGTGGTGGGGCTTGTTGTCATGGTGCTGATTCTTAGTTTAGCACTGTTTGCTAGTTTGGCTCATTCAAAATCGACCAGAAGTCAATCGGACTTTCCTCAAATTTCCAAGACTAGCCAGGCCAGTAGAAGCAATTCATCATTATCGACGGCTGAAAAGTCAGCTACTATTGTGGTTGATGTCAAAGGAGCAGTTAAAAATGAAGGGGTTTATGAGTTGCCAGCTGGTAGTCGAGTGACTGATGCTATTCAGAAGGCTGGTGGTTTTGCTGCTAATGCTAATAAGAAATCGGTTAATCTGGCTCAAAAGTTGGAAGACCAAGCTGTGGTTTACGTAGCTGCTAATGGTGAAGCTGTTGATGAAGTCATTGACACTAATTCCTCATCTGGCACTCAGGCAGGGGCATCAGACAGCAGTAAAGCCAAGGTTAATCTTAATACAGCCAGTAAGGAAGAGCTCCAAACCCTTTCAGGAATTGGAGAGAAGCGGGCTCAAGATATTATTGATTATCGAGAAGAGCATGGTGGCTTTAAGTCTGTTGAAGAGTTAAAAAATATCTCTGGCATCGGTGATAAGACCTACGAAAAAATTGCTCCCGAGGTGACTGTATGACTAAGTATGCCCCAATCAAGCCAATTTACTTGGCTTTTTTGCTAGTTTTGCTAACCTATTTCATTTATTCTTACTACTGGTTGGTCGGAGTGATTTTAACTTTTACGCTCTTTCAGCTCTGGCGTCACCATGGCTTAAAAATAGGTATTCAGGTCTCACTGATATTATTAGTGTTTGGTCTGGTCTTTTCTGCTTACCAAGCTAAGGGAAATGATGATGACAGGTCTACTCCGAGTCAGCTCCAAGAATTAAGAATGATTCCTGATACCATCTCTGTTAATGGTGATCAGCTCAGTTTTCGGGCCAGAAGTCAAGGACGAACCTACCAGGTTTTTTACCGCCTGAAAACACCGGAAGAAAAGCAGTTTTACCAAAATGTGACAGTGGAACTTGATGTGATGGTCTCAGCTAAATTAATACGGGCTCAACCACAGCGAAATTTCCACGGTTTTAACTATCGGGTCTATCTCAAACACGAGCGAATCTATCGACTGGTAGCTATTGACAAAATCAAGTCCTTGGAACCAGCTAAGCGACTTTCCTTACTTGATCGCCTGCATATTCTAAGACGGCAGGCTCTGGTTAATTGCCAGCAGAACTTTCCGAGTCCTATGAACCACTACATGACTGGGCTCCTTTTTGGATATCTGGGAAAGGATTTTTCTGAGATGAGAGATATCTACACTGGCCTTGGTATTATTCATCTCTTTGCTCTATCGGGCATGCAGGTTGATTTTTTTATTGGATTTTACCGAAAATTTCTCTTACGCTTAGGAGTGAGACGAGACTGGGTAGATATCCTTCAAGTTCCCTTTTCTATCTTTTATGCAGGAATGACAGGTTATGCCCCATCAGTTCTTAGGAGTTTACTTCAGTCTTTCTGGAGAAATTTGGGCTTGCAGCGATTGGATAATCTAGCTTTTAGTGTGTTTAGTATGTTTTTACTGAGGCCAAATTTTCTGCTGACAACCGGCGGTCTGCTTAGCTTTGTCTACGCTTTTATTCTAGCTGTCGTAGATTTTAAAGGCTTAAGTAGACGTACAGCTGCGTTAGCCAAAGGGGTGAGCTTGGCTTTAGGGGCTTTTCCTATACTTGCCTATTTATTTGGTGTTTTCCAGCCACTATCTATTGTATTAACCTTCATTTTTTCGCTTATTTTTGATTATCTTATCCTACCTTTTTTGAGCTTAGCCTTTTTGCTAACTCCTTTACTCAAGCTGACTTGGGCGAATCCTGTTTTTATTTTGCTTGAGAAGACGGTCGTCTGGACTCATAATTTTATTGGCCGATCGCCTGTCTGCGGCAGTCCTAGCTTGGCCATATTATTGACTATGCTGGTCTTATTGGCTTTTCTCTATGACTATTGGATGCATAAGAAGATTCGCTGCCTGCTCATTGTGCTTTTCTTGATTCTAGTCTGTCTGGTTAAGCATCCTTTGACCAATGAGGTGACCGTTCTTGATATTGGTCAGGGGGACAGTATTTTTTTGAGAGATAGTTGGGGAAAGACAATTTTAATCGATACGGGTGGTCGAGTAACCTTCGGGCAGGAAGAGGCTTGGCAAAAGGGAAATGAGGATAGTAATGCCGATAGGACGGTCGTTCCTTACCTCAAGAGCCGCGGCGTGGGGAAGATAGATCAGCTGGTCCTAACGCATACTGACACCGATCATATTGGTGACTTGGAAACTGTAGCTCGACACTTTAAAATTGGTGAGGTTTTGGTTAGTCGGGGAAGTTTGACCAGGCCTTCCTTTGTCAGGAGGCTCAAGACACTGAAAGTCAAGGTGAGAACGGTGGAAGCAGGAGACAATTTAGCCATTATGGGCAGTTGGCTTCATGTCCTCTATCCTAAAACGATCGGTGATGGTGGCAATAATGACTCTCTAGTCCTCTATGGCCATTTGCTAAATAAGAATTTTCTCTTTACTGGAGATCTTGAGAAAGAAGGGGAGGAAGATTTATTACGAACCTATCCTGACCTCCGTGTTGACATTCTAAAGGCTGGTCACCATGGTTCTAAGGGGTCATCCAGTCCAGATTTTTTAATGGGGATAAAACCAGAGACAGCCTTGATTTCGGCAGGAAAAAATAATCGTTATGGCCATCCTAATAAGGAAACTTTAGAGCGCTTTAGGGCTCAGAATATGGCTGTTTATCGGACAGATCAAGTAGGGGCAATTTCCTATCGTGGGTTGTGGGAGTGGCATCTTGAAACTGTCCGCTAATTGTGAAGGTGGGTGAAATATCGCCGTTAAGGCCTGTTAACCTAAACTTTATCCCAGATTTAAACGATCTTGTTAAGTTTGTGTTTCAGCCTAAAATGTGCTATTCTAATAAATACCAAATTTATTTAGGAGATTGCTCATGTTTACAGCTTATGCAAATTTTTGGAAACACTATATTGATTTTAAAGGACGCACCAAACGTTCAGAGTTTTGGTGGCCTTTTCTCTTTAATAACTTGATTCGACTAGCTTTTTATTTGATTGTCTTGGTTGATTTGATCATTCCTTTCGGTCAGCGCATGAGGCTGATGGAAGACAGTGCCCTTTCAACCGACGGCCTTTCTATTTGGACAGATATTTCACCTCTGATGGTGACTATCCTTATCTTGTGGGGACTGTTTGAATTAGCTATTTTGGTGCCAAGTCTGTCTATCGGTGTCCGTCGTCTGCGTGATGCAGCTTTCCATTGGGCCTTTATCTTTATGTATGGAGCAGCCTTGCTTCTCAACTCTATTCCATGGGTCGGCTGGTTCTTAGCGGCAGCCCTGCTGATTGCGAGCATTGTTCTCTGGGCCTTTCCGAGCCGTGAACCAAAGCCAAAGGCGAATGTTCTTTACGCTCCTCTTGGCAATCAATTTACAACAGCTCCTCAGCAATCAGCTGTCCCTCAACAAATGGCTGGTTTTCAACAGCCTAATCCAGCTATGATTCAAGCACAGCAGGCTTCGGCTACCCCTCAGCAGTCTGGTTTTATGAACTCACAAGTTTCTCAGCAGGGGCCAGCTGTTCCGCAAGGACAAATGCCGACTTCGTCTCAACCAGCTGTGGGGCAAGGGACTGTTCATCCGCAATTTTCTAATGTTCCGCAGCAAGGGATGCCTGTCAATGGTCAAGCCGCAGGTGGCCAGCAAACCGCTCCAAATCAAGGACAGGTAGCACCGCAAGGACAGGTTTTCCCACAAGGGCAAGTTGCTAATCCGGTGAATCCACAACCCAATCCATCTCCTCAAGACGGTCAAGTTCCTCCTGAGCAAAACAATAAATAGAATTTCTTAGGGAGTGGGATCAACCCTAAAATTGAAAATTTGAGTTCGTATCCTCCCCCCGTACAGCTCAAAGGTTTGAGGTGGGGACCCTTTGAGGTTGGAAATAAGATGAACGATGGTCATCACATTTGTTTAGGCTTTCCGTTTTGACCTTGTGGCCAAAGGAAAACCAGCCAGCAGTGGGTTTATTAAGGCTGGGGAAAAAGTATTCCAGCCTTCTTTTTTGCAGTAATAACAGTTTGACGCAAGTGGTTAATTGGAGGTCCTAAACCCTTATCTCCACAATTGTTAGCGGCTATCTTAGTCAACTGTGTGGAGGTGGGATGACGAAGTCGATTGATATAAAAAATTGACTTCTGTCCCACTCTCTAATGGACTGTGCGGGGGCAAGACTTCTTGGCCTAGCCAATAAGTCCTGCTTCCAATCACTGCGCTAAGAGCTTATTTCAAAAGAGGAATACTAATACTGGGCAAGCTTTTGTTCAGCCTCAGCCTCTTTCTACTAGGGTAAAATAACTGTAATTTATTAAAGGAGTCTATTATGATAGAAGCGTATAAAAATTATTGGAAACAGTATGCTGATTTTACGGGTCGCACCGATCGTCCAGGCTTTTGGTGGCCTGCCTTGATGAACTTTATTATTTCATCTATTTTTAGCTTGAACTTTATTCTTCTCGTTGTGATTGTCGGCTTAGGAATGGTCGCAGAATATGATAGTACAGGTGACGTCACTTCTAGTGCTGTTGGCTTAGGAATCTTAGGAATTTTCATGTGGGTGATTGCTGTGATTTGGGTCCTTGTAAATTTTGTTCCAAACCTTGCAATTATTATTCGTCGTTTGCGTGATGCTGGCTATGACTGGCCTTGGATTTTCCTTGCCTTTGTTCCTATTGGGAATATTGTCCTTTTAGTTTTTCTTTGCCAGCCAACCAAGGCGCCAATGTTTACCAATTATCAAGGTTATTATAACCAAACTGGCTCTAACAATGGTTATCAGCAAGGCTTTCCAGGGCAAAACCCAAGCGGCCAACAGCCGATGAATCAAGGCCAAGCAGGTTTTACTAATCAGCAGATGCCTGGTCAAGTCCCTCAACAACCGGTGCAAGGAGCAGCTGTTCAGCAGCCGGTTCAAACAGCCTTTTCAGAAAGCGCAGCTGCTCCTGTTCAGGAGTCAAATTCAGCAGTTGGTTCCGAATCAAATTACACCGGAAGTCCCTTCCAATAGATAGAAGGTAAATTCGTCAGCAGTTAGGAGGAAATTTCTAACTGTTTTTTTATACTTTTTATTTAAAGAGCCAAACGGCTTTTATGGTACAATGACTATATGATTGCAATTGAAGAAGCTGATGCTTTAATCAAGGAAAAACTTCCTTTGATTACGCTAGTAACGGGTGATGACTTGGGGCAGTACAGCCAGCTCAAGCAACTCTTTTTAGAACGGATTGGTTTTGACCCCAGTGATTTGACCTATTCTTATTTTGATTTTTCAGAAAATAACTTTGCTGATGCTCAGATGGATTTAGAAAGTCTGCCTTTTTTCTCAGATGAGAAGGTGGTGATTTTTGATAATCTTTTGGATTTGACAACAGCCAAAAAGTCTTACTTAGATGATAAGGAAGCTAAGAGTTTGGAAGCCTACCTGACCAATCCAGTAGAAACAACGCGGCTGGTTATCTTTGCACCCGGAAAATTGGATGGAAAACGTCGACTGGTTAAGTTAGTTAAGCGGGAGGCTAAGATTTTTGAAGCGAGTCAGCTCAAGGAAGCCGAACTGCGAACGCATTTTCAAAAGCTAGCTCATCAAGCAGGATTGGTTTTTGCCAAGGGGGCTTTTGATCAACTCTTGATTAAGTCTAATTTTGATTTCAGCGAAATTCAGAAAAATCTAGCTTTCCTTAAGGCTTATAAAGCTGGTGGTCAGGTTGATCAGATTGATATTGACCAAGCCATTCCTAAAAGCTTGCAGGATAATCTCTTTGATTTGACCCAATATATTTTACAGGGGAAGATTGATCAGGCCCGTGATTTGGTTAGGGATTTGCGTCTACAGGGTGAAGATGAGATTAAACTGATTGCCATTATGTTGGGGCAATTTCGTCTCTTTACCCAAGTTAAAATTCTCGCTCAGGCTGGCAAGAATGAATCAGCCATGGTCGCCCAGTTATCGGATCTCTTAGGGCGGAAAATCAATCCCTACCAAGTTAAATTTGCCCTTAGGGATAGCCGTCCTCTAGCTTTATCATTCTTGAAAGAAGTCATGACAGTCTTGATCAATACAGATTACCAAATCAAGCAGGGAAGGCTAGATAAGGCCTATCTCTTTGATGTGGCCCTTTTGAAAATTGCTAGTTCTAGGCAGAAATAAGGCTGGATGGGCCTATTTAGCAGCAGATAATTCAACAATACTAACTAGTAATCAAAATCCTTGAAAACCCTATCCCTTTCCTTTACAATGTAAGTGTTTAAGGACTTTTGTTCCTTCTTCCTTGCCCTGTTTTAGGGGCAAGCTCTATTAACAGAAAAGAGGTAACCTTTATGGCTATTATATTACCTGAACTTCCTTACGCTTACGATGCTTTGGAACCTTATATTGATGCTGAAACTATGACCCTTCACCACGATAAACATCATGCGACCTATGTAGCTAATGCTAATGCAGCTCTGGAAAAGCACCCTGAAATCGGAGAAGATCTTGAAGAACTCTTGTCAGATGTGGAAAAGATTCCTGCTGATATTCGCCAAGCCTTGATTAACAATGGTGGCGGCCATCTCAACCACACTCTCTTCTGGGAACTCCTGTCACCGGAAAAGACTCAAATTACCAAGGAAGTGGCAGCTGCTATTGAACAAGCCTTTGGTTCGTTCGAAGCCTTCAAAGCTGATTTTACAGCAGCTGCAACTGGTCGCTTCGGTTCAGGCTGGGCTTGGTTGGTTGTCAATAAGGAAGGAAAACTTGAAGTGACTTCAACAGCCAATCAAGATACTCCTATCATGGATGGTAAAAAGCCAATCTTGGCTTTGGATGTTTGGGAACATGCTTACTACCTAAGCTATCGCAATGTTCGTCCTAATTACATCAAAGCCTTCTTTGAAATCATCAACTGGGGCAAGGTAGCAGAACTTTATGCTGCCGCTACAAAATAATTGAGGTTATAGAAAAAAATTGCCTTAGGCTATCCTTCGTTTGGAGGGTGGCCTTTTAGCTTGATCGCACTTATTTTGCTAATAGTGTCAGACGACTCATCATCAGTGGCTATTAATCTAAAAACTTGTATTTACATTTTTTTGACAGTTAGCCTTATGTGGTAGGGACGCAAGCGACTTCCTAACGGAGTTTCATTGCTCATTTTCAAGCCTAGGGTCTTGAAAATCCCCTCGACTATTGACTTAAATAGGGCCAATCGTCTTTTTACCACGGAGGCAACTATCTGTTTTGAGAGTGGGACAGAAGGCGATTTTTTATATCAATTGACTTCGTTGTTCCACCTCCGCACAGTTGATTAGGATGGCCGCTAACACTTGCGGAGTTGTTAAACAGTCCAGTGGACTGTTTAAGGGGGTGCCTGAAAATGGGACTGCACCCCAAGATAAGGACTTCCAATCAACAGTGGTTCATTGGTGCTAAAGCACCTAATGAACTGTGCAGGGGAAAGACTAAGTCGGCAGAGCCAACAAGTCTTTCTCCCAACTCCTGCGTCAAACTGTTATTTAGAAGGCTGGAATACTTTTTTCCCAGACTTTTTCCAGTTGATGCTAAGAATTTAAACTTGTGAATACAATTTCTAAAAAATTTTGGATAGTGCTTGCAAAAAATCAATTTTCCCTTAAAATAATAGTGAGGAGAAACTATGTCAAAAAGAATTACGGTTGTTTTAGCGATCATTCTTGCAATTGTCCTAGGTATCCTAGGCAGTTTTTATTTGCAGCAAGGACAGAAGGAAACCCAAGAGCAGAAGCATCACCAGACGAGAGATTCGAGGCAGGCTAAGAAGAGTCCTCAGGAGTTGGTGACTCCAAGAAACAAGTCAGCTGAAGAGAAACAGGCAGTCATGGAGGCGGATAGTGAGCGGATGAATTCGTTGGGGCTATACTATGACTATGCCAATATGAGTCTTAACGACACCGTTAATGCCTTTCTAGCTGAGCAAGGGATTGATCAGTCTCAGGTAGCCTTTTCTTATAGGAATACAAGAACCAATGAGACTTTTTCCATGAACGATGCCGAATTGATGACAGCAGGTTCAACCTATAAGCTACCACTCAATATGTTGGTCGTTGATGGGGTTGCTGAAGGAAAATTTACCTATGATCAAGAAGTTGATATCACAAATCTGGACTATGAGTATCAAGGAGAGCACGATGCTTATGTTAATAATTATGGCGGTAGCATGACTATCCCTGAGATGCAGTATGGCTCTTTAGTCGTTTCAGAAAACACTCCTGCCTATGGCTTGGCCAGCTTACTAGGCGGTATGGAAAATGCCTACAGTCAATATACCCGCTATGGTAAATCCACTAATCCTGATGTGCCAGCCTTTCAATACGAAGGCAATAAAACAACCAGTTCTTATTACCTTCAGCTTTTGGACTATTTGTTTAAATATCAGGATAAGTATAAAGATTTGTTGGATTATCTTGGCCAATCCTTCCCAGATGAATATTATAAGACTTATTTGCCAGATGATTTGACTATCTACCAAAAGCCAGGTTATGTTCGTGAAGCCATCAATGTTGATGCCATCGTTATGGAAGATAGCCCTTACTTGATTGCCATTTACACCCGTTATTTGGGGGGGTCAACCGAGAGTAGCTCAGAAATTAATGGTGCCGGTTATAATCAGTTAGCTATGCTGACCTATGTCATCAATGAATGGCATCGGGTCAATATGAATTGAAATCTCCCATCTTGCTTAAGTTAGGGGGACATAGAGAAACTGCTCTTGGCTAATCTTGTGGCAAGTCTAGTAGAAAAGGTAAGCTTACTTTGTCCCTCAGAGTTTTTTCAACTTAGGAAAGATTGTGATATAATAGAGGCAATTTTGAAGTTTCACTAGCCATAGATATGAGCTATTTTAAGACGAGTAATGGATTCTGGTTTTGTTTTCAGGCAATTCAGAAACCCAAGGCAATATTTTAGTTTTAATTGTTAAGAAAAAGGAGAAGTTATGCTGACATCATACCGTGACGGTCAAATAGACGATATTAAGAATAGAATGTACACCTACTTAACTGTAGTGCGCAATTGGTTCTTACTTTTCTTGCTGCTATTTGTAGCGTCTGTGATTTATTGGTTCTTGAACCCCAAGAATATTATGGGGGCGGCCTTTAGTTTGGCAAGTTTTTTACCTCTCTTGGCTTTGGCTGTTCAATATGTGCGGGAAAACAATATTTATCGTCGCGATTCTTTAAAAATTTTGACCGAGGATCTTGCCTTGGACAAGTATGAAGATATGCTGAGCTATGAATCGCAAGCTGCTCTCAAGACTAATTGGGATCGTACCATTATCCGTCAGGCAGAATTGGCTTTTTTACGAGGCAACTTTAATAAGTCGGCTGAATTTATCGAAATGGTCAATCCTGTGAAAACTCAGTTATCTCCTAAGGAACGGACACCGCTCCTGCTAACCTATTATGTTGTTGATTTTGCCAACAAGGTTTTTGGCAAAGAAGACTATGATCTAGAGGCTAGTTTGGCAGCTATCCATAATTTGGTCGTACAAAATGATATGGAACAGGTGCAAAAACGTTATAGCCAGCAACTTCTTCCGTTAATTGAAGCTGTTGTCTGTAAAGGAGAAGCTTTGGAAGACCTTGAGGACATACAAGCTAGCAATAAATTGGAAGAAGTCCTGCGTGACTACTTCTTAGCTGAAAATGCTCGCTTAGCTGGGGATAAGGCCCTAGCTAAGAAGCTCTTTAAGCATGTATCACAAGCAGAGAGTTCTCTCTTTATGGTTGAAAAAGCTAAGGGAAGTCTGAAAAAGATGAAATAAAAAAGGCCTTGAGAGGTCTTTTTAAATGCTCTTGAAAATACGGAAACGCAGGCTGGTCCAAGTCTAGCGGTTTTGTTCCTTCGGATGCAAATACGAGAGACTTTTCGTCTACTCTCTATACCCTCTGCACAGTTCATTAAGTGCTTTAGCACCAATGAGCCACTGTTGGCTGGTTTTTTGTCATAAGGCTAAAGCGGAAAATCTAAACGAATGCGATAGCAATCGTTCATTTTATTTCCAAGCTCAAAAGGTTCCACAGACTTTTTGAGCTGTGCGGGGGTGGGTTAAAAAGGTTTGGAAGGCTTTTGTAATCGGGAAATGAAGCTGGCAAAGCAAGTGTCAAAAACGGTCTGGGAAGAGAGTTTCAGGTCACCACTTAGAAGTTAAGAAGTGGTGAGAGCAAAAATGTTCAATTTTTGGGTTGATTCCACTCCCTTTTCTAAATTTTTAAATCGTTTGATCGCATTTTGCTAACTTATTTGACAAACATAGCATCACCGAAGCTAAAAAAGCGGTAGTGCTTATCAACGGCGTGTTTATAGGCCTCGAGGACAAATTCTCGTCCGGCAAAGGCTGAGACCAACATAACAAGGGTCGATTTTGGTAGGTGGAAATTCGTTGAGAAAGCATCGACAATCTTAAACTCGTAACCGGGCTTGATAAAGATATTGGTCCAGCCAGAATCAGCTTGGATATCTCCACTAAACTTATTACCGATAGTTTCCAAGGTCCGGATGGAGGTAGTCCCGACAGCAACGATGCGACCGCCGGAAGCCTTGACCTGACGCAGAGTCTGTGCAGCTTCTTCGGAGAGCTGGTAAAATTCTGAGTGCATCTCATGGTCTTCAATATTATTGACAGAGACAGGTCGGAAGGTGCCCAGACCAACATGGAGAGTCAGGTAGACCAGTTTCACCCCCTTGGCTTCAATTTTTTCTAGCAGTTCTTGGGTAAAGTGCAGGCCGGCTGTTGGAGCAGCAGCGGAGCCATTTTCCTTGGCATAGACCGTTTGGTAGCGCTCTTGATCTTCGAGTTTTTCATGAATATAGGGCGGCAGGGGCATTTCGCCAAGACTTTCGAGAACCTCTAGGAAAATTCCGTCATAGTGAAATTCAACAATACGACCACCATGGTCCAGTTCTTGGACAATAGTAGCAGTCAAGCGGCCATCGCCAAAGCTGATTTCGGTCCCGACATGCAGGCGCTTAGCTGGTCTTGCCAGGACTTCCCATTGGTCATCCTGAGTATTTTTCAGAAGGAGAAATTCCACATGTCCATGGGTCTCAGACTTCTCCCCGTGAAGACGGGCGGGCAGGACCCGCGTGTTGTTCATAACTAGGGCATCGCCAGGGTTTAGCTCATCGAGAATGTGATCAAAATGGCTATCCACCATGGTGTGGTTTTTGTGATCGATGACTAGGAGTTTAGAACTATCACGCTTTTCCAAGGGTGTTTGGGCAATCAGTTCCTCAGGTAAATGAAAATCAAAATCTTGTGTATTCACTTTTTTCCTCTTTATCTTGTTTAATACTGACCTATTATATCACAAAATAGCTTGACAAAAATTGGTCTATACCATATAATGAAGATAATAATCGGTATAGACCAAAGTAGGAGGTAGTCAGCATGAAAATTATCACCGTAAAAAATCAAACAGACGGAGCAAACTGTGCCCTAGATATCTTGCGAGAAAAACTGTCTCAGGGGGCTAAAACTTTGGGCCTAGCGACAGGGAGTTCACCAGAGGCTTTCTACAAAGCGTTAGCTGCCAGTGACCTTGACCTATCACAGGTGACCTCTATTAATTTGGATGAGTATGTTGGCCTGCCGAAAGAAAATCCTCAGTCCTACCATTACTTTATGGAAGAGCATCTGTTTCGGTATAAGTCAGTTAAGGAGCATTTTCTACCTGACGGTCAGGCAGTTGATTTGCATCAGGCTGCGCGTGACTATGATGACACGATTGCGCAGTATGGCATAGATTTCCAGATTTTGGGAATTGGCCGCAATGGGCATATCGGATTTAATGAGCCGGGCACTGATTTTTCTAGCGGGACCCATGTGGTTGATTTGACTCCAAGCACCATCGAAGCCAACAGTCGCTTCTTTGACAAGAAAGAAGATGTACCGACTCAGGCCTTATCTATGGGAATTGCCTCTATTATGTCGGCTAAGTCTATTGTCCTCTTTGCCTATGGTAAAGAAAAAGCCCAAGCTATTGCTGGTATGGTCCAAGGACCAGTTATGCAAAGTCTGCCAGCCAGCGTTTTACAGAAACATCCGGATGTTACCATCATTTTGGATCAAGAAGCTGCCAGTAGGTTGTAAGACAAAAGTAAGAGGATGAGGATAAAAGTCCAATGTCATTAAGTTAAGGGCACTCTTCCCTTAAATAACCAACTGGAAATCGAGAAATGCTCCCTTTAACGTCCAGTTGGTTATTTTTATCCCACTCCCTTTGTGCTACAATAACTGTATGCGATTAGACAAACTATTAGGTCAGGCTGGGTTTGGCTCTAGGAATCAAGTTAAAAAACTGATTCGCAGTCTACAGGTACGCGTGGATGGCCAGTTAGCGCGTTCTGACCGACTCAATGTCGATCCAAATCTGCAAACCATCACAGTATCTGGCAAGCAGATTAGCTCTTCTCCTGATGTCTATTATATCCTCAACAAACCTAGTGGTGTAGTTTCCGCAGTCACTGACACTGAGCATCAGACGGTGATTGACTTAATTGCTTCAAAAGACAAAAAAGAGGGACTCTATCCCGTTGGTCGCTTGGATCGCGACACGGAAGGGTTGGTTCTTATCACCAACAATGGTCCCCTAGGATTTCGCCTACTCCACCCCAAGCATCACGTGGACAAAACCTATTATGTTGAGGTTAACAATGAGCTTGGTGCCGATGCACCTGCTTTTTTTGACAATGGCATAGCTTTTTTAGATGGTAAGGTTTGTAAGCCAGCTAAGTTAGAGATTATCAGCTCTAGTTCAGAAATCAGCAGAGCTTATGTCACCATTTCAGAAGGCAAATTTCATCAGGTCAAGAAAATGTTTCTAGCCTATGGTGTCAAAGTGACTTACCTCAAACGTATCTCTTTTGGACCCTTTGAAATGGGCGATTTACCTGTTGGAAAGTATCGGGAGTTGACTAAAGGAGAGAAGGCAGCATTGAAAAAGTATTTGATTTAGCTGAACTACTCAATAGGCAGTAGCATTTCGCAGTAACCATTCTTCATGAGTTTATCTTGATAACGCTCGATAATAGGAGAAGAGCGTGGTTTGAGCTTAAATTGTTGAATAAGAATATTTAACTGACTGTACCAGTCGGCAATGGCTTCTGCCGTGTGTTTCAATTGAAAGACAGCGAATTTACCTTCTGGAAATTCACCATATTTTAAAGGGAACTTAGCAGAGGTTGTTGTATCATTCAGAATCAGACAAACATCGTATCGGCAATGCTCAGTACTTGTTGTTAGTGGATTATCTTGTGCAATACCAAGGATAGTAGGATTTTGAAAAAGATGTTGATTGCGAAGTTCCTGTTTAAATGTTTCCATCAACAGATGATTCTCTGTACCGTAGCTCCGACTCTTCTCATGTAAAGAATCGGTGTTTTGGATATATATTCGATTTTCAATAGTTTTACCTCGTTTTTATGATATTAAGTCAACTTGTTTGATAGTATACTGCCAGTTAAAATGATTTTCAAGTCTGATTAAAAATAGTTTTTTACGAGGAGAAAATATATGCTTATCCGCCCAATGATCTCTCAAGAATACCCACTTTTAGATGAATTTCTCTATCAGGCCATCTTTGTACCTCAAAGGGTAGAAATGCCTGATAGGAGTATTATCCAGTTGCAGAGCTGCAGCTTTATGTGAAGGATTTTGGACAATCTCCCTATGATGAAGCTATGGTGGTAGAAAGCAATGGGAAAATTATTGGTGCTGTTTGGTGCTGTATCATAGGTGATTATGGTCATATTGATGATGAGACACCTTCTTTGGCGATGCCTTTATTGCCTGCTTATCGTGGACAGGGAATTGGCACAAAATTACTCAAGACTTTCTTAAAGGCTCTCAGGATGAAAGGCTATCGCCAGATTTCTTTATCTGTTCAAAAGGACAATGACGCCTGTGGTATGTATTAAAAGGCTGGTTTTCAGACGATTATTGAAAACGAGTAAGACTGCCTAATGGTATGCGAGCTAAATGATAAGTTACACCACTAGAACAGCTAAGGACAGAGCGATCCTTCTACTTTTGTGAAAGGGCAACTGTCATAGACTAAGGAAACTTTTGGACGTTTCTACTTACCTTTTGTATCTCAGTTTCCCCATCCTGCATCTTGGTTGATGCGGGATTTTTAAACGTTTTGTCAATTATAGTTGAGTGAGTTATATTACAATCATCTGGAGAGGATTACGTTTCTCCACTCTTTTTGGCATTAATTGTCATTATAATGTCGTTCATTGTTCTATACAAAAAGTGAACGATTGATTTATAATTTCGTGAAAGGAGAAAAAATGTCAAAGGTAATTTTATTAACAGGGGCTTCTTCAGGAATCGGCTATCTAGCGGCACAAGGACTGGCAAGAGCGGGACATAGGGTTTATGGTGGTGCCAGACGCTTGGACAAATTGGAAAAACTCAAGCAAGATGGTGTCCAGCCGCTTTACCTTGATCTTACCAATGAACAAACCATTAAACAGGCTCTTGCAGTGGTTATTCAAGCAGAAGGCAGGCTTGATGTCTTGATTAACAATGCTGGTTATGCTGCTTTTGGTGCGATTGAAGATGTTGCGCTTGAGGAGGCTAGAAAGCAATTTGAAGTCAATCTTTTTGGCCTAGCTCGTTTAACTCAGGAAGTTCTTCCTTATATGCGAGCTCAGAAATCGGGGCGCATTATCAATATCTCTTCAACCGGTGGCCGCATCACTACCATTATGGGTTCTTGGTATCATGCCTCTAAGTATGCCCTTGAGGCCTTATCCGATGGCCTTCGTATGGAAACAAAAACATTTGGAATTGAGACGGTGATTATTGAACCAGCCAGTATTAAAACGCCTTGGAGCCAGATTGCTGCAGAGAATTTGCGAACTTCTGCAGTTGGAGGAGCCTATGAAAAGATGGCCAAAAAGGTCTCCCAAAGTATCGAAAAAATGTATGCAGGCCGATTGATTTCTGAGCCTGGTCTTGTAGCAAGAAGGATTGTCAAAATTGTTAATGCCAAACGAGTTAAACCGCGTTACCTCGTTGGTAGGGGCGCTAAAACTATTGTTTTTCTTCATTCAATCTTACCTGCTAGAGTATTTGATTGGCTGGTCGTTAAGAGTTTGACTTGAGGTTAATATTTTTAGACAATAAGATTATGAAACTTATTATCACTAAACAATTTCAGATCTTCTTAAAAGAATTAGGAATAGATGTTAGACTGATTTTGCAGAGAGCGCAATTGCCAAACCAACTTTGGCAAGAAGAGCTGACTTATAGTGCTCAGGATTATTATCGCTTTATAGCGACCTTGGATAAGCAAATTACAGATGAAGCCCTATTAGCATTGAGCAATATTGACAATATTAAGATGTTTGTACCAGCCTTTTTTGCTGCTTTATCAAGTCCAGATGGTTTGACAGCCCTGCAGCGCTTCTCAAAATATAAAAGTTTGATTGGTCCAGTAAAAGTAGAGATTCATGAAAAAGACGATGAAGTTGCTGTAAACTATGCCTACCAGTCATCACAGTTGCCGCTTCCTCGCATGTTACTGCTGCAGGAGCAGCTGCTACTTTTAAGTATTTTACGGACAGGGACAGGGGCGTCAGTTCTTCCCCGCAGGGTCAGTTCGCCTTATGATTACGGAGCGGTTCTTGAGAATGAGGTAGGAATCCTCCCGCAAAAATCACAAAGGAACTTCTTGGTGCTATCTAAAGCAGATCTTGAAAAAACTTTCATCACTGAGAACAATGTCATGTGGTATTATTTGGAACCGAGTCTTAATCGGCAGCTAGCTCAGGAGGAAAAAAGCGGCAGCCATTTCACACAGACGCTTCAAAACGAGTTGCTGTTGGCTATCCCCAGCGGTCAGTTCTCTCTTGCTGCCGTAGCTGAGAGGCTTGGTCTCAGTGCCAGGACACTGCAGCGCCAATTAGCTGCTGAAAAAACAACGTTCAAAGAAGAAGTTCTACGTATACAAAAATCGATGGCTTTTTCTTATCTTGATTTATCTATGTCGGTTGACGAGATCGCTTATCTCGTAGGTTACTCAGAAACTTCCAGCTTTCTGCGTGCTTTTAAAAACTGGACCGGCAAAACACTCAAACAGTACAGAGAAACTAACCAATCAAAGGAGAAGAAATAATGCCCCCAACCTTGCTTGCTTTTCTTGCGCTCATGCTTTTTATGGTCCATGAGTTTGAAGAGATTATTTTAGTCTGTCCATGGATTGCGAAGAAAAAGAATGATCCAAAATTTGCTAATGAAATCTTTGTCGCTGGCAGAGTACATTATCCTTCAACAGAAACATTAGCGGCTAGCATTTTGGAGGAATTTATTTTAGCTAGCCTGATTTTGCTTGCAGGTATTCTTTTTAAATTACCAGAGTTAGTGCTGGCGATTACGCTGGGACATACTGTCCATCTTTTATCCCATATCAGTCAGGCTCTCCGATTTCGAACTTGGGTTCCTGGCAGTGTGACTGCAGTTCTCACCATGCCCTTGCTTATCTACAGTATCTTTCTGTTTTGTCTGAACAATCCGCTTCATTGGCTATTGCTGCTGGTCATAACCCCGCTTATTTTTGCAGTAATCATCGCCAACCTTGTTTTTCTGCATCGGCAGGCTGATCAGGTTGAAAAATTCCTACACTCGTAAATAATGTATTTCAGTTTCCCCATCCTGCATCTTGGTTGATGCGGGATTTTTTGATAGAAAAGCTGTGCTATAATGAAAACTATGAAATTACGAATCGAACAGGATGCCAGCTTCAAGGAGCTGGAAGTCAGTTTAAAGTATAGTGAGAAAAACAGGCTGGTTGAGCGGATTTTAACATTTTTGGAAAGTATTGATAAGCAAATTAGCTGTTATGAGAACGGAGTAGAGCATTTGGTCAACCTTTCGGATATCTACTATATTGAAAGCGTGGACAAGAAGACTTTTGTCTATTTAGCAGATGACATTTATCAAACGGATTTGAGGCTCTATCAACTGCTCCATGACATACAAAATGACGGGTTTGTTCAGATCTCTAAGAGCTGTCTGCTTAACATCAATGTCTTAGAAAGTATTCGGCCGCTTTTTAACAGCCGCATGGAAGCGACTTTGCTCAATGGTGAGAAGGTTATTGTCAATCGCCGTTATTTACAGGCTGTTAAAGAAGCCTTAAGAGGAGGTGAGCCAAAATGAAAAAATGGTTGGTTAATGTCTTTGCTACGACAGGCGTATCGTTGCTCTTATTAACTCTGGCTGCCTTGTATTTGAAGGCGGAGTGGCTCCTGCTGGTGAGTATTTTTCAGGTCTTTTTTCTTAACGGTCTCATCCAATTGCTGGTTTTATTTATACGCAGACTAGAGTGGGAATTCTTTATGCTGCAGGTGCTGGTGGAAATTGTAGCGATTGAAGGCTTGACAATGGGGATGGGCTGGCTCTTTCATTGGAATCAGCCTTGGATGTTTCTTCTTATTGGGATCGCTGTTTATATCATTTCACAAGTCTTGGATCTTTTTGATCTCAGCCAGGAAGCGCGTGAAATTAATTTATTGATTAAAAATCGTCGTTAATTAAACACGCCTACACTCCTAGAAAAAATGTTTCTTTGAATCTTTAGTGATTCATCGTTAGGTTCCCTATTTTTCTTTGGAGCGCTTAACGGCTTTTGTGTCTTAGTGTAAGGAGGATTATCTATGCTACCCAAAAAGAAAAAAATCGAGTTAGCAGTCTTGGCTATCTATCTGCTCTGCTATGGTTTGCATCTCTTTGACTATTTTATTTTACGGACCGATCAAACCTTCTGGAACGAAGCCTTTGTGCACAAACTATTGGGGATCGTGGTTATCTATGCAGTCCTCAAATTTTTTCAGCTCACTTGGCAGGAGATAGGTTTTAGGCAAGAAGGTTTCCTCAAAAACACTTGGAATGGACTGCTTTTTGGCATTGTCGTTTTTGTGATTGCTTATGGTGTGGAAATCCTCTTGCTTAGCAATCAAGGCAAGTTCCAAGGACTGGATGTCTATGTCAGCTCCTATGCTGTGGATAAGAATGTTGGCAGAGAAACTGGTTTAGTCTTCTTTCTCATCTGTTTTTTGGGTAATGTCATCAATGTGATCATGGAGGAAGGAGCTTTTCGCGGCCTGTTTCAAAAACTTTTGGAGCAGAAATACAGCTTTATAGCAGCAGCCGTCTGCTCCTCAATACTTTTTGGTCTTTGGCATTTTGTGGGACCACTGCGCAGTTGCTTTGATGGGGACATGAATTTTTCAGGTTTTATACTTAATGCGCTGATGCTGGTTGTTACCTCTGCCATGGTAGGATTTAAGTTTGCGCTCATGACTAGACTGTCAGGAAGCCTTTATATGGCTATGTCCCACCATTTTACCAATAACTTTTTAATCAATATCATTCATACCCTATCTGATACGGGGGCAGATGAGCTGATGTTTGCAAGAGTCGCCATTGCACAAATCTTATCTTTTGTTCTGGTCTTGCTTTGGTATTTACTGGCTGCAAAAAAGAGTAGAAAGGACGTTTCACAGTGAAAATTTTAGTGGTTGGTTTAGGTGTTATTGGGGCAACTCATGGCTATCTTTTTCAAAAGGCAGGTCATGAGGTCGAGCATTTGCTGCGGGATACAAGCCCTAAGCGAGGTATTAAATATTTATCCGTTGATTTATTGGATGGTAGGATAGATAGACAGGGGCAGGCTATCAAGGATACTTATCGGATTAATCCATGCAGTCAAAAGAAGTATGATTTTATTTTTGTTAGCGTGTCCAGAGGACAGGTTAAAAAAGTTATTGAAGACCTCGATCGTCTGGCTATTACGGGCAGTTTGGTTCTGGCCTGCGGTATCTGGGAGGATAGGACTAAGTTAGAGCGATGGCTGAGTCAGCGGGATTATTTGCTGGGGTACCCCGTTGCTGGTGGTAATTTGATTGGGAACCGTCTGGCCTGCTGTGTCTTTGATCACTTTATGCTGGAATCCGAGGAGAAGTCTAGGATATCTAATTATCAAGATCTGGTAAAACTCTTTAATAGCTGTCAGATTAAATTGGAATTTCCTTATGATATGTTGGAATGGATTTGGTTACACATGGCTATCAATGCCGGTGTTATCTCAGTAGCAGGCTGTTATGCAGATAGTGAAAATCCTAGTGCAGCTGCTGAAACTGTTATGAATTCTGCTAGACTACTTTCTCAGGTGATTAAAAGTATTCGTGAAACAGCTCAGATAGTGGAGAATAGGGGAGTCGATCTTAGGCACTACCGCACTGAACTGCTGCCTTATCATTTACCAATTTGGCTTTCAGCACCGCTCATGAAACGCATGTTTGCTAAAAACCTCCTGAGCCGCAAAATCATGACCTTGCACAGTAATCTGCCAGACTTGCTCTTTATCTGTCAAAAACTCTATAAGTTGGGACAAGAAAGGCAAGTCGAGGCCCCAAATTTTTATAGAGCCTTTCAAGTCTGTTTAGAGAAATGGTACAATTAAAAAACAGCTCTGAGCTAGTCTTGTTCAGAGCTGTTTATGTTTTTTGATTTCGATGCCTAGACCAATTAACCAAAGCAGGACAAAGGCGTAATTTTCCAAACAGCCGACTAGATTAGCAGTGGCTGATGGTTGTGCTAACCAACCGAGTAAGTGATTGCTGGCGAAACCAAGACCACCAATTATGGCAGAGATGGCACAGACTTTTGTAAAAAAGTAATCTTTTTTATAAAGAGCAGCTAGAAATATAGGGATCACAGCCAGATTCCAAAAAGAGATTTCTCTTTGCCAGTCAGGAGCAAGACCGAAATTAGTCTGAGAACCAAGAATCTCTGGTCTGAATAATTGCAAGAAACTGGCTCCCAGCATGGCCAGAATCATGAGGATAAAATTAAAACGAAGGAGTCTATTCATGGATTTTCCTTTCACTAAAAAGACCGTCAACCAAGCAGTTGATCATGATTTTGACTGCTCGGTCATAATGGCGGCCAAAATCACTAGAGCGACTGGCAGAAGATAGGATAATCTCAATGATTATAAGGAGATCTTCTAAGGGGACTGCTGCTGTTAATCGCAGATCCTGTAGGAGGTCTTTAATGGCTAGTTTATCTTTTTTCTGCAGGTCTTTTTGTAATTCAGGGGGCAGGCGGCGAATAGTTTTTTCAAATTCTGGTCCCGATAGATTTTGTAACCAAGGGTGAACTTTTAGTTCCTTGATAATCAGGAGGAGGATTTTCTTGAGCTTTTCTTTTTCGGTAATGTCTTTATTGGAAGTCATTCGCTGGGCTTTTTTAACCATCTTATCTTGGGTTTGGTTAATAAGGGTGACAAAAAGCATTTCCTTTGTCGGGAAAAAATGGTAAAAGGAGCCCTTGGCAATGCCAGCCTCTTGCACCAAATCGTCAATGGTGATTTTACTAGGCTGCTCTTTGTGTAATTTTCTTTCAAAAATAGTGATCAGTTTTTGTCGAATATGTTTTTGTTCTTCGGCTGAAAATTTCTTACCCATACTCTCTTATCCTTTTAAATCCTTTGTAATTTTATGACTAAATAATCAAAAATAGTCATATAGTATTTTAAGATAGTCTTCTGAAAATGTCAAGATGACTTTAATTCCTTTCAACTGACCCACCAAAGCTGAAACGGATTTGTTATAATAGAAATAAGAAAGTTGAGGCGTAAAGCATGGCAGTTGATATCGAGCATTATAAAGATCTGGCCCAGCAAAAGCAGAAGGAACACTGCAAGTTCCTAGCAAGCTTGAAGAAAAAGGCTCCTAAAAATTTAGATAAAATTGTCCAAGAGGTCCACAGCGAGGTGTTCAATGAGATTGACTGCACCCAATGTGCCAATTGCTGTCGGACTCTGGGGCCCCTTTTTACCGAGGCTGATATTCAGCGGATTTCCAAGATCTTTCGGATGAAGCTGTCGGTTTTTGAAGAAACCTACCTGCGGGTCGATGAAGATGGTGATAAGGTTTTTCAGTCTATGCCCTGTCCTTTCCTTGGTGAGGATAATCTCTGTTCCATTTATGAGATGAGGCCCAAGGCCTGTCGGGAGTTTCCCCACACTGACCGCAAGAAATTTTACCAAATTAATCATCTGACCATCAAGAATACCTTGATTTGTCCAGCTGCCTACCTTTTTGTGGAAAAACTTAGGAAGCGCTTGGGCTAGAAAAACCTGAAAAAATTGCAACAATCATCCCAGTATCGTTGGCCTTGCTAACGATGCTTTTTATGTGTCATTTTTCGAATCAATAAGTAAGGTAATTTTAGTCAAAGGGAGGTGTAATAATGCTCGTCGCTAAAGGCAATGATGGCCACTTGGTTTCTCTTTTAGAAGGACAAATTGAGGTTGGGAAAGCCCCTTTTACCTGTCCAGGTTGCGGAGCCTTAGTTCGTTTGAAAAAGGGCAAGATTAGGCGACCTTATTTTGCCCACCTTTCCCTGAAGAACTGTCAATTTTTTTGGGAAAATGAGGGTCAAGAACATTTGGGGCTCAAGTCTGAACTCTATCGCTCCTTGAAACCAGTCTGTCAGGTGCGGATTGAAGTGGTTCTGCCAGATTTACAGCAGGTGGCTGATCTCTTGGTTGAGGATAACTTGGCCTTAGAAGTTCAATGTTCGACTTTATCGAGAGAGCGTTTGAAGGAACGAACTCATGCCTATCGCTCTTATGGATTTCAAGTGCGTTGGCTTTTGGGCAAAAAGCTCTGGCTGAGAAAGTCTCTGACGGCCCTGCAAAAAGATTTCCTCTATTTTTCAGCTAATATAGGCTTTCATCTCTGGGAGCTAGATTTGGCAAAACGCTGTTTACGCCTAAAGTACCTGATTTATGAGGATTGGCATGGGCATGTTCACTATTTGATTAAAGAGTGTCCTTTTTCTGAGAACTGTTTGGACTTTCTGCGCCAGCCTTACGTCAGGCAGCCTCTAACTTCCTATAAGGTCAAGATGGATCAGCAACTTCTTAGCTACATTCAGCGCCAGCTCTACAGCAGAAATCCTAGGTGGTTGAAGCGTCAAGCGCAAGCTTATGAACGTGGGGATAATTTACTAGCCAAGTCGCTAGCAGACTACTATCCGCAAGTTCGACCTCCTAAGGGGCCTTTCTGCCAAATGAAAGGAGATTTGACGACTTTTGAGAACAATTTTCTGGCCTACTATCAGACTGCTCATAATCAGACTGTACAAGTGCTTTATCCACCAGCTTTTTATGATAAAATAGAAGGAAAATCTATGAAGGGAAATTTTGAAAAGGTGCAGGTGAAGAACTAGCTTCTTCAGCGTCAATTCAAAAGTAAAGGCTTATGACCAATAATCGTGCTCATATTGATAAAAAATATAAATGGGATTTGACTAGCGTTTTTGCAACCGATCAGGCATGGGAGGCTGAATACCAATCGTTAGAAAAGGCGGTAGTCGAAGCAAAGGATTTGGCTGGACAGCTTGGTCAGTCTGCGACTAAGCTTCTGCAGGTAACGCAAATCTATCTGGACTTGGCTCGCCGGCTGGAGAAGGTCTATGTTTATGCTTCCATGAAAAATGATCAGGATACAAGAGTCGCCGCCTATCAAGCAATGGCTTCGAAAGCGACAACACTTTATGCTAAGTATGGTGAGGCTTTCGCCTTTTTTGAGCCTGAAGTTCTAACCATGGGGGAAGAAAAGTTTGCAGATTATCTGCAAGAAGATGCCAAGCTAAATCTTTATCAGCACTTCTTCCAGCAAATTTTTTCCCAAAAGGCTCACGTCTTAGCACCGGATCAAGAGGAACTCTTAGCTCAGGCTCAGGAAGTCCTAGGAGCAGCCGGTGAGACTTACGAAATTTTGGATAATGCTGACCTGGCTTTTCCAAGTGTCCTTGACGAAGCTGGTAAAGAAGTCGAGTTGACTCACAGCAACTTTATCACCTTGATGGAATCTCAAAATAGAGAGGTTCGCAAGTCTGCCTATCGAGCTTACTATAGTATTTATCAGCAATTTCAGCACACCTATGCCAAGACCTTGGCGACAACGGTCAAGAGTCATAATTTAACTGCGAGGATTCGCCATTATGATTCTGCCCGTCAGGCTGCTATGGCTGGCAACCATATTCCAGAGGCTGTTTATGAGACCCTGCTTGCAACAGTTCATAAATATCTTCCCTTATTGCAACGTTACATACGTCTGCGGCAGGAAGTTTTAGGGATAGCAGATTTAAAAATGTATGATGTCTATACGCCCCTGTCCAAGCTGGACATGTCCATTACTTATGAAGAAGCTCAGGCCAAAGCTTTGGAGGTTTTGGCAATCTATGGGTCAGACTACACTGAGCGGGTAAAAGAAGCTCTGTCTCAGCGGTGGATTGATGTTCAGGCCAACAAGGGCAAACGTTCGGGAGCCTATTCAGGTGGTTCTTACGATACCAAAGCTTTTATGCTGCTCAACTGGCAGGACACGCTGGATAACCTCTATACTTTGGTTCATGAGATGGGGCATAGTATGCATTCGACTTTTACCCGTGAGAATCAGCCCTATGTCTATGGGGATTATTCAATTTTCTTGGCTGAGATTGCCTCGACTACTAATGAAAATATTATGACTGAGACTCTGCTCAAGGAAGCGAAGACTGACAAGGAGCGTTTTGCTATTCTTAATCATTATTTGGATAGTTTCAAGGGGACGGTCTTTCGCCAAACTCAGTTTGCAGAATTTGAAGAGAAGATTCATCAGGCAGACGCCCAAGGTCAAGTCTTAACGAGTCAGTATTTAAATGAGCTCTATGCGGACCTCAATCAAACTTATTATGGCCTAGCCAAGGAAGGTAATCCTGAGATTCAATATGAATGGGCACGTATTCCTCATTTTTACTATAATTACTATGTCTATCAGTATGCGACAGGTTTTGCAGCTGCTAGTTATCTGGCTGAAAAAATTATTCATGGTTCTCAAGAGGATAGGGAGAGTTATCTGAACTATCTTAAGGCCGGAAGTTCTGCCGATCCTCTGGAAGTCATTGCCAAGGCAGGGGTGGACATGACTCAGGCGGATTACTTAGAGTCTGCTTTCCAGACTTTTGCCAAACGTCTGGATGAATTTGATTGCCTAGTCAAAAAGAATAGGCTTAAGGAGTTAAGTTAAAAAAGACAATTTCTCAGAAAAAGGCTATCATGACTAAGGAGGGAGAGCTGATTTTATTTGGCTCTCTTTTGAGCTTGAAAAAAGTTTTCTTCTTGCTTTTTAAAAACGTTTACATGCATTGCTGCCTGATTTTTGGGGGAATTCGTGCTATAATAATAAGGTTGAAAACTTATAGAAATAATCGAGGAAAACATGACTAAACTTAGAGAAGATATTCGTAATGTTGCTATCATTGCCCACGTTGACCATGGGAAAACAACCTTGGTAGATGAACTCTTAAAACAATCTCATACATTGGATGAACGTAAAGAGTTGCAAGAGCGAGCGATGGACTCTAACGATTTGGAAAAAGAACGTGGAATTACCATCCTAGCCAAGAATACTGCCGTTGCTTACAATGGTACGCGAATCAACATCATGGACACACCAGGGCACGCCGATTTTGGTGGTGAAGTGGAACGGATCATGAAGATGGTTGATGGGGTTGTCTTGGTTGTAGATGCCTATGAAGGAACCATGCCGCAAACGCGTTTTGTATTAAAGAAAGCGTTGGAACAAAATCTGATTCCAATTGTTGTGGTTAACAAGATTGATAAGCCAGCAGCCCGTCCAGCAGAAGTTGTTGATGAAGTGTTGGAGCTCTTCATTGAACTTGGTGCCGATGATGAACAGTTGGATTTCCCAGTCGTCTATGCCTCAGCAATCAATGGGACCTCATCTATGTCAGATGATCCAGCTGATCAAGCGCACACGATGGAACCAGTCTTTGATACCATCATTGATCATATTCCAGCACCAGTTGATAATTCTGATGAACCTTTGCAATTCCAAGTCTCTCTTTTGGATTACAATGATTTTGTTGGCCGCATTGGTATTGGACGTGTTTTCCGCGGTAAAATTAAGGTTGGTGACCAAGTTACCCTGTCTAAATTGGATGGGACAACTAAAAATTTCCGTGTTACTAAGCTCTTTGGTTTCTTCGGTCTTGAACGTCGGGAAATTGACGAGGCTAAGGCTGGTGATTTGATTGCCGTTTCTGGTATGGAAGATATCTTCGTCGGTGAAACCATCACACCAACCGATGCTGTTGAACCTCTGCCAATTCTTCACATTGATGAGCCAACCTTACAAATGACCTTCTTGGCTAACAATTCACCGTTTGCTGGCCGTGAAGGTAAATGGGTAACCTCACGTAAGGTTGAAGAACGTCTCCTGTCTGAATTGCAGACTGACGTTTCTCTTCGGGTTGACCCGACAGATTCTCCTGATAAATGGATTGTTTCTGGACGTGGGGAATTGCATTTGTCTATCCTGATTGAAACCATGCGTCGTGAAGGCTATGAATTGCAAGTCTCACGTCCTGAAGTTATCATCAAAGAAATTGATGGTGTTAAGTGTGAACCATTTGAGCGAGTACAAATTGATACTCCTGAAGAATATCAGGGAGCTATTATCCAGTCCCTCTCAGAACGTAAGGGCGATATGCTGGATATGCAAATGGTCGGCAATGGACAAACGCGCTTGGTCTTCCTGATTCCGGCTCGCGGTCTGATTGGCTACTCAACAGAGTTCCTTTCTATGACGCGTGGCTACGGTATCATGAACCATACCTTTGATCAATACTTACCGGTTGTTCCTGGTGAGATTTCCGGTCGCCACCGCGGTGCCTTGGTTTCTATTGATAATGGTAAGGCAACGACCTACTCCATTATGCGAATTGAAGAACGCGGGACTATCTTTGTTAATCCAGGTACCGAAGTTTATGAAGGGATGATTGTTGGGGAAAATGCCCGTGATAATGATCTTGGTGTTAATATCACAACGGCTAAACAGATGACCAATGTTCGTTCAGCAACTAAGGATCAAACAGCAGTTATCAAGACTCCTCGAATTTTGACCTTGGAAGAGTCGCTGGAATTCCTCAACGACGATGAATATATGGAAGTTACGCCAGAATCGATCCGTTTGCGGAAACAAATTCTAAACAAGGCAGCCCGTGACAAGGCTAACAAGAAGAAAAAAACTGCAGCAGCTGAGTAAGGAATGAGAGAGCAGTCGCACATTTCAGTTGTTCGATGCTTCCTTGTACTTAGATGCTTAGCTATACTGGGATGGGGGCTAAACTATTAAAATTAGTGTTACCAGCTCATCACTGCGTTAGGAGGTACCGGCAATGTTTTATCTATTTGTTGCAATCTTGATTGCCATTTATTATTTCTTTGCGGCTCCTAAGACCGTAAAAAATACGATGAATATGATTTCAACCATGGGAATTGTTGCGGTCCTGATTGTCATGTCTATTCTCGGTTTTGTCAAACTGATTCAATCCCCCCCAGAAGTTTTTGTAGCCCTAGCTATGGTAGGATTGGCTTATTTCAGCCTCCGGGATGTTGTTGGTCTGTCTACTCGGCCCAACAAGCATCACAAACTTTGGGTTGGTTTTAAAAATTATATTGTCAATCATTTTAAGTCATGATAAAGAGAACGGGCAAAAGCTTGTCCAGTATCTTTGTTTTGGAATAAACTCTTGATGCAGTGGCTGGTTTTCCTTTTGCCATGAGGACAAAGCGGAAAAACTAAGCGAATAAGATGAGCATCGTTCATCTTATTTCCAACCTTAAAAGGCCTGTGGAACCTTTTGAGCTGTGCGGGTGTGGAGTGAAAAGGTCTGGGAAGAGACCGTTTCAGGTTACCGCAAAGAAATTAGGAAGTGGTGAGAACCAAAATTTTCAATTTTTTGGTTGTTCCCACTCCCTTTTTTAGAGCCCTAAATAAACAGTTAGTCAAGGACAAATAAGTCTGCTTTGAAGGGAAAAGTCGAGAGGCCTTGTCTGTGGTGCTAGGCTTGAAAAACCGCTCAATTAAGGGTAAAATAAAGAGAACTATACTAGTTGGAAGTGGGCTTATTATGAAAGCAGTTAAAGACTTTGAGAACAAGAAGGTGCTGGTTTTGGGATTGGCGCGTTCAGGCGAAGCAGCAGCGCGTCTTTTAGCAAAATTAGGAGCCATTGTAACGGTCAATGATGGCAAGCCTTTTGAAGAAAATCCTTCGGCTCAGGCTCTCTTGGAAGAAGGAATCAAGGTTATCTGTGGTCACCATCCCTTGGAACTTTTGGACGAAGATTTCGCCTATATGATTAAAAATCCCGGAATTCGCTACGACAATCCTATGGTGGCAAAGGCTCTGAGAAAAGGTATTCCTGTCTATACTGAAGTTGAATTAGCCTATCGGATTTCTGAGAGCCCAATTATTGGGATTACTGGTTCTAATGGGAAAACGACAACAACAACCATGATTGCGAATGTCCTTAATGCAGCTGGTCAGTCGGCTCTCCTGTCTGGAAATATTGGTTTTCCAGCTTCAGAAGTGGCTATGACAGCAATTGATAAGGATACTTTGGTGATGGAGTTATCGTCCTTCCAATTGATGGGAGTTGAGACGTTTCACCCTCACATGGCAGTTATCACCAATCTTATGCCAACTCATATTGACTACCATGGAACATTTGAAGACTATGTGGCAGCTAAGTGGCACCTGCAAGGTCAGATGACGGCTGATGACTATCTGATTCTTAATTTTAATCAAGATTTGGCTAAGGAGCTGGCTTCTAAGACACAAGCAACCGTCCTGCCATTTTCAACTCAGGAAGAAGTCGATGGTGCTTATCTCAAGGATGGTTACCTCTGCTTTAAAGGTGAGCAAGTCATGGCCGCAGATACTATTGGTGTACCTGGCAGTCACAATATTGAAAATGCCTTGGCAGCTATTGCGGTTGCTAAGTTATCAGGTGTAGATAATGCTGTCATCGCTCAAACTTTGTCCAGTTTCAGTGGAGTCAAGCATCGTCTGCAATTTTTGGGACAGGTAAAGGGCGTTTCCTTCTACAATGATTCTAAGTCAACCAATATTCTTGCTACTCAAAAAGCTTTGTCTGGCTTTGATAATAACAAGGTCATCTTGATTGCCGGTGGTTTGGATCGCGGAAATGAATTTGATGAGCTAATACCAGATATTGTCGGCTTGAAAAAAATGATTATCATCGGTCAATCTGCCCCTCGTGTCAAGCGAGCTGCAGATAAAGCGGGCGTTCCTTATTTGGATGCTGAGGATGTCAAAGATGCTGCAAGCATTGCCTTTAAAGAAGCGGCTCCTGATGATGTGATTCTCCTGAGCCCAGCTAATGCTTCTTGGGATATGTATAAGAGTTTTGAGGTGCGAGGAGATGACTTTATCGCTGCCTTTGAAAGCCTAAAGGGAGAATGAGCATGGCTAAAAAAATCGTCTTTACCGGTGGTGGAACTGTCGGCCATGTTACTCTCAATTTGATTCTGATTCCCAAATTTTTGAAAGATGGTTGGGAAGTTCACTATATTGGTGATAAGCATGGCATCGAACACCAACAATTGCTCCAGTCGGACCTAGATGTTAAATTTCATAGTATTGCGACAGGGAAATTACGGCGTTACTTTTCTTTTCAGAACCTGTTCGATCTCTTCAAGGTTGGTTGGGGTGTCCTGCAGTCTTTGGCTATCATTGCCAGAATTAGGCCGCAAGCATTGTTTTCTAAGGGAGGTTTTGTCTCGGTTCCGCCTGTTGTAGCCGCTAAACTTTTGCGCGTTCCTGTCTTCGTCCATGAATCAGACCTGTCTATGGGGCTGGCTAATCGGATTGCCTACAAGTTTGCGACCAAGATGTTCACTACCTTTGAGCAAGGGCAGGGCTTGAGCAAGGCTCAGCACGTAGGAGCTATTACTAAGGTGAATCAGACCGACCAAACTACTCCTGATTCTGAGCAAATTAAGAAAATTAAAGCAGCCTTTGATTCCAATCTGAAAACTCTCCTCTTTATTGGTGGGTCTGCTGGGGCCAAGGTCTTTAACGATTTCATCACCAACAATCCTGACTTGACTGAGTCTTACAATGTTATCAATATTTCCGGTGATAAGAGTCTAAATGGTTTGCAGTCTCACCTCTATCGGGTTGATTATGTGACTGATCTCTACCAACCCTTGATGGATTTGGCGGATGTTGTAGTGACAAGAGGAGGCTCAAATACGATTTTTGAGCTTCTGGCTATGCAAAAGCTCCATATCATTGTTCCTCTTGGTAAGGAGGCCAGTCGGGGAGATCAGTTAGAAAACGCAGCCTACTTTGAAAAGAAGGGCTATTCAACCCAGCTGCTAGAGCCTGACTTGACATTAAAAAATCTTGAAGCAAAGCTAAAGCAACTTTTATCCGCTAAAAAAAGCTATCTATCTGCTATGGCAGATACGACAGAACTTAAATCGCCAGAAGAGTTTTATCAGCTATTAAGTACGGCTATCTCTCAAGGAGCATCGAAAAGCTAGCAGTTGTTTGTTTTTGTCGAAAAGGGGGAAATCTTGGCTAAAAAATCAAAAGATGAAAAAAATCAAAAGCAAGAGCAAGCTCCTCTGACTGAGTGGCAAAAACGCAATCTTGACTTTTTGAAACAGAAGGAAGAAAAGAAGAAGGAGCAAGAAAAGCTCAAGAAGGAGTTGGCCGATAAGAATCGAGCTCGTTTCACAGGCCAATCTCCGTTTTCTAAAGAAGATAATGAAAGCAATGGCAAGGGAAAAAAGCAGAAGTCTCAGGCTGGTTCTAAGAAAAAGTCTAAACCTGCTAAAAAGGCTTCAGTAAAGCCTTTGCCTAAAAAGCCCAAGCCTAAGTCAACTAAGTTCAAACGACGTCTGACCAGTGTACTTGTCCCTGCATTTTTAGGGCTTCTCTTGGCACTCTATATGATGACTCCGCTTAGCAAGATTAAACAGGTAACGGTTGAAGGGGTTAATCAAACCGATAGTCAGTCGGTCTTGAAGGCTTCTGGTTTAAAGGATAGCGACTATACCTTAGCTACTATCTTTAATCGTTCTCGGTTAGCCCAGTCGATTGCTAAAAATGATGTTTGGGTCAAATCTGCCACGGTTGATTATCAATTTCCCTTTACTTTCTCGATTAAGGTCAAGGAATACAGTATCGTTGCCTATGCTCAGACAGATCAGGGGTATGTCCCAATCCTAGAGAGCGGGACTCGTCTCAATAGTGTTGAAGCAACGGATTTGCCTGATGCGTTTACGACTATAAATCTTGAAAATGGTAAGTACTTGTCCAGTTTGATTAGAAAACTGACCAAGATGGATAAATCTTTGATTTCTGAAATTAAGGTCATTACCTTGGCAGATTCTAAGACAACACCTGATCTCCTCAATTTGGAAATGCAGGATGGAAATACAGTGCGCGTGCCTCTGTCTCAAATTGATAAAAAGCTTCCTTACTATGATAAAATTAAAGATAGCTTGAAGGACAACCATATTATTGATATGGAGGTTGGTATCTTTGCGACCAATAATGAAGGCGAACAAGAAGATACTGGAAATTCTGATGGCGACAATCCTGATCAAGCTCCAGAAGAATCGCAGTCAGATGATTCGGGCGATCAAAACCCAGATCAGAATACAACGGAATCTTCTTCAGAGACCGATGGCTCTGAGCAAGCCAACAATGATCAAACAGCAAATCCTCAGTGAGTTGCTGTTTTTTATCTCTTCTTTAGGAATTGCTGCTAATTTTTTAAAGGTATCAGTGGGATTGGCCTGCTGATGTTTTCTAGCTAGAATTGTCTTTCTTTTGAAATAAATCTTAAATTATCATTAAGATTGCTTTGCAAAGGTTCCAAAAACATGCTAGAATAATGATAATTGTTATTGACGGTTTAGTTATACTTTTTGAAAATCAAAACTATACATCGTTGACTTCTGCTTGCTGTACATCGGTACTGCCTGCGCTTCGTCGCTTTGTCTATTTTTGATTTTCTTTGAGTATTAGTTCTAAATGATAAAAAGCTAGTAGATATTACTGATGTATCCCTATCTTGTTTGAAGAAAGTATTTAGACTAGCTCTCTAACAAAAAAATAAGGAGATTTCCTCATATGGCAACCAAAGAAGAATGGGTAAACCTATTTGAATCCACTAAAGGTCGAAAACCAACAGCTGCTGAATATGCGCAGGCGATGAGAAACGATTTTGATATTAGCGAGTTTGCTCCGAGACAAGCTCAACAAACACCAGTTCAAGAACCAGCTACGAGTCAAACGGATGCTCGAGAAGACTGGATGAAATTATTTGAATCAGTTTCTGGTCGAAAACCAACAGCTGCTGAATTTATGCAGGCTAAAGCAACCGGCTTTGATAAAGCTCAAATGGCTAGTATCCTTAACCCTGCTCCTGTTAGCAGTTCAGTGGCTGAAACAACTCAAACAAGTGCTGAATCTGAGAGTTTGACTTCTGAAGCTAGTCCAGAGATAACAAATTTAGCTGGTCAAGCAGACCAACCAGTCCGAGAGGCAGCGCCTTTGGTTCAGCCAGCAGAGTCAGTTGTTCAGCAGGGGGCACCTGTCCAGCCTGTTCAGGGACCAGCGAATCCAACTCAAGAGCCTGTTGGACCAGCAAATTCAGCCTTTAATCCAGCTGGTCAAATGCCAGACTCTGGTTTGTCTGGCTCAGCTCAACAAGTGTCAAGCCCAACATCAACTCAGACTGGTTTTCAACTGACTGCTTCAGCTATGCCGCAAGGACAGATGACGGGAATGGCTCCGGCTAAGTCTAGCAACTTTCTGAGCCTAATTTTACCAATTATTTCCTTGGCTCTGTCAGTACTCTTTATGATTTTATCTTTCCTAGTGGCAGCTCCCCTATTCTTAGGTTTATCGGTGCTTGGTTTAATCGGCGCTGCCGTCCTGATTATCCTGAATCTTAAGGGCAAGCCAGTCCTTTCGATTGTTGCGACTGGTGTTGCTCTGCTGGCTCTCATTGTTACTAGTGTTGCCACTTTTGCTTCTGTGTCGCATAAAACTACAGACACTAGTTCAGCTTCAACCAGTAAGAAAGATGTTAATGCTAAAGACTATATTGATAAAGATTATAAATTTGAGTGGACGCAGGATGACTTTGAGGACTTGGAAGCAACGTCAGATACGGTTTCTGATGTTATTGAGAAACATGGTAAGGCTTCTGATGCACAAATTTCGGGTGATCGTCTGACTTTGACTTATAAGGACAGCAAAGCTGGAAGCAGCAATAGTGTCATGGTGGTCTTTGAAAAGCAATACAATGGCAAGTTCGTTCTGTCAAGTGGGAATGCGAATTTTAATGCCGATGATATTGATGCAAGCAGGGATTATAAATCCGACTGGAAGAAAGAAGACTATGATGCGTTGAAAGAAGGCGACAATGAAACGGGTGCTGGCGGTAGCAGTTGGAATGATATTAAGAATAAGCATCCAAAAGTTTCTTCAGCCTCTTATAACCTGTCTTTCTATGGTGACGAAGATATCAGCTATGGTTTGTCAGTCACTTACTCAGATTATGGTACTGATGATTCTCATTTGACCTATGTAGGTTTAACCTTTAAATCAGACGATGGCGGAAAAACTTATAACTTGTCTTCTAAGTATAGTGACAAGGATAACTAATGTAAGAGAGCTATAAAAAAGGGCTGGGCGAAAACTCGTCCAGTCTTCCTGTTTTGTAATAAACTTTTGGCGCAGTTGTTGGAGGGTAAGACTTACTAGCTATGCCAAGAAGTCTTACTCCTGCACAGTTCATTAGAGAGTGGGACAGTTGATTAGGATGGTCGCTAACACTTGCGGAGTAGTTAAACAGTCCAGTGGACTGTTTAAGGAGATGCCTGAAAATGGGGCTGCACCCCAAGATAAGGACTCCCAACCACTGCGCCAAACTGTTATTACTGTAAAAATAGAAGGCTGGAATATTTTTTCCTAGCCTCAATGAACCACTGCTGGCTAGTTTTCCTTTTGCCACAAGGTCAAAGCGGAAAAACTAAACGAATGTGATGGCCATCGTTCATCTTATTTCCAACCTCAAAAGGCCCCCAGCCCTTTTTAATCGGGAAATGAAGCTTGCAAAGCAAGTGTTAAAAACGGTCTGAGGGGAGACCATTTCAGGTCATCACCTAAAAACTAGGATGTGGTGAGAACCAAAATTTTCAATTCTTGGGGTGTTCCCACTCTTTTTTGATTGTTAGGCTAAGTCTCAGAGTAAGTTTTAGAAACTGTATAGCTGGCATTTAGGTTGAGAATCCTGCATGAAATTAACGGAATTTCGCCTCAGGCGACGTTCTGTTTTTGTTTACAAGAAAAACAGTTTCATAAGGGGGGCAGCTAAGCAGTTCCCCCGAAAAATGTGTACAGAAGGTACGAGACTTTAGGTCTTGCCATGGGAGCTTGAGTTGCTTTCACTTTCATTTTTAGCTATAATGAAAGGGTTGCAGAGTATTTTGGCTTGTGTCTAGCTGAAATTAGCTCTGCTAGATTTAGATTGAACATGATAAGATTGGAAAACAATGACTTTACAAGACGAGATTAAGAAACGGCGCACTTTTGCTATCATCTCTCACCCAGATGCTGGAAAAACAACGATTACAGAGCAGTTGCTTTATTTTGGGGGTGAAATTCGTGAGGCTGGTACTGTCAAGGGGAAAAAAACTGGGACTTTTGCCAAGTCAGATTGGATGGATATTGAGAAACAGCGTGGGATTTCTGTAACATCCTCGGTTATGCAGTTTGACTATGCTGGCAAGCGTGTCAACATCCTAGATACACCGGGGCACGAAGATTTCTCTGAAGATACCTATCGGACCCTGATGGCTGTTGATGCAGCTGTCATGGTAGTCGATTCTGCTAAGGGGATTGAGGCGCAGACAAAGAAACTTTTTGAGGTCGTAAAGCATCGTGGTATCCCCGTTTTTACTTTTATCAATAAGTTGGATCGTGATGGGCGAGAACCCTTAGATCTCTTGGAAGAATTAGAGGATGTCCTAGGTATCGCCAGCTATCCTATGAACTGGCCAATCGGTATGGGCCGATCCTTTGAGGGACTCTATGATATTCATAATCAGCGTCTGGAGCTCTACAAGGGTGATGAACGCTTTGCTGAAATTTCAGATGGAGATACCCTCTTTGCCAGCAATCCCTTCTACGAACAAGCTAAGGAAGATATCGAGCTTCTGACTGAGGCAGGTAATGAATTTTCAGAAAAAGCCATTTTGGCGGGTGAGCTGACCCCTGTCTTTTTCGGCTCCGCTTTGACAAACTTTGGGGTACAAACCTTTCTAGATACCTTCTTGAAGTTTGCCCCAGAACCTCATGGTCACCGAACGACAGATGATCGTATGATTGATCCACTGGATAAGGATTTCTCTGGTTTTGTTTTTAAAATTCAGGCTAATATGGATCCTCGTCATCGCGACCGTATTGCTTTTGTTCGCATCGTTTCTGGTGAGTTTGAGAGAGGTATGTCAGTCAACTTAATGCGGACGGGTAAGGGGGCTAAATTGTCCAATGTTACCCAATTCATGGCGGAATCGCGGGAAAATGTGGAAAATGCCGTTGCTGGTGACATAATTGGCGTTTACGATACGGGGACTTATCAAGTTGGTGATACTCTTACCGTCGGCAAGAATAAGTTCGAATTTGAGCCGCTACCAACCTTTACCCCAGAACTCTTCATGAAGGTTTCGGCCAAGAATGTCATGAAGCAGAAGTCCTTTCATAAAGGAATTGAGCAGCTGGTACAAGAAGGAGCTATTCAGCTCTACACCAACTACCAAACCGGCGAATATATGCTGGGAGCTGTCGGTCAGCTACAATTTGAAGTTTTTAAGCATCGTATGGAAGGTGAATACAATGCTGAAGTTGTCATGACCCCGATGGGCAGCAAAACTGTGCGATGGATTAAGCCTGACGACTTGGATGAGCGTATGTCGTCCAGCCGTAATATTCTCGCTAAGGATCGTTTCGATCAACCTGTTTTCCTTTTTGAAAATGACTTCGCTCTGCGTTGGTTTGCAGACAAGTACCCCGATGTGGAGTTGGAAGCCAAGATGTGAGAGGCCCAGCCGCCTAAGTTTTGAAGAACTTGGTGGCGAATGGTGAGCTCATTCACTGACTTCGCCAAAGTAGTATTATTGGCTGCTTTGGCTCTATGTCATGATTGAAATCTGGAATTGAGTACGATGGTGCTTTGCCTATTCCCCTCACTCATTTAAAAGAAGATGGCCATTCGACCATCTTTTTTTGAATGTCATGACGCACTGGATTTGAGAGACAAACTGAGCAACGAGGCTGAGACAAAAGTTCTCAGCCTTATTTATTTGGTCAATTTTATTTGCTAGGCGCAGTGGTTAGGAGAAAGACTTGTTGACTAGGCCAAACAAGAAAACACCATAAGCATCATGAGGAACACTGGTGATGCAATCAAGAGATACCTTTTCTGGTAGAAAAACAGCTCCTTCCATGCCTAAGGCCTAGTTTTCCTTTTTTTCTTTTTATTAAAGAAGAGTAGCATAGGAATGTGACTTCGATATGACCAAAGCGAGGGTTTTGATAAATCTGTTAGAAGTCAGAATTTTTATAGGCATATTGAAAATAGCTCAAATAGAACTTAAACCAGACTTAAAAATTGTTTGATAGCGTAAAATGTGCTAAAATGACAGGGATTACAAGGAGGAATGATATTATGTCATTGGAAAAACATCAACGTTACAGCTTTCGTAAATTGAAATTTGGCTTAGCATCTGTTGCGGTTGCAGCCTTCTTATCAGGAACAGCTGGCTTAGCTCAAGCTGATGAGACAAGTGCTGATGAGCAAGGGAATAATACCCCAGTTGCTGCACAAACAGGTAACGATCAGGAAAATCAAGCCCAAGCTGACACTGAGCAGAATAGCACCAGCCAGACTGCTGTTGCTCCAACTGAGGTCAACGACCAGCCAGAAACTGCCGCACCGGCAAGTACCAGCGAAACCAGTACGGTTATTCAGCCTGCTGCCGAATCAGCAGCGAATCCCGACATGGCAACGATGACATTAAATCCGGACCAAGTAGATGGGGCTGCAAGTTCTGAGGCTGATCTAGCTGACTCTAAGATTGCTACCGAGACAAGTGCTCAGACTGATAAGTTTGATGCCGCCTTGGATAATAAAGCAGTCACAGCTGATGTTAAATACAAGAACACTTTTGTTGATGATGGACAGGGTAACTGGTACTATCTTGATAATAATGGTAACAATGTGACTGGCCGTCAGGACATCAACGGTCAAAGGCTTTATTTCGCTCAAGATGGGAAGCAGGTCAAAGGCCAAGAGGCTACCATTGATGGTAAGGTTTATTATTTTGATAGAGATAGTGGTGAGCTATGGGTCAACCGTTTCCGCCAAGCAGATGACCAGCAAGGTTGGTTCTACTATGGTTCTGACGGAGCTCGTGTTGTTGGGAGCCAAGAAGTTGGAGGTCAAAAGCTTTACTTTGATCCCACCACTGGCAAGCAGGCTAAGGGACGTTTGATCACTGACAGTGATGGTAAGATTCGGTATTATGATCAAGATAGTGGCAATCTTTGGACCGATCGTTTTGCTCAAATTGATGGCAGCTGGTACTATTTTGGTTCTGATGGCGCTGCAGCTACAGGCGCTCAAACGATTAATGGAAAAGATCTCTATTTCAATGCTGATGGTAGCCAAGTTAAGGGCGGCCTCATTCAAGTTGATGGCAAAACTCATTATTATGATGAAAATTCAGGCCAAATGCTTAGAAATACTAGTCTGCTGATTGATGGTGTGACCTATAGATTTGATAATAATGGTGATGGTCAGGCTCAAGATAAGGTTCAGGTTGTCAAAACCAGTATTGTGGTTGATAGCTATGAATTTGGCCCTTCTGTTTCTAAAATCATCTTACAATTTGATCATAAGGTAACCCCATCGGTTATTCACAATGGTGCCAGCGTCATGACTGCTGGTGTAGCTCGTCAAGTCTTGAATTCTTATGTTTCAGATGCGACTGGTCACGTGGTCTATTTCGACAGCAGCAATTATGTAACGCTGGAATTGAATATTCCTTATGATAGTAATGATACCGGCAAGAATGCTTCCCCATTTAATTTTGATATGGCAACCTTCTCTAACAAGTGGGCTAGTGCCTATAATGTTAAGGTAGATGGCCTGTCTGTTCAATATGATGGTTCTGTTTACCATCAAAATGTTGCTTCGGAACAAAATGCTATTGCTAACCGAGTTATTCCTGAGACAGAACGTTTCTCAGAACGTGCTACTTATGGCGATTTTCATTACGCAGCCTATACACCGGAAAATGCCAAGGCTGGTGAAAAGAATCCATTGATTATCTGGCTACATGGCATTGGAGAAGTTGGTACGGATGTTGATATTCCGATTCTTGCCAGCAACGCTGTCAACTTGACAGAAGATCCAATTCAAAGTCATTTTACTTCAACTGGCAAGGGCACCCAAAAAGGCGCTTATGTCATGGTATTGCAGAGCCCAACGTCTTGGGAAAAAGCAGATAAGACTCAAGTCATGGCTGCTATTCGCTCTTATGTTGCTGCCCATCCAGATATTGATAGTAATCGCATTTATTTGGCCGGTGCCTCAAATGGCGGCGGAATGACTTGGGCTTTAGCTGCTGCTTATCCTAATTACTTTGCTGCTCTAGTTCCAATTTCTGCACCTTACGATGTTATCTTGACTAACAATAATAATAACATTAAGGTTGATGTTCAGGCCGCTTTAAGAAATCAGCCAATGTGGTTAATTTCTTCTAAGGCAGATGCAACTCTTGATGTCGATAATCATGTCCTGCCCTTCTATAAAGATATGTTGCAAGCTGGCGGACAAAATAAATGGCTGTCTTACTTCGAAACCAATGTTGGTGAGTTTGCTAATCATCCAACTTACAATGGGCACTGGTCATGGGTTTACTTTATGAACGACCAAGTTACCGGTGTGCAAAATGCTACCAATGCTGAAAATTGGGCAGGTTTGACTGGTATGGTACCAACCAATGCCACCCATGGCGGTGACGCTCAGGCTGTCTATAAGGGTAAAAACTATGCAAATATCTTTGACTGGATGAATGCTCAAAATAAAAAGAATCGCAAGGCCTAATCAAAGGGTAACATAGGCATAAATGCAAGTGGGGCAGATGTTCATGAGCGCTGCGCCCTCATCTACAAGCTCCTATCGTTCCTAAGATGGCGTATAAAATAAAAGCCTAGTGACATATAAAAAGCGAACAAAGTTAGATTTCTAATGACGAAAATTCTAATTTTGTTCGCTTTTTGGTTTTCTATGAATTACTGGCAAAAATTTTTAACCCCTTATTTTATAAGTGATTTTCAGAGATTACAATATTTTGCAGGTGAGGGTGAAGTTGTCATGGCCATCCGCCCGGTATGCTGTTTGAGATCAAGAGTCTGAAAACTCGATTTCTAGGAGGTGGATCGCTCTGTCAAAATACGAATCTTGAGGACCTATTTCTTTTTGGTTGGTTTTAAATTTGGTCAGTTTATCGGTAATGATCCCATTGACTGGGCTGTGTAAGAAGTGGTGTAAGAGGCTATTATCATTGACGGTCCAAACATAGAGATCCTTTTTTTGTTGATGGGCAGACAGGGCCGCTACATTATTATAAGAGAATTCTTCAATAGCATAAAAATCAACCTTGTGGGGCGGAAGGGGTCCCAACTGGAGAGAAACCAGATAGCCGGTATCAGCTTGAGGTAGCTTTCTTTCAATCGCTTCGATGACTGGCAGTTTCATAGACATAATCTTGTTGTCCTGGACTGCCTTTAGGTCCTTAAGTTTCTTAATAAATATGTCAGCATAGTTGGCTGGCTCATGCCCATAGGGTTTTAATTCGATAGCGATTTTCTGATGACAAGCCTGAGCAGCCTTTATAAATTCATCTAGTGAAGCAATATGGTCGCTGTGGCCATTCTGGTAGGTTTTTAGCTTGGTTACTTGGGCTAAAGTCAAATCGGAAATATTCTTATCTAAACCAGTCAGACGTTTGAGATTATTGTCATGACTGACGACGAACTGCTGGTCTTTGGTCATGATGACATCCATCTCTGAATAGTCCGCTCCAGCCTTGTGGGCGGCCTGCATAGCTGTAATGGAATTTTCAACGCCGTGGGTCACATCCCCCCGATGGGCAATCAGGAGAGCATGAGTATTGCGTGGCAGGAGGTAGAGGCTGAGGCTGTTGGAAATGAACCAGATTAAAAGTGTTAGTGGAATCAGGAGTCGGCTCCAGCGAGGAAGAGTCCAAACTGGCTTATTTTCAGATAGGTAGGGTAGGTTTAACTGATATTTTTCATGCTTTAAGAAGTGGCTGGTTAGGAGGATAATCAAAACATATTTTAGTTTCAAAATAGTTCCAAAATTGAGGACTCGTATCAGGTTGTCGAAGCTTGTTTGAATCAGGAGGCTATTGCCTGCTTGGCCCAGCTGGTCAAAAAGCAGGGCGGTCCCACTATAGATAAGGGTGAGGCCAAGTCCTGCGGTCAGGCTGTAACAAGCAAAAAAGGCCAAGACCTTGAGTTGGGCTCCTTTGGTCAGCTGCCAGGAGTCTCGCAAAACCTGACAGGGTCTGCGGTTGCTGATGGTATAGAGGGGGATAAAATAAATAAAACGAAGGTTGAAATAGGCAACTAGGGCCAGACCAATCAGATAGCTGAATTTTCCTAGACTGGATTTCATTAATTGATCTGACATGACGTTAGGAATGTTAAAGCGGGAAAGCAGACCGAATTTCAAGCCATAGCCGGCCAGAGGCACCATGAGGGTGAGGTAAAATAGGAAGGCTAAGAGCTGGTAGCTACAGAGATCTCGCCATTTTTGAGGCAGACTTTTAATGATTTGACGAATGGAAAAAGGCCGGTAGGTTCTGGCGACAGTAATTGTTAAAATGGCAAATTCTAGGTAGATGGTTCCTGTTAAGATCAAGAGATAGAGGCAGAAAAAGAGTAAAGCCAGCGGATGATGTCGGATAGCCGACCAGCTATCCGGTGTCAGACTGATGAGACCTGCAAAGCCGACCACTCTATTAAAGAGGAAGCAGAGCAGTCCCTTAGCCAAGTAGGCTAAGCCAACCTGTAAAATAATAGCCATCAGTAGATAGGTCCACAGATGCTGCCATAAATTTTTCCAAGTCTCTTTTAAAAGGGCTCTAAACGTTATCATGAGATTCCTTTCGTCAGGATAATTTAGTGCTATTGTAGCATAAAGTAGTCATAAGTAGGAAAATACTAAGACTTTAGCTGCCATTATAAAAAGACCCTTATCGGTCTTTTAATAGTTAAATATTGTCATGGAGTTGAGCAGTTCAGTTTTGAATTGCTCTTTTTGGTAGGCCTGATAGTCAGGATTCTTTCTAACCAGATTGTAGCGTTTGGAGAGGTTCCAGGTGCCGCTGGGATTGAGTTCGGGGTGGTCGGAAACAAAGTTGATAGTCAGGTCCCACTCCCTGATATATCCTAAGGGGCGGGAGTGGTAGTTGACCCCATCTAGGGTCACATGGCCATAGGAGCGGTGCTCGTGTCCAAAAATTACATGGGCTACACCGTACTTGGCAAAGAGCTGATGAAATTTTTGGCTGCCTAGGAAGGCGTTGAAGGGAGCAAATTTGGGATGGGTCATAGTGAAGTTTTGGTGGGGCACGAAGTGCATGGCGACGATAAGGTTAGCAGTATCTAATTGCTTGAGATGATTTTCAAGTCTGGTGAGAACTTTTTCGGTAATAGTAGGATCATCTGCCTGCCGGCGGAGTCGACGATCAAACCAGAAAGTTTGTTTACGGCGCAGGATCTTATCCATTGATTCTTGGCTAAATGAATAATCGTACCAACCGTGAAAGGCTAGAAGTTGGCGGCTTCCCAAGTTGTAGAGCTGAAAGTCTAGCTTATCGACTTCCTCATCTGTCAAATCCAGCATATCGTGATTGCCTAGATTATAGGTGACTCTCAGGTTTTTTTGAAGCTCATTGATAAAAGGTAAGGAAATATCCTGATGGTGGTTAGAAATATCACCAGCTAGGTGGAGGTGGTTAATGTCTTTTTCTTGCAAGGTTTCCAGAAGAGTCTTTCTTTCAAAATCGCCAAATTTATTGAGGTCAATGTGGAGGTCACTCATAATCGCTAGTTTAGTCATAGTTCTATTCTAGCAGAAAAATTTAAAAAGATAAGGGAGCTTGACCTGAAAGTAGAAGGAGTCTTGAAAGCTGGCGTATTTTCGATTATGATAGACTTATGGATATTAAGGCAAACATTCAAACATTAGCCAAGGAGCTTGGTATTTCTAAAATCGGTTTTACGACAGCCGACGATTTTGCTTATCTGGAAAAATCTCTGAGAGCTTCAGTGGACGAGGGCCGAAATTCTGGTTTTGAGCACAAAAACATTGAAGAGCGAATTGATCCTAAACTGAGTTTGGCCTCAGCAAAGACTATCATTTCCATTGCGGTGGCCTACCCTAGGCAGCTGCCAGTTCAGCCACCTAAAACTCAGTACAAGAGGGGAAAGATTACGCCTAATTCATGGGGATTGGACTACCACCATGTTTTAAATGATAAGCTGACTCGTCTGGCTAAAGGCATAGAAGAGCTCTGTGCGGATTTTCCTTTGGAACATAAGGCCATGGTGGATACAGGTGCCTTGGTTGATACAGCAGTAGCTCAGCGTGCTGGGATCGGCTTTATCGGTAAAAATGGCTTGGTTATCTCCAAAGAGTATGGCTCTTACATGTTTCTGGGTGAGCTAATCACCAATCTTGAGATTGAACCAGATAGCCCAGTTGATTATGGTTGTGGGGATTGTCGACGATGTCTGGATGCCTGCCCAACCTCCTGTCTGCTGGGCAATGGCTCAATGGATGCCAAACGCTGTCTGTCTTTCCAAACTCAGGATAAGGGGATGATGGCCATGGAATTTCGTAAGAAGATTAAGACAGTCATCTATGGCTGTGATATCTGCCAAATCTGCTGTCCCTATAATAAGGGAATTCAAAATCCCTTGGCAACTCCGATTGATCCCGAACTAGCTTGGCCGGAGCTTTTGCCCTTTTTAGACTTATCCAATAGTGATTTTAAGAAAAAATTTGGGGAGATTGCTGGTTCTTGGCGGGGTAAGAATATCTTACAGCGCAATGCCATTATCGCTCTAGCCAATGCTCACGATAGAAATGCTCTTGTTAAACTCATGGAAATTATTGATAAGAATAATAACCCTATTCATACAGCGACAGCTATCTGGGCTTTGGGGGAAATTGTTAAAAAACCAGACCAAGCTATTAAGGATTATATGAAGGCTCTTAATCCTCGAGATCAAGCTGCTAAAGAGGAGTGGCGTTTAGTTTGTATAAAATGGCAAATTTAAGGGCTTTGTGTTAGAATAAGAACAATTATGGCTAACTTCTATTAAGGAGTTTAGCTTTCTGAATCTACAGAATGGAGAAAAATTATGGAAGTGGCTGAAATTCGCCAAAAAATAGTAGAAAATCAAGAGAAGTTGACTAGCTTCAGGAGGTCTCTTTGACCTCGATCGCTTAGAAGAAGATATTGCTCTTTTAGAAAATAAGATGACCGAGCCAGACTTTTGGGATGACAATGTTGCTGCCCAAAAGACTTCTCAGGAGCTCAATGAGCTCAAGCAAACCTACGATACCTTTAATCAGATGGAAGAACTCTCAGAAGAAACAGAGCTCTATCTGGAGATGTTGGAAGAAGACGCCAGTGTCCAAGAGGATTTGGAAGACACCTTGGCTAAGTTGGATAAGATGATGGCAAGCTATGAAATGACTTTGCTTTTGTCTGAACCTTATGACAACAACAATGCCATCTTGGAAATTCATCCAGGATCTGGAGGTACTGAGGCTCAGGATTGGGGAGATATGCTGCTGCGGATGTACCAGCGCTATGGAAATGCCAAAGGTTTTAAGGTTGAAGTCTTAGATTATCAGGCAGGGGATGAAGCTGGTATTAAGTCGGTGACACTTTCCTTTGAAGGGCCTCATGCTTATGGTCTTCTCAAGTCTGAGATGGGTGTTCACCGTCTGGTTCGGATTTCGCCCTTTGATTCAGCCAAGCGGCGGCATACTTCCTTTACATCGGTTGAGGTTATGCCTGAATTAGATGATACCATTGATGTTGATATTCGCGATGAAGATATTAAGATGGATACCTTTCGTTCAGGCGGTGCGGGTGGACAAAATGTCAATAAGGTTTCAACAGGTGTTCGCCTGACACATATCCCAACAGGCATTGTTGTGGCTTCGACCGTTGACCGAACCCAGTATGGCAACCGTGACCGGGCTATGAAAATGTTGCAGGCGAAACTCTATCAATTAGAGCAGGAGAAGAAGGCCGAAGAAGTCTCTGCCCTCAAGGGTGATAAAAAAGAAATCACATGGGGCTCACAGATTCGCTCTTATGTTTTCACACCTTATACTATGGTCAAAGATCACAGAACTGGCTATGAGGTCGCTCAGGTAGACAAGGTTATGGATGGCGATATTGATGGCTTTATCGATGCCTACCTTAAATGGCGATTAGAAGAATAGAAAGGAAATTAAATGGCACTTATTGAACTAAATCGAGTCTCTAAAAAGTATGCTCATGGTTCGACTGCCCTGCGTGATATTACCCTCGATGTAAGAAATGGAGAATTCGTCTATATCGTTGGTCCTTCAGGAGCAGGGAAATCAACCCTTATTCGCATGCTTTATCGTGAAGAAGAAGTGAGCCGAGGCTCTATCAAGGTGGGACAATTCCGCCTCAACAAGATTAAAAAGCGGCAGATTCCCATTTTGCGCCGCTCTATTGGTGTAGTTTTTCAAGACTATAAACTGCTCAACCATAAGACAGTTTATGAAAATGTCGCTTTTGCTATGGAAGTTATCGGCGAAAAACCGCATTACATTAGAAAGCGGGTTAAAGAGGTCCTTAGCTTGGTAGGACTTAAACATAAGGAACGCTCCTTCCCTAATCAGCTCTCTGGTGGGGAACAACAGCGGGTGGCTATTGCCAGAGCCCTCGTCAACAATCCTAAGGTGCTTATTGCTGATGAACCGACTGGTAACTTGGATCCAGAGATTTCTGAAGAAATTATGCAGCTTCTAGAACGCATCAATGAGCAGGGAACGACTGTCTTGATGGCGACCCATAACAGCAGTATTGTTAATACGCACAAACATCGGGTGCTGGCTATCGAAGATGGTAGGTTGGTGCGTGATGAAGAGGAAGGAGAGTACGGCTACGATGATTAGAAACTTTTTCCGTCACATAAAAGAATCTTTTGTCAGTCTCAAACGCCAGGGGTGGATGACCTTCGCAGCGGTTTCCTCGGTAACTATTACTCTGACTTTGGTAGGAATTTTTCTTGCAGTTTTGCTCAATATCAATAAGTTGGGGACTGATGTGGAAAATAATTTGACCATTAATGTTTATATGGAAACCAATGTTTTTGATGATTCCCCAAATAAGGCTGATGGGTCGGTCAATGAAAATTACCATGTCATTTACAACAAAATTCAAGAAATCAACGGCGTCAAATCCATCAAATTCTCGAGTAAAAATGATCAATTAGCAGATTTACAAAAGCAATATGGTGACGCTTGGTCTTACGATGAAGGCTCCAATCCTCTCTTTGATGCCTATCTTGTCAAGGTTAAGTCAGCCAAAGATATGAAAAGTATCTCTAAGCAAATCAAGGAAATTGAGGGGGTTAATGATGCTAACTATGGCGGTGTTGATACGGACCGTTTGACTGCTGTTGTTGGGAAAATTAGGACCTGGGGCTTGGCTGGTACAGTACTTCTAGTTTTGGTTGCTATCTTCCTGATTTCTAATACGATTCGTATTACTATTATGTCGCGTAAGGATGACATCATCATCATGCGTTTGGTCGGAGCTAAAAACTCCTATATTCGAACGCCGTTCTTCTTCGAAGGAGCTTGGGTTGGGATTTTGGGAGCTATTTTACCTGCTCTGATTGTCTATTACCTCTATACAATTACCTATAATCGAATCAATCCTTCCATGGCAGCTGAAAATCTCGGTCTCTATCCTGCTAATCCTTATCTTTATTATTTAATCGGTGGGCTCTTCCTAATTGGTATTGTCATTGGTTCCATCGGTTCTATGATTTCTATTCGCAGATATTTGAAAGCTTGATGGCGAGCGCCTGTCTGCTAAGGATATAAAGTTCTTGATAGGCTACGGTAACTGCCTATTTTCATTACTGATTGTAAGGGGATGCGATGGGCTCTGCCTTTTAAGATTGTAATCGTTAAAGCAAATCCAATGTTTCAAAAATTTGGCTCTATAATTTCTGTAGTGGGTGAAATCCCCACCCAGAGGTTATGGAGCCTTTTTGAGTGACAATGGCAGTCGTTGAGCTGTCTCTCTTACTAAATCCAAAGGAAGTGGGATAAAAATCAGTAGAGGCTGGGAAAAGTATTCCAGCCTTCTATTTTTGCAGTAATAACAGTTTGATGCAGTGGTTGGGGGTCCTGATCTGGGACGCTGTCTTATTTTCAGGCGCCCCCTTAAACAGTCCACTGGACTGTTTAACTACTCCGCAAGTGTTAGCGGCCATCCTAATCAACTGTGCGGAGGTGGGACAACGAAGTCAATTTATATAAAAAATCGACTTCTGTCCTCTCTTTTCTCGTTTTCTCATTTTGAGGTTGGAAATAAGATGAACGATGGTCATCACATTCGTTTAGGTTTTCCGCTTTGGCCTTTTTTTATCTAAAAACATTATTGTTCTCTAATTAAATTTATAGTATAATGGGAAGTATTCTAAAAGAAAACTGAATAGAGGCTTTGTGTCATTTTGTATTTTTAGTCTTGACTTGCTTCTTTATAGAGCAAGAGTTACATTTTGATAGAAATAGAATATTTCAAATGCGGACATCAGTTTTTTTTAAAATGATAAGGAGAATAACATGAACAAACAGGATTGGATTGAATATTTTGAAGCCATCAATGGTCGAACACCCTCAGAGGCTGAGGTAGCTCAAGGACTTGCGGCAGGAGAATTTGTTGCAGAAGATGTGACAGCAACTCCAGATCAAGTCCAGCCAGGAGCGCCGCAGGAACCAGTTGCTCCGCAACCAGCACAAGCAGTAAACTCAGCAGAGGCCCAAGCTGAACAAATGGCGCAAACTCAAGCTCCCATTCAGCCACAAGCAGGACAGGAGTCCGTTCAAGCAGCGACTCCGCAAGATTTTGCAGAGGCTTCTGGTCAAGCACAAGCGATGCCAGGCTTTCAAAATCCTCGGGCCGATCAAGCCAGTCAATTTGCTCAGGTTCAACAAGGTCCAGTTCAAGCTGGTCAACCAATGTCGGGTCAATTTGCTCAGCCAGGACAAGTAGCACAACCTCAACAACAAGTCTATTATCAACAAGGTCCAGACGGTCAAATTCAAGCGGTTATGGCTCCAGCACCTAAGCAACCCAATCCACAGGTTGAAGCCTTCAAAAAAGGTTTTAAGGATTACTTTGCTTGGTTCTTGAAAGCCTTCAAGAATCCTCAAGCTAAGGAAGAAGAGCCCCATCCTGTTTTTGGCTTGGTAACGATTGGTTTGGCTTCTTGGTTTATTTCATGGGGCTTGGTTAATTTCTTCCATAGATTATTGATGATGTTCCCTAATGCTACAGCTGATGGTGAAAGTTTTAAGGAAGCAGATTATGAAGCCTATAAGGAAATTGTAAATAGTATTTCTAGTCATTTTGGTTTTCTTAAGACTTTAGCATTCATCCTTATCTTCTTTGTCTTTTATGTCCTTGTTATGGGGGCGCCTGCTATTTTTGATAAAGATAAGACCAAGACCTTCTTCAAAAAATTTGGTCAATATTTCTCTTACAGTCCAATTGTTTTGGTCTTGAATATCTTAGCATTCTTCAGCAGTTTTATTGTTACGAACAAGTTAGATGTCGATACCTCAGCCATGGATGCCTTTGATACTTCTGATTCCGTATTTGGATCTTTTGGAATGTTTACCAAGCTGGAACAAGCATTGCCAGCACTTAAAACGATTACCGTTGGCGGAGGCTTTGTGACCTTCCTTGTTCTTCTCGGTCTTCTTTTTATCTTTGTGGCTTTACTCAAGAACATTAATCTTTCTCTTAAGAAAGTTAACAATTTTTACATGTCAGTGCTAGTTGGTTTGGTGTTTGCCTTGGTTCTTTTCATCGTTTACAAGATTTCAGGCTCGATGATTATTGGTGGTTTAAGGGATGTTCTTACAGAGTTATCCTCTAACTTCTTCTAATTGACAATAGAATAAGGTGAGACTATGGCTACGAAAGAAAGATGGACAGAATTATTTGAAGATGTTGTCGGCCGCAAACCTACGCCTCAGGAATTTATGGCTGGAAAGCAAACTGACTTTTCACCTAAGGAAATTCGTCGGATCGCTGGCTTGGAAAGTATTGATGGTGTCATTACAAGTGCTCAAGCAGTTTCTCAGGATAGTGATGTTACACAGGAAGTGTTTGTTGCCGATTTAGCCGATCAAGATTTTGCGGAAACAACTGCAGGTCAGGAGAAAGAGCCCAGTCAGGCTGCAGCAGGAACGTCTGATGCAGGGCTTCACCAGTCCAATTTATCTGAGCGGGATGATCTTGATACATCGCAAAAAGATGTCTGGATTTCAGCCTTTCAGAAGTATGTTGGCCGTCAGCCTCGACCTGAAGAATTTTTAATCGGTAAAGCAGCAGGCTTTGATCTGACAAGTGTCAATCAGTTTTTGAATTCTAATCTCAAGCCTGTTAAACTGCCGATGGCAACTTGGAAAAAGTTTTTAATAGCTTTTGCCACGCTGGCCGCTCTGGCTCTAATCAGTATGATTGTTTACGGTAGTCACTATTATTCGCGTGACGCTGTGGCAAACCGTTATTTGGCTGTAGCTGGTAAGAATTTTAAACAGCAACTAACGTATGAAGTTTGGGCTGATAATAAAAAGGCTATTAAGGATTCGGACTTAAAATACACGAATACTTCTAAAGTCTTCTCGAATACCAGTAAGTCAGATCTGATGAAGGGCTCCAATATGGTACAAGCGGGGCGCGAGTATCTCCTATTTCCTAAATGGAAAGTGGCCGTTAAACCTGTTTCAGCAAGGGTTTCAACCAACACCAAGGATTTGAAAATCAGCATCAATGATGTCAACTTTGCGACTTCTGATAGCACTAAATACAGTTCAACTCTAAAGCGTCTTTATCCTGGAACTTATGATTTTGTGGCAGCAGGCAAGGTTAAGGGCCAGAGTCTTGAAATTAGTTCGGAAAAGAAACTGAAACCCGATCACTCGAGTAACTCTTCGAGTGAGGCAGGTAAGCCTCTGACAATTGCTCTTAATGTCAAGTACCTCAGTTTCACTATCAATAGTAATCTGACGGATGGTGATGTTTACGTCGGCAGCAAGAAAATCGGTAGCATGAAAAATGGCCAATATTCTGCTTCAAAATTGGCTGTCACAGACAGCGCCTCGGTCTATGTTCAGAAGAAATTTAGCGATGGTACTAGTGTTAAATCAGACACTACCGTAATTGAGGATATCAGTGATGGTGACAGCTTGAACTTGGATGCAGATGGTATCTTGGAACGTGATACAGCAGATGACCTGATTACGGCTGCCTATGGTAAAATGGAGGATTATGCTGTTGATAATACGACACCGGATGATTTAGCTGACATTTTCCAAGGTGGTACAGACAACAGTATGTATAAGGATCTCAAAGATATGGTTGATACCAATACCATTAATGCCAAGATTCGTAAGGCGGATAGTGTTACGTTTAGTGATGTTGACGTCACTAGTGTTACCCAAACCAGTGCAAAGAGTTATACAGTGAACTTCACAGTAGTATGTGATTTCTACTATGCTTATGATTCAGATCATAAGTCATCTGGTGATATTAAAGATAAGGTGTCATGGTCTGCGAAGGTAGATTATAATGATGGTCAGTCTAGCTCTGATTCAAGCAGTGATGACGATGATTATGATGATGATTATGATGATGATGGTTCTGGTTACGGAGATTACTCCGATTATATTATTACAGGTAAGAATGGTACTTCAACTAATATTAGTCGGGAAGATACTGTGAAATAAGGTAAAATGAGAGTGGGACAAAATCAGTAGGGAGTAGGGAAGAACCCAAAACTTGAAAATTTTGATTCTCACCCCGTTCTGGTTTTAAGGTGGTGACCTGAAACGGTCTCTTCCAAGACCATTTTGACACTTGCTTTGCAAGCTTTATTTCCCGATTAAAAAGGTCTTCCAGACCTTTTTAACCCACCCCCGCACAGCTCAAAAAGTCTGTGGAACCTTTTGAGCTTGGAAATAAGATGAACGATGGTCATCACATTCGTTTAGGTTTTCCGCTTTGGCCTTGTGGCAAAAGGAAAACCAGCCAGCAACCACTGTGCCAATCTGGTAAATCTAGAATAATACTAACGAGTCTGGACTTTTGTCTCAGACTCACTTTATTTTTTGAACATTGATAACGTTAAAGCTATTTTCCTGTAAGGACAAGAGTTCGCTGTCTTGTCTAGTGACCGATGGCTGTTTTCAAAAATTTCCAGAAAAATTCAGGAAAATCAAACTTTTATGCTTCAAGCTATTTATTTTTTAGGCAAATGGGAGTATAATAGCCTCATATTAAATTTTAAAGGAGGGAAGCTTATGAAGAAAAGCTTTATTCACCAGCAGCAGGAGATTTCTTTTGTCAAGAATACCTTCACTCAGTATTTGATTGATAAGCTTGATATCGTTGAAGTGCAAGGACCCATTTTGAGTCGGGTCGGGGACGGTATGCAAGATAATTTGAGTGGGGTTGAAAATCCTGTGCGCGTGAATGTCTTCCAAATTCCTGACGAAACCTATGAAGTTGTTCATTCTTTAGCCAAATGGAAACGCCACACCTTGGCACGTTTTGGTTTCAATGAGGGCGAAGGCCTCTTTGTCCACATGAAGGCTCTGCGTCCTGATGAAGATTCTCTGGACCAGATCCATTCGGTTTATGTTGATCAGTGGGATTGGGAAAAGGTTATTCCAGATGGTAGGCGTAATCTTGCCTATCTCAAAGAAACGGTTGAAAAGGTCTACAAGGCTATTCGTTTGACAGAGTTGGCTGTCGAAGCTCGCTTCGATATTGATGCAGTCCTGCCTAAGAAGATTACCTTTATTCACACAGAGGACTTGGTTGAGCAATACCCTGATTTAACGCCTAAGGAACGTGAAGATGTGATTGCTAAGGAGTATGGTGCTGTCTTTTTGATTGGTATCGGTGGTATCCTGCCAGATGGTAAACCTCATGATGGTCGGGCCCCAGACTATGATGACTGGACTAGTGAATCTGAAAACGGTTATCATGGTCTCAATGGTGATATTATCGTTTGGAATGAAAGTCTGGGCCATGCCTTTGAACTCTCCTCCATGGGGATTCGGGTTGATGAGGATGCCCTCAAGCGTCAGGTTGAAATCACCGGTGACCAAGATCGTTTGAAATTGGAATGGCACAAGTCTCTTCTCAACGGTCTTTTTCCTCTGACCATCGGTGGCGGTATTGGTCAGTCTCGCATGGCTATGTTCCTCTTGCGTAAGAAACACATTGGGGAAGTCGAATCTAGTGTTTGGCCAGACCAAGTCAGAAAAGACTTTGATAACATTTTATAAAATGAAGAGCGAGTGAGCTAGGAAAGCCTGCTCGCTTTTTGCTATAATAAGGAGACTGTAAAGAGACAAGACGGGGAGTCTGTAATGACATTTGAAAGTCAATATTTTAAGCGTAAAACCGTGAATGTCCAAAAATTATTGGATTTTGGCTTTAAAAAAGAAGGGACTGACTATCGTTATAATCGAGCTATTATGGCTGGGGATTTTCAGGCTCAAATTCTAATAACTGGAGAGGGTCAGGTGTCCGGTCGACTCATGGATACCGACCTTGGCGAAGAATACACGGCTATTCATGTCATCAGTCAAACCGGATCCTACCTAGGTCAGGTCAGAGAAGCTTACGGGGAGCTGCTTCAAGAGATTGCGGAGGCCTGCTTTGAAGTCACACCTTTTGACCTCCCCCAAACCAACCGTCTGGCCCAGCATTTAAAGGATAAGTTTGGCGATGGTTTTGATTACCCTTTTGCCAAGTATTCGCAATATGCTTCCTTTCGTCACCCCGCCAACAATAAATGGTACGCTCTAGTCTTTCCCCTCAAATTGGACAAATTAGATAGTGAGGTCAAGCCTCTGGCAGGATCGGATGTGGAGCGAGAAGCTGAGGTCATCAATATCAAAATTGATAAGGGGCTCTTAGAAGAACTTTTGGAAAAGCCAGGCATCTATCCTAGTTATCACATGAACAAGCAATCTTGGATTTCCCTTATCATGGATGACAGTCTATCAGATAAGGAAGTTTTTGAACTGGTAGAGGCTAGTCGTGCTTTGGTTGGTCCCAAATCTTTTAAGGCTGAGGAAGGGCCGGACTACTGGTTAATTCCTGCTAATCCCAAATACTATGATATTGATGCCGAATTTGCCGCTTCAGATACCATTCATTGGACTCAGAAGGCTCAGATTAAAAAAGGGGACTGGGTTTTCATCTATATGACTAGTCCCATTCAGGCGGTTCGTTATGCCTGCCAAGTTTTAGCTAGCAATCTCCCCAATGAAGGCTATCGGAACAGGTCAGATATCAAGGAGCTTATGACCATCAAGCGGGTCAAGACTTTCGCAGATCAAGAGTTTCCTCTGACAGTCCTCAAGGAATCTGGGGTTAAGGCCGTTCGAGGGCCTAGACGTATGACCAAGAAATTAATTGATAAGATTAAGGTGGAACTCTAGGAGAATTTGGAAAAAGGGGAACGGACGGGGCTTGGCAATAAAAAGTTCAAGCAGTTGATAGACTGTTATGTTAGTGAGGGGGAGACAGACGTATTGCTCGCGATTATTATAGCCAGCCTAAAAAGAAATTCGAGCTGGGTTTTAATCCTTTATGGATTGTGAAATTTTGCTATAATAGCTGTTATGAGAATTATTGCAGGAAGTTTTGGCGGTCGTCCGCTTAAAACCTTGGAAGGTAAGACTACTCGTCCAACCTCAGATAAGGTCAGGGGAGCTATTTACAGTATGATTGGCCCCTTCTTTAATGGGGGTCGTGTCTTGGATCTCTATGCCGGCAGCGGCGGTCTCTCCATTGAGGCTATTTCCCGAGGCATGGAGCAAGCGGTTTTGGTTGAGCGGGATAGACGGGCTCAAGCTGTCATTGAAGCCAACATCAGGATGACCCAGGTCCAAGACCAGTTTCGGCTGATTAAGCGAGATGCTAAGCAGGTTCTGCCGACCTTGGAGGGCCAGTTTGATTTGGTTTTGCTGGACCCTCCCTATGCTAAGGAGGAGATTGTTCAGACGATCCAACAACTTCAAGCCTATGATTTGCTTGCACCAGCTGTTATGATTGTCTGTGAAACTGACAAGGCAGTTGTGCTGCCGGAAACCATCAATGATTTAAAAATTTGGAAACAAAAAATATATGGAATTAGTAAGGTGACAATTTATGTCAAGTAAGATTGGCTTGTATGCAGGCTCTTTTGACCCTGTGACAAATGGTCATTTAGACCTCATCAAACGGGCTAGCCAGCTCCTTGATCAGCTATATGTAGGTATATTTTATAATCAGGATAAGGCAGGTTTCTTGCCGCTAGCCAAGCGTCAGGCTTTGCTGGAAGAAGTGGTTAAGGACCTTCCTAATGTTTCTGTCCTGACCTCGCACGAGCAACTAGCTGTTGATGTGGCTGAATCCCTTGGAGCAACGGTTTTGGTAAGAGGGCTTCGCAATGGTCAGGATTTGACCTATGAAGCTAGTATGGATCATTTTAACCATGACTTGGATCCTGAGCTGGAAACCATCTATCTTTTAGCTAAGCCAGAGTTATCCTATGTTTCATCATCAAGAATCCGTGAGTTGACCCACTTTGGTGCTGACATTCGGCCCTACGTCCCAGAAATCGTGGCTTTAGAATTGGAGAAACAATATGACGGTAAATAAGGCAGAAAATCAGGTCAATCCTAACAAGGGGAGTTTTATTAAACGATTTAAATGGTGGCTGATCGGCGGCTTTGCTCTTCTAGCTCTAGCCTTCTGTTTGCTCGTCCCACTCCCCTATTATGTTGAAGTTCCTGGCGGTGCCTTTGACATCAATCAGGTCATGACCATTAATGGTAAAACAGATAAGAACAAGGGTTCCTACAATTTTGTGGCGGTCGAGCTCCGACCGGGGACAGTCTTTAATATCGCCTATTCTTGGTTCAATAAAGACACAACCGAGATTGTTTCCAAGAAAGAGATGACTGGTGGTGCTAGCACCAAGGACTACAACCTGATGAATCAGTACTATATGGAAAATTCCCAGAACACAGCTATTTATCAGGCTCTCAAGCTAGCTGGTAAAAAGGTTAAATTAGACTATAAAGGTGTCTATGTCCTTAATATCGCTGACAATTCGACTTTTAAAGGAACTCTCAATATTGCTGATACGGTGACAGGCATCAATGGCAAGAGCTTCAAATCTTCTAAAGACTTGGTCAAGTATGTCACTGGTCTTAAATTAGGGTCCAGAGTGACTGTTCAATACACCAGTCAAGACAAGAAGAAGTCGTCCAAAGGTAAGGTGGTCAAGCTCACAAATGGCAAAAATGGTATTGGCATTACCCTGACCGATCATACCGAAGTTAGCTCGCCTGAAAAGGTTAAGTTCTCCACTCAAGGGGTTGGCGGACCTAGTGCCGGTCTTATGTTTACCTTGTCCATTTATGATCAGCTCAATAAGAAAGATCTGCTCAAAGGGCGGATGATTGCTGGAACAGGCACTATCGAGCCAGATGGTTCGGTCGGTGACATCGGCGGTGTTTCACAAAAGGTCGTTTCTGCTGATAAGTCAGGTGCTGAAATTTTCTTTGTTCCTGATAATCCGGTGGCTGAGGCGAATAAGAAATATTATCCTAGGGGCAACAACTATCAAGAGGCCAAAAAGATGGCCAAGAAGATTGGTAGTAAGATGAAAATTGTTCCTGTCAAGACAGCTCAGGAAGCTATCGACTATCTGGAGAAAACCAAATAAAAACGAGCAACTGTTCAGAAAGGAGCAGTTGTTTTTGGTGTCAGCAGAGCGAAGGAAGATAGATCTGGTCATCAGCATTCCCAGAGGTCTATTTCACGCCAAACGCATGAAGGAAGTTTCGTTTTCAGAAAGCGGAAACCATAATGACAAAATCAATCAAAGTAGTAAACTAGACATGAGGATACTACAATGATTGATTTTATTATTTCTATTGATGAACGAGCAACTGAACTGGATGGTCGTCAAGCTTGGAAAATTCATTACCCTTTGTCGACGATTCTCTTCTTGGTATTTTGCTGCCAATTGGCTGGTATTGAAACATGGACAGAGATGGAAGATTTTATTGAAATGAATGAAACAACCTTTGCAGACTATGTTGATTTGAGTGATGGTTGTCCGTCTCATGATACCTTAGAGCGTGTGGTTAGTCTTGTTAATCCAGACCGTTTAAAAGAGCTTAACGTTCAATTTGAACAATCAGTGACGAGCTTAGGGGCTGTTCATAAACTTATTTCAGTGGACGGTAAAACCATTAGAGGCAATCGCGGTAAAGATCAGAAGCCTGTTCATATTGTGACGGCTTATGATGGAGGACATCATCTTAGTTTGGGGCAGGTGGCGGTTGATGAGAAGAGTAATGAAATTGTTGCCATTCCTCCATTATTGCGCACCATTGATATCCGTAAAGGTATTGTGACCATGGATGCTATGGGAACACAGACAGAGATTGTGGATGAGATTATCAAAGGCAAAGGAGATTATTGCCTAGCCGTCAAAAGGAATCAAGAGACGCTTTATGACGATATTACCCTTTATTTTAGTGATGTCAACGTATTGGAAAGATTACAACAAAAGAGGCAATACTATCAGACCATTGAAAAAGCTAGAGGACAGATTGAAGTTCGAGAATATTGGGTGTCTTCTGATATCAAGTGGTTGTGTCAAAACCATCCCAAATGGCATAAATTACGTGGTATTGGGATGACTCGTAACACCGTTGATAAGGATGGTCAACAGAGTCAAGAGATTCGTTATTTTATCTTTAGTTTTAAGCCAGATGTCACCACATTTGCCACTAGTGTCCGAGGTCATTGGTGTGTCGAAAGCCTGCATTGGTTATTGGACGTGGTTTATCGTGAAGATCATAATCAGACATTGGATAAAAGAGCAGCATTTACCCTTAATCTTATTCGAAAAATGTGTTTATATTTTCTCAAAGTGATGACATTTCCTAAAAAAGCTCTCAGCTATCGTCGCAAACAACGGTATATCTCTGTTCATTTGGAAGACTATTTAGTCCAATTATTTGGAGAAAGAGGGCAAGCAGATGATTGATTTAAAAAACTATCTTTTCAAAAGTGATGTGAGGGCACAAAAGGATGAAGAGAAAGTTTTCGTGCGTAAGACGTGGGTCTATTTAAGTATTCCTTACAAAATGTCCAAAATAGTGTATAATATAAAGGTTCTAGGCTATTTAAAATCATAATAAAAAAGAAAGGAGCCCCATGCGAAAAGATATTACCCCTGATATGCTCAATTATAATAAGTTTCCGGGGCCCGAATTTGTCTATTTTGATAATCAGGTTCGCTCGGAAGATATTGAGTTAGAGCTGGTTGATAATTATAAAGAAGGTTTTAAACTGGAAAATTTTCAGCAGCGTTTTTCACGTATTCTGCTTAAATACGACTATATCCTTGGAGATTGGTCCAGTGATGAGCTCCGTCTGCGAGGCTTCTATAAAGATGAGCGAGTCGTTAAAACAGACAGCAAAATCAGTCGTTTGGATGACTACCTTAAGGAATATTGTAATTTTGGCTGTGCTTATTTCCTCCTAGAAAATCCAGAGCCAAAAGAACCTAAGCAAGAAGAAGAGGACCGACCTCGCCGCAAACGGGATAACCGCAAACGCCGCTCTCGTCAGAAGTCCAAGCAGGACTTTAAGAGGCGCGAGCAGGACAATTCTTACAGGCAATCCAATCAAAAGCGTCATAAACCAAGGCCAGACAGCAGAAGGCGTGACGATAGGGATCAGAACCAACATTTCACCATAAGAAAGAAGGGCAACTAAGATGGCAGCAACCAGCAAGAAGGATCAAGAAAATACAGAAATGAAACCATCAATCTATAGTTTGACGCGAGACCAATTGATTGATTGGGCTATAGCACACGGTGAGAAGAAATTTCGGGCAACACAAATTTGGGACTGGCTTTATAAAAAGCGGGTGCAGTCCTTTGAGGAAATGACCAATATTTCCAAGGATTTTATTGCTGTTCTCAAGGAAAATTTTGACTTTAATCCCCTCAAGCAACGTATTGTTCAAGAGTCCGCCGATGGGACCATTAAATATCTTTTTGAGCTGCCGGATGGCATGCTGATTGAAACGGTGCTTATGCGGCAGCACTACGGTCTGTCTGTCTGTGTGACTACTCAGGTTGGCTGTAACATTGGCTGTACCTTTTGTGCCAGCGGTCTGATTAAAAAACAGCGTGACCTCAACAATGGAGAAATTACGGCTCAAATTATGCTGGTGCAAAAGTATCTGGATGACCAAGGTCAAGGCGAAAGGGTCAGCCACGTAGTGGTTATGGGAATTGGTGAACCTTTTGATAACTATGACAATGTTATCTGCTTCCTAAGAACCATCAATGATGATAATGGCTTAGCTATTGGGGCTCGCCATATCACCGTTTCCACCTCTGGTTTGGCTCATAAAATCCGTGACTTTGCCAATGAAGGGATTCAGGTCAATCTGGCCGTTTCTCTCCATGCTCCTAATAATGAGCTGCGCTCGAGTATCATGCGAATCAATCGTTCTTTCCCACTGGAAAAACTTTTTGATGCCATTGAGTACTATATCGAGACAACTAACCGTCGGGTAACCTTTGAATACATTATGCTTAATGAGGTTAATGACAGTCCTGAAAATGCTCAGGAGCTAGCGGATTTGACTAAGTCTATCCGCAAGCTTTCTTATATCAACTTGATTCCTTACAATCCTGTATCCGAACATGATCAGTACAGCCGTTCAACAAAGGAGCGTGTAGATGCTTTCTATGATGTCCTCAAGAAAAATGGTGTTAACTGTGTTGTTCGTCAGGAACACGGAACGGACATTGATGCAGCCTGCGGTCAGCTGCGGTCTAACACCATGAAGCGGGATCGGCAAAAAGCGATGGCAAGGTAGCTAAAGATGGCTAAATTTATCAGGAGATTCTTTGACGAAGAGGCAGAATTGACACATTTAGGATGTAAGTTAGTTTGGTTTCTGCTGGAAGGGTATTTTCTCTGCCTGCTCTATCTTTGTTTTTGTCCTCAACCAATTAGTTTAAAAGGTGTTGATACGCCCAATATCCATTATTGGGGACGGGTGCCCTACCTATTAGTGCCCTTCAATTCCTTTGTTTCTATCGGCAAGCTAGATACCTTTAAAGAACTTTTCTGGGTTATCGGGCAGAACTTTTCCAATCTGCTCCTATTAACACCCTTGGTTTTGGGACTTTTGGCCTTGCGTCCGGATTGGCGGCCTTGGCCCAAAGTCTTGTTAATGAGCTTTGGCATGAGCCTGAGCATTGAAACGACCCAAGTTATTATTGACTGGCTTTTCAATGCCAATCGGGTCTTTGAAATTGATGACCTCATTTTTAATAGTCTGGGCGGATTGTTTGCCCTCTGGCTGGTGTCTGTGGTAAAATTCTTTATAAAGAAAGTCAGAAATAAATAGCCCAATGTTAGGGTTCAATAAGTATAAAAAAGGTTGGGAAATCTTCCCAGCCTCTTGTTGTGGTTGAAATTTTTGCAGATGCAGACTGGATGCGTTGTTTCTCTGCTCGGACATTGGTTTTTCAATCGTTCAGTCTCTATTACAGTAATCCATTTTTTGAAGGAAATAGCATGATTATAAAAAAACTCTGGTGGTTTTTCCAGCAGGAAAAGAGCCGCTATTTAATTGGGATTTTCTCCCTCAGTTTGGTCAGTGTCCTCAATCTGATTCCCCCAAAGGTCATGGGGCAGGTTATCGATTCCATTGATGCTAAAAATCTGACCCTCGGCTCACTTTTGACCAAGCTGGTCATTCTTCTTGCGGCTGCATTGGGCATGTATCTCTTGCGGCTGATTTGGCGGTTCTATTTACTTGGGACTTCTTATCGGCTTGGGAAAAATCTCCGCAGCCGCCTCTTTGAGCATTTCACTCAAATGTCTCCTTCTTTCTTTCAGAAGTATCGGACTGGGGATTTGATGGCCCATGCTACTAATGACATCAATTCCTTGACCATGTTGGCTGGAGCAGGTGTCATGTCGGCAGTAGATGCATCAATTACGGCCTTAGTGACCCTCTTTACCATGTTCTTTACTATCTCTTGGCAGATGACCCTGATTGCTATTCTCCCTCTGCCCTTGATGTCTTTGGCTACAGGCCGTTTGGGTCGCAAGAACCACGAATCTTTCAAGGCTTCTCAGGCTGCTTTTTCGGATCTCAACAACAAGGTGCAAGAGAGTGTTTCGGGTATCAAGGTAACTAAGTCCTTTGGTTATCAAAACCAAGAATCGGCTTCATTTGCTGAGACTAACCAGCAGACCTTTCAAAAGAACCTAGTCAGCATGCGGTACAATAGTATGTTTACTCCCGTCACTATGTTTTTTGTCGGGATGTCTTATGTTTTGACCCTCTTGGTTGGTTCCTACCTGATTACAGCAGGGACGGTCACGGTTGGTAGTCTGGTTACCTTTATCACTTATCTGGACATGTTGGTTTGGCCACTTCAGGCCATTGGTTTCCTCTTTAATATCAGTCAGCGAGGAAATGTTTCCTATGACCGGATTTCTAAGCTCTTGGCGGAAGAGAGCGATGTTCAGGAAGCAGACCAACCGCTTGCAACTATTGAAAATGGTCCGATTACTTATGCGATTAATAGCTTTAGCTACGATACTGATGCGACCCTGCGAGATATTCATTTCGAGTTGGGGAAGGGCCAGACTCTAGGCTTGGTTGGCCAAACGGGTTCTGGTAAAACCACCCTCTTGAAATTGCTCTTGCGGGAATACGATGTTACAGATGGCTTTGTCAGCCTTAATGGTCATAATATCAAGGATTACCGGCTCTCAGACCTCCGCAGTCTAATCGGTTATGTACCTCAGGATCAATTTCTTTTTGCTCTGTCCATCTTAGAAAATATTCGCTTTTCCAACCCTGATTTGACTTTGGATCAGGTCAAGAAGGCTGCTAAATTGGCTCAGGTCTATGATGATATTATAGCCATGCCGGATGGTTTTGACACCTTGATTGGTGAGAAGGGAGTTTCTCTGTCTGGCGGCCAGAAGCAGCGGATTGCTATGGCTCGAGCCATGATCATGGATCCTGACATTCTGATTTTGGATGACTCCCTATCGGCTGTTGATGCCAAGACCGAGAATGCCATCATTGATCACCTTAAGGAAACTCGTCAGGGCAAGACTACCATAATTACGGCCCATCGTCTTAGCGCAGTGGTACACAGTGACTTGATTTTGGTTCTGCAAGATGGTCGGATTATCGAACGAGGACGTCATGATGACTTACTGGCCCAAGGGGGCTGGTATGCAAGAACCTATGCTTCACAACAATTAGAAATGGAAGGAGGAGAGCATGGAAACGAAACTAATGAGTCAGCGCCAGACTTTTAAACGTCTCATGGCCTATCTGAAAAACTACAAGTGGTTGACCAGTCTAGCTCTTATCTTTCTTCTCTTGACAACAATCGTCCAAACCCTCATTCCTTTAGTGGCCCGTTACTTTATTGACCGTTATATCCAAAATGTCAGTCAGACGGCTCTAGTCATTCTGGTTGGTTACTTTTTGCTCTATGTGTGGCAGATGATTTTCTCTTATGTGGGGAATTACCTCTTTGCTAAGGTAGCCTATTCTATTGTGCGGGATATTCGCCAGGATGCCTTTGACAATATTCAGCGTCTGGGGATGGTTTATTTTGACCAGACTCCCGCAGGTTCTATTGTTTCTCGGCTGACCAATGATACCGAGGCTATCAGTCAGATGTTCACTGGGATTCTGTCCAGCTTTATCTCGGCCATCTTTATCTTTGCAACCACCCTCTACACCATGATTGTTCTGGATATTCGTCTGACCATCCTGGTAGCCTTCTTTTTGCCTTTCATCTTTATTCTGGTTGACCTCTACCGTAAAAGATCAATGAGCGTGATTGAGGCAACGAGGGCCCGACTCAGCGATATCAATACCAAGCTGTCTGAATCCATTGAAGGAATCCGAGTTATTCAGGCTTTTCGGCAGGAGGAGCGGCTCAAGAATGAATTTGAAGTAATCAATGCTAGCCATCTGGCCTTTGCCAATCGTTCGGTTCTGCTGGATTCCATCTTCCTAAGGCCGGCTATGTCCTTGCTCAAATTGCTGGGTTATGCGGTCCTGATGGCCTATTTTGGACTGACTTGGCAAACTATCGGAATCACGGCTGGACTTATGTATGCCTTTATTCAGTATATCAACCGTCTCTTTGATCCTCTGATTTCAGTCACGCAGAACTTCTCGACTCTGCAGACTTCTATGGTTTCAGCTGGCCGAGTCTTTACCTTGATTGACCGTGATACTTATGAGCCTAAACAAGCTAACCAAAATTTGCAGGTGACCCAAGGGAATATCGAATTTAAACATGTTAGCTTTTCCTACGATGGCAAGCGACAGATTCTCGATGATATCAGCTTTAGCGTCAGAAAAGGCGAGACCATTGCTTTTGTCGGCCCGACTGGTTCAGGTAAATCTTCCATCATCAATGTCTTTATGCGCTTCTACGAATTTGCATCAGGTCAGGTTCTCTTAGACGGTCATGATATCAGAGACTATTCACAAGAGGAGCTTAGACGGTCTGTCGGTCTGGTCTTACAGGATCCTTTTCTCTATCATGGAACCATTAAATCCAATATTCGGATGTATCAGGACATTTCTGACCAAGAAGTTAAGGCGGCAGCAGAATTTGTCGATGCCGATGACTTTATTGAAAAGCTGCCTCAGAGCTATGATGAACCTGTAACTGAAAGGGGTTCAACCTATTCAACAGGGCAGCGTCAGCTCCTAGCTTTTGCCAGAACAGTTGCCAGCCAGCCCAAGGTTCTGATTTTGGATGAAGCAACAGCTAATATTGACTCGGAGACCGAGGATGTTATCCAAAATTCCCTCAGGAAGATGCGGCAGGGACGGACGACTATCGCCATTGCCCACCGTCTTTCTACTATCCAAGATGCCAACTGTATCTATGTCTTGGATAAAGGTCGGATTATTGAAAGCGGCAATCATGAAGAGCTTCTAGCTAAGCGAGGGACCTACCACCGTATGTATCAGCTACAGGCTGGTATGATGGACTAGATGGATAGAACAGTAAGAAGTCGAGTAGCTAGGTTCGGCTTTTTACTGTTCTTGGTAGTTTTTGCAACTAGTATTGGGTCCTTAATCTAGCCTGAGAGAAGCTTATTCTGAAGTGGACAGAAAAAAACGTTCTTCGCTGTTTTATTGCGAAGAACGTTTTTTAGAGTAGTCTTATTTTATTTTAGTCTTGACCTTGGATTTTACGTTTCGTTGCAAGTCCAAGTCCAGCCATGATCATAACAGCACCAATAGCTGTTACGGCAGTTTGAACAGAGTCACCTGTAGATGGAAGGTTCTTATCTCCCTTGGCAGCAGTAGCAGATGCATTAGCACTCCCCATACCTGCTCCCTTATTAGCCAATTCAGCTGTCTTAGGCATTACAGCAGCCGTACCAGAACCCGATTGGCCGTTACCAGCTCCATTACTTGCATTATCTGAATTACCAGCTGCAGGATTGGCTGGATCATTAGCCTGTGCACCATTACCAGCAGCCGAATCATTGGCTTGACCGCCATTGTTTTGGTTTGGATCCGGTTTAGCATTAGGATCTTTCGTAACATAGTGGAAAGTTGTCTTAGGTAGGAACAAGACTTGCTTACCGTTGTAAGTCAATATCCAGTTGCCATTCGCATCCTTGGTATCAGCAGCAAAACCATCATTATTTTGCACATTAGAATTGCTACCGAATTCCAGCATAGCATAGAAACCGCCATTTTCTTGCCCCGTACCGTTGGCAAATCCTAGAGCCATACCGTCTCCGCTATTAGAAAGGATAGAAAGGGCATGACCAAATGATGTCATACCATTTGCATCATCCTTGCTACCAGCGATATTGAAGTAGTCAGCAAACCAGCTGAGGGCCAAGTAGTAAGCTGTTGCCTGATCAGAGCCCAAATTTTGGCCAGCTTGATTGGTTGGTGCAATGGAAGAGAGAGAATCTTCATGACCATCTTCTGAATAGACAGAAACACCGGAAGGGAAGGCCAATTTTGTTTGGTGATCAATGCTGTCAGCTTCGGAAGCTTCCTCGTTAGCACGTCCTTGAGCCCAGCTCTTCATCAAATCGTTAGCTGGCGGAACAGGAACATTGATACCGTTGATATTACGCAATTGTGTCAAGTACTCATTCAAGTACTTAGCAATGTTATCCGCATTTGGTGTATAAGGTTGGCTTGGATCATCAACCGTGATGTAGACATCCTGAGAACCGTTGTAGTTAACATCGGTAACAGGAGCCGTTTTTGCTGTGCTGGTCAACGTTTGATTGAAGTCAACACTGCCGTACTCAGTTGTATCTGCTGGTTTAGTTGCGATATTATCAGCAGATTTTGGTTGTTGAGTATTTGTGTTCATTTGGCTGGCTGGAACACTAGCCTGATTGCTGTTTTCAGTACTTGCAGCAGTGGCAGGTGCTTGTTGAACAGGTGCCTCAGCAGCGGTTGAAGTATTTTCGTTTGCTGCGGGAACAGTTTGTTCAGCTGTTACAGCTGTTTGAGCAGGACTGCTAGCAATCGTGAAAGTGCCTGTCGGTGTCGTTACCTGTGTATCTTGGCTGGTATCAACAGGAGTCGTTTCAAAGCTTTTTTGGTCTTGCTTTGTATCTGCAGGGGTTGTTTCTTGAGCAGTTGCATCAGTAGCTGATGGTGCTGCCGTTTCATCAGCCTGAACGGTTGCGCCAACCCCCATAGCGATGGTCGTTGTAGCAAGGATGGCTCCACAGAGACCGGCGAATTTTGTTTTACGTTTGCTGAATGTGTTCTTCTGCATAATACTTCCTATCTAAAAATTTTATTTTTATTTTAACAGTAAAATATTCTATCACAGTTTTTGGATTACGCAATAAGGCTTCAGAGATTAAAATTGTCCTCGCAAACGATTTTTGCAAATAAGACAAAATGATTGCTAGTCAAAAATCCTTGCTAGATAGAGCCAAATTTTACTTTTTTACTTTTTCTAATCGGACATAAGGTTAGAAAATTAAAAAAGCATGTCGAGTTTATTACAAAGGTCTCAAATGTGACCAGATAAGGAGTAAAGCTTGATTTAAAGCTGTTTATGGCGATTGTCAAGCACTGTTGTTTCCAAAGCCTTCCTGTCTAAATTTATTTAGCCTATCAAATATCTTGAAATTATCAGAAGTTTTAATCTTTGTTAGAACTCATTATTTCCTCAACAACTTTGATTTTCTGTGATGGCAGCTTTACTTATATCTTTTTAATCAACTGGGAAGTGACAAGTGGCTTTGCCGTTCTAATAGTTTACCTTGGTATCTTTTTAGTAATTCTAGGGATTTGTATGGTCAGTACTTCAGTAAAGAAAGTCATCAGTTCATGCTAAAATAGGCTTTGAGCGTGTTTTTCCATCTTGCTTGTCTGTAAACCAGCTGCTTCTTTGTTCATCAAAATCAGTTCTTGATGGTGCTCTTCTTTGTGGGGACTATGACTAGGTCTATCAGTTTGTAACCTCAGTCATTTGGTTAACTTTAATGACTAAAAATTGACCTCCTATTCAATTTTGGGATGAGATTTTTGAAGCTTTCATGGCCCTGACTCAGTCTTGAGTATTAAATTGGCTGCTAGAGCCCAAAAACCATTAGAATTTTGATATAATGAAAATGTTTTATTAGAAAGAACGAAGTAGGAAACAGCAATGTCTAAAATTAAAATTGTAACGGATTCCTCAATTACTATTGAGCCAGAACTGGTGGAGAGTTTGGGAATTACTGTTGTCCCCCTGTCGGTTATGATTGATGGGGTCATCTATAGTGATAATGATTTGAAGGAAGAAGGCAAGTTCCTAGATCTGATGCGACAGAGTAAAGAAGTGCCTAAAACCAGTCAGCCTCCCGTGGGTGTTTTTGCGGAAGTTTATGAAAACTTGGTCAAAAAAGGTGCAGATCAGATTGTCTCTATTCACATCACTAACAGCCTGTCTGGAACGGTTGAAGCTGCTCGTCAAGGGGCAAGTATTGCTGGTGCGAATGTGACGGTCATTGATTCAACCTTTACTGATCAGTCTATGAAGCATCAGGTGGTTCAGGCTGCCCTTCTGGCTGAACAAGGGGCCAGTCTGGAAGAAGTTTTAGCTAAGATAGAAGAAGTACGGCAAAAATCTGAACTCTTCATTGGGGTATCAACCTTAGAAAATTTAGTTAAGGGTGGCCGTATTGGGCGTGTTTCAGGGATGCTCTCTTCCCTTCTGAATATCCGAGTGGTGATGGAACTCAAGGACTCTGCTTTAAATCCTGTTGTCAAAGGCCGGGGACAGAAGACTTTTGTCAAATGGTTAGATAATTTTATTGAGCACGCTAGAGGACGTAAGGTTGCTGAAATTGGTATTTCTTATTCAGGAACACCTGATTGGGCCAATACCATGAAGGATAGGCTTGAAGTTTTAGTTGATGGTGAACATATTTCAGTTTTAGAAACTGGCTCTACTATTCAAACTCATACGGGTGAAGGAGCTTTTGCGGTTATGGTGCGCTATGAATAAGCGATTGTTTTTAGCTCCAGCCTTTTTTATCGCCTGTCTTCTCTCTTTTGGTTTGATTCTTAATTTTCTTCTGCCCAGTGCCAAGGGTCAGCTAACAAGGGCTGATTTTAAGCATTCTAGAAGGGTTAGTAATTTTAACTATGTGGCTTTGGGAGATTCACTGACGGAAGGGGTTGGTGACTCCACTAATCAGGGGGGCTTTGTCCCCATCTTATCTAGGCAGGTAGAAACAGATTATCATCACCAAGTGACATCAAAAAATTACGGCGTAGCTGGCAATACTAGTCAGCAGATTTTAACTAGAATGCAGGATAAGGCTGATATCCAAAAAGATTTGAAGCAGGCTGATATGATGACCCTAACTGTCGGTGGCAATGATGTCATGGCAGTTCTGAGAAAGAATCTAGCGGACTTAAGTCTTGATAGTTTTACTAAACCTGCTCAAGCTTATCAGGAACGCTTGCGAAAGATTATTGAGCTGGCTCGTCAGGGTAACAAGGATCTGCCGATTTATGTCCTCGGCATCTACAATCCTTTTTACCTCAACTTTCCTGATCTAACTCAGATACAGGATGTTGTTGATTCATGGAATGACGGAACCCAAGCGGTAACGGACGAATATGATAATGTTTATTTCGTTCCTGTGAATGACTTACTTTATAAGGGTATTGATGGTCAAGAAGGAGTAGCAGAAGCCTCAGACAGTCAGTCTAATACGTCTGTTAAAAATGATGCTCTTTTTGAAAAGGATCATTTCCATCCTAATAATACTGGCTACCAGATTATGGCCAATGCTGTTTTGGAGAAAATTAATGAAACAAAGGACAAGTGGTAAAAAAAATCTATGGAAGTGGGGCTGTCTTGCCCTGCTTGCTTTTAATCTTGCTTTCGTCGGTATCATTTTCTTGCGCATAGGCACTCTTAGAGAACCAGCTGGTCATATCAGCAGCCGGCAGAGTCAATCGGATGTTATGGTAGGGACTTTCAGTTCCTCACGGGATCAGCTTAATGATACGGTTGAGGCTTATCTCAAGCAGTATCAGACTGATAATAACAGTTACAGTTTTAAGGCGACAGAAAAAGAAGTGGTATTTGAAGGGACCTATACTCTCTTGGGGTATCAGGTTCCCCTCTACGTTTATTTCACGCCTGTTGTCTTGGAAGATGGCAGTATTCAGCTTAATGTCAGCTCAGTTTCTGCTGGGACTCTGTCCCTCCCAGTTTCTGATGTTTTGAAGTTTATCGCTTCTAGCTATCAGTTACCTGATTTTGTTGAGGTTAATAGCAAGAAGGAAGCCATTGTGCTTAACTTGCCGAAAATGGATAATAAGGCCGGCCTCTATGTTAAAGCGACTGACTTTGATTTGGTTAATGATAAATTGCGTTTTGCTATCTACAAGAGAAAGTAGTTTTTCAGCAATTTCCTTATAAATAAAGGTTCCCCAACCTAGGAGAATTCCTGCTAGCTAAGAGTTGTTGAGCGCTTTAGGACTGCATTTTTTCTTTCATCTCTATTTTGGCTGACTTTTTAATTAGTCTGTACTGGGTAAAAATGGCTTAAAATAACGTTTTATACTTGACCTAACAAGGAAAATCAGATATGATAGTCATTGTTAAAGTCCAAGTGAAAACTTGAAGACTTAATAATATTTGGAGGATTAGTTAAATGGCTAATAAACAAGATTTGATTGCAAAAGTTGCAGAAGCAACAGAATTGACTAAAAAAGATTCAGCTGCAGCAGTTGATGCAGTCTTCTCATCAATTGAAGAATTCCTTTCAAAAGGTGAAAAAGTTCAATTGATCGGTTTTGGTAACTTCGAAGTTCGTGAACGTGCCGCTCGTAAAGGTCGCAACCCACAAACTGGTGCTGAAATCAAAATTGCAGCTTCAAAAGTTCCAGCATTTAAAGCTGGTAAAGCTCTTAAAGACGCTGTTAAATAAGAATGATTTTTTGATAGCAAGAAGAGGCTGGGATTGATCCCCAGCCTCTTTTTAGAAAAGTAGATAAGATGACTAAAACAACATTTTTCATTGTCTTACTGGTTTTGCTGGGCTTGACCCTTGTTAAACTTTTGATTTTTGGCTCTATGTTCAAGATTTTTAAACCGCAAGAAATGACGGAAGAAGAAAAAAAAGCTTTTGACCGAGAAATGGATGGCGAAGACGAAGATGAAGATTTTGAGGATTTAACCTAAAAAGAAGGCTTCAAGTGATTCAATATTTAATATTAATTAGGCAGCCTTTTGTTACTGATAATAGGGGTTCTGTTTTAACAGTTATAGAAAAAAGCTTGGACGATTCAAGCTTTTTTTCTATACTTTATTTAACCTGTCCTCTTTGATAAGAGTTATTGTAAGATTTGAAATCGTGGTCATGCAGAACCTCGGCGGCATAGGCAGGCCAGTTGGGATTACGAATAAGACCGCGGCCGATTTCAATTAGGTCTGTCTGATCGGTTTGCAGGAGGTACTCGTCTAGTTCGGGGCTATTTAGCAGACCGACTGCTGTCACAGGAATAGAGACAGCTTCCTTCATTTTAGCGGTGTAGGAGGCTTGATAGCCGCCGTAAATAGGGATATTAGGCCGGGTATCAAGCAGACCACCAGTTGAAATATCTAGGCAGTCAAGGCCATCCCTTTCCAGCCAACGGCCAAGGGTCTGCCAATCCTCGATGGTGTTTTGCTGACCGGATTCATCGTAGGCTGTCATTGACAGGCGAATCCAGAGGGAGCCAGAGAAAGCCTGACGAATGTCTGGCAGCATTTCTCCGACGAAGCGATAGCGATTTTCCAAGCTAGCACCATATTTGTCTGTTCGGCGATTCGTTAAGGGTTCCAAGAATTGATTAATGAGGTAGCCATGAGCTCCGTGGAGTTCGATCAAGTCAAAACCTGCTGCTTGAGCGCGCTTGGCTCCTGCGATAAAGGACCTCTGGACTCGGCTAATGTCTTCAAGGGCCATTTCTCGTGGCTTTCCATAATCGTCATTGTAGGCTAGAGGACTGGGGGCAATCTTATCCTTAGCATCTTGGGCCTTGCGGCCGCCGTGGCCTAATTGTATCCCGACCTTGGTTCCTAGGCTATGGAGTTCATCAACCAAGGCCTTGAGTCCAGGAATCTGGTCATCATTCCAAATGCCTAAATCTCGGTTGGTCAGACGCCCATCAGGCTCAACAGCAGTTGCCTCTAGGATAATGAGGCCAACTTGACCGATGGCCCTAGCTCCGTAATGGGCATGGTGGAAAGGTGTGACTTTACCATCTTCCTTATCAACTACGTACATACACATGGGGGGCATGACTACCCGATTTTTCAATGATAAGCCTGCTATTTTAGCAGGTGAGAGTAATTTAGACATAATTTTCCTCCCTTTTGATTTTTTGAGCTCATTATAGCAAATCATTTGTGATTTTTCAGATTGGGAAAATAAGACGGAACAATCGGTTTTCGTTCAAGCGGATAGTTAAGATAGGAATTATAAGACAAAATTTGCCAGCTTCTCAAGCCCTTAGTAAAAGGGAGTGGGATCAACCCAAAGAATGAAAATTTGAGTTCTCACCACTGGTTTTAAGGTGGTGACCTGAAACGGTCAGACCGTTTTTGACACTAGCTTTGCAAGCTTCATTTCCCGATTAAAAAGGTCTCCCAGACTTTTTTAACCCACTCCCGCACAGCTCAAAGGTTTGGGAGACCTTTGGAGGTTAGAAATAGAGCTTAGGACTTTTGTCCTGAGCTTGATTGTTTTGTGCCGTAATAAACAATTGACGCAGTGGTTGATTGGAAGTCTTTATCTCTTGCAAGCGCAAGTGATAAAGACTTCCTAATCAACTGTGCGGAGGTGGGACGGCGAAGTCGATTATATAAAAATTGACTTCTGTCCCACCCTCTAATGAACTGTGCAAGGGTAAGACTTCTTGGTCTAGCCAACAAGTCTGGCTCCCCGCAACTGCGGCTAAGAGTTTATTCCAAAACAAAGATACTGGACGAGTTTGCCCAGCCTTTTTGTCTCAGTTAGTTGAGGTAGTTGAGCTTGCCACGGAAATCCTCAAGGCTGTGGTAGCCTTTTTCTTCCATGATAGCCTTTAATTCTCTGGTGATTCGTTCAAAGATGGCTGGTCCTTCTTGGTGAAGGGCAGTCCCGATTTGGACCATGCTGGCTCCACAGAGAATATGCTCAAAGGCATCGCGACCGGATTTTACCCCGCCAGTTCCGACAATTTGGATAGAGGGGTTGAGGCGTTGATAGAAAGCGTGCACATTGGCTAGGGCAGTTGGTTTGACATAGTCACCACCGATACCGCCGAATCCATTTTTGGGCTTGATAACTACGGTTTCATCATTAATAACTAGGCCGTTACCAACCGAATTGACGCAGTTGACGAAGGCTAGGGGATATTTATTGAAAATAGCAGCAGCCTGATCAAAGTGAGCAATATCAAAATAAGGGGGCAGCTTAATTCCCAGTGGTTTGGTAAAGTAGGAGAAGACCTCGCTTAAAATGTTATCAGTTGTCTCGAAATCATAGGCAATCTGCGGTTTGCCAGGAACATTTGGGCAGGAGAGGTTGAGTTCAACTAGGCCCTCGTAGTCACTGTCTTGAACGGCCTTAAGGATGGTGTGAGTTTCCTCTTGGCTCATTCCGACCAGAGATAAGAAGTGGTTCTTGCTTGCTGGCTTTTTCTGCAATTCTGTGACATAGTCGAGGTAATAGTAGAATCCCTTATTGGGTAGACCCATAGAGTTGATAGAACCAAGCTTGGTATCGGCGTAGCGGGGTTCGGGATTGCCAGAGCGGGCTTCTAAGGTTCCAGTCTTGGTGACAAAGGAACCCGCAGCAGAATCCTCGATTTCTGCTAATTCTTCTTTGGTCATGCAGTAAACGCCTGCCGCATTCATCAGGCAGTTATCAAAAGCAAATCGGCCTATTGTTGTTGCTGTAGAAACCATTGTGTCCTCCTTAAATAATGGTTTGGAATTACTTACATTCTACTATTTCGGTCTGTCAAAGACAAGTTAAAACGAAATATTCAGCAACATTCTTATACTAATTATTCGTTTTTTACTAGTGATAGGCTGATTAACTTGGTTTAATCCAACTTGACTAAGACTTTTATCCGAGATTAGACTAGCTTTTTTAGTTATTTTCTTGTAAAATATAGGAGTAATGGCGTAATGCTGTAACCCAAATTAACCCTCAGGGCTATATTTTAAAAGGAGAATTACTAATGGTAAAATTGGTTTTCGCTCGCCACGGTGAGTCAGAATGGAACAAAGCTAACCTTTTCACTGGTTGGGCAGATGTTGATCTTTCAGAAAAAGGAACACAACAAGCAATTGATGCTGGTAACTTGATTAAAGAAGCAGGTATCGAATTTGACCTTGCCTTCACATCTGTTTTGAAACGTGCTATCAAGACAACTAACCTTGCTCTTGAAGCTGCTGATCAACTTTGGGTACCCGTTGAAAAATCATGGCGCTTGAACGAACGTCACTATGGTGGTTTGACTGGCCAAAACAAGGCAGAAGCTGCTGAAAAATGGGGTGATGATCAAGTTCATATTTGGCGCCGTTCTTACGATGTATTACCGCCAGCTATGGCTAAAGATGACGAATATTCAGCACACACTGACCGTCGTTACGCTTCACTTGATGATTCTGTTATCCCAGATGCAGAAAACTTGAAAGTTACCTTGGAACGTGCGCTTCCATTTTGGGAAGACAAAATTGCTCCAGCCCTTAAAGATGGTAAAAATGTCTTTATTGGTGCTCATGGTAACTCAATCCGTGCCCTTGTAAAACACATCAAACATTTGGGTGACGATGAAATTATGGGTGTTGAAATTCCTAACTTCCCACCACTGGTATTTGAATTTGACGAAAAACTTAACGTTACAAAAGAATACTATCTTGGAGAATAGGGAGTGAGATAAAAATCGCAACTTTATAGAAAGCGATTTTATCCGTTTGCCCCCGCAAGGCTGATTAGAGGTTAGGACAGACAGCTATCATGACTGTCTGTCCCAATCTTAGTTCTCAGTCTAAAGATATTAGAGAAAAGCAGGCTGTGAAATCTAAATTTCAAGCCTGTTTTCTTTTGCACAAAACTTCTGGGGTGAGTTTTATTAAAGGCAGTGAACATCATGATTTTCTAGAAAGCGATTTTGTTTTCTCGCACCGTAAGACGATAGGATTTTTGCTGCACTGCCTAGTAGTGCTGAGCAGTTAGTTACTGTAACGATGATAGCGTGCGAGATATCACTATAGCTAAAGAGCTGCTGATTCTTTTTTTGCTTTCTCGGGAACATTTAGAATCTTGGCTTTCAAACGGAACAGCTTTTAAATGCTGTTGATGAGATTCTTACCTAGCTCTTTGGTAATCAAATTTTAAAAATTCCTTACTCAGAAGCTAAGTTTTTTTACTTGATTTGTGATAAAATAAGGTCACTAGACTTTATCGAAATGAGGAGACTATGGACCTGAAGAATCCGTTTAAAAAAGGAAAAAAGATAAGTGATAAACCTGAAAAAAAAGTGGAAAAAGCATTGGCTAGAACCACTCGGAAAAAGCTGAGAAAACGAACAGGTTTTCTTTCCAGCTTAACCAGTCGTCTTTATATTATTTTTGCTTTGGTTTTAACTCTGCTAGCAGTGCTCATTAGTCGCTTGGCTTATATGCAGATTAACCACCAGTCTTTTTATTTGGGCAAGCTCAATAAACAGACGACCTACACGGTTAAGCAGTCCTCTGAACGGGGTCAGATTTATGATGCGACAGGGCAGCCCTTGGTTGATAATGAAAAGAAGACCGTTGTAACCTACACGCGCAGCAATAAAGCGACAGCTGCTGATATCCTTAAAAATGCGAATGACTTAGCTAAAATGGTTAATTTAACCGAAACTAAGGTGACTAATCGTCAAAAGCGGGATTACTACTTGGCCAATCCTAAGCATTATCAATCAGTGGTAGATAAACTTCCGGATAGGAAAAAGTTCGATAACTATGGTAATAATTTGACCGAATCGAATATTTATAAGAATGCGGTTGATGCAGTCCCTAAGAGTAAGATTAATTATTCGGAGGAAACGCTCAAGAAGGTTTACATCTTTAATCAGATGAACAATGCCTCCAATTTTAGTACCGTTAATCTGACAACTGGAGATTTGACAGATGATCAGATTGCCTATATTACTGCAAATAAATCTAAGTTGCGCGGTATCAGTATTGGAACAGACTGGAATCAAGAAGTAACAACCTCTTCTTCATCTCTGTCAGATATTATCGGAACACTGTCAAGTGAGAAGACTGGTCTGCCAGAAGAAACGGCCAAGGAATACTTGGCTAAGGGCTATTCTCTTAATGACCGTGTAGGAACGTCTTACCTGCAAAAGCAATATGAGGATATTCTTCAAGGGAGTCGAACAACAAGAAAAATTAGCGTCGATAATGATGGAAATGTTGTTAAGACTAAACAAACAACCAAGGGAAGCAAGGGCAATAATCTGAAACTGACAATTGATCTTGGCTTCCAAAATGGTGTTGAAGGCATTCTCAACCAATTCTATGGCTCAGAGGTTTCTTCTGGAACAGCAGCTAATTCGGAAGGAATCTATGCGGTTGCCCTCAATGCTGATACAGGATCCGTCCTGGCCATGGCTGGTCTGGCTCATGACAAAGATACCGGTCAACTATCCTCGAATGCTCTGGGCAATGTCACAAACGTCTTTGTTCCGGGGTCTGTGGTCAAAGGAGCAACCTTAACAGCTGGTTGGGAATCTGGTGTGCTGGAAGGCAATCAAACCTTGACCGACCAAACTATCAGTGTTAATGGTTCTAACCCTATCAAATCTTGGTTTACCGACCAAGGCAGCCGTTCGATCACGGCTACTCAGGCTTTGGAATATTCATCCAACACCTACATGGTTCAAGTGGCTCTTAAGATGATGGGGCAAGACTACTATCCTGGAATGAGTCTCAGTGATGATGGTGTTGACAGCACGATGGAGAAGCTTCGTAGTGTCTATGCTGAATATGGTATGGGAACTAAGACAGGTATTGACCTGCCTAATGAGTCTGAAGGCTACACAACTAAGGACTATAAGCCAGGTAACGTCTTGACCGAAGCCTTTGGTCAGTTCGATAGCTATACGCCAATGCAGTTAGCTCAGTACGCTGCGACAGTGGCTAATGGCGGAAATCGCGTAGCTCCTCATCTCGTTCAAGGTATTTATAATAATAATGCTGACGGTGGTTTGGGAGATCAAATCAAAGCAGTTGATACCAACGTTCTCAACAAGGTCAATATTTCTGATGATCAAATGAGTTTGATTCAACAAGGTTTCTATTCGGTGGTTAATTCATCTTCTGGTTATGCGACTGGTAAAAATATGGCCAGCAGTTCGATTTCCATCTCTGGTAAGACTGGTACAGCTGAAACTTTTGCTAGTGATGGTAATGGAAATACTGTTCCAACTGTAAATCTCAATGTTGTTGCCTATGCAACAGCTAACGATGGTACTCGTGTGGCCGTAGCGGTTATGTATCCGCATGCTGCTAATTCAGAAACCAAGGCTCACCAAAATATTGCGCGTGAAATTTTAAATCTTTATCAATCCATGTATGGTGGTGGCCATTAAGAAAGATAAACGCTATAATAGAAAGGCTGGAAGAATTTCCAGACCTTTTTAGTTGAAGGAGAGAGAAGTGCTGTATCCAACACCTATTGCAAAATTGATAGATAGTTTTTCTAAGCTGCCTGGCATCGGAACCAAGACTGCAACCAGACTGGCTTTCTATACCATTGGCATGTCAGATGAAGATGTCAATGATTTCGCTAAGAACCTTTTAGCGGCTAAACGGGAGCTGACCTATTGTTCGGTCTGTGGTAATTTAACTGAGGAGGATCCCTGTGTCATCTGTACCGACGAAACTAGAGATAAATCAACTCTCTTAGTCGTCGAGGAAAGCAAGGATGTGACAGCTATGGAAAAAATCCAAGAGTACCACGGTCTCTACCATGTCCTGCATGGCCTCATTTCCCCCATGAATGGTGTAGGGCCTGACGACATCAATCTCAAGTCGTTGATCAATCGTCTGATGGACAGTGAGATTAATGAAGTCATCGTGGCGACCAATGCTACGGCCGATGGGGAAGCAACGTCTATGTATATTTCTCGAGTTCTCAAACCAGCGGGTATTAAGGTTACTCGTCTAGCGCGTGGGCTGGCTGTCGGCAGTGATATTGAGTACGCTGATGAGGTCACTCTTCTTCGTGCTATCGAGAATCGAACGGAATTATAACTGTTCATTTATCGTTCTGCTATATTTAAGATAGTTAAAACGAGACTGAAACAAACGTTCAGTCTCGTTTTATGTTATAAATTTTTTGCCTTTTGGATAATTTTATTCAAGGCTTTTTGTCGCTCTTGATCAGAAATTTTTTCAACACCTGTAATTTGACTAATGGTAACGGGTGAAATGCCACAGGATTTGAGGATCTGATTTTTCAGAACTTTACCGTAATCTTGTGCCAATGGAGTGATAAAAGATGGAGTATTGTGCGTGATGATTATCCAAGCTTTGCCATTGAGATGGCCTTTCAGTCCAGTCTTAGTGTTGTGATAGGCAAAGCCAGCGACAAAGACACGGTCAATAAAGCCCTTGAGCATGGCCGGCATACCTGACCACCAAATGGGAAAAATAAAAATGAATTGGTCTGCCCAAGTTACCAAATCACGGTATTTGGCGGTCTCAGGATCAGAGGCTAAGTCACGTCTGCGATGCCTATTATCAAAACGTAAAATGGGATCAAATCCTTCAGCATAGAGGTCTATTACCCGAAGTTTATGGGATTTATTCAAGTTTTCTTGCACTTGCTTTGCAATATAGGCATTAAAACTTTGTGGGTTAGGGTGGGCGGTAATGATTAAAATATTCATGTGTTTTCTCCTTTGATGTAAATATCAAGCATGTGCTCAATCGTAGTTCGAATATCTGATTGTGACAAGTCTGTTCCAATAGGATTTTGTGACAAAATGGCCAGACCAGAAATGAAGCTCCAGAAGTGAAAGAGGGTTTCAGCTTCGCTATTGTTGAATCCTTCTTGCTGTCTTAGTTTGAGGACGATGTGCTTAAAAGCATCAAAACCAGGCAAATCTGTTTCTGTTAGAATAGTTTCTCCAGAAAGCTCCAAGTATTTAAAAGGGTATTTGACAAAAAGGGCTTCAAAAACATAAGGATTCCTTTTTGCGGCTAAGACAAAGTTAAATCCCATTTGGGTCAGTTCATCTCTAGCTGATGAGGATGGCGCGATGTTTACGGTCATCTCATTGGCCCAGAAATCAGAGAGGCGTGATAAAACGATTCTGAGATAACCATCTTTACTGCCAAAGTGTTTATAGGGAGCACCGTGTGTGACGCCGCATTTTTGCGAGACGGTCCTTAGTGATAGATTATCTATGCCATGCTGGCGGATTTCTTCTATTCCTGTTTGAATTAAATTTTCCTTGAGTTGTGCTGTATTGCGTTTCACATAATTTCCTTTCTCAAAAAGTATACACCGGCTACTTTCGGAATAAGTATACACTGTATACTTGCAGATGTCAAGAAATTAACGCATTGACAAAAAGAACTAAGTCGGATAATATGTTAAGCAACTTAACAAAATTAAGGAGAAGAAGGATGACAGATAAAATACTCGATTTGAGCCAAGACTTGCAGATATTTGTAGAAAAATATAAAAAACTGGAGCAGGAGCAGCACCATATTCCAGATAAGGATTTGACAATGGCTGAAGTTCATCTGCTGGTCTTAGTTGGACAAGAGAGAGGAATTGGTCTATCACAGATTGCTCAGAAGCGGCAGATTTCCCGCAGTGCTGTGACCCAGCTGGTTAAAAAATTAGTCCTAAAAGGCTATCTGCAAAAGGAACTTTCGCCGCATAAGAAGAGTGCCTATGGCGTTAGTTTAACAGAATTGGGGCAGGAAATTTACCAGATCCACCTCTACCAGCATGAGTTTTTAAGGAAAAAGCTGCAGCAGGTTTTGGAAGCCTATCCTGAGCATTTTTTAGAAGAAGTAAGGCGATTGATGATAGAGGTAGAAGGTGTTTGGAACGCCTTAGCACAGAGAAATCAAGAAGGGTGGAGCAATGGCGATTAGACTTATTAGCGACGATGCTTTAGCCGATAGTATTTTTGATATAGTCATCAGTGGCTTAAAGCCATCTAGCCCTTATCGGTTGGAGATGACTCTTGAAAATTATTACAATATCAATGCTCCCATGGACTTAAGCCGGATAGTTCCCTGGCGATCCAGTGGCCTTTACTATTCGGATCAGCAAGGCTGTATCAGTCTTAGCCAGACCGCTTGTCAGTCTGGTTCCTATCAAGGACAGTATCCCATGGGATTATTCTTTAACAGTAGGCCAGACAAAATAAGGAAGGTAAGCCTGCCTTCGCGTTTAGAAGATATCCCGTTCAATAAACATTTTAACGTCCTTTTGGAAGTGTTTGAAGGGAAGCGAAAACTAGAGGAACTGCGTTTTTCACGTTATTACCAATTGCCTCATATCAGGGGACAGGATGTTTCCTTTTACCAAGCCAAAGCCAGACTTTTTTACCCAGAAAAGGCTGGCAATTTACCAGCTATCGTTGTACTGAGCGGCAGTGACGGTCGGATTGAAAAAGCCCAAAATATAGCTCAATTACTGGCCAGTCATGGCTTTGTTACTCTGGCTGTAGCCTATTTTGGTTTGGAGGGTACTCCTGAAGATTTAGATAGAATTGACTTAGGTTTTATGGAAGAGGTCCTAACTTATCTTGGCTCTATGCCTCAAGTTGATAAAGAACGAATTGGGATTTATGGGCGGTCCAAGGGGGCCGAATTAGCTCTGACAGCGGCTGCTTTTTTTCCAAAGCTCAAATGTATTATTGCTAATTCACCATCTTGTGCTGTTCTTGAAGGTATGAAGGGTTATCGCAATTCGGGTCATTCTTCTTGGGTCTATCAAGGACGGGAGCTGCCTTTTACTGGGTTTTCACTTAGGGCTTTTTTGGTGGGGAAGCTATCAAGAAAGCCTCGAATTCGTTATCAGGCAGATAGCTATATTCCAGTTGAAACCATTCAAGGGCATCTTTTGTTAATAGGAAGCAAACAGGATGAAATCTGGCCAGCCGATGAGTCAATTGAAAAAATTTCAGAGCGGTGGCAGCAAAGAAAAAATCAGATGTATCATTTAGAAAAACTGGTTTTGGAACATAGCGGTCACATGCTGACGGTTGCCTACCAGCCCAATAACCGCTATAAAAAAATAGCTTGGCAAGAAGTTTTGTCTGATAGTGTGCGGTCTTGGCAAGCGACAGTAGGATTCTTTCAAAAGTATTTGTGAGCTCAAATTTTCTTCTCCCTTTTGACTTTCCGTCTCAATATGCCAAAATGTCCTTACGATGAGATATAGTGACCTCAACACGGAGGTAGAAAAAGGCTCAGTATGGTTATGCTGGGCCTTTTTAACATCGTTTACGATGACGGAAGCGGTTTTATCTGCTAATTCCAATCTCCCTGCAATTTATGCTATAATAAAGGGCGAATAATTGCTAGAAAAGAGAAATCATGTCAAAGAAAACCCTGATTTTATTGTATGGCGGGCGCTCGGCGGAGCGTGAGGTATCGGTCTTGTCGGCTGAAAGCGTCATGCGTGCTGTTGACTATAATAAGTTTACGGTTAAGACTTACTTTATCACCCAGGCTGGTGATTTTATCAAGACGCAAGAATTTACCAGTCAGCCTAGCGAAGCAGAAAAACTCATGACCAATGCGACTGTGGTTGCCAGTCAAGCTGTCAGACCTAGCGATATTTATGAGGAAAATGCGATTGTCTTCCCTGTTCTCCACGGGCCTATGGGAGAAGATGGTTCCATTCAAGGCTTCTTAGAAGTTCTGTGTCTGCCTTATGTTGGAACAAATGTGCTGTCGTCTAGTGTGGCTATGGATAAGATTACAACCAAACATGTCCTAGAATCAACGGGCGTTCCTCAGGTGGCTTATGTGACCTATATGGAAGGTCAGGACATGGCAGAGGCTATTAGCCAGACTGAGCAAAAATTGGCCTACCCTGTCTTTGTTAAACCAGCTAACATGGGCTCGTCCGTTGGGATTTCTAAAGCTGAGAATGGGGAGGAGCTATGTGCTGCCCTTGAATTAGCCCTCAAATACGATAGTCGGATTTTGATTGAGCAGGGCGTAGTGGCCCGTGAAATTGAAGTTGGTATCTTGGGCAATAGCCAGATCAAAACGACTCAACCCGGTGAAGTCGTCAAGGATGTGGCCTTCTACGATTACGAGGCCAAGTATATCGATAATAAGATTACTATGGATATTCCAGCCAAGGTATCTGAGGAGGTTATGACCAAGATGCGGACTTACGCTGAGACGGCCTTCCGAGCTCTCGGTGGTTGCGGTTTGTCTCGCTGTGATTTCTTCTTAACTGAGAGCGGTGAGATTTATCTCAACGAGCTTAACACCATGCCAGGTTTTACCCAATGGTCTATGTACCCCTTACTTTGGGAAAACATGGGTCTTCCATATAAAGAGTTGATTACTGAGCTGGCCCGTCTGGCTCAGGAAGTGTTTGACAAACGTGAAAGTCACTTGCTATAAAAATGGGAAGCGGAGCATAGACTTCGCTTTTTCTTATGGGAAAGGGCGTGGTTGGTACTAATTTCAAATGTCTTTGGAAAAGGAAATTGAATGTGCGAAAATTTCTGCTAAATTTCCGGAAAAATAATTTAAAAAATATTTTGAAAATTACAACAAATAGGAGTACAATAGGACTATTCTTATTAATTAAACACGCCTACGACTCTGTGGAATTAGGGAGTGGGACAGAAATCTTGATTTCATCGTCTCACCCCCACACAGCCGATCAACTACTGAGGATCGCCTTCCTAGAATCTTGTTGATTCTTCATTCGGCCCCTAAATTTCCATGAGCCGCTTAAGGGCTTAGTATCTTATAGGAGGTTCTTATGCAGAAAGTTGAAAATTTTTCTAGTTGGGTCAGCAAATGGTTCACGGTCATTGTTATCATTTGGGCAGCTTTTAACTATGTCTTGCCGCAAACAAGCACTTGGGTTATTCCCAATACGTCCTATCTACTAGGAATTATTCTTTTCGGAATGGGCTTGACGCTGACGACAGAGGATTTTGTTCGTATCTCAAAAAGACCTATTCCTGTCATTTTGGGGACAGTAGCTCACTACATTATCATGCCCGGCTTGGCTTGGTTGCTCTGCCTGATTTTTCATCTTAAGGGAGCAACAGCAGCGGGGGTTATCTTGGTTGGTTCTTGTCCAAGCGGAACTTCTTCTAGTGTTATGGCCTTCTTGGCTGGCGGTGATGTTGCCCTTGATGTCTCCATTGAAGTGCTCTCCACACTCCTAGCTCCCCTGATGTTGCCAACTCTTTTATCGGTTTTAGCAGGGCATCTCGTAGCGGTACCTGCAGCTCAACTTTTCTTGTCTACCTTTAGAATCGTTGTTATCCCTATCGTTTTGGGGGTACTTATCCATACTATTTTCTCACACAAGTTGGATAACATCCTCAAACTTATGCCGCTGATTTCACAGTTTGCTATTCTTTTGATTATTGGAGCAGTCGTTTCTGCTAATCATGCCAATATCTTTACGGCAGCGACAGCTCTGGTTATTCCGGTTGTCATGCTCCACAATCTTTGTGGTTATGGTCTTGGCTTTGCCTTTTCTAAATTGCTCGGATTGAAAGAACCCCAACAAAAGGCAATTACCTTTGAAGTTGGCATGCAGGACTCCAGTCTAGGGGCAACTTTGGCTCTTAAATTTTTTGGAGGTCCAGCAGCTATTCCTTCGACTATTTTCTCAATTTGGCACAATATCTCAGGGTCTATCCTTTCATCTTGGTGGAAAAACCACTCCAAGGAAAACTTGATTAAAGAGGACTAAAGGAATCCAATCGTTAATTTGCTTCATCACTAATGTGGTGAAGTTTTTTTGTGCAAAAAATCCTCACTTAGTGAGCATAACATTATAAGAATTAAACAGTGAGTCTAGCCAAAAACTCGTCCAGTATCCCTGTTTTGTAATAAACTCTTGGCACAGGGGGTGGGAATACAAACCAAAATTTTCAGTTTTGGAGTTAATCCTACTCCCGTTTTACTGCGATTTTAGTTCGCCTCGCTTCCATAGGTGGAAGACAAATAATCCACTCGTTTAATGGGTCATTGTGATGTTTTAGAACATCAATTGATTATTCTTAATTTTCATAACCTATAGCATCATAGTAATACCAGAGTGAGCGGTTAGAATGTTATTATTATCTGATTTAGAGGGATATATCATTATGATTGTGGTAATTCCCTATCTATAGATAAATCTAAACGAAAAAAGTGCGCTTTGGCACTATTGATGAAATTAATATTCCAATTTTGCTACTGAAACGTCTTGATAGACCGAATCAAAGACACTATTTTCTAAAAATCCTGTTTTGACATCTAAAGAGTTAGCAGTTCCTGCTGCAGAACCATATTTTAATACATCAATGAAAGATTTGTGTTTATCAATAGCAGACAAGATACCACCGACTGTTGCATCACCAGATCCTTGTGTATTAATAGCCTTGACTTTTGGAAATGTAACTCTATAGAATTCATCTTCATGCTTGATAAGTGATCCGCTTGCTCCCAATGATACAAAGATAATAGGGATATTAGAGAGCAACTCATTAGCTAAGATATTTTTTTGCAGTGTTTTGGCATCAGTGGTTATTTCTGTATTTAGTAATTCGGCAATTTCAGTCTCGTTAGGTTTAATAATATCTGGTAGAAAACCTGAGTCTAAACAGTCTTTTAATGCCTTACCAGAAGTGTCTAGTAAGATTTTTATATTCTGATTGAACCTTCTTATTTTCTGTATTAAGTTAGAATAAAAATTATGTGGACAATTAAGTGGCAGGCTGCCATTAATTGAAATCGCTGTAATATCTTTGGTTTTAATATAAGATTCCGTTTTTTCCTCAAGTTCACTTAGAACAGGTTGGGTGATGGCTGATCCCAACTCATTTATTTCTGTCTTCACATTCTCTTTATCTAAGATAACGTAGCAATTTCTAGTTTCATCATTTGTACGGATAAAATCTGACGTGAATTTATCTTTTTTTGTTTGGGAAAGAATGTAATCTCCATTCATTCCGCCGATGATACTAACTGCAGTAGTTTCTGTACCAAGTATTGCCGAAACGCGTGCCGCATTAATTCCTTTTCCTCCGACCATTTTGGTTATTAATTTTACTCTATTTAATTTTCCAGAGGATAGGCTATCGACTTTATAGAGGTAGTCTACAGAAGGATTCATAGTAAGTGTAATAATCATATAAGACTTCCTTTCTGGACATTATAATATATTTGTATATTTTGAATACTCGTCTCTTTTTATGGAAACCCAATCATCATCGCTGACTAAACTATCAAATGCTTCCAGAGGAGCAAAAGTTATCATATCAGATATTCCAATTTTTGATGTATCCGCCACAATGATTTTTTTATTGGCACAATTCATAGCTGTTAACTGTATACTTCCCTGTGTAGAATTGCTCGTTGTCACTCTATTTTTGCTGATACCATTTGTTGAACAAAGAGCAAAATCTATATTTAGATCTTTAAAAGAAGCTTCAGCAATCGGACCTAAAAATTCACCAGTTCTCCTATAAAATTCACCGGCAGTTAATATGATTTGATTGTCATATTCTAGTAGTGCTTGAAAGGCAGGATAACTATTTGTGACAAATCTTATATTTTTAGCTGCTAGGTAAGGTATCGCTAAAAGGAGTGTGGTGCCGGCACCGAGATATACGGTGGAATTATTAGGAATTAAATCACCGAGTTTCTTTCCTATGTTATTTTTCTTTTCGACATTAAGCAGTAATTTCTCATCTGTTGAAAATTCAGTATGCCTTGAACGATCAATGGATATGGCTCCTCCATGTTCTCGTTTTAATTTTCCTTGTTCTTCTAATTGTTTCAGATCACGGCGAATTGTAACTTCGGATACTCCAGTTACGGTAGCAATATCAGAAGTTGTCATTGTTCCCCCGTTCATATTGATTAAATCAATGATTTTATTCCATCGAACATTTTTAATCACTATCTATACCTCTTACTAAATATATTTGGTGTTTTTATTATAGTATACAACAGGTTAATAATCAATAAATAATCTAAAATGAAAAAAATAATTCAAAAAAGTTTCGAAAATGATTGACTTATGAATTGTTTTGATTATAATTAGTGATGTAAGCGATAACATTTTAGGGAGGAGAAATCTTATGATTAGTGAAATGTTCAAAGAAGATTTGATTGACTTGGACGTTATTGTATCCGATGAAGCCCAGCTGTTTGACTTAATAGGAATGAGAGTTATAGAAAAAGGTGTTGCAGAACTGGGATACATTGCTGGGTTAGAGAAGCGGGAATTATCGTACCCAACAGGATTGCAATTTCCTGAGGTATCCGTTGCATTCCCGCATGTAGATAGTAAGTATATAAAAGAACCATTCATCTATATTGCAAGGAACAGCGGTGTCCTAGATATTAGACAAATGGGCGATGCAGCAGAAATGTCTGCCAGAGATTTCCTATTTTTAGGAATCAAAGATGGGTCGAAACAGTCACAATTATTGGCAAATATGATGGCAGCGTTTCAGGATAGTGGGTTTGTAAATAAATTTAAAAACGTTACAACCAAAGAAGAGATGTACGATTTGGTTGTTAGTCGTTTTGAGGAATAAGAAGGAGTACTCTTATGAAAACAATTTTAGTGTGTTGTGGTTCGGGTGTCGCTACAAGCCCCCAAGTAACAAATAAGGTAAATGAATATCTGGCTTCGGTAGGATTAGATGGGTATGCTAAAGCAACTCCTAAACCTATTGAAACAGCTAAGTCAACTATTGAAAGTGATCCAAGTATCATTGTATATATCGGAATTGCACCAGCAAATAAAGAACTTCAAGAAGTACTTGATGAGCATGATGTCGTTGGAATGGTCGGATTGCCATGGTTGACGGGTATGGGGCAAGATGAGGCAAACGAGCGTATTAAAGAAATCGTTGAAAAATACAGGCTAGCATAACTAAAAATTATAGAATTCTCAGGGGGAATTTATTATGAACTGGAATGACATTGTTCAATCAATATTGGGAGTTGGATCTACTGTTCTTATTCCCATCTTTATTGCTATCTTAGGTTTGATCTTCGGGATGAAGCCTTCTAAAGCTCTGCTGTCAGGACTTTATCTAGGGACTGGTTTTATTGGTATGAGTTTAGCTATTAATCAATTAACTGCAGCGGTTAGCCCAGCAGCGAAAGCTTTGGCAAAAAACACAGGAATTAACTTGCCAGTTGTTGACTTTGGCTGGACAGGAGCTTCAGCAATCACTTGGGCCTGGCCGCTTGCATTTATATTTTTTGCAGTTGAACTTGGAATCAATCTGATTATGTTGCTTGGTAAAATGACCAAAACATTGAATGCAGACATGTGGAATGTGTGGGGAGTTGCATTAACTGGATATATTGTATATCAATTTTCTGGTAACTTTGTTTGGGGTTGTATTGTTGCTGGTATTCAAGTTGTTATCTCGTTGAAGTTGGGAGATATGTGGGCGGATGAAATTAAAGATATGTTAGGCTATGAAGGTGTAACTGTCACACACATAGAAACATTCACTGCTGCTATTATGAGTCCTGTCAATAAATTGATGGATTATATCCCTGTCTTTAATAAAAAATGGGATGCCGATGCCTTAAAACGTAAAATTGGTATTTTGAGTGAACCTGTCGTGATGGGGGCTATTATTGGTTTGCTTCTAGGATTGGTTGGACAGTATGGAATTGCTAATTCATTGAACCTTGCAGTCACAACTGGTGCTGTCATGGCAATCTTCCCAGTCATGGCAAAATTCTTTATGGATGCCTTGACACCATTTGGTACTACAATGAGTGATTTCATGAAAAAACATGTGAAAGGTCGTGAGTTTGTTATTGGTTTGGACTGGCCAATTGTTGGTCAAAGTACAGAGCTCTGGGTAACAATGGTTCTCTTGATTCCTGTATCCATTTTGTTTTCTGCCATTTTACCAGGTAATGAAATCTTGCCTCTTGCTGGTGTTATTAACTATTGTCTTGGAGTCGGTGGCCTTTTGTTGACCGGTGGTAATCTGCTGAGGATGCTTGTCTTAGGTATTATCTATGAACCACTATTTCTATATGGTTCAACCTATTTTGCAGGCATCTTTACAAAATTGGCCAAGAGCACAGGAGCAATCAATGTTCCTAAAGGATCAGAAGTTTCATGGAGCTCTATTGAAGCACCAGATTTTCGTTTTTTAGCATCTTGGGCAGGTCGAGGTAATGTCATAGCAATTGTTGGTTTAGTAGTATTGTTAGCATTGTTCTATGTTTTATACAGAGGATTTAAGAAAAATCCAATTCCAGCAAGCAAATACCAAGACTAGTGAATTTTTAGAAGGAACTGAGATGAATGTAAACTCTAAGATATTTTGGACTTTCCTAAGCTTTCTAGCATTTCTGCTATTTATAGTGGCTATTTCTACAAAATTATATTGGTTAAATATTTTTGTGATTGTACTGGGGCTACTGGTAAATAAACAAGGAGCATCTACTTTGTTTCCTAAATATTTGGAAAAGAAAAAGATCGCACGGGAAAGAAGGAATATAATACGGGAATCTAAAAGAAAATAGAAAGGTCGATTAGTTATGAAATATCCATCAGGCCGTATTCCATTTGAATACGAACGCGAAGATTTGGCAAAAGTTGTAAAAACAGTTATGGATCGCCGTGATACCAATATTGTTGGAGGAAATATTAGTATTCGTGTGACAGATGAAAAAGGAAAAGAATACTATGTAATGACTCCGACAATGATGTCTGAAGCTTATTTGGGCCATTTAACGGCTGATCAAATTTTGGTCATTGAACCACATACGCGAAAGGTCCTTTCAGGTAATGGTAAGGTGACGCGCGAAATTAATATGCATGAAGCGATTTATGATGTTAATCCAGATATTAAATGTGTATTCCATTCACACGCTGATCAATCGATGTTTTGGGCTACTATTGGACTAAGTATGCCAAACTTGACAGAAGCAACTCAAAAATTGAAAGAAATTCGAACGCTAGACTGGCACCCTATGTGTTCGGAAGAACTAGCAGAATATGTTGCTGAAGAAATTAGAAAAATTGGCGATAAAGCTTTACGAAATGGCTTCTTATTGAATTCTCATGGGACCTTGTTCACATCTGGTGGGAAAGGTATGGATCCAATTACGGCTCTACATAAATCATTAGCAGATGTTGATATCACAGAGTGGAATTCTAAAGTGGCCTATGAACAAACCATTTTACAACGTGAAGGTGCACTAGACGGTTACTATTCAGAAGGTGTTAAAATTGGAACATGGGAAGATGTTAAAGCTGGTAAAGCTTTATACAATACTGTGGCTCTTCACAATAAAAATGGGGATTAATCATCAGAAATTATCAGAGTGCTAGATTTCTTTTAAAGTGAACACTAAAAAATAAAAATTCGAAAATGAAAAGCATCCTAGCCTAATAATGTGAACGGCTAGGGTGCTTTTCTAATGAAATTTATTAAAGACTGAGATTTTATAATGATTATTTGGGGTTAATATCAGTTAATTGCCGCCAGTCTCTTAACTTTTGCAACTGGGTCATGACCAGCATGGTTAGAATGACTCGGATTGGTATTTCAAAGATTTTTAGCCAGCGGCCTGAGATGAATTGGGCAGCGATAGGCACCTTGTAATAGATCTGAATCAAAAGGGGTGTAAAAATAAAGCTTCCAATACCCATAATGATGAGCGTTGCTACACTGACATAGACCCAGTCTTTTTTAGAGGTCCAGCTTAGTGGTTTTCTATAGAAAAAGAAGCCGTAGAGGGCACCTTGGACGGCTTCCAGCAGGGTCCACCAGATAATGAAGTTAGCTGTTCCGGCTGTCATCATATCAATCAGATCAATCAAGGCTAGGATAATAAATCCATAGGCTGGACCGCCGATAGCACCGATCATAGTTGAGACGATGAAGGTCAAGCTGATGACCAATTGCTGGGGAATGATGGGAATGGACAGTTTCCCTACCACTATAGACAGAGCCATGAGCATGGCCAAGCTAACCAAGTGCTTGGTTGATAATTTTGGAAAAAAGGGTTTAGAAAACATAAAAAGCTCCTATTCTAAATTAAGTGGAGCTGTTTAAAATGGAGACAATCCAGTCCTAAAAGCGAGAGAATCAGGATTGGGCGTCTTTAATTAAAAACAGCGGATGCAGTGATTTACCGCGCTCTTGCTTCGTTATGTGACAACATCCCATTCACATACACTTAACGCAAATCACTTACTCTGTATTTTGAATACAGCCCTAGTCTAACACGTTTTCAGGAGTTTTCCTAGATTTTCGGAGAATTTCACCACTATTGTTCGTCTTTTCTCAGTTGCTTTCAATGACAAGGCCTACTTTGAGCCAGATTTTTGTGGTATAATTTCAAAGACAATTACTTTTATACTGTAAGAATAAGGAATACTAATGAAATTAAGTTTATATGAAATTGCTGAGGTAGTCGGGGCACGCAATGATGTTTCCCAGTTTGAGGATTCTCCAATCCATGCTATTGAATTTGACAGTCGCAAGATTACTTCTGGCGACCTCTTTTTACCTCTCAAGGGGACTCGTGATGGTCACGAATTCATTCCGACAGCCTTTGAAAATGGAGCTGTAGCAACTTTTTCCCGCATTGAACTGGATGAAGTGCCCTATATCTTGGTTAAGGATCCCTTGTCTGCCTTTCAGGCCCTAGCCAAATATTACTTGGAAAAGATGGCAGTTGATGTGATTGCAGTGACGGGTTCAAATGGTAAGACGACGACCAAGGATATGATTCATGATGTTTTGGCGACGACTTATAAGACCTATAAGACTCAAGGCAATTACAATAATGAAATTGGTCTGCCTTATACTGTTCTCCATATGCCAGATGATACCCAGAAAATTGTCCTTGAGATGGGGCAGGACCATCTGGGTGATATTGACTTGCTGTCCAAGATTGCTCAGCCTAAGATTGGCATAGTGACTTTAATCGGTGAAGCTCATCTGGAATTTTTTGGCAGTCGTGAGAAGATTGCTCAAGGGAAGATGCAGATTGTCAATGGTATGGCAGCAGATGGGACTTTGATTGCCCCAGCGGACAAAATCATCAATGCTTTCCTACCCAGCAAACAAAAGATTGTCCGCTTTGGTCCAGACCAAGATATTTTCTTGACAACGTTAGTCGAACGTAAGGACAGCCTGCAGTTTGCAGTCAACTTTATGGATGGTCTGATTGAACTGCCTGTTACAGGTAAGTATAATGCCACTAATGCTATGCTGGCGGCCTATGTTGGCCAGCTTGAAGGAGTAGCAGATGAGGTTATTGCTTCGGCCTTGAAGCATTTGAAGCTGACTAAAAACCGAACGGAGTGGAAGAAGGCCAGTAACGGAGCTGACATTTTAGCTGATGTTTATAATGCCAATCCGACAGCCATGAAATTGATCTTAGAAACCTTCCTAGCCATTCCGGCTAATGAGGGCGGAAGGAAGATTGCTCTTTTGGCTGATATGAAAGAGCTGGGAGAAAACTCGGTTCAGATGCACAGTGATATGATTATGGCCATCAACCCGGAGGATTTGGATTATCTAATTTGCTATGGAGAAGATATTGCGGAGCTGGCTCAATTAGCCAGCCAGATGTTCCCGCTTGGCAAGGTCTATTATTTCAAGAAAACAGGCCAAGAGGATCAGTTTGAGGACTTGGTTAAGCAGGTTAAGACTCTCTTGCAACCGGCCGATCAAATTTTACTTAAAGGATCGAACTCCATGCACTTAGACAAGGTTGTCAAGGCTTTGGAAGCATAGAGTTAATTGAACACGGGCTGCGGACTTGGCTAAAAAGATGGATTCTTTAGGACTCTGCGTCGAATCTCCTATTTTAACTGTGTCCACGGAGGCCCTTTGTATCTTAGATAGAGGAGATAGCTATTGTGACAGAATTTTGGCAGAATTTTTTTACGACTCAGCAAACAACCGTACCGATCATTTCGGGCTTCTGGTATGGCATGATTATTTTGGGGATGGCTTTTTTGATTTGGCTGTCCTATCGTTATCATCAAAATGTCACTTATATCCGCCTTTTTAAGGGGATCCAATTGGCTCAATTATTAGCACTCTATGGTTGGTATCTAGTTTGCCGTATTCCGCTGGACTACAGTCTGCCTCTCTATCATTGCCGCCTAGCGATGATTGGGCTCGTTTTTTTGCCAGATAGATGGCCGTTTAAACAGTACATCGGTCTGATGGGATTTAGCGGGGCAATTTTTGCCTTGGGTTATCCAGTCATGGATCCTTATACCTTTCCGCATATTACAGGAATTTCCTTCTTGGTTGGTCACTTTGCTCTCTTTGCCAATAGCTTGACCTATCTGCTCAATTACTTTAACAGGGATAATCTCAGTCTGACTGGGATTGTGGCCTATACTTTTGTGCTGAATCTCTTCTTGGTGGGAGTGAATCATCTGACAGGAGGAAATTACGGCATTCTGCGAGAACCCCCTTTTATTGATAATAGTAATGTCTGGTTCAATTACCTTGTTGTTTCAAGTATTCTGAGTCTGGCTTTGGTCTTGACAGAACTTGGCTTTAGACGATTTAAGAAGGACGCTATAAAAATCCATTAAAAAATCTCTCGTCTTCGGATCAGTTCACTTTCCTTGAAATGAGGGGGGTTTTCTATTTTCCTTGGTTCTGGTAAATGGATGATGGCTCAGGCAAGTATGGGCAGGCGATAGCACTGAGAGTTTGCTCTAATCCTGATTAAAATAGCTTTTGCTATCAGTCTTTATCTCAGTAGTTGAATAGCTAATAAAGGTTACAGGGCAGGCTGATAGTGATAAGTCTTATAAGTTACTCTGACCACTGGGAATAAAGCCTGCTGTCCTTGAAAAATAGTCAAAAATATAAAAAGTCCAGTCCCAGTGTAGCGGTTCCAATCCCTACTAAACGTAAGGGCTTTGGAGAAAAGCTATCGTTTTCATGGTGATTGTCTCAGGTAGGAAGTTAAAAATTTGTTGACTGTCTAACACTCACTACAATTATAGACAAGTAGTTAAAGTGAGTAGGATATTTATTTAACCTCATTTAGGAATTACTAATTTTTACTAGTCTCCCTCAATCACACTATAATCTTTTTTGAATTTATTTGGACTAATAATTCTTTCGTTGGTTAGGTCGATGATATCTCCGATATAGGCAATGGCGTAAATGCTATATCCCCAGTTAGTAGTTGTTTCTTGCTCAAGGTAGAAAAAGACTGGGAACCATAATCTGAAGTCTTTTATTATCCTTCCATAGCAGTTGCTTTTTGGCAAATGCCGAAGTAACCCAATCAGGGTAGGCTTCTGTTCGGCTAATTCTCCAAATTTGGGCGGTTTTTCCTTTATTAAGACCTTCATAAAAAATGTGCCTCTTACTTAAGTAATTGTGATAACAGAAAGCTAAGGAATACAACTATTTGGAGTGCCACCATTGCCACATGGAGAACAGGTATTACTTAGATGTCTTATCACTCGTCCGTTTTAAAGTAACACTCCCATCCTATGCTTGAGCAAGTCCAGCAAGGAGTGCTCCAAGATATCCATCTTTCACTTGTGCTAAGCTTTTGTCGCTAATTACTTCAAATTTTTAATCGTTTGTGTTTTCATTACAGGACCTCTATTTTTTATAGATTTGTTCGGTAACCAAAAGTGGTATACTAACCTCATGACAACCGTATACGAAGAACGCTAAAGCTTAACTGAGACAGTTTTAAGCTGTGAAAAATTATCGGTCAATCAATTGCAGCAGTTTCATGCGATGATTGATGAGCTGGGAGGTAACTTTTGCAAAAAACAACCGATTTGTTCTTTATGTCCTTTGCGACCACTTTGTGACTTTTATAAGGCTAAGTATGAATCTGAGGTATTGAGGTAGATATGACATGGAAAATAGTTTTGAGCATTTGATGTTTAGTGATACTGTAGCTACGGCTAAGGCTTTGCTTGGCATGGAGCTCTATTTAGAAGATAAACTGATTGGAAGAATCGTAGAAACAGAGGCTTATCTAGGCGCTAAAGATAGTGCCTCTCATAGTGCAGGTGGTAAGCGGAGTAAGAAAAATGAATCTATGTATCTTTCTGCTGGTCATTGGTATGTGTATCAAATGTATGGACATCACATGCTTAATTTGGTTACCAAAGAAAGCGGTACTGCCGAGGCTGTACTGATTCGTGCGTTAGAAGTTGAAGAGGAGCAATCAGTTGCCAATGGGCCAGGGAAACTAACTCGCTTTGCTCACATTACTCAAGGCTTTGATGGTCAACCTATTGATAATTGTGCTTTATCACTAAAGGAGGGTGTAAAACCTGTATGTATTGATAGCCGTGCTAGAATAGGTGTAACCTGTACAGATCATTGGAAGACAGAGCCGCTTTGCTTTTATGTTCGAGGCAATAGACATGTTTCGAGGATAAAAAAGAAAGGCCTATTGATGGACAATGATACTTGGTTGCCCAGTGATTAAAGGCTTATGTGGAAGAGCAGTTTTATCAGTATCTTATTTGCCATTCTTGCATGAAGTTAGCAGTTTCATAATATTTCAAGCTCACAGGGATTAAATTATGGGTTAACCAGTCAGAGATCCCTATAGTTTTCGCATATTACAAGGCTTTCTTTATTGGTTGATTACTTTGCCCTATCTGTTCAATCACTTTAAAAGGGATAATATTAGCCTGACTGGGATTGTGATTGTGGTTTACACTTTTGTGTTGTATTTCTTCTTGGTGGGGGTGAATCATCTGATGAGAGGAAATTACGGTATTCTGCTAGATATCCCCTTTCTTGATAAATAGGAATATCTGGTTCAAGTCCTTATTGTTTCAAACATTCTGAGTCTGGCTTTGGTCTTGACTGGACTTGGTTTTAGATGATTTAAGTAGGATGCCATAAAAATTAATTAAAAAATCTCTCATCTTCGGATAAGTTCACTCTTTCCTTGAAATGAGAGATTTTTCTATTTTTCCTTGGTTCTGGTAAAATGGATGATGGCTCAGGCAAGTATGAGCAGGTATACAGCCAGAATAACCAGATGGTTCCTTTTGTCCTCTTTTATTAGTTACCAAGAACAAATCAATTAGCTACTATTTTTACTAGTCTCCATCAATCACACTATAATCTTTTTTGAATTTATTTGGGCTAATAATCCTCTCGTTGGTTAGGTCAATGATATCTCCGATATAGGCAATAGCGTAAATGCCGTATCCCCAGTAGTGATCGTTTCTTGCCCAATGAGGAAAAAGGCTAGGAACCATAACCTGAAGTTTTTTATTATCCTTCCATAATAGTTGCCTTTTGGCAAACGCAGAAGTAACCCAATCAGGGTAGGGTTCTGTTTGACTAATTTTCCAAACTTGAGCAGTTTTTCCTTTGTATAAGACCTTCATAATAACTCTGCCTCTTACTTAAGTAATTGTGATAAAAGGAAGCTAAGGAATGCAACTATTTGGGGTTCCACCATTACCATACGGAGAGCAGGTATTACTTGAATGTCCTATCACTCGTCCGTTTAACTGATCCAAAGTAACACTCCCATCGTATGCTTGAGCAAGTCCGGCAAGGAGTGCTCCGAAATATCCTCCCTTCACTTGTGCTAAGCCTTCGTCGTTAATGACTTCAAATTTTTTAATCGCTTGTGTTTTCATTACAGAACCTCCTATTTCCAATAAAAGTTCAACATTATGATTTCTGAGTTAAGGTAAGCAACGATGACTTTTTTAGCTTAGCATGCTTAGTATCTAAAGAAATCTATCTGTCTGATATATCTGACACGGTTATTGTAGCATAAAATGAAAGCGCCAACATACAAATGTCATGAAAAGGCTAAAATAAGTCGTGAACGGGATTTTATTAGAATAATCTGTGGTTTTTAATTATGTTTTTCTATACTAGAATCCAACTTGACCATCTCCTTCCCCCGACGGTTTGCTTCTATTTATGCTATAATACAAGGGACTGTAATTCGACTTAGCTAGGCCAGTCATAGAAATTGGATCAGTTAAGGACCGTTGGTAAAGAATAAGATGATAGTTTGGTCATCAGCAAGAATAAAATATTTTAAAGGAGTTTATCACCATGAGTGATATTAAAATTATTGCCCTAGGTGGGGTGCGTGAAAATGGTAAAAACCTCTATCTAGCGGAGGTTAATGAGTCCATTTTTGTTTTGGATGCTGGGCTCAAGTATCCTGAAAATGAACAGCTGGGGGTTGATGTGATCATCCCTAACATGGATTATTTGGTTGAAAATAGGAAACGCGTGCAAGGGGTCTTCCTGACTCACGGGCATGCGGATGCCATCGGTGCCCTGCCTTATCTTTTGCAAGATGTGCGGGTTCCTGTCTTTGGTTCTGAGTTGACCATTGAATTAGCTAAATTAGTGGTTAAGAATAATTCTCAGGTCAAGAAGTTCAACAACTTTCATGTGGTTGATGCTGGGACGGAAATTGAATTCAAGGATGCGCTTGTTTCTTTCTTTAGCACTACTCACTCTATTCCTGAAAGTTTGGGAATTGTCTTGGGGACTGATCAAGGAAACATTGTCTACACTGGGGACTTCAAATTTGATCAAGCAGCTAGTCCGGGTTATCAGACTGACTACGGCCGTTTGGCTGAAATTGGTCGCGAAGGTGTTCTGGCTCTCTTGGCGGACTCAGCCAATGCCGACAGCAAGGTGCAGGTAGCCAGTGAAGCAGAAGTTGGCGAAGAAATGGATGATGTCATTTCGGATGTTCAAGGACGCATTATTGTTGCTGCTGTTGCCAGCAACTTATCTCGGATTCAGCAGGTCTTTGATGCAGCTGCCGAGTACGGCCGCCGCGTTGTCCTGACAGGATTTGATGTGGAAAATATTGTTCGTACAGCTATTCGTTTGAAAAAACTAAGTATTGCTGATGAAAAGCTGATTGTAAAGCCTAAGGACATGCATAAGTATGAAGACCATGAGCTGATTATCTTGGAAGCTGGTCGGATGGGGGAACCAATCGAGGGGCTCCGCAAGATGGCTATTGGTCGCCACCGGTATGTGGAAATCAAAGATGGTGACTTGGTTTACATCGTTACCACCCCTAGTGTTGCTAAGGAAGCAGTTGTGGCACGTGTGGAAAATATGATCTATAAGGCTGGCGGTTCTGTGAAGTTAATTACACAGAATCTGCGCGTGTCTGGTCATGCTAATGGCCGTGATTTACAGCTTTTGATGAATATTTTACGTCCGAAATACCTCTTCCCTATTCAAGGGGAATATCGGGAATTACAAGCCCATGCAGATTTGGCTGAAGAAATCGGTATGCTGCCTGAAGACATCTATATCATGAAGCGAGGAGATATTATGGCTCTGGGTAATCAAGGCTTCGTGCATGAAGGTGGTGTTCCTGCCAGCGATGTTATGATTGATGGGAATGCCATCGGTGATGTTGGTAATATTGTTCTGCGGGATCGCAAGATTCTTTCTGAGGATGGTATTTTTATTGTTGTTATTACGGTCAACAAGAAGAAAAAGACCATCGTTTCCAAAGCCAAAGTCCACACCCGTGGTTTTGTCTATGTGCGTAAGAGCCGTGATATTTTGCGGGAAAGTGCAGATTTGGTCAATAAGACGGTGGAAGACTATTTGGCAACCGATGGTTTTGATTGGAGTGAGCTCAAGGGTTCTGTTCGTGATGAGCTGGGCAAGTTCCTCTTCGATCAAACCAAACGTCGTCCAGCTATTTTACCAGTGATTATGGAAGTGCGATGAAGATAGGTAAAGGGCGAGTTTTCTCGCCTTTTTCTGTCCTACTAAAAATTTAGGAGGTCGATTAATGAAAAAGAGACTTGCCCTAGGGGCATTAGTAGTGCTTAGCTCTCTTCTCTTATTGAAAGGTGAAAAGGCAGTTTCAGTAAGAGTTTCTCAAAAAATGCCTGAAAAGGTTGAAATTAGCAATAGTAAGGGGACTTATTTAGCGAAAACATCAGAAGTTGAGGTTGGGAAAAATACAAATTTACCAGAAGGTTTCTATGAAATCCGGAATTTAGCTAAGAATGAGTCAGATCATATTCAGATTACCCGCGATGGAAAAAATCTGGTAGATGGTTTAGAATTAGTAGCTGAAGATGATATTCGTTATGCAGATACTAATCGCTTCTTGATTCGTTTGAAAAGGGGAGATCGGATTAAAACTTCTGCTAGGCAACTCCTTTTTAGTCGCTATGATAAGTCAGCTGCTAAATTATCTGGAGGAGTGCCAGCTGGTTGCTACGAAGTTGGCAAGGATGTGATGATTGATGACTCGAAAACTATGATTCTGAACCTCAAAAATACTGCACATTTTGAAGGAACTGAGGATAAGTTTTGGCTGATCTCTGGCGGTCAGAAAAAGACATATATGACGAAATTTGTCAATAAAAATACTTGGAATGAAGAAATTCATATTTTTGATCAGTCCGGCAAGGATTTGGGACGCTATCTCAACCTTAAAGAGGGGGATATTGTGATTTCTTATACGTCTATTCGGATTTACTAGAGGAGGTCGAGCAATGAGAAAATGGAAAATTATGCTTTCCATCTTTGTTTTAAGTTTCTTTGCGCTGTCTTTAGGTTTGCTAGGCTTTAGTTATTTTGATGGTATTCATTCGCAAAAACAATTTGAAAAAGAATACAAGGACTTGTTTAAGGGAGATTGGTCTCTAGTCGTGAAAAACGACCCTTATGCCAAAGATTATCTGGAGAGTTCATTTACCTGGTCTAAAAAGAAATTGGCACATGAGTTGATTGATATCGATGAATATGAATACGATGAGACTCCCAGACCGACTAAGAAAGCTAGTATTGGTCTAAGCTATAAGGCACGTAGTAAGGAAATGGTTTTTAAAGGTGATCAGCTGGCTTCCTTTGCCAAGTGGTTTGACTTTAAGAAAAAAGTTTTCGGCCTTAAGAAGATTGTTGCCAAGGTGGACCGATTTGACGGGCAAAACCTCTATCTGACTCTAGAAGCTAAAGGAAGTTGGGGAAAAACTTTGGCAAGAAGGAAGGATCTAATGACTAAAGCAAGTCTGGATGATGATTATAATACAGGTTGGCGATTGCCCCAAGACAAGTCAAAGAGGGTTAAAACCGTCAAATATGATCAGGTCTATCAGATTGGCAAGGAGCCGACTTTTATTACATTTCTGAAGGATTCCCACTATATTATTTACAAAACCACCTACCTCTACAATGATGATCAGGATTATCAGGATGACTTAGCTGAAGGATTTCAGATGGAAATGGGTCTCTATCGAAAAACCAGTGATGGCATTCATATTGGCTATGGTGCTCAGTCTATTGTTGGTCAGAGGGACTATAAAAATAAGAAACTGACATCTAAGAAAATCCGTTTGAATACTAGTTACGATAAATCTAAACTATTAAAACAAAAGTCGGGCTTTTGGACCTTCCCTGATCCAGAGAGTTATGAGTGGGAAGATACAACCGTGCATCTGTATCGGACTAATCGAAAAATCCCAACATCCATTAAAGATCTAAAATCATTTTCATAAATACTAAGGAGTCAATTATGGCATTTTTTCAAATCGAATATCATTCAAAGGTTCTTGGCTTTGAGCGTCAAGTCAATGTTATTTATCCAGATAGTTTTGAGCTGACTCAGGAAGAAGCAGACAGTAAAGATGTTCCCGTTCTCTATCTCTTGCATGGTATGGGGGGAAATCAGAATTCTTGGCAGAAGCGGACCAATATTGAACGCCTTCTGCGTCATACCAATCTGATTGTCGTTATGCCCTCAACGGACCTAGCTTGGTACACTAATACGGCTTATGGTCTCAAGTATTTTGATGCAATCGCTAAGGAACTTCCTCAGGTTATGCAGCGCTTTTTCCCAAATATGACGACTAAGAGAGAGAAAACCTATATTGCTGGTCTCTCCATGGGCGGTTATGGGGCTTATAAGATTGCTCTTTTAACCAATCGATTTGGTTATGCTGGTTCTTTTTCAGGTGCTCTCAGTCTGGATATGGATAGTCTGCAGAATGATGTTGATGAGAATCTAGATTACTGGCAAGGAATTTTTGGTCATCTGTCTGCTGCGGATATTGACCGACATTATTTGGCTAATATGGTAGCCTCTCACGATATGAAAACGAAATTCTACGCTTGGTGCGGACAGGAAGATTTTCTTTATCAGGCTAATGAAAGGGCTGTATCCGATTTTAAAAAGTTGGGCTTGGATATCACTTACAGCACAGCGCCTGGTAGGCATGAATGGTACTATTGGGAAAAGCAGCTAGAGGTCTTTTTACGCTGGTTACCGTTGGATTACCATGAAGAGGAACGCTTATCCTAAGTTTACACTCCCCTAACAAAACAGTGACAGCCGGGCTGTGGCTTGTGTTTTTAGGCTGAGCCTGCTATACTTGGGGTCACTTAAAAGATTAATGAAGAGGGAGAGAATAGTTATGAAAAGTTTTTTCAAAATTTTATGGGCCATTCCTAAGGCAGCTCTCAGCTTCATTTGGCATTTTTTCTGGGGCTTTATCAGAACTTTGGCCATCTTTGCCATCATTGTTTTTGGTTTGGCTTGGTATGCTAATCATAGTCAGTCTCAACTTGCGCAAACCGTACAGACTGGCTTGACTAACGTCACTAGCCATTTTTCACCTAAGGCTAATTTTAAACAAAATCTTCAAAATTTGGCGACTGATGCAGCGTCTGATCACCAAAACCAAGGGGCTCGTTGGGAGACCAACTCAGCGACAGTCTATCTTGATTCAACAGATTCAACCTTTGTCTCAGCCTATAAAGAAGCCATCACAGCTTGGAACGATACCGGTGCTTTTACCCTCAATCTTGTATCGGATAAGGAGTCGGCTGATATCGTTTTGACGGATCAGTCGGATAGTTCCAGTCAGGCAGCAGGTGAAACTAAGACGACAACGGAATCTTTAACGAATCGCATTACTCATGCTGATGTCTATCTCAATTCTTATTATCTGCTCAATGATGCTTATGGCTACAGTCAGGAAAGAATTGTCAATACAGCAGAGCACGAATTGGGCCATGCCATGGGACTGGATCATAATGACAGTCAGGCCTCAGTTATGCAGTCTGCAGGTTCTTATTACTCTATTCAGACGGTTGACATTGATGCTCTGCAAAAACTTTATGCGAACTAGGAGTGCTTATGTTTTCTGTGTTGAAAAATTGGGCTGGCCGTTATCCCGAACAAGCCTTTCTACTAGTTTTTAATAGCGGGGTCTTTGTCTGGCTGCGGCTGGCTGGGTTAGCGATTTCGAATAAGCTGGCTTTAGGTTGGGATCATCTGGCTCATTTGCCCAATTGGTTGGTTAATTTGAGTCAACATAGTCAGGCTGGCTTGCAAGGCTTCTTTGGTCATACGGCTATCACTTGGCTGATTGTGTCTATGATTTTGACCTTGTTGCTGCATTTTATCAAAGGTTTGATTAAATTCTTACTTTTTCTGGCTATTGTCGCAGCCGGTATTTATTTGGTTTATCGCCATCAAAGTATTCTGGGACAGTTACCAGGTTAACATAAGATTAATAGCTAAATGACTGCAACTCCTATTCTACTGGGGTTGCTTTTTTGTTTGCCTTTTTTCTAGTTTAACAGATAGCAAGGCTATAACAGTATAGAAGCAGAAAAAAGCATTCCTCATTCTTACCGCTAGCAAGAGTGCCTGAAGAGCTGATTTTTGCTATAATGATTCTATGATTATTTTACAAGGAAACAAGATTGAACGCTCTTTTTCAGGAGAGGTCCTTTTTGAAAATATTAATATTCAGGTTGAAGAGAGGGATCGGATTGCTCTGGTCGGCCGCAACGGGGCTGGAAAATCGACCCTGTTGAAGATTTTAGTGAAGGAAGAAGCCCCAACAGCGGGTCAAATTAATACTAAGAAAGACCTCAGTTTATCCTATCTGGCTCAAGATAGTCGTTTTGAATCTGAGGATACCATCTATGATGGCATGTTGCGGGTCTTTGAGGACCTATATCAGCAGGAAAAAACTCTGCGGGCTATGGAAATGAAAATGGGAGAGCTGTCTGGTGCAGAGCTGGATAAGCTCATGCAGGATTATGACCGTCTCTCTGAAAACTTTCGAGCACAAGGCGGTTTTACCTACGAGGCTGATATTAAGGCCATTTTGAATGGCTTCCAATTTGATGAGTCGACTTGGCAGACCCCAATTTCGGAACTATCTGGTGGTCAAAACACTCGTTTGGCTCTAGCTAAGATGCTTTTGGAAAAACCTGAGCTTTTGGTTTTAGATGAGCCTACCAACCATCTGGATATTGAGACCATCGCTTGGCTGGAGAATTATTTAGCCAATTACCAAGGGGCTTTGATTATCGTCAGCCACGACCGCTATTTCTTGGATAAGGTAGCAACGGTGACTTATGATTTGACGCCTCATTCGCTGGATCGTTATGTGGGGAATTATTCCGCATTTATGGATGCTAAGGCTGAGAAATTGGCCAGCCAGGAGAAGGCCTATGAAAAACAAGCTAAGGAAATTGCTAAGCTGGAAGATTTTGTCCAAAGGAATATCGTTCGAGCTTCTACGACCAAACGGGCTCAAGCTCGACGCAAGCAGTTGGAGAAGATTCAACGACTGGATAAGCCTCAAGCCCAGCAGAAGTCAGCCAATATGACCTTCCATGCGGATAAACCGTCTGGCAATGTCGTTCTGACCGTTTCGGAGGCTGCTATCGGCTATGATAATCAGATCTTGTCCCAGCCCATTAATTTGGATGTTCGTAAATTTGATGCTATTGCTATCGTTGGCCCCAATGGTATTGGCAAGTCTACCCTAGTTAAGTCTATTGTTGGTCAAATTCCTTTTATTAAGGGGGAGGGACGCTATGGAGCTAATGTTGAAATGGGTTATTATGATCAGACCCAGTCTAATCTGACTCAAGCCAATACCGTTCTCGATGAGCTCTGGAATCATTTTTCGACCACACCGGAGGTAGAAATCCGCAATCGCTTGGGGGCTTTTCTTTTCTCAGGCGATGATGTCAAGAAGTCTGTGGCTATGCTTTCTGGTGGTGAGCGGGCTCGTCTGCTTCTGGCCAAGCTTTCCATGGAAAATAACAATTTTTTGATTTTGGATGAGCCGACCAACCACTTAGATATTGACAGCAAAGAAGTTTTAGAAAATGCCTTGATCGACTTTGATGGGACCCTGCTCTTTGTCAGTCATGACCGTTATTTTATCAACCGAGTGGCCACCAAGGTGTTAGAAATTTCGGAAACTGGTTCTAAGCTTTATCTGGGAGACTATGACTACTATCTGGAGAAAAAGGCCGAGGAGGAGACCTTAGCCCAGTTGAACCAGACAGAAGAAGGAAATCTTAAGCACGATCAGCCTGTCTCTACTGGTTCTGTCAATGATTATCAGGCGCAAAAAGCTAATCAAAAAGAGGCCCGCAAACTGAATCGCCGTATAGAACAGGTGGAAAATGACTTAGAAAGTATTGATCATAGGGTTGCAGTCATTTCAGAGGAAATGGGGCAAACAAATGACGCTCAAGACTTAGTAGATTTGCAGGCAGAGCTCGATAAACTCACCCAGCAGCAAGACAATCTTATGCTAGAGTGGGAAGAATTGAATGAACAGTTAGAAAAAATTTAGTAAAAGGTTCGGATTCCTCGTCCTTAGATTTACGGTTGGACGGGGAATTTTTTAGTTTGTGAAAAAATATTCAATTTTGTTTTGAAATCCCTTTCTTTATTGTGATATCAATGAGCGTCTTTTTTGCAGTTTGTGAAATTTTTGGATAGAATAGGCTTATAAAGGATTATGGGAGGTCGTTATGACACAACTTTCTAAAGAACAGTTATTAGACTTGTACTTGAAAATGGAACGCATTCGTGAGTTCGATACGCGTATTAATAAATTAGTTCGTCGTGGCTTTGTTCAAGGGATGACCCACTTCTCAGTGGGTGAAGAAGCAGCCAGTGTGGGTGCTATTGCTCATCTGACTTACGACGATATTATTTTCTCAAACCACCGTGGTCATGGTCAGTCTATCGCTAAGGATATGGATTTGAAAGCTATGATGGCTGAGTTGGCCGGTAAGGCTACAGGTGTTTCAAAGGGGCGCGGAGGTTCTATGCACTTGGCCGACTTTGAAAAGGGTAACTATGGGACAAACGGCATCGTTGGCGGTGGTTATGCGCTCGCAGTCGGTGCAGCCCTTACCCAACAGTACAATGACACTAACAATATCGTCGTAGCTTTTTCTGGTGATGGAGCGACCAACGAAGGGTCTTTCCATGAGTCTGTCAATATGGCAGCAACCTGGAAGCTCCCGGTTATCTTCTTCATCATCAATAATCGCTATGGCATCTCAATGGATATCAACAAGGCGACAAACACCCCTCACCTCTATACCCGTGCAGAAGCTTATGGTATCCCAGGTTACTATGTCGAAGACGGTAATGATGTCATGGCTGTCTATGACAAGATGAAAGAAGTTGTCGACTATGTCCGTGGGGGCAATGGCCCAGCTATTATAGAGGTTGAGTCTTACCGCTGGTTCGGCCATTCAACAGCCGATGCTGGTAAGTATCGCAGCAAGGAAGAAGTAGATAGCTGGAAGGCGAAAGACCCGCTTTTGAAATTCCGTGACTTTGCGGCTAAAGAAACAGATATCACAGCAGAAGAGCTGGATACTATCCATGAGCAAGTCGTTAAAGAAATTGACGATGCCTATGAATTTGCTCAAAATAGTCCGGATCCAGAGCTTTCAGTAGCTTTTGAAGATATCTGGGTGGATTAAGTTGTAATCATTTTTCGAATGTAGTTGATAGATTAATGGAGAACACAATGACAGAAACAAAAACTATGGCCTTGCGCGAAGCTGTAAACCTCGCCATGACCGAGGAAATGCGCAAAGATGAGAAAATTTTTTTGATGGGTGAAGATGTCGGTATCTACGGCGGTGACTTTGGTACCTCGGTCGGTATGTACGAAGAGTTCGGGCCAAAACGTATCAAAGATACGCCAATCTCAGAAGCTGCTATCGCTGGATCAGCGATCGGTGCCGCCATCACAGGATTGCGTCCCATCGTGGATATTACGTTTATGGATTTCTTGACGATCGCTCTTGATGCGATTGTCAATAACGGTGCTAAAAACAACTATATGTTCGGTGGCGGTCTCAAGACCCCTGTAACCTTCCGTGTGGCGTCAGGTTCTGGTATTGGTTCAGCAGCCCAGCACTCGCAATCTTTGGAAGCTTGGCTGACCCATATTCCAGGCATCAAGGTGATTGCCCCTGGTAACGCCAATGAAGCCAAGGGACTCCTCAAATCAGCCATTCAAGACAATAATATTGTGGTCTTCATGGAACCAAAAGCCCTCTATGGCAAAAAAGAAGAGGTCAGTCTCGATCCTGATTTTTACATCCCGCTTGGGAAAGGTGATATCAAGCGAAAGGGAACTGATATCACTATCGTAACTTACGGTCGTATGCTTGAACGTGTCCTGCAGGCTGCTGACGAGGTAGCAGCACAAGGTATCAGTGTTGAAGTTGTAGACCCGCGTACTCTCGTGCCACTTGACAAAGAATTGATTGTCAATTCTGTTAAAAAGACTGGTAAGGTCATGCTGGTCAATGATGCCTACAAGACGGGTGGTTTTATCGGTGAAATTGCTGCTATGATTGCTGAGAGCGAAGCCTTTGATTATCTTGATCACCCGATCGTACGTTTGGCTAGTGAAGATGTACCGATTCCTTATGCGCGTGTTTTAGAGCAAGCTATCTTACCAGATGTCGAGAAAATTAAGGCTGAAATTATTAAAATGGCAAATAAAGGAAATTAAGATCATCACTCTAACCGTATTAGAAAGGATAGTAGCAAGCCTGCTCAGAAAGCGTCGTGCTTGCAAAAGATAGATTATGGCAGTAGAAATTATTATGCCCAAGCTCGGTGTTGATATGTCTGAAGGCGAAATTATCGAGTGGAAAAAACAAGAGGGTGATACTGTCGCTGAAGGCGATATACTTCTTGAAATTATGTCGGATAAGACCAATATGGAAATTGAAGCTGAAGACTCTGGTGTTTTAGTCAAAATTGTCCACCCCGCTGGTGATACTGTACCCGTTACCCAAGTTATCGGGTATATCGGTGAGGCTGGTGAAGTGGTTGAGGCTGGTTCAGCAGGTCAATCAGCCTCGGCTGCTGCTCAAAAAACAGCATCGATGACAGTTCCTCAAGAAGCGCCGCAAGCAACTGAAACTCAAGCAGAAGTGCCAGCAGATCCCATTACCACCGCCAAACCACAAGGTTCTGGCAACGTTCGTGCGACCCCAGCAGCACGTAAATTAGCAGCCAAGCAAGGAATTGACCTTAGCCAAGTTTCAGGTACAGGCCCCCAAGGGCGTGTTCACAAGGATGATGTGGAAAACTTTAAGAGTGTTCAGCCTAAGGTAACACCTTTAGCTCGTAAGATGGCAGCTGATTTAGGTATAGACTTGACAAGCATTTCTGGTACAGGAATCTTTGGTAAGGTGACTAAGAAGGATATTTTAGATGCTAGCCACGCAACAGCGCCAGCTCAAGCAGCTACACTAGCCCCAGCAGCACCTAAAGCAAGTCTTCCAGAAGGTGTTGAAATCCAGCCAATGTCTGCCATGCGTAAGGCTATTGCTAAAGGGATGACTAATTCTTATCTGACAGCACCAACCTTTACGCTTAATTACGATATTGACATGACTAACCTTATGGCTCTTCGTAAGCAAGTGATCGATCCTATCATGGAAAAAACTGGACAAAAAGTGACTTTTACAGACCTAATTGGTTTAGCTGTTGTTCGTACGCTTATGAAGCCAGAGCACGAATACCTCAATGCTTCTCTAATTAATGATGCCAAGGATATCGAGCTGCACCGCTTTGTCAACCTAGGCATTGCTGTTGGTCTCGATGATGGTCTCATTGTACCAGTCGTTCACGGTGCGGATAGGATGAGTCTGTCTGAATTTGTCGTTGCTTCAAAAGATGTTATCAAGAAAGCTCAGGCTGGTAAGCTTAAGGCAGCCGAAATGTCTGGTTCAACCTTCTCTATCACTAATTTGGGAATGTTTGGAACCAAGTCCTTTAATCCAATCATCAATCAGCCAAACTCAGCTATCTTGGGTGTGGCAGCAACAGTGCAGACACCTGTTGTCATTGATGGTGAGATTGTTATCCGTCCAATCATGCAGCTCTGCTTGACCATTGACCACCGGATTGTCGATGGTATGAATGGCGCTAAATTCATGGTAGACCTCAAGCACGTCCTTGAGAACCCAATGGAACTGTTGATTTGATTAGAAATAACGAGATAGGTTATCAGTAGAAGAACCGTTAAACAAAATAAAGAAAGGATGTAGAGCAAGAGGAAGAAGGAACTGAACCCGAGCAGAAAGCTCAGAAAAAAGATAAATCGTTTGGGAAATCAGGATTTTCCACGATTTCCTAGATTCAGTCGTTTTCTTTTCGCTCTTGGTATCTTAAATATGGCAGTAGAAATTATTATGCCTAAGCTCGGTGTTGACATGGCCGAAGGCGAAATCATCGAGTGGAAGAAACAAGAAGGTGACACCGTCCAAGAAGGTGATATCCTCCTTGAAATTATGTCCGATAAAACCAATATGGAAATCGAAGCGGAAGACTCAGGCGTTCTTCTGAAAATCATTCACCCAGCAGGTGACACAGTGCCTGTTACAGAAGCGATCGGCTATATTGGTGCAGAAGGTGAAGTTGTGGATACTGGTGCTGCGTCAGTCCCTACTTCCCCAGAGCCAACCGTCGAAGAAGCAACAGCTAATTTGGAAGCTGCAGGTCTGCAAGTTCCTAAGGCTCTGGTTCCTGATGCTGTACCAGCCTCTGCAGCTTTAGCTGATGATGAGTATGATATTGTTGTGGTTGGCGGCGGGCCTGCTGGTTACTATGCTGCTATTCGTGGTGCCCAGCTAGGCGGAAAGATTGCTATCGTTGAAAAAGGAGAGTACGGCGGTGTTTGCCTCAATAAAGGCTGTATTCCGACCAAGACTTATCTGAAAAATGCTGAAATTTTGGATGGCTTAAAGATCGCTGCGGGCCGTGGTATTAATTTGGCATCAACTAACTATAGCATTGATATGGATAAGACTGTCGATTTTAAAAACTCAGTGGTTAAGACATTGACCAGTGGTGTTCGCGGTCTCCTCAAGGCTAACAAAGTCACCATGTTCAACGGTTTTGCTACCGTAAATCCTGATAAGACCGTGACAATTGGCTCTGAGACGATTAAGGGGCGCAGTATTATCTTGGCAACGGGTTCAACAGTCTCTCGTATCAATATTCCGGGCATTGATTCTTCGTTAGTGTTGACCTCTGATGATATTCTAGACCTGCGTGAAATGCCTAAGTCTCTAGCCGTGATGGGTGGTGGCGTTGTTGGTATTGAGTTAGGTCTAGTCTGGGCCTCTTATGGTGTTGAAGTTACTGTTATTGAGATGGCTGACCGTATCATTCCTGCCATGGATAGAGAAGTATCCAAGGAACTAGAAAAAATCCTGACTAAGAAAGGCATGAGGATCAAGACACAAGTCGGTGTTTCTGAAATTGTGGAAGCTAACAATCAGCTGACTCTTAAACTTAATAATGGTGAAGAAGTGGTGGCTGAAAAGGCTCTTCTATCTATCGGCCGAGTACCACAGTTAAAAGGTCTGGAAAAACTTGATTTAGAAATGGAGCGCGGCCGTATTAAGGTTAATGATTACCAAGAAACTTCTATTTCTGGAATTTACGCACCGGGCGATGTTAATGGTATCAAGATGCTGGCCCATGCTGCCTACCGCATGGGTGAGATTGCTGCTGAAAATGCTATTTGGGGTAATGTTCGTAAGGCTCATCTTGATTATACACCGGCCGCCGTTTATACGCATCCGGAAGTGGCCATGTGCGGTATCACAGAAGAAGATGCCCGTCAGCAGTACGGCAATATTTTGATCGGTAAGGCTAGCTTTACTGGCAATGGTCGTGCTATTGCCTCAAATGAAGCTCAAGGTTTTGTAAAAGTCATCGCTGATACTAAGTATCATGAAATCCTCGGTGTTCATATTATTGGCCCGGCTGCTGCTGAAATGATCAATGAAGCTTCAACTATTATGGAGAATGAACTGACCGTTGATGAATTGCTCCAGTCTATTCATGGACATCCAACCTTCTCAGAAGTACTTTACGAAGCTTTTGCTGATGTGCTTGGTGAAGCCATTCATAATCCACCAAAACGTAAATAATAGGCTACTGTGGCTCATTTATGTATAATAATGGAAGAAAGAGTTCTGATTGATTCGAACTCTTTTGTTTTGGAGTGTGCTGAAATCACCATATCCATAAAATTTTATTCAGATGTGAGGTTTTTACTAAATGAAATATATCGTTAATAAATCTAATAACCCTGCCTATAATATTGCCTTGGAAGCGTATGCCTTTCGAGAACTCGTTGACGAAGATGAGCTTTTTATCCTTTGGATTAATGAACCCGCTATTATCATCGGTAGGCACCAAAATGCTATTCAGGAGATCAATAAAGAGTATACAGATGCACATGGTATCCATGTTGTTCGTCGTTTATCAGGTGGTGGTGCTGTCTACCACGATCTTAACAACCTCAATTACACAATTATTTCTAATAAATCTGATGAAGGCGCCTTTGATTTTAAAACCTTTTCGGAGCCTGTAATTGCAACATTGGCTGATCTGGGGGTCACAGCAGAGTTTTCTGGTCGTAATGATCTTGAAATTAATGGCAAGAAAATTTGCGGGAATGCTCAAGCCTATTACAAGGGACGGATGATGCATCATGGTTGCTTGCTATTTGATGTAGATATGACCGTGTTAGGCAATGCTCTGAAAGTAAGTAAAGATAAGATTGAGTCCAAAGGGGTCAAATCTGTGCGTTCCCGTGTGACTAATATTCTAAGTGAACTGCCAGAGAAGATTACAGTTCAAGAGTTTTCTGATAAAATCTTGGACAAGATGAAAGAAATGTATCCTGATATGACCGAGTACGTCCTCAGTGATGATGAGCTAGCCAAAATTCAAAAATCCTATGAAGAACAATTCAATACCTGGGATTGGACTTATGGTCAGGCACCAGAATATACCATTGAACGTAATGTTCGCTATCCTGCCGGTAAGATTAACATATTTGCTAATGTTGAAAATTCGATTATTAAAGGGATTAAGATTTACGGTGATTTTTTCGGTGTCTTGGATGTTGCTGCTGTAGAGAATATCTTATTGGGGTGCCGATACGAATATATGGATATTTTAGAGCGCTTGAAAACGGTGGATATCAGTCGCTATTTCTCTGGTATGAGTGTTGAAGAAGTCGCTAAAGCAATTGTAGTTTGATAGAAAAATTACACCAAAATAACAAATATTACTTTGGAAATACGAAAATATTGAGTTTTTTTATAAAATATCCTTAAACGCCTCCTGAGATTGATTTTTAATAACTAATTTGTTACACTGTTTGACATAGCAAATCTTTTACAAATAAAATAATTTTGTAACAATTGCTAAATTTCTATAATCAAGAAGGGTTATTAAAATGGGAAAGAAGAAATTGACTCAGTATTCACTTCTTAGCGGTTTAGTTTTAACTTCAATCGCTGCTGGCCAACAGGTATTGGCTGATGAAGCAACTGATACAACTGCTAATACAGCAGCTGATAATCAAGCGTCACAAGTTGCGACTACTGGACCTCAAGTTAAAGTTGTTGATCAACAAACTGAAGGTAACAAAACAACGACGACATCAGAAGTTACTTCACCTGAGTTGACTCAAGCTGTCAATGATGTTAATAACTTCAATGAAGCTAACAAACCATCAACTGGCAATACTGATAAAGGTGATGTCAACAAAGATGGGGCTCAAGATGCTAATACCACACAATCAAATGTAGTTGTTCCGCCTGTAACTATTTCGCAAGGTGAAACTAAGACTTATGATACTGTTGAAGAAGCAGATGCTGCTAATAAGGCGCAAGCTGAAGAAGTTAAAAATACTTTGACTCAGTATCAAAAAGATGTTGCTGATTATAAAGAAAAATTAGCTAATTACAACAAAGAAAATGAAAAGTACATTGCTGATAAGGCTGCTTATGATGAAAAAGTTAAGGCTTACAATGACTACCAAGCTAAAGTAAAAGACCTATCAAATCCTGAAAACGCAACAGTTGCTAAGGGACTTATTTATAACAATGAACCAAACGCAGTGGTTTCTATTGACGGTGTTAGCCAATATGTGACTAAAGAAGCACAAGCTAACCACGTTCAAGATGAAATTCTTCAACAATTTAATACGGATAAGTATCCAGGATCTGACTTCACATCAGAAAATCCATACGCTAATAATGAAGATGCATGGTTCAAGATGAATGTTGGTGATACCGTTACGGCTACTTACACTGGCCTTGAAAATGCAACTTACCTTGGTACTAAGATTGGTAAGGTTGTCGCAACTTATAAGTTGAACAGTACGACTAGCAATGATAACACTGCTATTGTAAAACTTTATCATGACCCAACCAAGACAATCTTTATTGGTGCTCAAACATCAGATGATCCTTCTAAGGAAATCACTGCTGATTTGCAAGTGAAGTTCTACGATGAAAATGGTCATTTGATTAATATCAATGGTGACAACTCAGTTATCAGCTTGTCTTCACTCAACCACTGGACAACTGAATACGGTGATCACGTTGAGAAAGTTCTTAACATTGGTGAGAATAAATTTGTTGGCTTTAAAGATTCATCTGTTAAGATTAATCCTGATGGTGCTATTTATTCACCATCTGATAATGAATTTGTTGCTAATGGTGCAGCTCTCAATAGTGACGGTGAAGACGGTTGGGATAAGATCAATCCAGATGGAGAAAAACGGACCAAAACATCTGCTTATGGTGCCGCAGCAATGACTTATAATGGTGAGCCATTCACCATTTCAGCTTCTGGTAACAATGTTGGAGTTCCAACAGCTATCTGGTTTGCTGTGAACTCCTTGGCTGTTAAAGCTCCGGGTGAAGCTCCAAAAGAACCAGAGAGACCTAAGCTATCTGCTGTGAGCGTTAAGTATAACAAGGCTATTGTTAAGGCGGTTGCTGAAATGCCAACTCCAGGACAACCAACGCCGCCAACACCAACAACACCAGGTGAACCAACGCCTCCTACTAGTCCGGAACCTCCTAAGTCACCAGCACCTTCGCCAGCTCCTAAAGTGCCAGAAAAGCCTGTTACAGCTGCTCAAGGTGCCCAAGCTACTCCAACGATGCAGAAAGCTCAAGCTCTGCCGCAAACTGGTGATGCTAACAGCTATGGTGTTGCTGCCTTCGGTGCTGGAATTCTAGCCTTCTCTACTTTAACACTTCTTGGAAGTATGAAACGTAAAGAAGACTAAGCTCAGTTTCTATATTGATAAAATACTTAAAAGATCTGCTCGTCATTTGGATGGTGGGTCTTTTTTATAGACTCTCTGTCAACTTGTAGTGGGTGACTTATAGCTAGACACGAGAAGAGCCTTTTTATTAGGGCTTCCAGCTTTTCTAAGAAAACCACCGGCTAAACTGGTGGCTGATAAGGCTTCTAACTTCCATTTATTGATTTATAATGGTCAATTGCTAATTTTTTTGCTAGACTAAACTTATGATGTTTGAATCGAGAAATAATCCTGCGCTTACTAATCATCAAGAGGAACGGTGCCATCAGTTTCAGACTGAGAAGGTCAAAGAGGCCAGTGTCCTGTTTATGGGAGATTCCATTGTTGAATTTTTCCCTTTGAAAAAATATTTGGGGCATAATTTTAATTTTGTTAACCATGGTATTGCTGGTATTTCGGCCCATTGGCTGGCTGATCATATTCCAGAAGTTTTGGGACATCAGGAGCCCGATAGAATTTTTTTGCTGATTGGCACCAATGATATCGGTATGGGATATGATGTGCCAGCTATTGCTGAAAAAATTGAAGAATTGATCCATCATGTGCAAATGGAAGCTGTTGGCTGTCCTATCTCGCTCCTATCTGTTTTGCCGATAAATGAAGCAGAAAGCTATCAAGCTAAAGTTAAAATTCGGCGCAATCAAACTATTCAAGCTTTGAACCGAGAGCTGCAGAACATACCAGCAATTGAGTTTATTGATGTTTACGATACCCTGCTTGATGAGCAAGGTCAACTAGCAGAGCTGTACACTCAGGAAGGGCTACATTTAACCCAAGAAGGTTACAAGGCTCTATCAAAAGCCCTGAAACCTTACCTTTAAATAGGATCAGCCTGAGTTAGGCAAGCTTGTAAGGGATTACTAGGTGGGATAAAGGCACTTTTTAAAATCCTTTTTTGAAATGAGGTGTTTTATTTAACTGCTAAGATTATTTGTTTCTGATGATGCTAGCAAACCAGTTGACTTGAGTGATACTGGTTATGAACATCTTGAGTCTGCTGCTAGTACTTTTACTTTGGTGTCTCTCATTTTAACAGGTCTTAAATACAAAGAGAATACCTCTTCTGTATAATTCTCAAGCCCAAAGCTTTCAGTTTCTAGCTGGAGGCTTTTTAAATTTCTTTTTTGCGAGAAAAGTGGTAGACTACTAGGTCAGAACGAAGTGTAAATTTTCAAAAAGGGAGGAAATCAGAGATGACAGCAGATGAAAAAATTTTAGCTTTGGTAAAACCAGAATATATGGAAAGAATTCCTAAAATGTTTCGGGGACATGCCACCAAGGCAACGATAAAAAAGATTGCTCAGGAACATCCAGACCTTTATGCTAAAGCAGAGGAAGCTGGGGAATTACCAGATGACTTGGCTCAAGAATTGTCTAGCATTATCAATGGTATCTTTGAAGCTAAGATGAAAAAGCACAATTTCTAAATCTTTATTTTGCTTTGAAAGTCAGTTCAGTTTGGGACTGGTTTTTTTATTTTATTCAGCCTTGGTGGAGTGGCAGATGCAGACAATAATGATGAGAAGAAGATGCTCAGCAAGGCGAACAAAGTCAAAAAATCATTTGAAAGTTAAAGAAATTTTTATTATAAAATAATTTTGTAAAACAAATTAGTTTACAAAACAATTACGGAATGTTACGATAGGAAAGATGAGATAACGATTCAATGTGTGAGAGTGTTGAACGAGTTATGGGAGCTCATCGAATAAATAAACTTTTTTAATTTTAATTATCATTGGGAGGATAATGAAATGTCAACAAAAAAACTCAAGAGCTACACGCTCTTTAGTAGCCTGCTTTTGGCTACCGTTTTTGCAACGAATACAGCTTTTGCTGATGAAGCTGCAAACGGCAGCGATCAAACGAATCAGTCAGCGGTGTCACAGGAGCAAGCAGCACAATCTGGGCAAGTTCAAAGCGGTCAAAGCCAAGAGGCTCAAACTGATAGCAACAATCAAGCAGTGCCTGTCACTGATCCAACCGTTACAGAAATTGGCAAGCAAGATAATGGTGATGGAACATCAACTACGACGTCAGAAGTGACTTCACAAGATTTGGAAAAAGCGAAGGCAGATGTTTCTCAGTTTAATGAAGATAATAAGGCTGCTGTTAGTCCAGCTGTAATTCTTTCAGAAACTGGCATGAAAGAACAGCCTTCGGTAGAAGCAGCACATGCTGATAACCAAGCACAGGCTAAGGCGGTTGAAGACGCGTTAGCAGCTCAAAAAGGAAAGCTTGACCAATATAAAACTGATATGGAAAACTATCAGCGTGAGCTTGATAGTAAACCAGAAGCGGATAAGAAATATCAAGAAGCCTTAGCTAAGTATGAAGAAGATCGTAAGGAGTACGAAGCTCAAAAAGCTGCCTACGAAGAATACCAAAAGCTAATTGCTGAAGGTATTGATGCCGGTCGTATTGAGAAGGCACAAGGTTTGATTTACCAAAATGAACCAAATGCTACTATTGCCTTGGAAGGTGTTAGCCAGTTCTTGACTAAAGAAGCTGTTGCTAAGCACCATACAGATGGTATCTTAGATCAATTTAATACTGACAAGTACCAAACTAACGGTACATATAATGCTGATGAATTTACCGACCAAAATCCAACAACTGGTCAAGAAGATGTTTGGTTCCGCATTCAGGTTGGCCAAACCATAACAGCAACTTACACTGGACTAGAAAATTCTTATTACGATGGCAAGAAATTGAGCAAGGTTGTCATCGACTATACACTTAATAGCACAACCAATAACGATAATGATGCCTTGGTTAAACTTTTCCATGATCCAACAAAGACAATCTTTATTGGGGCACAGACATCTAAGGAAGGCCGTGGTGATAAGATTAGTATCACTATCCACCCAACCTTCTTCGATATTGATGGAAACCGAGTTGATTTGACTAACAACAAGGCGATCATGGGCTTATCTTCCCTTAACCACTGGATTACTGAATACGGTAATCACTTGGAAGCGGTAGAAGTGGGTGATAATGAATATATCCAAATTCCAGGATCATCTATTCAAAATCACAATGGTTCAGCATATTCAGAGAAAGATAACCAATACAAGACTAATGGTTCCGCCTTCAATGGTGACGGTGAAAACGGTTGGGATGCTATTAATGATGATGGCACTCCACGGTCTAAATCAGCTTTCTACGGTGCCGGTGCTATGACTTATAAAGGACAACCATTCACAGTTACTGCCGGAGGTAACGATCAGTACCTGCCAACAACTATTTGGTTCTCTGCTAACTCAGTTGTGTCAGTACCGAAAGATCCGGGGCAGGCTCCTGAAAAGCCAGAACCAGTTGAAGATCCTAAGAAGCCTGAAGCTCCCAAAACTTTGGAATTAACTTGGCATAAAAATATTGTCAAGGAAACTGCAGTGAATCCGATACCGGTTATTCCAATTGTTCCGACAACCGTTACAACTGTTAAAACACCAGACCCGCAGCCTCAGCCACAAACACCGACCACTCCAATTCCAGTGAAGATGGCTGAACCAAAATCTGTTGCTGCCCCAGTTCAAAAGCAAGCAGCCCTTCCACAAACGGGAGATTCAAATGGTTATGGTCTTGCGGCCTTCGGTGTTGGTATTGTTCTCTATGCTGCTCTTACTCTACTTGGTAGCCGTAAAATGGATGAACATGAAGACTAGACTAAGTAAGCCTAAGAAGTAGTAGTAGAGGATGTCTTACGTTAAGATTATAAAAACTTCCATCTCATAAAAGGTGGAAGTTTTTGCTTTCAAAAAAGTTTCAACAAGCAGTCTTAATAGCAAAGCAAAAGCCCAGCAAATTCTTGGGCTTTCCTCAATATCTAAATTTAAAAGTGGTGATAGGGGTTCGGTCTTAGAACTTGTATTCACATTTTTTGACAGTTAGCCTTATGTGGTAGGGACGCAAGTGACCTCCTAACAGAGTTTCATTGCTCATTTTCAAGCCTAGGGTCTTGAAAATCCCCTTGACGATTAACTTAAATAGAGGCAATCGTCTTTTTATCACGGCGGCAACTGTCTGTTTTGAGCGACCTTATGGTCGCTTTTTCCAGCTGACGCTAAGAATTTAAACTTGTGAATACAGTTTCTTATTTTTCAAACTCCGCCTTGCTTTTAACGTCTGCGTATTCTTCGGGAACTTCTTGGGCTAAGATGTCGTCATAGCTGGCAAGCTTGACGTCTTGACCGTATTTGTTTTGTAGCGCTGTTGTAACTAAGCGATAGGCAAGGTTAGCATTGCGGGAGAGGATTGGGCCGTGGAAGTAGGAGCCGAAGACATTCTTGTAGTGAACCCCCTCGGTGCCATCTTCTTTGTTGTTACCATTACCGTAGAGGCAGATGCCTAAAGGCTTTTCATTATTGGCAAGGAAGGTGCGACCTTGATGATTCTCAAAACCATAGTAAGTTTCATCAAATTCCTCGTTGTGAATCTTGATGTCACCGATGTAGCGGTTGTTTTCTTGGTTGAGGGTATAGTGACCCATGACACCGATGCCGTCGATTTTTTCACCATTGGCTTGGACGTAGTATTGGCCTAATAATTGGAACCCCCCACAGATAGCTAAGAGAACACCGTTGTTTTCGATATAGCGACCGATGGCGTCCTTAATGCGAGGGAGGTTTTGGGCAACAATAGATTGCTCGTAGTCCTGACCGCCACCGAAGAAAACCAGATCGTAGTAGCTGTCGTCAAAGTCGTCATCCAAAGAGACAATATCGACAGAGACCTTGGCTCCCAACTTTTCAGCCACGTATTTGAGCATAAGGATATTACCGTTATCACCGTAAGTATTCATGAGGTTTCCGTACAGGTGGGCAATATGAAGCTCAAAATCATAGTCTCGATAACTAGGAGACTGTAAGGAGGTATAAACCATTAGTGCATCTCCTTTCCAACAGCGTGATGGCTGGCCAAAATTTCTCTGAATTCCAGCATGGCTGTGTAGGTGGCCAGAATATAGGCGTGCTCTTCATCTTGTTGTTTAATCAAGGTCATGATGTCCTTGAGGCTCTCAGCTTGGGTAATTTTATCTTCTGGATAACCAGTGACCCGCAAACGTCTGGCAATTTCAGAGTGGCGGACACCACCGGCATTGATTTCTGGAATATTCATGTCTAGGATAGCCTCGAAATTAGCATCCCATATCCAGCTGGTATCAATACCGTCGGCATAATTGGCATTGAGAAGAACGGAGAGACTGAAGGGATAAGGTGCTAATTTAATCATATCTAGGGCTTGGCTGGCACCAACAGGGTTCTTAATCAGAACCAGAGTACAGGACTTATCACCAATTTTAAAGGTTTCTTGACGCCCAAAGACTGCTCGGCTTTTATCGAAACCAGCTTTAATTTGACTGGACTCAACACCAAAGAATTCGGCTACAGCCACGGCAGCTAGGGCGTTGTAGATATTGTAGAGGCCGCCAACATTGATTTTATAATCCTGACCATCAATGATGAATTTAGAGGTTGTATTGGTGATTTCAGTCAACTTCGTAAGCACATAGTCTAATTTTGGCCGTTCAAAGCCACAGTTAGGGCAGACATAGTCTCCTAAATTGGCATAGGTATTGAGACGGTATTCCAAAATATGCTGACACTTGGGGCAGAGGGTGCCTTCGGTGTTATAGTGAGCCTGTTTAGTCTCCCCTTTGTCTGTGGCAAAACCGTAGAATTGCACAGGGTTGACAACCTTTTTGGAATGAAAGAGAGGGCTGTCCCCATTGGCCAAAATAGTAGCTTGGGGAGCTTTGGCAGCTCCATCTAAAATCATCTGGTAGGTTGTGTAAATCTCTCCGTAGCGATCCATCTGATCGCGAAAGATATTCGTAAAAACAAAGAGGCTAGGAGTGATGTAATCTGTGATTTTTGGCAGACTAGCTTCGTCAATTTCCAGCACGGCAATTTTCTTGCCAGACTTGGCCTTCTTAGCTGTCAAAAAGGTTGAAGTGATACCAGTAATCATATTAGCACCGCTTGGATTGGTTACAACTTCCCCAAAGGCCTCTTTGAGAATACCGACAGTCAAGGCGGTTGTTAGAGTTTTGCCATTAGTTCCCGTTATGACCACGATTTCGTAGTCCTTAGCAATGCTATCTAAAATATCCTTATCAAATTTTAGGGCTAGTTTACCAGGCAGAGTCGATCCTCGTCCCATCTTACTGAGCATAAAATGCGCTGACTTTCCCGCCGTAATCCCTAGTAATGTTTGTAATTTCATAAGGATATTTTATCATAAAAAAATAGTCCAGTGGACTATTTTTTCCCGAAGCATAGAAATAAGAAAGCGAGGTAAGTCCAGTGGACTATTTTTTCCTGAAGCATGGAAATAAGAAAGCGAGGTAAGGAAATGTTGGAGGATTTTCTGCTTTTCCTGCAAGTTTTAAACTTCTCAAACAATCTTCCAGACCATTTGAGCGATACGTGCATGGTCTTAAACAGTCCAGCGGATTGTTGATTGTTTAAAGGGGCGTCTGAAAATGGAATTGCAGCCCAAGATAAGGGCTTTCGATCAGCAGTGGTTCACTGGGAGTGGGCTTAACCCCAAAATTGAAAATTTTAGTTTGTATCCCCATCCTGGCACAGCTCAAAAGTCCGAGGGTTCTTTTGAGCTTGGAAATAAGATGAATGATGGTCATCACATCCACCAAAAGTTTATTCTAAAATAGGGCTACTGGACGAATTTTTACTCAGCTTCCAATAATCTGTGTGGAGGTAAAGACTTCTTGGTATAGCAACGAGTCTTACTCCCAACCACTGTGTTAAACTGCCTTATCGAAAATAGTTAATACATGAAAGAGCTTTGATATGAAACTTTCAGAGATTACAATACTTTGTGGGTGAGAACAGATGTCATGGCTGTCTGGTCCACTCTTGCTATCATTCACAAAACTACAAAAATAGGGATGCAGCTACCACTGCTTTGCTAGTGTAGAGCGTACTCTGGTTACTCTTTTAAACTCAACAAGAGTTAAACCATTGTTGGTTACCTAATCCAAGAAAAAGGAGACAACGGCAATGACGATAACCGCCCCAGCAATGGAGGGAATCAGGGCCATGCCAGCCAGCGATGGTCCCCAGTAACCAAAGAGGGACTGCCCGACAAAGGAGCCAATCAAACCAGCAATGATATTGGCTAAACAGCCCATAGAATCGCTCTTCTTTGTAATGGCTCCAGCCAGCATTCCGATAATTGCTCCAACGATAATTGAACCAAGCATAATTTCTCCTTTTTAGTGAATTAATTTGTTGTTATTGTAACTAATTTTCTGATGTTTGACAAAGCCTAGCCTCTGATTAGGATAAATTAGGCCCCCTCATATTCTTAGTAACATAGGAGGAAGTCTGGTCCACAGAATTAAATTTCCTAAAAGGTAAAGTTTGGGGGAGAATTCATCATTAGAACTCGTCCCTCTCTTTATCAGAATGATAAGGAAAAACCTATTAAAAAATGCTATAATAAAAAGTGCTGATTTTCACAGTAAAAAATAAGAAGAGAGGAATTCATGAACGATTTAATCAATTTAGATCCTGACTTTTGGCGGTCCATCTTTGATTCCCCTTGGGCTGTTGTTGTCAATATCTTAGATATTTTAATCGTTGCTTACCTCATCTATAAGTTTATCAATGCCCTAGCCGGAACGAAAGTCATGTCACTCGTTCAAGGAGTTGTCCTCTTTGTTCTTCTGCGTTTTCTAGCGCAGATTGTCGGTCTGACGATGGTTACTTACCTGATGAATCAGGTTATCACTTATGGAGTTATTGCAGCGGTTGTTATCTTTGCACCAGAAATTCGGACGGGGTTGGAGAAGTTCGGACGAACACCTCAGGCTTTTATCCAAACGAATAATATGACGGAAGATGAGCGTTTGGTCGATGCTTTGATGAAGGCTGTAGCCTATATGAGCCCGCGAAAAATTGGGGCTTTAATTGCGATTGAGGGGACACAGACCTTGCAGGAATATATCGCAACTGGTATTGTTCTGGATGCTAATGTGACCAGCCAACTGCTGATTAATATTTTCATTCCTAATACACCGCTGCATGATGGTGCTGTTATTATTCAAGGAAATAAGATTGCGACAGCCTGTTCCTACTTGCCTCTTTCTGAATCTGGTAATATTTCTAAAGAATTTGGAACCCGCCACCGGGCTGCGATCGGCTTATCAGAAAACTCTGATTCGCTAACTCTGGTTGTTTCTGAAGAAACAGGTGGTCTATCGGTGACCTACAAGGGAGAATTCCTTCACGATTTGAGTCGAGATGACTTAGAAGCTTTTTTGCGGGATAAACTGATTACGGCTGAGCCTAAAAAACCAAATCTCCTAAGCCAGTTGAGAGGAGGTCGTCGCCATGAAAAATAAGAGACTGCGCTGGCACCAAAAGCGCCGATTAATTCGACAAGTTGGTACTGGGATATTCTCTCTGTTTTTAGCTATCCTAATCTTTATGACTGTAGTCAGTGGTGATGGCATCAACAAGGGAAATTCGAGCGGAGTTAATTCGTCCAATTTTAGTGATACTGTTGAAAATGTTCCTATCAATTTTAAGTATGACAGTAATGAGTACTATATTTCTGGTTATGCCTCAACAGTCACGGTTACGTTAAGTTCATCTAATCGAGTTAATCTAACAACAGAGACTAATAAATCAACCCGCAATTTTCAGGTAACAGCAGATTTGACTAATCTAAAAGAAGGAACATCTAAGGTACAGCTGGATGTTCATAACTTGCCGGCTGGTATGACGGCTAAAATCTCACCGAATACAGCGACAGTTACCATTGGCAAAAAGGAGAGTAAGACTTTTGCGGTCAAGACAGAAATTTCTGATGAACAGGTAGCTAAGGGCTATACAGTAAAATCAACAGATTTAGACATTGATGAGGCTAAGGTGACTAGTAATGAAGCAACGATTGCTCAGATTGATCATATCAGAGCAACTCTGCCTGATGATGAGCCGGCTTTGATTGAAGATTATGAAGGTAAGGTCAACCTACAAGCGGTTGATAGTAATGGTAATGTTTTGGGGGCCACAATTTCGCCAGAGACAGCTGACCTCTCTGTGGAGGTTGTTCCTCTGACAAAGAAGGCACCTATTATCCATTAGAATCAGATTGTCAGGGAATGGGAATAGTTCCTTATATCCTATCAGTTATACTCTTAATCGCCTGGCAGTCTTATGCAAGGCGATCAAGCTAGTCTTAACAATATTAGTGAATTAACAGCTGTTTTGGATATTTCTAATGTAACCGAAAATACAACAAAACCATCAATCTGTCGGCAATGGTGCAACAGTTGATCCATCTGAAATTGATGGCAAGCTGACCACCATAAAGAAGAAAGAAAATGCAAGATTAGGAATGGAGGAAAGTGCTCAGCACTAACATCTTATGGGAAAATATTTTGGAACGGACGGGGTCCGTGGAGAAGCAAATATTGACTTGACACCGGAATTAGCCTTTAAACTAGGTCGTTTTGGAGGATATGTCCTCAGTCAGCATGAAACCGATCGTCCGAGTGTTTTTGTAGCTCGTGATACCCGCATCTCAGGAGAAATGCTAGAATCTGCCTTGATTGCTGGTCTGCTGTCAGTCGGAATTGAAGTCTATAAGTTAGGTGTCTTAGCGACTCCAGGCGTTTCTTATTTGGTAAGGACGGAAAAAGCCAGTGCTGGCGTCATGATTTCAGCCAGTCATAATCCTGCTCAGGATAATGGCATCAAGTTTTTTGGCGGGGATGGCTTTAAATTGGATGATGACAGAGAAGCTGAAATTGAAGCATTGCTAGATGCTCCAGAAGATAAGCTACCTCGTCCCTCAGCCCAAGGGCTGGGGACTCTGGTTGATTATCCAGAAGGTCTGCGTAAGTATGAAAAATTCTTGGTTGATTCAGGCACAGATTTAGAAGGTATGAAGATTGTCCTTGATACGGCAAATGGTGCGGCTTCCGTTTCTGCCCGTGATGTCTTCCTAGATCTCAGTGCTGATATTACGGTTATAGGAGAAAAACCAGATGGCCTCAATATTAATGATGGTGTCGGTTCAACCCATCCCGAGCAGCTGCAGAAAGCTGTTAAAGAAGCAGGGGCAGAAATTGGTCTGGCCTTTGATGGCGATAGCGATCGCTTGATTGCTGTTGATGAAAATGGTCAAATTGTTGATGGTGACCGAATTATGTTTATCATTGGGAAGCACTTGTCGGAACAAGGTAAATTGGCTCAAAATACTATCGTGACCACCGTCATGTCCAATCTTGGTTTCCACAAGGCCCTTGACGCTCAAGGGATTAACAAAGTCGTTACAGCTGTCGGTGACCGCTATGTGGTTGAAGAAATGCGTAAGAGTGGCTACAATCTCGGCGGTGAGCAGTCTGGTCATGTTATTATCATGGATTATAACACGACTGGAGATGGTCAGCTGACGGCTATCCAGTTGACCAAGGTGCTCAAAGAAACCGGTAAGAGCCTGTCAGAATTAGCAGCTCAAGTAACCATTTATCCACAAAAATTAGTTAATATCCGTGTAGAAAACAGTATGAAGGATAAGGCCATGGACGTTCCGGCCATTGCTAACGTCATCGAAAAGATGGAAGCAGAGATGGCAGGCAACGGTCGTATCTTGGTTCGTCCTAGTGGTACTGAGCCCCTCTTGCGGGTTATGGCGGAAGCACCGACTACTGAGGAAGTCGATTATTATGTTGATACCATTGTCAAGGTCGTTCAAGATGAAATTGGCTTAGATTGAAGTGAAGGAAATTAAAAGCTAATATAAGACAGTAGGCTTGGCCGTTAAGGTCAAGCCTTTTATGGTATAATGGGATAAATTTTAAGTAAGCTGGAGTTGGAGAATTATGCGGCTTGATAAATTTCTGGCAGACTGTGGCATTGGCAGCCGCAGTCAGGTCAAGAACTTTTTGAAGAAGAAGTTGGTTCAGGTTAATGGAGAGTTGGAAGTTTCACCCAAACGGCAGATTAATGAACAGAGCGATTTGGTTACTTTTGCAGGGAGGCTTCTCAAACATGAGAGCTTTGTTTATTATCTACTCAATAAGCCCAAGGGCTTTATTTCGGCAACCGAGGACAATCAACACCGAACCGTTCTTGAATTACTGGATGAGACTGCTAGGCAAAAACAAGTTTTTCCTGTTGGGCGGTTGGATATAGATACGACTGGACTTTTGCTCTTAACCAATAATGGCCCCCTAGCTCATGCTATGCTGTCACCTAAACGGCATGTTTTTAAGGTTTATCAGGCCAAGGTAGCAGGACTGATGACGGCTGAAGATGTAGAAGCCTTTTCCCAAGGAATTGAGCTGAAAGACTTGGACTGTCAGCCAGCAGAATTGCAGATTTTGGAAACAGACCAGACTAGCCAAACTAGCTTGGTGCACATTCGGATTGCAGAAGGGAAGTTCCATCAGATTAAACGCATGGTAGCCAGTCGTGGTAAAAAAGTAGTGGAACTCAAGCGATTGAGCATGGGTCCCTTGACCTTGCCAAAGGATTTACCCCCAGGTCATTATCAGCGCTTAACAGGCCAGGACTTGGCTGATTTATCAGGGTTTCAAGTTGATTTGTAGGCCTAATCATGGTAAGATAGGTTAGAAAAATGCAATAAAGAGGTAGAAAAAATGGCTTTTGGAGATAATGGCCCACGCAAGAAAACAGGTTTTGAACTTCTAACACGCTTTGTTATGCTGATTATGATCATTGTAACGGTAGCTGCTATTGTTTTGGGAGCGCTGGCTGCTATTTTCTAATGTAAGGGGGCTGGGACAGAGGTGTTCTGGCCTTAAATTTTGTATGGCGCTAATACCTTAATAGCGGTAGCGATCTAAAGACAGTGATGAGATTCTTTCTTTAGGGTTTGCTGAAAAGTTGAATTAGCGTTAATCCATAAAGTTAATCCGATGGATTTGTTGAGGTTGAAAATAAAAAGAGGAAAGGTCTATTTAGACCTTTGCGCTGAGCGTACCTCGAACAATCAATTGGACAATGTTCAGAGATTATTGGGAGCAGAGTCAGCTGTCTGTCTCACTCCTTTTTTAGAATTTACAAGATAGGAACTAATTTGAATGAGTATGTTTTTGGATACAGCTAAGATCAGCGTCAAAGCCGGTCGTGGCGGTGATGGTATGGTGGCCTTTCGCCGTGAGAAATATGTCCCTAATGGTGGACCGTGGGGCGGCGATGGCGGCAAGGGTGGCTCGGTTATCTTTAAGGTCGATGAAGGTTTGCGCACTCTGATGGATTTTCGTTATAACCGTAAGTTCAAGGCTAAAAATGGTGATAAGGGGATGACTAAGGGGATGCACGGACGTGGTGCTGAGGACCTCATTGTTGCTATTCCACCCGGTACAACGGTGCGCGATGCTGAAACTGGCAAGATTTTGACTGATTTAGTTGAGAATGGTCAAGAATTCGTGGTTGCTAGAGGTGGCCGCGGTGGACGTGGAAATATCCGCTTTGCAACACCACGCAATCCGGCACCGGAAATCTCTGAAAATGGGGAACCAGGAGAAGAACGTGAGCTTCAGTTAGAGCTGAAAATTCTTGCCGATGTTGGTTTGGTTGGTTTTCCTTCGGTTGGGAAATCAACCTTGCTTAGCGTAGTGACAGCAGCTAAGCCTAAAATAGGAGCCTATCACTTTACAACTATTGTGCCTAATCTTGGGATGGTGCGTACCAAATCGGGTGAGAGCTTTGCTATGGCGGATCTACCTGGTCTTATTGAGGGGGCCAGTCAAGGTGTTGGACTTGGAACTCAGTTCCTTCGCCACATTGAGCGTACCCGCGTAATCCTGCATGTGATTGATATGTCTGCTTCTGAAGGACGTGATCCTTATGAAGATTACCTTTCTATTAATAATGAGTTGGAAACCTATAATCTTCGCCTTATGGAGCGCCCGCAGATTATTGTGGCTAACAAGATGGATATGCCTGACGCGCAGGAAAATCTCAAGATTTTTAAGGAAAAACTTGCTGCTAATTACGGTGAGTTTGAAGATCTTCCTATGATTTTCCCAATCTCAAGCTTGGCGCATCAAGGCTTGGAAAATTTATTAGAAGCGACGGCAGAGTTGCTTGACCAAACGGATGAGTTTTTGCTCTACAGTGAAGAAGATATGGAACAAGAGGAAGCCTACTATGGCTTTGACGCTGACGAACAGCCATTTGAAATCTCACGTGACGATGATGCGACTTGGGTATTGTCTGGGGCTAAGCTGGAAAAACTCTTTGTCATGACCAATTTAGAGCGTGACGAATCTCTTATGAAATTCGCTCGCCAATTGCGCGGTATGGGCGTTGACCAGGCTTTGCGTGAGCGCGGTGCTAAAGATGGTGATCTGGTTCGTATTGGCAATTTTGAATTTGAATTTGTGGATTAATTTCTCTAGGGACCTTGCTAGCTCGAAAAGCGAATCGTTTTTCTTACGCCGTAACCTTTTGGATAGAGGTGCGGTGAAGACTGTGTACTAAGTAGGCCGCTTCAGTCTGGTTATTTACTAATTCAAACACGTGAGGTAATTTTATGGGAGATAAACCAATATCATTTAAAGACAAGGATGGCAATTTTGTTTCCGCAGCTGATGTCTGGAATGCTGAAAAGTTAGAAGAATTATTTAACAAGCTTAACCCCAACCGTAAGCTGCGCTTAGAGCGAGAAAAGAAGGAAGCGGATCGGGCTGCTAAAAATAAAGAAGATAGAGAGTAGGGCAAAAAACGCGTCCAGTATTTCTCTTTTGAAATAAATTCTTGGGGCACAGTGGTTGACCGCTATCATTTGCATGGTAGTTAAACAGTCCAGTGGCTATTTAAGTTGGCTGCTTAAAAACTAAGAAGCTCCAGTTACAGAAAGCCAACAGCAGTGGTTCATTGGTGCTAAAGCCCCTAATGAATTGTGCAGGGGTAAGATTTCTTGGCATGGCCGACAAGTCTTACTCCCAACCACAGCGTCAAACTGTCATTACTGCAAGAAATAGAAGGCTGGAATATTTTTTCAGCCTTAATAAATCACTGCTGGCTGGTTTTCTTTTTGCTGCAAGGGCCAAGGCCAAAGCGGAAAACCTAAAATGATGACCATCGTTCCTCTTATTTCCAGCCTCAAAAGGTTCGGAGGTGGGTTAAAAAGGTCTGGGAGACTTTTTTTAATCGGGAAATGAAGCTTGCAAAGCAAGTGTCAAAAACGGTCTTAGGAGAGACCGTTTCAGGTCACCACCTTAAAACCAGGACGTGGTGAGATCCAAAATTTTCGATTTTGGGGTTGATTCCACTCCTTTCTGAAAGAGGCAGGAAGCAAAGGTTTTCATTTTAGAAATTCTTTATGACCAACTCTCATTCCACCAGTCATAAGCTATAAAGCGAACAATGATGAATGTCACATGATTAAAATTCTAACATTGTTCGTTTTTTGATTACGGCTGAGCTTGTGTCCCATGCTCTCCATTATTTTTGCCGGATAAGTTTATCTTTGGTTAGTTGATAAGTCGTATGGGTTACTTGCTCAATAAAAGTGCGGTCATGCGAGATGCTGACGATAGCACCTGGATAGTCTGTAAGAAGTCGTCTGATTTCTGGTTGAGAAGTAGGAGAGAAGTGTCGGGTTGGTTCATCAAGGAGCAGGACGTTATTGCGTTCAAAGACCATTTTTGCCAAGAAAAGCTTGGCTTTTTGTCCGCCTGATAGCTCACTGATAGGATGGAGAATTTCCTTGCGATTGAATTTGAGACTGGCTAGTAGTGTGCGTGCTTCCTCTTCACGGCCGTTTTGACTGAGGAAGTTTAGGGCTGTCTGGTTTTGGTCGATTGTTTCTGTGTATTCTTGGGGCAGATAGCCAACAGAAATGCCAGTCTTAGCTGTCAAATCCTGATAGATTTTTCGGATGAGCATGGTCTTGCCAATTCCATTGCGACCGATGAGAGCGATTTTTTCTTGGCCTTTGATGGTTAGATCAATGACTTGGCCAGTGATTAGCTTTTCTGCGTGATAGGATAGAAGTACTTTCTGAGCTGGCAGAGGCTCAATATCTGCAAAGAAGAGACCAATTGTATCGGGGTTGTCAGGTAATTCAGTGAAGTTTTCCGCTTCTCGGTTAAAACGTTTTTCCCGTGATAGCAAGTTTTTCATTTTTTTAGAAAGCAGGCGTCCTTGAACGTCATTCTTTGTGACTGTTAGGTCGTGTCGTACTGCAGATTTGGCACGATTGAGTTTTTCTAAGCGTTCTTGTTGCTTCTCGCGCTCTTTCCGTGCTGTTTTTTTCTGCCTTATCCGTGCTTTCTGACGGTTGTTTTTGTAAGTCTTGTAATCAATAGCAGAGCTGGTCGATTGAGCTTGACTTCCCTTTTTGATTTGCTCCAAGTGAATGATATGGGTCGCAACCTTGCTGAGCAATTGTTCATCATGGGAGATAAAAAGAATCGTCAAGGGGCTTTGGGCGATAAAATGTTCCAACCAAGTAAAGGTTTCTATATCTAAATCGCTAGACGGTTCATCGAGCAAAAGAAGGTCGGGTTGATGGGCTAGAATTTTTAAGAGCTGGAGTTTGATTTTTTCACCACCTGAAAGTTGTCCGACCGTCTGTTTGTCGTCCTCAAAACGCTGACGGTCAAAGTGCAGGGTTGCCGCGAATTGATAAAGCAGGTGGAAGTCGAATAAGTCATAGTTTATGTCTTTGTAGAGGTAGTCCCTAATAGATAATTGATTGTCTTCCTGAGGTAAGGTTTGAGGCAAGTAGCCCATGGCACAGAAGTGATTGACGATCTGTCCTGATACGTTGGCATAATTTGCAATGAGCTCAGGCGAATAGATGTATTGGAGCAGAGTTGATTTGCCAGTGCCTTCTTCCCCGATAATTGCCACCTTGTCACCGGCATTGATGGTCATCGTTAATTTTTCAATCAGAGTATGCCAATCTTTTTCTTGGATAATGGTTAAATTTTGTATTTGTAGCATAAAAACCTCCGTACAGGGATTAAAAAAAACAAGTCCTACCTTATCCAGTAGAACTTGTTTGGTTGCACAAAAAGACCAGAAACTAGTCAAGTATCGGAATCAGTGCACACAAAAAATTTTCTTCTGGTTTAAGGATACTATCACTTTGGAGATTTCAATTCTAAACGAACCGGCATCAAGCAAATGACCGTAAAGAATTGAAATCAAATGAGAAGAAAATTAATTGTTCAATGCACCTTTACCTCCATTTATTCGTTTTTATTATAACATAAAGTTTTGGTAGGACAAGGAGTAGAAGAAGATTATTAATACTCAATGAAAATCAAGCATAGCCGAAGTCCATTTTCTATGGACAATCGTTTTTAACTCTTTCCAATGAAAACTTTGAATAACCTCTTGAAGTTGATTAATAACCTCCTCCAAAGTTTTGAAGGCTTTGTTTTTAAACCCACGTTTTCTTATTTCAGCCCAGACCTGTTCAATAGGATTCATTTCAGGAGTATAAGGCGGAATAAAAGCAAAGTCTATATTATGTGGAACTTCTAAAGCCTTTGATTTATGCCAAATGGCATTATCCATAACCAAAACAATGTAATCGTCAGGAAAAGCTTGACTTAATTGTCTTAAAAATTCGTTCATCCATTCAGTATTACAACCTCCTGCGATGAGGAAAAAAGATTCTCCTGTATGGGCATCAACGGCTCCGTAACAATAACGGTATTCTCGAATGTAGTGGCTGGCTACATGTGGCCTATAACCTTTAGGTGCCCAACAAGCTCCTAGCTTACTGATACGACCAAAACCCGCTTCATCTTGATACATGAGACGGACTTTCTTGTAACGTCGGCTATGCTTAAAGCGCTTTCTTGTCTTCCTGAATATAGATTTTATTTTTTGACGCATAAATCGTTTTAGCGTCTGCTTTTTTAGGATGTTTTGGACGAGGAGTTACCTTTCGCCATCCGTGGCGTTTTAATAAAGCATAGAATCCCTCACGAGTGGTTGACTTTCCAACTTCAGCTTGATAGGCTTCAAACAAGCTTTGAACAGTTACGTGCTCCCCCTTTAATGCCCGTTCTAGTTGTTGGTTTAGGAATCTTTCTTCCTCTTCGACGGTCATATAAGCACGTCTACGACCACCGCGATTTTCTTTAAATAGAGCTGTTAGTCCCCCCTTTTGATAACGGGTAATTAAGTTGCGAACAGACTGGTGAACGAGCCCAACTTCTTTGCCGATTGCTGTTAAGCTCATTCCTTGTGAACGAAGGAGGAGGGCATGAAGTTTTCTATAGTGTTTATCATTTGCTTTATCTTTGAGTGCTTGTTTTAGTTCTTGTGCTTGTGCTGGTGTAATTTCTAGTGTCATGACTATATTATATCGCTATTTTTGATTTTTGTTAAGTATAATTTTGAAAATACGAAAAACGCCTTGACAAATTGTCAGGGCATTTTTCGGCTCTATAATACCTGTAGCACCTTTATTTCTAGGCATTCAGCACCTTGTCCAAGAATTCTTTGAGACGTGGATGCCGAGGATTATCAAAGATTTGTTCGGGTGTACCGTCTTCAAGGAACTGACCGCCATCGGTAAAAATAACTCGGTTGGCTACCTTGCGGGCGAAGCCCATTTCGTGGGTGACAATCAGCATGGTCATACCTTGTCCGGCTAAGTCTCGCATAACATTGAGAACATCGCCGACCATTTCGGGGTCGAGGGCCGATGTTGGCTCGTCAAAGAGCATGATATCGGGGTTCATGGCTAAACTCCGTGCGATAGCGACCCGTTGTTTTTGCCCTCCGGAAAGGCTTTCGGGATTGACATCGCACTTATCGGATAGGCCAACCTCTTCTAGTAAATCCCTACCGACTTTTTCAGCTTCTTCCTTGGAATACTTACCTAGTTCAATCGGGGCAAAGGTAATATTGTCCAAAACTGACATGTGGGGGAAGAGGTTAAAGTGTTGGAAAACCATACCGATGTTTTCACGCACTTTGTCGACATTGGTCTTAGGATTGGACAGTTCATAACCATCAACAAAAACTCGACCGCTGGTAATACTTTCCAAGAGGTTGAGGGTCCGCAGGAAGGTTGACTTTCCAGAACCAGAAGGACCGATGATACAAACGACATCGCCCTCATTAAATTGGGCATTGATGCCCTTCAAGACTTCATTGTCCCCATAAGATTTATGAAGGTCTTGCACATCAATTTTCAAGTCTGCCATTATTTCAGCTTCCTTTCTAATCGTTTTGCCAAGCGGGTCAAGAGAGTAATGATGACCAGATAGATGATCGCGAGAATCGCGTACATTCGGAAAGACTGGTAGTTGCGGGCAATGATAATCTTACCAGTTTGGAAGAGTTCAACCAGACCGATTGCTGAGACGATAGTTGTATCTTTCAGCGAGATAACGAATTGGTTAATGAAATTTGGTAACATCACACGGACAGCTTGTGGTAGGATAACCTTACGCATGGTTGTGCGGTAAGAAATACCTAAGCTTCGGCTGGCTTCCATTTGTCCTTTCGGCACGGCCTCGATACCGCCGCGAACGATTTCTGCGATATAGGCCGCAGCATTGAGGGAAAGGGCGATGGTAGCGGCCACGAAATCGTTGATAGGTGATTGATGGCCAGTGATGGATTCAATCAGGTTTGGAATCCCCCAGTAGATGAAAGCTGCTACAATCATCAGCGGGATACCGCGCACCACATCGACGAAGATGCGAGAGATAGTCTGCAGGGGCTTGTTAGGAGCGACAGCCATCATACCGAAGATAATGCCGATAACCATGGCAATAGCGAAGGAGAGGAGGGTCAGGGTAACTGTGATTCCAAGACCTTGCAAGAGTTGTTTGTAGTTGTTTTGGATGAGACCGATAATAGTGGTTTCATCAGCGGTTTTCTTCTTGCTTTCCTTGTTAGTAGCCAGATATTTATTGACAATCTTATCGTATTTGCCCGATTTAACGAGGGAAGCTAGGCCGTTGTTGAACATTTGAATGAGTTCGGGATTAGCCCCTTTCTTAACCGCGAAGCCAACATCACCAGACTTTTCGCCTTTGATTGGGGTCTTGAATTTGCGGCCTTGTTTGATGGCATATTTGAGGACGGCTTCATCGTCCATCATAGCATCAACGGATCCATTTTGCAGGCTATCATAAAGAGTTGAACCATCGTCATAGGCACGCACGCTATAGCCGTACTGATTTGCATGCTGGGTTAACCAGTCGTAAGAAGCTGTTCCCTTCTTGGCACCGACAGTCTTTCCTTTGAGGTCAGCATATTTTTTCACTTTTGAATTGGCTGGAACCGCGATGATCGTATTAGCAGAGTAGTAAGCATCTGAGAAATCAAAGGTGTTCTTACGTTCATCTGTAATGGTCATGCCAGCAATAACGCCGTCGGCCTGACTGGATTGAACGGCATTGAGAGCAGCGTCAAAACCGGGGAACTGCAATTTGACTTTAAAACCTTGTTGCTTCGCAATGGCTTTAATCAATTCAACATCGATGCCGGTATAGCCGCCAGAACCATTTTGGTATTCGAATGGAGCAAATGAGGAGTCTAAAACAATAGTATAGCTCCCCTTGACTGGTGTTGCTTTCTTGCTGGCGTCACCCGTTAAATGCAGGCTAGCTGACGGTGTTTTAGAGTTTTCATTGACAGAATCCCCCAGCCATTTTTTCATAATCTTGTCATAGGTACCGTCCTTCTTCATAGCTGCCAGAGCTTTGTTGAAGTCTTTGATGAGGTACTCTTTTTTGCTGCCTTTTTTGACACCAAAGGCAAAGCTACCAACGGATTCGCCATCCATATTCATATCGTATGGCTTCCCTTGCTTGATAGCGTATTGAACAACAGGCTTATCATCCATAGCCGCATCAACAGCACCTTGATCTAAGCTGTTGTTCATCAGGTCGCTAGTATCGAAGGTTTTAACCGTATAGCCATATTGATCAGCATGTTGATCCAGCCAGTCTTGGGCAGCGGTACCGTTTTTAACCCCAACAGTTTTGCCTTTTAATTGGTCGTAGCTGGTAATGCTGGTTGTACCTGATTTGGTGTAGACAACGATTGAAGTATCGTAGTAGGTATCAGAAAATTTGAAGACCTTTTTGCGGGCCTCGGTCACGGTTGTACCAGCCATGAGGCCGTCAGCCTGACCAGATTGAACAGCATTGACAGCAGCATCAAAGCCGGGATAGGTCTGTTTATAGTCCCAACCTGAACGTTTGGCGACTTCCTTAATGATGTCAACATCAATCCCTTTATAGGTTTGATCACTATCCTTAAATTCAAAGGGAGCGTAGGCTGTGTCGGAAACGATGGAAATCTTTTCAGCAGCCTGAGCCCTTCCTGTAAAAATAAGAAGGGCGGACAAGACACTTAACATAAGCGCCAGAAGTTTTTTCTTCATGTTTGTCTCCTTATGGTAAATTTCCTCTCTATTTTACCAGAAAATAAGGCCTCAGGCAAATTTTTATTGATTTTATGTCAGAAAACCTAACACGTGATTTGGGTAAATTTTTTTAAGAGGTCCATAAACTGTGTTAAAATAGTAGTTGAAAACAGGAGTAGAAAAGAAGACCATTATGATAGATAGAACAGATCAAAATACCTTTAAACTAGTATCAAAATACCAACCATCTGGCGACCAACCGCAAGCCATTGAGCAGCTGGTAGATAATATCGAGGGAGGCGAGAAGGCGCAGATTTTGCTGGGGGCGACAGGGACAGGTAAGACTTATACCATGAGCCAAGTCATCAGCAAGGTCAACAAGCCAACCCTGGTCATCGCCCATAATAAGACCTTGGCAGGTCAGCTTTATGGGGAATTTAAGGAGTTTTTCCCTGACAATGCTGTAGAATACTTCGTCTCTTACTATGATTACTACCAACCGGAGGCCTATGTCCCTTCGTCCGATACTTATATCGAGAAGGACAGCTCGGTTAATGATGAAATTGATAAGCTCCGCCACTCAGCGACATCAGCTCTTTTGGAGCGCAACGATGTTATCGTTGTAGCCTCTGTCAGCTGTATCTACGGTTTAGGTTCGCCTAAGGAATATGCTGACAGTGTGGTCAGTCTACGGCCAGGTCAAGAAATCTCCCGCGACCAGCTTCTCAACGATTTGGTTGATATTCAATTTGAACGTAATGACATTGATTTCCAACGGGGGCGCTTCCGAGTTCGGGGCGATGTGGTTGAGGTTTTCCCAGCCAGCCGTGACCAGCATGCCTTTCGGGTTGAATTTTTTGGAGATGAGATCGACCGCATCCGTGAGATTGACGCTTTAACGGGTCATAATCTTGGTGAAGTAGACCATCTGGCAATTTTCCCAGCTACTCACTTTATGACCAATGAGGAACACATGGAGACTGCTATCCGTAAAATCCAAGCCGAACTGGAGCAACAGCTGCAGCTCTTTGAATCCGAAGGCAAGCTTTTGGAAGCTCAGCGCCTCAAACAACGGACAGACTATGATATTGAGATGCTGCGTGAGATGGGTTACACCAATGGTGTCGAAAACTATTCCCGTCACATGGATGGGCGTTCTGAAGGAGAACCACCCTATACCCTGCTTGATTTCTTCCCAGAAGATTTCCTTATCATGATTGATGAAAGCCACATGACTATGGGACAGATCAAGGGCATGTATAATGGCGACCGCTCTCGGAAAGAGATGCTGGTTAATTATGGTTTCCGCCTGCCTAGCGCTCTGGACAATCGCCCCTTACGCCGTGAGGAGTTTGAAAGTCATGTTCACCAGATTGTCTATGTTTCTGCCACGCCAGGTGACTATGAAATGGAACAGACTGACACGGTGATTGAGCAGATTATTCGTCCGACTGGCTTGCTTGATCCAGAAGTTGAAGTGCGGCCGACCATGGGGCAGATGGATGATTTACTGGGTGAAATCAATGACCGCGTTGAAAAGGGTGAGCGTACTTTTATCACAACCCTGACTAAGAAAATGGCAGAGGACCTGACCGACTATCTCAAAGAGATGGGGGTTAAGGTTAAGTATATGCACAGCGACATTAAGACTCTGGAGCGGACGGAGATTATTCGTGATTTGCGGCTTGGGGTCTTTGATGTTCTCATTGGGATCAATCTCCTGCGAGAAGGAATTGATGTGCCTGAGGTCAGTTTGATTGCCATTCTGGACGCTGATAAAGAAGGATTCCTGCGCAATGAACGAGGCCTCATACAGACCATAGGCCGTGCTGCCCGTAATAGCGAGGGTCACGTAATCATGTATGCAGATACGGTGACAGAGTCTATGCAAAAAGCTATGGATGAAACAGCCCGTCGTCGTCAAATTCAAATGGCTTATAATAAAGAGCACGGTATCGTTCCGCAAACGATCAAGAAGGAAATCCGTGACCTCATTGCTATTACCAAGACCAACGAGGAAGCACAAGTAGCAGAGGAGATGGATGTGTCAACCATGTCCAAGAAGGAGCGTCAAGAGACTGTCAAGAAGCTCCAAAAGGAAATGCAAGAAGCCGCCGAGCTGCTTGACTTTGAACTGGCTGCCCAGATCCGTGATATGGTGTTGGAGCTGAAGGCGATGGATTAGTTGTTCAAGAAATAAAGTAGAAAGAGGACTGCTATGCAAGAGCCTGTTACAAAGCATAAATACTTATTTCAAGGGATTTTTGCCATTGCTGTTTGGTTTATTTTATTTGGCTTAACGGTTAATGTGGGGGTGTCTCATGATCTTCTCAGTCGTTATACGGATGAAAAGGGAGTGATTATCGGTGGTGTGCTGCTTAATTGTGTAGGGCTGGCAGTTCTTGCTTTTAGTCACCGCCAATGGACTGAATCTCTCATAGCGGTCAGGCAAAAGAAAACATACCTGCTTTATCTCATCTTACTGCTGGCTGCTGGGAATGTTCTGCTGCATTATCACTGGACGGGACTGCCGGCGGTCTACTATTTACTTTTTACGACAGTATCTGTAGTTTGGCAGGATTACCTTACCTTTGGTCTTTTGCAAAATTATTTGCGACAGCGCTTCTCTTTTAAACAAGTTTTAATCCTATTGCCAGCACTGTTTATTTTGGCGCATCTATTCTATGTTTCTCACTTTTGGCGTAACCCCTTTTTATTAGCTCTAACAGCATTGATGGCTCTGCTTTTTACTTATTTGAGAGAAAAAACGCAGACCTTGCACTGGCTGATTTTTCTTCATTTAATGTTTTATTTTGTGACAGCTTAGAATGTACTTCATGGTCAATACAAAAATGCTGTAAAATAGGGCAATTTCCAAAAATGCTACGGAAAGTAGCAGCAGTGTTAGTGAATGTTATCAAGGATTGCTCGTTTGTGGTGCTTCTTTTGATTAAACTTGGATTGTTCATCAGTAACCAATAATTTTTAGGGGAAGATGCATATAATATTTGAAACACGCTTGCGTGATTATCGTAAACAGTTAGTTAGGATTATCGCAGGAAAAATTAGCAGAAGAACGCCATATTTCCAGACAAGCTATTACTAAGTGGGAGTCAGAGGCTAGGACACCAGATATCGCCAACTTAAAGGTTCTTTTTTGATTTCTTTCAAGTTTCGATAGATGAGGCTGGGGAAAAAGTGTTCCAGTCTTCTATTTTTTGCAGTAATAACAGTTTGACGCAGTGGTTGGGAGTCCTTATCTTGGGGTGACGTTCCCATTTCAGGCACCCCCTTAAACAGTCCACTGGGCTGTTTAACTACTCCGCAATTGTTAACGGCCATCCTAATCAATTGTGCGGAGGTGGGACGACGAAATCAATTTTTTATATAAATTGACTTCTGTCCCACTCTCATCAGCCGAAAGATTTTCATTATGAAAGCAGCACCGAATATGATATTGATGGGAAAAAGGACATAAATTGTTCAGTCTGGAAGCTACCGATTCAGGAATTATTGCAGAAATGGTGAAAATTTTTTTAGTGTTGGGTACGAAGATCCTATAGAAAGATTGGATACTAAAAAAGATTAACGTAGTGAAGGAGGATGAACATGCTTGTTTTAGCTAATGAGTTTCAAGAATATCTAAAATTTTCAAACTATATCAATGGCGATCATATCCTTATACAGGAAAAGGTGCAAGAATTAGAGAAGTTAGCTGTTGATAAAATTGATTTTATTCGAAGAGCCTATCATTTTGTGAGGGATGAAATCGCTCATTCTTGGGATATTAAGGATAAAATAGTGACGGTAACAGCCTCTCAAGTGCTTAAAGAAGGTGCTGGTATCTGCTACGCAAAATCAAATCTATTAGCAGCACTGTTGCGAGCAGCCTCGATTCCAGTTGGTATCTGTTACCAACGACTTACGTTGGGAGATACTCCAGAGAGTGGCTATTGCGTCCATGCTTTAAATGCTGTTTACATAGCAGAGCTTAACAAATGGGTGCGTATGGATGCCAGAGGAAATAAAGGAAACGTGCACGCCGAATTTTCAATAGATAAAGAAATTTTAGCATTTAACATCAGACCTGAATATGATGAAAAAGATTATCCTAATCTTTATGCTGAACCTCTCCCAGATCTGATGGCGGTTTTAGAAAATAGCGATGATGCTATTGACATGTATCTACATCACCTACCTGAGAAGATTTAAGATTGGCGGGAGAAAATTAAGCGTAGTGACTTAGCTGTTGAAGGGGCTGAAATTACCAGATCTCTACTTACATTAAATACAAGAAGCCGCCGAGCTGATTGACTTTGAATTGGCCGCCCAGATCCGTGATATGGTGCTGGAACTAAAGGTGGTGGCTTAGAAATGAGAATGGGTTACTGGCTGCCCTCTCTAAAAAGGTAAAAAACAGAGCTACTGCCTGAAACTAGCTCTGTTTTTTCTGACAAATAAAACCGATATAGGATGGGGTATCTTTAATGGTAATTTTGGTAAAACCTTGTTGGTTTAGTAGAGCAACAAAGTCGTTTGGATCACTGTAGGCCGGTAAATGATAATTGATTTTGTCCTTTTCGCTGCTGATAAGGAGTTTCCCCTCTTTTCTTAAAACGCGTGCGCATTCTGCCAGACCTTTAGCGAGTTCATCCCAATAGATGTGGGTCTGTGTCGCCACAATGAGGTCAAAACATTGATCTGGAAAAGGGAGTCTAGTGACATCGGCTAGACTGAGGTGAACTTGTCCTTTTTGGATGAGTTGCCGATTCACTTTGCTCGCTTGTTTATAGGCTTCTCTAGAAATGTCAATGCCATGAATTGTTGATTTTTCAGTCATTGAAGTTAGGTTTTGGATGTTAATGCCGCCGCCAAAGCCGATATCAAGAATTCTAGCGCTTTGTGGTATAGTCGTTAAATTCAGCGTCCAAAGGCTCAGTTTTTGAAAATAAGTTGACCAGATTTTAGTGAGGATACGTCCACCAAGGCCAGCAGGACTTTTGCTTTGTTCTATTAAATAATTGATAATAGTGGACATGATGGTTTCATTATACCCATTCTCCTAGCCGTGTCAATCGTAAACGGTTGGTAATCGTTGCAAGCAAGAATGGCTCTTGTTTTTGGGGGAGGGAATGCAGGTATATTCATAAAACGTAAGAAGGGGAGAATTATAATAGATGAGAGCTCTTGAATAGTAAGCAAGTGCTAACGGTTAACTTAATGGCTGAAAACGATTTGAAAAATTAGAAAGTGACATCATAAGGTAGGTGTAAACAACTCTAGCCAGAGATAAGGCTTCCCTCAGCCGCCTTTCATTTTGCTTTTAGTCGTGATAGAATAATAGCTAATTTAAAGTAATACTCAATGAAAATTCAAAATAGACAAGGCAACGAACTGCAGACAGTAATGGCGTAAGGCAAACTGAGTTGACGAGGGCTATTTTGATTGTTGAAGAGTATGAAAAGGAAGTGTTCTCATGCCTCTTGGCGTTATTGTAAACAGTCTGTCCATTATTTTAGGCGGTCTTTTAGGCGGTTTATTTGGTCATCATTTGGATGATACCTTCAAAGAGAAGATGAATATGATTTTTGGGGTATGTTCCATGGGGATGGGGATTACCTCCATCACCAAAATGTCCTATATGCCTGCCGTTGTTTTTGCGGTTGTTTTGGGGACCATCGTTGGTCTCCTCCTTGATTTTGATCGTCTGCTTTTTAAGGGTGGATTTATCATGCAACGCTACATGTCTAAAGTTTTTCCCAAACAACCCGATATGCCTAGGAAGCAATTTCTCAATGCCCTTGTAACCGTCATCGTTCTCTTTTGTGCCAGCGGGACTGGTATCTATGGGAGTTTGGTCAACGGAATGACAGGAGATGCCTCTATTCTGATTTCTAAATCTATTCTGGATTTTTTCACAGCAGCAATCTTTGCTTGCAACTTAGGATATGTAGTGGCTGCTATCGCTCTGCCTCAGTTTGTTATTTTCACTGCTCTCTTTTATTTAGCCGGTATCATTGTTCCCTTAACAACACCAGCGATTATCGGCGATTTTACAGCCTGCGGTGGTTTTCTCATGGTAGCGACAGGGTTTCGGATTATTCAGGTCAAGATGTTCCCGACCGCTGATATGATCCCGGCCATGGTTTTAGTCATGCCTATCAGTTGGTTTTGGATAACCCTTATTTTGCCTCTTTTGTAGAAAGGAAAGACTTTTTTATGTCTCGTGCTTCTCAAGTTATTTTAACCAATATGTGCCTAATTGAAGATGGCAAGGGCAATATTGTCATGCAAATTCGTGATCCCAGGCGCTATTCTTGGTCAGGAGCTGCCCTGCCTGGTGGTCATGTAGAAGGTAAGGAGTCTTTTCATGATTCGGTAGTACGAGAAATCCGGGAAGAAACAGGTTTGACTGTGGAGAACCCTCGTCTGGTTGGTTTGAAAAATTGGCACACTGAGGAAGGCATTCGCTATATTGTTTTCCTCTATAAGGCTGAATCCTATTTCGGCCATCTGCATTCCTCTGATGAGGGAGAAGTTCGTTGGGTGAATCGTCAGGAACTGCCAGAGATGGACTTGGCTTATGATATGCTGGCTTTGCTCAGGGTCTTTGATGAAACAGACCTGTCGGAATATTTTTATCACGATAAAATTGATGGCGAGTGGCAGAAGAAGTTTTACTAAACCTGCGATTTTATGCAGAATTCCACTGTCTAACCCGAAGATTCATCTTGACAGATGTATTTTTATAAGCTAGAATAGTATAAAAATTAGGGACGATAGAACTTGAGTCCACCCTTTTCAACAATGGAGAATTCAATGTCAATTAAAAAAATAGTTACAGTTGCCCTGCTGGCCTTAATGTCAGTCAGTTTGGTAGCTTGTTCGCAGTCATCAAAATCGGCTAAGGAGGACACTTCTCTGTCGGATGTTCAGAAGCGAGGCACACTAGTTGTTGCCACCAGTCCTGATTTTGCGCCTTTTGAGTTTAAACGATTGGTCAACGGTAAGGATACAGTGGCTGGCGTTGATGTTGAGCTTTCTAAGGAAATTGCTAAGGAATTGGGTGTCGATGTTCATTTTTTAACAGTGTCTTTCACGAATGTTTTGGGAAGTGTATCTATTGGTAAGGCTGATTACGGGATCTCAGGGATTTCTGTCACTGAAGAACGTAAAAAAGCTCTTGAATTTACGGAACCGTATTTTGAGTCTAAAAATGTGGTGATTATTCGCAAGGCTGATTTGGCTAAATATACTTCGGTTGACAGCTTTGCTGGAAAATCTGTTTCTGCGCAAAAGGGTACTATCCAAGAGGGGGTGCTAGCTGATCAAATTCCAAAGGCTTCTGCTGTCTCTCTTACTCAAAATAGCGAGGGTGTTAATGAGTTGAAGAGCGGTCAAATCGAGGGTATCGTCATGGAGAGCGCCATTGCTCAAGGGTATGTTTCCAGCAATGATGATCTTACTGTTGCCAATATTACTCTCAAAAAAGTTGATGGTTCTTCCTATGCTATTGCCCTACCAAAGGGATCAATAGCTCTGCGTAACCGCATCAACGGTATCATCAAGAAACTGAAAAAGGAAGGCAAGATTGATGATTATGTTAAGAAGGCTAATCAAGAATCGGAAGCTGGAAAATAAAATTACTAGAAGCTGAGAATTTTCCAGTTTTTTTCTATGTCAGACGAACTGCTGTTTTTTCCAGAAAGCTAACTTACTTTGAGAATTACTAAATTTCAAGTTCAAGTTAGCCAGTCTGTAAAAACTCTTTAGGAGATTTATAATTGAATAGTTTCTTTGGATAGTTGTTAATCCAGTTTTCAATAAATGCGACTTGTTGTTGAGTCGCATTTTTGCTTCCCTTAGGCAACCAGCGCCGGATGAGTCTATTATGATTCTCATTAGTTCCACGCTCCCAAGAAGAATAGGGGTGGGCATAGTAGATATGAGCAGGGTCAAAAACTTCTGCTAAACGACTGAATTCAGCCCCGTTATCAGCTGTGATAGAGTTAATTTGATAATCCCTGAGGATTGCTTTCAGAGCTTGATTGACTGAAGACGTGGACTTATCGGGAATGAGTCGAATGATTTGATAACGACTCTTTCTATCCGTTAGAGTCAACAGGCACTCGTTTTTTGCCCGAGTTTGAATAACCGTATCAATTTCAAAATCACCAACATTCTCACGCTTGTTAATGCTTTCTGGTCGTTCCTCGATAGACTTTCCAGCTGGCTTAAAGTTGGGACTGGCATGCTTTTTCTTAGTTTTCTCCTTGCGAGGATAAAGCATGTCAGCTTTAGTCAATCCTAAGTGTCCATGATGAATCCAGTAGTAAATAGTGGAGATGGGAACAGGTAATCCTTTTGCCTTTACTATCATCTCAGGAGAATATTTCTGTTTGATGTAGTGAGTTATCTTTTCTTTGAGTCCCTTGGTCAGGGAGACTTGTTTAACAGAACGTTTACGATTGTTTTGATAGGCTTTTTGGGCGAAGTCAGCTGAGTAGATCACCTCAAATTTTCCTTTACGCACTTGTTGTCTAACCTGACCACGTTTGACTTCGTTGTGAATGGTTTGAGGAGCTTTAGCCAATCTCCTAGCGATTTCACGATTTGAGAGCCCTTCTTGAAGCCAACGTTCAATTATTCTACGTTCAGTTAGTGTCAAATGTTTACTTTTTGGTGTATAATAGTTTTGCATCTCAGAGTCTTTCTAATTGTTATTGTGGTGATTACAATTATATCTCTCTGAGATGTTTTTTGATACTCTTAGGTGGCTAACTTCATTTTAGAACTTTCCTTACTTTGAGAATTAACATTTTTTCATAAATTACTTGTAAGTGTTGACATTCCTGATAAAATTCGTTATTCTAGTGGGGAACGTAAAAAGCGTTACATTATTCTTGAGGAGGTGAAATCCATGGCAAAAACAGTGGTACGTAAAAATGAATCACTTGACGACGCTCTTCGTCGTTTCAAGCGTTCAGTCACAAAAGCGGGAACTCTTCAAGAGGCTCGTAAACGCGAACACTATGAAAAACCTTCTGTAAAGCGGAAACGTAAGTCAGAAGCAGCTCGCAAACGTAAAAAATTCTAAGTGAGCTGAACAATCAGAAAAATCCTTAGCCGGAGTGGCTGAGGATTTTTGTTGTCTGAAGAAGTGCCGGCGGGGCAGCCTGCGTTAGAGTCTGGTTATGGTATCCAGTAAGGATATAAAAAAGCCTAGCTGTTCATAGAGCCAGACTTAGGTTGTTTAGCTTATTTTTCTTTAGCCAAAAGATCGCGGATTTCAGTAAGCAATTCTTCTTGTGAAGGACCGGCAGCTTCTGCAGCTTCATCTTCTTGCTTCTTGTTGAGGGCAATGGCCTTGTTGCCAGCTTTAACGATGAAGAAGAGGGTTGTTCCGACGATGAGGAAATTGAGAACGGCACTTAAGAAGCTTCCATACGTGATACCATTCCAAGTTAGTTTGGAGAGATTTTCAACACCAGCGGCCTTGACAACTGGATTTAAGATAAGTGGTGTGATGATATCACCAACTAATGAAGTTATGATGGCATTGAAAGCAGCCCCCATAACAACGGCTACAGCAAGATCAAGGACATTACCCTTGAACAAGAAGTCTTTTAATTCTTTAATCATTTTAAAAAATTGAATTCCTTTCAAAATTTAATACTTGCTCAGTATATCGAAAAGAGAACGGGTAAGTCAAGGGAATTGCCTAGAAACTTTGATTGTTATAAGTATTTAATTTCCTTGTTATATTAGGTGTCGTGCGATGGAACTTTTGATATTTTACAAGACTTAGGAAAACGTGTTATAATAAGGGGTAAAACTAAAATTATCTTTTTAGTAGGGAGGTAATGACATGGCCCTTGATAAATCAGTTATTTCTGAGATTAAGCATAACGTCAATATTGTTGATGTGATTGGTGAAGTGGTCAGTCTGACAAAGTCAGGTCGAAATTACTTGGGCCTTTGTCCCTTCCACCAAGAGAAAACCCCTTCTTTTAATGTTATTGAGGACAAGCAGTTCTTTCATTGTTTTGGCTGTGGCAAGTCAGGGGATGTCTTCAAATTTCTAGAAGAGTATCGCCAAATTACTTTCATGGAAAGTGTCAAGATTCTCTCTGAAAGAATTGGCATGGATTTAGCCATTGAACCATCGCATCAACAGACTAAGATCCGTCAGAACCCTCATCAGAAGCTCTTTGATATCAATCAGGATGCTAGCAAGTTTTATCAGGCCGTTTTGAAGACGACTAAGATCGGAGAAGCAGCTAAGCAATACCTTTATGATCGGGGGCTAGATGACCGGCTGATTGATTACTTCAATATCGGTCTGGCTCCTGATGAATCGAATTATCTCTATCAAAGTTTGTCCCCTCGTTACGATGAAGATACTATCCTCAATTCTGGCCTTTTCAATTTATCAGAAGCTGGTTCGATCTTTGATAGTTTTCGCAATCGGATTATCTTTCCACTGACGGATGAGAATGGGCATGTGATAGGCTTTTCGGGTCGGATTTGGACTCAGGCTGATCAAGATCGCAAAGAAGCTAAATATAAGAATACTAGAGCAACGACCCTCTTTAATAAATCCTATGAATTGTACCATCTGGATAAGGCTAAGCCGGTGATGACTAAGAGTCATGAAGTTTACCTGATGGAAGGATTCATGGATGTTATTGCTGCTTACCGAGCTGGTATTAAAAATGCGGTAGCCTCTATGGGTACAGCTCTGACACCTGAGCATGTCAGTCACCTGAAAAAATTCACCAAAAAGGTCATCTTGACCTATGATGGTGATAACGCTGGTCAAAATGCTATTGCCAAGTCGCTGGCCATTTTGCAGGATTTGACAGTTGAAATCGTTCGAATGCCCAATCAGATGGATCCTGATGAATTTATCAAGGCCAACTCGGCTCAAGAGCTAGCCAAACTCCTGAGTCAGTCGAGAATTTCCAGTACAGAGTTTTGGATTCAATACCTCAGACCGGAAAATGTTGATAATCTACAAGCGGAGATTGCCTATGTTGAGAGAATTGCTAAAATTATCGCTGGGGTAACTTCCATTACTGCTCAGAATACCTATATCAATATGGTGGCTGAGAGTTTGCCAGACTTTGATTATTTTCAGGTGGAGCAGTCGGTTAATAATGAACGGTTGAAAATGCGGGCTGGTGCAGGAGGCAATCAGCTTAATGAGCCTAGAACAAGTTCGGGTCCGCTTCTAACTGAGTTGCCAGTCAGTAAGACCTTGACAGCTATTCAGCGGGCTGAAAACCAGCTATTCTATCGTCTGCTTCAATACGATTATCTTCTCAATGAGTTTCGCAATCGAGACGATTTTGTTTTTGAAAGTCCGCAACTTGAAAGCCTTTATCAAATTTTATGTCAGAAGGGGGAAATTTCTGATTTAGATTTGGCTCAGATGGCGGATGATTTACGGCAGGCCTATTATAGTGTCCAAGAAGAAGAGTTGCCTAGGGAATTAGCTGATGGTGAGATAACTGGATTAGAACAGCGGATAGAAAAATACCGCCAAGAACAAGATTTACGCAAACGCAGTAAAATTATCCGTGACAGCAGTAGTCATGGGGATGATGAAAGGGCCTTGTTAGAGTTTCAGGCTCTCGTCGCTCAAAAGAAAAATATGGAATAGAGGAAACTATGGCAAGTAAAAAAACAAATGCAACCTTTAATGTACAAGTTGCTGATTTTATTCGCAATCATAAGAAGGAAGGGACAGCTATTGATGACGAAGTCACTGAAAAATTGGTTATTCCTTTTGTTCTTGATGCTGACCAGATTGATGATTTGCTGGAGCGCTTGACTGATGGTGGTATTTCAATTACTGATAAAGATGGTAATCCATCTAGTAAGTACGTCATTGAAGCTCCTGAACCAGAAGAGCTGACGGATGAAGAGCTTATTGGCAGCAATTCTGCCAAAGTTAACGATCCCGTCCGCATGTATCTGAAGGAAATCGGGGTTGTGCCCCTCTTGACTAATGATGAAGAAAAAGAATTGGCCATTGCTGCTGCTGAAGGTGATTTGATGGCTAAACAGCGGCTGGCTGAAGCTAACTTGCGTTTGGTTGTTTCTATTGCTAAACGCTATGTTGGACGTGGAATGCAGTTCCTTGACTTAATTCAGGAAGGTAATATGGGACTGATGAAGGCTGTGGATAAATTTGACTATTCCAAAGGTTTCAAATTCTCAACCTATGCTACTTGGTGGATCCGTCAGGCCATCACTCGGGCTATCGCTGACCAAGCCAGAACTATTCGGATACCTGTTCACATGGTTGAAACCATCAATAAATTGGTCCGTGAACAGCGCAATCTCCTGCAAGAATTGGGACAAGACCCAACTCCGGAACAAATTGCAGAACGCATGGATATGACCCCTGATAAGGTTCGGGAAATCCTCAAGATTGCTCAGGAACCAGTTTCTCTGGAAACTCCTATTGGAGAAGAAGATGATAGCCATCTGGGAGATTTTATCGAAGATGAAGTTATTGAAAATCCCGTTGACTACACGACTCGGATTGTCCTGCGGGAGCAACTCAATGATGTTTTGGATACTTTGACCGACCGTGAAGAGAATGTGCTACGTTTGCGTTTTGGTCTTGATGATGGTAAGATGCGGACCCTAGAAGATGTTGGTAAAGTCTTTAACGTAACCCGTGAGCGAATTCGGCAAATTGAAGCTAAGGCTCTCCGAAAGCTTCGCCACCCAAGCCGCAGTAAGCAACTTAAAGACTTTATGGAGGATTAAAAACCTCTAGTGGAGGTTTTTAACTGCCGCCTAAAAATGGGGAGGCGACGCCTGTCCAGTGGGTGCTTTTGATGTCACCTAAAAATTAGAAAGTGACCCATACCCAGTGGAAGATTTTAACTGTGACACGTAGTTTGACTAGTTAATAGTGCTAATCAAACGGAGACAGTATGGGAGATCGGAAAGCCGTTCTGGCGATTATTGTAACTCACTCTTGAGACTAGCAGTTAGAGACTGAGACAGGTCCAGTGAAAAAATGATTGCTTCTTAAGGTTTGCAAGTGCTCTCTATTCGTTTAATAGCCTACCTATTGCTTAGATAAGGTGTCAGACTCTTATCCCTTGACAGAAAGGATAGTTTTGATGTCAGAGAAAAAATATACAGAACAAGAAGTTGAAAAAATCAAAGACCATATTCTTGAGGTTCTGGAAATGGTGATTGACCCAGAATTAGGCATTGATATTGTCAATCTTGGGCTAGTTTATGAGATTCGTTTTGAAGATAGCGGTTATACCGAGATTGATATGACCTTGACAACCATGGGCTGTCCTCTGGCTGATCTTTTGACTGACCAGATTTATGATGTCATTCGAGAAGTCAAGGAAGTGACCAAGGTTGAAGTCAAACTGGTTTGGACACCGGCTTGGACTGTTGAACGCATGAGTCGCTACGCTCGTATTGCTTTGGGAATTCGCTAGATAGGATTAGAAGTATGAAAAAGTTGAGTATCGTCGTACCTTGTTATAATGAAGAAGCAACCATCCATCCGTTTTTAGCTGAGACACAAAAAGTAGAGCAGACTATGGCTGAGGAGTTGATCTTTGATTATTTCTTTGTCAATGATGGCTCAAAAGACCAAACGCTGCAGGTCCTACGTGAGGTGAGTCAAAAGTTTGCGAATGTTCATTATCTGTCTTTCTCTCGTAATTTCGGCAAGGAAGCTGCGCTATTAGCTGGTTTAGAGGCTGCTGATGGCGATTTGATAACTGTAATGGATGCGGATTTACAAGATCCCCCCGAGCTCTTAGAGGACATGTATCAAAAGGTTCAAGAAGGATTTGACGTGGTCGGAACGCGTCGGGCTGATCGTAAAGGGGAACCCGTCATTCGATCATTCTTTGCGCGTGCTTTTTACTGGTTGGTCAATAAGATTTCTGATACTGAGATGGTTGATGGGGCACGGGATTTTCGTCTCATGACGCGTCAGGTTGTTGATAGTATCTTGGAACTAGGGGAAGTCAATCGCTTCTCCAAGGGACTCTTCTCTTGGGTTGGCTATGATGTCACCTACCTGCCTTATGAAAATCGTGAGCGGGTGGCAGGTGATACCTCTTGGAATTTTTGGTCCTTATTGAAGTACTCGATTGACGGTTTTGTTAATTTTTCAGAAGCTCCGCTTAATCTGGCAACCTGGGCTGGGTTGGCTAGCTTTATTTTATCAGTAGTTGCTATTTTATTTGTGGTTATTCGGCGACTGATTTTTGGCGATCCTGTTAGTGGCTGGGCATCTACTATCTCGATTATTATGTTTCTAGGTGGTCTCCAGCTCTTGGCTTTAGGAATTATTGGCAAGTATGTTGCTAAAATTTTCCTAGAAACCAAAAAACGACCTGTCTATATTGTTAAAGAAAAAGGGTGAAATTACCCCCTTTTTTTGTTAGAATAAGGAAGCAATAAAGTTTAGCAGGGCTGATGTTTGGCTTCTAACCTACTTGTAAGCCCTGTTTGTGCAAAGGAGAATTCAATGATTTTAATTACTGGAAGCAATGGACAATTGGGAACAGAATTGCGCTATTTGCTGGATGAAAGAAATGAAGAATATGTAGCTGTAGATGTGGCAGAAATGGATATTACGAATGCTGCCAAGGTTGATGAGGTCTTTGCACAGGTTAAGCCAAGTCTAGTGTATCACTGCGCAGCCTATACTGCGGTGGATGCGGCAGAAGATGAGGGAAAAGAGTTAGATTATGCCATCAACGTTATTGGAACCGAAAATATTGCTAAGGCTGCTGCTAAGTACGAAGCTACTTTGGCCTATATTTCAACCGACTATGTTTTTGATGGGCAAAAGCCTGTTGGAGAAGAGTGGTTGGAAACTGACCAACCTGACCCACAAACTGAATATGGTCGTACGAAACGTCTAGGTGAAGAAGCGGTTGAAAAATACTTGGATCACTACTATATTATTCGGACAGCTTGGGTTTTCGGTAACTACGGGAAAAATTTTGTCTTTACTATGCAAAATTTGGCTAAAACTCATTCTCGTTTGACAGTTGTCAATGATCAACACGGTCGTCCGACTTGGACCCGTACCTTGGCTGAATTTATGACCTATGTCACCGAAAATCAGAAGGACTATGGATATTATCATCTGTCCAACGATGCGACCGAAGACACTACGTGGTATGATTTTGCTAAGGAGATCCTCAAGGATACCGATGTCGAAGTGGCACCAGTTGATTCCAGTCAATTTCCTGCTAAAGCCAAACGTCCTTTGAACTCAACCATGAGTTTGACCAAGGCCAAAGCAACCGGATTTGTTATTCCAACGTGGCAAGAAGCTCTGCAAGAATTTTATAAGCAAGAAAAGAAGTAATCACATGAGGAGGCTGGGCGAAAACTCGTCCAGTCTTCCTGTTTTGGAATAAACTCTTGGCGCAGTGGTTGGGAGTAAGACTGGTTGGCTAAGCCAAGAAGTCTTACTCCCACAGTTCATTAGGTGTTTTAGCATCAATGAACCACTGCGGCCGGTTTTCCTTTTTCTACAAGGCCAAAGTGGAAAAACTAAACAAGTGTGATGACCATCGTTCATCTTATTTCCAACGTCAAAGGTTCCTCAGACCTTGTGAGCTGTGCGGGGGTGGGTTAAAAAGGTCTGGGAGACCTTTTTAATCGGGGAATGAAGCTTGAAAGCAAGTGTCAAAAACGGTCTAGGAGCAGGTCACCGTCTTAAAATCAGGGAGTGGTGAGAACCAAAATTTTTAATTTTTGGGTTCTTTCCCACTCCCTTTTTAGGTTGTCAGTGTAGATGCGGTCATTGTTCACTAGGCTAGTAAGATAAGGGGAGCATAGGGAGTTAGGGCCATTGCAAGTGGTCCCATCTTAAAATTTAGTGAAGCCATTAAAAGTTTAGTATCTTAATAATTTAGCTTAATCACTGAAATGATAACTTGTTTTATGGTATAATAGAGTGATTGTATTGCTAGAATGGAGAACTTGTGTATGCAACACGTTTTTATCATTGGAAGTCGGGGCTTGCCTGCGAAGTATGGAGGGTTTGAGACCTTCGTTCAAGAGCTGGTCAAGAATCGTCAATCTGATGACTTAATTTATCATGTTGCCTGCCTTTCTGATAAGGAAACGGGTCATCATTCTACATACATGGGGGCTGACTGTTATACGGTCAATCCGCCCCAGTTGGGTCCCGCCCGAGTGATTGCTTATGATATGCAGGCCATCAACTATGCTTTGAAATTGATTAAGCAGCATGCTATCAAAAAGCCTATCTTTTATATCTTGGGCAATACTATTGGAGCCTTTATTGCTCCTTTTGCTCGTAAGATTCACAAACTGGGTGGCCAGCTCTTTGTCAATCCGGATGGGCTGGAATGGAAACGGTCTAAGTGGTCGAAGCCAGTGCAGACTTATCTCAAATATGCTGAGAAAGTTATGACTAAGAAGGCTGATTTGATTATTTCGGATAACCAAGGTATTGAAGATTATATTCAAACTAGCTATCCTTGGTCTAAGACAACTTTTATTGCTTATGGAACTGACCTGACACCTTCTAGTTTGACGGCTGGATCGAGCGAGGTTAGAAACTTTTTTACCAGGTGGCAGACCGAAGAAAAAGGCTACTACCTGATTGTAGGCCGCTTTGTTCCTGAAAATAATTATGAAACGGCTATCCGGGAGTTTATGGCATCTGGTACCAAGAGGGACTTGGTTATCATTTGTAATCAGGAAGGCAATCCTTATTTTGAGGAGTTGCGACAAAAGACTGGTTTCGATCAAGACCCTCGCATCAAGTTCGTTGGGACGGTTTATAATCGTGAGCTTTTGACTTATTTGCGTCAGGCGGCTTTTGCCTATGTTCATGGTCACGAGGTTGGTGGGACCAACCCAGGTCTCCTAGAAGCTCTAGCTCATACAGATTTAAATCTGGTTCTGGGTGTTGATTTTAATCGGAAGGTGGCTGGCCGGACGGCTTGTTACTGGACTAAGGAAGCTGGTGACTTAGCAGACTTGATTAATCAGGTGGATAGTCAAACGGATTTTAGTCAGCTTGGACAGGCAGCCAATCAGCAAATGGCTGACAACTATACTTGGTCAAAAATTGTTAGGGAGTATGAGGAGTTATTTTTAGATGAAAGTTAATATACTCATGTCTACCTACAATGGTCAGCGCTTCTTAGCTCAGCAATTGGACAGTGTCTTGAATCAGACTTACAAAGATTGGACCCTCTTGATTAGGGATGATGGTTCTAGTGATCGGACGCCTGAGATTATCGCAGATTATGCTAGTCGGGATCCTCGAATTCACTTTATCAATCCAGATAAGCGGGAAAATCTTGGAGTTGTCAAAAACTTTTATACCCTCCTTAAGTATCAAGAGGCTGACTTTTATTTTTTCTGCGACCAAGATGATGTCTGGTTGCCAGAAAAGTTGGAAGTTTGCCTTGAAGAAGGCCAGAAGTATTCTCAGAATGCTCCACTCTTGGTGTATACTGATCTTAAGATTGTCAATCAGAACTTAGCAGTGCTACGTGAGAGTATGATCAGGACTCAGTCCGATCATGCTAATACTAGCCTTTTGCAGGAGTTGACCGAGAATACTGTTACTGGCGGCGTTGCTATGATTAATCAAGCAACTGCCAAAAATTGGAGAGAGAAAGACTTGGATAAAGTTATCATGCATGACTGGTACTTGGCTCTGGTGGCGGCTGCTAAAGGAACTCTGGTCTATTTGGATCAGGCCACTGAGCTTTATCGTCAACATGATAACAATGTTCTAGGGGCACGGACATGGTCAAAGCGTATAAAAAATTGGCTGCGGCCACATAAGCTAATTGCCAAATACTGGTGGTTGATTGATGCCAGCCAAAGGCAGGCCAGCCTACTTCTGGATTTAGAATTGGAGCAGGGCCCCAAAAAAGTGGTTCAAGCTTATGTCGGACTACTAGATGGTTCCTGCTCACAAAGATGCCAGACCTTGAAAACTTTTAGATTTGCTAAAAATCGAGCCTTTCACAGCTTGGTTTTTAAAGCATTAATTGTAACAAAAATCGGCTATAGTCATTATCAAAAATATGGCTATCAAGCATAGGAGAATATCATGGATTTACTTAGTAAGAAGAATCGTATCCTACTAAAAGAACTCATAAAAACAGACTTTAAGCTGCGTTATCAGGGCAGTGTCATCGGCTATCTCTGGTCAATTTTAAAGCCTCTCATGCTCTTTATGATTATGTATCTGGTCTTCATTCGTTTCTTACGCTTAGGGGGAGATGTACCTCACTTCGCAGTAGCCTTGCTTTTGGCCAATGTTATCTGGTCCTTTTTTATGGAAGCAACTAGCATGGGGATGGTTTCTATCGTTACTCGTGGTGATCTGCTGCGTAAGCTGAATTTTTCCAAATCGATCATTGTCCTATCAGCAGTCTGTGGAGCTTTGATTAATTTTGGAATTAATTTGATTGTTGTGTTGATTTTTGCCTTAGTCAATGGCGTTCATATTGGCTGGGACGCTGTTTTTGCCATTCCGCTCTTCTTTGAGCTCTTTATCATGGCTTGGGGTGTGGCTCTCTTACTGGCAACGCTCTATGTCAAATTCCGTGATATTGGCCAAATTTGGGAAGTCTTCCTGCAAGCTGGGATGTACGCAACCCCAATTATTTATCCTTTGACCTTTATTACCAATCAAGGTGCTAAGGGGGTCTTGGCCGGTAAAATTATCATGCTTAATCCTTTGGCGCAAATGATTCAGGACCTGCGTTATCTCCTGATTGATAAAGCCAATTTGACTATCTGGAATTTGATCAATCACTGGTGGTACTATGCTATTCCTTATGTTTTGCCATTTATCATTTTTGCCATTGGCTTAACAGTCTTTAATCGTAGTTCTAAGAGATTTGCGGAGATTCTATAATGACAACAGAAAATAATATTGCAGTAAAAGTTGACCACGTCAGCAAATATTTTAAATTACCTGTTGAAGCTTCTAACAGTCTGCGGACGACAGTGGTCAATCGTTTTAAAGGTGTGAAAGGTTACAAGGAGCAGCATGTTCTGCGTGACATCAATTTCGAGGTGGAAAAGGGTGATTTCTTTGGAATTGTTGGCCGTAATGGTTCAGGGAAATCTACACTTTTAAAAATTATTTCGCAGATTTATGTACCAGAAAAGGGTTCTGTGACTATTGATGGGAAACTGGTCTCTTTCATTGAGTTAGGGGTTGGTTTCAATCCTGAATTGACAGGTCGTGAGAATGTTTATATGAATGGGGCCATGCTAGGCTTCTCAACTGAAGAAGTTGATGCCATGTATGATGATATTGTTGAATTCGCTGAGCTCAAAGAGTTCATGAATCAAAAACTCAAGAATTATTCAAGCGGTATGCAGGTTCGCCTAGCCTTCTCAGTTGCTATTAAAGCGCAAGGTGATATTCTCATTCTTGATGAAGTTTTAGCTGTCGGTGATGAATCTTTCCAGCGTAAATGTAATGATTATTTCATGGAGCGTAAAGAAAGCGGTAAGACTACAATCCTTGTTACCCATGATATGGCAGCTGTTAATAAGTATTGTAATAAGGCAGTCCTGATTGATGATGGTTTGATTAAAGCCTATGGTGAACCTTTTGCTGTTGCCAATCAATATAGCTTGGACAATTTTAGTGTAGAAATCCCAGAAACTGATGAGGTTGATGCTGAGGAAGTTAAAGAAGCTAAAGTTATTGACAATTTTAGTGCTAAGCTTCTAACTAAGGAAGTCGTATCACCTGATGAAGATATCGAAATTGAGTTTTCTTATGATATTCTAAAAGAAGATTTGGATACTTACATTGCCCTGTCATTTGTGGATATTTCTGATGGCATTGGCCTCTATAATGATAATTCATGGAATTATAAATTAACAGGTGTAGGTCACCATAGGATAATTTATAAGTGTAAGTTACCTTATTTTAATACTGTAAAATTACGAGTTCAAGCGAATGTTCGTGATGAAAATAACCGTGATATAACTGTCTTATCAATGACGAGACCCCCAGTATTTACGGTGCGAAGAGAAATTGATGAAAATAATTTTTCTTTGAAAGATTCTTCAACTGGCTTGTTGGAGAGACAAGGTGACTGGGTCAAATAATAACAACGGGGTTAGGATATGCGAGTACTATTTATTTCACCTGTCGGGGCTTTCTTTAGTGGAGCAGAGGTGGCAGCTGGGAACTTGATGCGTTATTTGCAAATGCAGGGGCATCAAGTTTATAATGTCATTCCTGATAATGGTGAACATGCTGATGATTACTATCTAAAATTTATGGAAGACCATCACATTGAGCTTTTTCAACTTAAAACGAATAAGTGGTGGTGGCCAGAAGCTTATCAGCTTGAAGAGACCGATCTTGTCAGTGTTTTTGCTTACCAGCATAAAAATATTTTTCAGATTCGCCAGCTAATAAATAACAAGCAGATTGACCTAGTTATTTCAAACACTGTTAATGTTTTTCAAGGTGCCATGGCTGCGGCATTGGAATCTGTAGCTCATTATCAGATTATTCACGAATTTCCAATTGGTCAGTTTAACTATTATAGGAAAAAAATTGACCTGATTAATCGCTTATCGGATAAAATATTTGTTGTTACAGGGGAACTTTATCGAGAACTTGGTAAATATTTTCCGGAAGAAAAACTTTTTCCTTTTATCCCTTATTCACAGCTTGATGAATTTCCTCTAAAAAATGTTGAAAAAAATAGAATAGTTTCAATCGGTGGTATTAGCCAATGGAAAAATCAACTAGAATTAGTTCAAGCCTATGAAAAAATAGCCATTTCCGAGATCGAACTTGTTTTTATTGGTAGTTGGGAACCGGAATATAAGGAAGAGCTGGATAATTACATTTTTGAAAAAGGTCTTACAAATATCACTTTTCTTGGATATCAAAAGTCACCTTTTAGGTTGTTGACAGACAAAGATATACTGGTATTACCTTCTAAAATAGAAACATTTGGGTTGGTTTATGTTGAATCTATTCTATCGGCTGTTCCAGCGGTTGTTTCAGATAATTTAGGGCATAAAACGGTCAGTGAATATTTTGGTACGAGAAATGAATATCCCTTAGGGAATGTTGAGGCTCTGGTTGAAAAAATTAACTGGTTGCTTGAAAATTTTGATAGTGAAAAACGGCTTGCTTTGAAGTTAAGCCACAGAGCTAGAGAAGTTTATACTCTGGAAAAAACGTCTCAAATTTTCCTCGATAAAATGGAGGGTGCTCACCCCGAATCGAGAGAAGCTTTTAAAGCCTTAAATTATTTTATTGGTTGGGATTTGGCTCTCCCTCTATTAGAGAGTATTTCTAATCAAAAGGTAACTGTATATCACAGTAATGAACAGCCTTATTATAAGAAGGAGTCTTATGAAATTAAGACTAAGGATGAATTGGTCATTGAAGTTGGCCTAGCTGACTTTATCAGGATTGATTTGACAGAGGAAGCTGGTTTTTATGATGAAGCAATAATGGTCGATCAGGTGACTGGTAAAGTATTGGAACCTGTTCATTCTAATGCTTTTAGACTAGGGGATAGGTTTTTGTTTCTAGATAGAGATCCTCAACTGGTTTATGATACATCAATGTTGCATCATCACAAGTTAACCTTTTCGTATGTAAAAGGTGAGTTTAGCGAGTTAACTGAGAATGTTCAAGAATACATAGATGATAAATTGGAGCTTGCTCGCTTGTCGGATATTGAAGCTAAATATCAGAACTTAGAACGTGAATACAGTTCGGTCGTCCATTCTCGCCGTTGGACCCTTACAACTAAAATCATCAATTTCTTTAGGAGAAAATAAAACATGAAGCGTTTGCTTTTGTATGTTCATTTTAATAAATTTAATCGCTTGAGTTCGCATGTTCATTATCAATTGGAGAAAATACGGCCGCTCTTTAGCAAGGTCGTCTTCATTTCTAATAGTTCCTTTAAAACAGTGGACCAAACTATGCTCAAAGAGCAAGGTTTAATTGATGATTTCATCCAGCGTGAGAATAGTGGTTTTGACTTTGCAGCATGGCGTGATGGTATGGTTCAAGTCGGGTGGGAGAACTTAGCAGGTTATGACTCTGTTACAACTATGAACGATACCTGTTTTGGCCCCCTGTGGGATTTGGAACTGAGCTATCAGAAGTTTGAGACTGACCCTAATGTTGACTTCTGGGGACTGACCAATCATCGAAAGACTAAGAGCTTTCCTGAACATATACAGAGCTACTTTATCAGTTTTAGTCAAAAGGTAGTTGCTTCATCAGCTTTTCTTGATTTCTGGCAAGGGATTGAAGATTTTACGGATGTCCAAGAGGTTATTGGGCAGTATGAAACCCGAGTAACAACAGCTTTGACCGATGTAGGCTTCAAGTATGATGCAGTTTTTAACACGCTTAAGACTTCCACAGAAGGAATGCTACATCCTGATTTTAGTTATTACAATCCGACAGCTATCCTTGATGCTCGTGTGCCTTTTATTAAGGTTAAGACCATGGATGCTAACCAGTCTATTGCCCCTTATATCCTTAATCAGATTGAAGTGAGTTCGGACTACCCTGTGGATTTAATTATCAGCCATATGACCAGTATCAGTCAGCCTGATCTACCTTATCTTTTAGCTCGTAAATATCTGGGTAAGACATCTGAAACAGAGCTACCAGTGACTTGTAAGGTTGCTGTTCACCTCCATGTTTTCTATGTGGATCTTTTGCAAGAATTTTTGGATGCCTTCAAGTCTTTCCATTTTACCTATGATCTCTTTATTACAACGGATAGGGAAGAGAAGCAGTCCGAAATCCAGACAATATTAGAGCAGAATCGAGTTCTAGCCCAAATCTTTGTGACTGGGAATATTGGCCGTGATGTTCTGCCTATGTTAAAATTGAAGGAACAGCTCAAGAAGTATGATTATATTGGTCATTTCCACACCAAGAAATCCAAGGAAGCAGACTATTGGGCTGGTCAATCATGGCGGCAGGAATTGATTGCTATGCTGGTTAAGCCAGCGGATAAAATTCTGACTCAGATGGCTAGTAATGACAGACTTGGGATTGTCATTGCCGATATGCCAACCTTCTTTCGTTTCAATAAAATTGTCGTGGCCTGGAATGAAAATCTCATTGCTCCAGAAATGGAAGAACTCTGGGAAAAGATGGCTTTGAAAAAGTCTATTAATTTCGAGTCCATGGATACCTTTGTTATGAGTTACGGTACTTATGCTTGGTTTAGATACGATGCTCTTAAGCCCCTCTTTGATTTGGATTTAACAGATGAAGATGTTCCGGCAGAGCCTTTGCCGCAAAATTCGATTCTCCATGCTATTGAGCGCCTATTGATTTACATCGCTTGGGCTGGCCACTATGATTATCGTATTTCACAAAATCCGATTACTATGACACCTTTTATTGAGAACAAGATGCTCAATACACGTGCCAACAGTAGTCCAAATACTTATGTTGATTTTACCTATATGGGAGGAATTAAGGGAGCTTTGAAGTATATTATCATCGGACCAGCCCGGGCGGTGAAGTATATTGTGAAGAGGCTTTTAAAAAAGTAAACTATGAGAAAAATTATCAAAGATATAGATTGGTACAAAATTTTGCAGATCGTGCTTATTTGCCTTTTTGTCTTTTGCATCAGTTTCTTCTTAGTCAATCAGCAGTTGTTGCAGGGTCATCGTGCTCACAAGCTGTTGAAGGTCTTTAAATCGTCTGGTACCCTTAATGGTACTCTGTACGGAATTTCAGTGGTTGGATTGGCTATTTATGTCAGCCGAGGACTAAAATGGGAACTTTGGTTACAGTATGGTCTAGGTTACCTCACTTACCTCTTTGTCTCTTATTTCCTGCTAGTAACACGAAATTTAAATAATGCTAAATTTAGGTGGGAGCACCTCGGTCATAATGATTTCTTTCAGTCTAAAACTCTGTTGACTGTTTTAGGTATCTTAGTCCTAGCGGGAGTCATTCAGTTTTTGTCGGATAAACTGCGTGAGAACCATAAGAAGAATCAATCTAAACATTCAAAATTAGAAGATAGTCTGCTTAGTCTAGACAAACCCTTGAAACATTATAAGAGTTATCAGCTGCCTGTATTTGCTTTTCTGGGGATGGCTATTGTCAATGATCATTTAGCTATCGCTGCTATGAAACCGTCTCTTTTAAGTCTTATTAAAAAAGCAGATCTTTCTGACTATGCTTGGGCTATGGGAGCAAGTTTGGCTATCTGCTTGGTATTGTATTCGGCCTTGTGTTTTGTAGTTGCTAGGGGGATCGCCGATGCTATGAAAAAACAGGCGTCCATCTCATTAGCAGTAGCAACAAGTTTTTTACTAGCGATTATCTTTAACTATATTTTTCAGGCGACTATCAAGGCAGATGGCCCCATACTAGGTCGGTATATTTTCCCAGGGGCCAGTGTCTATCAAATTTTGGTTTTAGCTCTGGTCAATGTTGTCTTTTATATGGTGGTTAACCGCTACCTGATTGCGACAACAACCTTGATTGCTGTGGGTTCCTTGCTATCTGTTGCTAATAGTATTAAATTCAGTATGCGTAATGAACCAGTTTTATTCAGCGATTTAAGCTGGCTCAAAGATGTTGGACTCTTGCTCTCCTATGTCAATGCGACAGCAATTTTAATTGCTGTTCTAGCTATTGTGGCCTTAGCAGGCCTGACCTATTTTTTATGGAAACTCTTATCATTTAAAGATATTATCCATTCGGACTGGCGTCTAAGGGTGGCAGTATCAATCCCTATCTTAGTACTGTTTACCACAGTGGTTACGATTTTTGGGCAGCAGGAGAACGGGAAGATTGCAAATAATATTCCGATTTTATCTAGTCTCAACAATACAGAAAATATTGAGTGGATGGGACAGTCTGTGGTGGCGAGGGAGCGTTCTTTAATGTTCGTTTGGACTAAGCAGCTGACTTCCTCTAAGATGGAAAGACCCTCAGGTTACAGCAAAAATACTATAGAGAAACTTGCTCAAGAATATACTCAAAAGGCTGATGTTATCAACAAAGGCCGAAAAGGTAGTATTTCGGATCAGACGGTCATCTTTGTTTTGAGCGAGAGTTTTGCAGATCCTAGTCGTTTATCAGATGTTAGCCTTAATCGTGACCCTATTCCGTATATTAAGTCAGTTAAAAAGAATTATACAAGCGGTCTAATGAAGGCTGATTCTTACGGTGGTGGTACAGCCAATATGGAGTTTCAATCATTGACTGGATTGCCGATGTATAATTTATCATCATCTATTTCGACGCTTTATACTGAAGTTGCTCCTGAAATGAAGCGAATGCCTTCAATTAGTGATTCTTTTGAGTCACAAAATAAGATTGCCATCCATTTGGGTGATGCTTACATGTATTCACGCAAATCAATTTATCGACGTCTTGGATTTAATGAATTTATAGCAGCTGATGGTGGGACAAAAAAATCTAAACATTTGGGAACTCTAGGAGTTTATCCAAGTGATGCTAATACCTATCAGACTGTTACAGATAATATCAATCCTTCGCAGAATCAATTTTTCTCGGTTATTACCTATCAAAACCATGCACCTTGGAATTATACAGATAAAACACCATACGGTGGTTCTGGTAAAGGATTTGATCCGGCTGAGAATAGTTATACCAATAATTATGCAAAAGAGTTAAAACAAACTGATGATGCAACGAAAGAGTTTTTGAGTGAGTTATCCAAATTAGATAAAAAGGTAACAGTTGTCTTTTATGGGGATCACCTGCCAGGTTTCTATCCGGATAGTACGTTTAAAGATAAACCAGAAACTCAGTATCAGACAGATTACTTTATCTGGAGTAATTATCCCACTCCTAAACAAAACCACCCTTATATTAATTCCAGTGATTTTTCAGCAGAGTTGTTGTTGACAACGTCAACAAAGGTATCTCCTTATCAGGCCTTGTTAACAGAAGTGATGGATAATGCCAGCATTGATAAAAAGCATACAACTAAGAAACAGAAAAAAGTAGCACATGATCTAAAGTTGATCGAATATGATTTGATTTCTGGTAAGGGCTATATAGCTTCAAATGACGATTTCTTTAAAGTAAAGGGAGAAAAGTAGCGTGAAAAAATTTTATTTGCCGGTATATTATTGCTTTATGAGTTTACTCTTTACAGTGCAATCCATTGTTTATATCAATGATGTAGGGGATCAGGTTAGTTTTGCTCGCTTATCTAAACGTTATGGTTTCTTTGAGTTTGCTATCCACCGCTACCAAGTATGGTCTAGTCGTCTCCTCATCGAATCTGTTACCATGTTTATGTCAGCTCATTATCTGATTTTTGATCTCACTCTGTTGGTGGCTGTGGCGGTATTCTTTTATTGCTTTAATGGTATCTTCCTAAAGGATGATAAATATTGGGGACTTCGTTTTATTATTCCAGCCCTGTTTTTATTGGTATTCCCAAGTATCTTTTTTACTAGTGCAGGGTTGATTGCAACAGTAACCAATTATCTTTTTCCGATGATTGCTTTTGTGATAGCTTGGTATTGTCTGGAGCAAAAAAAGGTTAAGTGGTTGCTTACATCTTTTCCTTTTATGATTTTCGCTTGTATGCAAGAGCAGTTTACGATCTTTGCTCTGATAATTTTTGCCTTTCTGTTGCTTAAAAATTGGTTTATTAATAAACAGGTGAGTGTTTATTATCTATCAGCGATAGTAATTGCTCTTGTAGGGACAATCTCCGCTTTAGTAGCACCAGGTTCTGCTCATCGTACAATGATTGAGTCTAAGACTTGGTATCCTGGTTTTGACAAGTTATCTTTAGTCGTTAAGGTAGCTAAGGGGTATATGGAAACTAATCGTGTTTTATTTGTTACCTCAGAGCTAACGATTATTTACTTACTGCTCATAGCTGCTCTCGTTTTGGCTTTGCTTAAGCGGCGGTATGTTTCATCAGTTATGTCAGGCGCCGTTCTTTATACAATTTTAACGAATCGTCTGGGAAGTACAAGTCTATTAACGGCTGTGCAAAGGGTTAATGATTTTCAAAGCCAGCAGCCAATTACCAAATTTAGCTTTAAGGCAAATCTTTATCCATTGTCTCTGTATACTATTTTGTTAGCAGTGATTGCTATTTCTGTTTTCTTGATATTTGAAAATCGATGGCAGGCGGGAACGGCTATAGTTGTTTTAGCAGTTGGCTATGTTGCTCGGATGACAGTATCTCTATCACCGACAATCTATGCTTCAGGGCTGCGAACCTACACACCGCTTATTTTTTCTGGACTTATTATTATTATGATGATATGTTGCGAATTTATTGATACGATCAGTTTGCAAAGGAAATGAAAGGGCCGTAGTCTTCCCCAATAGTTGATGTAGTAGAGGTAAAACATCATATAAAAGGGTGTTTTCGAGAGTTATTTTCGATCGCCTTTTTGTTTTTTAGGAGAGTCATATGAAATTTCTATCTATATTAGGACAGAGAGCAATTCTCTTGTGGTCTTTGCTTGTTTCTATTTTATTTAGTCTGTCGAGTTTATTGATTAGGACAATAATGCCAATGGATGGCTCTGAAATGTCCAAGATTTGGCATACCAATATAGTCTTTTTTATAATGTTGGTTATTTTTGTGGGCTTATTTCTGTTTCTTATATACTTATCTCAATATTTGAAGCGGTCACATTTATTTTTGCTGGGAAGTGCTCTGTATCTCTTGTTAGGAGCCTATTTGATATTCCACCAAAATGATATGTTTAGGCATGATTCTCTTCAGGTTTTGGAAAGTGCTAAAGCCATGAATAGAGGAGATTTTTCGCAATTAACTGATTTAACAGGTTACCTGCATAGGTTTCCTCATCAATTAGGTTTAGTGTCATTTGAGCGTTTAATACTTATATTTTTTGGAAATAATAATGTCAAAATCTTTTTTGTTATTAATTTGCTCATGGCTATTGCTGACAACTTTTTATTATGGCAAATGGCTGAGAATGCCTTTCATAATTCCAAGGTGACAAAAATTACTATTATTTTATCTTTTATCTTCTTGCCCCACCTGTTCTTTATTCTATTTGTTTATGGCTTAACGTATGGTCTCTTTTTTGCCATGCTAGGACTATATAATTTTCAACTTTATCTTCAAAAGAGAACTTGGTTAAACTTAGGATTGACAATGATATTTTTAAGCCTATCTAATCTGATTCGCAGTAATAATAGCATCCTAATTTTAACAGTTTTGATTGTGGCTATCTTGGATATTTTAAGTAACCATTTGAAAAAGAGTGTGATATTAGTTCTCGCTTTGATTTTATTCGTAGTAGTAGCGAATAAAGTTATTGGGTGGCATTATAACACATCAAAAATTGAAGGAGAGCCTAAAATTGCGTGGGTAGCGATGGGATTAGATGATAAGTCTAATATTTACCACCGTATTCCAGGATGGTATAATGCTTACCTTGAAGATGTTTACGTCAAATACAAAGGCGACCCTGATGAAATTAAAAAGGATAGTCATAGGTTAATTGCAAGACGTTTAAAAATTATGCAGGATAATCCTGATTATGGATTTACATTTTTCAAAAATAAGTTTTTATCAACATGGACGGATAGCCTATTTGAATCTATTTGGTCTGGGCCAGTGACTAAAATGCCAGTAGAAAATCAGAAAATTTCAGGACAGCTGATGTCTAGCATTTATGAAGGTGGTCTAATTTTTCGTTTAATTTATTATTTTTCTGCTTTACTATTAGTTATTATCTATTCAGCAGTTTTACCGTTTTTACATAATCAGTGGAAAATAATAAAAGAAAGAGAGAATAGATTATTCTTATTGGTTCCTCTTGTTTATCTATCAGGCGGTCTGATTTTTCATTTATTATGGGAAACCAAGAGTCAATACGTTTATCCTTATGTTTATTTGTTGCTTCCTCTGTCAGCATTTGGACTTTATTCCCTGTATAATAAGGTAGAAGTCAATTTTAAAAGACTAAATTTCAAGTTCAAGTTAGCCAGTCTGTAAAAACTCTTTAGGAGATTTATAATTGAATAGTTTCTTTGGATAGTTGTTAATCCAGTTTTCAATAAATGCGACTTGTTGTTGAGTCGCATTTTTGCTTCCCTTAGGCAACCAGCGCCGGATGAGTCTATTATGATTCTCATTAGTTCCACGCTCCCAAGAAGAATAGGGGTGGGCATAGTAGATATGAGCAGGGTCAAAAACTTCTGCTAAACGACTGAATTCAGCCCCGTTATCAGCTGTGATAGAGTTAATTTGATAATCCCTGAGGATTGCTTTCAGAGCTTGATTGACTGAAGACGTGGACTTATCGGGAATGAGTCGAATGATTTGATAACGACTCTTTCTATCCGTTAGAGTCAACAGGCACTCGTTTTTTGCCCGAGTTTGAATAACCGTATCAATTTCAAAATCACCAACATTCTCACGCTTGTTAATGCTTTCTGGTCGTTCCTCGATAGACTTTCCAGCTGGCTTAAAGTTGGGACTGGCATGCTTTTTCTTAGTTTTCTCCTTGCGAGGATAAAGCATGTCAGCTTTAGTCAATCCTAAGTGTCCATGATGAATCCAGTAGTAAATAGTGGAGATGGGAACAGGTAATCCTTTTGCCTTTACTATCATCTCAGGAGAATATTTCTGTTTGATGTAGTGAGTTATCTTTTCTTTGAGTCCCTTGGTCAGGGAGACTTGTTTAACAGAACGTTTACGATTGTTTTGATAGGCTTTTTGGGCGAAGTCAGCTGAGTAGATCACCTCAAATTTTCCTTTACGCACTTGTTGTCTAACCTGACCACGTTTGACTTCGTTGTGAATGGTTTGAGGAGCTTTAGCCAATCTCCTAGCGATTTCACGATTTGAGAGCCCTTCTTGAAGCCAACGTTCAATTATTCTACGTTCAGTTAGTGTCAAATGTTTACTTTTTGGTGTATAATAGTTTTGCATCTCAGAGTCTTTCTAATTGTTATTGTGGTGATTACAATTATATCTCTCTGAGATGTTTTTTGATACTCTTAGGTGGCTAACTTCATTTTAGAACTTTCCGTCAATTTTAAAAGGTACTTTTTTTCAAGAAGATAGGCCTAGTTTTGCTAATAGGATTATTGGTATGTTATACTAAACAAGAGTTAGTTTAATTAGTGTAACAGGAATAAGAAAGCATAAAAGTCACCTGTTGTTATACACCGTTACAACGAAGCATGATTTTACCTTCTTAATCGATAGCTCCAAGAGGTTGTACATTTTAGATCCTAGGAGAAGTGGTCAGTTATCCTGATGTTTAGTTTGTCTTATTTTCATAATTTTGAAAAAGGAGCTGAACTTTTAGCGAGCCCTGGAAAGGTGTGTGGTGATCATATTATTGTTATAGATGTTGCCCACCTCCCTCTGAGCTCCCATCTGAGATGTACAAGAAGATCAAGAGAGGCGTGTCATGTGTCATTGGGCGAGGTGGACAAGATTGGAATGTGGCCCCTATCATTCGTTCTTTGCTAATTTTTGTCGAGATTAAACATCAGTCCTTTTACACTATTAAAGAGTGAGCAGCATTTTAAATGGCTATTTTGTTGTTTGGCAGTGAAGGTTAGAGAGAGGAATTGAAATGACTATAAAACCTAGGTTATGTATTGTTATCCCTTGTTATAATGAGGAAAAAGTCCTTCCTATTACAGAGCCAATCTTTGTAAAAAAATTGCTTGAGTTAATTGATAAGGAAAAAATTTCAGAAGATAGTAGAATTTTATTTGTAAATGATGGTAGTAAAGATAAGACTTGGGCGTTAATTGAGAGCTATGCTAATGAGTCTGAGCATATCACTGGAATTTCTCAAAGCAGGAATCGTGGACATCAAAATGCTGTTTATGCAGGGCTTATGGAGTCCAAAGATAAGTTTGATATTACTATTTCTATTGATTGTGATGGTCAAGATGACATTAATGCAATGGATCAGATGGTAAATGAGTATTTAGACGGCTCTGAAATAGTCTATGGTGTTCGGGATAATCGTGATACTGATACTTTTTTTAAAAAGGCGACTGCTCAAGGCTTTTACAAAGTCTTAAATTTAATGGGTGTTGAGTCAGTCTATAATCATGCTGATTATCGCTTAGTTTCCAGTAAGGTTTTGAAAGAATTTGCAAACTTTAAAGAAGTAAATCTCTTCTTAAGAGGGATGTTTCCGCTTGTCGGTTTTAAGAGTACGAGTGTTTTTTATAAACGCCATGAGCGTCTTGCTGGCGAGTCTAAATATCCTTTAAGTAAAATGATAAATCTTGCTATTGATGGTATTACAAGCTTGAGTGTGAAGCCTATCCGTTTAATTGCCGCTCTAGGTTTGATTGTAGCGGGCTTTAGTTTTTTAGCGATCGTTTGGATCTTAGTTCAATACTTTTTGGGACATACTGTCAGTGGATGGGCGAGTAATTTAGCTTTAGTGATGATGGTTTCTGGTATACAATTGGTTAGCTTGGGGGTCATTGGTGAGTATATTGGAAAAATTTACTTGGAAGTCAAAGAACGGCCTAAGTATATTATTTCTGATAGAGTGGGCGATAAAGATAGTAAAAAAGGTTAGTAGTTGTTAAGTGTTAAAACTTAATATTATAATTAGAGTTTCTTTAGTTGAAGCTCTTTTTTTGCTTTCCGTCGTGTAGGTAGGTCGGAATTTTATACTTGTAGAAAATTCCTGAATTTTTTAAGTTCATGATAATTTTCTGATATCTCAAGGATTATTAAGTTTTTTTTAAGCAGAGGGGGGGGTATACTATATTAGTACTGCGCAGTACTAATACGGCTTTTTTAAGACTCAATATTGCAGCTAGATTCTTTTATAATTTGTTTTATTACTGATTTACAAATTACTCAATGATTTAAGTAAGAGAGTAATTTATAGGCGAAAATTTTTTAGTAATAGACTATGACCAAGAAGATTTCTAATGGGCATAAATTAATTTTATGTGACTGAAAAATACTGCTGTAATCTGTGGTAAGAATTAAAATGACTACGTCGTAACCTATTTTATTGGTAGAATATTTAAGTTCTATAAAGAGTTGTTTTATAAAAGACTGGACTTATGACAATGACGAAATTAATTCAGAAATTTTATTTTAATATTCAAAAGTAGATACTATGACAAGTTATCAGAAGAAACAGCGTAAGCATCAATTAAAGAGGTCGGCTTATTTCAATCGCTTAGCCGTAGCAGGTTTAACAACTGTAGCAGTTGGAGCTGTAACTCTGTCATCAGGCTTTGTTCATGCTGACGAATAAACGGTAACTGGTGGATCATCGGATAGTATTAACTTGATTAGCAAGCAGGATACAAATCAAGGACAGGTTCAAGATCAAACAAATCAGATGACTGCAGAAAGTCAGATTGATTCCGAAAATTATCGGCAAGTTCAGGTTGCAGCAAATCAAGTTACTCAAGATTCCGCAATTGAAAGTCAAACAGGAATCGAATCAGAAAAAGTTTCAGAAATTACTGAAGAAAATGTTCAAACAAAGTCTGAAGTTAGTCCTGCAAAAGATGTTTCAGTAAAACCAGAAGTTGGTCAGGAGACAAGTCAAAATAATCAGGAAGAAAATTTGAGTGTCAAAAGAGCTTCAGTTGCTGCAACTGTTGTGAAACCTGTTACAGCAGCAACGGATTCTACTTATACTTTGCCTGTTCAAGGACCAATATCGGCTGGATTTAATGGCTATCCTGGTCATGGTGGTATTGATTATGCTGTTCCTGAAGGAACCCCTGTGCATGCTGCACGAGATGGTGTAGTAAAAGTTGCAGGTGCCAATCATCCTTGGATGGGCTGGCAAGGAGGAAATGCTGTTCTAATTCAGCATCCAGATGGCATGCATACAGGTTATGCTCATTTGTCACGAATTATTGTCTCGGTTGGCCAACAAGTCAGTCAAGGTCAGGTAATTGGTTATTCTGGTAGCACTGGTTTGGTTACTGGGCCTCATCTTCATTTCGAAATGCTATCAACTAACCCAAACTTTAGAAATGGTTATTCTGGTCGTATTGATCCAACACCTTATATTTCTAATGCATTATTTCAAGCTTCACCGACTCCAAGTGTTAATCGTTACAATGTGGCAGAACTTGCTGCTCAAACTGATAAAACTATCTCTGATGGTGATTATCATATAGTTCTTGCATCTAACCCTGAGTTTGGAATAGATGTTTCTGGAGCAGGCTCTGCAAATGGGACTAATATTCAACTCTATAGAAATACTACATTTGATAATCAGGTATTTACTGTTTCTTACTTAGGTGGTGGCTATTATAAACTGATTCATAAGACTACAGGGAAGGCTCTGGATGTAGCTGGTGGCTCTTCTGCTTCAGGGACTAATGTTCAGCTCTACTTCCGTAATGGCAGTAAATCACAAGCTTGGAAATTTGTTCCGGTGAGGAATGATTAATATAATTACGAAATGGGAACTGCTAACGAATCGTTAAGATAGCTCTTAGAAAATCCGACCTTCTTATAGGAATGTCAGATTTTTGTAGTATGATGCCTTTGTCTTAAGTCTGTTTAGCCTGTGTTCAGTTACAATAAGTCACAAAGCTATTAAGTTCTCCAAAGGAAGTAGAAAATGATGTGTTGATTGATTAAGTATCTAACGATATTTACCTACAGAACACTGGAAGAGGTGATGAATAAACTTTAGGAAATTATTCAAGAATTATACAGATTTGCTTTAAAACCAATTGTTTATTGGGAACGGATTTAAATCAATATAGAGAGCTTTATCCTTTATTTACAGTATAAATCCATGAGTTACTCCAAATTTTAGAGAATTTTTAATCGTCTTACGAATAAATAAGTGAAGCCATTGGTGCGCTTTTGAATAATTTGAAATCTCACTGTTGTTTTTAGCAGCTAACTATAATTTCAAAAGTTACTTCAAAGATTGTAATGGTTTTGCAAAAAGTAATGCATATGCGAGGAGGTTTCTTATGACACGAAACAAAATGAAAACACGTAAGCATGAACTCAAAAAGCAGGCTTATTTGGCTGGTCTTACGACAATGGTTGTAGGAGCAGTGGCACTGTCGTCAGGATTTGTCCATGCTGATGAGCAAACAGTAACTAGTAATTCCTCAGATACAGTAAGCTTAATTACGAAACAAGAGGGAAATCAGGAACAAGCTCAAAATCAAGCAAGTCCAGAAACTGCAAGTAATCATGCTAATTCTGAGGATCAGCAACTAATTCAAGATACAACTAATCAAAATAGCCAAAATTTAGCAGTAAATGAAAGTCAAGTAACAATTGAATCAGAAAAGGTATCTAAACAAAATGTTCAAGTCGAGGTTGAAGATGCCCCTGTTCAGGCTGTCTCAGGAAATCCAGAAATGAGTAATGAGCCAGCTCAAGAAAGTCAAAAAGAAGGGGGTCCAGTTATCAAAAGAGCTTCGGTTGCTGCTGTCGTAGAAAGAAAGTCAGTTAATACAGTATCAGCTGCAAGAGGAGATGATTACCCAGCTTATCTTAAAAATGCAGTACCCGATAGTGTGATTGATCCTTGGAGGCTATATAATCGGGAATGTACTTCTTTTACAGCTTGGCGTTTAAGCTCTGTTAATGGTTTCACCATTCCTGGCGCCTATGGTCACGGTGGGCAATGGGGCTACCGTGCTCGTCGTGAAGGTTATCGCGTTGATAATAGTCCTGCTATTGGTTCGGTTGGTTGGTTAGAAGATGGTTCTTACGGACATGTTGCATGGATTTCAAATGTGATAGGTGATAATGTTGAAATTGAGGAATATAATTATGGCTGGAATTACAACTATCATAAACGTATAGCCCATAAAAGCGCTTTTACAGGATATATACATTTCAAGGATTTGGTAGTTACTTCAAAACCAACCGATGGTCGATATGATATTGCTACTTTAGTGCCAAGTGATAGAACCATATCAGATGGGGATTATCATATTGTTCTTGCATCTAACCCTGAGTTTGGAATAGATGTTTCTGGAGCAGGTTCTGCAAATGGGACTAATATTCAACTTTATAGAAATACTACATTTGATAATCAGATATTTACTGTTTCTTTCTTAGGAGATGGCTTTTATAAACTTGTTCATAAGGCTACAGGGAAAGCTTTAGATGTAAATGCTGGATCAACTAAAAATGGAACTAATGTGCAACTATGGGAATCAAATGGGACAGAAGCACAGCAGTGGGTTATCAAGCAAAGTAGTGGCAATAATACGTATGAGATAGTATCACGTAGAAATGGTCTGGTTCTAGATGTTGCTAATGGCACGGTAGCTAATAATAGTAACCTACAAGTGTATATTCCCAACCAGTCGGCAGCTCAGAAGTTTAAGTTTATAGCTGTTGATAAGGATGCAAAACGCACAGTTGCGGATGGCGATTACCATATTGTCTCTGCTTTAGATGAAAATATGGCTTTAGATGTTGAAAATGAATCAAAGGAAGATGGTGCTAATATTCAAATTTACCCTAATCTGACTAATTCTAAGGAAGTCTTTCATGTGCAATATCTGAATAATGGCTATTACACGATTACTCATACCTACTCAGGTAAAATGATTGATGATTCAGGCAATGGAACTTTTAATGGAAATAATATTTCGATAATCACACCTAATGGCTCTGAAAGTCAGCAATGGATGATTAAGGCAAGTACTATTAATGGCTTTTTTGAAATAGTTTCCAAGCGTAAGGATAAAGTTTTAGATATTTCTGGAGGTGTTGCTAATCCAAGGACAAATGTGCAGCTTTATTCTCGCAACAATACTAAGGCACAAGCTTGGAAATTCATTCCGGTGAAGAAGGATTAAATCAGATCAACTGAAAAAGTCACGAGCTAATTGTTATTAGTTTGTGGCTTTTTAGAAAGATATCCTGTGTTTATACTCAGTTAAAATCAAAACTTTCATTTTCGCTTCTTTCTTAAAAAGTGCGGACGCAAGAAGAAATTATCCAGTGGATGATTTCTTGGAATCCAAGGAGTTTCATTGCTATATTTTGAGCCTAATCTAAGATACAAAGGGCGTTAAAAACGACTAGGATTTTAGGAAGGTGACGCCGTGTGTTTGCACACAAGGAAACTTATCTAAATCCCGAGTTTTTAGCTTGTGTTCAATTAGTCTCAAAATGTCCGTTGGGCTTGGGACAAAAGTCCTAAGCTTGATTCTGTCGTGCAGTACTAAACTATTGACGCAGTGATTGGAGTCCTTATCTTGGGGCGCATCCCTATTTTCAGGCGCCCCTCTTAAACAGTCCACTGGACTGTTTAAGAAAATCAAGATCAACTGTGCGGAGGTGGGATGGAAATGCTCCAGTGGAGTTTGGCAGTCTATCCACAGACTGCTAAAGCCTGCCGCCTTAAAACAGAGAAGCGGCAGGGAGGTCCGAGCCTTAAAATAAGAAGGCGAAGAAAATCGAAATTGCTATTTTATGACGATTTACCGATTTTTGTCCCACTCTCGAATACCACTAAAACGAAAGAAGCGTTTTAGTTTCACTGTATTTTTAGTCTTTTAATGATATTAAATTTTTTAAAGTGAAAGTTTTGAATTTAAATCAGTATTATTATCCCAGACTTTCAGAGTCGGGTGGAGGGTGTTTAAGCTTTAGACTAGCTGGTGTGAAGAGTAATGTTTGTCAGGCTAGCAGTGGTGTCGTCTGTGATCATCTTGAATTTTACAGAGTAAGCTAAAGAAAGGACAATAATGTTCGAAGTGGAACGGTCAAGAGATAATATGTTTTCAAAACAATGTCCTCAATTCCAATATTCACCAAAAAGAATGTCATCGCTAAAATGGGCAAAATCAGGAGCGGAGTCTCCCAGTTGGTCAGCTTAGCGGCTTGTTTTAATAGTCATATTCGCCTCTTAATCCCTAAGAGCTTGATAGTTGCTGTCAGGAACTTCTTCCAATCGAACATGTTTAAGCCCTTGCCAGCCCCCTTAAGGGAAGGTGGCTAAACCAAGAGTTAGACTTGTTTAGGTTTGTATAGGAATGATGACGAATCCTGCTTTTAGTTCAACGGCTCCTTGTTCTCTTTCTAATATCAATTTTTCTAGTTGGTGATGAGGACTTGATTGCTACTCTAACTAGCCTTGTGAATGGCGGTATTCATATTCGAGTTGAGAGTGACACTATAGAAGTGTGGTACCTAAAATTTTGAGGTAGGGCTGATTATTAAAGAGTCGGATGTAGTTACCATTGCTGCCCCCAGTCCAAAAGCATTGACCTAATCAGCTTCTTCCTTTTTGTGGTTATAAAGACCGTAAAAGGTAGGTTTAGATAAGGAAACTCCCCTTTCACAAGTTGAAAAGGGAGTCTTTTTAGTTCAAGAGGATTTTTTTCAAATCTTTAAAATCTTTGGCAATAGCAGTAGCGCCGGCTTCCTCCAGTTCTTCTTTGCTACCAAAACCCAATAGGAGTCCGATAGCAGATAAACTGTTGGCTCTAGCTCCTTCGACATCGTACTTGCGGTCGCCAACCATGATGGCCCGATTGGTGTTTTGTATGCCAGCTTTCTTGAGAACATAGGCAATGACTTCAGACTTTTGACTACGGCTGTCATTTAGAGTAGCACCAGCAATGACGGTGAAGTAGGAGCTGATATCGAAATAGTCGAGGATCTGTTTGACGAAAACTTCCGGTTTAGAAGAGGCGACTAAGAGAGTCTTACCAGCATCCTTGAGGTCGTGGAGAAGTTCTTTAGTCCCTGGTAGAAGTCGGTTTTCCTTCCAGCCATTGTCCGAAAAATACTGGCGATAGTAGCTAATCGCTTCTTGGGTTTCTGACTCAGAAAGACCACAGAAGTCTTGAAAGGATTGACTCAAAGGTGGCCCGATAAATGTCATTAGGTCACTTTTAGGGGGGAGGGCAAGGCCTAACTTTTTAAAGGCATAAGCCAGACTGTTGATAATGCCTGTCTGGGAATCCGTTAGGGTCCCGTCTAGGTCAAAAATAATGGTTTGATAGTTTGTCATAGGTTTACGTCTATAGTGGGGTTGGGGATGTAGATGCGATGGGCTTGTGATGGTGTTAGTTGCTAAGTTGTCCAGTTTCGATTCTCTTTAATTGAGAGGCGTCGAATAAAAATTTATCTAATTTTCATAGCTTGGATTTTTTCTTCATTTGGTGTGACCCGTAAGGTCTTTTGGCCAGTATAGGTGACAAAGCCGGGTTTGGCTCCACTTGGTTTATGGAGCTTCTTGTTGTCAATCATATCGACCTGAACGAGATTAGAGAGGCGAGCCTTAGAGTAGTAGGCAGCTAGTTCGGCAGCGTCAGTCTTGACTTCATCAGAAGGCTCCAGATTGTCCCTGATGATGACATGGCTGCCGGGAATATCTTTGGCGTGGAACCACAGTTCACCTTTTTTGGCCATTTTGAAGGTTAGCTCTTCATTTTGCAGGTTGTTACGGCCGACCATGATAATGGTCTTGCCATCGCTGGCTAAGTATTGTTCAGGTTTTTTACGTTTCTGCTGTTTATCGTGTTTGCGGCGGCGAATAAAGCCAGTTTCTACCAGTTCTTCACGGATTTCTGCAATTTCGTCCAATGAGGCTTGGGACAGAGCTAGTTCAACGGATTCCAAGTAGGAGATGGTCTGTTTGGTCTCTTCAATTAGACCCTTGAGGTGTTTAACAGCTTCCTTGAGTTTCTGATATTTTTTGAAATACTTCTGAGCGTTCTGGCTGGGGCTGAGGCTGAGGTCTAGGGCAATGGTGATCTTCTCACCTGTGTAGTAGTTGTCCAGCTCAACCTTATCCTTATTATTGGGGACCAGATTGAGATAGGTGGTTAAGAGTTCACCTTTTTGACGGAAACTTTCAGCTTTTTCTGTGGCTGCTAGCTCCTTCTTTTGCTTAATTAGTTTCTTTTTATTTTTTTCCAAATCATTTTGCACCCGATGAATGAGGTCGCTGGCCTGTTGGGCCACACGGTCTCGCTCAGCTTTGTCCTGATAGTAGTAGTCCATCAGTTCGGATAAACTGGGAAAGTCCATTTGATTATCACTAAAAGCTACAGGAGCAAAGCTCTTTTCAGTCAGAGTAGGTTGGCAGGATTGATTAAAGAAGGTCCGAAAGTTTTTAAGTTTATCTGACTCCAATTGCTTGGCCAATTCCTGAGCGGTATCGCCTCCCAAACCCTGAAAGCGTCTTTGTAGACTCTTGGGACTCAAATCCTCAGTCTGTAAAATTTCAAAGAGCCGATCTTCCTTGACCGTGAAGGGATTGAGAGCATCGGTCTTGGGTGGGGTGATATAGGTTGATCCTGGCAGAATGGTCCGATAGCTATTCTGCGAAAAGCCAATGTGTTTGATAGCTTCAATAATCTTGCCCTCGGCCTTGTCCAAGAGAATGATATTGCTGTGCTTGCCCATGATTTCAACCATCAAGGTTACCCTGACTTGGTCACCGATTTCATTTTTGTTAGAAATGGTCAGCTCCAAAACTCGGTCATTCTCTAGTTGCTGCAGGTCTTCAATGACCGCTCCCTGCAGGTATTTTCGCATAATCATAGTATAGGTATTGGGATTTTTCGGATTCTGAAAATCAGTCTTGGTCACCTGAACCCGACCAAAGACAGGATGGGCTGATAGCAGTAATTTGTAATTTTGCCGATTGTTGCGAATGGTTAGGACTAACTCTCTTTCAAAGGGCTGGTTGACCTTTTGGATGCGACCGTAAAGAATTTGATCGCGAAGCTCCTGAGTTAGATAATGTAAGAAAAAGCCATCGAATGACATAGTGTTGATTTCCTCATCTTTTCTTGAAATGTACTTCTCTTATTATAGCACAGAAAATTAACCTTAAGCTGTCAGTAAAGATTAGATATAAAATGGTTGTTAGTTTAAAAACTTTCATCTTTCTGCTATAATGAATTTAAATAAAAAATGGAGTACAGGTATGAAACTACTACACACTGCTGATTGGCATATTGGCCGTCAGCTCAATAATAACGGCCTCAGCCTTTTGGACGATCAGGCTTATGTCTTACAGCAAATTCTGGATTTGGCTAAGAAAGAAGCGGTTGATGGGGTTATCATTGCAGGAGACCTCTATGATAGGGGACTGCCTCCGGTTGAGGCGGTCAATCTCTTTAACCAAATTCTCAATCGTTTCCTTTTTGAAGCTAAGATTCCTGTCTATGCTATTACGGGCAATCATGATTCGGCCAAACGCTTGGAGTTTGGTCAGGAATTTTTTAAGCGCCAAGGATTTTATCTGGTTTCCAATTTGGCCGATAGTTTTCAGCCGATTGAGCTGGAAGGGGTTCAGATTTTTCTTTTGCCCTTTATCGACCCTATTGATGCTAAAATCTACTACCAAGATTCTGAGATTTCGACTATGAATCAGGCAATCAGCCGGATTGTGACTGATATGAAAAAGCTTTTTAATCCAGCTAAAAAGCAGATTTTGGTAACTCATTTTGCAGTCAGCCAAGGGGCAGATGATAGTGCTTTGCGGGAACAGATGCTTTCAGAAACGACCAGAACTGTTGGTGGGCTGACAACCTTGACTAGTGATCTTTTTGATGATTTTGCCTATGTGGCTTTGGGACATATCCATACCCGCTTCGCCTCGCCGTCTGAGACGGTTGCCTATAGCGGCAGCCCTTTGATTTTCAACAAGGATGAAGCTAAGCGCAAGGATATTAAAGGAGTCTATCTGGTTGAGATTTCTAATGACAGCGTCAGCAAGACCTTCCATCCGCTCAAACCTTATAAGGACTTTTTGGTTTTGGAGGCTCCTTATCATGATTTGCTGAATCAGGACTTTTATGAAGCCTATCCAAGGAAAGTGGCTCGCTTTGCCTTTGACATCCTGGCGGAAGACAGGAAAGAGTTGGAAGGGATCAACGTCCGAGCCCAGCTGGAAGAGATTTACGGAGAAGAAATCATTGACTTGCGAATCAAGGAGACCAAGGCCAGAGTCAGATCTAGCCGGGCTGGTTTTAATCCCACCAAGTCAAAATTGTCTGAGGATCAGCTAATTGCAACGTTTTTTTCGGAGATGACCGGAGGCGATCAGCTCTCAGCCTATCAACAAGCCTTGGTTCAGGAGTTATTAGGAAGGGGTGAAGAGAAATGAAGCCGATTCGCATTGAAATGACTAACTTTGGTCCCTATCGTCGAGAAGTTCTTGATTTCTCTTCTCTTGACGAAAATAGTCTCTTTCTTATCAGTGGCCGAACAGGAGCTGGTAAGTCCAGTATTTTCGATGCTATGGTCTACGCTCTCTATGACAAGACATCGGGCGACCGTCCTGTTAATGAACTGCGCTCAAGCTTTGCAGGGTTCAAGGATCCTAGAACCAAGGTAGTTTTCTACTTTGAGCATCATAATCAGCTCTATCGTTTAGAGCGGGAGCTGGATTTAAAACCTCGAAAGGGGCTTGATCGAGGCAAGGGAATCGGTACTAGCAAAGCTAACTTGGCGGTTGTTGATGGTGTCGGTGGTTTGGAGCTGGATAAATTGGCTGGCAAACCTAAGGATACTAATCAGGCTGTTGTTGATTTGCTGGGGCTGACTAGTGAACAGTTCAAACAGATTATTCTCCTGCCCCAATACCAATTCAGCCAGTTTCTCAAGTCACCAACCAGTGAGAAGATTCCTATTTTGCGGCAAATTTTTGGGACTCAGGTCTTCGCCAAATTTGAGGAAGATTTGGCCCAGAAATGGTCTCTGGCCAGACAGGAGCAAAGGCAGTTTCAAACGAATTTAGAGGCTCATTTTGCCAGTCAGATTTGGACACCAGAAGAACGGGCGACATTTGCTGAATTGACTAATGAGCAACGACTTTCTCAGATCCAGAAACTGTTAAAGGACTATCAAGAGGAGCTGACAGCAGCTAGGCAGAAAAAAGCAGTGGCTGAAAAAAGTGCTAGGGAGGCGGATTTGGCTTACCAAGCTGCCCAAGGTCTATCCGCCCAATTTCAGGACCGTCAGAGCAAGCAAGCCCAGTACCAAGAGCAGATTGTGGATCAGGCTGAAGATTATCAAGAAAAACAAGCCAAATTAAACCAGCTGAATTTTGCGGCAGGTTTGTCCGATTTAGTCAAGGAAGAAAACAGTAAACAAAGAAGAGTCCAAGAGCTAGACCGTTCACTGACCAATTTACAGGAAGATCTCGCTAAAAAAAGGGAGGAGCTAGAACCGTTAGAAAAGCAACTGGCGACGTTGCAAGAACAGGAAGTTGAGGCAGAAGAAAGTCAGGCAGAAATTGAAAATCTGAGTTTGGCTTTGAGTGGTGCCCAGACGCTGGCCAAACAAACTGCTGAGTTGACAGCAGCTGAGTTAGGATTGAAAAAATTAGTGGATGACCAGAAAAAATTGGTTAACCAAGAGCAAGAACTTAGCCAGAGCAAGGCTGATCTTGAAGCAAGTTTGATCTCTGAGCAAGAGCTGCAGGCTTTGAAGGAGATTCGGCAGGAGGCTCAGTATTTGATAGATGGCGACTTGTCAGATAGCTTACAAAAATTAGCTCAGCTGCAAAAAGAGAGCGAGTCCCTCTCTGACCGTCAGACGGCTACTGGCCAAGCTCAAGATAGGCTGGAAAGTGAATTGGCTGATTTACGGTCTCAGCTTAAGGCCATGAAGCAAGCCCAACTCAAACTGATGGTAGCCAAGCTTCAGACAGAATTAGAGGACGGCAGTCCTTGCCCGGTCTGTGGTTCATTTGATCATCCAGGTATCCAAGTTGGGTCGGTTGATGAAGAGACTTTAGTCGATCTCTCTCAAAAAGTGGAGGATTTAGAAGCACAATTAGTTAATAAGCAGAAGGCCCTGCAAGTTAAACAGTTTGAAGCCGGCCAGCTAAAGAGTCAACTGAGTGATAATCGAAGAACAAGGAAAGATTTGCAAGAAAACTTATCATCCAGCTACCAAATCTTGCAAGAGAGAGTATCCAGCTATTTGAGCGATTTTATTTGGGAAGCCACCTATTCTGACCGTTTTGGTCAGGCGCTTAAAGATTATCTTGATCAACAGTACCAAGATAGTTCTGCCAAGAAAACCAAGCAAGATCGACAGCTAGAGCAACTGATTCAGGATTTAGCGAGCTTGGATCAAATCAAGCAAAAACTCCAGCAAGAAAGCGCTGGTCTGTCGGGTCAGATTAAAACGTTGAAGCAGAGCCAAAACCAACTCAATGGGGCATACCCAGAACTTAAAACACCGGACTATTATCAACAAGAGATTGCTAATCGCAGAGGAGCTTATCGACAATTTCGCAAAGAACTTGAAGCTTGTCAGAAGAAAGTGGCTAGTCAGAAAGAAGCCTTGTCCAGCCTCCAAGGTCGACTGGCTAGTTTGACTGAGAGTTTGCAGACTAACCAAGCAGATCTTAAAGCCCTGACTGAACAGCTAGAGAGTCAGTTAGCAGATTCCAAATCCCTGACTCATGAACGCTCTGAGCTTCAAGGATGGTTGACAGACCTAGCAGCAGGTCAGCAATTGACCCTGCAAGCTTGGTTGACTGAGTATCAGCAACGTCGCCAAGGTTTGGAGGCCAGTTTAGCGGATCTCAACCAATCTCTAGCGAATCAGAGCGAACCTGATTTGTCAGCTCTGGCTCAGCAAAAAGAAGAGGCAGAATCTGCTCTTAATCAGGCTGCTAGTCAACTAGCCCTCAGTCAGCACCATCGGGACCAAGTTGTCCAGTTAGTGGCTGAGATTGAGAATCTAGTGGCCAAAGCTGGCCATCATTTGGAAGAATTTAGCCAGCTGACCCAGCTTAAAAATATCATCAGCGGAACTGAAACAGGTAGTCAGCGACTTAAGCTGGAAACCTATGTTATCCGAGCCTACTTGGAGGAAATTCTAACTTATGCGAATGACCATTACATCGGCTTGCTCAGTAACCAGCAGTTTGAATTTTTGATTGGTAAGGAAGGGTCTGGTAACAGTCAATCGGGTCTGGAAATCAATATCTACGATCGAACCAATAACAAGGAACTGCCGGCTGCTTCCCTGTCTGGTGGTGAAACCTTTATTGCTTCGCTGGCTATTGCTTTGTCTATGTCAGAGGTCGTACAAAATACTAGCAATGGGGCCTTGGTTGAAACCCTCTTTATTGACGAAGGTTTTGGTTCTCTCGATGAGGATACTTTAGATAAAGCTATCGCTGTTTTGGAACAAATCGGACAAAATCGGATGGTCGGTGTCATCAGCCATGTTAAGGAAATGAAGGACACCATTCAACAGCAGGTCCTCATTGACAAGGGGCTTGATGGTTCCAGCCGGATCAAGGTGAAAGCGGGCTAGTTTTTTAGGTCGATGCAGTTTGGCAAGGGGTGGGACCAACTGCCCCCTTGGCTTGCTAAATTTTCTGAAAATTCCACTTGACACCTTTTTCAAATTGTGTATAATAAGACTAAACAGAAAAGTAAGTTGTCATGATTTTCAGGGAGCTTGTGGTTATTGTGAACAAGCAGTTGTGGTTTCTGAAATTGGGCTGTTGTAAGTGACTCATCGGTTTAACTGATGGGTGAGAGATATGAGGATAACACATAGTCCTCGGGTTTAGCACACTGTATCCTGCTAATCGTTGTTAGACGATCTAGAGATGAAAAGACCTCACTTTATTTTAGTCTTTTCAATTGAGGTGGCACCGCGTGGACTACGCCCTCACATTCCTTAGGGAGTGTGGGGGCGTTTTAGTTTTCTCAATCTTAAGCCCTACTTTTCTGGATGAGCTGATACCCTTTAGGTGTTGAAGCAAGTGTATAGTACTCCGAGTGCTAGATATGTGATTAATTCCTAAAATGTGGTTTTTAGGATGTCACCTAGGTTATCTTAGACTTGGTGGTTTGAGGAGGATTTCTATGAAAAACAAGCGTTTGTGGGCAGTTTTGTCCCTCTTAATCATCTTTACCCTAGCTCTGGTTATTCGGGATGAGTGGCACTTGGGGCAGGCAGGTAAAAGCAATCGTGTGGTTAAAGTTGGCGTTCTTCAGTACGTTACCCACGAAGCTCTGGACGATATCTATGATGGAATCAAGGATGAATTAGCTAAGGAAGGCTATTCTGGTGACCGGGTTAAGATTCAATTTCTTAATGCAGAAGGAGACCAATCCAAGATTGCGACCATGAGCAAGCAATTGGCCGATGGTCATAATGATGTCCTAATTGGGATTGCCACTCCAGCAGCTCAAGGTTTGGCTAATGCTAGTAAGGATACTCCTGTTGTGATGGGAGCTATCAGCGATCCTATCGGTGCCAAGCTGGTGACCAATATGAAGCATCCGACTGGCAATGTCACGGGGACATCTAATCAGGTGCCAATCGCTGATACGGTTAAACTGATTCAAACGGTGACCCCGCAAACCAAGACTGTTGGGATTCTCTATGCCAGCAGTGAAGACAATTCGGTCTCGCAGGTAAATAGTTTCAGCAAGGAAGCTCAGAAGAAAGGTCTTAAGGTTAAGACCTACGCTGTCCCATCGACCAACGAAATTACTACAACTATGAATGTCATCAGCAAGGAAGTGGATGCCCTCTGGATTCCTCAGGACAATACGATTGCTTCAGCCTTTACGACAGTTGTTTCTATTGCCAATAGTAATAAGTTGCCGGTTTATCCAAGCGTTGATACCATGCTCAAGCAAGGCGGTTTGGCTTCGGTTTATCAGAGCCAGCATCAATTGGGCGTGGAAACTGGTAAGATTGCCGTGCAAATTCTTAAGGGCAAGAAGGTAGCTGATATTCCGGTCAAGGTTGTGGATACTGGCAGTCCAGCTGTTAATCTTAAGGTTGCCCAGCAGTTGGGTATTGATATTCCGGATTCCGTTCTTAGGGATGCTAAGAAATCTGGTCTAGTGCTTAAATAGGAGAAGATATATGGTTTCAACAATTTCACAAGGTCTTTTGTGGGCTGTCCTAGGGATCGGGATTTACCTGACTTTTAGGATTCTTGATTTTCCAGATATGACAACAGAAGGGAGTTTTCCTCTGGGCGGAGCAGTGGCGGTTACCCTCATTACTCAGGGAGTCAACCCGCTTTTAGCGACTCTAGCAGCGGTCGGTGCTGGCTGTTTGGCTGGTTTCGCGACAGGACTGCTCTATACTCGAGGTAAGATTCCGACAATTTTGGCTGGGATTCTGGTCATGACTTCTTGTAACTCGATTATGCTGATGGTCATGGGCCGCTCCAATCTAGGATTGCTCAATCAAAAACTTTTACAAGACTTCCTGCCTTTCAGCAAAGAACTCAATCTCTTGATTTTAGGAACTATTGTCGTTATTCTAGTCATTTTCTTAATTATCTTTTTCCTCAATACCCGTTTGGGGCAGGCCTATATTGCTACAGGGGATAATCGTGAGATGGCTCGCAGTTTTGGCATCAATACAGATAATATGGAGCTAATGGGATTGGTCGTCTCTAATGGTATCATTGCCCTGTCTGGTGCCCTAGTCAGCCAACAGGACGGTTACGCTGATGTCTCTAAGGGTATTGGGGTTATCGTTATTGGTTTAGCTAGTATTATTATTGGGGAAGTTATGTTTGCCAATCTGACTATGCTGGAGCGCTTCATTGCCATTATGATTGGCTCTGTCCTCTATCAAATTTTGATCTGGGCAGTGGTGGCACTTGGTTTCAATACCAACTACCTCAAGCTCTTTAGTGCACTGATTTTGGCTATTTTCCTGATTGTGCCAAGATTCAAGGAAAAATTCTTCAAGGAGGTTAGGTTATCGCGATGACAAAAATTGTAGAATTAAAAGATGCTACTGTCACTGTCAGTAATGGTTATGATGATGTTAAAACGATTTTAGACCAGGTCAGCCTAGATATTTATGAGCATGATTTTATTACTATTTTGGGCGGGAATGGGGCTGGTAAATCCACTCTCTTTAATGTGATTGCTGGAACACTTATGCTGACTTCTGGCTCCATCCATATTATGGGTGAGGATGTAACCCATTTGCCGGCTCAAAAGCGGGCCAAGTATTTATCTCGAGTTTTTCAAGACCCTAAAATGGGAACGGCTCCACGGATGACGGTAGCTGAGAATCTTCTGGTAGCCAAGTATCGCGGTGAGAGTAGGGGACTGGTCCCTCGAAAAATCCATACTTTTCGTGATGATTTTCAAATGCTGATTGCCCAGATTGGTAATGGCTTGGACAAGCACTTGGATACACCGACAGGTTTTTTATCGGGTGGGCAGCGTCAGGCTCTCAGTTTGCTTATGGCAACAGTTAAGCGACCTGATTTACTACTTTTGGATGAACATACAGCGGCCTTGGATCCCAAGACCAGCCAATCTCTGATGGTGTTGACTGACAAAATTATGAAGCGGGATCAATTGACCGGTCTTATGATTACCCACCACATGGAAGATGCCCTCAAGTATGGCAATCGTCTGATTGTCATGAAGGATGGCAAAGTTATTCAGGATCTTGACCAAGATGCCAAGAGCCAGATGGCCCTCAGTGACTATTATGCTTTTTTTGAATAGATTAGCAGCCAGTTCAGACAATGAGCTGGCTTTTTTTGTTGTAGTTGGGGAAGTAACTCTGAAAATTTAGAATAAACTTGATTGGTAGCAGTACCTGCCATGGCGACCTATTTATGATACCCTCCTCACATAGTGAACAGTGAAAAAAACAAACAGTCACTAAATGCTGCGAGAGGAGGTTTTGTATGTCCAAATGCAATTAGTGATACCAGTCATCGGCTATGATAATATGATAAACAGTTCTCATTTGGAGGTAACAAGAAAAGTGAATGTTAGACATGCTTTTAAGCAAGGAGAATTCAAAAAAGAAGCAGATGGTTGTCTGCTTCTTATCAGGAATTAATCTTCTTTTCTGCGGCGTTGACTGCCTAGTAAACCAAGACCAGCCAGAATCGCACTCACGCCTAAGAGCGGCAGATAAGCACTGTCCTTGCTGCCAGTCTGCGGCAGAAGGCTGGCTTTTGCTGGCTGCGGTGCCGCATTCTCAAAGTGATAGGTCACCGTTAGCGGCATCCGGTCGCGATTTGGTGCCGGCGGCGTAGGATCAGCTGGATCCTCCGGCGTTGTCGTCTTAACCGTATTGGAACTGTAGGTCACACCGTTAATCGTATTGATATAGGTGTTCTCAAAGGTGCCGACAGCTATCCGTTTCATCTGAATATAGCTTTCGGCTTGGAAACTAGAGTCCAGCGAAACCGAACGCAAGAAGCCTTCCTGGAATCTGATGACAATGAGACCCTCAGCTTCATTGACGTCTGCCGTCGTATAACCAGTCATATCAGTTCCCGCTGCGATTACAGTTCCATTATTGAGGGTGATGTCAGACTTGGCATAGACCTTATACTGACCGGTGTACTGATCGCCTGTCTGGTCATAGTCATCGTAGAAGTTGTACTCAAACAGCTCATCTGAGCGGTTGCCTGGGATGATCCCACCGATCAAACGGTAGTTGAAGACTTGGTTAAGCGCTACGGTCTGACCGTCGATGTTGCTGGTATCGGCTGGATCTAGGGTCAAGGTGACGTCCTTCTTAGGATCCACCTTAGGCACGTTATTGACCACGATATTGGACTCATAGCCATTGCCAAAATCAATTTGGTAGGCCTTGTTCGCATAAGAACCGCCAGTCTTGCCCATCTCAGCCTTAACCGTCATGGGACTCACAATGGTCAGGTTAATCCCTTTAACCACATAAGCCTCGTAGAAGGCCTGCGGATTATCGGCTGTGAAGAGCTGGAAGGCCCCTTTTGGTGTGATGTTAGCCTTTTGGAGCATGGTCCGAACGTCCTATGGGGCCGCCTCAAGGCTGACATAATCAGTGATACTGATCCCTTCAACAGCCTTGCCATTAGCGTCGACGATTTTAACGCGGTCTGACTTCAGATCCAGTGCTTCTTCTGGGTAATCATCCAAGTAGAAGAAGCCTTTTTGGATAGTATCTGGGGAAGACTTATCGCCCTTGTATTGATCCAGATCCCACGTCAATTCATAGTAATTGATGGTTCCAGCTAGGACGGTCTTGCCATCAATGACGATACCCTTTTCATTTTTATTGACCTTGTGCGGTTTGATATAGTTGTTCCCTGGATTGTCTGGGTCTCCTGGTTTCCCTGGGGTGGTGACCCGAACGATATTGGATTTGACCCCATAAGCATCATTGACCGTTAGGGTAAAGTTATTTTCATAAGTGGCCCCATCGTTCATGACCTGACCGACAACAGTTGGGACTGGGGCTGTGATGCCCTTAGTGAAGTCCTGATTGAGCAGAGCTAGTGTTTCCGCGGTGGCGGTGAAGGTCACCGTATGCGTGGCTGGGTCATAAGCAACGTCAAAGTCTGGGCTGGCCACCTTGGTCGCTTCCAGATTGAACTGATAGCCACTTGGCAGGGGATCGACCAAGACGAAGGAGGTGGTTTCCTCACGGTTAGCTGGCAGTTCAGCCGTTCTCAGTTGGAACTTGACGATTGACTGCTTAGCGACCAGAGTCTTGTCGATATCGACTCCTACGTTATTGGTGATGGCCTTGTTAATCTGAGGCTGGATGGCATATCTCGCATAGTGGTAGCGAACCGTCGGAACTGCTGGTTCTAGCAGTGCAGCTGGCGGAACTGGCGCAACCGGTTCAGTCGGCGGTGTCGGTGCTACGGGCTCTACTGGTTCAGTAGGTTCTATTGGAGGTGTCGGCACGACCGGCTCTGTTGGGGGTGTCGGTGCAATTGGTTCTATTGGGCTTGCTGGCTCTGTTGGAAGTGTCGGTGCAACTGGTACGGTTGGCTCTGTTGGAGGTGTTGGCGCAACCGGTTCTATTGGCTTAATCGGAACACCAACTGCTTTAATATCAGAGTTAAAGGCAAACCAAACTAGGTAGCGACCTCTTGATGCAATATCGAAATTGACATCACTGTCATTAGCCTTACCGACAATAGCACCATACCACTTAAGTGAACTGAGTTCTGTATCCCACTCAGCATAGTCAAAGCGTGAGCCTTCAGCTATAGAATCTGTAGAGTGATCAGCATGAACATCACCGTTTGGATGGGGGACAATAGCAGATCCTGAAATTGGAATCATGTCACCATTAAAGCCAGAGACCCACTCCACTGATTTGGAATCTGCGTTCAGGGAAGAGAAGCTGAACAAGCCGCCTGTCAAATCGATTAATTGACCATCAGCATCATAAAATTTTGCGGCCATGTTAATCTTAACACTTCCCCCCCATAGCGGGATACCAAAGGGTTTTAGTTGGATCCTTATATAGGACTATAGGCAGTTCTTGGTCAGTAATACTAGCGTCTTTCAGAGTATAGGTGTAAGTTACTTTTGAGATCTTTTTACCATCAAAAGTTGAATTTTCCAGATTTGTATAGGTAACAGTAAGCGGGACACCTTTTTTTAGAACAACCCTGGTACCATCTGCTAAATCTTCCATATTATTGATAATATCAATGATTTCTTTAGAAGGAGTGTCGATTGGTAAGGCTGCAATGTAATCTGTTAGTTCGTCCTTAGTGTACTGTTTTACAGAAGGCTCTAAGCTAGTGATGGCATTATCTTCCCGACTAAAAATTAAAGGCTGAGCCATTGCTTGGGATAGATAACCCTCTTCGTTTTTCTTTTCTTCAGCCTTTTTTAGCGCTTCCTGATATTTAATGATATCTTGGTCATATAATTCTTTGTCAAGATCGTAAGTATGCTTATCTTGATCGTACTTGGCCTTGGCAGTGTCGTAAGCTGCCTTATCTTGATCATATTTGGCTTTGGCAGTATCATAGGCCGCCTTGTCTTGATCATATTTGGCTTTGGCAGTGTCATAGACCGCCTTATCCTGATCGTATTTGTTTTTAGCAGTGTTGTAGGCTGCCTTATCTTGATCATATTTAGCTTTAGCAGTATCATAAGCTGCCTTGGCGCGATCATATTCTGCTTTAGCGATACCGTAGGCTACTTTATCCTGATCATATTTGTTTTTGGCAGTATCGTAGACTGCCTTATCTTGATTGTATTTGAGCTTGGCAGTATCGTAGGTTGCCTTATCTTGATCATACTTGACTTTGGCAATATCGTAAGCTGCCTTATCTTGATCATATTGTGACTTAGCTATATCGTAAGCCGCTTTATCTTGATCGTACTGGAATTTAGCATTATCATATACCTCTTTTTTGGCATCATAAATTGCCTTAGAAGATGAATAGTTGGCTATTATTTCCTTAGATTGCTTAACTTGCTGGGCATAGTCCGCTTCAATATCGGCTTGCTTGGCAGCGGCTTCATCAGGGGTCTGAGCTGCCCCTTGATCAACCACATCATCGCGCTGAACTTTCACGCCTGCTTGATAGGCATCTTTAATGGTCTGTTCCAACTCCGGCGATGGGACATCGACTATTAGCTCACCTTCACTTTGCCCTGCCTGTGCTTGGCTCTGATTAGCGGCGTCACTGGCTGGCCCTTGGGCTTCCGGCAGATTAGTGGCTGGGTTGTCTGTCCTGACAACTTGAGTATCAACACCGCTGGTTGAGGTGGGTCCCGTAACTTCTTCGGCTGCGGCTCTATGGCCTGTCAATGCCATCAATGCTGTAGCTCCCAGCACAGCACCGCATAGAGACTTCACAGCCTTACTTTTTCGAAAACCGTAAATTTGTTTGACTTTCATTTGTTTTCTCCCAATATTTTTTAGCAAATGATCATTTGCCAATTTTATTGTAACATAAAAGCGCTTTATACGAAATACAATTGTCATGTTTTTAATCTTAAGGAAATCCAAAATATATTTTTTTGATTATTATAATCTTTTGCTGTTAGTTGTTATAATAGTTCTTACTCATAAAAGACTATGGACTTTTGACGTTAGACATTGAGCCTATTTTTTATCATTTTCTGCTGCTGGCAATATTAATCTGAAAGCAAGCGTTACATTACTGTTATTGAACACGCTACACTTCTGTAGAAGTAGATAGCTACTGTTAGATTCTACGCTATTCCTAAGTCCCTTTGGGTCTGTCATGATCTTTATTCTGTCAGTTTCCTCCCAATCCTCTGCTTAATAGCGGCCTTGCGAAAAATAGGGGTAAATGCCATGTTTAAGCCTCTTTTTGTTAGATTTTCTATGCTATAATAGAAGCTAAGTTCAGTAGTATTGGAGGATGGTCAATGAGATTACTTTATACGGCTATTCGTGATAATTTAACGGATCAGCTGGCCCAACTGGCGCATGAGCAGGCCCTATCTGGCCGTCGGGTCTTTTATATTGCTCCCAATTCTCTCTCCTTTGAGAAGGAGCGGCGAGTTTTGGAAACTCTGAAAGAAAAGGCTTCTTTCAATATTACTATTACGCGTTTTGCTCAGATGGCCCGCTATTTTGTCCTCAATGATGTATCAGATAAAAAGCCTGTGACCGATACGGGGCTGGCCATGATTTTCTTTCGCATTCTTTCGCAATTTGAGGAAGGCGATCTAAAAATTTATGGCAGTTTGAGAAAGGACATCAATTTTATTCAGCAGCTGGTTGACCTCTATAAGGAATTGCAGCGCTCTAATCTGACGATTTTTGACTTGGACGAGTTAGCATCGGATCTTAAGTATCAGGATTTGACTGCTATTTTTTCTGCCTTTTATCAAGTCTTGGAGGAAGAAAATTTTGAAGCTCAGACTAAGATTGCTCAGTTTTTGGAGCATGTCAGCAGTGGCGAGTTGGATCAGGTATTAAAAAATCTCGTTGTCATTGTCGATGGTTTTAGTCGCTTTTCGGCAGAAGAAGAAGCATTGGTGAGTGCTTTGCACGAAAAAGGGGTGGACATTATTATAGGGACCTATGCTAGTCAGAAGGCTTATAAGTCAAGTTTTTTAGGCGGCAATCTTTATCAAGCCAATGTCGAATTTCTCTTGGATTTAGGACAAAAATTTGGCCTTCAGGCCGAATATATCGGTCACTCCTCAGGAGATAATCTAGCCCATCTCTCTGATTATTTGGAAGCTCGCCATGATTTTTCGGTTGATTTGCCTAGACTGACCGATCAGGATAAGCAGGCTTTGACTATCTGGGATGTGGTTAGTCAGAAAGAAGAAGTGGAACAGGTGGCCAGAGAAATTCGTCACTTGCTCAATGACGGTGTTCGCTATAAGGATATTCTTGTTTTATTAGGAGACCCCGAGTCTTACCAGCTACAGATTGGCAAGATTTTTAAGAAGTATGACATTCCTTTCTATTTTGGCAAAGCTGAGCCTATGAGTCATCACCCTCTGGCTAATTTTATTGAAAGTTTGGAACGCATTAAACGTTATAATTTTCGGGCAGAAGATGTCCTTAATCTTTTAAAATCAGGCCTCTTCAAAGATTTTAAGGATACCGATATTGATAAGTTTGATCAGTATCTCAAATATGCTGATATCAAGGGTCAGGCACAATTTAAAAAAGCCTTCACTGCTAATGTCCAGCAAGGATTTGATGACGATGGGCAAGCCCTTTATAAATATGATTTGGATGCTCTTAATCAGACTCGTCGAGTTCTCCTTGAACCCTTACTAGAGCTCTTTTCCAGCCGAGCCTTACTGGGGGAAAATCTCCTAAACAAGAAATTTCTGCCTTTTTTGCAGGCTATAGATCTCCCAGCCAATATGGCCAAATTAGCGCATGGAAAATCAGAACAAGAGCTAGAAAAGGAAGAAGAAGTTTGGAAGACCTTGACTGATCTATTGGCTGAAATGGCTGCTATTTTTGGTCAGGAGAAACTAAAGATAGACGATTTTCTGGCTCTCCTTCAAGCTGGTATGCAGGCAAGCAGCTATCGGACCGTTCCTGCTACCTTAGATGTGGTGACTGTTAAGGATTACGAACTGATTGAGCCTCATACCAGTCCCTATGTCTTTGCCTTAGGTTTGACGGCTGGCAATTTTCCAAGAATTCACAAGAATAGCAGTTTGATTACGGATGAGGATAGGCTGGCGCTCAATGACCGACTAGCTGCCAGTGAGCGTCAGGGCCATTTTGATCTTCCTAATCAGGAAAATATAAAAAAGAACCATTCAGCCATGATTTCTTTGCTTAATTCAGCGACTCAGAAACTGGTACTGTCTGCTCCGCAAATTTTTAATGAAAATGAAGATAAATTCTCACCATATCTGCAAGACTTGTTGGATATGGGAGTGCCCCTTATCAGTAAGTCGGCAGTTTCTTTTGAAGAGGATACCGATTTAGGAACCTACAAGGCTCTCCTATCCAGAGTGATTGAGGCTAATCAGCTCAGTCAGACAGAAGATTTAAGTAAGGATCAGGCAACTTTTTGGTCAGTTATGGTTCGACGGCTGCGGCAGAAATTAGCTCAGCAGGATATTGCTATTCCAACTATTACGGATGATTTGACAGTAGAGCCGATTTCTCAAGAGGTTCTGGACATTCTCTATCCTAGTGATCAGCCTTTGCGTCTGTCAGCTTCCAGTCTCACAACCTTTTACAATAACCAGTATGCCTATTTCTTAAATCATGTTTTGCGACTGGAAGAAGAAGAGTCCATCCATCCAGATTTTCGTCACCATGGGGTCTATCTGCATAAAATTTTTGAGCGGGTTATGGCCCAGACTGAGGGCTCAGAAGATTTTGACGCCCTTTTGAATCAGGTGATTAATCAGGTTAGTCAGGAAGAGACTTACCGCATTCTCTATGAGACCGATCAAGAAGGACGGCTGACCCAAGACATTCTCCTGGATATTGCTCACAGCACGGCTCCTATTTTGCGGGATAATTCAGCTGTTCAAGTTCTTGGCCGAGCTGAGGCCCAGCATTACCTAGGTGATAAAGATTGGCAAAAAACGCCTCAAGCCCTTAAAGCCTTGGAAGTTAACTTTAATTACCAACTACCGATTACAGCACATCAGCGTCAGTTAGAAATTCGCGGTCAGATTGACCGGCTGGATCAGCTAAGTTCGTCCGATAGTTTGGGGATTGTTGACTATAAATCGGGTGACAAGAAATTTAATCTGGCTGACTTTTATAATGGTCTAACCCCTCAGCTCTTAACCTATATTTTGGCGCTTAAGGAGCAGATGCCGAGCGATTATCAGGCTCCCATTTTTGGCGCTACTTATCTTCACATGCAGGATCCTGAGATCAGGTTCAAGGATCTGAAAAATTTAGATGATGCAGCCGGTGTTTTGGCTAAAACCTTTAAGTATCAAGGGCTCTATGATGCTCAACAGGCTAGTCATTTAGCTCGGTATTACAATACTAGCAAGGCTAATAAATTCAGTCAGGAAGAGCTGGACTTGCTTTTGACTTATACTAAGGCGCTTTATCGTAAGGCGGCTCAGACTATTCTTTCAGGGCGTTTTGCTATCAATCCATATACCAAAGACGGTCGCTCAGTTCAGGGAGATCAGCTTAAGAGTATTACAGGTTTTGAGGCAGACCGCCATATGAAATATGCCCGCCGTCTCATCAAGGCCAAGCGGGAAGACTATCTAGCCAGCATGCGGAAACTTAATGAGAAAGGAGGTGCCAACTAATGGTCCGAGATAGATTTTTAAGTCCCCAAGAAATTGAAGAGCTTAAGGCCCAAGAGATGACATTGAGTCAAGCAGAAGAGCGTTTGCCTCGTACGCCCGAACAGATTGAAGCCATCTATAGCAATGGTACTAACGTCTTAGTCTCGGCTTCGGCTGGTTCAGGGAAAACCTTCGTTATGGTTGAGCGAATTATTGACATGCTCAAACGGGGCGTCAACATCAGCCAGCTTTTCATCTCAACATTTACTGTCAAGGCAGCTGGTGAACTTAAGGAGCGGATTGAAGACAAACTGATTAAGGAAATTGCTAAAACTCAGGATCAAGCCCTCAAACAACATTTATCCGCTCAGTTAGGAGATATTCAAAACGCTGATATTGGAACTATGGATGCCTTTGCCCAGAAGCTGGTCAATACCTATGGCTATAGTCTGGGCGTATCTCCTAATTTTCGGATTATGCAGGACAAAAGTGAACAAGACATTCTTAAAAATGAAGTCTATGGTGATCTCTTTACCAGTTATATGACTGGTCCTGATAGCCATATTTTTAAACAAACAGTTCGTAATTTTACAGGTCAGGGGAAAGATTCGACGGGCTTTCGTCAGGTGGTTTATGCGGTCCATGCATTCAGTCAATCGACAGCAGATCCTAAGGCTTGGTTGGAGGAGACCTTCCTCAAGTCTTATCAAGTTGATTTTGATCAGCAGGTGGATGCTTATCTGGCACCTTTTCTGCAGGAGCAGGATTTTGGAAAGATTCTTGACCAAGCTCAAGGCTTTTTCCGCGATCATCTGAGTGCTGTTCGTGGTCAATTTAAAAAGTCTTATAAATATTTGGCCAATGTCGAAAATCTTTTGGAAGCCTTGGCTAATGTTAACCTTCAAGCTCCCTTAGACCAACTGCAGGAACAGTTGCAGGCGGTTAAGGCTATTACATCCATAAGTCGAGGGCTGACCATGAGTATCGGCTCCTGCAAGGATGAGTCTCTCAAGGCTTTTGCGACTGACTACAATCAGGAGCGGCCCAACTATTTGGCTCCTATCTTGGACTTGGAGCGGGCATTGTCAACGGTTGAAGCTCTGCGGATTTATCAGCCTCAGGCCCTGCCCCTGCTAAAAGTCCTGCAAGCTTTTGTGCTGGACTTCTCTGCCCAATATCTGGAGCGAAAAAAACAGGAAAATGCCTTTGAATTCAGCGACATTGCTCATTTAGCCATTGAGATTTTAGAGACTGATGAGCCGATTCGTCAGCTCTATCAGGACAAGTACCATGAGGTTATGGTCGATGAGTATCAGGATAACAACCACATGCAGGAGCGGCTGCTGGACTTGCTTTCCAATGGTCACAACCGCTTTATGGTAGGTGATATTAAGCAGTCTATCTATCGCTTTCGTCAGGCCGACCCTATGATTTTTCAGGCCAAGTTTCAAGTCTATGATAGGTCTGAGGACTTTCAGATCGGTAAAAGTCAGGGGCTCTTGATTATCCTCAAGGAAAATTTCCGCAGTCATTTGGAAGTCTTGGCAGCGACCAATGCTGTCTTTGCTCGCCTGATGGATCAAGCGGTCGGCGAGATTACCTATGATCAGAGTCACTTTTTAGTGGCGGGCCATGCTCAAAAAGCCCAGCCTGCTCCAGCCAACCGTACTCAGGTGTTTATCTACGACCAAGGCCAAAAAGAAGAGCAAGAGAGTTCTCTTGGTGGTGAGTCGACCCTTCCTGAATTATCGGTTGGCGAGGTTAAGCTGGTGGTTAAGGAAATTATTCGCCTCCATCAGGAAGAAGGCGTGCCTTTTGATGACATTACCCTCTTGGTGCCTACTCGAACCAGAAATGATCAAATTCTTGCGACCTTTGAGCAATACGGCGTGCCTCTAGTGGCTGAATCAGGCACAGGGCACTACCTCAAATCCCTAGAAATTCTGGTTATGCTGGATACCCTGCGGACCATCAATAATCCTTTGCAAGATCAATCTTTACTGGCCTTGCTCAAATCTCCTATGTTTCATTTTGGTGAGGATCTGCTGACAAGGATTTCCCTTCAGGCTAAGAGGGGTAATTTTTACGATAAACTGCTTTTATCCTTGAATCGTACAGGTGACCATCCTGACTTGCTAACGCCCAAACTTTATGAGCAAGTGGAGACCTTCAATCAGGTCTTGAAGTCTTGGAGGACCTTTGCTCGGACCAATAGTCTGCACGACCTCATCTGGAAGATTTACAATGACAAATTCTATTATGATTATGTAGGGGCTCTGGCCAATGGTCAACAGCGACAGGCCAATCTTTACACTTTAACCCTGCGAGCTCACCAGTTTGAAAAAACTGGTTTCAAAGGTCTGCCCCGCTTTATCAATATGATTGACCAAATTATCGCAACCGATAATGATTTGGCTGATGTTGAGGTGGCCCTGCCCAAGAATGCTGTTCAGCTGATGACAGCTCATAAGAGTAAGGGATTGGAATTTCCTTATGTCTTCCTGCTCAATTTGGACAAGACCTTTAACCAGCAAGATCAAAGAAGCAGGGTGATTCTCAGTCGGCACAATGGTGTTGGCATCCAGTATGTTGCTGATCTGGCTGAGCGGTTTCCAGAAGCTAAATTTGACCACGTCAAGGTGGCTATGGAGACCCTGCCTTATCAGATTAATCAGCGGCAGCTCCATCGTGCTATGCTGTCGGAACAGATGCGGCTTCTCTATGTGGCCATGACTCGGGCTGAAACCAAGCTCTATCTGGTCGGTAAAGGCAGTCAAGAAAAGTTAGCCGACAGGTATCAGGGAAATCGGGACCAAGAGCGCTTGAGTATTGCAGGGCGTGAGACGTGGACCAGTTTTCAGGATTGGTTCCTAGCCCTCAAACAAAATTTCCCAGAAGATGACTTGGGTTTTGACCTCTCTTTTATTTCTGATCAAGACTTAGAGGAGATGGGCAGCTTAGAACCTAATCTGCCCATGGATGTAGATGATCAGACCCATAACCGCCAATCGGAGACAATCAGCCAAGCTCTGGAAGCTCTGGAAAATGTTGAAAAACTCAATCAACAGTATGCAGCAGCCATCAATCTTCCGACTGTCCGTACTCCGAGTCAAATTAAGAAGTTTTACCAACCCTTGATGGATGAAGAGGGCATGGATATTATGGAAAAACGGACTATCACACCTAAATTTGATCTGCCTAGCTTTGGTAAGCAGAACCAAGTTACAGGAGCCGCTATTGGCTCAGCGACCCATGAGCTCATGCAGCGAATCCCTCTGAAAGAGACCTTGTCCTTAACGGATTTACAGGTTGCTCTAGCCCAAGTTCAAGCTGAACCAGCTGTAAAAAAGAGAATTGACCTGAAAAAAATTGCTCATTTCTTCCAGCAAGAAGCTCTGGGTCAGGAAATCATCGCCGAGAGTGATAAGGTTGTACGGGAAGCTCCTTTTGCTATGCTCTACAAAGACAGAGATTCTCAAGAAGAGATGGTTATTCGGGGAATTGTTGATGGCTTTATTCGCTATGAGGACCACATTGTCCTCTTTGACTACAAGACGGATTCCTACCAAAACCCCACGGACCTCGTCCATCGGTATCAAGGCCAAATGGACCTCTATGCCAAGGCTCTCAGAGATTCTTTCAGAATTCAGCAGGTTGACAAATACTTAGTCTGCTTAGGCGGCAAAGAGGTAGTGGTCCAAGCCCTTTAGTTGGTTCAGTTTTATCCAGTTTTTCGGTTAGCTTTTCTCTAAAAGGGAGGCGAAATGACCAGAATTATGGTATGATGAAGGGTACAGAAAAAAAGCTCTTAGTGCTGATTTCAATTGGTTATTAAGAGTCTGGGACAAAAGTCCAGACTCGTTAACATTGTTCTAGATTTACTAGATTGACGCAGTGGTTGGGAGTAAGACTAGTTGGCTTATGCCAAGAAGTCTTACCCCTGCACAGTTCATTGGGTGTTTAGCACCAATGAATGAACCACTGCTGATTGGCGGCCTTTATCTTGGGATGCACTCCCATTTTCAGGCGCCCCTTAAACAGTCCACTGGATTGTTTAACTACCACGCAAGTGATAGGGTCAAACAGTCTGGGAGACTGTTTGAGAAAACCAAGATCAGCTGTGCGGAGGTGGGATTGAAATGCTCCAGCGGACTCTGGCAGTCTGGGAATAGGCTGCCAAAGCCTGCCACCTAAAAACAGGAAAGTGGCAGAGGCCTGAGCCTTAAAATAAGAGAGCGAGGAAAATCAAGGGAGTGGGAAAGAACCCAAAAATTGAAAATTTTGGTTCGTATTCCCACCCCCGCACAGTTGGCTAGGCTTTCCGCTTTGGCCTTGTGGCAAAAGGAAAACCAGCCAACCACTGTGCCAAGAGTTTATTCCAAAACAGGAATACTGGACGATTTTTTGCCCATCCTCTACTGATTGAGTCCCACTCTCAGCCAGCTTTCCAACTAGTCAGTCTAGTTAGATAATTATTGATTTAGAAAGGTCACTATGACAGTTTATAATATCAATCTAGGAATTGGTTGGGCTTCCAGCGGTGTTGAATACGCCCAAGCCTACCGTTCTAAAGTTTTTAAAAAACTTGGGATAGCTGCCAAGTTTGTTTTTACCGACTTTTTCAGTCAGGATAATATTGTTGATATGGCCCGCAATGTCGGTTTTAGTGATGACCAGATTATCTGGATGTATACCTATTTTACTGACCAGACGCCCGCTCCAACGACCTTGACTGAAGCCGATCTCAAGGCCCAATTTACAAGGGATATTACCAAGACTGACCGAGAAGACAAGTTGGTGCGTTTCTATTTTGGCGACCGCGATTTTGCAACTGCCTATTATTGCCGCCACAGCAGGGAAATTATTCATCGGATTGAATTTGTTTCTAATGGGAATCTGGTTCGTAAGGACTTCTATAACAATGGTAAGCATCTTTCCTTTACCGAGTACTATGCCCCTAAAGACAATGCAGCCAAGCTCTATAAGCGATCCTACTACAATTTAGATGGCAGCATTGCCTACGATGAAATTACCGATGGGGATCAACCTTTCTTCCGTTTTCCAAATCGGATTCTCTACTCCAAAGAGGAATTGGTTGCTTACTTTATGGAAAGGCTAGAGCTGACTTCAGAAGATTTGGTCCTTTTGGATCGTTCAACAGGTATTGGTCAGGCTGTCTTTCGCCATGTTAAACCTGCTAAATTAGGTGTGGTTGTCCATGCTGAGCACTACAGTGAAAATGGGACTAATGCTAATTCAGTCCTCTGGAATAATTACTACGATTTCCAATTTACCAATGCAGACAGTGTTGATGTCTTTATTGTGGCAACTGACCGCCAAAGAGAAATCCTTAGCCAGCAGTTCTCGGTTTATAAGCATCAGGAACCCAAGATTGTGACTATTCCGGTCGGTTCCTTAGATGAGATTAAAGAGCCTAAGAGCCCACGGATTCCTTTCTCTGTCATGACGGCCTCGCGCTTGGCAACTGAAAAGCATGTGGACTGGTTGATTGAGGCCGTTGTCGAAGCTCGTGAGTTGGTGCCAGATATTAATTTTGATATCTACGGTTCTGGCAGCGAAGAAGACAAACTGCGTCAAATTATTGATGAAAAAGGCGCTAAGGATTATATCCAACTCCGAGGCCATCAGGATTTGAGTCATACCTATATGCACCATGAGGTTTACCTCTCAGCTTCCAAGAGTGAGGGCTTTGGTCTGACCCTCATGGAGGCCATTGGCTCAGGAATGCCTCTGATTGGGTTTGATGTCCGTTATGGTAATCAGAATTTTATCAAGGGCGAGGAAAACGGTTATCTGATTCCCATTTCTGAATTGGATACCGATCAAGAAATCGTTGAAAGCTTGAGTACGAAGATTGTCCAGATCTTTACCCTGGCCAACTTAGACAGCATGCATCGAGTCTCTTATGATATGGCAAAGGACTATCTAACCGATAAGGTTGAAGCAAAATGGAATCAACTGATTAAGGAGCTTGAGCAATGATTAATCTTTTTGAAAATTATAATCAAGATAGCTGGGACCTGCATTATTCTCTCATTCTGTCAGGCTACCAAAATACGACTATTGCCATCAATGACAATGGTTTTCTGCCAGATGATGTGACCTCTCCCTTCCTCTTTTTCACTGGTTTTGTCAATGCGACAGGAAAGCCTCTGCATTTCAACGAAATCCCGGTACCCAAGTTCTGGGAAATCAAGGCGACCAATTCTAGTGGTGAAATTTTTGACCTCAATAAAAAACGGGCCAATATCCATTTTTCAAAACCTAGTCACAACCGCTTTGTTCAATCAGTTGACTGGTTAGATGAAGCAGGCAAGGTTCGCTCAACCGACCATTACAATAAGTACGGTTACCGCTTTGCCCAAACCATCTATAACCGTGAGAGTCAAGCTGTTCAGAAGTCTTATTATGACAAGTCTGGCAAGGAAGTCTTGGTGGAAAATTATGTAACGAGCGATTTGATTTTGGAACACGAGGGTAAGATTTACATCTTCAAGTCCAAGGCTGATTTTGTCACTTACTATATTCAGGCCTCCGGCTATGATTTGGATCGCATTATCTTTAATTCTCTGGGAATGCCTTTCTTGGTAAAATATCAGCTGCACCAAAAAGGAGAAGATGTTCTCTTCTGGCAGGAGCCAATTGGCGATAGTCTGCCTTATAACATGCAGTTACTGTTGGATCCAGCAGCAGAGCGAAAGACTAAGATTATTGTTCAGGATTTTAAAACCTATGAGCAAATCCTGCGGATGGTAACTCCAGAGCAGAGAGAGGCCTTTACCTATGTCGGTCTCCTCTATCCATTCCAGCGTGATAATCAGGCGCGCAAGGAAGCGCTGATTTTGACCAATTCTGACCAGTTGGATTATGTGGAAAATATTATCGAAGATTTCCCTGACATGACCTTGCATATTGCTGCTCTAACGGAAATGTCCAGTAAGCTTCTCAGTCTGGGCCGTTTCAGCAATGTCCATCTCTATCCCAATGTGACTAATCTGACTGTCCGGCAGCTTTTTGGCCGCTGTGATATCTATTTGGATATTAATCAAGGCAATGAAATTCTTTCGGCCATTCGGACCGCTTTTGAAAGTCGTCAGTTGATTCTCGGTTTCAAGGAGCGGATGCACAATCCTCGGTACTCAGCTCCTGAGTTCTTCTTCGACTTGGGTAACTATGCCAGCTTCCGCGATAAGCTCCGTAATGTTTTGGGCAATCGAGCAGCCATCACTCTGGATCTCCAATCCCAATATAAGGCGGCGAACCTAGCTATGCCAGAGGATTATCGCCGTGAATTGGGGCAGCCGAAACCAGCGCTGCCAGAAGTTGAGGACAGTCCTCTAACAGCTCAGTCAGACCGCACAGTGCCTGCAGACAATATGGAAGCAGAAGCTAATGCTGCTGAAACTGTTTACGAAGAGGTTGCAGAAGCTACTCGGGACTTAGAAACGACGGACGTACCAGTAGATGACTCAGCTGGAGATACACCCGCAGATGAACCACTTCAAGAAGCAGGAGCTGCCCTCACGGACCCAGCACAAGTTTTTGAAGCAGCTTCAAGCCAGGATTATCAGCCTGCTCAAATCCAAGCGGAAGCCCTGCTCGATGCAGAAGGTCCCAGCTTTACAGTCGATTTGACCGTGCCAGTTTCGACAGACGATACCGAAGCCAATGATTTCTCAGCGGATGCTTTGAAAGCTCCAGATCTACTCCAGACTGAGCAAGCAGAGGCTCATACGAAACCTTCGGTCCATCTTGAACCAAATGAACTCGCAGAAGAAAATCAAGATTAGAAAATAAGAAGACAACCGATAAAGTTAGCCAGCGAATGAAGCCGCTGGCTTTTACTTTGTTCAAGTCTTAGTATTTTGACTCGTCACTAGCCATTTAAAGAGGATTATTATTTCCTTTTAGAGCTTCATACTAATACTAGACTTGTTTGTAATCTGATATGGAATTACTATTTACCCATTACCTACTTCAGAAACCCTAGAGCCTTTTCTTGTCTCACTTATCATAAGTAGGTTTTTTTCAATCCCCTCCCTTAATTTCTTCTTTCTAAAATGCTATAATAAAGCCATGTTTATTAAACCCACTTCAGCTTATGTGCATATTCCTTTTTGCACGCAAATTTGCTATTATTGCGACTTTTCCAAGGTCTTTATCAAGAAACAGCCGGTTGATGATTATTTGGAAAAGCTGTTGGAGGAGTTTCGTTTCTACGATATTAGAACATTGCGAACGCTCTATATTGGCGGCGGAACTCCGACGGCTCTTTCGGCTTCGCAGTTGGATTACCTGCTGTCGGGTTTGCAGGAGCAATTGGATTTATCGCTTCTGGAAGAATTCACCATCGAGGCCAACCCCGGTGATTTGACGGCGGATAAGATTGCTGTGCTTGAAAAATCAGCGGTCAATCGGGTCTCACTTGGCGTGCAAACCTTTGATGATCAGGAGCTCAAACGAATCGGCCGCAGTCACAATGAAGCACAGATCTATGAGTCGGTTTCAGCCCTCAAAGCAGCAGGTTTTGATAATATTTCTATCGACCTGATTTATGCTCTGCCCGATCAGACTATGGATCAGGTTAAAATCAATGTTAAAAAGGCTTTATCTCTGAATATTCCCCATCTCAGTCTCTACAGTCTGATTTTGGAGAATCATACGGTCTTTATGAACAAAATGCGACGGGGTCGACTTCATTTGCCTAATGAGGATGTTGAGAGCGATATGTTTACCTATATTATTGATGAGCTGGAAAAGCATGGGTTTGAGCATTACGAGATTTCCAATTTCACCAAGCCGGGCTATGAGAGCCGGCACAATCTGGTTTACTGGGATAATGCTGAGTATTACGGAGTCGGAGCGGGAGCTTCGGGTTATTTGGACGGCGTTCGCTACCGCAACCGTGGCCCAATCCAGCACTACCTAAAAGCTATTTCAGAGGAAGGTCAGGCCCGTTTGCATGAAGAAGAATTGACTAAGACCGAGCAGATGGAAGAAGAAATCTTCCTTGGACTGCGAAAGAAAGCGGGTATCTCTATCAGCCGCTTTGAGGAAAAATTTCAGGAGGACTTCCAGCAGCGGTATGGTCGGATTGTGGCCGATTTGCTGACGGACGGTTTGCTTCAAGTCACAGGTAATCAGCTGCGTATGACCAAGCGGGGCCTTTTCTTGGGTGACACCGTGGCTGAGAAATTTATACTTGATTAGGGAGTGCGTCCAAGATCAGTATGGCAAAGCTATCGATTCTGGAGACTCAACTTCGCATAGTTGCTACTGGTTTTCTCAAATAGTCTGGGAGACTGTTTGACCTATGGCTTGCTTGTCAGGATAGGGCATCCAACCAGCAGTGGTTCATTGGTGATGAAACGCCTCATGACCTATGCAGGGATAAGACGAAGTTGGTATAGTCAACAAGTCTTACTCCCAACCAACTGCGTCAAAGTAGTGATTGAAAAGTAGTGAGGGCAGGACGTGTCCCGATTTAAAAGGAGAAATCATGGGAAAAAAATTTCAGGTGGCTTATCAGGTTCCATTTTACGAGAGTGATATCAATCATCAGATTAAAGTGCCTCATCTGCTGTCCTTTGCCCTTCAGGTATCGGGCTTGCAGTCAGAAAGTTTGGGCAATACTGATGACTGGCTTTTGGACAATTTTAATTTGGTTTGGGTCATTACTGACTATGAGCTGGATATCCAGCGCCTGCCTCGCTATGCGGAAAATATTGTAGTAGAGACCGAGGCAATTGCCTACAACAAACTTTTTTGTTATCGGAAGTTCTATATTTACGGCGAAGATGGTCAGCAGATTATTGAGATTTTCTCCACCTTCGTCCTTATGGATTACGATACCCGAAAGGTTGTGACAGTCAAGGATGAAATTGTAGCCCCTTATGGTTCTGAAAAAATTAAAAAAGTGATTCGAGGTCCAAAATATAAACCCCTGAAAGAAGCGGAAGAATCCCTCTTTCATGTGCGGTATTTGGATTTGGATATGAATGGCCATGTCAACAACAGCAAATATCTGGAATGGATGTATGAGGCGATGGATATTGATTTTCTCAAGACCCATGTGCCCAAGAAAGTTCATCTTAAGTACCTCAAGGAAATTCACTACGGGAAGGATATTATTACTCGGATTAAACAGGATGGCTTGATCAGCCAGCACGAAATTAAAACTGATCAGGGTCTTCATGCCCAAGCTCAGATTGAGTGGCGGGAACGCAACGAGGCTTAAGCCGCTGCCGAATATTTTTTGACTCAGTCCTTTCTTAAGATAGTAACTCTAGTAAACAGTGGCTGCTTTGCTTTTAGACAGCAGACTGAGGCTGGGTAAAAACTCGTCCAGAGTCCTGTTTTAGAATCAATTCTAGGCGCAGTGTTGGGAGTGAAACGGTCTGGGAAGAGACCGTTTCAGGCCATCGCCTAGAAATTAAGAAGTGGTGAGAACCAGAATTTTCAATTTTTGGGTTGATCCCACTCCCTTATTTTTAAAGAAATCAGCATATAGGAGTAAATATGACTTACAAAGGTTATTTAATTGATTTAGACGGAACCATTTACCGAGGGAAGGAGCGGATTCCAGCAGGTGAGCGCTTTATCAAACGCCTGCAGGAGCAAAAGATCCCCTATACCTTGGTGACCAACAACACTATGCGGACCCCGCAGATGGTGCAAGAAATGTTGGCTAAGCATTTTAATGTGGAAACGCCGCTGGAGACTATCTACACAGCGACTTTGGCAACTGTCGATTACATGAATGATATGAAGCGGGGCAAGACCGCCTATGTTATCGGCGAAGTCGGCCTCAAGTCAGCCATTGCTGAGGCTGGCTATATCGAGGATAAGGATAATCCTGCCTACGTTGTGGTCGGTCTTGACCGTGGGTTGACCTATGAAATGTTGGTGACGGCCACTCTGGCCATTCAAAAGGGGGCTCTCTTTATCGGGACCAATCCTGATCTCAATATTCCAACCGAGCGCGGCCAAGAACCAGGAGCTGGCGCTATTCAAAAGCTTTTGGAGGTAGCTACCCGAGTCAAACCGGTTATTATCGGCAAACCAGAAGCTGTCATTATTAATAAGGCTCTGGAGCGATTGGGTCTGGAACGCTCACAAGCTCTGATGGTTGGTGATAACTATATGACCGATATTATGGCCGGTATCAAAAACGATGTTGATACTCTGTTGGTTCTAACTGGTTTCACTAAGCCGGAGGAAGTGTCGGGCCTGCCTATTAAACCTAGCCATGTCGTGGACAGCTTGGACGACTGGGAGCTCTAAATGAAAGATAAACTAAAATTGGTTGGCTTTGCCCTCTGGCTTTTAAGCTTAGCCATTTTGTTGACTATTTATTTGGCTTGGGCCATCTATCCTTTGGAAAATCATTGGCTGAACTTGGCCAGCCTCAGAGGACTGTCCAGCCAGCAGCTACTCCATAATTTCCATCAGCTTATGGGGTATCTGACCCTGCCCTGGGTGACCAAGCTCAAGATGAGCAACTTTCCATCATCAGCAGACGGGTTGGCTCATTTTCGAGATGTTAAGCACCTCTTTCATTTAGATCAGGCTATTTTCTTGCTGGGGTTAGTCCCCTCTTGGCTTTATTTCAGGAGACAGTTGCGGATCAAGTCTTTCTGGCTCTCCAGCAGAGTCTTTTCAGGCCTAGCTACTCTGCCAGTCTTACTGGGGATTTTAGCTTTTTTCATCGGTTTTGATCAATTTTTCACGCTTTTTCATCATTTGCTTTTTCCCGGTGCAACTAATTGGCTTTTTAATCCCTATACTGATCCCATCATTTGGGTTCTGCCTGAGGATTATTTTCTGCATTGTTTTATTCTTTTTTTTGTTCTTTATGAAATCGTCATGTTAGGCTGTTTTTGGCTAAGCAAAGGAAGCCTGCAGGCCTATCGCAAGGAGCAGGAGAATGGAGTGGTCTCTAAATAATCAGACGTGCAGATGGAGTGCCTTATGTCAACAGCTTGGCAGTTACCATACTTCTTTCTGCAAATGATTCCATGGAATTTTCTGAAAATCCTGCTATAATAAAACTATATTTTAAAATTTTTGCTATTCATTCGAGGAGTTTATCATGGAAGAAACTTTTTTTATCTTAAAGCCGGATTGCCTAGAGCGCGGGCTGGTGGGCCAAGTCTTGCAGCGGGCAGAAGTGAGGGGACTAAAAATTAACCGCATGGAAATGCGCCAGATTGATCGGTCGCTTTTGGAAGAGCATTATGCTGACCTAGTTGACAAGCCCTTTTTCCCAGCAATTACCGACTTTATGACTAGCGGTCCTGTTATTGTCGGGACTTTTACAGGCGTTGGAGCGGTTCAAGCTTGGCGGGATATGCTGGGAGCTACAGATCCTAGCAAGGCTCTGCCCGGCACCATTCGCGGTGACTATGCTTTAGGATCATTTCCCGGTGAGGCCATCAAGAACATCGCTCACGGTTCCGATTCTTTAGCGTCTGCCCAAAGGGAAATTGCTATCTGGTTTGACGAATAACTGAAGAAATTTAGCTTTAGAGGTGGGGTCATGATGCCCATCTTTTTTAATTGACAGACCTAAAAAGTAGTATCATAGGGTTTTGTCGTTGTTATTTCTTAACGCAGTGATTGGCTTGTGATGAAAGGATTGTTGTTTCAATGTCGAGCATTTAAGCTGCGACAAAGTGTCGGCTCTGTTGACTTTCCTTTTAGGAAGTGACAGCAAGCCATCTTACTAACTGAGAGAGGGAGGAACGTTGTGCTAATTCATCAATTTGCGACTTCTTTCCCACTCCCTTTTTTGGTATAATAGAGTGATTAATTTTCACTGATAAGGACGAATCATGGATATTCAAGAACTTAAAAAACGGCAGGAGAAAATTCGAAATTTCTCTATCATTGCCCATATTGACCACGGGAAATCAACTCTGGCTGACCGAATTTTGGAGAAAACTGAGACAGTTTCCGACCGTGAAATGCAGGCCCAGCTGCTTGACAGCATGGACTTAGAGCGGGAGCGTGGTATTACGATCAAGCTCAATGCTGTTCAGCTTAACTATACCGACAAGGATGGCGAAACCTATATTTTCCACCTGATTGACACACCAGGACATGTCGATTTCACTTATGAAGTGTCGCGTTCGCTTGCGGCTTGCGAAGGAGCAATATTGGTGGTGGATGCTGCCCAAGGTATCGAAGCTCAAACCTTGGCCAATGTCTATCTGGCTTTAGATAACGATCTGGAAATTCTGCCCGTTATCAATAAAATCGATTTGCCAGCCGCTGATCCAGAGCGGGTTCGTCAGGAAATCGAAGATGTCATCGGTCTGGATGCCAGTGAGGCTGTTTTGGCTTCAGCCAAGGCTGGTATCGGAATCGAAGAAATCCTTGAGCAAATCGTTGAGAAGGTTCCAGCTCCAACTGGAGATGTGGAAGCCCCCCTGCAGGCTCTGATTTTTGACTCGGTTTATGATGCCTATCGCGGGGTTATCCTCCAAGTTCGGATTGTCAATGGTCTGGTCAAACCGGGAGACAGGATTCAGCTCATGTCCAATGGTAAGACCTTTGATGTCACTGAGGTTGGTATTTTTACTCCTAAAGCCGTTGGCCGAGACTATCTA